>JAGDZV010000030.1:0-12811 GCA_049115495.1 Bacteroidia bacterium | reverse complement strand
GTATCACCGTCA
The DNA here is from genome assembly GCA_049115495.1 of Bacteroidia bacterium. Classification (GTDB taxonomy): domain Bacteria; phylum Bacteroidota; class Bacteroidia; order CAILMK01; family JACPUW01; genus JACPUW01. The sequence goes on along the minus strand of JAGDZV010000030.1, from coordinate 12,799 downwards.
ATTGTTCCGGCTACTAATGCTGCTGGTTCGATAATTGTGATTTCACTACTATCTAAGCAACCGTTAGCATCGGTAACCGCTACTTTGTAATTACCAGCGGCTAAGGCCTTAAGGCTATCTGTTGTTGCAGAGTTGGTCCAAGCGTAAGTATATGGCATTGTGCCACCTATAGTTTTTAAACTTGCGGCACCTGTGGCAGCACCATTACATCTTACATTAGTGTCTACCATTGCAATAGCTATAAGGCTGTCGGGCTGGGTAATAATTGTCGTATCATTTACTACGCAACCATTTGCGTCTGTTGCAATTAGACTAAAAGTATCGGCGGCCAAAGCGCTAATGGTATCGTTGGTAGAAGCATTGTTCCAGTTGTAGGTATAAGGCATTGTACCACCTTTTAAAACAACAAATGCTTCTCCATCATTTTTATTAAAACAACTTACATTTTGCTTTATTTGAATACTCGATCCTAATACTAATGGTTCGCTAATTGTTTGGGTGATGGTATCGGAGCAACCTTCACTACTTGTGGCGATTACTTTATAGGTACCCGCTTTTGCATTGTCAAGTAATGCTACTGTACTAACAGTATCTGTTCCCAATGTCCAATTATAGTTTACCGAAGATCCACTTCCAATATCATCTAGGGCAATATCATCATAAAAACTAAATGGCTGACCTACCTTACTTACAGTAAAGCGAACTTTAAAACTATCGGATTTTAAATAAGGACTAATATCCACACTGAATTTTTGCCAATCACCATTTTCTGTCATCGTATCATGAGTGAATACGTCATTATTCCAAGCTGTTCCGTCATAAACATCCATGATGAAATCATTATGTTTTGTCAAATTTTGACCTGACGTATTTCGCTTCATCCAAAAGGTAAGATCAGAAACATTTGCAATATTGGGTGATTCTAAACTCACTTTAGCTGGGTAAGGAGTTGAGCCGTCAACCCAAGCAAAAGATCCTGAGTTTCCGGTATGATCTTTTGTGCCGTTCATAGAATAGCCGGGACTGCCTCTCGTTTTCCAAAATGCATTGGAAGATGAACTTGAAATATCATTATATGAACTCCAACCTGCTGATAAGGAACTAGTACTATCAAAACTCTCAATACTTCCCGATGTACCACTGCCAAAACCAGATGTAGCCAGTATTGTTCCACTGCTATCGTTATTACACAATAGGTTAGCAAAACTCGAAATTGACACTTTGAAAGTATCTGGCTGAGTTATAACAATAGTGTCGCTTATTGTGTCTAGTAAGGCATCAATTACCCTAAACACATAGCTGCCTGCTTTTAATGAGTCTGTTGAAAGAGTCGTATCCCCGGTACTCCATAGATATTTATACGGAGCTGTTCCGCCTGATACAGAAGCGCTAGCACGCCCGTCAGAAAGTCCAATACAACTCACATTACTGCTGGTATTTAATGTAACTACGGCCCTACTATATATTTCTACTGAATCGAGTTTAGTACATCCATTTTTATCAGTTACGGTTACTCGGTAAACTCCAGGATCTAAACCTATAGCATTTGCTGTTGTTGCATTGTTACTCCATAAGTAAGTATAAGGGCTTGTACCACCACTCACTTGTACAGTTGCTCCGCCAGAATTTGGACCTTTCACTGCATGGCTATCTACAGCTAAAATAGTAGTTAGTACAATTGGCTCAGTTATAACCGAACTGGTAGTATCCGTACATCCATTTTTATCCGTTACGGTAACCGCATATCTTCCTTTCTTAATACCAGTTATACTAGCTTGAGTTAAATTATTTGCCCATAAATAAGTATATGGTGCCGTTCCCCCAATGGCGCTCACGGTTGTACCACCATCAGATGTACCAAAGCAACTTGCATTACTATCCACATTTGCTGTCGCTACTAATTCAAATGGTTCTGTTATTATTATTGAATCGACAATTGAATCGTTATTGGCATCTTTTACAGTGATGTAATATTTACCCGCTAATAGTGAATCTGCTGAAGCAGTGGTGTCACCGTTACTCCATGAATATGTATATGGCGCAGTACCGCCGCTTGCGGTTGCTGTTGCACCACCATCGGAGCCACCTTTACAACTTACCATGCTATCGGCAACCGTTGAAACCGACGGGCCAGTTGCGATTACGCCACTGCCAACATATACATTATCAATTGCCATGTCTTGATCGAAAGTTGTAGTTCCAGTTCCGCCAATGGCCGCGCCACCTTCTTGTGCTGCAAACCTGAATTTTACTTTATTATTATTATAAACATAGTTGGCAGGTGTATATTGATATTTTGCCCAGCCCACGGTTGTCAATGTATCAATTACTGTAATATTTATCCACTTAGCTCCATTCCAATAATCTACAATTAGTCTATTATAAGGAGTAAATGCAGTTGAAGTTGTTTGTGTTATGTAATAAAATGAAAAAACTGTATCAGCTGCCAGATTTAAGGTTACTTCAGGTGTTATTAATGAAGTAGTATCAGGATCAGTTGAAAAATCCATGCGTGCATATTCGCCCAGATTATTATCTGGATCTGGTATAGTTGCAGTTGAACCAAAATCAAGTCCGCCACCAAAACGCCAGGAGTCGTTTGGTGATACAGTTGTTTGGGTCCAGCCTGTTGGTATTATGGTTGAAGAAAAATCTTCATCTAAACCTGATGGCCCAGGTATTCCACCTGAAAGATTAAAAGTATAGGGATTCTCATCTGCATCATCATTAGTAATTGAAACAGTGGCATACCTTGTGCCCGAGGCAGAAGGCAAAAAGCGAATGACAAATGCACTTGAATCGCCTACCCCTACCGTATCGGCAGGTTGTGTGGTTACAGAAAAATCTGATGCATGCGTACCGCTTAAACTCACTTTTGGCGATCCGCCTAAATTAAGTCGCGCGCTTCCTGTATTTTTAATATAGAATGTTTTTGAAACGGCTGATGAAGTGGTACTCACTAAGCCATAATCAGTATTATTGGTAGAAGAAGTTGCACTTGTTCCGCTGCTTATTTCAATTCCATTTCCGAGTACTGCGATTTCAGGAGCCATAACAGGGCCAGTAGTTCCTCTAATTTCTAGGCCATCAAAGCCTGAATAGTCACTTGATCCATCATTATAAGGGCTCCATGTAAATCTAAAACTATCAACCGTATTCGGAATGTCAAATCTAACAGTAAGCCAAGCATCTGAATTCTTTTCTAAAAACACTTTACCTTGGCGAACATCATCATGAAATACTTCGTAGTATAGACTATCACTGCTATCAAACCCATCAGAATAGTAGTTGAATTTTACCTTGGCATCGCTTAGGTTACCAACATAAACATTTTCAAAGTTAAGATGGTGAGCGAAAGATCTACCGCCATTACTATTCCTCAAGTCTTGTGTTCCCCAGAAGTAACGTCCGTCAAATGGGCCATCAATGTCTCCGGTAAACTCACGGATGATATCCCATATATCTTCAGAGCCAGCAATTACTGAATCTGTTTCAGTTGCATATTTTGCCGGATTTGGTGAATAAGTCCAGTTGTCGTCTGTTGTACCTTCAAATTTTTGAGCAAATGCAATTGGCCTTAGATCAAGCGCATTACCGATTATAATAAAGCTAAAGGTGTCATTATTACTTTCGGTATTGGCGATTTTGATAGTAACGGTGTCGCTACCAATATTTACCGGGCTGTATTTTATTTGGAATGATGTAGAATCTCCTGTACTTAACGAATCATCTGCTGGTTGTGCTGCTATACTAAAATATGCTGCTCCCGGACCAGAGATACTCACCGGAGAGCTTCCTTTGGTTTTGAAGAAACTATCAGATGCGTTTTCTAAAGAATAAGTAATGGTTCTTGAATCGTAAATGCTTACTGAATCAAGCAGAGTGTTATTTAATATTGAAACTGTACTACCTTGGCCAATTGAGTTGTCATTACTATTTATGTCGACTATAGGTGGGCAGGTTCTACCTGTTGTGCCCCCGCAATAAGGTTTAAACCTAAAAACAAAGGTGGCCGTATCGGTTCCTAAGTTTGCTTGATTGTTTTTACTCCAAACTAATACATAGTAGGATCCTGGGCCCACGGTGTCAGGTACACTGCTATTCGGTGGGTTTCTAAAGGCAGTCCAACCCGGTGTTCTTTTGGCATTTTGCGCAGCCGTTCTGTTTCCATGTGTCCATTTGTATGCCCAACCCAATTGCATTGTGTCTCTAAACCCACAAAAATTTCCAGTTTGAGATAAATAAGTCAAATCACTAAATTTTGTAGGATTTTTCTTGTTTGCTTTATATGCAATAATCGAACCTGCTAGTGGGGTGAAATTTCTGTTTTCAATTCTTATTGAACCCGCTGTAGGAATGTCTACCCGATAAACCCAAATTGAACAACATGGGAGTGTATAACATGTTCCACCCATACCTGATGCTGAAGCCCCACTACTTGAGTTGAGTAGCTTATGGTATGAAGGAAATGAATTAATGACCACTGCCTTATCGGGTGAGGTGTGGGTTTGGGTTTGTGCACTAGCCAAGCTGAACAAAAGACAGCCTGCTAGTAAGATGAACAAAGAACGTAAGGAGTACCAACTACGCATAGAGGCGGATTTAAAATTTGATTCGAATTAAATTACTTAAAAATGCCTAGCAAAAGTCTTGTTCTGAACCGACAATATGATGTTCTGAATGTCAAGTTTACGTTAGAGATAGGTGATAATTTTCTCAACAAGTATTCAAGTGAATGTAAATGAGTGTATTACCTGGTGAATTGGCGTTGGTGATTCAGCTAAAACTAGCCTATGGCTTTATAGAGGCTAAAGTTAGAAGATAGATTGCGGTTTTAACTGCCTACCGGTCACTCTATTCTAACCCTTTTCATCAATTCTTCTCTGTAGGTTTTTCCTATTGGCACTTCACCATCGCCAATCACTACATAGCTGGTATTTATGGCTTCTAAATGGTGCATGTTTATTGCGTATGACCGGTGAACTCTAAAAAAGTATTCTGGTAGCTTTTCGCAAAAGGCATTCATGCTGTTTCTAATCAAATGTGTTTTTCCATTTGACATGTATAATTCTACATAAACATGCTCTGCTTTAATAATGAGTATGTTTTCAAACTTTACTTTTAAAAACAAGTTTTTACTCTTCACAAAAATGGCGTCCTTAATAATTACCTGTGGTTCTTCTTCTTCGTTTTTTGAGAAACTATTACCGTAATGATTATAAAGCGCTAATTCAATTGAAGTATAAAGGTCATCTTTTACAAAAGGCTTAATTAAATAGGCGGGTGGGGTTAATTTTTTAGCTCGGTCAACGGTTCTGGGGTCAGCATTTGAAGTTAGAAAAATAAATGGAATGTTGTAGTCTTCTTTGATTTTCCAAGCCAGATCAATACCGTCTTTAGAGCCCGCTAGTTGAATATCTAAAATTGCTATATCAGGCTTTTCAGCTTCTAAAAGCTCCACGGCTTCAGTATAGTTAATGGCAGGTTCGCAAACTTCATAACCCAACTCATCAAGTGAGTCGCAGATATTGTCTGCTATTACTATCTCATCTTCAACTACTAATATTTTAACTTTTGCCATTATGCTACTTTTTTACGTTCAATAGTGTCTTTAAAGCTTATTTCAAAGGTAGATTTTTCATTGTTTGAATAATTGGCTTTTCCATAGAGCTGCTTAGCCAGTCGGTTTACTAGTCTTAAGCCTAGGCTTTTTGATCTTTTCAAGTCAAAGTCAACAGGTAATCCTGCACCGGTATCAGTTACATTAACCTTATAGTTCCCTTTTATGTTTTCAGCAAATGAAATGTTGAGCTTTCCGTTTAAATCAAGTGCATATTTAAATGCATTGGTCACCAATTCATTTAAAATTAGCCCTAATGGTATAGCAGTGTCAATATCTAGCATAATATCAGGTCCATCAATGGCAATTGTCACTTTCTCTTTACCGGGAAATAAAGATTGTATTTGGCGACTTAATTTAGCCGTGTAGGCTTTAATATCAACTTCACCTAACTCTTCACTCTGATATAATTCTTCGTGGATTAGGGCCATTGCCCTAACTCTGCTTTGCCCTTCTTTAAACACTTCGCTTTCAGAGTCGCTCACTTTTTTAGCCTGTAATTCTAAAAGGCTACTAATTACCTGCAGGTTATTCTTTACCCTATGGTGAATTTCTTTTAGTAATAATTCTCTTTCTTGGTTTTGTTGATTAATGGTCTTGTTTCTATTTTCAAGTTCAGCATTTGCCGACCTTCGTTTTTCGCTTTGTCTGAATAGCAAAAAAAGTAAGAGAAGAGTTATAATTAAGCCAGACACTATACTCGCTATTATAATCTGTTGCGATTTAGCTTTTTCTGCACTCTTATCAAGCTCTTGAGCCGATATTTCATTTTCTTGATTTAACAAGGCAATTTCAAGCTCCTTTTTATCGGTTTCATATTTGTATTTAAGGTCATTAGCCATCAGCTTTTCTTCGGCTATTGTTATAGAATCTTTTAGTTTAATATATTTATCAGAATAGGCGTAGGCAATAAAAGGGTCGCCACTTTTCTTATAATTTATTCTGAGTAGATTAAGTGCTTTTAATTGCTCGATTGCCACGCCCATTTCCTTATTAAGTTTAAAGCTCATTAGAGCCAACTCAATAATTTTTGAAGGCATTATATCTTCATCCTGCTGGGCCTGAATGTTTAAACTTAGCGCATACTGAAGCAATATACTTGCCTTTGGCTTTTTACTTTGCCAATTTGGTAAGTAGGCCATGGCTTCTTCAAAATGATTGTTGGCATTAGCGTAATCGTTTTTTGCTGTATAATATCGTGCTTTAAGCCCCATTGCACTGGCTCTATTAATACTATCTTTTTGAGCTATAGTTAATTGTTCTAATTCGTTTATGTTGGTTAAGGCTTTTTCAACATCTTTTGTTTCTAAATACAAATTGGCTAGCTCTTGTAAACAAGACATTTTGGTAGTGCTGGAATCTGTTTTTAGCAGCTCAAGTGCCTTTAAAAGCTCTATTTCAGCATTTTTGTAGTCACCCATATCAAAATAATCTTTGCCAAGTAGCAATATACTGCTTGGCAGGTTTTGTGCTTTTGCAGTTTTCTTATAATTGATGGCTTTAATCTTGTAATCGATTGATTTTGCTCGTTGCCCAAAGTATCCATACACCAGCCCCAAGTTATTGCAAATGCTACCTAAAACACCTTCGTAGTTTTTTGTTGAATCACCGTAGCGCAAAGCATCTAAAAAGTATTCTTCCGCTTTTTCGTAATCATGATTATTAGTTCTAAAAGTGCCAATAATAAAATAGGCATAGCAGATTTATTTATTTATTTTCAATCTCTTATAAATATCAATTGATTTTTTAATTAGCGCTTCGCAGGTATCAATTTCTCGTTTATCATAAAACGCAAAACCCTGGTTGGTGTACAATATGGCGAGCGTTTTTTGAGCATTTATTTTATGCGCCAAGTTTATGCCTTGGTCATAAACAACCATAGAAGAGTCGATTAACCCTTTTCTTTTTAAAACTATACCTAATTCATTATATGCTTTAGCTTTGGCCGTGTCGTGAAAATTGCCGTGAATTACGTTTTTCAAAGAATCTGCATTCAGATTCTTTGCATGCGATTGGCCGACAAAAGAAAAGATGAAAATAATTGGAATAAAAAATCTCATTAGGCAACTGCTTTGCGTTGTTTAGTGTCCTTAAAGTCGATAGTAAAAGTGGCACCTTTTTCGTTCTTAAAATCAGCTTTGCCATAAAGTTGACGACTTAATCTATTAACCAATCTGAGCCCGAGACTTTTTGATCTTTTCAGTTCGAAATTTTCAGGTATTCCTTTACCATTATCTTTCACTTTTAGGCTGTAAGTACCGTCGGTTTTCTGAAAGAATGAAATTAATAACTTTCCATTATTTGAAAGGCCATACTTAAAAGCATTGGTCACCAATTCATTTAAAATTAGTCCTAATGGAATAGCAGTGTCAATGTCGAGCATAATATCAGGTCCATCAATGGCAATTGTCACTTTCTCTTTACCAGTAAATAGAGATTGTATTTGGCGACTTAATTTGGCCGTATAGGCTTTAATGTCAACTTCACCTAACTCTTCACTCTGATATAACTCTTCGTGAATTAAGGCCATTGCCCTAACTCTGCTTTGCCCTTCTTTAAACACTTCGCTTTCAGAGTCGCTCACTTTTTTAGCCTGTAATTCTAAAAGGCTGCTAATTACCTGCAGGTTATTCTTTACCCTATGATGAATTTCTTTCAATAGCAGTTCTTTTTCTTGATTTTGATTAGAAATAATTTCTTTTTGAGCAAATAGTGTGGAGTTAGCTTTCTTTTTTTGGCTGACTTGTCGAAATAGATAAATGGCTAATAAAATAAGTAAAGCGGCAACTATGCAAACTAAAAGGATCATTGAATTTTTTAATTGATTTTCCCTTTCAGCGTTGTCTAAGTTGGCTTTTGCCAATTGTTTTTCATTATTAAGTACTTCAATTTGAAGTTCTTTTTTCTCTACGTCATATTTTGTTTGCAATGCAATTACCTTTTTGTTTTGCTCTATCTGATTTAATGAGTCTAGGCTTGACTCTAGCAATTTGGCATATTCTATTACTTTATCAGTATTTTTTGCTAAGCCGTGTGCATTCAATAAAACTTTAACTACTCTATTCAATTGTTTTTGAGAGTTGATTTCTAGGGCAAGGTCTTTTGCATTTTCAGCATATTCAACTGCTTCTACTACTTCATGTTTGCTAAGGCTAGCGTTTGCCATATTAAGCAAATTAGACGACCTAATTTCATGGGCTACATTAGTTGGTATAATCTCCATTACTTTACTACCGAATAGTAAAACAGAGTCGTATTGCCCTTGTTTTTGCAATATGTTACACATTAAGAAATAGTACATCGCATTGGTGGTTTTACTGTTGTCATTAATTCCAGCTAATGCTAATGCTTCGTTTAGTGTTTTTCTTGCTTTATTAAATCTTAGTTGCTGAGCGTAAGTGTCGCCCAAATTTCTAAGACACACAATTTTATTATCCGCAAGTTTAGGGTCTTCAAAATATTCAATTGATTTTTTGTAGTATTTGACAGCTTCGTTGTATTCGTTTTGCCTTTTGTATGAGTTTGCAAGATTTGCATAAGAAGTGCCTAAATAAGGACTATTTAATTTTTCTCTAATTTCAATTGATTTCATTAAATATTCAAGACAAAGTTCTTCTTCGCCAAGCAATTGATATTCTACACTTAGGTTGTTATAAGCGGTAGATAAATAGCTAGAGTCGTTAAATTCTTTTGCTAGATGTTCTGTTGTAAGATAAGATTCTAATGCTTTTGACGAGTTGCCTAATCTTGAAAGATAATTACCCTTATCTACCGATGCAGCAATCTGGACTTTGTGAAACTCTTTAATTTTACTCTCTTCAATTACCGAGTCTATCAAGGTTAATGCTCTATTCGTTTTACCAGCTTTAAAAAGTATCTGACAACGGGCTCTGTTCGCTTCAAGCTCGCGGGATATATATTTTTGGTTTCTACAAGCTTCTACGGCTTTTATATTGTAATAAAGTGCAGAGTCATAAATTCCTTTCTTAAAGAAATAATAGCCCAATGAAAAGGCATAATCCATTTTCAATGAATCATTTTCATTTGACCTATATCCATTTCTAAGTGAATCTAAAATTTGACCATTTAGGTTAAAAATAGAGCTTGAGATAAATATTAGTAAAAAGTAAATCTTGCGGGTCATGCTACTTTTTTTCTTTCAATGGTGTCCTTAAAACTTATTTCAAAAGTCGAGTGATTTTGGTTTGAATACTTTGCTTTGCCATATAGTTGCTTTGCTAATCTATTAACCAAGCGCAAACCAAGACTCTTTGATTTCTTTATATTAAAATCTTCTGGTAAACCATTTCCTGTGTCTATCACTTTTACTGTATAGTTACCCTTCTCTGTTTGATAAAATTGGATATTAAGCGCACCATTTTGGGTCAAGGCGTATTTGAAGGCATTGGTTATTAGTTCGTTAAGTATGAGCCCTAAGGGAATAGCGGTGTCAATATCAAGCTTTAGAATAGGTCCCGAAATGTTGATTTTCACCTTTTCGGTATTAGGGAAAAGCGATTGAATTTGCCTACTCAATTTAGCTGTATATGATTTAAAATCAACTTCAGCAAGGTTGTCGTTTTGATATAGTTCTTCATGTATTAAAGCCATGGCTCGTACGCGGCTTTGGCCTTCTTTAAACACTTCGCTTTCTGAATTGCTTACTTTTTTAGACTGAAGTTCTAATAAGCTACTAATTACTTGAAGATTATTTTTTACTCTGTGGTGTATTTCCTTAAGCAAAAGATCTTTTTCATCATCTCTTTTTGTTAATTCTATAAGTGATTTTTCTACCTGTTTTTTCTGTTTATCTATTATTTGATTTTGTCTTTTGGATTTTCGATTTTGAATTATAACGAGAATCACAACTATTATAAATAAAGCAACTACTAGGGCAAGAAATCTAACCCTTTGGTTTTGCGTGTCGGTTTGAGCTTTTTGCAATTCAAGCTCGGTTTTTAGTTGGTTTTGCTCTGCTAACGACTGTAAGCTATCTTTCAGCGCTTCTTGCTTAAATTTAAACTTCGATTCACTTTTTGCTACTTTGCTAATACTTTCAGCATCGCTCATACTGTCTTTTGCTGCATGAAAAGCTCCTATGTGTTTAAAGGCCTCTTTATAATCTCCTTTTTTCTCATAAACAAAGGCTAGCAGTTCATTTGCATCTCTAATTCCGCGTGGATATTGTTTTTTTTCTGCCAGATGAAGGCTCTTAATTCCACAAGAAAGCGCGGGGTCTAAAAACTTTTTATCTAGGTAAGCCTGTCCTAGTCTGGCATAAGAAAATATTAATCCTTGTTCGTCATTTATTTCAGTACGTATATCAACGGTTTTCTCAAAATAGAAGATGGCGGAATCAAGGTTTTTGAGCTTTTTGTGTACACTCCCAATGTTTAGTAGCTCAACCCCTAAGCCGCGCTTATTTTTATTAGCGCTATAAATTCTTAGAGCTTTTCTATAGCATCTGATTGCAAGCACATTGCTATCAATATCAAAATAGGAGATACCCATATTATTTAATGCTAGGGCAATTCCGGCTGAATCACTTAGTTGTTTGCTTAGCTCAAACGATTTTTTTTGATATTCTAGCGCCTGTTTGGTTTGATCTTGATGAGAATATATGGCCCCAATAACTACGTAGCATCTTCCGAGTTTCTCTTTTACATTATATTTATTAAATATGCTTACCGCTTCTAGCTCCGCCTTAATGGCTTTGGCGTAATCGGCCACCATGTAGTGCGTAACCCCAATACTGGCAAGCAAAGCGCCTTTTTCTTTTTCGAAAAATTCAAGTTTTTCGTTTATAAGATTTTTTTCGCATATGTCAATGGCCAACTTGTAGTTTGTAAGAGCCTTTTCATTATCAAAAGGCGCATAATAACGGGCTAGTGCACCGAGAGCAAGAACCTTATCTGAGTCATTTTTTGAATTTTTATAGGATTCAATAAGACTAAGAGAATCAGATTGAGTTGCATATGTATAATTTGATGAGGCTAAAAGAATAAAAGTAAAAAGCCTGAATGCCAAAGTACTAATTCGTATCAAAGAGTTTTGCAATTGCTATTAATTGGCAATTAAATGAATATTAACTTAAATCAGCGGGTCTTGTTCCAAAAGGAACACTTTCTGTGCTCAAAGGTCAATTAAATGTTACATGGTCATGAGTTTCTAGTAACCCATCAGAAATTTCTTGATTTTAGAGAATCTTTGGTTTTTTTATATGTGAGCACAAATTAATATTGATAAAGTCTATTATTGAGTTCTAACAAAAAAGCCCAATGATGACTCATTGGGCTTTATATTGCACGTTTAGGGGTTGTTTTTACTTCACTTTGATTTCAACTCTTCGGTTGATCAATCTTCCATTTTCAGAAGCATTGTCAGCAATAGGTTTGGTGTTTCCAAACCCATTATGGTTGAGCTGTTTTGCATCAACGCCTCGTTGCACTAAATAGTCATAAACAGAAGCTGCTCTTTTTTTCGATAAAATTATATTGGCATCGCCGTTACCGGTATTATCGGTATATCCATCAATGGTTACGTTTACTGATGGGTTGGCAATAAGGTATGCGGCAATTTTATCAAGCTCAGCAGTAGAACCAGCCGTGATCTTGGCACTCGAATTGTCAAACTCAATGTTATTAGGCAAGTAGCCATTATTGGGCATTACATTTTTGCTCAGTTCCTTCACTTCAGTAGGCGATAGTTTTGAGATTTGATCTCTCAGTTCTTCTATCTCTTTTTCCTGAACCTTGTTCACTTGATTAAGAGAGTCCATTTTAGATCTCATATCAACTACTTTGCTCTCAAAGATTCGGTTCACTTCATCTTCAGATAAGCCACTGCCGCCAACCATTGTAGGTGTATTAGGAGTTGAAGGCAAGCCCTTACCCTTAAAGAAACGGTAACCAAGGGTAAACTCATTGCCACCGCCAGTAAAAGGACCCGCATCATTTACCATATGGTCGTAAGTATAACTTAGCGTAAGGTTGTTGTTGAGCACAGCACCCACACCAAAACTAGCAGCATAACCACCACGGTAACCCGCAGTAACAAATACTCTGTTGTGTACGTGTGCTTTTAATATCAAATCATATTGTAGCTGCGTACCCGCAACATAGCGTGTGGCCAACATTGGAGTTATACCAAAAGTGTCGCCTTTAATATCAAATCGGTATG
>JAGDZV010000029.1:0-3175 GCA_049115495.1 Bacteroidia bacterium | reverse complement strand
ACTGCCATCTGAATGTAAGAATTTCAACGTCACATTTTTTAATAGATGGGGTCAAGAAATGTTTACCATAAAGCAAGAAGGAAATGTTCTTTGTTGGGATGGTACAAATGCGGCAAACGGTGTACCAGTAAATAATGGAGTTTACTATTACATAATTAAAGTTCTAAATAGAGAGTTTACAGGTGCTATTCATCTTATGAGATAGGTTATATTTCGGGAATATTTCTATTAGCTTGTTTCAAAAGGTATTTACTTTATTATTCATTTTAGTTTCTACATCTTCAATTGGAAGCCATATTGTAGGTGGAGAGATTTATTACAACTACTTAGAAAATGATGATTATAGGGTTTTTCTCAATCTCTATATAGATTGTCAAACAGGAAATCCTGCTGCCATAGCGCAAGATGGTAAGGCCAATATTGGTATTTATCGTAATTCAGACAATAAACTTTTAAGAACCATTGAAGTCTCAAAGCATAAAGATCAATTGCTTAAAAAGCTCAATTACAATTGCTTGGATACGCCTTCAAATATCTGTGTTCAAAAGTTTGAATTTAAAACCAAATTAAATCTACCAGACATTCCAGAAGGTTACACTTTAGTTTTTCAAAGATGTTGCAGAAATAGAACCATAGTTAACATTGCAAACCCAGGCAGTACCGGAGCGAGTTATTTCGTTAAAATACCAGAGCGAAAAATTTATGGAAATAACAGCAGCCCAAAATTTAAAAGACTTCCTCCTAATTTTTTATGCCTTCATAAACCTTTTAGATTTAATCACGAAGCTGTAGACCCTGATGGCGACTCACTGAGTTATCACTTAGTTATACCTTTTGATGGTGCTACGGTTAATGATCCAAGGCCAAGAAATCCATCTAAGCCGCCTTATAATCCAGTGAGACTTTATGCACCATTTGATTCAAATAATTTAATTACATCAAACCCAAGGCTATCAATTGATTCGGTAACAGGCTTTATTAGAGGAATTCCAAGGCGTCTTGGACAGTATAGTATGGGCATAGTAGTGAAAGAATGGCGTAATGGAAAACTTCTTAGTAGTGTTATTAGGGATTATCAGTTTAATGTAGTCGGCTGTTCTTTTGATTTAATTTCAACCTTTTTTACACCCGAACAAGAATGCGATCTGGATTTAAGTTTTGAAAATTTAAGTAAAGGTGCCACAACGTTTAATTGGGATTTTGGGATTGATAATATTAAAAGTGATACTTCAACCAAAGAGAATCCAACTTTTACATATCCTAAAACGGGTACTTATGTAATAACATTGGTGGCTTCAAACCCCACCTGTTCAGATACATTTTACAAAACCATAAATGTAAACCCTGATACCGGAGCTTTTGCCGGACCTGATGTGCGATCATGTAATGGAGAAGCAGTGGCCATTGGTCCACCCAAGTACTCTAAAAATGCAAAATATAATTGGACTCCAGGTTTTTTGGTCTCAGATAGTACAAGAAGAAATCCAACTGTATCACCAACTAAGAATGAGCGTTTGGTTTTGACCCAAACTTTTGGTTACTGTTGGGGAACAGATACGGTAAACGTTCTTTTTGGACCACCAGAAATTGGTTTTAAGTTAGATACAATTGATGAATGTCATGGGCGAGCATTTATGCTAAATTCAACGGGAGAAGGAGATTCAATAACTTGGAGAATTAGACATAACAATGGTTTTAAGTTTAAAAAAGGGGTAAGAACATATTTTGAATTCAATGAAGATAAAGAAATAGATGTAACGCTAATTGCTGGTATAAATAAATCGTGTTCTGACAGTTTGACCAAAGACTATTCAATAAAGCTTGATACACTTGACTTTGCTGGAGAAGATGCTGAAATTTGCTTCGGTGATTCGATTTGGATCGGTGAAAGGATAAAGGCGAGTGGTGTAGAATACCGTTGGAGCCCCATTGAAACATTCGATGATTCAACTGTAAGTGGTGGTTATTTTAGTCCAAAAAAGCATCGCATTATTTCCCTTACAAAGAAGTCGATTTACTGTGAATTGACTGATAGTATAAGCTTGCGAGTTGATAAACCTTCTCCAAGTTTTAGAACCGCTTATTCGGCGCCTTGTGATGGCAAAAGCGTGAAGTTTTTCAATAATAGTGTTAACTGTAAAAATGTTACATGGAATTTTGGAAGGGGAGTCTTAGATACGGTCAGTCAAAAAGATTCGGTCATAATCACGTACAAAGAAAATTCTGATTTTTTGGTGAGTTTAACCGGAGTATCGTCAAAAGGGTGTAAGTGGCTATATGAGAGAAGTTTGAATGTATTTGCTGATACAGCAGAGTTTGCAGGGCCCGACTCTAACTTGTGTCTGGGTCAAGCCCTTGAAATTGGCCTAAAAGATTCAACCAGTTTCGCCAAGTTTCGCTGGATACCGGCCAATGAAGTAAGTGATGCAACAATTTCTAATCCAACAATTACTCCAAATGACTCAAGTGTTTACATACTTAGAAAAGTATACCCAGAATGTACTTTTAGCGATACCATTCTTGTAGGCGTTCATGATCCCATTGCCGATTTTTCAACAGACTATGACCCCCATTGTGATGTATTTGACATTGCGCTTGCCAATGAAAATCTCCAATATGATAGAATCTTATGGGATTTTGGACATGAAGCCTTCGAAGATGTTAGTGATACCGTTAGGTCAATTTTTCCTGGGCCCGGAACTTATCAGATAAGAGTTTTTGCATTTAAAGAACAATGTGGCGATACTGTTTCTAGAACGGTAACTGCTTTTCTTGATACAGGGGTTACAATTATTCCAGACTCTGTTATTTGCACAGGTGATGAAATAGTACTTGGCATTGTTGATACAACAACATCTGCAAAGCACTTGTGGACCCCGGCAGTTGGTTTGAATAATGATACAATTTCAAACCCAAGTGCAAAGCCTACAACTACTACAATTTATACTTATCAAAGAATATTTAGTAAGTGTACTTACACAGGTGAAATTACAGTAAGAGTTGCAGAACCCGTAGCTAGTTTTGACACCACAGTTTTACCAGACTGCTTTGGCTTTAATGCTGAATTTATAAACACCAGTACTGGTGCAGAAAAATATGAATGGGCTTTTAGCAATAATGATTCAAGTACTAATGAAAGTGAGACCCAAATATTTGAATATGGTTCGGAATTGCA
>JAGDZV010000007.1:0-28314 GCA_049115495.1 Bacteroidia bacterium | reverse complement strand
GAAGCGGCACATTGGGCACCCATGTTATTACCTTTACAGCAAACACTACCAGCACAAGGTTGAGAATTTATAGAGACGATGCGACAGCCCAAGGAAACCTCACGTTTTATGTAAACAGTGTAAGGTTGGTAGAGCTTAGCGATGCACCGCTTGCTGCATACATATCGGCAAACGCTGCTAATGCTTACCGCTATGGGTTTAATGGTATGGAAAAGGATGATGAACTCAATGGGTTAGGGAATTCTTATACAGCAGAATACTGGCAGTATGATTCTAGGCTTGGAAGGAGGTGGAATTTGGATCCTATTTTACAAAATGTTAGATCTGATTATTCTGTGTTAGGAAATAATCCCATTGCTTTCATTGATCCTAACGGCGACAAATTCTTTGTACCTAAAGATGATAAACAAGCAAAGACAGATGTTAAAAATTTAGCAAAAGAGAAAAATCGGGGTTTTATAAAAATCAATGATGAAACTGGTGAAGTCACACTTGATTTTTCGTCAAAAAAGTTCAAAAATGAAAGTAAAAGGCAAAAGTTCATTGACAAAACCTTAAGACAAGATGTAGGATTGAATCTTATAAATGATTTAAGTATTGCAAAGGATGAAAATGGAAAGGATGAAAATTATTTTTACAGTACATCCTATTTACAAGGTGTTCAATATAAGGTCGGAAAAGATGGTGAATGGCAAGTTTATTATGATGATGTTAGTAAGTACAAGGGACAAACAGTAGATATGCGTGCTAATGAAACTAATCCACAGGGCTTGCCATCATTTGTCATTAAATCTTATTCAACTTATGAGCGCGGTGATGAAAGTAAATATAACAGTCTATATACAAAACCTATAGAAGGCTATGATGGCTCAGTGTATATGGTTCCTGGAACACCTATGAAAGCAGTGAATAACGAATTAGGTCCGTCAATTATTAATATAAAAAGAGAGTCTGTGTTGTATCATGAGCTAAAGGAAGTGTATCTACGCACACATATGAAGCAAACTTATCAAAGTGCTGATTACCAAAGTCGTCAGTCTGAATCGTATTATATGTATCTAAATGAACACCCAGGTAATGTCCATTTATTCAAAGTTGATTAGTACCTTATTGGTAGCTATAAGTCTTGCAGCCATGCATCCGAAAGCACTGCGTATGAACCTAACTGAACTTAATAACAATGGTTTAAAAATAGAATGGATTTTAGCAAATGAAAACGACTCTATTCCGGTTGGTATAAGATTAATCAATAATACAGGTTATACTATTTGTCTTCGTAAGAATGCCAACGTATATAGATTAAATAATTTGCTCTTTATAAATATTGGTGAAGTTCGGCGCACCATGGACTCACCAAATCTAAGCTTATCTACTTATTTGAAAACTATGAATAAGGATGAGAGCCTTGAAATTGAATTTGATTCAATTGAATTTCAAGGGATAGATGGGCTATTATTCAATCAAGATTATATTAGAATTGATGACATCGACTTAAAAGGGGTGCGAAAAAATGAAAATAGTATTATTCAAATCTCAATGACAGATTATCTAAAAAAATGCTATTTCATACAAGCTAAATTTAAACTTTCCCCTTAGCTGGCTGCAGTCTTTCAAGAAATAGACAAGAAAATTAGTTTTATCCAGTCTTTTACGAAGTGGAGACTGGGTACTTAGTAAATGGCTATCTAGTGTCTCAGACACGGTTTAGGTTAGTAATAAGAGGCTTTATTGACCCTAAGTTAAATTACTTATTCAGATATATAGAAGACCTAGTTTTAGGTTTTGACTTCTATTTTCTTTTGAACAGAATTGTTTAGATCTTCTTTCTTCAATTGACATGTATTTGAAAAATTAGAATTAAACCAAAAGCGCCGAAGTGTAAAAAGGCACTAAAATGGAGTTTAAGCCTTTTGAGTTTGGATCACATAAATTATTGCTTTGGATACATTTATCTGGATATATAAAAAAGTCATTTACAGCCCGTAATGGGCTTTTTGCTCTCATAATGTTCCGCTTTGATCGCAATTTGATCAGAAGTTATGATCAACAAATTTGATCACCAGGGCAATGCTTTCATCTATTTGAGTTCATGTTTCATATTTAGGCAGATGCAATAGGGTCAAGCATAAGATATGTGGGTGCCAAAAGCCCAATACTTGCTGTTTTGGGCTTTTCATGAGCTTAGAAGTTTAAGAATTAGGCTGTAATACAAAGTAAAAAGTCAATGGTTAACATTGCTGATTTGTATTTAATAAAACGACCGCAGCTCACATGCTTGAAGTAGTTTAAGTCTTGAGTTTTGTACTGCAATTTCACAAGACAATTATTTTTAGAGTTTTGACAACTAGTAAGTACCCTGCTCAGGGTTTATTTTGATATGCTAGGTCTAACTTTTACAAGGAAATGATTTTTTACCACTCTCTATTTTCTCCATGGTGTATATCAATATGGATTTCCATTTTTTACCACCGCCACAACTAGGCTAGAGATTAAAAGGCAAGAAGTCAGACTTTTTTACCACCGTGCTCAAAATTAGTACTGGTAAAAAGCATGAAGTGCGTAGTTTTTTACCACTGCATCAATTATGTTAGACCTTAAAAAACCAAGAAGTAAGTCATTTTTACCACCCTGCTCAAGTTTGGAACTGGTAAAAAGTTTAGGGAGATCAATTTTTACCACCTTATCCTTCATTCCAACTGGTAAAAATTTTGACATACCTTGTTTTTCACCACCAAAACAGCTCAAATAATGGTAAAAATCCACGTTCCATAATTTTTACCACTTTACATTTTAGTTTAACTGGTAAAAATTGAATTCGTAAGTTGCAGTAAGAACAAAAAAGTGAATTTCACCATGGAAAAAGACTGGGCATCTAAAATACATGAAGGCATTGAAGTAGTTTTTACCACTTTGAGAATTGAAATTCATCAAGATGTTGACGAACTTAGGTCAAAAGGCTTCTTCAAAATCAGAAAAGAAAGGGATAAATTCACTAGAAAGTATTCCCAACATTACCACAGTTTCTTTGAAAACAGAATTGATAATACATCATCAAGTTTTACAAGTTCTTTTTACGATTTAATATGCAGTAGATTGATTTACGATGGCCACCGGTTAGATGAAAACGAAGAAATCAACTACTTCTTTGATCATGATTTTGATCACTTTAAGGATCAGCTAAAGTCGGAACACAGAAAAGCCATTATTGAATACCAAAGGCTAAAAACAGAAAATAAAACCGCACCTGATCAAGAAAAAAGGCTTAGTGATCACCGAAAATTTGATCAATACAAAAAAGAAGATGTCGTTGACTATATATGCCAATTATTGGGTAGGCAAAGAGCCACTTACTATGCCAATAACTTGGCCAGAAACAATGGTGAGTTTAAGCCAGACTTGCAAACACCTCATGTTATGCTAACCCAAGAAGAAAAAGATGAATTATATAAATCAAATGCTTCAATAGCTAACGATGATCCAGTAGATAATAGCCCTGAAAATCAACCTAATACTAACCCTGCTCAACCCACATTACAAGGTAAAAAGGAGAATAAAGAAAACAGAACGGAGTTAGGAGCCGCCGCAATTGCGATGTACTATATTTTGGCAAAGGCGGGTATTGAGTTGGAGACTCTTGGCAGCAATGCAGAGAAAACACGATTTTTAGATTTTATTGCAGGATATGGATTAGTATCAGGCCCAATTACCGGGCGTAGTATGTATCAGAAGGTAAATGAGTTGTGGCCCGTAAATGATGATAAAGTTGATGGATTTAATAGTCATGATTTAAAAATGGCAATTATGCTATTAGAAAGGTTTAAAATGCATGATATAGCTGAAATGATAAAACAAGAGCATTTTGACGAATAAATTCTTATAAACTGAATCTAAACCCAATCTAAATCGCTGTAGTACCCCTGTAAACTTGTCGTCGCAGTAGCGCGATAACAAGTGAGCGATATATCCAAATACAAACAGATTCTTAATAGCGGAGACAGAAAATACACCGATGAAGAAGTTTGTACTATCTTGGAGTTTCTAAATCAAATCGCTAAGATTCAAGCAAAGCAGATTTTAAGTCATGGTAACCAAAAAGAGAGCAATTGCATACATAAGAGTAAGCACAACTGATCAAAAAGATAGGGGATACAGTTTACCAGACCAAAGAGACAAAATTCAACGCTTTTGCGAAAATGCAGGTATGGAAGTTATTCAATACTTTCAAGAAGATTATAGCGCCAAAACATTTGATCGCCCTCAGTTTAATAAGCTTAAAGCTTATGCAAAAAAGCATAAGAACGATGTTGATCATTTACTATTTGTAAAATGGGATAGGTTTTCACGGGATGTCTTTGGAGCTTATGCCATGTTAAGTGAATTTGAAAAACTTGGCATAGAATGTCAAGCCATTGAGCAATGGTTAGATTACAGAATTCCAGAAAATAACTTGATGTTGAGCCTCTACATTGCCCAACCGATGGTGGATAATCATCGTCGTTCTCTAAATACGAAAAACGGGATGCGTAGGGCTCAAAAGTCAGGTAGATATATGGCAACAGCACCAATAGGCTATAAGAATTCTAGAGATGAACAAGGTAAATCAATGATCATTCTCGATTCTGCAATAGTTCAGCCTTCGGGTAAATCTAAATCAGAGCTGTTGAGAGAATTATTTTACGATTTTGCTACGGGCACATATCAACAAGAAGAAGTCAGATTTAAATATTGGCAAAAAGGCTTAAGAATACCTCGCTCTAGAATTAGGCCAATATTAGAGAATCCTGTTTACACGGGTAAAGTAAAAATCAAGGCTTACGAAGATGAACCTGAGCAAATAGTCCATGGTTTGCATGACCCCTTAGTTAGTGAGGAGATATTCAATAGAGTCGATAGAGTTCTGAATAAACCAAAAGAAGACAAATCAAAATACTCAAAAAGAAGTAGTGATTTTCCATTGAGAGGAGAGGTTACTTGCCGAAGCTGTAATAAACCACTAACTGGTAGCTTTTCAAAAAGCAAAACGGGTAAAAAGTATGGCTATTACCATTGTAATCATCCATGCAAGAGTAGGGTAGGAAACAAGAAAGTGGATGAATGGGTAGAAAGTACTTTAAATAAGATTAAGCCCAGCAAAGAAGTTGTAGCTCTTTACCAAGAAGTTCTAAAAAAAGAGCTGCGGCTAAAAAATGGTGATATTGAAAAAGAATTGAAGAACATTGAAAGTCAAATAAGCACTTTACAAATCAAAAAGAAAAGCGTTGAGGAGAAGTTTATTGACGACTTGATAGATGCGGACACTTACAAGATATGGAAAACAAATATTGGCAAAGAGCTAGACGATTTTGAACTAAGAAAGGAGCAAATCCAAAAGGGATTCAACCAAACCCTCAAAGACTTGCAAAAAGCGGCTCAATTAATCACAGAGCTATCTAAACTTTACAAACAAGCGGAGCCAAAAGATAAAAAGACCATTGTGAGTTCGATTTTTAGTGAAAATCTAAGCGTTGAAAAAAATGAAATTCAAACCCCTAGATTTAACCAAGTTGTAGAGCTAATATGTGCTCCTACGTTGAATAAACGGGGTTTTAAAAATAAAAAAGGGAATGCTCTACATGAACATTCCCGTTGGGTGACCCCGACAGGATTCAAACCTGTAACCCTCAGAGCCGAAATCTGATATTCTATTCAGTTGAACTACGGGGCCATTTATTTTGCAAAAGTAGGCTTATTGCTAAGTTCTAGAAATTTGGAGACAATAAATACTTGCTATAAAACTCGGTAATTATTGATGTTGCTTCATCTGCCGTATCAACCACTTTTATTAGATCAATATCTTCCGGACTTATGGTTTGATATTTAGTATCCATTGTGTCTTTGATCCAATCCATTAACGGGTTCCAAAATTCGCTTCCTACCAAAACAATAGGAAAACGTCCAATTTTATTGGTTTGAATAAGTGTTAACGACTCAAATAATTCGTCAAGTGTTCCAAATCCACCCGGCATTACCACAAACCCTTGGGAGTATTTGATAAACATAACCTTTCTAACAAAGAAGAAATTAAAGGTCATCAATTTATCAAGATCAATAAATTCATTGGCGCCTTGCTCAAAGGGTAACTCAATATTTAGTCCTACTGATTTACCACCAGCTTCTTGTGCACCTTTGTTGCCAGCTTCCATTATTCCAGGACCACCGCCTGTAATTACGCCATAACCTTCTTTGGTAAGGCCTTTGGCAATGTCAACTGCCAATTGATAGTATTTGTCGTCAGGTTTTGTTCTTGCCGAACCAAATATTGAAACACAAGGGCCAATCTTATTTAGTTTTTCGAAGCCCTCAACAAACTCGCTCATTACCTTAAAAATTTGCCAGCTAGATTCTGCCTTTATTTCTGACCAATGTTTGTCTTCAAACGCTTCTTTTATCATTTCGCTCATAGAGTCTAGTTTTTAGTAGTGGCGCAAAATAGCCAAATAATAGGCATAAAAAAACCCCGCTCAACCAAAGTTGGGCGGGGCTTATGAAACCAATTACCAAATTACTATTTCAGTTTAACTAAATTAATCAGTAACACTTCATTGTCTACAATCACTTTTACCATTGCGTTACCAGCGGCAACAGGTAAATCGTTTTCGTTAAGCTCATAAATGTACTTTCCTTCATTTTGAATATCATCAACCAAAGTAGTGATTAATCTACCTTGCATATCAATAATTTCAATCCTTACATAAGCATCATTACTTAAATCATAGTTTAGCTTAACCCAATTGGTATAAGGGTTAGGATATGCCGTAAAGTTCATGCTTTTGGTAAACTCATTTATACCTGTAGGGAATGCTTCAACCGTTTTGGTAATCACATCAGTACAACCAGCGCCATTAGTTAGTGTACAAGTAACTTCATAGGTGCCAGGTGCTCCGTATGTATAGTTTACAACATCACCATTGGCTCCGTTGCCATCGCCAAAGTCCCAAGCAACATCTAGAGTATCACTTTCGCCAGTTGCGCTAAATTCCATTTCACCATTTTCTAGTCTGGTGTAGTTCCATTCATTTAGTGTAGGAACTTCAAGAATTACAACATTTGTTGACGTACTATCATTACATCCAAATGGCGTTTCTATGTAAAGTGAAGTTGGATAAATGCCAACTGCAGGGTAGAGGTAACCTTCAGGTATAGTAGTGATTAACGTATCATCAGTTCTCAATCTATAAGTCCACTCTGTATTTACAAGGTCTATTATAGCTTGTGGAACCAAGGTAGAATCACCAACACAGGTTGGAAGTAAAGGCAATGCTGCAATAGGCTGCGCATGCACTTCAAATCCCATGGTATATTCAGTAGCACAGGCTTTGTTAGAAATTACCTTCATGGTTACATCGTAAACCCCAAAGGTGTCAAACAAATGCCACGGGTGCTCATCTGTAGAACTATTTCCGTCTCCAAACGTCCATTCATAACTAAGCTGACCTTTAGCAATGCCTGAATGGTTTTGGAACCTCACACTATCGTTATCACAAACTTCGGTGGCAACAAATAATGCTTGTGGCTTAGGGTCGATCTTTATGGTTATAGATTCTGAGCTGGCACAGCCGTTGTCTGAAGTTGCTGTCATTTCAACGGTGTATACACCAAGTGTATCAAAACTATGTGCAGGCGTTTCGTCAGTTGAAGAATTGCCATCGCCAAAGTTCCATGCGTAAGTAGCTAAAGTACCACTTGTAATTGTTGAGTTATTCGCAAAACTAATAGCATCAAACTCGCAAGTATCGTTTCCGCTAAACATAACTTCAGGCATTGGGAATATTACAACGTCAGTAGTAGCTGTATCGGTACAACCATTTACAGTTGTTACTACCATCGCGGTTGTAAAAGTATCGGCACTGGTGTAAGTGTGATTTGCGCTTCTTCCAAAGCTGCTCATACCATCACCAAAGTGAAATTCTCTGTCGGCAATTAATGCACCATTACCATTAGAACCATTGTCGGCAAACATTGCGTCATCTTCTAAACAAGCATCGGTTACGTTGTATGCCGCTGTAGGAGTGCTGTAAACGGTTACAGATGTGGTGTTTACATCAGTACAACCTTGCGCCGTAGCTACAGTTAATTCAACATCATAGTCACCACCCATTGTATATGCTACCTTAGGGCTCATATCAGTTGAAGAGCTGCCATTGTCAAAATCCCAAGCATAGGTGGTAATTGTACCGGTTGAGTTATTGGTAAATACAGTAGAATCGCCGGAGCATTCTGTTGTTGCGGTAAATGCCGCTGTTGGTTGCTCGTTTACTGTAACTGCCAATGTAGAGTCATCAACACAGCCTTCGCTAGATGTTGCAGTAAGTGTTACGTTGTAGCTACCAAAGGCACCATATGTTTTTGAAGGTCCTGATAAGGTACTTGACGTACCATCACCGAAGTTCCAGTTGTAGCTGTTGGTACCTGATGTGCCATTTGTAAAACTGGTAGCTGTTCCTTCGCAAACCGTGGTTGCGCTAAATGAAGCCACAGGTAAGCTGTAAACACTTATTGAAGCTGTTGTTTGATCTGTACAGCTATTGGTGGTTGTAGCTGTTAAGGTAACCGTGTAGTTACCACTTGCACTATATGTATGTGTAGGAGCGGATGCTGTTGAAGAGTTGCCATCGCCAAAGTTCCATGCGTAAGTACTTGCACCGCTTGAAAGGTTTGTGGTGCTCATGGCATCGCCTAAACACTCATTTGTAGCGGTAAAGCTTGCAGTTGGCAGGCTATAAACTTCAATTACCTTAGTTAAATCATCAGAACAACCTGCAGAAGATGTTGCCGTAAGAACCACGCTATACTTGCCAGCAGTGGTATATGTATTGCTAGGGCTGGTAGAAGTTGAAGAATTTCCATCGTCAAAGTCCCAACTGTAGCTGCTAGCACCGCTAGAATTGTTGCTAAAGCTCATAGCGTTACCCAAACAAACATTGCTTGCTGAGAAATCAGGTGTTGGTAATGCGTTAACTACTGCACTTGCTGTTGCTGTATCCTTACAACCGTTGTTTGAAGTTGATATTAACTCTACGGTGTATGTATTGGCGCTACCATAAGTGTAGGTAGGACTGGTATTATTAGAAGTTCCGCTATTATCACCAAAGTCCCAAGCATGATTCAGTGTTCCGGTGCTAATTGATGAATTGTTGCTAAAAGATGAAGCTTCGCCATCACATGCCGCCGCTACAGTAAAGCTGGCACTTGGAACAGGGAAGGCCTCTACAGAAATACTGTCTTTTGTACTACAGCTTCCGCTTGAAGTTGCTGTTAAAACGGCATTGTACGTTCCTGCACTAGCATAAGTATGGTTAGGCGACATAGTTGTAGAAGAATTGCCATCTCCAAAGCTCCAAGCATACGTACTTGCACCTGTAGTGTTGTTGCTAAAACTTACAGCGTCATATGTACACTCATCGCTTGCGCTTATAGAAACAACAGGATTAGCCTTTACTATAACAGAGTTACTAACTGTATCAGCACAGCTATTGCTTGTTGTGGCAATTAGTTCTACCGTATATGTGTTAGCAGCAGCATATTCATGTTTAGGGCTTGCCAATGAACTTCCTTTGCCATCGCCATAACTCCAGCTGTAGCTGCTTGCACCGCTTGAAGTATTGTTGAAACTCACTTCTTCGCCATCGCAAACGTCAGCAGCCGTAAATGCCGCCGTAGGTAGTGCATAAACGGTTACTTGAGTTGTGAAGGTATCCATACAACCATTACTTGTTGATGCAATAAGTTCAACATCATAGTTGCCATCTGTTGCATAAGTGTAAGCAGGTGTTGAAGTTGTAGAAGTACCCATCATATCACCAAAATCCCAAGCGTATGTGCTCGCACCGCTGCTTAAGTTATTAAAGCTCATGCTTTCATCATCACAAACATTACTTGCTGTAAACCTTGCTGATGGAACAGTATAAGCTTCAACTGTTTTGGTAACAGAATCTTTACATCCGGCATCTGATTCAGCTATCATTTTTACTTGATAGAAACCACTTGTACCGTAAACATTACTTGTTTGTCGTGTACTGGCCGAAGTGTTATTACCAAAGTCCCATGAAAAACCAGTTAAACTACCACTGCTAATAGATGATGTGTTTGCGAACTTAACCGTATCATAAGCACAAGCATTTGAATACGTAAAGTTGGCACTTGGATTTGGGCTTACAGAAAGTGTGGTTAATGTAGTATCAGAACAGTTTCTGCTATCGGTAGCAATCAACCTTACATTGTAAGTACCGCTGGTACTATAAGTATTGGTTGGATTTTTCAAAGTAGAAGTACCACCATTGCCAAATGTCCACGCGAAACCACTAAGGGTGGTACCTGTTTGTGCAGTTGTAGTATTGGTAAATTGCATTAAGTTGCCTTCGCAAGACGCTGTGTTTGTAAAACTAGCTGTAGGTTGACCAAATATTGTAATGCTTCTAGTGGCTGTATCTCTTACACTATTGGCCAAAACAATTACTAGTTCTACATCATAAGTTCCTGCGCTTGCATACTTATGGCTTGGGTTACTGTTTGTAGTTAACGTTTGTGTATTACCGTCACCAAAATCCCATAAATATTGGCTTACAGTACCACAGGCAACTGAAGTTGCATTGGTAAAGGTAATGTTGTTATGTACGCAATCATTACTTGCTGTAAAGTCAGCCAAAGGTTGAGATGCTACAGATACTGAATATGCACTTGAATCTGTACAACCCTTATTGGTAGTTACAACCAAGCTAATAGTATACGTGCCAGAATTTGCATATACATGATCAGGATCTTGATCGGTAGATGTATTACCATCACCAAAATACCACATGTAACTAAGGCCTGAGCCAGTTGAACTATTTGTTAATGGTACAGTATCGCCAAAACACATATTGGTTGCTGTGAATATTGACGATGGCAGTGGGTTAACAACAACTGATTTTGTAACTGAATCGATACAGCCATTTGTAGTACTTGTTGTTTTTAATTCAACATTAAAAGTTTTTGCACTGGCATAAGTATGTGTTGGGCTAGCACTTGTTGACGAATTATTATCGCCAAAGTTCCAACTGCTCGAATATGTTCCGCTAGTAATAGAAGTTGCATCTGTAAAAGTAGTAACATCATTTAGACACTCTTCAGTGGCGGTAAAATCAGGGTTTGGAGTTGGGTGAACTGTAACCGAGCTACTCAAAGTGTCATTACATCCTTTGTCTGATGTGGCAATGAGTTCAACAGTGTAATTTCCATCGCTTGCATAGGTTAAACTTGGATCGCTTTGGGTAGATGTATTCGTATTATCTCCCATATCCCAAGCATATGTAAGTGTTCCGTAGGCAACACTTGATGCATTTGTAAAGTCAGTTTGTGTGTGATGACATTCATCATCAGCGGTATAGCTTGCTACTGGCGTTGGATGCGTAATCGCTTCGTCGTATGTGGTGTCAACACAACCACTATCTGTTGTTGCAATTAGCCTTACTGTGAATGTATCATAAACACCATAGTCATTATCAGGATTTTGCATGGCGCTGGTGCTACCATTACCAAACATCCAATCCCAACCCGTTACTTTACCTAAAACTACAGTAGATGCGTCTTTAAATTCACTGGTTTCATATTCACACTCTTCAGCTACGGTAAAATTGGCCATTGGATTAGGGTTTGAGAAATATGAATGGGCCATGGTATCATTATTTCTGTCGGCATCTCTAAAGTATGAAGTCCAAACATTCATACTGTGATTGCCTGGATTACCAACATTTAAAAGACTATCGAAAGAATGATTAGATGTCATACCATTACTAAAGATAAGTCCTGATGGAACGGTTAAGGTATCAGTGTTCATTGTAGAACCTTCCATATATGAAACTAATAAAGTGTCACCTTCAACAAAAGAGCTTACACCAGTATTCTCAAATATGAATTTAACCGAATCTAAATCACCAGTACTTCTACAATCGTTCATAGGGTAAGTAACCATGGTTACTTTCATGTCTTTTGATATCTCATCTGCACCTATATCGGGGTGGCGTAAATTTCTCATTTCACCTTCAAAGTCCATTGCTACTCCAAGGCTATCACCAGCATTCATCAGATATCTTGAACTTGCATTGAAATCATCATAGTTTGTGAAATATGGATCAACTGAAACTGAATTTTGATTGTCGTTTACAACGCTCGATTGCCATGTGCTAAGACTGCTGTAAGAGCTTCCTGAATTGTATACTCTAAACGTTGTTGGTGCATACCAGTTATTATGATCAATAGCACCAGCTGAGATTCCAGATGAAAATGAGTTGTAATATAAGTAGCCATTATTCAGTGCAATAACATTGTTGTTTTTAAACTCAAAGCCATTGGCGCCAGACTGTAGATAAACTGCTGATCCGTTGCTGCTTGTGCTTTGCGTAGTGGTAATAATGGTGTTGTTATATAACTTTTGACCATAGCTTAGGTACTGAAAATAACCCCTGTAGGCACTAAAGTTATTATTGTTTACATAAATGGTGTTATTGTAAAAAGTAGATGTATCTGATGACGAGTAATAGTTGCCGTAATAGTTTCTTATTCCATTTGCTACGTTTACTAGCGTATTATTACTTACTGTTAACCTTGTAGTAAAATCCATATACATCAAATAGCCATATGTAAAACCAACAGAGTCCATGTAGTTGTTATCAATCATGGCATCTTCAATACCATAAGTTCTAAAACTCATATACCTACTATGTAAAATGCTATTGTTTGAAACTACATAGCCAGAGTCTTGATCAAAAGATCCGGTTCCAAACAGGTAGATTCCATAGTATCCACCAGATATATTACAGCTATCAATAGTAATGCTCTCGTTTTGAGTATTAGAAGAACCAATTGAATTTATATTACCAGATGCAGCAATACCAGCAGAAATTCCAGTGTAAGTGCGTGTAGCTTCAATATCACAATTTCTAATGCTTACATTGTTTGCTTGTGTTAAGTGAATAACATCACCAGAAGTGCTATTTGTGTTAGTATTTCTAATTGTTAAGTTTTCAATATTTATGTTGCCTACATCGTTTAGTAAAATGGTAGAATATGCATTGTCATTATCCCAAATTACACCATTTCTGCTTTCTCCAACAATGGTGATTGTATTGGTATTTGAACTTCCTTTAATGTTTGATAAAGTAACGCTTTCGCTATAGGTGCCGTTTTTAATGTAAATAACACTTGGCCCTGTAAGACCACAACTCACTTTATCTATTGCTCCACCTATAGTGGTATAGTCTCCATTTCCACTTGGATCAACCCATAGGGTATCTCTTACACCAGTACATCTTTGAATGCATTCTGTATTAGGGTCGTCACTAACTCTGCCAAGAATTGAGTCAGCTGTTACACAAATGTCAAAATTGTTATTGGTGCTTACATTCCATGGAGAAACAAAGCTGTAAGTGGTATCGCTACCAACAGGTAAGAAAAGGAAATCTATTGTATCTCTTGTAGGTGTGCCACCATTAATGGTAAAGTAAACAACTGCTCTTTCTCCAGTTAGGTTTCTCAAACCTCTATTTTGGAAAGTGGCTGTAATGGTGTTGTTTCCTGTAATTACAATATCTGGGCTGTCAACAGACGCTACATCTATGTCGTATAATGGAATCCAGAAATCATCAGCTCCCAAATCAACAGTTACATCAGGGCTAGTTGGCCTTGGATCTCCATCAATATCTGTAGGCCAAGTTGTTGTGTTGTCACCTTTGTTGTTAATGTTGTCGCTATACGATCTTAAGTTAGCGCTTGATATAAAGCCAGGATCAACTTCAATTGAGTTTTGGTTGTAGCTTGTTTGAGCACTTGCCCACGCACTTACCGATGAATAGCTACTGCCACTCCAGTAAATGTGATTTGTTGAATTTGGAGCATAATAATCATTAAAGTCATAATCGGCTGAAGTTAAAGAACCACCAGTGTAGTAGAAAGAATAGCCACCACCAGTTGATGCAAATACGTTGTTTTTGACTGTTATATTATCGCTATAGTATGATTCAAAAGCAGGGTAACTTGACGAAGAGCTGGTGTGTGTACACCAAACACTATTATGTAGGTAGCTAACGTCATCAGAAAAGTAAGAGTAGATACCATATTGAGAAAAGGTGCTTGTTAACTCACTAATCATGTTATTAACCACGGCAGAAGTATCACTAGTACTTAGTGAATTCTCATATCTAAGTCTTAACCCATATTGTCCCGATCGGAAAAAGTTGTTCATAATAAGTGAGTTTTCATTTCTCTCAGCTTCAAATGAATAACCACTTGAGGTATTGGTCAGATCATCAACATCATTACCAATTACCTTTAGCTCATCTTGGTACAACAATCTAATACCAGATTGATAAGCATCTCTAACAGTATTACCATCAATTCTATTGCCAATGTTTCTGCTCGATGAAGAACCGTAAAGAGCTATACCATATCTTCCACCACTAAATTCATTACTCAAAAAGTTATTATAGTTGGCGTTATTTCCGCTTGATGCATAGTAGGTAGCCGATGCTGTTGCCATAATACCCGCCGTATTTGTAGAAGAAGAGCTTGGAGCATTAATGGTACAGTTACTTATTGTATTTGAATCGGCGGCATTGTGCAACCAAACAGCCCAACCTGAGCTTCCGGTAGCTTCAATGGTTAAGCTATCAAAGATTATATGCTTTGCTCCATCTAAGTCAACAGTTTTCCAATTAGGGTATGCTGTATATGTACTTGTTAATTTAGCATTAGTGCTTTCACCTACAAATCTGATTGTGTTCGTTTTTGAAGCACCAGGTATACTGCCTATTGTTAGTTTTTCATTATAAGTTCCATCTTTAACCAATATTGATATTGGTGCGGTTACACCTGCACAGTTTAAATAATCTAGTGCTTCGGCAAAAGTTGCAAAGTCACCATTTCCGGCAGCATCAATAGTTGCTGAAGTAGCACCTTGTATACAAACGTCAACACATAGGCTATCACTTGTTGAGTCAGGGTCAGTTTTCCATGCTGGACTTATGTTCACACAAACATCTGCA
Organism: Bacteroidia bacterium; assembly: GCA_049115495.1. Lineage (GTDB taxonomy): Bacteria > Bacteroidota > Bacteroidia > CAILMK01 > JACPUW01 > JACPUW01. The sequence goes on along the minus strand of JAGDZV010000007.1, from coordinate 13,258 downwards.
TAAGCTCCACTAATACTTGTAAGGTCAAATGAATCAGAGAAAGTGTAATTAATACTCCCGCCTGAAGCCAAAGTACCGGTAAATACAGTGTCTTTTACTGGAGTGCTTCCATTAACACTGTACTGAACATATATCGTGTCGTTGTTCATTGTTACGGTACCGTTATTTTTAACTTCAACTTGAATGGCATTCTTACCAAGTGTTAGTCTGCTAGTAATTAAAGAATTCAAGTCGGCATCAAAAGGTGGTAGATAGTATTCATCCGCTCCAATATCAGGAATTGTATCAGGTGCAAATGGTCTAGTTTCCCCATCAAAGTCAATAGTGATTCTTGTAGTTGTATCTCCTGCATTGTTTAATGCAACAGAATTGGAATGTAAATCTGTTGATGAAACAAAGTCGGGATTAACATCGAAAGAGTTTTTAACCCATGTGCCTCTGCCTGTTTCTAAGGCACTTATGCTGTTGTAATAGGAGTATGCAAAATAAAACTCATTACCACTCCAAGTTGAGTAGTAATTATTATTATGCCAATCTCCCAATAAACTTGATGAAGTCGATAAATAGATTAGATAGCCATTGTTTTCTCTGGAGAAAATATTGTTTTTAACGTTCCAATAATCACAACTCGACATATATGCTAGCGCATATGATGCGGAAGTATTATTATGATCAGAATAAACACTGTTATGATAAAAGTTTACGTAGTCTGCGAGCACATAATACAACGGTCTGCATGTAGTGCTAACTGAGCCAGAAACGCTAATCATATTGTTAGAGATCTCAGAAACAGCAGATACATAATAGTTTTCATAGTAAGAGTAAAGTCCATATCTATTAGTGTTAATCCTATTCCCTTTTATTGAGTTGCCAGCTGAGTACCAAGAGTATAATGGGTAACAGTTGTTTCCAATGTTGTCTATTGTATTGTTTTCAATTGTAAAGCTTGAGTAGTAAGCGTAAAAAACGTAACTATTTTGTCCGGAGAAGTCGTTGTTAGAGAATTTGTTACCGTAAATATAATTAGATGATCCGCCACCGCGCATGTAAATAGCAGAACCACCATTGCTAAAGGTGTTGTTGTCAAATTCGTTATACTCACCTGTAATTGCGCTAGTATATAATGAAGTAGTTGATCCGCTAAAAACTACAATAGCCTGATTAAAGTTAGTACCGTTAACTTCAAGTTTTGAGTTAGTTACTTTATTGTTATTAGCTCCGTTTGTAAACCAAAATGCATTGGCGTAAGAAGATCCAATACCTTTTACTGTTAAGCTGTCAAAATAGAAATAATCTGCACCATCCAGTAGTACTGTGGCCCAGTTTGCGGTACCTGTAGCAGTGTTTTGTAAAGTAACACTTCCATCACCTACAAAACGAACATAATTAGTTGCTGATACACCAGAAAGCTCACTTAGTACAAGTCTTTCTGTATATGTGCCACCTTTCACTCTAAAAGTTACAGGACCAGAAATTCCACAACCACTTAGGCTGCTATATGCAGCGCCAAAGGTTGTAAAGTCGCCGTTTCCAGCAGCATCAATTACATAAACTCCGCTCGCACCTACGCAAACCGATTGACAAATTTCATCAGTTGCATCAGGGTCTCCTGTTATGCCCCCATCAATACTTGCACAAATTGTGAATGATGTATCTGCTGTAACGCTAAGCGGTGTTGCGAAAGTGAATGATGTATCACTTCCTATTGCAAGGCTAGATATAAAGATTGAATCTAATGTAGCTGTCTCGGAACCACGGGCATAAGAAACATAAGCCGTATCATTAGTAATTGCATTAATACCAGTATTTCTAACTGTAATTGAAATTACATTGTTTCCCTTGCTAAATACCGTTGGTGTCATAGAAATAATATCAAGGTCAAACGGGGGTAGATAATATTCATTTGCTCCAATATCTGGTGTAACGTCTGGAGCAGAAGGTCTTTTATTGCCATCAATATCAACTGCTACTTTTGTTAAACTCAAACCTTTGTTGTTTAGGTTAGGGCTTAATGTATTCAAGTCGAAGGGATTGCTTGTACTATTATGCTGTGGGTCACTTGAAAGTGATGAGTTATTTTGGGTGTTGTGACTTGCCAACCAAGTACCAAGGTTAGAGAATGTTCCTTGATAATAGATCTGATTGGTTGCATTTGGTGCGAAATAGTTATTATAATCTAAATCACCTGCTGCAATTGCTGATGAGCTGCTACAGTAGAAGGCGTAACCTGTGCCTGTGTTTTGGAATGTGTTGTTTAACATTCTTGATCCACTCGGAAAAACAAATTCGGCACCATCAGAGCTTGAAGAAACAAAGCTATTATTGTAGTATAGTCCTCTGTAGCAATAAGTAGCATAGATAGAGTTTGAAGCACCACCTGCAACATGATTATTTATAAAATAAAATGAATCTGCAGTTGTTGCACCGTATCTATTAATGTTAGACATATATACTGCTGTTCCGGCATTCACAGCATAAAATTTGTTTTGTACAATACTGTCGCCTGCGCCGTAATTGGCGTAATAAGTGTAGTTCCAAGTTGCTGAGTATGATGGGCTATTTAGTGTGTTTCCAATTATATTCTTCTCAGATGTACCAAATAAGTACATGGCATAATAATAATTATCACTTAATGTATTTCCTTCAATGTGCAATCCTTTAGTCCAAGTTGTACTAGTAGATGAAAGTGAAGATCTATTCCAAATTCCTGAGTAACCTCCAATTATTTGATTATTTCTGAGTGTATCATAAGAGCCTGTTTGCCCCGCAGTGTAAAGGCTTGTTCTGCTATTTGAAAAAACAACATTATTCCTAGCACTTGAAGTTGAGTTTTTGTCAGATTCAAGAGTACAGTTTTCAATGGTGTTATAATTAGCATCATTTAAAAACCAAAATGTAGAGCCATAACCAGAGCCCGAACTGGCTGCCTTAACGGTCATGCTGTCAAAAATGTAATAGTCGCCACCATCAAATGTTACCGTGGCATAATTTGACCATGAAGTAGTTGAATAAGATAAGGTTGTGCTACTAGCGCCTTGCCCAACAAATCTGATGGTATTTGTTGCTGAAGCTCCTGTTATTTCTTCAAGAACCAATTGTTCAGTAAAAGTTCCACTGTTTACTCTAAATGTTACCGGACCGCATATACCATTCGTTTTTAGTGCAGAGTAAGCTGCATTAAAGGTTGAGTAATCTGCACCAGAGCCACCAACAGAATATGTTCCTGAAAAGGCTGAATTCCCTGATGTTCTTAATGTATCGTTTGATCTTACCGAATCCCTAACTCCATTGATGCTGTCAATGTTGAATACAAAACTGAACGGACCCGATCCTGTGAAGCTGTATGAACCTAGGTTAATAACACCTGATCCCTTTGAAGGTATTGATGAAGTAAATCTTTTGGCTGTTTGAGCCGTACCATTCACTGACCAAGAGATTTGTCCTGAAGTAATACTATTTGAGCCAGGGTTTTCTAAAACTACATTTACATCTGAAGTGCCTGAGCAAAAAGGCTGAACCGATATAATGGTGCCATTATTGGGTACAACTTGAATAATTTCAATATCGTCAATAGTTAATCCGTCAGAAGCTGTTGTGGAGGTTGCTGGAAAATTATCTTGTTGTCCAAATCTAATTTGAAATGTACTACTTGGTGTTTGGCTATTGGTCGAAAGGTAATTGTCAATATCTATACCTGAAACAGTATTCCATTGTCCATTGGTTCCTCTATTGGTATACCAGTCGTAAACCTGAATCCACGAACTTGAACTTGAACCTCTAATCCATACACGGTCGTTGGTGTGACTTTCATCGCCATGTTGCATGAATTTAAAACTCAGCTCCATGTTCGCGCTTGTGTAGTTGCTAAGATCAACTTCAACAATTAAATAGTTGGTTGGGTAAGTAGAATTACTTGTATAGCAGTCTAAGGTTGCGGCGGCCGATCCCGTATTATAAAAGCCAGTTCCAGCTTTAAATCTTAATCGACCATAAGTACCTGTAGAGTACTCAACATGACTTAAGCCATTTATCGAAGTTGTAGAAGATGTAAATGTGGTCGTAGAACCCACATTCTCAAATCCCTCACTCCAAGGGAGTGTAACCTGAGCATTGACTAAAAATGGCAAAAGCGCCAAAGCGGCGCCCACCAAGAGGAAACGTAGATTTAATTTCATCCTTAAAAACCTTTTGTTCAGTTAATTAAAAGTGGATTTAGCAGGCTGGGAACACAACTAAAACCCATATCTCAACGGCAATATAGGAAAGATTTTTTAGGATTTGAAAAAAAATGTTAAAGCTTTTGATAAAGACTACAAACATTTAGGCAGTTACCGAACACCAAAATGATTTCCTATAAAAGGGCTTTAAGGTTGTCAATTTTCTTGAGCGCAAGTATTTGTTCTTCAGCGCCAAAGCTTGTTTTAACCTGAATTTCAAGATGACTTAGTACTCTTTTTGCATCTTCTTTGGTAAGGCTGCTGCCGGCCAAAGTCTCCTCATAAAAGCTTATTTGGTTTAAGAAGAAGTCATAGCCTTTTTCGATAGCGTAAAAGTTGTAAGCAAACATATTTTCACCTGATGTTCTTCCGTAATTCTGAATTACGGGATTAACGTCTGCTGACCCCTTGGTAATTAAAACCCTGATTATTTTATCTTCAAGTGTTTTGTTATTAATTGAAACAAAGTCCTTAATTAATAATGTTTCAGTTTGTTTATTGTAAATACGGCTAAATTGGTTTAAACAGGCGTGTTTAACATTGTAAGAATTGGTGGGGTAAAGTTCATTTAAGGTTTTGCTATTCAGTTGGTTGTGGCTGCCTAAATAATCGATAGTTTTTCTTAATACGTAAGTTTCTGCACTTGTTTTTAGAGGGGTAATGTCGTAATATACACTATCCTTAGTTAGGCATCTTATTATTAAAAGGTCACTTGCTGTGCTTTTTCTGCCCCATTTATTATTTGCTTTAACTATATTAGATTTCTGTTCTTTGTTATAGAATGTCCATTGCGATTCTATTTCAATTGCCGCTATTAAGTGCTTCTCAATTTTATCACTTTCAAAAAGTTTCGGCCATTGGTAATTATTTATTTCAGTTTCCCATTCAATAAGCGGGTTTTGGTCAATGTTTGGAAAGATGAACTCAGGCTTTGACTCGCTTTTTATAATAAATGTATCAATGCTTTTTGTAATGTGTATATTATAGTTAGATTCATTTTTATTATTGTAACCAATGTTTAGGGTGTGATGCAGGTTGTAGGTGTAATAACCAGCATACGACTGGTTTTGTCTTATGGCAACTGTAATCTCTTTTGTTGAGTCATTGTAAACCCAATTGTAAGTTATTTGTGGATGAGACGCTTGCTCAGAAAACTGGTGAAAGAAGAATTTTAGGTCTCGGCCTGATACTGTTTCGAATGAGTGCCTAAGATGATCAAAGTCTGCACTCTTAAAAGCGTTCTTACTTAAATAATGTTTTAGGCCTTCAAAAAAATGGGTGTCCCCCAATTCTTTTCTAAGCGCATGTACAAACAATGCACCTTTTTGGTAGCTGTGCCTATTAAACATATCATCGGGCGCCGGGTACTGGTAATGTACTAAAGGAGTAACGAATAAACTTGCTTCACTAAAATATGAATTTCTAAAATTATTGAGCGTTTCAAAGGCTTTTATATCGCCATAATGATGTTCTATCCAAAGATATTCAGCATAAGTGGCAAAGCTTTCATTTAAGCCAATATTGGCCCATGATTCGGCCGTAACCAAGTCGCCAAACCATTGATGAGCAATTTCGTGAACTATATAGTTTTCATAATTATAATCGCCGTGCGTAAGGCTATCTTGTTGAGCGCTTTGTGTTATTGTGGTAGCTGATGTGTTTTCCATTGCGCCAGAAATAAAATCCCTTACACATACCTGCGCGTATTTATCCCATGGGTAATCGTAACCAAAAGTTTTTTCAAAAAAGGAGATAATTTCGGGCGTTTTGCCAAAAATCATTTTTGCGTATTTGGCAAATTCTGGTTCAACATAATAATATAGAGGTAGGTTATTTGGACCATCATCTTCTATAATGGCAAATTTGCCCAAAGCAATCATAGTTAAATATGGGGCGTGCTTTGCTTCCTGTTTCCAATAGTATGTTCTTGTTCCATCATTATTTAATAACATGTAAACTAAACGACCATTACTTAAAGCTGAGTAAGGAGTGTCTACAGTTAAATAAATCTCTTGACTGGTTTTCTGATTTGGCGCATCAATACATGGTATCCATGCAGAATTACTTTGGCATTCGCCTTGGCTCCAAATTTGGGTAGGTTTACTGCTGGTGCCTTTTGGGTTTATGTAAAAAAGTCCTTGATGATCTTTTTTAGCAATAAGTCTTCTTTTATATAGGCTAGGCGTATGCGCTTGGTACGAAAAGCCAAGTTTAATAGTATCGGAAAACGTACAGGCTTTATTAAAAGTGATTTTGAAAATTGAGCTATCAACATATTCAACAGCGCTAATCATTAAAGAAGAGTCTTGATTATTAAGGAGCTTAATATTGTCAACAAGCTTAAACCCAACAGCGTCAAACTCAAGTGTTTTGCTTTTAATGTTAGGGGTAAAAGTTAATTCTACACTTGATGTAAGCCTTTGAGCATCTATATTGAACTGCATTTTAGCCTTAATGTGCTCTTGTTTCCAAACAACTGGTCTTGCTAAACGATAATTTTCCGCTTTAAACACAATATTTTCTTCAATGTCGTTAGAATTTGAATTGTGTTGGTGCACATGTTGGTTTTCATGGCTTTTTTGTTGAGTAAATTTCTCAATCAAAGAGCAAGCTGAAAACAGCGATATGAAAATATATAGGGTTAATAATTTTAAACTCAGTTTCATGCCAAATCAAACGTTAACTTAGGCTTTCGCCAAAAGTATTCAATTAAATTATGGCACTTAAGATATAGTTGTCAACCAACTATTGCTTTATAAATGAAGATCTAAGTTTCTCGTTATTATGAATGATTTCAATAAAATAAAACCCCGCCTGTAAACCTGACACATCTAACCTAACCGTGCCTTTACCATTTAAAATTACTTCTCCTTGAATGTTTAAAATTCTTACTTCTTCAAAGTGTGAATTATTGTTGTTGAGATAAATGAAGCTTTTGGTTGGATTTGGGTGAATTGAAAGTTTTTTCAGCATTTTGTGCTCATTTGCAAAAACGGGCCAGTCTACAACAATTGTATCGGCAACGCTGTCAACCTTTAAGAAACCAACAGGCCAAACTACCACAATATTTCCACCGCCTTTTTTAAATTGAAGGTTGGTAATAGGAATGCTATCAAACACTTCAATTATGTTACCTTCTTTTCTAATTATTGGAGCCCTTGTTGTAAATAGCTTTTCGGCATTATTACCATTTATTGAGTAATAAAGGTCAATTCCCTTTCTCCTATAGAAGTCAACTTCTCCAGTATTTACCAGATTGAGCCTAAACGGATAGTAGTCATCAAAATTAAAGCTGTCTTTCTCAATATTTTGACTCAGGGATAGAAAGGGTTTTTCAGTTGGTAATTTCTGAAAATACAAATCAGCTTTTTGTTCTGCTGGTGCTATGCCAGGGGTTCGGGTAAAGGCCGTAAAAGTAATTTCTTGCTTAATATTAAAGTTGCCAATTGCACCCGGTACAAGGCTTAGTAAGGTGTCAAATGTATCGTTGGCCAATAATGTAAAAAGCCCCCCTGCATTAAATACCGAAACTCCGCCACTATCAACTGTGGCCATTATAGTAAGATCGCTAGCATCAATATTTGATATGTTCGTCAATTTTACATCAAGAAAAATGCTATCAGAATTTGAGTAAATACTATCAGAGTATAGTATGTTGGAGTTAAACTCAAGTCTTGATTGGGCTTTGGAATTCAGTGCCAAGGTCATCAAGAGACATGATATAAAAAGGAGTTTTAATGGCGCTCTCATTCTTAAATGATTTGTGGTAAAATCAAATGTAATTAGCCATTTTGAAATAGTTGATGATATTTGCCTTAATCTTACGCGTTCAAATTGAATTTTTTATGCTGGTAACGTTAATCAAGTCGCTTTCTAAAGAGGAGCTTAGAAACTTTAAGTTGATAACAAAATCAGTAAAAAAGCAGAGTGAAAGGCTTGATTTAGCACTTTTTGATTTGCTTAAGCAAAGTGAGAAACCATCAGAGACTGAGAGTGAATTCGTTTCGATTCATTACAATGGAAACTCAAACCCATATTATAGGTTAAAGAATCGCCTGATTAAGCAGATTTTACGCTCTTTGCTACACTTGCATCATGGCGCCGATAATCAAAACGAAGTGTTTGAGAATATAATTTTAGCCAAGCATTTTTATAAAAAGGAGGAATATAAGCTGAGTACAGTAATGCTAAAGAAGGCTGAAGCTAAGGCGCTTAAGCTTGATGATTATGGGTATTTGAACATTGTTTATAGAGAGCTAATAAAGCTTTCATATCATGACGAGACAATTGATCCTGAGGCAATAATTCAAAAACAAGAAGATGTAAGTAAAAAGCAACTTAGAATTTCGGAAATAAACAATGTTTTGGCCATTGTAAGCCACAAATTAAAGAAGACTCAAAACCTTGAGAAGAACAATGAAGATATTGATGGCCTACTTAAAGCTGTAATAGATAAGTATACGCAAGACAGTGATATTTTCGAAAACTATCAATTTCAGCATTCACTATATGGTGCTGTAAGCAAGTACTTCTTAAACCAGCAAAATTGGCCATCGCTAAAAGCTTATGCCATTGAAAAACATAATGAGTTTAATTCAAAAGGCTTTTTTGTGAAAAGCAATCATGAATTTCAATTGCAGATGATTACCTATATAATTAACGCTTCTTTCAAAAACAATGAACTTGAACTTTCGCTAAAATATACCGAAAAGCTCTACGACGAAATGCTTAAATACGGTAAGATATATTATCACAAGTATTTGTTTTTTTATTATCAGGCCTTAGTAATGAACTGGTCTCAAACCAACCCTAAAAAAGCCATAAGGGTATTAAATGAGCTCAAGGACGATAGCTCTTTCGTTTCAGACCAATACTATGTTCAGTTCATTCAACTGAATCTTTCATTGCTCTATTTAGAGCAAAACGAATTTAAATATGCCTTAAAAAATCTTAGAACACTTTTGATGTCAGGCCACTATAAAGAGCTCTCAGTTGAATTAAGATTACACTTAAAACTTCTTGAAGCCGTAACCCTTTATGAGCTTGAAGAGTATGATGCTATTGATTCATGTATAGACGATATAGGGTCTCAGTTTCAGTTAAGTAGAACATTAATAGTTTGGACTTCAGTTTTAAGGAAATTAAGCGCTCGGTCTGAGTATGAACTTACACTAGAACAGAAGAAAGCCTATGCAAATGAATTCGATCTGTATTTTTTGGAAAAGGAAGAATTTTCTAGTGTATTCTCTTTTAATAGTTGGATTAGATCTATTTTGGGATAATATAGTTTATTTGGATACGTAAGAATATTCGTTGTTTATAAATGGGCGAAACCTTCACGTTCTACTTTCGAGTCAGAAACAAATCATATTATTCATGAAAAAGTTAAGTATTTTACTCTCAACGGTACTTATGCTGTTTATGTATTCACATGTAACGGCGCAATCCTGTACAGCATCCTTCACTTACAGTCCTAATTCAAGCATTTCAACAGGCGATACGGTGTCTTTTTCAAACACATCTCGATACAACGCAATGTCTTCTCCATTTTTTTATTGGACATTCGGCGATGGAAGTACATCAACACAAGTAAGCCCCATTCATATGTACTCAAGTGCAGGGGTATACGCTGTTTGTCTTGTTTTAACTGATTCTTCTAGAAACTGTGTGAGTACTTACTGTGATAGTATTCAAATTACCGGTAGCAGTAGCAGTTCTTGTAAGGCAGACTTCAGTTATAAAATTGGTACAGCATCTAATGACAAACAAGTTAGCTTTACCAATAACAGTACATATTCAGGAACTGGAGCATCTTATAGTTGGGACTTTGGAGATAGATCTTCTTCAACACAGGCAGCTCCAAGTCATACATACAATACTTATGGTAACTATTTGGTTACACTCACCATAACATCTGGTTCTTGTACAAGTACAAAATCAATTTGGGTAAACGTTCAAAGTTCAAGCTCATCATGCAAAGCTGATTTTACCTATGCTCCAACAGCTAGTAATTCGTGTATCATTAAATTCACCAATAGAAGTTCTTCATCACTTAGTAGCTATTGGTCATTTGGCGATGGCAATGTTTCAAGTCAGTGGAGTCCTACACATCAATACGCAAGAGATGGATACTATGCTGTAAGTGTAACAGTTTATGATTCTGCGAGAACTTGTACTAGTACCTACACCGATAGTATTTATGTAAGGGGTTGTGGTACTTCATCTTCAAAATGTAAGATTAGCGCTATTAGAGCTTACCAAGATTCAATAGATACATGTAAAACTGTATTAATGGCAATTACTAACGCATTTGGGTCGTCAACAAATATTACTTGGGATTTTGGCGATAGAACAAGTGGGTTTGGCAATCCGGTAACACATAAATATGCAAATCAAGGCTTCTATCTGGTTACAGCAACCAATGTAGATTCAGTTAATAATTGCTCTTACACATACACTGATACTGTATACGGTTATGGTTGCGGAAGTTCTAAATGTTCTAATGTTGTTAGTGGTTCCGTAATGTGTGGAATAACTTACGCAGAATATGCTTCAGTTTATTTAATCGAGAAAAAAGGCAATAACCTAAAAATCGTAGATTCTGTTGGTGTTGATTCAAGTGGATACTACACTTTTGGAAGCGTTTGTAATGGTGATTACTACATCAAAGCAGCTTTGCAAAAGAGAGATGTCAACTACGCTGACTTTTTACCTACCTACTACGGCGGTCACCTAAGGTGGGATAGCGCAAGTACAACTGCTATTAGTAGTTCAGCTAGAAGTTTAAATATCAAAATGATTTTGGGTTTAAATTCTGGTGGTAGAGGTTTTATTGGAGGCAACGTTCGTAAGGGTGCAAACAAAACAGCAGGGGAGCCATTGTCTCAAGTTGAAATTGCAATTCTTGATGAAAACCTAGAACCATCAGCATATTCATATTCAAATACTGAAGGAGCTTTTGCTTTGCCTGACTTGGCTTTTGGCAAATACTACTTATTCGTAGATATTCCAGGAGTTAAGAGTGAAGGCATATGGGTAGAGCTTTCAGAAGAAAAGCCAGAAGTAGAAGATATTTTGATTGAAGTTAACCTAGATGTTATAACCACTTCGGTAAGACAGAATAATGCTGCAGCTATTACCGAGTTTACATTATTTCCAAATCCTTCAAACGGAGATTTTACTGTAGAGCTTCCAAATGAAGCGGCTTCATTGAGTGTAATGGATATAAGCGGTAAAGAGATATTCAAGAGCAACTCCCTTGAAAATATGCAACAATCAATCAATTTAAAAGGGTTTGAAAATGGAGTCTATAACGTGGTAATACATTTTAGAAACGGCTCGCATATTTCTAAACGCCTGATTGTCAACTAAGGGATATAAAAGATGTTTAGTTTATACATAAACAAATCTTAAAAAAACTAAGTCTTACGCAGACCAAAAGCCATCGAACCTATTCGATGGCTTTTTCGTACTTATTTAGCATGTATATTCAAACTTTATTGCATTAACAAAAGTTGTATATCAACAATTGGTGAACTATTTTTGAAAATCAATGAAATGGTATCCGTTGAAATTAACCAATCTGGTTATTCGATGCTTTTGAATAATTAGCAATTGTTTGAAATTAAATTTACCAAAATTTTAACTGCGTAATATGAAATTTTTAAAACTACTCCTTCCCCTAATAGCAGTGTTGGCTCTGTCGGTCCCAAAGGCTGAGGCAACCCACGTTATGGGGTCTGATATCCAATGGGAGTGTATCGGAAAAGATACTTTTAAAATTACCATGCAGGTTTACAGAGACTGCAACGGTATTAATCTTTCCGCTACTCCTATGACAGCACTTTCAAGTTGCGGTTCTCAAAGAATCAATATGACTATGGGTGCAGGTAGGGATATTACTCCGGTTTGTGATGAGCAATGTACAAGATGCGATAGTAGAGGTTGTTCTTTCCAATACGGAATTGAAGTTCGTGAGCTAACAGCCATATTGATAGTATCAGATTGGCGAAAAAACGGTTGTTGCGAGGTAACACTTACTTGGCAACAGTGTTGTAGAAATGGTGCAATCACTACTGGTGCTGCTAACCAAAACTTTTATGTAGAAGCCAAATTAAATATCTGTCAAGATCCTTGTGACAACTCTCCCACGTTTACAGGTGATCCGTTGGCTATTATTTGTTTAGGTAGAGACTTTATCTACAACCAAGGTGTTCAAGATAAGGATATTGATCCTGTTACTGGTGGTCTTGCTGATTCATTAGTATACAGTTGGGCTGAGCCTATGACCAGTGCAACCGGAAAAACTACTTGGTCAAATAACTATTCTTTTAATAAGCCACTAAATTATTTAGGTTTTCCAAGAAACAACCTAAAATTCCCAAGAGGTATTCACTTAGATAGTGCAACAGGCGATATGATGTTTAGACCAATGAAGGTTGAACAAACGGTAATGTCCATTAAGATTGAATCTTATAGAAAAGGAAAGTTTACTGGTGTTACCCGTCGAGATATCCAGGTTGTAGTAATTAAGTGTCCAGATAATAACCCGCCTGTGATTAGCGGGATTAACTGTAAACAGCCTAAGCCACAAAACTTTAAGACCCAGGCCTGTGCTGGAGAGAAGTTGTGTTTTACTGTTTGTACGAGTGATAAAGACAAAGATGATACTGTAACTATAAGTTGGAACGCGGGTATTCCTGGAGCCACTTTTGAGATCATAAATAAGGGTGATAAACGGGAGACGGGCCGATTTTGCTGGACCCCAAGTGAGGCTCAAGTAAGTAAGTTCCCTTACACATTTGTAGTAAATGCAAAAGACAATGCCTGTCCGGTAAATGGTTTTTCAGCAAGATCTTTTCAGATTGTAGTAAAAGCCCCACCAAAAGCAGAGTATGATACATTGATTTACGATTGCGGCGAGGCCAGGTTTATTGCAAGAAAAGTAGGACGTATCAACATAAGCCAATACATGTGGAACCTAAGCGGTAGGATAGTAGTAAACCGAGGGGGCGCTGCCGATACGGTATGGCATAATTATA
>JAGDZV010000006.1:0-119445 GCA_049115495.1 Bacteroidia bacterium | reverse complement strand
TAGTCCGAATTTTAGTAAGGCTTCAAAGCCGCCAGATCAACCTGAATTATTTCCAGATAAAAATATGATAAAATCAATTCAAATTTTTATCGGACAACAATGATTTTTAATTCAAACTTTGGAAAAGTTCGAATATCAAATCTAAAATCAGCGTTAACGCTCCGGTCACTACAATAATTAATCGAACTCAGGTTAATAAATTTATAGTGTAAAGGGAATGCTGTCAATATCCAATTCGATGAAATGAATTCCATCGTTTCTGATCAGTAGTGAGCGATTTCAATCTCTCGCATCAAGCATTTATTTCGAAACCAATACTATTCCCAACACTAGGACAGTCTAAAAATAAGTCTCAAAGAGACACTATTTTCTTGCCTTGCTTGCACCCAGTACCCCTAGAGTTTCTTCCTGCGCTAGAAAGACTAAACAACTCATTCAATTATAATGGAGCAGGCCCCAACTTACACCAAACACACTAAGCCGAGCTCAGCGTTAACTCTATACATTCGAAATCCATAAACCACAAAAGGAGCCCTAAGAAAACACAGTCTACTAGTTTTAAGGGGGGGGGGCAATTACTGCCATTAATAAGTTTCAGAAACTAAATCAACTTCTGGCGCACTTGCGCTAAGGCATTTTTTCCGTTAACCAATAACTAAAATCAATAGCTCCCATATCCACTATAACCACCTCCATAACCATAGCCATAGCCATAGCCGTAGCCATAACCATAGCCCTTAGAACCATAACTTCTCTTTTGGTCAAAGTCATTTAAGAGAATGACAGTGTTGTTGGGCAATTGACCATTTTCCATTTTACTATTGAGCATGGGAACAGCATCTTTGGTTGTAATGTTCTGCCTTAACACTACGATTACATGATCGGCCAAGGGAATTAAAGCATTTGCGTCTGCAACAATATCTAATGGTGTGGTATCAAAAACTATGTAATCAAACTCCTTTTTGAGCGAGTTCACTAAATCGGTCATTTGCTTACTTTCAAGAAGTTCAGCTGGGTTTGGCGGGATGGCACCCGAAATAATGACCTTTAGGCTTGCATGCTGAGAATCCAGGAGACATTCTTCCAGCTTGTTCTGACCGCTTAAAAGCTCCGACAAACCTTTATCATTCTTAATGTTTAAATCTTTAAATAACTGTGGCCTTCTCATATCCGCCCCAATAACCACTACTTTGTTATTTCCATAGGCTAGGATTGAAGCTAAGTTTTCACTGCAAAAAGTCTTTCCTTCACCAGGCCTTGTTGAAGTCAGTACAATTATTTTACTCTGGAGATCCTTCTTCCAAACGTAGTTTAGATTGGTTTTAAGGTTACGAAATGACTCAGCCATCAATGATTTTGGGCTATTGAAGATTTCACCTACTTGGAAACTCTTAAATCGAGGAATTACACCGATTAATGGCATTCTAGCTCCTTTTATCACATCATCCATTGATTTCAGTCTACTATCAAAATAAAACAGTAGAAACAACACCAAAACCGGAATAGATGTCCCTAAGCTCAACCCTAATGCAAATACCTTTTCGATGTTAGGTGATATTTGATTGGCCTTATTAGCATATTCAATGATCTTATGATCACTTAATACGGTTGAGCCTCTGATCCCAATATCTAATTTTTTTTCTGACAAATAAGTATACAGTTCCAAAAACATTTTATACCTCCTTTGGATATTGACCATTTGCTGCTCCAAAATTGGGAATATTCCTAAATCTTTTTCAACTTCTCTCAGCCTCTCGCGGGTCAAGATTAGCTTATTATTTAGTTCTTGCCGTAGCTGTTTCACAACTTCTGAAAGAGTAGAATTTAAACCATCCAACTTGGCATCTAGTCTAATCTTTGTTGGACTGCCTTCGTCAAACTTTAAATCAATTTTATCTTCGGATGCTTCAACATATACTTCTTGGATTTGAGTTAAAGTCGACTGTAAAAGTCCATTGTCAATTCCAACTATAATTGGCGGCTTTAAACCCTCCGCATTTAAAAGGCCGTTGAGATATTCATTCACTTTCCCCAAATACCTCAATTGATTTTCCATCTGAATTACTTCCTCCAAGTATTCTTGATACTTGGCAAATAGTAATTCTCCCTTACTTTCAGTATTTATTATTTTATTGGCTACTCTAAACTTAGTCATTTCTTGCTCCACTTCCAACAGACTATCACCAATTTCCGAAATTCTCTTATCTACAAATTCCAATGCTTCATTGTAAGATTTTCTCTTTTCTTCTTTTGAGTATTCAATAAAAGCATCCATTATGGCATTGATGTAGTCAATAGCGTAAGAAGAAACTGAGTGCTGCACTTTTACACTATAAACTGAACCATCATCCACAATAGAACTAATATTCATTTCGCCTCTTAAATCTGAGGCTGCTGATGCAATTGGGTAAATCTGTAACAGTAACTTTTGCCCCTTCTTTTCGGCACCTTCACTGTTCCCGATAGAAAAACCGTGGCCATTTTCAGTTCTATAGGTTACATCAATCATGGAGTCAACCCCAAAAACTTGATACACATAGCCTTTTTCTTTAAAAATGATTTCATAGCTTCCGTACTTAATACTATCGTGTAAAACAACTTTATAGCCAAATTTTCGCGCGTCACTTTCTGACATTCCCCTTATCCTTCCTTCTCCAAACCACCTTACTTGCAATGGTAATTTTTCATTTGCTAATTCAGCCACCGCAGAACTTTTGAAAACCAAAAGATCGTTTTCATCAGTATTCATGAAACGATTTCTAAAACCACCACCTAAACCTTGTTGTGTTAGTTCAGCCAAAGGGTCTTCTTGCCTGTTTACATTAATCAGCACTTGTCCGCTAGCTTCATATTTTGGGATAGAATAACGGATCACTAAAAAAGAAATAGCCCCACCTACTAAAACACCAGCAACAACATAGTACCAATGTTTTATAATGAAATTGACAAAAGAAACGACATCAAAGTTCTCTTGAGAGCTTTCAGCCTGTTGGTTATTGAATTCTTTGTTCACTTATTGATCGCTTGGTTGTGTTAATAATCGGTAGCTTAGGTAGAGTGATATTGTTGCACTAATCACAGAAACTGTTGAATTAAAATTCTGAAGGAATGTTGCTCCTACCCCATATTGCTTAGCTTTCAAAGGACGAATAAATATCACATCATTAGGTTGAATGTAAAAAAGAGGTGACTCCAATATCTCATCAGACAATAAATCAATAGAATAAATTTTAGTCTTTCCTGTTTCTTGCCGCATCAACCAGACTTCACTTCTATTGGCAAAAGCAGTCAAATCGCCAACTTGTGCTAAAGCCTGATAAATATTGTAGCGTGACTCCAGAACAACATAGCGTCCTGGCCGAGCAACTTCACCATGAATAGAAAAGCGAATTCCACCCAACTTTACTGTGACATAAAAACTATTTTTGGATGTAAAGTAATTTAATAATTCGCCCTCTAAGTATTCTTTTACTTCTCTTAAACTTTTGCCTGACGCATCGACATTACCAATTATTGGCAGCTCGATAAAGCCCGAATCGTTTATAATATATCCCGTTAAATAATAAATATCTCCATTTTGAGCCCCTTGCATCATCTGTTGTTGGTTCATTCCACTTCCTGCCGTAAATGATTGAGAAAAAAAAGCAGCGGCTTCCAAGTTCGGCGATGTAATTTTAATATCTATTATATCATCAACTTGTAACTTATACTCACTTCGAACCTGATCAAACTCTGCTACGCTTCCATCTTCACTTTTCTCAAGCTCTTCCAAATACTGAAAATATACTTGTTTTTTATATGGCACACAGCTGCTCATTACTAGCAGAGCCAGCACCACAATTGACCATATCATTTGCCCTTTCAACCTTCTATTTCTCATAATTTTCACAAAAATACATTTGCATTTTACATATTGGGTATTCCGCCATGTCATTTCGAGTCTGTCGAGAAATCTTGTACCAAAATCAATATACACTTCGGACATTGGACTTTAGACTTCATGCAAAAATGACCAAATACATAGTTCAACATCTCTTATTTCTCGAAACTCATCGGACTTCTAAGCTTTAGCATAAAAGTCACCCATAAACCTCAAAAAACGGATTCAACAAGTTCTCCTTATTGTAGACCAATGGCTCATCTGACTGATACTGCACTACACTTCCTCCGGACTCTTCTACAATAATTTGAGCCGCACCTGTATCCCACTCCATGGTAGGAGCGATTCTTGGATAAACATGAGCCGATCCTTCAGCAACCAACATAAACTTGAGCGAACTTCCTTTGCTCAACAATTCAGGTTCATTGAATTGCTCCACGAACATCTCTGTTTCTTTGCTCATGTGCGAACGCGAACACACTATTTTCACACCTTTTTGCCCTTTTTCATATTTCAAGGTATTTAATTTAACAGTTTCACCATTTTGAACTTTAAAAGCACCTTTCTCTTTTTCACCAAAATACAATTCATCAGTTGCCGGCACATAAACCACACCCAATACAGGTCTGTTTTTATACACTAAAGCGATATTTACAGTAAACTCTCCGTTCTTCTTTATAAACTCTTTGGTTCCATCCAAAGGATCAACCAACCAAAACCAATCCCAATTTCTACGTTCAGAGTAGGTTTGGGTTTTGTTCTCCTCCGATAAAATAGGTATCTCAGGATATGCAGCCAATAGTGTATCACAAATCACTTTATTTGACGCCTGATCAGCTATTGTCAGTGGTGAGTTATCCGCCTTTTTCTCCACGTTCCAATCCAAATTTTTATCATTGTAAATATCCATGATAGACTTACCTGCTTTTATGGCAATAGCATTCACCTTTTGAATATCAATGCTTTTTAATACTTCTTCCACTCAATCTGATTAAGTTTGCAAACTTAAATTCAAAAAGCACTTTGGAGCACATTTATCCAATTTTTGATGAAATACTTGACCGTAAGAGCAAAGAGAACCGGCTTCAGCAGAAAGGCAAGGTCATTTGGTTGATTGGTTTGAGCGGCTCAGGGAAAAGTACGATTGCCAAAACCATTGAGAAAAAACTGTTTCAGGAGGGTTTCATCACTCAACTTCTTGATGGCGATAATTTTCGTTTTGGTCTTAATGGTGACCTAACTTTTAGTACAAAAGACCGAGTTGAAAACCTAAGGCGAACTGCCGAAGTGGCAAAATTGTTCAAAGAGTCCGGATTCGTTACTTTTTGCAGTTTCATTACTCCAACTGAAGAGTCTAGACACAAGGCTCAAGCCATTATAGGAAGTGACGATTATATTGAAGTTTATATAGATTGTCCGCTTGAAGTTTGTGAAGAACGAGACGTAAAAGGACTTTATAAAAAGGCCAGAGCTGGTGAAATCCCTGACTTCACAGGTATCTCATCACCTTTTGAAAAACCTAAAAATGCTGCAATCTCGTTAAAATCTGGATCCAAATCCTTAGACGAATGTGTAGAAGAGCTTTACCAATTCATTTTTCCATTGATATCATATAAATAAATATGTCATACAAATTATCTCATTTAAAACTTCTCGAAGCGGAATCAATGTATGTAATAAGAGAAGTGGCTGCACAGTTCGAAAACCCTGTGCTCCTATTTTCAGGTGGAAAAGATTCAATTGTTGTTCTCCATACTGCAATTAAAGCCTTTTACCCAGCAAAACTCCCTTTTCCTATTATGCATGTTGATACCGGACATAATTTCCCTGAAACCATTGAGTTCAGAGATAGAATTGTGGAGAAACTTGGCGTTAAACTAATCGTAGCGAAAGTTCAGGACTCAATTGATAAAGGAAGAGCAATTGAAGAAACAGGTCTAAATGCTTCTAGAAATGGAATACAAGCAATCACTTTGATGGATGCTATTGAAGAATACAAATTTGATTGTGCTCTAGGCGGAGCAAGAAGAGATGAAGAAAAAGCCCGAGCCAAAGAAAGATTCTTTTCACACAGAGATGAGTTTGGTCAATGGGACCCTAAAAACCAAAGACCAGAACTTTGGCAGCTTTATAATGGCAAAAAGAATTTTGGAGAGCACTTTAGAGCTTTTCCGATAAGCAACTGGACCGAGTTAGATGTATGGCAATATCTGAAAGAAGAAAAAGTAGATATGCCTTCAATTTACTTTGCTCATGAACGACCTGTAATTGAAAGAAATGGTGTTACTCTAGCGGTGACGGACTTCTTGCAACTCGCAGAAAATGAAACCCCTGAGGTACAAAAGGTAAGGTTTAGAACAATTGGTGATGCCACCTGTACAGGTGCATGGGCTTCAGAAGCCGACACCATTGATAAAATCGTTGATGAGATTTCTGCAACTCGCCTAACAGAACGGGCTTCGAGAGCAGATGACAAACGCTCAGAATCAGCAATGGAAGACAGAAAAAAACAGGGCTACTTTTAAAAACAAGAATAAAAAAAATAATGGATTTATTAAAATTCGTGACTGCAGGTAGTGTTGATGATGGCAAAAGCACCCTGATTGGAAGGTTACTCTACGATACAAAAACAATTTTTGAAGACACCCTTGAAGCAGTTGAAAGTAGCAGTGCCAAACGAGGTGATGCCCATACTAATTTAGCTTTGGTTACTGACGGTCTTAAAGCCGAACGTGAACAAGGGATAACTATTGACGTTGCCTATCGATATTTTGCTACACCAAAGCGAAAATTCATTTTAGCCGATACTCCCGGACACATTCAGTATACCAGAAATATGGTTACAGGTGCATCAAATGCGGACCTTGTAATTATAATGATTGATGCGCGTCACGGTGTAATTGAACAAACTAAACGACATTCATTTTTAGTATCACTTTTAGGAATTAAGCATGCCGTGGTTGCCATAAATAAAATGGATTTAGTAGATTATTCTGAAGAAGTTTTTGAAAAAATTAAAAAGGAATATACAGATCTCACTTCAAGGATAAACATCCCTGACCTTCGTTTTGTACCTATGAGTGCTCTTGATGGTGACAATGTGGTCGATAGATCTGAAAATATGCCTTGGTACCAAGGAAGTACATTATTACACATTCTTGAGACCGTTCAAGTAAATACTACCTACGATTACATTGATAGTAGATTCCCTGTACAATACGTAATAAGGCCTATGAGCAATGATTATCATGATTACAGAGGCTATGCAGGAAGAGTTGCAGGCGGTGTTCTAAGGAAAGGCGATGAAGTCACTGTTCTGCCTAGCGGTTTCAGTTCTAAAATTAATTCAATTGATACTTATGACGGGGAAATTGATGAGGCTTTTCCGCCTATGTCTATTACCATTACTCTTGAAGATGACATTGACATAAGTCGTGGAGATATGATTGTAAAACCAAATAACCAACCTGACACTAATCAAGATGTTGACATGATGGTTTGCTGGATGAGCGAAAGACCATTAATCCCAGGTGGTAAATATGCGATTATGCATGCCAATGCAGATGCCAGATGTATGGTAAAAGAAGTCGTTTATAAAATGGACATAAACACCCTTCATAAGGTAGAAGATGACAAATCAATTAAAATGAATGACATCGGCAGAATTAAATTAAGAACTACTAGGCCTTTATTTAAAGATGCTTACATCAAAAACAAAGTGACAGGTAGCTTAATTATGGTTGAAGAAGGCACCAACAACACGGTAGCGGCTGGAATGATTCTCTAATTTGAGTTCAATATTTTTAAATAAAGAAAAGCTAATAAAGCCGATATGGATTATCATATCGGCTTTATTAGTAGTTTCTTTAAGATTTAACAGGTGGAATGTAGCTTTAGATAAAATAATTAATTCACGCGCTTCGGATGATCTGAAATACATTGACATGGTCAAGTATTTTAGGAATGTAACGGCTGAAAACATTGTAGCACCTTTTTCATTTAGACCCTTAGCACCCTATTTGGCTTCTTTTCTTCCTTTTGATGCCGAAACGTCGCTAAACACACTAAACGCCATTGCATTCACAATTTCTATTCTCATTTTACAACAGTTAATTAATGGCTTCGAAATTGGCAGTCGAGCCAAAAATTTATTGCTTTTGTTTTTCATTTTTTCGTTTCCTGCCGCTTATTACACTACTGTTGGCTATTTAGATATTTGGGTAGTTCTGTTTACAATGGTTACGGTGTACTTATTTAAGTATTATAGCTTATATCAAGCTTTATTCTTTTATTTACTTTTATTATTCATTTGCACATTTTTAAAAGAAAGCGTAATAGTTAGCGTTGGCTTTGTAACTGCATTTATTTATTCTCAAAGAAAAAATCTAGGTAAAACTCTGATTATTCTAAGTGCTATTTTAAGTATTTGGATTCTGGCAAACACTCTGACCAGGCAAGTAATTCCAGTAAAAAATGTTGGGTATTCTTGGGTCCCATCACTAAAATCAATTGAGTTCAATTTATCTCGCCCGAGGGCCTTACCATCCTTATTGCTCTCTATTGGAGCTCAAGGTTTTTTCTATAGTTGGCTTGTGGTAAAAAAAAGAGTCCCATTAAACTCTCCCTATTTCGTAGGCTTTTTATCCTTTGCAGCCCTTTGGGTCTATTCGTTTCTAACGGCCTATGCAAACGGACGTTTTATTTGGCCTGGAATGATCTTTAGTACATTGGGAATTGCCCATTACTTCTCCCCAAAAAAAGCAATACTTATTAACAAACAAAACTAGTCTAAGTCAACCGTCAATTGCACCCCCAATTGTTCCAGTACCAGAGTAACCGTTTTTCTAGCCATCTTTAGAACCGTACCCTTATTACCTGCAAAAGGCCCCTCACCTAGGGAAATCTTTGAACCTATTTCAATATAATCAGTCACTATATTTTGCTTCTCGTATTTCTCAAAGAAATCCATTACTTCTTGCATTTCTTTGTCTGAAATAATTGCCGGTTTTTTTTGCCAAAAAACAAAATTCAAAATTGCCGGGTCTCTTAAAACATCGAGTCTTTGACCTTCATAATTTTCAAGCTTGATGAAAACATATGACGTGAAAAATGGGGTTTCCACCTTCTTTTTTCTATCACTCCATTTTTTTACTTCCTTCTTCAATGGACAGTAGACTTCCCATCCACTCTTCGAGAGACGTTCCGTAGCCTTTTTCTCTGTTCTTGGCTTAGTATATGCGGCGTACCAGTTACTCATTGGAAGAATAAAATTTCCGAGTGCGAATTTAATTTAAGTAAGCCCCTAATTGGGACAAAATCTGCTAAATCGCAATTTCAATTTCAATTTCAGCGCACTTGAAATGCCTTTTGGGGCAGGCGCTTTTTCCATGAATACTACATGGCCGACAGTCTAGAATTTGATTTGTTTCATGAAGCTTATTAACGCTTGAAATCGGCCCAAAACCAAAGTCAGCTGTTGTGGAACAAAAAACTGAATGGATTTCAACATTCATTGCAGACGCCATGTGTGTTGGAGCAGAATCGCAAGCATAAACTTTTTCTGCTTTTGAAATCAAAGCTACTGATTCCATCAGGCTCAGCTCGCCAGCTAGCACGTGAGCATTTTGGTATCCATCCGCGATTTTCTCACACGTTTTTCTATCACCTTCTGTTCCTATGATAAAAACTTGACTTGATTTCAATTGTCCTAGTAAATTTCTCCACCCTTTAATAGGATATTGCTTAGTAAACCAAATAGACGCAGGCGCTATAACCACAAATTGATTATTTTTCGCAATCCCAGTAGCTTTTTCAATTTCTCTCTGGTTCGGGTAAAGTCTTGGCTTCTGCAGCTTAAGGTTTGGCCAAAAGGCCTTTAGTAAATTATGGTTTCTATCTATTTCATGAATTCCCTTTCCATATTCATGATTCAACTTTTTCTTGTACAGCAATGACAAAGGATTTTTGTTAAACCCAACTGTAGTTTTGGCCCCTGAACCAACAGTAATAACTCCTGTGCTAGTAAAGCGATGGCAATTAAAAACTACGTCAAAAGCTTGATTCCTAAACTCACTAATAAGACTTACTAAATTCCTAATTTTACTTCGCTCTTTATTGAATTCCCAAACTTTTGTTACGTGGGGATTATTCTCAAAGAGCACACCATGACCTTTTCTCACGAGCACATGAATCTCAATGCTTGAATCATATTGAGCAATGGATTCTACCATACTGCTCATTAGTATAGCATCTCCTAAAAAAGCCGTTTGTATAATTAATACCTTCAACTAGGCAGATACATTATAATCTCTCAGCGCATTATTTAATGACGTTTTCTTATTGGTTGACTCTTTTCTTTGACCAATTATTAAAGCGGCAGGCACATTGTATTCGCCTGCAGGAAATTTCTTTGGAATAGTTCCCGGTATTACCACCGATCTTGCCGGTACTTCTCCCCTATATTCTTTTGGCTCATTTCCACTGACATCAATAATTTTAGTTGAAGCCGTAATAACTACATTGGCACCCAATACAGCTTCTTCGCCAATTTTAGCACCTTCTACAATAATACAACGTGACCCAATGAAGCAATTGTCTTCAATGATTACCGGAGCTGCTTGTACGGGCTCCAAAACGCCACCGATTCCAACACCGCCACTTAAGTGCACATTTTTACCAATTTGAGCGCAAGAGCCGACTGTTGCCCATGTATCAACCATTGTTCCGCTGTCTACATAAGCGCCAATATTTACATAAGAAGGCATCATTACTACTCCTTTTTGCACAAATGAACCATAGCGAGCTATGGCATGCGGCACTACCCTTACCCCTTTTAAATCATAATCCTTTTTTAATGGAATTTTGTCATGAAATTCAAATGGACCAACTTCTATTTTCTCCATTTTCATAAGCGGGAAATACATAATTACCGCTTTCTTCACCCATTCGTTAACCTGCCATTCTCCACCACCTAATGGTTGTGCCGTTCGCAATTCTCCAGCGTCTAGACTTTCAATTGTTTCAAATATGGCATTTTTATAACCTTCTTCATTTAATAGTTCTCGGTTTTCCCAAGCTTCTTCAATTAATGAAATCTTCGTCATTCTTTTTACTTGATGTTTTTATATACAATCAGCTTATCATCTAAGCCAACAACTAAATCTGCCTTTTCGTCTTTATCCAAATCAACAATCACCGAATTTCTTGAATTCGAGTCAAAAGGTTCAAAATTCAGCAGTTCTCCTTCAAAAGTGTATAGATAAAGCTGCTTATTCATGGTTTGAACTGCAAATATCTCCTCGCCGTTTGGCATATTCAATACTTCAACATGTTCTATTGCATTTGTTGTTGAGATTTTATATTGTTCTGTCAATCCTTGATCCAAAACAGCCATTTTGTTTTTGCTCCAAAGCACTAATTCTTTACCACCTTTGCCGTCAAACTGCCACCAGAACCCACTAGGTGATTCAAAACCAGTAGGTAACTTTCTTTTTGAAACCGTACCATCGAGCCTTGCTTTAATGTAATTGCCGGCTGAGTCAATGGCCAAAAGTTTACAATCTCTTAATTCTTTGCCAAACATTAATGTGAAATCGGATGTAAGTCTGGTTTTAGTTTCAATAACTTCAGGCGTCATTTTATTATTATCGTCCCATATGTAAATAGAACCACTTTCAGTTGCTATGAAACGGTATCGCTTGCCTGATTTCGTGAAATATTGCATGCTTCCCCGTCCATTAGAGCTTAAATTCATAGGTGCCCAGCTGGCTAATGGGTTTCCCTTTATGTTATATCCATAAACCCTACCTTTTTTGCAAGGAACATAAACACTATAATTCGATTCATTCTCAAAAACGGAGACTCTTGAATTGGCCTTAACAGGATAGGTTAAAGGAAAAGCACCTACATCCCTCCCTTTTCTGTCAATCAAATAAAGCTCGGCATCGGTAGCAATTAAATATTGAAGTTTGTTGTTTTGAAGGGCGTCCACTTCAATTGGCTTTGATGTAACATTTCCATTCAAAACATAGGTCCAAACTGTTTCGTTTGAGCTATTTATTTGATGAGCCTTTCCATTTTCATCAACCACCATTATTTCTTTTTTTGTAGTATGGTAATTGGTAACTAAAAATGGCCCTGCAACAATTTTAGCGCCAATGTTTTTGGTAAAAAGAACGTCATTTTTATCCGCTGACTTTTTTTCTGAGCTTTTGATATATATATGATTAAAAAAATCTTTCTCACTTTTAACCATCTGATAAACGAAGTGGTCTATTCCTTCTAAATCAGCAATTTTTCTAAAATAGAATGTCTTTG
This sequence comes from Bacteroidia bacterium, assembly GCA_049115495.1. GTDB lineage: Bacteria > Bacteroidota > Bacteroidia > CAILMK01 > JACPUW01 > JACPUW01. The sequence goes on along the minus strand of JAGDZV010000006.1, from coordinate 107,249 downwards.
CTTTTTCACTTAAAATATCTTTTGGAATGTTATAGCTTTTTCTTGGGTTCACATAAAGCACCAGGTTGCACTTTTTATTGGTCCAATCTGCCGCTTGCCCATAAGTTAATGAATTAGATAGCGTACTATTCACCTTTATTGACTCATGAATTTGGTTAAGATGTGAAATGTTATCAGAAAACACAACAAAACCATTTGTAAATGAGTAATACGGACTTTTGAAATCAGGCACAGCCCCACCAATTAGGTAATTTAATAGCTTTCCTGAATTTAACCTTCTAATCAATAAACTATCTTTTGATAGAAAACTAGTTTTGGTAGAATCTAACTGATCCAAGGCCAGGGTTAGTGACTGTTCATCTTTTACTTTAATTGCCACAAAAAAAGAATTATCAAGCTTATGATTATAGGCATTGAGTGCTCCTACAACGTACTCGTCCAAAACGTTTACACAAAGGTCCGTAATTAAATCAAGACTATTCTTTTTTTGAAAACTATCAAGTTCATTTTTAAAAGCTTCATCTAAGCTTGCACGTCTTATCTGAGCTTCAAAATCAAATGCCACTTCAGACCAAAAAAATGAAGTGTTTGCTGGCAAAATCTCTAGTGATGTTAAGTTAGAAGGCTTGCCGTACAAATCATTATTGAAAGCACTGTTTTGATGTGAAGAACCTAGGCTGCCGAATAAATTCATCTCTTGCTCATTCAAACTAATTTCATAATGACCTACTCCTTTAAAAGGAGCTAAAATTTCATTTAATTCATCATTAGTTTCTTCAAACAAGTTTGACAATAACCATGTACTTAATTCGTAGTTAATCAATATATCTCCTTTAGCCTGCTGCCATTTTTGACTAATAAATGAATTACTATTAGTCTTTAAGCTCTCTTTACTTGCATCTAAAACAACCTTATGGCTTGTAAATAGAAGAATATCGTCTACAACTTCGAAAAAGTACGTTTTTGAACCAATACTAACTTCACCAAACTCTTTCTCAAACACAATTTCATCGCCAAACTTTGACAATCCTTTCTCCTTATCAATACCATCAAAAGCAAATAGCCACCCAGTTTTTTTATGGTTCACTCGAGTGAGCGCAGCAAAGCCACTACTGTACCAACTACAATTAAGAATAGAGTCACTTTTAGTTAATGATTCAAACTCAGAAATCAGCTCACCAAATAGCGTGTCATTCATAAAATTGGCGAGAAATTGGTTTTGAATAGAGTCGGCAGAAACACAAGGTTCTAGATCAAAAACAAGAATTGATTCTTCAGGGATTGCCTGTGCCAAGCTAATGTTTACTTGCCCATCGATGTACTTTGTAAAATAAGTAACGCTACCAGCCAACACAAGCACAAAGAGCAGAACTGATACAATTATTTCCTTTTTCATACCTGAGCTAAAGCTGCCTTAAATTTATTATTCAAAACACAAAGCAATGGTAATTGGTTAGTTTATAAAAGTTTGTAATTGCACCGTCTGTGTAAAATGCTCGATTTTAAAAGCCATTAAAACACCATAAACGTAAGTTTGCAATGCTGAATAAGGTAATTATCTTTAAATATGACTCTACGAATAATAGCATTGATTCTGTTATCTTTTAGTACTTCAATTACTTGGGCACAGAAATCTTATACTTTAAAGCAATGTATAGAAATTGCGCAGAAAAATAATATTGTTGCTCAGCAGGCTCAATTAAACACCAATCAAGGTGAAGTGACTTATAATGTGGCCAAATATGCTCGTCTGCCAAACCTTAACTCATCAATTAGCAATAGCTATAATTTTGGTAGAACCATTGATCCTTTTACAAACGCCTTCGTAAATCAAAATGTAACTGCAATCTCAATGAACTTGGGATCAAGTGTTACGCTTTTTAATGGTTTTAGACTAAAAAACAATATTGAGAGTGCGCGTAAAGCATTTGAAGCCGGTGAACTAAATATTGATGCAATTAATAACAATGTAGCTCTCGATGTTGCTGCATTATATCTAAGCGCATTAATGGCTCAAGAACAGGAGAAAACATTTGACAACAACATAGCGCAAACTACAGAACAGCTCAACAGAGTAAAAATATTGCTTGATGCTGGAGCGACTACGGTTGATCGCAAATATGAACTCGAAGCCCAATTGAGCAATGATGAGTTACAACAAATTAATGCGAAAAACAATGCTCAAATTGCACTCCTTAATCTTAAGATTTACATGAATGCTGATATTGAAGAAGATTTTGAGCTTGCGCCAATCGATGAGATAAATTTTGAAGAATTGGCTCAACCAGGAAACATTGAGCTAGATCAAGTTGTGGCGGAAAATTTTAACAACCTACCTCAAATCCTAAGAGACAAACTTTTGCTAGAGTCAACTGAAGCAGATCTAAGTGCAGCTAATGGAAATAGATTACCTAGTTTAACTTTTGCAGCCAGTGTGAATAGCCTATACTCATCAAGGTCGCAAATAGCTGAAAATCCAAGACTTGAAACCTTTAACATTGGTTATGTTGAAGGAACAAACGACCCTGTATTGACCACAACGCAAGTTTTTGACTATTCAACGCCTGGTTTTCTAAATCAATTTGAAAACAACTTTGGTCAAACATTTGGGTTTACAATGAGTATTCCAATTTATAACAGATATCAGGTTACTGCCGGAATCGAAAATGCCAAGATTAATAATCAACGACAATACCTAGCACTTCAAAACACTAAGAATCAAGTTCAGAACGATATTTACCAAGCATACCTAGCTTGGCAGGCAGCCGAAAAAGCCTACAATGCTGCTGAAAAGGCATTTGAATCACAAAAGGTGCTTCTTGAACAAACCGAGCTACGATTTAATGCAGGTTCAGCGAGTTATTTCGACTATCAAACTGCTCGAAATACCTATACAAATGCATTGGTAAACTTAAACCGTTCTAAATATGACCTCCTATTTAAAGAGAAATCTTTTGGTTTTTACCTTGGAAATGAAATAACACTGTAATGGCAAAAAAGAAAAGTGGTTTTGTAAAATGGCTTATCATTTCATTGGTAGGTTTTATACTATTAATGGTAGTATTAAAGGTATCAGGTGTTTTTAAAGGAAATTTGCTTGAAGTAGAAACTGAAAAGGTTGCTACAAAAGATCTCACTGAAATCGTTACCGCTTCGGGAAAAATTCAACCTGAAGCCGAAGTAAAGATTAGCCCCGATGTTTCAGGCGAGATTATTGAGCTCAACGTAATATTGGGACAGAAGGTAAAAAAAGGAGATTTATTGCTAAAAATCCAACCCGATATTTATCAGGCTGCAGTGAACCAAACTCAAGCATCAGTTAATAACATTAAGGCTCAACTCAGAGCATCTGAAGCAGCTTACAGGCAAACTCAAACCAGAGCCATTAATTCAAAAAAGAACTTCGATAGAAATAAAGAACTATTTGCCAAACAAATAATTTCTCAAGCCGATTATGATGCAAGTGAAATGGACTTTTTAGTAGCTGAACAGCAAAAGGCTGCCGCTTTTGAGCAATTACAAAGTACAAAGTTTTCTGTTGAAAGTGCCGAAGCATCGCTAAAGGAAGCAAGAGATAGACTAAGCAGAACAACCATTTATGCTCCAATGAACGGCACCGTTTCTAACTTAAGTGTTGAAGAAGGAGAAAGAGTTGTAGGAACAAATCAAATGGCTGGTACAGAAATTATGCGAATTGCCAATTTGAAACTGATGGAAGTATTGGTTGAAGTATCGGAAATTGATATCACAAGAATTTCGCCTAAAGACTCCGCTAGAATAGAAATTGATGCTTTCCCTAATAGAGTTTTTAAGGGCATTATCACAGAAATTGCCAAATCTGCCAAAAATGCAGCTGTAGAAAGCTTTACAGATCAAAGTTCAACCTTTGAAGTGAAGGCTAGAATATTAGAAGCTTCATATAAAGACCTAATCACCGATACCACTCAAGCGCCATTTATGCCTGGTATGTCTGCCATGATAGATATAGTCACAGAACAAAAAACCGATGTAATTTCAGTTCCGATTTTAGCTGTAACCACTAAAGAATCGAAAAAAGACAGTACCAAATCAAGCAGCGAACAAATAGAAATAGTTTATTTGCTTAAAAATGGAGAAGCCACCGAAACAGAAGTTAAAACAGGTATTCAAGATGACTTCTACATTGAGATTGAGAAAGGACTTGCTGGCGATGAAGAAATAATCACTGGCCCCTACGATGCAATATCAATCTATTTAAGCAACGGAAAAAAGGTTGAAAGAAAATCAGCAAATAGTAAAAGAAGACGCTAAGGTATTAGTAGTTGGTAGCGGTAGTTGGGCTACCGCACTGTTAAAGATTTTGCTCTTTAATAATACCAATGTGTACTGGTGGGTAAGGCGAAAAGAGACTATTGACTTCATTAAGTCATACAGGCACAATCCTAACTATCTGCGTTCAGTTGATTTAAGCATTAGTCCGAAAAAAATTGGCAACAACCTTTCTGAGATTATAAAAGACAAGGAGGTAGTAATACTTGCTATTCCTTCAGCGTATATCAAAAGTGAATTAGATACACTTCCTAAAAACGCTTTCAAAAACAAAGTGGTGGTTTCTGCTTTAAAAGGTACTGTAGGCAATAAGAACCAGTCTTTGCAAGAATATCTTATTGATAATTTTGAGATAAATCCAGAAAAATATGTAGCTATTACTGGCCCATGCCATGCGGAAGAAGTAGCAGCTGAAAGACTATCTTACCTAACATTTAGTTCGTATTCAAAATCTTTGGCTGATTACACTGCTCAATTATTTGACAATAGATTTATCAGAACCAATATTTCTTCTGATGTTGTGGGCACCGAATATGCCGCAATCCTTAAAAACATTTATGCCATTTTAGCGGGTTTATGCCAAGGATTAGGCTTTGGCGATAACTTTCAGTCGGTACTTGTTTCAAACTCAATGCAAGAAATGAAACGGTTTTTGGATGCCGCCCATCCAATGGACAGAAATCTACTTGAAACTTGCTACATGGGCGACCTATTGGTAACTGCCTATTCGCAATACAGTAGAAACAGAACTTTCGGAAGGATGGTTGGTAGAGGCTACAGCATAAAATCGGCACAAATAGAAATGGATATGGTTGCTGAAGGATATTACGCCACTAAATCTATTTATGAAATCTCTCAAAAGCATCGAATCACTACTCCGTTGATTGATTCGGTCTATCACATTCTGTATCAAAACGTAGCCCCTTCCATAGAAATCAGTTTGCTATCTAGTTTACTTAATCAACAATTTGATTAACAGTACTTGGAGAACTTTTAGGCTACTTTTTAACTGTAAATCATTAATCTTGCGTGCTAATTTATGCGCAAAAACCAACTTTTAGAGAATCTACTTGCAGAGCAACTAGCAAATCAGAACTTTGTAGTTGTACCTGCATTTGGTGCATTTATTTGTAAAGAGATTCCATCGCAAATAAGTAGTAATGGATTTATATTGACACCGCCGTCAAAAGAAGTGGTTTTTAACCCTAAAGTTTCAGCTAGCGATGGGCTTCTAGAGCAAGAATTGGTGGTAAAACATGATTTCAGTTATCCTACGGCTGATAAATACATTAAGTCAAAAGTAGAAGAATGGAAATCTGATTTAAAAGAAAAAGGGCAAATTACCATTCCTAGAATTGGCATTTTCTATGCATCAACTGGTGCTAAAACGACTTTTAAGCCGTTTAAATACGCTAATTTTCTTCCATCTTCTTTTGGACTAGAAATTGCGAAAGCCCAACCACTTGACTTGATAAATCAACCTGAAAAACAGGATGCGATTCGAGAACCTGAAACAAAAACAATAGTAATTGAAAAAATTCCAGTGAGCTATCAAAGATTTAAAAGAATTGCAGTGGTCGCAATCTTCATTCTTTCGGTATCAGCTACTTATTTATATATGCTTAGCTTTAACCCAAAGGCTGTAGATCGTGCAGGGCTAAACTTTTTTGACGTTCCAATAATCGAAGAAGAAGATCTTGAAAAACTAGAATTGGCCAAAGAAGGACAAGAACTAGTTGAGAAGTCGTTTGAAGAGACCACTAAAGACGCCGAAAAGATTTTTGCCGAGAAGGAAAACGAAGAAGTTAAAAGCACCTCTACTGAAGAACCAATTGATATTGTAGAATCCGTAGGGTCTGAAGAGGAAAACACCACCCCAAAAGATGAAGATTTAAATAGTGAGAAAGAAGTTGAAAACACAAACGACTTCATTAAAAAGGGGCATTATGTAATTGCTTCATCAGTAACAAAAAATGAGCAAATAGAACCTGAACTTAAACGGTTTAGGCTCAAAGGTTTCGAACCAAAAGTTCTAAAGGTGGATGGGAAATTTAGAATTAGCATTGGATACTTCGAAACAAGCGATAGCGCTTATACTTTTAAACAGAATATCTTTAACGACAACAGTGTTGAAACCTGGGTTTACACTCAATAATTCAATTTAAATATGTTAGGCATTTTTCTTCAAAATACACTCATTGATCAACCAATGGAAGAAGAACTATCGGTACTTAGTACACTCATTAAAGGTGGATGGATTATGGTTCCACTTTTTTTGCTTTTTGTACTGGCGCTATACATTTTCTTCGAAAGGTATTTCTCAATTAAGAAAGCTTCTGCTGAGAACCCACAGGTTATGAATAAGATAAAAGATTATATAAAAGAAGGCGATCTTGATCTTGCTTTAGACCTTTGTCAAAGAACCAATACTCCAATTACTCGATTAGTAGAAAAAGGCCTAACCCGAATTGGAAATCCTCTAAAAGAAATTCACGCTTCGGTTGAAAATGTTGGAAATCTTGAGATTTACAAATTAGAAAAGAACCTTGCAACGGTTGCTACAATTGCGGGTGCTGCTCCAATGATTGGTTTTCTGGGTACCGTAACAGGTATGATTAAAGCATTTTACAACCTATCAAAAGCAGGGAACAATATAGACCCCGGACAACTGGCTGGTGGTATTTATGAAGCAATGGTTACAACAGCTTTTGGTTTGGCCGTAGGTATTATTGCATATGTTGGCTACAACTACCTTACATCTCTAGTTGAAAAATTGGTTTACCGTATGGAAGCCACTTCAGTAGAATTTATTGACCTATTGCAAGAACCAGCAAGCGGAGAATAATGGCAATTAAAAGAACAAATAAAGTCAACGCTGAATTTTCAATGTCATCATTAACCGACATTATATTTCTGTTGCTAATATTCTTTTTGCTCACGTCTACATTTGTTGCTCCAAATGCCCTCAAATTAGTTTTGCCAAAACATAGCGAGCAAACATTAGCCAAACAAACTTTGAATGTGAATATTGATGCTGATGAGAATTACTCCATTTCTGGTAAGAATGGCGAAAACTTAGAGTCAGTTAAAAAAGATGAGTTAGAGAGAGTTTTAAGAAGCAAACTAGCTAGCTATCCTAAATATGAAGCAACCATTGTAATCAATGCTCACGAAGAAATTCCTATCAAAGACATTACTGAAATAATGTCGATCGGTAAAAAAATAAAGCAAAAAGTAATTTTGGCAACCCAACCCGAATAATTTGTGGAATTAAACAATAATAGCATCTGCAGGTAGTTAAAAATCAAAAGAAGCCATGGCCCTATTAGATAAAGACCGCATTTCAGAGCTATTTAAGGACACTGAAGACTCGCAAAACAAAAGACGCTCATTGGTTTTTACAACCATTATAGTAGCATCTTTAACCCTAGTATTTTCAATATTTGGCTTTGTAACCCCACTGCCACTTCCTGCTGAAGAGGGATCTTTTGTTTTGGTTGGTTATGAAGATGGCGAAGAAGAGATTACTGAACCTGTTGAAGAACCGACCGACGAAGTTGAAGAAGAAACTGTAGAGCCACAAGAAGAGCAGCCTGAGCCTGTAAACGAAGAGGTTTCCGAAACAGAAATGGAGACGGCTGATGAGCCCGATGCTCCTGAAGTAGAAGCAGCTGAAGAACCAACTGAACAACCTACAGAACCAGAAACTCCAACCGAAGACCCCGTTGAAGAACCAACTGAAGAACCCGAAGACAAATTCAAGAATTTTGCTGATGCCTTAAAGAGCAAACCGAAGCCAAAAGGTGAAGAAACTGAAGAAGAACGAGAAATTGGTGAAGTAGGTTTTAATTATAAAAACACAAGTTTTGGATCAGTTGGTGTAGAAGCTGGTAGTGGCGTGGATCTCGTTAACATGCCTGATATTGAGGAAAAAACTCAAGAGAACGCTGATGTATATATTATAGTAACAATAGATGCTTCAGGAAGGGTTATTAGTGTAAAACCTGACCTCAAAAAAACTACAACAACTAATAGCTCTTTAATTAAAAAAAGTGAAGAAAACGCCAAGCGTTCTACCTTTAAAAGAACTGATAAAGCAGGATTGGTTAAGACTGTAGTACTTGAATACAAATACCGCTTGCAGTAGGTGAATTACCAGCAAACCCTTGACTATCTATTTAGTCAACTTCCTATTTTTCAAAGGCAAGGCAAAGCTGCCTATAATAAAGACCTTGGCAAAACTGTTGCGCTCTGTAATGCAATTGGCAACCCTCAAAGCAAGCTAAGATTTGTACATGTAGCCGGAACCAATGGAAAAGGTTCTGTATGCCATATGCTTGCTTCCGTTTTAAAAGAAGCTGGATATAAAACTGGCCTTTATACATCTCCACACCTAACTGACTTTAGAGAAAGGATTAGAGTTAATGGCCATTACATTTCCAAAAAATTTGTAGTTGATTTTGTATCAAAAAATCAATCTGCCATCGAACAAATAAAGCCAAGCTTTTTTGAATTAACATTCGCCATGTGCTTGTCTTATTTTAAGGCTGAAAAAGTTGACATTGTAGTACTAGAAACTGGTATGGGCGGTAGGTTAGATTCAACTAATGTGGTAAAACCACTATTAAGTATAATCACCAATATTGGCCTGGATCATCAAGCGTATCTTGGAAATACTATACCTGCAATAGCACAAGAAAAAGCAGGAATTATAAAACCCGAGACTCCAGCCCTTTTAACTGATCAGAACAAAGATGTTGTAAGTGTTTTTTATAAAACTTGTTCTGAAAAAAATGCTAGCGCATTTTATACCAAAAACATAGCAGCTATTTCAGAAGAACACATTCTTCACTTGCTTCAAGAAGATAAAACAATCGAAATAACTCCACCTTTCTTGGCCAGTTATCAAATTGAAAACATGTGTACAGTTGCAGCGGCCTTTACAATTCTTAAGAAGGAGCTCAATCTAAAAATAGAACATTTGATTTATGGAATTGAAAATGTTCAACAAAACTTTACCTTTCAAGGTCGTTGGCAGCAATTATCATCAAAACCAAAGGTAATTTGTGATGTTGGCCACAATGAAGATGGTATAAAACAAATTATACATCAACTAAAAAAAGAGAATTACGGCAAACTGCATATTGTTTTCGGAATGGTAAACGACAAGAACATAAGCACGCTTGATCTTTTGCCAAAAAATGCGAGCTACTACTTATGCCAAGCCGATATACCCAGAGCATTGCCCATTCAAGAACTGTCAGAGTTATTCAATTCAAAAAACTTCATGGTTGCAAGGGCGACAAAAAGTGTGGAAATGGCATTTGAAAATGCGAAAGAGTGCGCAGCCTCAAACGATTTAATTCTGATTACAGGAAGCCTTTTTGTGGTGGCAGAAGTTTTGGCTCTTTTTGAAAATTAAGCCTATAAATTTGCTTTATGAGCAACAATACTCCAATTTTAATATTTACTGATGGTGCTGCTAGCGGTAACCCTGGGCCTGGTGGTTATGGTATTGTAATGCGTTACGGCACTTACGAAAAAGAATTTAGCCAAGGGTTTAGAAAAACCACAAATAACCGAATGGAACTGTTGGCTGTAATTGTTGCGCTAAATAAGATTAAAAACCCTGGACATAATGTGCTTATTTACACAGATAGCAAATATGTAGTTGATTCAGTTGAAAAGAAATGGCTAGATGGCTGGGTAAAAAAGGGTTTTAAAGGAAAGAAAAACCCTGACCTATGGCGTGAGTATTTGAAAGTGGCTCCAAAACACAATGTAAAATTCAAATGGATAAAAGGCCATGCAGGTCATCCTGAAAACGAAAGATGTGATGCCCTGGCTGTAGAAGGAAGCCAAAACCCAACCAATGTTGATGTAAATTACGAAAAGGAGAATATTGGCTAAGCAAAAGATAGTTTACACTTGTACCGAATGTGGTTACAAATCAGTTAAATGGGCAGGGAAATGCACTAGCTGCAACAATTGGAACACTTTTGTTGAAGAAGTTGAAATTAAAGGAAAATCAGGAAATCAAAACAAAACCATTTCAAAGCACGAGGTGGTTTCAAGGATTCATAAAAAAGGTGAGATAAATTCTACTGAAGAAGTTAGAATTCCTAGTCCTGACCTTGAACTAAATAGAGTTTTAGGTGGGGGAATTGTTCAAGGATCTTTGGTGCTTGTAGGCGGAAAACCAGGCATTGGGAAATCTACACTAATGCTTCAGCTAGGATTAAGCTGGCAAAACCAAAAGGTTTTGTATTTCTCTGGCGAAGAGAGCGTTAATCAAATAAACCTAAGGGCTCAAAGAATAGAAGGTCAAAACGAAAACATATACTTTTTAGCCGATACATCTTTTGAAGTATTAGAAGCTGCTGTAGATGAACTTCAGCCAGACATTCTTATTATAGACTCAATACAAACCCTTCAAAAGCCTGAAATTGAATCTTCTCCCGGTAGTATTGTACAAATAAGAGAATGCACCAACCATTTAATGCAAATTGGAAAGCAAAATGGCTGTAGCATTTTTATTATTGGCCACATTACCAAAGATGGTTTTATTGCTGGACCAAAAGTACTTGAGCATATGGTAGATGTTGTATTGTATTTTGATGACAGCCATCTATCATATCGTTTTATTAAATCTACCAAAAATAGATTTGGTACAACCGCAGAAGTCGGCATTTATGAGATGACTGCCTATGGCTTGGTGCAAGTTGAAAATCCATCGAATATTTTTATAGATTCCTACGATCACGGGGCAAATGGAGTGGCTGTTTCGCCAAGTTTAGAGGGCATGCGGCCCATGCTTATAGAAATTCAGGCCCTTGTAAGCCAAAGTTTTTATGGTACACCCCAGCGCACAGCTAATGGCTATGATGCAAAAAGGCTTGCTATGTTAATTGCCGTTTTAGAGAAGCACTGCGGATTAAAGTTAGGGCAAAGGGATGTTTTTTTGAATATTACAGGAGGTCAAAAAGTAACTGACCCAAGCATTGACCTCGCTGTGGTTGCAGCTTTAGCATCTTCATATTATGACCTTGCCATTCCTAAAAAGCTTGTTTTATCAGGTGAAGTAGGACTCACAGGAGAAGTTAGGCCTGTAAAGATGTTGAAAGAAAGGGCAAACGAGTGTGGGCGCTTGGGCTTTAAAACATTTTTTCATGCCAGTAGAAACGAAAATTTAAGTGGTCAAATGCAGTCGCAACCAATTGATAATGTAGGCGAATTGATTCGAAGAATATTCCAAAATCAGTGAATTTCTTCAAGATCACTTTCTAATTTTTGAGCTTGCTCTAGAAGCCACTTCTTATTGCTTAACCCCTGGCTTTCAATTATATCTTGTTTTATTTTTTCAAGTTTTTCCAATTGCCCCGACTTAAGCTTTGCAAGCTTTGAAACTAGAGATATTAACCGTAAATGATTGTTTAAGTGAGCCTTTGAAATGAGTTTATTTCTTTTTAGATAGATTTTGAAACTATCGCAAAACGAGAAAAGTACATCTTTTTCGCCCAGCTCAAAATATATTCTTACCAGCAACGATTTGGCATCAAGGGCATAAAAAGGATCATTAAACTCAACTCTTGAAAGAAGCCTTACTGCTTGAGACAACTGCCCTACATACCAGTACATTTGTGCCCGATTAATGGTAATGGCATTTTCTCTTTCTTCTTCTGGAAGATAATCTCCATAATTCTTAATGAAATCATCAGCCCAATCATATTGCTCTAATCTACAAGCTATAGTTACAATATTTTTAAAGTCAGCAGGATGCAGGTTTTGATTATATGTGACCACATCATTCTTTATTGAAAGTTTATAGAGTTGAAATAATTCTTCAAAAAACTCTTTTCTCCCTCTATTTATGTAACCTATACAGTAATTCTGAGCAAAGTTGTAGAGTTCAAAGTTTAAGGATATATCAAAAACAGTTGAGGCAGAAAGTATTTCTTTTAATCCAAAGAAAGAACTTGTTTCGTCTGGAGATTTGAGCATGTTATAAGCATAATAATAGGCTCTTATTAATGGGTCTTCAGAAAGATCTATTCTTGAAACATGCTGTACAATTTCATCTAACAAAAGCAACTGGAAAGACTGACTAAACACCTTTCCATAATTAAGCTGCATACAGCCATAGCGCAGCTTTTGAAGTATAAAAAAATTATCAAGAGCTTCTGATGTGTTTTTAACATTACTAGCCCCCTTCCTAGTAAATCGATCTGACATAAACTGGTTCAGTTCTCGTTCAAGAAGAAACTTCTTGTAGTACAATTCCTCATTTGTATACACTCCATTTTTCTCAATACTCTTATGAATTCTTTTCTCAGTGGTAGTAAAGTGCTTATCTAATCCCTTATTTCTATAGTAATTAAGCTTATTAATTTCAAGATAAACTTCATCTTCTTCAAAAATCTCATATGCGACAAAACGCTCAAAAAGCTTCAGCATGTCACTCATTAAATGCCTCACCTTTAAATCATTAAATTCACCTTCAAAAACCAGGTCAAATATTTTCTCACGGGGCAAAACATCGTCATTTAAATCAGGGTAAAAATCTTCAAAAACCCCTGCCAGAGTAAGTACATACCTATGCTCCTGAAAAAATGGCGACCTAACAAATTTTAAAAAACTTGCAAACTCCCTTTTTTCAAGCGTTTGAATGGCCTCAAATAATTTACTCTCTTTCATTGTATAAAAATACCAAATCTAAACTCACAAAACCGACAAACACAGCTATAAAACATCCATTTATTAACTTTAACATTAATCAGACTCGTTAATAACCACAACCCAATTCCGACAAAACTTATTTTTTGTCTAAATATTAATACTCCTAATGAGTTATATTTGATAACAGAAATTCAGAGAATTGTCAAGATGTTTAAGTATTTAAAGTCGAAAACCTTGAAATCCGTTTTCCTGCTGGCGGGTTTCTTAGCCCTTGCACCGGGTATTTCAAAAGCAAATTTATTAGGAGCCGAAATGAGATACAATCTTATTGACGACTCACTTTTTGTTTATTTAAATACTTATGATGATTATGCTTTCGGCAGGAGCTCAAGAATCGATTTAAACCTATACATCTCAAGCAACAATTCTAAGAAAAGTATTCGCACACAATTCGCTCTGAATTCTACAACTGACATTACTGCAACATGTGCCAACAGCTGTAGTAATTACTCAAACAACACTTGCAATAACCCTAACACCTTAGTTAAGCTCCAATATTCAGCTGCAATTTCTATTTCTGAGTTCTCAACTACCGATTGCGAATTAGAATTGGAGTGGTCATCATATTACCGACCTGAGAGTTACGAAAGGTACTATTTAAGCTCAACGGTGTTTACTTGCATAGACGGCAACAACTCTTCACCTGAAATTATTAACGATCCTTATCATATAATTCAATTTAACGAGCCATACTCTTATTCTTGGATAGCTGAAGATGATGATAAGGACTCATTAGTGTATGAATTAATAGAAGCAAAAACATCTTCAAACAGCACTTTTAGTTATCAGAAAGGGCTAAACCACAAAGCGCCTTTCAACTACCTTGGTCAGCCAAGGGTTAGCACAAAGTTTCCTCGTGGTTTTCATTTTGATAATAACAATGGATTGTTAAGGTTTTATCCTACTAAAACAATGGCGTCTCCAGTTGTGGTAAAAGTGTCTGAGTTTCGCAACGGTGAAAAGGTTGGAGAAACAATTAGAGAAATATACATGTCGGTTAAGAGCGTTAGTAACAAAAAACCGATTATATCAGGAATAAATGGTGGCAACAAGGAAGAAATTTCGGCCTGTGCAAATCAAGAACTTTGCTTTTATATTGAGGCTGAAGATGACGATGTAGAAGATTTAATAAATTTCAGTTGGGATACTGACATGCCAAATGCAAGCATTGGCGTAAAAAGAAATAAAAAGTCAACGCTTCAGATTTGCTGGACACCAACAAATAAAGATTTAGTTAAAGGATCCTTCTATTTAAAAGTGCTTGCAAAAGACAACTCTTGTGAATTGGAAGGTCGCTATGAAAGGGTGTTTAAAGTAAATGTAACTGAAACTTTCTCTGCAAAAATTGATTATCAAATTTCAGCCTGTAAAGAGGCTATGTTGAATGTAAAAACTAGTCTTAAAAACGATCAAAAGCTACATTATGAATGGTCAATTGAGAATGAAGAATATTTTGGACAAAACTTAACGTATAACTATTTAAAGGGTGGTTCAAAAGAATTATCACTCTCAATAAGTGATGAACTTACTGGCTGCAGTAGTAACCTTGTTAAAACTATTTCATTACCCAAAACACCTACAGTTTCAGTAGTTGGCGAATCTCAAAAATGTGCCAATTCTGAAATAAGCCTTGCTGCTAAAGGTGCATCAACTTACAGTTGGAGCAATTCAAATGGCTTGTTAGGAACTGAAGAGATTTTGGTGCATTCATTTAAAAATGACCAAATCATCTATTTAAAAGGTATTGACAAATATGGATGTGAAGACACTGACACTTTTAGCTTAGATGTTCTTGAGCCTAAAATTGACGCTGTAGCTTTAGAAAACACTGTGTGTAGAGGCCTAAAATTTGAAATTGAAGCTAGCAACGCACAAGACTACTCATGGTCTAAAAGTGGGCTTAAATCATTTGACGAAAACAATGCCGTTTACCAACTCAATCGAAACGAGACAATTGAAGTTAGCGGAACCGATGATAATGGTTGTTTCGGAACTAAGGAAGTATTGCTTTATGTAGATCAAGACTGTGTGTGGCCAGGAGACATTAATGGTGACGAATATGTAAACAACCGAGATGTGTTAATGCTTGGATTGGCTTACGGCACCAATAATACTAGCGAAGAAAAGTCTTACAAATCACCTGTTTGGCTCCCATATAGAAGCGAAAATTGGGAGCATTCTTTTGGAGATAATCGAAATTTTAAACATGCGGATCCTAACCATGATGGCATAATAGATTATGAAGATCTGTTGATTATTGACAGATTTTACAACAGAGAGATCACTTACACCAATAAGAAGAACAACACTGGTTACAAACTGTATTTTGACTTTGATATTGACAGTGTTAAAGGAAAACAGATTATTGAAATTGATGTGAATCTTGGAACATCAGTTGCTCCCGCCAAAAACGTTTACGGTATTGCCTTTACTATTGATTACAATAACTTTATTGATACAAGCAGCATATCATTTAACACCGAAAAATCATGGCTAAATGACGGTTCAAATACAATAAAGCTTGTTAAGAATATCCCGAATAAAGGCACCAATGGTGGCGGAAAAATTGATATCGCATTTTCGAGAACAAGTAAGAAACCAAAATCTGGAAGCGGTAAAGTTGGTTCGGTAAAGTTTGTAGTTCAAGATAATATTGACTGGAAAAAGAACCAATTTATTGAATTATTGCTTGAAGGAATTGAGATTGTTAACGAAAAAGGAGAAAAACTTGAAGCTTATGGAGAAGCGGCTAGTATTGAAGTAACCGATCTTATTTCTAGCACCAATAGCATTTCTTCTTTAAGTGGATTAAGCTCATTTCCAAACCCAACAACGAATGGTACTTTGTTTATTAGCATTAATGACAGCTATGAAAATGCACAAGTAAGTATTTTAAACCTTGCAGGTCAATTGGTATTAAGTCCAACTATGTTCCAATCAGGAATTCATAATCTAAACGTTGGATCATTCGAAAGCGGTTATTATTTACTTGTTTTTGAAACAGAGCTTGGTAAGCATACTACTCCTATTGTAATAAGATAGTTTAATCAAAAATTGTAACAGAGTTTTCTTATAAGTTTAAATTCGCAGGTTATAGCAAATTAAAATACCTGTGCGTTTAAAAAACATCTCCGATCAAGACGTTGTTTCGCTTATAAAAAAAGGTGATTATACTGTACTACCCACCCTTTTTGAACGCAACTATGTAAATGCCCTTAACCAAGCTGAAAAACTAGACTTTTCTCAAAAGAAAACTCAAAAGTTACTTGCAAATTCTTGTGTAATTATTTGGCAATTCTTTTCATCAAACACTTGGAACATTGGTAGGCATAAAATCGATTTCACCATTGATTATGTTTTTAGAAGATTGCTGCAACATGCCAATCCCCATGCTAAACTTAAAATAAAGTCGGTATTTGAAGAGTTAGATCCGGCCATTGAATCTTTTTTTATTGAACCAAATGAAGAAGAAGTTAGCAGCACAATTAACAACTTCAAGGTTTTAAAAGAAAATTACAAACAGCTTATCTGGAATCACTTCTTTGAAAAAAGACCAATTGAAAAAGCAGCGATTCAGCTCAACATTGATGAAGATAAAGCTGAAAGCCAATTAAACATTGGCCTAACAAAATGGGCTGAATTGATCAAATTTAACTTAAAGCGAAATATTGACATTGACCTGCTAAAGGAGCATTCCACTTCATTACTCTACTATTCAACTGGCGGAATGTCAAAAGATGCTATGCTTAGCCATGAACTTAAGCTATCAAACATAAATGGGCTTAAAAAACTCCAAGACTATATTGATGAATTGGGCCAAATTGCTTCATTATCAAGAAGGCTAAGCCTAGTTGACTACCTTTTTAAGAACGCGAGCACAAAATTAACTGGTAACATTTGGGGCAATAAAGCCAGCATTGCTTCAGCTATTTTCATTGTATTAATTGGCATTCTAGTTTGGATATCAGACAATACACCTGATAACAAAAAAGACCTTTTTAAACTTAACGAACAAGTAGTAACTGACACTCTAAATCAAAACCTGAATGAAGATTCAATTCCATAAATATCAAGGCACTGGCAACGACTTTGTAATTGTTGATGATAGAAACAATACCCTTGAATTATCACTAAAAGATGTGGCTCAAATCTGTGATAGAAGGTTTGGCATTGGAGCTGATGGTTTAATGTTGCTTAGGACCAAGAAAGGCTTTGACTTTGAAATGGTTTACTACAACAGCGACGGAAAGGAATCTACGATGTGCGGAAATGGTGGCCGTTGCATTGTTGCCTTTGCTAAAAAGCAAGGTGTAATATCCGAATCAGCCAAATTTTGGGCAATTGACGGAGAGCATTTCGCTAAAATAAAAGATACAATAGTTGATCTCGGTATGATTGACGTAAATAAGATTGAAAGTCTAGATACTGACTTTGAACTCTTTACGGGATCTCCACACTATGTTCAATTCAAAATTGAAAACGTAAATGAAAACGCCCAATTTGTAAGAAATGCTAGAGCGATTAGATATAATGATAAATACAGCCAAGAAGGCATAAATGTAAATCATGTAACAAAGCTTAATGACCAAGCAATTGCCATGAGAACGTACGAAAGAGGCGTGGAAGATGAGACTTTTTCATGTGGCACTGGGGCGGTTGCTGCAGCCATTGCCACCCATAAAAAGTTTGCCGCTAATTCAAAAAACTACTCAATTATGATTTGTACACCCGGTGGTAAATTAAATGTTTCGTTTGTTTACGATAAGGGCAGATACACACAAATTGTATTAAGTGGTGCGGCAACATTTGTTTTTGAAGGAATAATAGAAATTTAACCTTGCGAGTAAATCCAAAACACCCCCATAAGCTACTTTACTCCCTATCTTTTGAAGAAGGCTTTGGCAACTTAATTCACGGATATATCTTTCAGCTCAATGAAAATGGTACTCTAACCCTTCAACATCAGCGCGTAACCCCGCAGAGTCTTATTGACTTCCCTGAATTTTACACGAGTTTAAACCAAGACATACTTGAAATAATTGAAGAGTTTAGCCTCAATGCTCTAACCAAAAGGTTTTCGAAACGGCCTATTAAACCGCAAGACTTCATTAAAAAATTCTGTACTCAAGAAAATTTAGAAAAATATATTCAACCCTATTTACAAATTAGGCTTTCTAAGATTTTCAATCTCCTAAAGGGTCAAAATCTCTACATTAGAAATAGAGACAATCCTGCAGAACATGAGCTTTTGATTGAATTTAAACCTGCACAAGCCACTTTTAAATTTAGAAGAAAGACCAATGGCACGCAATATTTTTTAGAAGTCTTTCATAACGGCACCTACATGAATATTTGCGAGTTAAACTGCGAATTATTTGCTCATGATGGAGCCTGGATTAAAGTAGGACAAAGAGTTTATCATTTTGAAAATGATATAGACGGCAAAAGGCTAGTTCCCTTTTTTGATAAGTATGTGGTAAATGTTCCAAAAGCATCAGAAAAAACCTATTTCGAAAAGTTTGTTAAGCTAACAGCTGAAAAATTCCCTACCGTAATTCAAGGCGTAAATGTTTCAAATTCAAGCATAAGTCCTAGTTTTTTACTTTTGGTTTCGAGCGGAACCCCAAATAGACTCACTTTAAAAGTTAAATACAAGAAAGAACAGGTAGACTTTGACAATCCCAAGAAAAGGCTCGTTATAATAAACAAAACAGCTACCGACTTTGATCTTGAATGCATTGATCGTGAACACGATAAAGAACAAGAATTCGTTAACCTTCTAAAAACTCACGGTTTTAAATATATTAAAAATGCCCGTTTTGAGCCCATTAAGAATGAGTCGTTGCTTGAGAAACTCTCTGAATTAAAGCCAATATTAGATGAGTACAATGCCCAAACACAGCTTATTGACTTTGATGATGATATTGTTTTTGGCAAACCAACATTAACATTAGACATAAAAAATGCCGATGGAGACTGGTTTGATATAAAAGCCGTAATAAAGTTTGGTGATATTGAAGTACCATTCCTTAAAATCCGGAAAAACATTCTTGACAGAAACCCTAAATTAAAGCTTCCGAATGGCAAAACGGTAATTATACCTGAAGAATGGTTTTCAGAACTGAGATACCTCTTTGCATTTAGCGAAAAACGCGGCGATGGAGTTGGAATTAAGAAACAGTTCGCGTCACTTCTTGAAGAATCAAAAAGCATTAAGCCTAAACTTCCAAACCAAATTGACAAAAAAGAATTAGAATTAGATACCGGTTTGGCCAACACTCTTAGAAGTTATCAAAAAGATGGCTTTAAATGGTTAAGTAGCCTACATACCAAGGGTTTTTCAGGAGTGCTGGCAGATGATATGGGTTTGGGTAAAACTTTGCAAACAATAGCCCTTATTAAGAGCATTTATAATAGCGTTGAACCAAAAAAGGATAGGGAAAACCTTGATTTATTTACCTATACTACTAATGAAGTAAATCCTACTTTAATTGTTGTACCTTCTTCATTACTTTTTAATTGGGCTAATGAATTAAGAAAATTTGCTCCTTC
Source organism: Bacteroidia bacterium (assembly GCA_049115495.1). Classification (GTDB taxonomy): domain Bacteria; phylum Bacteroidota; class Bacteroidia; order CAILMK01; family JACPUW01; genus JACPUW01. Next base: position 87,653 of record JAGDZV010000006.1, on the reverse strand, counting down.
AATCAAGTTCTTTATCCATTTTGGCACAAATAGACTTTTTGATGAAATTCTATTTAAGCGACACCATGTAATCATAACTTCTTATGGTCTTATTAGAAATGATTTTGATTTCCTATCAAAGATCAAATGGGAATACCTTATTCTAGATGAAAGTCATAATATTAAAAACCCGTTGGCTCAGGTAACAAAAAAAGTTGGGCAATTAAAATCAAATAACCGCTTAGCGCTTACAGGTACACCAATTGAGAATTCACTTACTGATTTATGGTCTCAAATGAATTTTTTAAACCAAGGGCTTTTAGGAAGCTACACTTTCTTTAAATCCGAATTTGTAACACCAATTGAAAAGAATGAAAGTGAAGAGCAAAAATCTAAACTCAGAAAACTAGTATACCCTTTTGTTTTAAGAAGAACTAAAGAACAAGTAGCCAAAGAGTTACCACCTCTCACCGAGCAAACCATATTATGTGAAATGAATGGTGAGCAGGCTAAACTTTATGAAAAGGTAAAGTCTGAATACCGCAATTATATTTTAGATCAAAAAAGCCTAGATCCCAAGCAGCGTTTTTTGATTTTGAAAGGACTAACTGAATTGCGATTAATCGCAAATCATCCAAGTATGTACAATCAAGATCTAGATATTAGTTCCGGGAAATTTGAAGAAGTGGCTGATCGACTGCAATCAGTTCACAATGCCAAGCACAAGATCTTAGTATTTTCACAGTTTACACGGCATCTCAATATTTTTAGGGAACACCTAGACCAGAAAAAACTTAAATATTCATTACTCACAGGCAGCACTACCAAAAGACAAGAGGCCGTAGAAGCATTTACCGATAATGAAAACTGCAACATTTTTTTAATCTCACTTAAGGCGGGTGGCGTTGGTTTGAATCTAACTAAAGCTGATTATGTTTTTATTCTTGACCCCTGGTGGAACCCTTTTGCTGAAAAACAGGCTATAGATAGAGCCTACCGAATAGGTCAAAAAAGCCATGTGTTCTCATACAAGTTCATTACCAAAAACACTATTGAAGAGAAAATTCTTCAGTTGCAACGTAAAAAGAAAACCCTGGCGAGCGATTTTATTCCAGAAGGCGGCAAAGCCACTTTAGATTTGGACCAAGAAGAACTCAAAGAACTTTTTGAGTAAAAAAAAATCCCGAATTACATTTCTGCAATTCGGGATCTAAATTTTATTGGATTTAAACCTTGACTATCCGTTCATAGAAATCAAGAACTCTTCATTGTTTAGCGTACTTCTCATTCTCATTTTCAAGAATTCAATCGCTTCTTCGGGATTCATGTCGGTAAGCATTTTCCTTAAAATCCACATACGTTGAAGCATTGCCTTATCCATAAGTAGATCTTCTCTTCTAGTACTTGAAGCCGGAACATCAATGGCAGGATAAATTCGCTTGTTTGACAATTTACGATCCAGCTGTAACTCCATGTTACCGGTTCCTTTGAACTCTTCAAAGATTACTTCATCCATTTTGGAACCCGTATCGGTTAATGCAGTTGCCAAAATGGTTAACGAACCACCATTTTCTACATTACGTGCTGCTCCAAAAAATCTTTTTGGTTTGTGAAGGGCATTTGAATCAACACCCCCTGTTAATATTTTACCAGATGCCGGCGCGGTAGTATTGTAAGCACGTGCCAAACGAGTAATTGAGTCAAGCAGAATAACAACATCATGACCGCATTCTACAAGCCTTTTTGCTTTTTCAAGTACTACACCCGCAATTCTAGTATGTCTATCAGCTGGCTCATCAAAGGTTGAAGAAACTACCTCGGCGTTTACATTTCTTGCCATGTCAGTTACCTCTTCAGGTCTTTCATCTATGAGCAAGATTATCATATAAACTTCAGGATGGTTTTTGGCAATTGAATTTGCAATTTGCTGAAGCAAAATAGTTTTACCTGTCTTTGGCTGAGCTACAATCAGTCCTCTTTGCCCTTTACCTATTGGTGCAAAAAGGTCTATAATACGAGTTGAATACTCATCTGATTTTGATAATAGGTTTAGCTTTTCATCAGGAAAAAGTGGTGTTAAGTGCTCAAAAGCAACTCTGTCTCTTACTTCAGCAGGTAGCCTTCCATTTATTCTCTCAACTCTAATTAATGCAAAGTACTTTTCACCTTCTTTTGGAGGCCTTACAACACCTTTAATAGTATCGCCAGTACGCAATCCAAAGAGCTTAATTTGAGATGGTGACACATATACATCGTCAGGAGACGGCATGTAATTGTAGTCTGAAGATCTTAAAAAGCCATAGCCATCTGATATTATCTCAAGAACACCTTCGCAAAAGATGTGCCCTTCAAAATCATATGATTTTGAAAGTGCCGTTTCCTTTTTTTCTTGCTGGTACTCGTTTTGGTTGCGATAATTTCTGTCTCTGTCTCTGTCCCTGTCTCTGTTTTGGTTGCGGTAATTATCTTCTCTTGGCCCTCTATCTCTGTTTTGGTAGTTTCTATCTCTACCCTCTCCTCTGTTATCTCTATATTCTCTTGGCTCTCTTCTCTCCCTATCTCTTTGTTGGTCTCTTCCCCTATCTCTAGGCTCCCTTTCATCAGTTCTTGGCCTAGAAATTTCTTTTTCCGCTGGAGTGCTTGAAGCTTCTGATACTTCTTCATTCTTTTCACTTTCAACGGCTGTAGGCTCTTCTTTTCTTGGTTTTAATGTAGAAACGTCAGACCCACCAACTTTTACTGGCATTCTTTTTCTCACCCGCTTTTTTGAAGCACTTTCTGAAGGTTCTTCATTTGGAGCTTCTTCTACAGCAGGTTTAGCTGTGGCCTTTTTCTTTGACGGCGCTGCTTTAGGTGCAGCTTCATCTTTGCTTTTAGAACTTTGCTTTATGGTTATTTGCTCTTTTAAAACTTCAATAAGCGCAGATTTCTTGAGCTTTCTAAAGTTTTTAATGTCAAGTTCTTTCGCAAGTTGGTGCAATTCGGGCAATAGACGTGCCTCTAGGGTTTCAACATCAATCATGAAAAATCGTTAAGATTTATAAAGAGTAGCTTTTATGAATTCTTTTGATTTAGAGCCGCCTAGAATGGAATCCTTCCGTAGCTCTACTGCACAAATATATACCAATGCGTATTATCTAAGCTAGAATTCTCAAAGGTTCTTCTAAAAACTGTGCAAAAGTTTGCAAGAATTTAGCACCCAAGGCTCCATCAACTACTCGGTGATCGCAAGACAATGTTACTTTCATAACATTACCAACAGCAATTTCTCCATTTTTTACCACTGGCTTTTGCATTATACCGCCAACAGCAAGAATACAGGCGTCTGGTGGATTAATAATTGCGGTAAACTCCTCAATTCCAAACATTCCAAGGTTTGAGATTGTGAATGTATTACCACTAAACTCTTCGGGTTGTAGTTTTTTGTCTTTTGCACGCTGCGCAAGATCTTTTACCTCTGCCGAAATTGCTGAAATTGTCTTTGTATCTGTGTATTTTACAACAGGAACAATAAGTCCATCATCTATTGCTGCCGCAAATCCTATGCTTACGTGGTTGTTGTATCTAATGGCATCGCCCAACCAAGAAGCATTAACCTTTGGATTAACTTTTAAAGCAGCAGCAGCAGCTTTAATGATTATATCATTGAATGAAACCTTGCTTCCTAGGTACTCATTTATTGATTTTCTCGCTTCAACCACTCTATCCATGTTTATCTCTCTTGTAAGATAAAAATGCGGAGCCGTGAATTTACTCTCTGAGAGTCTTCTTGCTATTGCTTTTCTCATTTGAGAAACGGGAACATCTTCAAAACTTTCAGTTCCGGCAGGCATAGCCATTGGAGTCGATACCGCAGGTCGAGCAATTGACGATGGGTCAAAACTTTCAACATCCCTTTTTACAATTCTACCACCTTCACCCGTTCCGCTAACTAGGCTAATGTCTATTCCACTTTCTTGAGCCAATCTTTTGGCAAGTGGAGAAGCTTTTACCTTTCCATCAGAACTGGCTACAACAGGTGCGGGCACAGGTGCTGCAACTTTAACGGGTTCTGCCGCTTTTGCCACTGGAGCTGGTGTAGTTGCTGCAGCCGCTACCGCCACACTAGGTGCTTCTTTTGCAGGGGCGGCTTCTTCAGCCGCTGGTGTGCTTGGGGTTGCCGCCTTTGCTTCTTCAAGCAATGCAGTATAGTCTTCGCCTTCATTTCCTAAAACAGCCAAAATACCATCAACTGGAATTGTAACTCCTGTTTCGGCTTCAATATGTAAAACAGTACCTGCTGATATTGAATCAAAATCCATGGTAGCTTTATCAGTTTCTACCTCAGCAAGAACATCGCCTATATTTACTTTCTCTCCTACTTTTACCAACCATTCTACAATAACACCTTCTTCCATGGTGTCACTCATACGTCGCATTCTTACGATCTCAGCCATATACTTAAACCTTAATTGTTTGATTTATAATTACTTGTAAGGGAATTCATCCTAATAAACGCGGCAAAAATAAGAGTTTGCCTTATAAATGCCGATTTACGTTATATCATTAATGTTCACAGCTTAAAACGCCGCTTGATTCAATTTGTTTAAGCACAAATTACCTTTGAAGAAATTTAGAAATATAAATGCAGGAATACCACAACCTTTTAAAGCACGTAATGGAAAATGGCGCCGATAAAGGTGACCGAACAGGAACCGGAACTAGAAGTGTTTTTGGATATCAAATGCGTTTTAACTTGAATGAAGGCTTTCCACTAGTCACAACAAAAAAAGTTCATTTAAAATCCATTATTTATGAGCTTTTGTGGTTTCTGAAAGGTGATACGAATGTGAAATACCTACAAAACAACAAGGTAAGTATTTGGGATGAATGGGCAAATGAAAATGGAGATTTAGGACCAGTGTATGGAGCACAATGGCGCTCTTGGAAAGGTGCTGATGGCAAGACTTATGACCAAATTGAAAATGTTATAAATACCATTAAAAAGAATCCGGACTCAAGGAGAATAATTGTAAATGCGTGGAATGTGGGAGAACTTGGTGAAATGGCGCTTACACCATGCCATGCCATGTTTCAATTCTATGTTGCAAACGGAAAACTTAGTTGCCAGCTTTATCAAAGAAGTGCTGATTTGTTTCTTGGGGTTCCTTTTAATATTGCCAGTTATGCTTTGCTCACTATGATGATTGCACAGGTATGCGGACTTGAATACGGAGATTTCATTCACACTTTTGGCGATGTTCATATTTACAACAACCATTTTGACCAAGTTAACTTGCAATTGAGTAGAGAACCAAGAGCCCTACCTGTTATGAAGATAAATCCGGATGTTAAAAATATTGATGATTTTAAATACGAGGATTTTAAAATTGAAAATTACGATCCCCATCCTAGTATAAAAGCACCAATTGCAGTTTAAATGAAAAAATCAATAATTGTGGCTGTTAGTGAAAATGGGGTTATTGGTAAAGACAATGACCTTATTTGGCAACTTCCAAGAGATCTTCGCTTTTTCATGAAAATGACCACTGGACATTGTATGCTAATGGGAAGCAATACTTACTTAGCATTAGGTAAACCATTGAAAAACAGAACACATATAGTTGTTAGCAGAACTAAATCGTTTGAGCACGAGCAAATTAGAATGGCTAAATCTGTGGAAGAAGGAATTAAAATAGCTCAAGATCTTGGCGAAAAAGAGCTTTTTATTTCGGGTGGTGGCGCCATCTATGAATACTGTCTCAAAAACAACTTAGTTGACAAAGCCTATATAACCACAGTTCATTCGAATTTTGAGGGTGATACTTTTTTTAACGGCTTTGACAAAATGAATTGGACATCAATTACCCAAGCTCACTTTGAGCCAGACGAAAAGAACGCTCACGCTATGACATTTGAACAGTTTGTAAAGTGCTAATTAATTTAGAATGAATCGAGATTCAATAGTTTCTTCGTTGCTATTAAATCTCAAAATATAAAAACCCTGTGTTTGGTCTTCTAAATTGATTTGAATTTGGCTATTTCCAGAATCAAGATTTTTTGAACTATTATAAACCTGTTTCCCTAAACTATTAAAGATTGTAATTTTAACATCACCTGCAGTCTTAAGCTTACAATCAAGGTTTACGATATCATTAGTTGGATTTGGAAATATTCTTAATGCATTGTCATTTTTTGAATTTGCCTCTAAAACACCACTCGCTACGGTAACCGCAAGTTCATAGGTAACCAAATCAAATGCCGGAAGGTCAGTTGCACCTATAAATGGTACATCAACATTCATAGTAATGTTTACCCCTAATTCAAAATCTCCAACCTCAGTAGGTTCACCCATTATTTTAAAACAACCAACTTCATTTGTAGCCCACTTACAGCTCGAATTATTGCAATCAATAAATTCGAGCCCTTCAGGTAATCCACTTACTTCATTAATCTTCATTGAATTTACACCAATTGATTGCGTGCCTGACAATCCAAATTGACTCAAATCTATTGATGTATCTTGTGGTACTTTTAGGGATAATGTTAATTCATAAGCGTTTCCATTTACGGCTTCTGGCAAATTACCCTGTAATGGACTAGGAAAAAACCCAGGTACAGAGCTGTTTGAAAAAACAGAATCAGGAACACATTGTGCCGTTGATAAACTTTGAGAAACAATTACTATTAGAGCAACAGTTACATATTTCATATTGATAGTGTATTTAGTCGTTTTCGCTTGAATTATAGATAAAACCCAACCTTTTACCAGTTTTAATAGACGTATTACCTTGCTGAACAATTTTTTGCTGAAGCGAAACCTCTTTTACCTGATCATATGGCGGTACGAATAAATCAAAGTCAATCGCTTGTTTCATGGCAGCCTGTATGATATTTCTTGCAGCCTCCGAATCAAATTTTTGGTTTTCAAAATTTTGGTATAAAAAGCTCAACGTGCGCTGCCCATCTACAAAGTAATTTCCTTCTTTATTAATGAAAATACGACCTATCAGATAACCAACATCTGCTATTCTTTTATAGCGTAAGCTATCAGCAAGAAAATTATAGATCAAGATCATTCCCACATAGCCGTTTGTTTTATCCTTTTTTACCTCAGAAAGATTATTTATAAAATGATCTTGCGGAAAGGCAAACACATTTGTGTGCATTTGAATTGACAATGCATCACCTGCAAACATGAGCTCAGCCTCATAAGAGCCAATACTATTATAATGCAAATCAAGTTCATGACTTTCGTCTTCCTTTTTAGCTTTCAGATCGTCAATAATAGACGCAGATGCGTCCTTAATTATTCTAAAAGCTTCAAGTGTTTTTTTATAAACATCTTGCTTCATGTTGCTCTTTTCGCAGAAATAGTCGTTAAGAGCTGTAAAGTTTTGGTTTTCCATTTAATAAGCTTTTGCAAAAATCACTTTGCGTGTTGAAGGTTTCCCACTAAAAATACAAACCCCTTCTTCTTCAACTGAATCAAAAGGAATACATCTAATTGTAGCTTTTGTTTCTTCTTTTATCTTGAGTTCAGTTTCTGTAGTTCCATCCCAATGGGCACTTACAAATCCTACTTTGTTTTCAATAATATCTTTAAACTCATCCCAAGTATTAGCTTGGTGCATATTTTCTGCTCTAAAGTTTAAGGCCTTTTGATAAATGTTGTTCTGAATCTCGTCAAGCAGGTCTACAACAGTTTGTGATAACCCATCAATCTGAACAGTTTCTTTAGTTTTCTCATCTCTTCGTGCTATTTCAATGGTACCATTGGCCAAGTCTCTGGCACCTATGGCTAATCTAATGGGTACACCCTGCAATTCGTATTCGGCAAACTTCCAACCTGGTCTTTGATTTTCTCTATCGTCAAACTTAACCGCCACTCCCCTGTCTCTAAGTTCTTTAATTATTGGGTTAACCTTGTCAGAAATGGCTTTAAGCTGCTCTTCTCCTCTAAAGATTGGTACTATTACCACTTGGATTGGAGCCACTTTTGGCGGTAACACAAGCCCAGCATTATCAGAATGAGCCATAATTAAGGCGCCAATAAGTCTTGTTGAAACACCCCAAGAAGTTGCCCATACATAATCTTCTTTTCCATCGCCGCCCGCAAACTTTACATCAAATGCCTTGGCAAAGTTTTGACCCAAGAAATGAGATGTACCGGCTTGTAATGCTTTACCGTCTTGCATCATTGCTTCAATACAATATGTATCCTCAGCGCCTGCAAATCTTTCATTTTCGGTTTTCCAACCTTTAATTACTGGCAGTGCCAAATACTCTTCGGCAAAATCGGCATAAACGTCAAGCATTCTTTTGGTTTCTTCTAAGGCTTCTTTTTTAGTTGAGTGTGCTGTGTGGCCTTCTTGCCAAAGAAATTCAGCAGTTCTTAAGAACATTCTCGTTCTCATCTCCCAACGAACAACATTGGCCCATTGGTTTATTAAAAGAGGAAGGTCTCTATAAGATTGAATCCAATTTCTGTAGGTATTCCATATAATGGCTTCACTCGTTGGCCTTACAACTAATTCTTCTTCAAGTTTAGCCTCTGGGTCAACCATGAGTTTACCCTTATTGTCTGGATCATTTTTAAGCCTATAATGCGTAACAACTGCGCACTCTTTGGCAAAACCTTCTGCATTTTTTTCTTCCGCTTCAAACAAGGCTTTTGGTACAAACAAAGGAAAGTATGCATTTACGTGTCCAGTTTCCTTGAACATTCTGTCTAGTACACCTTGCATTTTCTCCCAAATGGCAAAACCATGGGGTTTAATAACCATACAGCCCTTAACTGCCGAATGTTCGGCCATTCCGGCCTGTTTTACAATATCATTGTACCATTCTGAATAATCTACTTCTTTTGGTGTAATCTTGCTTGCCATTAATTTATTGTTTGGAACAGTAGTTGAAACTTATACGTTTGATAAATGAGTAGCAAACTTAAAACTTATTGAACCATGCCATATTTAAACTTTAAACCTTTTCTGATGAAACGCCTGCCTCAAATGGTGTTGCTTTTTTTAGCCAGCACTGTACTATTTAGTTGCAACACCGCCAAGTACACGGTAACTGATGGTGTTTACTACAATCCAAAAAAGGATAAAAAAGAATTAAACTATGCAATGGGCTACGCTGAACCCGAATTTACAGTTGTAGACAATACAAATTCAGGTATTGAAGAGTCTGCCAGACCAAACAACGTATATAAAGAAATAGACACAATTTCATACGCCGGAAACAATGGAACCGTAATAAACAATAACTATTACGGCGATTACTATGATTATGACAATGATGAAGATGACTTTAGATACACTAGAAGAATCAACAATATATATTACCCCCCAACTGCACCACGTGTAAACTATTATTCATCATGGTCTCGATACGGCGGAAACGGGTTTTATTGCAATACTTATTATTACGACCCTTGGTGGGGATATGACCCATGGTATGGCAATTCGGTAAGTTACAGATATGGATATTCTAGCTACAACTACTACAACTGGAACAACTGTTATTCTTGCGGAAATACCTACAATTATTACTACAACTATGGCTGCGGAAATATTTATAACCCTTGCGGTGGCAATAACAATAATAATGGCAATTGGGGGAATAATAACAACTCTGGTGGAAACAGATGGACGGGACCTGATTATGGGCCAGGCCCGGGGCCGGTTAACACGCTTTATGCAAGGGGCACTTCACCAGGTAATGGACTTAAAAGAGACCTACCCGAAAGACATGAAGTAAGAAGTGGAAATTCAGAAAGATTATCACCTAACGGTGGTGGAAGAGCTGCCGAGTTATCAAGTAAGGAAAAACCTGCGTTTGCAGGAGGAAACATTAAAGCTCCAGGAAAGGTGCTTCCAAATAGAGAAAAAACAGTAATTAAAAAAGATGAGGTATTAGTTGCAAACCACGAAAATGGAAATTCAAATTCAATAAACGAGTTTAAGCCAAAAAAGGATAAAGACTTGCCTAGTAGAGAAGAAAACAACTCATATTACACCCTAAAAACATCGCCGAACTCTACAATTAACCCACATGGCGGAGCCATTACCAAAACAACGGTGGTTAATGGAAACACCCGTACGATTACTAAAGTTAATACAAGAACAATACCTGGTAGAAGCAATTCTTCTGCAGAAATAAATACTACTAACGTAAACACTAAAACAGGACGAAGCTTTGATAACAATGGAAATTATGGCAGCAGTAGAATAACAAGAACTACAAACACTTATCGTCCGCGTTCTAATTCAACTTTTACGCCTTCAGGCTCTGGAACCAATGTTACGCCAAAACAAAATTCTACAAGAACTAAAGTAAGTCCTAGAAATACACCTTCAGGTACTAATGTTTCTCCAAGAACAACACCTACGAGAACAAATGTTAGCCCAAGAACAACGCCTAGCAGAACCAATGTTAGCCCGAGAACAACGCCTAGCAGAACTAATGTTTCACCAAGAACAACACCTACGAGAACAAAGAGCAACAATAGCTACAAACCTAGTGGCAGCAGTAGCTCTTCATCAGGTGGTACATCTAGAAGTGGAACGTCTAGAAGCAGTAGTTCTAGTTCAAATTCAAGCTCAAAATCTGGCTCGAGTAAAAGCTTACCAAAACGATAAACCCTTAAACACCAACAACCATGAATTTTATAAAAAACATAATAATTACGGGAATACTCTGCCTTAGTTTTAGCGGAATAAAGGCACAAAACATTCACGATGTCCAACGGTATTCAGGCATGCATTTTCAAGGTGATGCAAGAGCTATGGCAGTTGGCAATGCCTTTGGCGCACTCGGAGCAAACGCTCTTTCAAGCTCAATAAACCCTGCAGGTTTGGCACTATATCCCATTAGTAATTTCACATTCACTTTGGGGTATGCAAAAGCCACCACAGATGCAAATTATTTAGGCAATGACTTTACTGAAGACAAGTTTAACCTGAACATTTCAAGCATGGCTTGGAGCATTACTGAAGACAAAACTGAAAATGAAATAGATAGAACAGGTTGGTACAATAGTACATTTACCATTTCTGCCAATAGAAGAAATAATTTTAGTCAGAACTTCTTATTTCAAGGGGTAAATACTGAAACCACTGTGCTTGACCGATTTGCTGAAGATATGGAACGCGTTTGGTTTAACGACTTACCAATAGATTCAACTTCTTACGGCGGAATGGCCTATTACACTCATTTAATTGATCCAATATATGATGGTGACAATGTAGTTGGATTTACACCGGCTATTGAAGACAATGCCGCAGTTAACATGCAGCAAAGGCAATCAATGAGAACCCGTGGTGCCATAACTGATCTCAACTTTTCTTATGCTGGCAACTACGGAAACTTTTTTATGATTGGGGCTACACTTGGGGTTCCAATTCTAAACTACGTAGAAAACGGAACCTTTCAAGAAAACAATCTAGATTTTGCAACTGACAACTATAATAGCATGTCGCTTAGACATAGAATGCACGATCAAGGTCTTGGTATTTTTGGACAACTGGGTATAATATTTAAGCCTGTACATGCTTTAAGAATTGGTGCTAGCATTAGAACACCTACCTTCTACTCTATAGATAGGGAGTTTAAAGTTTGGTGGAATTCAGATGCAGATACTAGACAATCTAACATTGAACCTAGTGGGTATGATTATAATTATAATTTAACAACACCTTTTGTTGGCAATTTAAGCGCAGCATTCGTAATCAAAAATTTTGGTTTTGTTTCTGCCGACTACAGCTACATAGATGGCTCAAAAGCCACCCTTACTGATCCTGTTGAGAGCTCAGACGGCTTTGATTATTTTGAAGAAAACAATGAAATTCAGAATGGGCTTGCTGCCATGCATCAATTTAGATTAGGCGCAGAGTTTGTGTTTGGTCCTTTTGCATTAAGAGCGGGACAAACAGTCACAACTTCAGCCTACAACGAAGGCTATATGCCTGATAATAACATGTATTTTACAACAACCACTTCTGCCGGTATTGGTTACCGCGAAGCTAAATTTTTCCTTGATGTTGGTTACCAAATAGGCAATAGAGAAACTTGGTTTCAACCATATGGCCTTTCGTACATGGATGTAGAAGGAGCTAACTTACAAGAAAACCTGGGAATCCTTAACATGACAATCGGTTTCAACTTCTAGAAATAGTAAGCTTTTCATATTCAACTTTCGAAATCCTACCACTTGGTAGGATTTTGTTCTTTTGCAGCATGGATTACCAATTGCTCAAAGAGCTAATAGAAGTACAATCGCCGTCTGGCAGCGAATATGTAATCAAAGAGTTTATTCTTAGCTACATTGATAAAAACAAAAGCAAATGGAGTACTCAACCTGATATAATTAAAGATGGAATTCAGGATTGCATTATACTCGTTTTTGGCGAACCTAAAACTGCAGTATATGCGCACATGGACTCCATTGGATTTATGGTTGGGTATGACAATGCCCTAAGTAAAATTGGTGGCCCAGATTCTACTGGTGATTGGCTTTTGGTTGGTGAAGATTCTAAGGGAGAAGTGGAAGGCTCGCTAATGTCAAAAAATGAAGACCTTAGATTTCATACCACAAGAAAAGTTGACCGCGGAACTACCTTAACTTTTAAACCCGACTTTGTTGAAACTGATAACTTTATTCAATCACCTTATATTGATAACCGTTTAGGGGTTTGGATAGCCTTAAAACTCTGCGAAACCTTAGAAAATGGTGCTATAGTGTTTTCAACATTTGAAGAACATAAAGGTGGATCTGTTCAGTTTTTAGCCGGAAAGCTATTTTACAATTACAACATTCAGCAATCACTCATAAGTGATATTACATGGGTTACCGATGGTATTCACCATGGAAAAGGAACTGCCATTTCTTTAAAAGACGGAAGTGTACCAAGAAGAGCCTTTACCAATAGAATTGTTAAATTGGCACAGGATAGCGCTATTCCTTTTCAGCTCGAAGTTGAATCTGCAGGTGGTAGTGATGGCACAGCCATACAACACTCGCCCTACCCTATTGATTGGTGTTTTATTGGAGCGCCAGAAAGCAATGTGCACTCTCCGCTAGAAAAGGTGCACAAAGAAGATATTAAGTCAATGCTTGAGCTATACAAGTATTTAATGAAAAACCTTTAGGCAATTTTCAAACTTAAGTCTAAAGCTCCAGCTCTTTGGGTTAATGAACCTGATGAAAGATAATCAACTCCAGTTTCGGCATAGGCTCTAATATTGTCCATATTGATTCCGCCAGAAGCTTCAGTGATTTTTGATTTATTGATTAACTTCAAGGCTTCTCTAATCTCGTCAGGGGTAAAATTATCAAGCATAATCCAATCCACGCTATCAAGATTCATTACCTCTTTAATGTTTTCTAGGTTTCTGGTTTCAACCTCAATTTTAAGGTTAAGGCCTTTAGATGCTATATATTCTTCAACCCGCTTTACGGCTAAGGTAATTGAACCACACTGATCTATATGATTGTCTTTAATCATAATCATATCATATAGCCCCATCCTATGATTTTTACCACCGCCCATTTTAACAGCCCATTTTTCTAATACCCTTAGGCCGGGTGTTGTTTTTCTCGTATCAAGAAGTTTTGTATGCAAATCACTTATTAGTGAAGTCATTTTGTGGGTGTAGCTCGCAACTCCACTTAAATGCTGCACTAAGTTTAAAATAAGCCTTTCCGAACTCAAGATCTCAGCCGTACTTCCATTAAGCTCGTAAATAACTTCTCCTTTTTCAAGTGCATCACCATCTTTTTTATTGAGCTTGTAATCAATGCTTTTAAAGAAATTATCAATCACCAATGCTACAACAGAGTTTCCTGCCCATATTCCCGTATCCTTACTCACAAGTTTTGCTTTGCCGCTTGTACCTAGAGCAACGGTGGCCAAGGTGGTATGGTCGCCTTCTCTAATATCTTCTCTTAACGCAAATTGTAAATGTTCTAGGATTTCTTTTTTGAAAGCTTCGAGATAATTATCCTTACTCATCTTCTAATGTTAATTCAAGCTCTTGAATGGTCAATTCTCCTTTTGTATTCAAGTATCTAATTAAGCTCCTGTATTTGCCCTGCTCAGTTGTTAAATAACCAATAATGTATTTGCTCCAACTTGATGAACCACTATGTTTAGTTTCAAAATCGTTAACCTCATTTTTTTCAAAAAAATTGGCTAAAATAGATTGCGCTTGACTTTTGCTATAGCTATTTTGAATGTTGAATTCGCCGCCTTGAATAGTCAGTTCTATCTGTTTGTCAAAGAATTTTGAAACGTTTTTAGCATTGGCAGATTTCATAGCCAGCTCCAAGGGCATATAGTCAACAGGCACTGGGCTGATGAAAGAAAAGCCCAAAAACAAGTTTAAAAAGAAAATAGAAACTAAAAATTTCATAAACACTTCAAATTTACAAGGCACACTTCTACAAAAATGAACACTTATTACAATTAACCTTACGTTAAGCCGTACCTATTATAGTATTTAGCACTATAACTTTGCTGCATGAATAGCGATAAAGTTTGTTTAATTGTTCTAGATGGCTGGGGCCATGGACCTAAAGATGATAAAGTAAACGCCGTTTTGGCTGCAAATACTCCTTACGTAGATTCACTTTACAAGAATTACCCAAACAGCGAATTAATGACCTGTGGTGAGTTTGTTGGTTTGCCTGATGGGCAAATGGGTAACTCTGAGGTTGGCCATCTTAACATAGGGGCAGGTCGTGTTGTTTATCAGCAATTGGTTCTTATAAACAAGGCTTTTGAAGAAGGTACTGTAAATGACAATTTGGTGTTGAACAGTTCTCTTGATTATGCTCAAAAAAACAACAAAAGCATTCATTTAATTGGTTTGGTATCAGACGGCGGTATTCATTCACACATAAACCACTTAAAAGGCCTGTTGAAATTTTACGCTCAAAAAGGTTTTGAAAAGGTTTATGTGCATGCTTTTACCGATGGTAGAGATACAGATCCGCAGAGTGGGGCTGGCTTTATCGCTGACCTTCAAGAATTCATGAGCCAAAATGTTGGGCAAGTGGCTTCAATTGTCGGAAGATATTATGCCATGGATCGTGACTTTAAATGGGATAGAATAAAACTGGCATATGACGCCATGTTGCACGGAAAAGGTGAGCAAAGCGATGACTTAATTGCGTCAATAAACGATTCATACGAAAATGATGTCACTGATGAATTTATTAAGCCAATAGTAAATTCTGTTTGCGGTGCTGATGGATCAATTGCCTCAGGTGATGTGGTGATCAATATAAACTTTAGAACTGACCGTGGTAGACAAATAACCAGAGCCTTAACCCAGGAAAGCTTCGAAGACGCTGGAATGGAGCCAATTGATATCAATTATGTAACGCTTACTGAGTATGATGCTACTTATAAAGGTGTTGAAGTACTATTTCCTTCAATTGATTTAAAAAATACTTTGGGAGAAGTAATGGCTACCAATGGCAAAACTCAATTGAGAATTGCTGAGACTGAAAAATATCCGCATGTTACATTCTTCTTTTCAGGTGGTGTAGAAACGCCATTTGAGGGTGAAGAACGATTGATGGCGCAATCGCCCAAAGTGGCTACCTACGATTTTGCCCCGGAAATGAGCGCCCATGAAATTGCTGAAAAAGCCAACGCTTTTATAGACAGCAACCAACCCAACTTTATAATGCTAAACTTCGCTAATGCCGATATGGTAGGACACACTGGCGTTTTTAGTGCCGTAGTAAAAGCCGTAGAAACAGCAGACGCAGCTTGCCAACGTGTGGTTGAACATGGGCTAGCAAATGGCTACACTTTTCTTGTAACTGCTGACCATGGGAACGCTGATTATGAAGTAAACGACGATGGCAGCCCAAATACAGCACATACTACCAATCCGGTTCCTTTCTTTTTGATTAGCCCTAATAAGCGCTATCAAAAAGTAAAAGATGGCAAACTAGCTGACCTTGCACCAACCGTTCTTGAAATTATGGGAATTGAACAGCCTGCTGAGATGACGGGGGTGAGTTTGATTGAAGAGTAGATCTTACAAATATGAGTGTAAATGAAAATCCCTTCGAATTCTTATTTCGAAGGGATTTTCATTTTATTAAGATTTTGGAGCTTCTTTTTATAACTTGAAACTCCAGTTCACTTTCACCTTAGCTTCTAGCTCGGCTAACATGTTATACATTCCAAAAAGCGTTCTATTTATAAATAAAGCATCTTTTGGTCCGCGCGCTTTCTTAGTTTTTCTAATCTCAGGAGATTTACTCATTTTCTCGCCGTATTCATAAATCTGCTTGATATAAGATTTATCTCCAAAGTCAAATTCTTCAAACTCAAAAGGTTTTGCTATTAAACCTACCGAGTATCTGATGTTTTCTAAGAAAAAGTCGCGCTCTTGGTCGCTATCGTCTTCGTAAATAAGGTTTAGTTCCTTAAACCTCTCAGTTACTTTTTCTTCGTCATTCAGTACATCATGTGAAAGCAACGAAAAGAAAGAACGATAAAAATCGTAGCTGAACTCTTTAACACAACCAAAATCCAACACTCCAACTTTGCCTTCGGGGGTAAACAAGAAGTTTCCTGGATGCGGATCGGCGTGAACCTGTTGCAGCTCATTCACCTGAAAATTATAAAAATCCCAAAGCAATTGACCAGCACGGTTTTTAGCTTCTTGACTCGGATTGCTTTTTAGAAAATCTCCTAAATGCATTCCATCAAGCCAATCCATGGTTATGATTCGCCTTGAAGAAAGCTCAGGATAGAATTTAGGAAAGAAGAGGCCATCAATTTCCTTCACCTTCTCAGCGATGTGAATTGATCGTTTAAGCTCAAGTTGATAATCCGTTTCTTCAAGAAGCCTTTCTTTAACTTCATCAAAGTACTGATCTACGTCGGCTCCTTTTATTCCTACCAACCTTGTGGCGAACGGTTTTACAAGGTTAAGATCGCTAACTACGCTATGAGCTACTCCAGGATACTGAATTTTTACAGCTACTTTTTTTCCTTTATAATAACCCGAATGCACTTGCCCCATACTTGCTGCATGCACTGCAGATTTTGAAAAATTTTCGAAAAGATCAAAAGGTGACTTTCCTAAAGTTTCTCTAAACGTTTTTACAACCAAAGGCAAAGACAATGGTGGAGCAGAATACTGTGCTTGGGCGAACTTTTGTACGTAAGCATCTGGCAGCATATTTTGATCCATACTAATGATCTGTGCCATTTTTAAGGCACTTCCTTTTAGCTCACTCAAAGTGTTAAAAATATCTTCAGCATTTGCCTTATCTAGGTCTTCTTTACTACCGCCCTTAAATTTATTTTTAATGATATTAACCCCAACTTTAGCACCAGTTCCTACGAATTTAGAAGCTCGCCTAACTTTACTTACGGGAATTCTTTCTTGCTCTCTCATGCAAAAGCTTTTTTACCCATGAACTTGGAAAAATCGATTATCGAACTCAATAGACTATTTTCTAGTGCATCAAAAAACAGCCTTACAGATTTTTCAATAGCCTGATCGGTTTCAGTGAAGCCTTCGCTTTCATCTTCTAAGAAATATTTTATTACAAAACCTACATGCAATTGAAATAGCTTGGGCACCTGCTGCGATAAAATATCTGGAGTTTTAATCTGATCATTGTCTACTCCATATTGCACCAAATTCTGAAAGAACGTTTTTGAAGTCTTAAGCGCTTTTAAACCTGGACTATTCAAAATCTCCTTTACGTCAGACCGCTTTGCTGAAATGCGATAAAAAGTAAGGTTCTTTTTAAGATGCTCAACAAGGGTAAAACAATAAGCCAGGTAGCGTTCTCGAGCATTGTATTCAGTAAACACTTCGTCGCTTTCCACTACTGATGCTACGTTTGCAAAAAGATCATTCCAAACTGCCTTTTCAATGCTGTTGAAAGTGCTGAAGTACTCATAAAAATCAGCTTCTTTCATTCTATGTGCCTTACAAAAGGCGAAAATACTTTTGGGATATGCGCCTTCTAATGACACATCGTTCATAAAGTGCTCTACAATTTTTACTCTTTTATCTGCCATAACTAAATGATTTTTAAAGTTGAAAGACCACCATCAATATTTAGGACTTGTCCTGTTATCCATTCTGCTTTTTCTGATAATAAAAATTCTGCCATCGACGCAAGATCATTCGGTTGTCCAAAACGATTTAATGGGTGCCTTCTTGCACTAGCTTCTCTCCTTTTATCATCACTTAACAAATTACCAGCAAGTGGCGTGTCAGTAACCGATGGAGCTATACAATTGAATCTTAAATTATTTTGAGCGTACTCAGCAGCTAAAGACCTAGTAAGCCCTTCTATTGCTGCTTTCGCGGAGCCTATGCTTGAGTGAAAGGGCATTCCTTGCCCAACCGCTACCGTACTAAACAAAATAATTGAGGCGTTTCTCGATTTTTTTAAGGGCCGAATTAACGATTGGATGGAATTTACAGCTCCCAAAAAATTGATTTTATAATCTTGCAGAAACTCATCTTGTGAAAGCCTATGAAAGGGCTTTAGATTTATACTGCCCGGGCAGTATACCAATCCATCGCACTGTTCCAATTCAAGGTTTGGAAATCCATTTTGGATATCGGCTTCAACCTGGGTAACATTAGCTAAAGCCTTAGGTGCGGTTCTGCTTATGTTGGTTATATGGTAATTCCCGCTATTTGAAAGTAGCTGAATTAGCTGAGCTCCAATTCCATGAGAGCCACCTACTACTACAATGTTCTTCATGTATTAATAAACAAACATTGTAGCCATTGGTTTAGCTATTTTCTACATATCTAGGTACCGCAAAAACTCTTGTCTTACTGCAGGGTCGTTGAATTTACCGCAGTATTCGGCAGTTACAGTGCTACTTGATATATCTTCAATACCTCTTGATTGAACACACATATGTTTTGCATCTATAACTACTGCCACATCTTCAGTTTCTAAAATACTTTTTAGCTCATTTGCCACTTGAATGGTCAATCGTTCCTGCACTTGTGGCCTTTTACTGTAGTACTCTACAATTCTGTTGATTTTAGAGAGCCCTATAACCTTACCAGATGAAATATAAGCCACATGTGCTTTTCCATAAATTGGTAAAAAATGATGCTCACAAGTACTGCTAACGTTGATGTCTTTTTCAACTAGCATTTGATTGTAGTTGTATTTGTTTTCAAAGAGACTTACACTAGGCTTGTTTTTTGGATCAAGCCCCTTAAAAATCTCTTGTACAAACATTTTAGCCACACGTTTTGGAGTATCTTTTAAGCTATCGTCTGTTAAGTCAAGACCCAAAACCTGCATAATTTCTTGAAAGTTTTTAGCTATAAGCTCTTTCTTGAGTTCATCATCAAGTTCAAAAGCATCTTCCCTTAATGGTGTTTCTATCGATGTCATAAAGTGATCATCATTTAAATCATCTATATTACTGTGCCCGTTCATTTGTCCGTTTACTGATTTCATGTTGTTGTATTGAAATTCTCCAAGAACAACGCATCTTTTCAAAATAAGGTTTAAGTTATCTGTAACTACACTTAAAAATCACCTGCCAAATTTAACGTGAATTTAAAAGAAATGAACCCAGTGGGGAACCGGGTTCATTTAGCAGGCATTAAATGTGGAATTAATTAAAGGTTTTAGGGTATTATGGTGTGTATAATCATAAAGACGGAGACTTTAATCAAAAAGTTGCACGCAAAAACTGTTTAACTTATTTTTAGAAAACACAAGCATATTTACCCTTGCTAAATCCATTACCGTACATTAGTCGTTTGCCCTATTTAGAGTAAACTTGCACCTTGTTTTTTTCACTACGAAATCAAATAATTAAATATAAATGAGCACAAGACGTTTATTTGTGGCGATTCCTTTAACAGAACAAGTTAAGGACGACCTTTTGAGCACTATTCCTTTCGAAGTTAGGAATAGAGATTTAAGGTGGACTGAAAGAGAAAATCTTCACTTTACCTTATCATTTTTAGGCGACAGAGAAGAAGAAGATCTTGATGGCATTTGCGCTAGAATTGAAGAAATAGCATCTAATCGTTTTCCATTCCGAATGGTTTTTAAAGGGTTTAAAACCATGTATAAAAACCGTAAACCAAGTATGGTTTGGGCTGTATTTAGAGAAAGTCCGAGTTATATTGAATTTGCTGCAGAATTTAGCGAAGCCCTTGATGGTGACAAAAGAAATGAACCTATCGCACACGTTACTCTAGGCAGAGTAAAATCAAATGCTGGCAAATTTGTTCGTACACCAAAAATGCATCATATAACTCCTTTTGAAATGGATATTGAGCATGTAGAACTTTGGGAATCAAAATTTGACGAAAACGGAATCAGCTATTCAATAATTCAAGAGTTTCGCATGAAACCTGAGCCAGAGGAAGAGCTGGACGATTAACAACTAGACTAACAAAAACAATTAAATATTTAAAGTATGAGCGAAGTACAAAGACTACCTTACAAAGTAAAAGACATAAACCTTGCCGATTGGGGTAGAAAAGAGATAAAGCTAGCCGAAGCAGAAATGCCGGGCCTAATGAGCTTAAGAGAAGAATATGGCGAATCTAAGCCCCTTGCTGGTGCTCGCATTGCCGGTTGCTTACATATGACTATTCAAACTGCAGTGCTAATAGAAACATTAATAGAGCTTGGCGCAGATGTGACTTGGAGTAGCTGTAATATATTCTCTACGCAAGACCATGCTGCCGCTGCAATTGCTGCTGCTGGTATTCCTGTTTATGCATGGAAAGGCATGAACGAAGAAGAATTTGACTGGTGTATTGAGCAAACACTTTTTGCTTTTAAATCTGGAGAACCATTAAATATGATTCTTGACGATGGCGGTGATTTAACAAATATGGTTTTTGATAAATTTCCAGAGCTAACAAAAGATATAAAAGGACTATCAGAAGAAACAACAACTGGTGTACACCGTCTTTACGAAAGAATGAACAACGGCACGCTTGTAATGCCTGCAATTAATGTAAACGACTCAGTAACCAAATCTAAGTTTGATAATAAATACGGCTGTAAAGAGTCATTGGTAGATGCAATAAGAAGAGCAACTGACACCATGATGGCTGGTAAAGTAGCTGTAGTTTGTGGTTATGGTGATGTAGGTAAAGGATCTGCGGCATCATTGCGCGGCGCCGGTGCAAGAGTAATAGTTACTGAAATTGACCCAATTTGCGCGCTTCAAGCGGCTATGGATGGTTTTGAAGTTAAAAGACTTGAATCTGTTGTTGATAATGTAGATATTGTTGTTACCACCACTGGGAACAAGGACATTGTTCAGAGTCAGCACTTTGAAGCCATGAAAGACAAAACTATTGTTTGTAACATTGGCCACTTTGACAATGAGATTGATATGGCATGGTTAAATAAAAACTATGGCGATACCAAAATTGAGATCAAACCTCAAGTAGACTTGTATAATGTTAAAGGAAAAGATATTATTCTTTTGGCTGAAGGTAGACTTGTAAACCTTGGTTGTGCAACAGGTCACCCATCTTTTGTAATGTCAAATTCATTCACTAACCAAACACTTGCTCAAATTGAGCTTTGGAACAATTCTGACAATTACAATAATGAGGTTTATATGTTGCCTAAGCATTTAGATGAGAAAGTTGCAAAACTTCACTTGTCTAAAATTGGCGTTGAGCTTACTGAGCTCAGAACCGACCAAGCTGAATATATTGGTGTAACTGTAGAAGGTCCGTATAAACCAGAGCACTACAGATACTAGAATTTAATATTGATTATCAATTAATTTATATGGCCAGCTTCAACTTTTTTGGAGCTGGCCTTTTTATTTAAACATGACTCGACTTAGCGTTAACATAAATAAGGTAGCTTTAATAAGAAATTCAAGAGACCTTGGCCTGCCCAATATTGTGCAGTTTGCTAAAGACTGCGAAAAATTTGGCGCAGAAGGAATTACCGTGCACCCAAGACCTGACGAACGACATATCAGATATCAGGACATTCATGACCTAAAACAATCGGTTACTACCGAACTTAATGTAGAAGGCAATCCAACCGAAAAGTTTTTAGAAGTAGTTCTTGATGCTGTACCACATCAAGCTACACTTGTACCTGATGATCCCAATCA
This sequence comes from Bacteroidia bacterium, assembly GCA_049115495.1. Lineage (GTDB taxonomy): Bacteria > Bacteroidota > Bacteroidia > CAILMK01 > JACPUW01 > JACPUW01. The sequence goes on along the minus strand of JAGDZV010000006.1, from coordinate 65,559 downwards.
ACTTACATCGGATCACGGATGGGATACAATTAAGCATAAAAGCTACTTACAAGATGTTATTGGAAAGCTTCAAGAAAAGGGAATTCGTGTTTCAATTTTTGTTGATCCTGAAATTGAAATAATCGAAGCAGCTAAAGAAACTGGCACAGATTGCATTGAGCTCTATACTGAACCCTTTGCAAGCACTTTTGAAAGTAATAAAAACGAAGCTGTAAAAGCATATATGTCAGCCGCACAAAAGGCTGATGAGCTTGGTTTAATCATTAATGCGGGGCATGATTTAAACCTAAAAAACTTAGCTTTTTTCAAAAAGAACTTGGTTAGACTTGACGAAGTTTCAATTGGGCATGCTTTGGTTACAGATGCGCTTTATTATGGCATTCAGAATACTATTGGTATGTATAAAAGGTTGCTCAAGTAACTTTTACAAATAATAAAGCCCAGTTGGTTTTGTTTGAAATCTAAATGGTAGCTGTTATTAAACTTGTTTCTCGTGCAAGATTAATTGGAGTGCATTGGCAACAACTTGACGGTTAATTATTTCTAATTCCAAAATATTAGAATACTTTAAATTGCATTGAATCTACCCATTATTCATGCTATTGAAAATTCTATCATCTTTTTTTACACTTATTCTGGTAGGTAGCTCCGCTTTGGCTCAAATACCCTACAAGCCTGATTATTCATCGTTTGATGCAAATAAATTATCAGTATTTGACTCGAAATCGAATTATGAGAAATATTTAAATCAGCAGAATCTTTTTAAGAACCTAGATAAAAATGATTTTAGTGAGTTCTGTGAACTTACGGCATTTACCAAAAGAAACCTGGTTACTTCAGGCCAGGTATACCAAAATTTTTACTGAATTGAAGAATTCCTACAAGGCATCGTCAACAAAATAATAAAGGCAAACAATATTGATTTTGACTGCAAAGTTGTTTTGGTTAAAGCACAGAGCTGTAATGCCTTTGCCATGCACGGCAACGAACTTTTTATAAATATTGGATTACTAGCCAATGTAGAATCGTTGTCTCAACTTTCTTTTGTTATAGCACATGAATTGGGGCACCTTCTAATACAAGATCCAATAAAAAGCTTTGAAAAATCTATTATTCTAAGAAAGCGAAAATTCAAGAAAAATAGACTCGGTATTTTGCTTACAAATGCCGAATACAGCAAGTTTCAAGAAGAAAGAGCCGATAGTTTTGCAATTTATGCTATAGAGAAAGCAGGTCTTTTAGACCCATCTGTTTCAAATCTATTTGCATATGTTATTGCAATAGACTCAATTTACAGTAAAGCTGACAATCGAAATATTCCTAAAGTAAAAATTGTTCAAAATAAGGGAAAAGACACAACCATAAGACCTATAGACAAACTATTAAGTAGCCATCCGGAGTCATTTAAGCGTCTTCGTTTTGTTGATTCTATTTTGAAAAATGAATTCAAAATTTCAAAGCCAATAACCTATTCTGAGCCTTTTGCAGAGTTTCATAAAATAGCTCAATATGAATTATTACACCTTTTAATTGCGGACTGCAATTTCGAAAAGTGCATTGACAAGGCCTTTAGATTTTATTTAACAAATGACTCTGACCCAAGTTTTATTTACTATTTACTTGAAGCACTTAGAAGGCAGATGTATGTAGATAAGGATTTTGAAAATGACATTTTTCTATCATCATTTTATGCCAGTTACATGGCAGAATCAGAGTCTATATTTCAAAACCTACAACTACTAGTCCCAGGTATAAACTCGTCAAGCGATCTAGTTTCAAATGAATATTTAAAAAACTACATCATATTAAATGATTCTAATAGCCATAAAACAAATGGTAATTTTTATGGTGAAATGGCCCATCTCGCAATTTCAAAAGGAATAACAGAAGCAAGCCTTTCATTGGGTTTACACGAGTACACCAAAGGAAAGAAGGTGACTTTAAAATCATATTCGAAATTAAAGACAGGGCATTCTAAAGATTATGCAAAAAGAGTCATAAGAAATGACATTCATAACAGCAGAGAAGCTAAAAAGCTAATTCTAATTGACGATATTAACTTTATTGACGAAAAGCACTATGGCTATAGACTGCTACTAAAAAAGTCGCAAGAAGAAACACCTGTGTATATGAAATCTATACACCAAATGGCTCAATCAAAACTACCTAATAACAAAGTACAATCAGTTTCAAAGCTTACGGCTAAAAACTATGGTGAGCTTATGGTTTTAAAAGAGACATTAAACACTTTAGCAATAGCAAATAAAAAATTCAAACTGAGTAATGGGAGTCCTAAAAGAAAAAGCGAATTGGCCACAGGAAAAGATATTGACATATTTATCCTTTGCCCTGAGATTTGGGAAACCTTTAATAAGTTCGGGATTGAGAGCATAGATAACATTAGTACTTTTAGCATTTACTTTCAGCCTACTGGTAATCGAGTACTTCAGGCAATTTACCCCTTATATATTTACGAAAATGTAATTGAAGGCTCGCCCGTTAATCAATATTGGATAACTCTAAATAGTTATACGCCATATCATGAGTCTCTTACTTCATTTCAAATGAAGGAGATACACTATAAAATCAATAAGCATTATTTTACAAATAGCCTGTATTATATACTCCTAGATTAATGAATTATTCAACGCTTTCACTCGTTATTTTATTCACTTCAATTTCCTTTTTTTCAAAAGGACAAGAGGGTTTTATTGGCAAAAAATCATCTATCTCAACAGACTTTTACGAAATGTTGTTTGATAGATCGATTAACCTCGAAGTAGCATATTTTATATCCCATAATAAGAATTTAACTGCAGGCTTTTCTTTAATAAATACAGCCAATAGAAACCCTGATGTAAAAAGAGACAATGAGTTTTATAGAGGCCAAAAAGGCTTTGGAATCGATTTGCGATATTTACTAAACTCACCATTAACAGGACAAATTGCGCCTTTCGGTCATTACTATGGATATGAAATCTCATATTATTCCATTACTCAAGTTGCTGACACTAAACCATTAAAAAACAACAGCTCTTCACTAAAAGAAAACAACTTCCATGCTTTAGGGGTAAGTTCTTTTTATGGCAAAAGCTTCATTCTTTCCAAGTCATGTTTTTTATCATTAGACCTTTCAATTACTTTGCTAAGCGCATACCAAGCCAATATAGATGATTATGAATTACTAGCAAGCAGCCCAAAAAAGTTCCTAAATTTAGGTGGTGGATTAATCGGCTTTAACAACGATGAGCCAATCGTTTCTGAAAGCAATAACTTTCAATTCGGTGTTTTCCTTAAACCATCAATAAAACTATGCTACTTGGTGTTCTAAACTATTTTAAAGATACTTTCACGTTAATTCTACACACGTTGCTTCCATTCAATTGTAATTAAAGAATGAGCTAGGAAAACACTCGGAAAGCTTTCTAATTCTTATTTCTTTATTTCTAAACAACTTAAAAAGTCAAAAACTTAATCAAACTATTAATTCACTTTTGGAACAACAAATTCAACTTGCTGCTCAAAAAATGTCAGATAGTTTATAATCGAATCTATTAACAGTTATCAATAAGGGATACATTTAACCGTTTTACATTTTCAGATGCGCATTTTCTCCTTCATGTTTTCATTTTACATTTAAAATTGACTCAGTAGAGTTAGCATATTCACCTATTGAAAAGGTCTATTTAATTGCCTACCAACCTAATACTTTTACTCAATGGTAAAAATTGAGTATTTGAATTAATATCATTTAGTCAAACTTAAGATCATGCCTAACTTCAAGTAAACTGCGTTGCTTTAATACAGATAAAATCAGACTGTAACCAATAGATTATTGGCTGCTTTTAACTGTCTTTTATCAAAGAACTTTTATTGCGCAATCGAGTTACTTTTGCACTCGATTTATTCACGCTCAAAACTCAAACCTTAAATGACTAATTTTTCAGCGAGAAAAGAGCATTTTGAAGCCCGCCACATTGGGCCAAATGCTTTAGAAACACAAGAAATGCTTAACAAAATAGGCGTTTCTTCAATGGACGAATTAATTGACCAAACGGTTCCTAGCAACATTCGTAGAAAAGACGAAATGAAGCTAGATGCTCCATTAAGTGAATATAAGCTCTTAAACACCCTAAAAGCCAGTGCTTCTCAAAACCAAGTTTTTAAGTCGTACTTAGGCATGGGGTATTACGATACCATTATTCCTCCTGTTATTCTTCGAAACGTGCTTGAAAATCCGGGTTGGTATACTCAATATACACCTTACCAGGCTGAGATTTCTCAAGGTAGGCTTGAGTCTTTGCTTAACTTTCAAACCATGGTAAGTGAGCTTACAGGAATGGAGCTTGCAAATGGCAGTTTATTGGATGAAGGCACAGCAGCAGCTGAAGCCATGGGAATGATGATGTCTGTTAACAAAAAGGCAGGAAATAAATTTTTTGTTGCTGACAAACTATTCCCACAAACAAAGGCAATTATTGAAACCCGTGCAGAGCCTTTAGGTATTGAAATTGTTTATGGCAAATACAGAGATTTTGAGCCATCTACAGAATACTTCGGTGCAATAGTTCAATTCCCTAGAGAAGACGGAAGTGTTGTAGATTATAAAGATTTTATTGAAAAGTGTCACGCAACCAAAACGTTGGTTTGTGTTGCGGCCGATCTTATGAGCCTGGTTTTAATGACGCCTCCTGGTGAGATGGGAGCAGATGTAGTTGTTGGAACTACCCAAAGATTTGGTGTTCCAATGGGGTATGGTGGCCCTCATGCTGCTTATTTTGCTACAAGAGAGCAGTATAAGCGTCAAATCCCAGGAAGAATAATTGGTGTATCGGTTGATGCTCACGGCAATAGAGCCTACCGAATGGCACTGCAAACACGTGAACAGCACATAAAGAGAGAAAAAGCTACTTCAAATATCTGTACGGCACAAGCCTTATTGGCCAACATCTCAGCAATGTATGCCGTATATCATGGTCCTGCAGGTATAAAGTCTATTGCCACCAGAATTCATGGCATGGCAAAAATTACAGAATCCGCCCTTGCTAAGCTGGGTATTTCTAACCACAACAAGGAGTATTTTGATACGCTAATGCTGCATGTTGACGAAAGCAAGTACGAAGCTATAAAAGCAGAAGCAGAAGCTCGCATGATAAACCTTCGTTACTTTAATGATGGTGTTCACATTGGTGTAGCTTTTGATGAGACAGTTGACCTTGACGACCTTGGTGAATTGGTTAGTGTGTTTACCACAGCTTATGGAACAGATGCAATTGATGTTGTTGCTTTAGCTGAAGGAATGGATACTGCCTACAACGGCTCATTGCAAAGGGAAAGTGAAATTTTAACACATCCTATTTTCAGTTTATACCATAGCGAAACTGAAATGTTGAGATACCTAAAACGTTTAGAAAATAAAGATCTTTCTTTAGCGCATTCAATGATTCCATTAGGTTCATGCACAATGAAACTGAATGCCACTGCTGAAATGATACCGGTAACTTGGTCTGAGTATAGCAATATTCATCCATTTGCGCCAGTAGAGCAAGCGATATCATACACTCAAATGTTTGAAGAGCTTGAAGAGCAATTAAAACAAGTTACAGGCTTTGACGCAGTTTCTTTACAGCCAAATGCAGGTGCTCAAGGTGAGTATACCGGATTAATGGTTATTAGAGAATACCTTAGTGCTATGGGCCAAGGTCATAGAAATATCTGTCTCATTCCTGCATCAGCACATGGTACCAATCCTGCATCGGCAGTAATGGCCGGCATGAAGGTAGTAGTTACCAAAACTGATGAGAATGGTAACATTGATATGGGTGATTTTAAAGAAAAGGTTGAAAAACATAGCGAAAACCTTGCTGCTTTAATGGTAACTTACCCTTCAACCCACGGTGTTTTTGAAGAAACCATTATTGAGATTTGCGATCTAATTCATAAGCACGGTGGTCAGGTTTATATGGATGGCGCCAATATGAATGCTCAAGTTGGATTAACATCTCCAGCTATTATTGGAGCAGATGTTTGTCATCTAAACCTACATAAAACTTTTTGTATTCCACATGGCGGTGGAGGCCCAGGTATGGGACCTATTGGAGTGGGCGCTCACCTAGCACCATTTTTACCTTCTCATCCCATTATTAAAATGGGAGGCGAAAAAGGCATGAGTCCGGTTTCAGCTGCTCCTTGGGGTAGCGCTAGCATTTTGTTGATCTCATACATCTATATAAAAATGATGGGAGCAGAAGGTCTCACTAATGCTACAAAATATGCTATTCTAAATGCGAATTACATTTCTGCTAGACTAAAAGGACATTTTGATGTACTATACAAAGGCAAGAATGACCGAGTTGCGCATGAATTAATTCTTGACTTAAGAGAATTTAAACAACATGGAATTGAGGCTGAAGATGTTGCCAAGCGTTTAATGGATTACGGATTTCATGCGCCAACCCTATCATTCCCGGTTCCGGGTACAATTATGATTGAACCTACAGAGAGTGAAGCTAAGGGTGAACTTGATAGATTTTGTGATGCTTTAATAGCAATTAGAAATGAAATTGAAGAAGTAAAGGAAGGCCTAGTAGATCCACTTGACAACGTTTTAAAGAATGCTCCGCATACTTTGGATGTAATTACCAATGATACTTGGACACACTCATACAATAGAAAAAAAGCGGCTTATCCACTTTCATGGATTACTCCGCAAAAATTCTGGGCATCGGTTGGCAGAGTAGATAATACTTTTGGAGATAGAAACCTTGTATGTGCTTGCCCGCCAATGGAAGAGTACATGGAAGAAGAAGCCATGGCATAACATGAAACAGATTTTGCTCATTATTCTTTCGGCACTTACGATAAGTATCTGCAATGCTCACAACACGCATAAGTTATTTAATGAAGACCTTGAGCAAATTGAATCTGAATTTAAAAGGCTCAACTTAGTAGAGCATCAAATAATAGAAAGCGGAGTGCATTTTGAAACTCCGCTTTCTTCTTCAGACTTTGAGATTCCTCTTGATAGTTTAAAACAAGATTTTCCAATTCTTGGCATCCCCACTTTTTGGTTAGTATTTTTCCCAACCTGTGCGGGCAACTGCCTAAGTCCTTGTGTTGGAGGAGCTTTTGGACTCACATCTGTGTTTTACATCAAGTATTTTGGGAAAGATGAAGCCTTAACTAGAGAAGCGTGGGCCGGATGCCTTGCTGGTCAGCTCCCTCTTTTTGGTTATTTAGCACTGTTCATTTTGGCCATTTACTAGTACCGTTCATCAAATTTGTAGTGTTAATCTTAAAGCCGCGTGCAACGGCCAACTTTACTTTTTGTTATTATTGTTTCTTAAATCAAAAAACAATTTAAAGACACTAGAAATGAAGCAATTCATCTTAACACTTTTCTTAGCTGTTGGCCTTACTGGAGCTTCTTTTGCTTCAACCGCTGACCTTTTTGACGTAAACGAAGCTGCAATTGAAGCTCAATTTGAGCAAATTGATGCCGTTGAAACCTTTGTTGTTGCAAACGACATTACTTTTAATGAAATGGAAACTGAAGGGCACTTGGCTCAGTTTAATCTTAACTGGAATGCTTTTGACAACAGTGCTGCTCCAATGTTTGGCTTATCAGACATGGATTGGGGTTCATTTGTTTGCGGATTTTGCTGTTGGCCGGTAGGAATCTTCACTGTTCTTCTTAACGATGACAAAGATTCTGATCAAAAGACTAGTTATTTAGTAGGTGCTGCAGTTGGTTTATTATGGAACTTAGTTGCAAGTATAGGTGGAGCAACTAGCGCTGCTTAAGAATACTATATGAGAAATTTTATAGGCATCATTGCTTTACTTACAATCACGGGTTCTGCTTCGCTTTCTAAAGCACAAGAACTAGGACAGGGCAATGCAATATTTAGTTTAGGCCATGGTTTTGCATCCCCGGCAAACGCTTTGTTTGGAGGGCTGGTTGAAGGCCTTTCTACAGACTCTTTGCTAGGAGAAGATGCCATGAGCTTTAGAAATCTTGGCCCATATTATTTAAAGGGAGAATATATGCTCTCTGATAATTCGGGGCTTGGTATAAACCTGGCATACATATCAAACCGTGCAAGCTGGAACGATGACATTGCTGGCTATAATTACTCAGCAAATAGAAGTAACCTTTCAATTCTAATTCGTTATAACTATTATTTAATGACCCGTGAGTCGTTTGAGTTGTATGGCGGTATTGGAGCTGGCTTAAGAGTTGGTGGTTGGAGAATTTCTTCTGATGACCCAACTTTTTCTGGAACACCACCTTCAGGGGCGATTCCATTGGGCTTGGAAGCCACCCTAGGCTTTAGAGTTTACCCAATCGAAAAGCTTTCAATTTATGGTGAGTTAGGTGCATCTAAAGGTTTAGCGCAATTTGGTATTGCTTACCGCCTATAGAATATTTTTTAAATGAGACATTGAAAAGCCGCTTTAAAGCGGCTTTTCATTTTTAAATCATGAGAGCATTCAAATATCATTTACTCTGTTTTTTGCTTTTACCTAGCCTAGCGTTTTCTCAATACAAAGAGTACCGCATTTCACTTGACTTTAGTATTAAAGAAAAACGCAGCGACGGCAGTTTTGCCTTACAGCTGGGTAGAGCGTATTATGACATGAACCATAAAAAATTGGTTTATGACGTTTCTTTCCCTAAAAAGCAAACCATCATTACCAATGACTCTTTAATCTACTTGATTGAAAACGGAAATACAATTGATGTAAACAAAGACGCAGGGTTTATAGAAATGAGCATTTTTCACTTAAGCTTAACTGGCTCAATCAAGAATTTTGGACTTGATGAATCAGTTTATGAAGCAAAAAAAGTTGAAGAAGACAAAGGAATGGTTATGACCACATGGGAAATTCCCCGCAAGTTTAAAGGTGGTTCCAGAAATAAAATTGTTACTTCAGTAAAAGACAGAAGGCTTTACGGCGTGGTTTTTCTAGATGCTGATGGTGTACCAGTTTCAAAACAATTCTACAAAGAATATGAAGTGATAAACGGGGTATCTGTACCTACTAAAGTTATTTTTATTGTTTATGTTGGCGGTGAAGAACAATACAGAATAATGGAATTTAAAAACATAGTAATAAACGAATTTGGCAACGAGAATATATACAACTATCCTATTCCTGCTTTTAACGGTAAGTAGCTGGGCCCAACAAAACGAATTACCCCAACTCAGTGGCTTGCTAAATTCAAAAGAGCAATCTGTTACTGAAAAATGGAAGGTTAAAAAAGCAGATAACGAATTTCAAGTCATGTTCTCAGGGCTTTTTGTTTTTTATAAAAGCTTTTTATCATCACAAGACAACGCAGTTTGCAATTTCCATCCTTCTTGCTCAGTATTTGCCATTCATTCAATTCAAGAAAAAGGGGCACTTATAGGTATGCTATCCGCTTTTGATAGACTTTCGAGATGCAATGGCTATAATCAAAAAGATTACGTTAGACGTAAAGACAATTTTTTACTTGATGATCCGGTTTTTTAGCACACTGCTAGTTCTTTCTTTGGCGAACATGAGTATGGGGCAAGAAACTGACCTTTACTCAATTAAGAGTTCATCAAAATTTGCTAATTACCTATTTGGAAGTGGCAATTTTGAACAAGCAGCCGTTGAATACGAACGATTGATTTTACTTGATTCGGCAAGCTCAGATTCCTTTAAACACCTTGCTTTGGTGAGTTACCGTAAGGCTGAGTTACTTGAAACTGCACTTAATCGAATTGATAGCTGGCATCCTAAGGCAGCCAGTGAATCTGAATTTCGTGCTCCATTTGCATCAGAATACGCACTTTGCTTAACTGGGTTGGGCTATTATAATGATGCCATTGATTTCTTAAATAAGAATTCAAACATTGATTCAGATCATAAGTTTCTGCTTGAAAGCATAAACTATAGCTATTTAGGGGAATGGACAAAAGCCAAGGAAAAGCTTGAATTCATAAAACAAGAGTCTATTACAAAAGATGTTCTATCAAAAGGTATTGACAAAGGCCTTGGGCTTAAACTTAAGAAACCAGGTTTGGCGGCGACCTTATCAATTGTACCCGGCTTAGGTAGAGTGTATACTGGCAACTATATTGATGCCGGGCTCTCTGTTTTGGTGATAGGAACATTTACATGGCAAGCATATACTGGTTTTGATCAAAATGGGATAACAAGCGTTTATGGCTGGCTTACAGGCGGTATTGCTACAGGGTTCTATTTCGGAAATATTTACGGTTCTTACAGGGCTGCTCAATTAATTAACAAACAAAAAATTGAAGCCATTTTATTTGAAGTGGATCGCGCTTATAGTCTTATTGATTAGTTGCCAATTTGGTATTGCGCAAACAATTGAGCAAACCTTCAGATTGGCTAATGATCAGCAGAAGTCTAAAAACTATAAATCAGCAATAAGCTCATATGAGAGGGTAATCTTTTTTGATGCTGAAAAGCAGTTTACTCAAAAAGCATATTACAACATTGCCGCTTGCCATTTAAACTTAAATGAACCAAACAAACAGTTGAAGGCATTTGATAAATCAATATTATATACCCAAAATGATACATTATCAAACGAGTTGGCGCTAGAAAAAACCTATTATCTATTACAAAACAAATACTGGAAAAAAGCCCTTCAAGAATTATACAGCATTGAGCCCTACACTGCAATACAAAAACGTCTTCACCATTATTACTTAGGTGCAGCACTATATGCAACAAATGACTTTGTGAGAAGCGAATTTCATTTTCAAAAACTTGCCACACAGCCAGGCGACAGTTTAAGAATAGCCGATGTTTTTGACAAATCTAGAGCTAAACTCAACCCTAATAGGGCGGTTTGGGCGAAAAGGGTAAGTTTTTTCATACCTGGATCTGGACAAATTGCATCAGGTAATATTAAAGGAGGAATTAACTCCATTGCGCTACTAGGTGGCCTTGGATTCTTATATATTAATACTGTAGAAAACTATGGCTTGGTTAGCGGTATGATAACAGTTTTACCTTGGCTTAGTAGATACCACATTGGCGGTGCCGAAAATGCAGAAGAGTCTATGCTTACGAGACAAGAAAAACTTAAAAGCAAGTACTTTGATGAACTTATGGAAATTGTAAACTAGTGGCGTTATAGACTAAAAAAGCTCATGTCTTTTATGCATAAAAGACATGAGCTTTTTTAAATTTTATTTTTTACTGGAGTGAACTTAAGAGTTAAGTACAATTGGCATAAGAAGCATCATTAGATCTTCTCCTTCACCACTTTCGGTGGACTTAATTATACCAGGTCGGTTAGGCTCTGAAAGTAAAATATTAACGGTGTCGGTATCAATCACACTTAACATCTCACTTAAAAAACGCGCGTTAAAGCCAATTTCCATATCCTCTCCGTCAAATTCGCAAGCCAACGTTTCGTTACCTTCATTTGAGAAGTCAATATCTTGTGCCGAAATATTACAAGAATTACCGGCTAATTTAAAACGTACCTGGTAGGTAGTTTTATTTGAGAAGTTTGCCATTCGTTTAAGAGAACCAAGCAACTCCTGTCGGTTTATTGTTAAAACAAATGGATTCTCTTTTGGAATTGCCGCATCATAATTAGGGAATTTCTCATCAACTAAGCGGCAAACCATTGTAAAATCGTTGAACTTGAACTGTGCATTATGATTGTTATAAAGCAAGTTCAACATAATATCTTCATTAGGTAATGTACCCTTTAACAGGTTGAGCGCCTTCTTAGGCACTATAAATGCTGATTCTTGATCAACATCTACATCTCCACGAGTATATTTTACCAGTTTATTACTGTCAGTAGACACCCATTTAGCTTCTCCTCCTGTAAAGTCAAAATACAAACCAGTCATTGCTGGGCGTAACTCATTGTTGCTTATGGCAAACATGGTTGAGTAGATAGCGGTTTGTAGTACAGGAACTCCCAACTCAATTTTCGTAGCATCTTCAACCTCTGGCATCTTAGGGAAATCATCGGCACTTTCTCCGCTTATTTTGTAGCTACCCTTATCGCTCTTAAGGTCAATATTATTATTGTCTGGGTTTATAGTAAAAGTGATTGGCTGCTCTGGCAATGTTTTTAAAAAGTCAATAATCAGCTTGGCCGGAACAGCTATTTTACCTTCTTCTTTTGATTCAACTGGTATTGAAGAACGCATTGAAGTTTCAAGGTCGGTGCTGGTAATGGTTAACTGCCCCGATTCAACTTCAAACAAAAAATACTCTAATATTGGAATAACTGCATTAGTGCTTACAACACCATTTAGTTGAGATAATTTCTTAAGTAATGTAGAAGATGAAGCTATAAATTTCATTGTTTCAGCTGTATTGTTATAAACCTTTAATACCTGATTAGCGTATAATCAAGAACGGGCAAAAGTACCTATTTCGAGTTTTCAAACCTATCAAAATTCTGCAATAATTTAGCAGCCATTTGTTGTTGTAAAAGCCCTATTTGGGGTGGACTATCATCTTGATAATAGGCATAAAACCTATCAATAGATAACCTTCCGGCATCAAGTTGTTTTTGATCTTTACGAGGCTGCACTTTAAGTAAAAGCACCTTTGGCTCTTTGTTTTTTAACTTTAAGGTAACCGTTGCATGCAATGGTAGCAGGTTTGTAATAGTATCAATCTTGCCTGTTGCGTTTGGCAAAATAAAGTCTTCGTAAAATAGCTGATTGCTGTTAACAAATACTTGAGAAACCTTTGAAACCTTTAAATCCTTTATAGAATCTTGCACACTATGCAAACCTTTGGCCGCTACTTTTCCACTTCCCAAATTTTCTAGTCTAAATGATGCTTGTGGTTCCATTTTGTAGTCAACTTCAATAAACTCAATTTTTGCCGGACTATGATGAAAAACCTTTTTACTTCGCCATGCTAACTCTTTAAAGAAAAACCTGGGCCCTAAATTTCCGTTCCAGCCAGGTATATGTACAATATATGGTCTGTCTAGCCCTTCATCATCTGAGAAAATATAGGTACTTAAACCATCTGCGGTAGCGTTGCCTATAAAAAGGGTTCTTGTTTTTTCTCCGTTTCTATAAATCTCAACCTTTTTACTTCTAACCGTAAGCTCTTTTACAAGATCATTTTTATCATTATCGCTTACAGGAGCTTTAATTCGCATTTTCACCAAAGGTTCAAACAAGTTATTCAGAGCAACATTGTCAGCTCTGTAGTCTCCATTTACATTCCAGTAATAGCCTTTTCTTTCAAGTGTTACACTATTGCCATCAAGGTCAACAATAAAAATTTTACTTACATCTTGAGTATCCTTTATTTGAAAAAAATCAGCCTTAACATCAAGCGTTATTGATTGGTCTTGATTCTTAAATACAAAGAATAGTATGGTACCAACAACAATTACCGCAAATGCAATTAGGTTACCTTTTTTCATTTTGATTTTATTTAGTAAATCTTCTCTTTCTGATAAAAACATAAATGGCACCCGCTAGAATTAGAATAATAACGGGCAATACCAAGTTGAGCCCTTGCCAAAACACTTTTTGCTCTCTTACGGCTCCTTGTTGAAGCATTCTCAATTTAAACTCTTTACTTCTTAATTGAAACAATCCATAATCATCAAGAAGAAAATCGAGACAATTCATAACAAAAGCCTTATTTGCAAAGCTTTTACCTGTAAATCTATCGTAACCCAAGGCATACATTTGACCGTTTACCGGGTTAATTGGGTTTCCGATAACGTCACCATCTGAAACAACAATCATTTTTGTTGGCGCACCTTCTTCTTGAAAACTACCATAATTAGGATCGTTTAATGTGGTAGGTGCCAGTCGGTTTTTGAAGAACGATGTAAAAGATCCTTCCAATAAAACTGCTAGTGCTTGTTCTCCTTTTGCAAATAGGCTTGGATCTAAATTTATCTGCGCCAATTGCAGCGTAATTCTGTGCGGATGATGCACAATTCTTGAGTTTGGAGATGATTTTAGAAGGACTGTTTTTTTAATGCCCGGGCTTGGCAAAGTATCAATACTGTTGGCAAATTGAAACCAGGTGAGTCCAAGGTTCTTGACAATGGGATGCTCTGTGGTTGGAGCTACCAAAGGAAAATAAGGCCACTTTCTGAAATTGGCATTATTGGTTCCTTTACCTGCATATACAGGTATTTCATGAGAATTATAGTCTTGTACTAAATCTAGGTTTACTCTTACACCATACTTAAAGAGCATGTCGCGCAAATTCAAATCATAATCTAATGTGGTAGTATAAGGTTGTGCTTTTAGGCTGTCCATACTGGCAATTAGCGACTCTAAAAACCATAGCACCTTTCCTCCTTTTACCAAATACTGATCAATCTTATACTTATCTACCTCTGCAAAAGCGGTATCAGGCTGGGCAATTATTATCGCATCATACTCTTCTAGCTTTCCTACTTTATACTGAGTAATATCAACGCGCTCAACATCATATTTAAGTGATATCTCTCTACCAATATCTGCTGTTCTTGCACCAGAAAGTTCTCCATGACCAACCACAAAAGCTACCTTCTTTTTACGGACTTGTTTAAGTGAAGCAATGGCATTGCTCAATTCGTATTCAACCCCCATCATACTGTTGTGTAGTACAAGGTCGGGGCTCATTCCCATTTGGTCTCTTAAAAAAGAAACTGGCACTTCTTTTTCGCCAATGCGAACGAATGCGGCAGGCCACACTATTTTGTGTACTATCTCATCTTCGCGCATGTCTTCAAGCTCAAAGCTCTTTAAGCCTCTATTTTGCAATTGCACAAAAAGATCGCTTCTCTCTTGCCCCTCTGCTATAGTGTAGGGATCAATAAATTCATACTCTATTTTACCATCACTTTTAACCGAAAACTCATTAAGCATTTCTCTAACTGATGTTTTGAGCTGCTCAAAACCTGAAGGTAAATCACCGTCTAAATAGCATTGAACATATACCACATCATCAAGATCTTCTAGTAGCTTGGTGGTTTGTTCGCCAAGGGTAAATCGCTCATCTTCAGTTAAATCTATTCTGTAAAAAACAAATTCACTCAACAAGTTGGCAACCACCACAACGCCAAGGGTTACCAAAACTGTAAACCAAGTATTTAACTTTTGCGAGCGGGCCTTATTTGTGTTCTTTACCATTTTCTTAGGGCAATTCTAGTTTTTGTAAAAACAATAAATAAAGCAATGAAACCAATAAAATAAACCAAATCGCGGGTATCTACTACCCCCCGACTTATACTATTATAATGACTCTGTAAACCTATGTATGAAATGAACCCTTGAACGCTTCGAAGCGATTCAAGTCCTAATATCCAATCGGTTACACCGTAAAAGAAAAAACAAATTACCAATGCTAAAATGAAAGAAACAATTTGATTATCAGTTAATGAAGATGCAAATACACCTATTGCAACGTAAACAGCGCCTATAAATAGCAGTCCAATGTAAGAACCAATGGTACCACCAACATCTACATTTCCTATTGGGTTAGCCAGCTGATAAACGGTATAGAAGTAAACCAGCGTTGGCAGTATGCTTAGCAGTACTAAAATGGTTCCTGCCCAAAACTTACCCAATACAATTTGAGTATCTGAAATGGGTTTAGTTGCCAAAATTTCAAAAGTGCCTGTCTTTTGCTCTTCTGCAAACATTCTCATAGTAATAGCGGGAACTAAAAACATGAGTACCCATGGCGAGATGGTAAATAGCTGCTCAAGCGTAGCGTATCCAGAACTCAGAATGTTTCCATCAGGAATAAGCCAAAGAAAAATTCCATTTATAATTAAGAACACTGCGATTACCAAATAGGCAATTAGTGAGCTAAAGAACAAGTTGATTTCTTTACGTAGTACGGTTATCATGCCTTTGCTTGCTCTTGGGTTAGTTGTCTAAATATATTCTCTAAATCTTCAACCACAGGCTCCATTCTCATAATTGGGTTGTTTTGTTCTACAGCTAGATTGAATATTTTCTCGCGTACATCGGCATCTGTTTTGGCCGATACCACAAGGCTGCCCTCTTTATTAAAGACCTTATGTACCCCTTCAATACTTTGCAAAGCCTTATCAGTTATTTTATTCTTAAACTCAAGCGTTATGGTTTGTCTTCCTGAGAATTGCTCAAGAATTTCATCAATGCTGCTATCGGCCACTAAGTTTCCCCTATTAATGATCATTACCCTGTCGCACATGGCCTTTACTTCTTGCATAATGTGGGTTGATAGAATTACCGTTTTTTCTTTACCCACTTCTTTAATCAAATCTCTAATATCAACTATTTGATTTGGATCTAAACCTGACGTTGGCTCATCAAGAATCAACACTTCAGGATCATGAATCATTGCTTGCGCTAGGCCTACACGTTGTCTATAACCTTTTGACAATTGACCAATCTTCTTTTTCTCTTCAAGCCCTAAGCCTGTTTGTTCAATTACTTCTTTTACACGCTTGCTCGAGTTCTTTCCTAGCTTATGCATGTTGGCAGCAAAAAGCAAATACTCACGTACATACATGTCTAAATACAAAGGGTTGTGCTCGGGCAAATAGCCTACATGTTTTCTTACTTCAACGGGGTTATCGTAAATATTAGCTCCACATATTGTAGCATCGCCACTTGTTGGCTCTATGTAGCAGCTCAACATTTTCATTGTGGTTGATTTACCTGCACCATTTGGCCCAAGAAAACCAACTACTTCTCCTTTATTTATACTAAAGCTCAAATCATTGGTCGCTTTTTGCGTGCCATAAACTTTAGTTAGGTTTTGAACAGAAACGGTCAATACGGTTGAGATTTTGTAGCCCGCGAATTTAATTCAGATAATAGCGAAAGGCTTAACCGGATATGAATTTGAGTACTTTAGCTTCACATTAATTAACTGATGAGCAAATTAGAGTTTCTTTTCCTAGTAATTATTACGCTCTTCGGGGTTTACCCAGTAACTCATTTTCCTGGATCAGGGCCTGCTATTACCTTATCATTCTTTTTATTCGGTGTTTTCACAGTTTATAAATCAGTCCAATTAAAAAGTGTTACATCATTATTACTTGGCACTGGTTATTTCTTTTACCTTTTTGGTGCTCTTTTTAAACTGATGCATTGGCCGTATGCCGGACTACTCCTAATGCTCTCTATTTTATTGGTATTTGGCTCAGCGCTCTTTTTTATTGAATTATGGAAAAAAGAAGGCAACAGTTTACAAAAAATTAGCGCATTTACAATAAACTTAGGTGTGCTTTTACTTCCCATCTATTTCATTCTATTAACCTTTACAACTTTTTCAGGGCAACTACTTTCATCGCTCTTTAACACCATACCAATCTTTATCGTTATTCCTACGCTTCTTTTACTAATTACGAAGCCTGTTCTTTATAGAAAAAAATCTATCTACAGCTTGCTATTAATTATAGCGGCTTCTGAATTGGCCATTGGATTCAGGCACCTAGAGCGATTTATTGTAACCTTATTTTAAAAATAAATTTTGGAGCTTTTAAATACTTTTTATTTGTATCAGTTTCATGTCTAAAAAAACCATTGACCATACTGACCTTATCATTTTAAACACCTTACAGCGAGAAGGTGACATTAGCAACTTGCATTTAAGCAAGCGCATTGGCTTATCCCCTTCAAACACGCTTGCACGGGTTAAGAAACTAAAAGAGATTGGATTACTACCTAGTGCACATTATTTGCTCAATAAAGAGCAAGCAGGCTACAGAGAGCTTTATTTGGTTAAGATTAGTATTCAAGAAAAAGTTGAATTACAACAAGGGTTAGAAAATACTTTGCTAAAAGATGGTTTTGTTGAGCAACTATGGACCGTAGATAAAACTGATGCCGTTGGTAGTATTCAATACAAAGCCATGGTAAGGGCTAAATCTGATGAAGACTTTGCTGAATGGTGCAAGAAGCTGCTTAGCAAACAAAATTGCTTGCTCGAAAAAGAAAAGGTAGGTATTCAACTGAAAGAAAGAAGTAATCTAAAGCTAACTTACAAGGATTTGGATGTTTTGAAGAAGTTGGTTTAGCTTATAAAATCGAGTGAATCCATTCACTCAATTCTGATGAAAGTCTGGTCTTTCAAAATTTTCCAGCGAATGAATTCGCATTTTCTGATTGCTTTGTTGTCACTAAATCTAATTTCAAAAATCCGCTAAAAGCTGCTATAGCAATTATTCAACTAGTTATTCAATACAAACCAAAATCTCTTTAGAATTACCTGCGACTTCTTCAACAATTACTTGATCAATTTCATGTAGGCTGGCCAAGCTTTCATTTTCAATAAGAAAGCTTCCTAAAGCTGTGCTTATGGTTCGTTCATCATAATCTCTAATTGTAGCTTCATTTGTCTTAAGCAACCATTGTCTTAAGGAGCTATAACCTTCAGTCAACTGATTTTTAAACGATTCATCTTTTGATGATTGATAGAATATTGTTCGCTTTCCCAATCGATTTTAATTTTTCAGCTGTCAAATAACACCTAAAGAAATCGCAACTTCCTCTTTCCAATTCTCTAATGCAGGAAATTTCAAATTATACTCTTCATCTGTGATATTCAGTTGTTTGTAAAGCTCTTCGCCTTTTTCGAACCCAAGCTGCTGGGCGATTTTTAGGAAGACTTTTAAATCCACGCCTTTATCAGCATTATCATCGAAATACTGAAACAAAATATCCATTTGAAGCAAACCCCAGTTAAGATTATAATCTCTATAGACTTCATCATTCTCTAACTCAAAAAATATAATTCTTTCTTCGCTCCTGCTATAAACTAGCACATAAAACGATTCACCTTCACAATAAATTGGAACTACGTGCTTTCCTTGAAGTATTTGATAGTTTAGAATCATTGGAATATAGAAATAAGCAGCATCCGTATTTTCAACTCTTGCTCCAAGCTCATTTATTCTTCCAATATTTTTCACAAACTGAGAAGGCGCACCAAACCTTATAAGATCATCATTTCGAAACTCTGGTTGAACCAAAATTGCCTCTTTTTTTGACTTTTTAAACTTCCGCCAAAAACTCCACATGCTGCCTAAGGTCTTCGTTGCTCTCAATTTTTAGGGTAAGCAAACCCGCTTTTTTACCCGCATCAATATCTCTCTCTTTATCTCCGATAAACCAACTTTTGTTTTTATCGGCATTGAACCTTGCAATTCCGCGCTCAAGCATTCCGCTATCAGGTTTTCGGCAAGTGCATGTTGAAATGGTGTTGTGATGTGGGCAGTAATACCATTCCTGAATTTTTACACCATGTTTTTCTAAATTTTTAGCAATGGTATTATTAATGGTATGCATGTCATCATGCTTATAAATACCTTTTGCAATGCCACTTTGGTTGGTTGCTACCACAAAAATGAATCCCCTATCGCGCAATTGGGCTAAGGCTTCACCTATGCCTTCAACCATTGAAAAATGGTCTAAACTATAAGTGTATTCCTTTCTTTCGGTGTTTAAAACTCCGTCTCTATCTAAAAAAACAACCTTTTGCCTTTGCATTGAGCAAAAGTATCAAATTGAGCAGCTGAAATGAATACTGAATATTGCCTTAACGATTAAATCTTGGAAGATCTATTGGTTTAAACTCTTCAAAATACTTGAGACTAATAGTAATACCAAACCAACCACCAGTGGTTGTGAATGAAGCGATATCTCTACGCATTGGTCCATTCACATACATTTCGTCAATGGTTATATCACCATGTTGCACGCCCTTATTCTGTACAGGTAGCCTACCATTTACACCAATTTCAACGATCCAATTTTCAACTTGTAAAAATCGAAATCCCACAGCACCTTCCCCAAATGCAAGCGCGAAGGGTTCAAGAGAAGTGGTTACATTACTTTCCCATGTATTATTGGCAAAGCTGTGATTACTGGTAATAAGCATATCGTTACCTAAAACTGGATTTAATCCTAATGAAGCGCCTAGATTAACAAAAAAACCAATTTGATTATTAATCGTGAGATTTCGTTGCAACGTAACCGGAATGCTCACAAAACCTACCTTAGAACGATACTGAGAAAAGTTTGGTCGGTTGCTATAGTCACCAAAACTTACTGCCATGCCAATTGAACTGGAAGCCGTTGCATGGTAAAGCCCAATGTTGTAGTTCCACTTTTTTTCTTTATCGATAAACTGATAAGCTCCAAAGCCAATTCTTTGGGTAATACTTACATTTTCTTGTATTAATTCTGACGTAGTATTTAAGCCAAATTGATTAACGCCTTGCCCATAGCTAAACATCCAATTAAGCTTTTGACCCATTAAAGCATTGCCAACGAGTATGGTGGTAATTATGAAAAAAGCAATCTTTAAGTGATTAAACATCAACATTTTTCACTTGAATTACGTCTTATGAAATAGACAAAATATTTAAGTGTTTGTTTAACAATTCTTTAAAATAGAAAAGTTCAAATAACAACACTTCAAAACCAAAAACATCATATTTGCAGCCCAAAACTCCAGCATTGTCAGAAAGTATAGTTTTAATACCAACCTATAATGAAATAGAGAACATTGAAAAGATGGTGAGAACCGTAATGGCCTTACCCGTTGAATTTAATGTTTTGGTAATTGACGACAGCTCACCTGATGGAACCGGAGAAAAGGTGAAAGAGCTTCAAAATGAATTTGAGCGTTTGCATTTGCTCTCAAGAAAAGGCAAGGAAGGCCTAGGCAAGGCCTATATCGCTGGGTTTAAATGGGCGCTTAAAAGAGAATACGAGCTCGTTTTTGAAATGGATTGCGATTTTAGTCATAATCCAAAAGACCTGATCAAACTTAGAGAAGCCTGTAAAAACGGTGCCGATATGGCTATTGGCTCACGATATGTGACTGGAGTAAATGTAGTAAACTGGCCCATGAGCCGCGTTTTGTTATCCTATTTTGCCAGTAGCTATGTTCGCAGAATTACCAATATGCCTATTAGTGATAGTACGGCCGGTTTTGTTTGCTTTACCAGAAAGGTATTAGAAACCATAAACCTTGATAAAATCAAGTTTAAAGGCTATGCATTCCAAATTGAAATGAAGTTTAACACTTGGAAGTTTGGTTTTAATATTCAAGAAGTGCCAATCATATTTACCGACCGCAGCGAAGGAACTTCTAAAATGAGTAAGGGTATTGTGAAGGAAGCATTCTTCGGTGTTATTGAATTGAAAATCTGGAGCCTTTTTCATAGCTACAAGCGAGATAAGTAGGTTCAATTTATTGCAGTGCCCGATGCAAAAGGGCTTTGTTTTACCAAGTCTTTAAGGGTATATTCAAAAACTGTTTTCTCAATATACACTTTTAGCTAAATAGTAAAAAAACTAGCGCTTCCAAATTGTGCAATATGCAATTTCTGACCGCACATAAGAACTTTAATTACAACTTAGCGAGGTTGGTTTAATGAACTCATCTCTCTTTTTAATCAAACCTAAACTCCATATAAAGGCGGTGACCAAGGTCATCAATTTTAGGCTTTTAATTGAAGAAATTTGAGCTTGAATTAAAAGTGCTCTGTCATGAAAAACATACTGGTAACCGTAGAATTTGAATCTCAGCTTGATAAGTTAATAAGCAAGGCAAAAGAATTTGCAAATAAGTATAACGCCAAATTATGGTTATTGCACGTTGCTGCACCTGACCCCGATTTTGTGGGTTACGAAGTAGGACCAACATATATTAGAGAGTCAAGAGCGAATGAGCTCAGACAAGAGCACAGACTCCTTGACAACTATGTAAAATCATTAGAAAACGAAGGCTTAGAAGCTGATGGATTGCTAATACAAGGTGCAACCGCTCAAACAATCTTAGAAGAAGCTGAAAAGCTCAAATGCGAAATGATAATAATAGGCCACCACAGCCACAGTTGGTTTTACAAGATATTTGGACAACCCACTGATTTTGAAGTAATTGATAAAACCAATATACCTGTACTTATTGTACCAATACATTATTAGGATACGCCGCTTTGAACCGCGCATTATTTACCTTTGCAGCTCAAAATATGGCATATGACCTTACAGTTTAAGTTATCTGAAAAATGGCTGCTTCTTGTTCCTTTTATTGTTTTTACCACAAGCCTTGTATTGCTCTTATTGCCTGTTTTACCAGCAAAAAATCAATCACTTTTTTATAAGGCCTTATCAATAGATTTGGCTTTAACGCTGCCTTTAAGTTATCTGATAGTTTCTGGTAAGGCTAAAGTTCCAAAACTATTCGCAGTTCCGCTTTTAATTATTGGTGTTGTGGTTGCAAGCATTCTAGTACCTGCTGATTTTCACACTCCTTTAAATTTTATAAAAACCTGGCTAATTCCTGTTGTGGAATTATCGGTAATCTCTTTCATTGTATATAAAGTTTATACCTTACGAAAAACATATCAAAAAGGCGAAAAAGGTGAATTTTATAACGATGTACTCAAGGCAAGCGCTTCAGTATTTCCAAAAAAAGTGGCTCATGTTTTAAGCTTTGAAATAGCTGTGTTTTACTACGCATTTACTTTTTCAAAAGCACAATCTTTAAATGTAAATGAATTTAGTACTTATAAGGATTCTGGCATTAAAGCCATTTTAGGTGCATTAATATTGGCCATCTTAGCAGAAACCGTTGGCTTACATTTTCTAATTTCTAAATGGAGTTTAGCTGCAGCTTGGGCATTATCAATATTGAGTGTTTACACGGGTATTCAAGTATTGGCCATTATTAGATCACTTACATATAAACCAATAATACTAGGCAAAAATGAGCTGGTGCTACATTTTGGCATTCTTAACAAAGTAAAAATACCTTATGAGCTTATTCACAAGTTTTATGAAATGAATGATGATGAAATTCAAGCTTTTAATGGAACCAAGGCGTCTCTTTTTTATCAAAACATTGCTTTTGAATTAAGTTCTGAAGTAATTAGCCGTGGATTTTATGGTATTACCAAAAAAGCAAAAAGCATCTCCATTTTTATTGACAATCCTAAAGATTTTATAAAGAATTTGAATTCTAAGCTTAAAACGGTAAATACGCAAAGCGAAAACTTAAAAGCATGATGCAAAGAATAATATTACTAATACTCCCTATTTCATTTCTTTTTTTGAGCAATAGTGCACCAAAAACTGCTGATAAAATTGAATGGCTAAGCATTGAAAAGGCACTTGAAAAGAACTTAGACAACCCTAAATTAATATTTGTTGATGTATACACCGATTGGTGCGGCTGGTGCAAAAAAATGGATGCTACAACTTTTGTAAACCCCAAAATCACCAAGCTTATGAATAAGCACTTTTACTCTGTAAAATTTGATGCAGAGCAAAAAGAATCGGTAGATTTTAATGGTAATTACTACAAGTTTGTGCCCAATGGTAGAAGAGGTTATAATGAGTTTGCCGCAACTATTCTTCAAGGTAAAATGAGCTACCCTTCTTATGCAGTTATTGATGAAGACCTAAACCTTGTAACCGTAATTCCTGGTTATAGAGAAGTAAAAGAGTTTGAACCAATGCTTATTTTTTTAGGTGAGAAAAGGTACACTTCTCAAACCTATCCTGATTTTTTAAATGAATTTAAAGCTGGGAAGTAATTAATGCTCCCTTTATCATTCTTTGCCTTCAGCATTTTCTTTGATTATCACGAAAGTCACAACTATAAAAAAGGTGTTTACTTCTTATTGTTTATGATTTCAGGCATAGTCTTAGCCAAAATCACAATGGAGTTTCTTGCTATTTATAGTATGCTGGTAAGCCCATTTTTTGTTTTTGGGTTCAGCTTGCTTTCAAAAAAGAAAAATACGAATGCTTCATATTGATGGCTTTAGAATTGATTCAAAAACGATTAAAAAGAGTAAACTTGGCATTAGAGACATCCTATTATTTCCGCTAATAATAGTTGGAACCCCATTTTTGCTAGTCGGTTTTTTCTTCTTTTCGTTTATTGATAGAATAAAAAATGGCAAAGACAACGATTGGACTGAAACAATTGAAAAATGGAAAAACTATGAATTTAAGCTAACAGTTGCGGAAGATAATCTCGCAATTAAAAGTAAAGTTGACGTAAAAGGTGAATTATACAGTATTGAATCAACTCCAAGCATTTCTCAATTCAAAAATTTTTACTTGACCGATTATAATTTTACCAATCAACATGGTTTTTTTTTGGGCTTTAGAAATGATTCTGATTTTATGCATTTGATTATTCTAACAGAAAACTGGTCTCGTTCTGTAGAACTAGGAGAAGGAAACTGGACCCTTGAAGACGACCATCACCATGAAAATGAGTTTTGCCAATTAAAAAACTCGAAAAATAAAAATAGTGTCGTTTACACCTTAAAGCCATTTTAAGCCTAAGCAATCGATTTTCTATATTTACGGCTTAAAGAAAACTACATGTTAGAGAACATTTTAAGTTTTGTTGAAGCCATGCCAAGCTGGCAAAAGTTGTTGTGGGTACTTATGTGCCTAATATTTAGCTGGGGGCTTGAATTTGCAGCACCTCTATTTCAGTTTCAGTACAAAAAGTTTAGACATGTTAGTTTTAACTTAGTCTTCTTAGCCTGTAGCATCATAATTAATGTTGTAGTGGGATTAGTTACGATTGGTGTTTTCAACTTTACTGCCGAAAGTGAATTTGGTTTACTTCATTTATTCGATCTGCCTTTATGGGTTGAACTAATAATTACAATGTTACTTCTTGACTTTATGGCGCAGTACTTTGTACATGTATTGCTACATAAGGTAAAGTGGATGTGGAAGTTTCATTTGGTACACCATAGCGACACCAAAGTTGACGCAACCACTGGCACAAGACACCACCCTGGTGACTACTTGATGCGTGAAGTATTTGCTATTGGTACAGCATTCTTAATTGGAGCTCCCTTGACCTTTTATCTTTTTTACAGAATATGTACTGTGTTTTTTACGTACCTAACACATGCTAATTTCTATCTACCTACATGGCTTGATAAGGTTATAGCTTTGGTATTCATAAGCCCAAACATGCACAAGTTTCATCATCATTTTGAAAGACCTTGGACCGATAGCAATTATGGCAATATGTTTAGCTTTTGGGATAGAATCTTTGGCACCTACGTGTATGCCAATCCAAAAGACATTGAATTTGGAGTAGATACCCTTGAAGGCGAGAAGTCTCAAGATTTTAAATACCAGTTTGGTTTGCCATTCAACAAAAAAATCAAAACTGATTATTAGACTCATTGAAGAAAACCACACCCAAAGAGTTATTTAATTATAAGGCTCATGCTTATGCCGATCTTTTCATGGACCAAAGCAAGTTTCATGAATGTCTTGACCTTTTTCTAGGCAACCTAAAAAGCGAACAACCTACTGTACTTGATGTGGGCTGCGGGCCTGGAAATATTGCCAAATATTTATTGGATCAAAACACAAAATTGCAACTTACGGGAATTGACATTGCACCGGCCATGCTTCAGATTGCTAAGAATCATTGTTCCGCTGCACATTTTATTGAAATGGATGCTAAAAATATAGACCGCATTAAGGATTTGTTTGATGGGATTGTGCTAGGCTTTTGTCTACCGTATTTGAACAAAGAAGAGGCAATTGAATTGGTAGAAACAGCTTGTAAAATGCTTAGGGAAAATGGCAGCCTATACTTGAGCACCATGGAAGACAAAAATGAAAATAGCAAGTTTCAAGGCCCTAGCTCAGGTAAAGGGCCTTCCCTTTTCATTAATTTTCATGAAGAAGAATATTTGACCACGGCAATAGCAAAAGGCGGTTTAGAAATAGTTAAAACAGCTAGATTAAAAGATGAAGCAAGTGGCAATACAGATTTAGTTATTGTAGCCAGGAAGTAAACTTTTAGCGCGTGCGAGCTTCCAACTTTTATCCCAAGAATGACTAAACCAAGGCTTGAATTTACCCCAAAACCCCACACAACTTATAAAGCAACCTTGCACTCACGGTGCCATCCCATTCAGCATTTCCGGTTTCGTTAAGGTCAAAGCCAATTACTTCTTTACCACTTTCTTTTAGCTTTACTAAAATGTGAGTGGCTTGGTCAAAACTTAAGCCGCCGGGTACTGGTGTCCCCGTTGTTGGGCATAAATCAGGACTTAGACCATCGACATCAAAACTGAGGTAAACCTTGTTAGGTAATGTGGCAATGATTTCGTCTACTTGTTGGTTCCAATTTTTACCGCTGAATTCTGCAGCTTTCATGTCGGCATCAAAAAAGGTGGTAATGCTCTCGTCGTTTTCAATGCGCTCCTTCTCCCCTTTTGAGTAATCTCTAATGCCTACTTGCACCAAACTGAGCTTATCACTATAAGCCAATGCATTGTGCATTATGCTGGCATGAGAATAGGTAAAACCTTCATAAGCTTCTCTAAGATCAGCATGGGCATCTATTTGCAAAATGCCAAAGCTTTCATGCTTATCGGCAAGGGCTTCTATGTAACCTAAGGGCGTGCTGTGGTCTCCACCCAAAATGCCCAACTTATGTCCATTCTCTAAAAATGAAGCGCAGGCACTTTTTACAGTATCCTTTAAATGAAAACAAGCTTCATTTACATGGTTAAGCACTTCTTGATCAGTTGCAGCTCCATTTTCAATCTGCTCAATGTATTGTTTGGCAATTGGGCGCAGGTTGTTATTCAACTTAGCCATATCACTTACATGGCCGGTAAACATGTGTAAGCCGCGTTTCCATACTTCACCAAAATGGTGGTCGTAAAGATCTAGCTGAGGGCTTGCAGTAAATATTTGGTAAGGACCATTGGCCGTTCCATCTCTAAAGCTCACGGTAACTTCCCAAGGCACAGGGTAAAGTACAACTTCACTTTCTTCAAGCTCAAAGGGTAAACCAAAAATGCCAGCGTTGGTAGCTATTGAATTGTCAGGATCAAATCCTGCTACTTTTTCGTCTCTTGCTTCTTTATTCATTCAAAAGGGTTTTCACAAAGTTTGGGGTAGCAAAGGCTGCTTTGTGTATGTGTCCGTTGTAATAACGTAACCCATTATCTTCAGAGAATTTTTCTAAATCATCAACTTCAGCATCGCGCATTGGGTCTAAATCGCCTTTTGTGCATAGTGCGAAACTCCACATACCACTTGGGTAGGTAGGCACAAAAAAGAAGTAATCGTGTACCTTATTATCCCCGAATATCTTCTTAAAACATCTGCGTAAATCAACAAAAGCGTGTTGGTTAAACCTTGGTGATTCACCTTGGGCCACTAACACTCCGTTTTCGTTCAAGGCTTTATAAACATCTTCATAAAACTCATCAGAGAATAGACCTTTTGCGGGCCCAACTGGGTCAGAGCCATCTACAATGATTAAATCATAAGCTCCGGCTTGTGCTTTCTTCACATATTCAATGCCATCGCCAATAATTAGGTCAAGTCTTGGATCATCAAATGAAGCGGCTATTTGGGGCAAATGCTCTTTACAGGCGCGCACTACGGCATCGTCGATTTCAACCATTGTCACCTTCTCAATATCCTTATGACGCATTAACTCACGCACTGTTCCGCCATCGCCACCGCCAATTACCAATACGTTTTTCACGTTTTTATGACTCAATACCGGTACATGGGCAATCATTTCATGATATACATACTCATCTTTTTCAGTGGTCATGAACATACCGTCTATAGTTAGTGCTTTACCATAAGCATAGGTTTCAAGCACCTGCACTTTTTGATAAGGAGATTGCACCCTAAACAATACGTTTCCACTGTGTCGAAGTGAAAGGGCGATGTTTTCATCTCTATCGGTAAACCAAATGTTGCGATTGTGTTTTACCGCATTCGGATCATCTTGATCTCTCTTTGGCGCAAATTCAAAGTCTTTTCGAGTAAGCAAATGCTTTTGACCACGTTGCATTTGCATGCCCGAACCATAGCCTGCTTTAAAGTTTTTCTCCAAGTATTTGTAGCAAACCCAAGGGTCAACTGCATCGCCACAGGTAAAAATATCAACCGCAGCGTAACCGTACTCAGGCCAAGTGTGTATGGCCAAATGGCTCTCTTCAATTACAACGACACCGCTAACGCCAAATGGCGAAAAATGATGAAACGTAGAATTAACAACAGTAGCCTGAGCTTCTTTGGCAGCATTAACCATAAACTGCTCAATCTGCACCACATCATTCATTATTTGAGTATCGCAATCGTAATACTCAACAATTATGTGCCTGCCTAAATTGGGTGAGTTGTCTTCAACGTACATGTTTTGATTTTAACCCAACAAAATTAGCTCTGAAACAAATTCAAAAGCTAAAATCAAAACTGACTTGAAACCTATTTATTGAAGATTCTTGGGAAAAGTACCGGAGTGCTTTTTTGATAGTCCTTATAGGCATCTCCAAATTCTGAAATGAGCTTCTTTTCTTCGAGCCAAATTCCAATGGGTAGGTACAAAAACCAAGAACCAATCATAATAGCATTGGTAATAGTAGGGCTGTAAATTAAAAAGCCTAAGCCCAATGCAACGGTAGCGGTGTAAAATGGATGCCTAACTCTTTCAAGTATTCCATGCGTAACCAAACCTTGCTCTTTATTCTGCCTTAACCCTAAAAAAGCTTTTAAATCATAAACCTGGGCAGCTTGTCTAAAGAGTACATAGGCTACATAACCTAAACCAATCGAAGGAATTTTAGTACCTACAGAAGCTTCAAACAACTTTTCAGTTGGAATTTGCAATCGGTAAATAAAAATTGGAACTAAAAGCAAAACCGATTGCAGCACATAAAATATTCGATACCATTTGGGATTACCAAACGTAGCCTTTGCTTTTTCGCTTGCAAGCAAACTATGGATGGCAAAATATGCCATCCATAGTGCCGCATATGTTATTAATTGATTCAATTAGAACTTGTATAAGAAACCCACGTTGAAAACGTATTTCCATTGCACACGGGCTTCTTGAGTTCCATCGTCATTGGTAAATAATACGTCTTCGTCATAAATCATTTGAGTAGAAATGGTTGAGCTAATGAAATCGTTCACTTTCATTTCTAAAAGGTTGTCCCACATTATATCAACCATAGCTCCAGATCTATAAGCCTGAAATAGGTTAAGCGTAGTTTCATAGTTGATATTGGTAGCCAACTCTTTTTTAAACTTCATATTAAAAATAGCACCAAGCTCGCGTCTCATTGTTGCGCCAGAATCAACACCAAAAGCCCCTACGCTAGAAAGTGTCTCGTCCATTACAAAAGTGAGTTTACCTGAAATTGGCGAAGCCATCATGTAAAAATTATCATTTGGTTTATACTCACCACCAAATGACAATGACAGATAGCCTGGAGCCATAAGCCTTGATATAACATCGCTTTGCTCGTTTCCGTCAGCATCTTCATAATAGCTGAAACCGTCTGTCATTTGAGTTCTAAAGTCCAATAAGGCAGCATAGGCCCAATCAGATTCTCCAAATGCCTTTGAGTATTTAGATACAGCAATTAAACGGTCATCACTTTTTCTAAACTCAGCAATATCGCCTTGTCTTACCAAACCATAACCAGCCTCAAATGAATTATTCCAACTTACAGGCCCATTTTTGTAGTTGGCATTTGCCTTTACTAAACCTGCAATGGCAAAACTGTTTTCACCACCACCGGCCCAGTTGCTTAGGCCAACGTTTGTAATGTTCAATCCAAATGAAGCTCCTTTTGTCCAGTTACTTGCAGGCGCATCAACAGCTTCTTCATCTTGTGCAAAAACAGGCAAAGCCATAAGCATAGCTGTAATTGTTACCAATAAATTTCTATACATCCTTAAAACTTAAATTTAATTGCGAAATAAACTATCTAAATGTTTTTAAATAATGCTTTTCGTTTAAAACCTTTGATACATGTTTAGAAAGTTGAGCATCTCACTTGCCATTGTATCAATTATTGCCCTACTACCATACATTTTTGGATTTGGATACATTTGGAAAGCACTTATTTATAATTACGTAGACTATGACGACTACAAAATTTTTGATAACCGTGAAATTGCTTTTGGAGCCGCTCAACCTTGGCACATAGCTAAAAAACAACTTGAAATTCCGGAATCGCTCGATGCCTATCTTGAAAAAATGGAAACAATTGGGTTTCTAGCCATAAAAAACGATTCAATCATTTTTGAGAAATACTATCAAGGTTTTAACCAACATACCATAGCAAACTCTTTTTCAGTGGCAAAGTCGTACATCACCATGTTGGTAGGATTTGCTATTCAAGATGGATTAATTGAATCAATTGACGATAAATTAATAAAGTACCTACCAGATTTAGACAGCACAATATTTGGTGATATAAGTATAAAGCACTTGTGCACAATGAGTAGCGGACTTGAATGGACTGAAAGCTATGGTGGCCCAATAAACCACACTACTGAAGGCTATTACGGGACAAATATTGAGAAGACCATTAAGTCATTAAAAAAAGAAAATGATGCCGGAGCCGTATATAAATACAAAGGTTGTGACCCCCAGCTGTTGGCTTTTGTAATTACCAAAACAACAGGTAAAACCTTATCAGAATATTTAAGTGAAAAATTCTGGAAACCTGTAGGGTCTGAGAACCCTGGGCTCTGGAGTCTTGATCAAAAGGATGGCTTAGAAAAAGCCTATTGTTGCATTAATACCACGGTAAGAGACTTTGCCAGAATAGGCAAGCTCTATTTAAACCATGGCAAATGGAATGGAAAACAAATACTTGATTCAAACTGGATCGCTAAAAGTTCTAAACCCAGCAAATTGCTGAATGAAAAGAATGAAGAAACCCTATACTATGGTTACCAATGGTGGTGTATGCAAGATTTAGATAAAGATGTTTTCTATGCGAGAGGCTTAAATGGACAATATGTAATTTGTTTTCCTAATCAAGACTTGATTATTGTGAGAATTGGAGAAAAAAGAGAAACCGCAGGAAATCATCCAACCGATTTACTCAAATATGTTGAATGGGGTGAAACGCTTTAAAATATGAAAATCCCAAATTGGTTACTTTTTTCAATAACCTGCTTTATTTGGGGTACCACATGGTATGCAATTAAATACCAGATTGTTGATATTTCGCCTACACTTTCAATTGCTTACAGGTTTGGAATTGCCTCTGTTCTGCTCTTTATCTACTTAATTCTAACAAAGGCCAAACTTCGTTTTTCAGCATTGCAGCATAAGTGGTTTTTTATACAGGGCGTATTGCTTTTTGGCATTTGCTATTGGCTTACGTATTGGGCCGAAACTGGCTTAACTAGTGGTTTAGTCGCTGTACTATCAAGCCTAATTATTTTTTTCAATGTAATTCTGGGTAGGTTTCTTTTAAAGCGAGAAATAAAACCAAAACTGCTTTTTGGTTTCTTGCTCGGAATTGTGGGCATGAGCCTGCTTTATAAAGATGAAATTGGAGCAAATGCCGCCATTGCCAACGGAACTTTTCTGCTCATAATTGCTGTATTGGCCAACCTTGCTGCCAGTTTAGGTAATATAGTTTCAATGAGAAATCAAACGCATGGCTTGCCAATAACACAAACAAATGCCTATGGCATGGCGTATAGTTCAATAATTATGTTCGTTTTCTCTATTGCAAAGGGCGATGAAATCATTTTTATTAATACGTTTTCGTATACTGCATCTTTGCTTTACTTAAGCGTATTTGGTTCTATTATCGCCTTTTATTGTTACCTCACCCTATTGGGTAAACTTGGTCCGGGAAAAGCAGCGTATACCAATTTGGTAATTCCAATTGTGGCATTAATCGTTTCAACTTTATTCGAATCATTTGAGTGGAGTATAAATGCCTTCATTGGATTAGCTCTTGTTTTGGCAGGCAATTATGTTGCACTTAAAAGTAAAGGCTAAGGAATTAGCATAGCACCTTTTCTTTTGTTTAAAACCTTTACTTTGTGGGCAAATAAATCAAAATGAAAGCTTCTTTCCTTTCAGTTATACTGTTTGTTTCAACTACGCTTTTTGGCCAAAACTCTGATCTAATTGTAAAGCTACCCGATACACTTGATATTGCCTTTTTAATTGAAGGAAGAGAATATAAAACTGACGGGGCCCCAATAATTAAGATTAACCAAATACCTGAAGGCGCCTTGCTCAATGTAAATATCATTGTAAAATCTGCCACACCAATGTCGTCTTTTGACCGGCTTGAGTTTAATGGAAGTAAAGAATGGGTTTATAACCTTGTTGTGCCAAGTAAAGGCAACAAACTAAAACTAAGCCTTGAATCAAACACTGTAAAAAGTGATGATTATAAAGGTTATGACTTAGCTGACAACTTTATTATATACAAATACAATAAATACGCGGCGCCACTTGAAAGGGTAAGCGGAACCGTTGAAGGTGCAAGCAGTTTAACCATGAAACGAGAACGCGAAAAATCTGACACCACTAGAACTGAAGGCAATAAAACCATTGAAGAAAAAAAAGAGAGAAAAAGAACTATTAAAAAATCGGGCTCTTCAACCGTAATTCACAGTGAAAGAAAAGTTGTAGGTGAAGGTGATTCACGAGAAACATCGGTTCTTAAACCTAGAAAAGAAGAATGTAATGGGGAATGGGCTTCTTATAGCAAAGATGAGGCTGTAGAAAACCTGTCAAACGAAACCAGAGAATCGGGTAAAATCTATATCAGTAAAAGAATTGCAGTTGAAAACTGTTTTATGGCTAAAGATGGCGCATTTATTCTAGAGGCATTTGACGAAGAATCATCAAGAATTGAACTTGCTAAGTTCATGTATCCTAGTTTAATAGATAAAGAAAATTTTGATGTTTTAGCTGAGTTTTTCAATAGTCCAAGCTCTTGGGAAGCTGTTAAACTTTATGTTGAAATTAAATACGAATAAAATAAAAAGCCACCCCAATTGAAGGGTGGCTTAAAACAACCTATTGAAACACTTTTTTAATGGTGGTTTCCTTTTCCTTTTCTTCTATTTCTCTTCTTATCAAGGTCAATTTCTTTAGTTCCTTCGTTGGTTGTTAAAGTTGCATATTGATCACAAGCACCATCACCAAAGTCAATTGTAGCTGCACCGCGTTTTCCGTCCATCTCAACGGTCCCTGATAAAGGATGTTCGCATTCAAAATCTCTAATGATTGGCTTTAAAATTGTTCTGCTACCCATCTCTTCTTCGTCTTTATAAGAAGTAGATGAGCCTGAAATTGAAATAATATTATCATAGCAATCTTCAGTATCAAAACCTTGCAACCATTCAATTTCGTTTTCAGAAACACGCTCAAAATTTCCTTTTTCGCCGCTACCATTAATGGTAACTGTTCTTTTAAAAACTAAATTTCCATTAAGATTCTCTCCTGAGTTTTCTAAAATTTTAATCCCTTTTATAGTGCGCTCGTTCATACCAAAATGCTCAAAGGTTACCGTTCGCTTGGCGCCAATGTTTTTCATGTTATCAGTTTGAACAATTACGACCTTGCCTGTTCTAGTTCGCCCATGTTTATCTTGGCAATCGTCTCCAAATTCAATTACAGTAGTTTTTGGAAAGTCATCGCCCGATTCAGTTACAGTGGCGCACTCGGGTAATTTGGTTTTCCAATCATCGCAAGCGGGGCCGCGCAATTCTTTTGCCATCATAAAATCCGCATGATGGCCCGCTGCATGTTCAAATTCTGAAATGGCCAATTCTTCTTCAGCAATTGAATATTCACTATCAGAAAGTGAGGCTTCAATACTGTCTTCGTTACAGGCTACCGCTCCAAAAAGTAATGCTACAAGCGCAATTGCGGGTAAAAAATTAATTCTTAAGGTTTTCATAATTATGATTTGTTTGTGATATTTCTAAGACCTTGACATTATCTCAAGGTTTAAAATCTCAATCAAAAAATTTAATACGAAACCTTATCTACTAGATAATGAACTATTTGAGTCTTAAAAAAAACATCGGCAACTTGAATCACTGGCTTAATACCTTGTATGGCATTTGTCAAAAAGACTTCATCAGCGTCAAGAAGATCGTTTTTTTTGAATTGACCTGGTTGACAAACAATTCCTTCTTGTTTTAACACACTAGTTAAGAACTGTTTATATACGCCACTTACACCACCACTAGCTTCACTTGGTGTATAAATAATTTCATCTTTTACCCACCAAATATTACTTGCTGTTGCCTCGGTAATTTCTTCTTTTTCATTTACTAAAATCAAATCATCAAGCCCTCTTTCTTTTTTTTCAATCGCTGCCCTTACATAATTTAAAGAAGACAATGTTTTAATACCTAATGAACTTGAGTAAACATAAATTTCATTTGCAAAATCACAATTAAGCTTCTGCTTTTCAATCAGCGGTTTTTCGAGTGTATTGGCTGAAATCAAATAACCGCAATCAGATGTAAGAGGAGTATAAGCCCCTGCCCCTTTCCTATAAAATATAATCTTAACCCGCTCAATCGATTTTGTATCAATAACCCTTTCAACTTCTTTATAAAGCAATTCTATATCTAACTCAAGGTTTAACCCAAGAGTGTTAAGTGCTTTTTTAATTCTTTCTTTATGAAACTTCCAAAGTTTGCACAAGCCATTTTCAAAGAGACAGGACTCAAAAAAACCATCGCCAAATGAAAAGCCTCTATTGTTTGGGCTTATGTAAGCATCATCATGTCTTCTAATTTCGCCATTATGGTTTATGTGGCTATTCATAGTTCATCTGCTCACTTGCAAAAAGTGCCAAAATCATCTTAATATTGGGATAGGTTTGATTTAAATATGGCTTTAATTCTTTTAATAAAACCCATTTTACTTCTTCTATATCTTCTTCAGTTTGTGGCACCAGTTCTACCTCTTCTTTGTTTTCCATTAGGTACCAATATGTAGTCTTTAAAACCAATTCCCCATTAAGATCATACAAATGAAAAGTTGGTCTAATCGTTGATTTTATTTTCACCTTCTTAAGACCGGTTTCTTCTTTTACTTCACGCATGGCAGCTTGGCGCATAAACTCACCTTCTTCAACCTTGCCCTTAGGTAAATCCCACATACCTCTACGTTTCATTAAAAGCACGTTGCCTTTATCATTTACCACTAAACCACCAGCCGCCTTAATCTCTTTAAAATGGCTTATAAATTGATGTAAAGTTGGGTTTGGGTCATTATTCATTATAACAACTCCTTTTTTTTCGGGGTGCTCATCAAGTAGTTTATAATAATTTTCAACATCAACCAATTCTTCTGGTTCAATTGGAAAAACAATGTAGTCATCGTACGCTGAAGAATTGCTGTTATCAGCTATTACAAAGACTTTATCGCCGTAGAAAATCTCATACTTTTGCGCCATGAGTAATGATTTTGAAATGGGGCGGCAAGTTGCGCAATATTTACTGCAAATCAAAGCCGTAGTATTAAAACCAAATGATCCTTTCACTTGGGCTTCAGGCTGGAAATCACCGATTTATTGCGATAACCGATTGGTTCTGAGCTACCCTGAAATTCGCGATGCAGTTGCCGAAGCCTTTGCTAAAGAGATAAGAGAAAAGTACCCAAATACAAAATCAATTTCTGGGGTAGCCACTGGAGGCATTGCCCAAGGCGCCTTGGTAGCGGCCAAACTGGGTTTACCCATGACCTACGTTCGCAGCAGTGCAAAAGGACATGGACGGCAAAACCAAGTGGAAGGTGTTGTAAATCAAGGCGAAGAAACAGTAGTAATTGAAGATTTAATATCTACAGGCGGTAGTAGTTTAAAAGCGGTAGACGCACTTAGAGAAACTGGAGCTAATGTTTCTGGCTTAGTGGCCATTTTTACCTACGGTTTTCAAAAGAGCATCGATGCTTTTGAAAATGCTCAAGTTCCTTTTAGTACTTTAACCAATTACTCGCTTTTGATTGAAGAAGCTCAAAAACTTGGCTATGTCTCTGCAGAGCAAGTAGAAAGCTTAAATGAATGGAGAAAGGCACCTGATAAATGGAAAAAATAATTGTCTTTCTTTTATTTTCCGTCATTCTTCTTTTTAGTTGTTCAACTAAAGGATCAAAATCTGAAATTGGTGAACAAGCAATAGAAGTATACCAACCAAATTTTTCACCAAAAGACACCCTATCAGTAGCTTTTCTTATTATAAATGGTGTTTACAATACCGAGTTTACGGCTGCATTTGATATTTTTCATCATACCATTTTTAGAGATGGTATAAAACCGATGAAAGTCTTTAGCATTACACCTACTGATTCAATTATTAAAACTTTTGAAGGTGTTAAAATAATTCCTGATTATACATTTAAAGATTCGCATCCCGAAATTGATATTCTCGCTGTACCAAGTGCTGAACATCATTTAGACGCCGACCTTGAAAATGAAATGCTCATAAATTGGGTTAGTGAAACAGGAAAAATTACCAAATTCAATATTTCATTTTGCGATGGCGCATTTGTATTCGCAAAGGCTGGGCTATTAGATTATGTAGAATGCACAACTTTTCCGAGTGATATTGACAAAATGCAAGCGATGGTCCCTAAAGCAAAATTGTATAAAGATGTGCTTTGGGTTCATGATAAAAACATGATTACATCAAGCGGTGGTGCTAAAAGTTTTGAACCTGCTCTTTATTTGTGTGAGCTACTCTATGGCAAGCAAGTGGCTGTTGATATTGCAAAAGGAATGGTTATAGATTGGAATTTAAATAAGCATAGTTTTATAAGTCCTTATACTCCAAACTTCTCCAAAAAGTAACGTTGCACCAATACTACAGTTTTGCTATCGTCCCATTTCCCATTTTTTAGTCTCTCCAAAATCTCTTCTTCAGAAAATGTTATGACCGTTATATTTTCATTTTCATGTTCTAAACCACCACCTTCTTCTACCCTATCTTCATTTTTTACTTCGGTATAAAAAAAATGCATTTTCTCTGTAATAATCCCGGGAGCCGATAAGGTATTACCCCAATAAGTGAGCTCATTAACTTTAAAACCTACTTCTTCTAAACATTCCCTTCTCGCCGTGTCATAAACATCTTCACCTGGCTCAAGCATACCTGCTACCGCTTCTGTGGTAGTTGGATCTTGGTCTTTATACTTACATGCCCTTAACTGATTTACGAAGTAAAATTGATTGGTATCTATATTCTTAACCAAAATGCAAACTGCATCTTTACTTTTCACCAAAATACGGTCAAAAGTTTCTCCATAGGCTGTAATCCATAGTTTGTCAACCCTTACAAACTCATCAACAAGAATATCTTCTTTTACCTTTTTAATAATACTCATAGCTATAAACTAAAAAAGGAGATGATTTACAATCATCTCCTTCAATATTTCAAATTCTGTGAAAACCTATTTTACTTTCTCAACTATGGCGTTGAAAGCTTCAGGATTGTTCATGGCCAAGTCAGCCAAAACCTTACGGTTCATTTCAATCCCAGCAGTTGAAAGTTTGTGCATGAAAACTGAGTAACTCATATCATGCTCTCTTACAGCCGCGTTGATTCTTTGAATCCAAAGCGCTCTGAAAGTTCTTTTCTTATTTCTTCTATCGCGGTAAGAGTACTGCATACCCTTCTCAACCGCATTCTTAGCAACCGTATAAACGTTCTTTCTTCTTCCGAAATAACCTTTGGCTTGCTTAAGTATCTTTTTTCTTCGTGCTCTAGAAGCAACGCTGTTTACTGAACGTGGCATTTATATTCTATTTTCCTATTGTCAATAAAAGTTTGATGTTTCCTTCGTCTGTTTTGTCAACTGTAGAGAAGTGACGTAACTTCAACTTTCTTTTCTTACTCTTTTTAGTAAGAATGTGGTTTGCAAAAGCGTGTTTCCTTTTGATTTTACCTGTTCCAGTAAGCTTAAATCTTTTAGCTGTACCTCGGTTGGTTTTCATTTTAGGCATTGCTCTATCTTTACTTATTTCTTCGTATTCGTTTTCAGTGGGGCAATGAACATAATCATTCGCTTACCCTCAAGCTTTGGCAAACTTTCAACCTTTCCTAGGTCTTCAAGCGCTTCAGCAAATTTTAGAAGCAAAATTTCGCCACGGTCTTTGTACACAATGGCTCTACCTCTAAAATGAACAAAGGCTTTGACTTTTGCACCTTCTCCCAAGAACTTTTGAGCGTGCTTTAATTTAAATTCAAAGTCATGTTCATCTGTATTCGGTCCAAAACGTATTTCTTTAATTACTGTTTTGGCACTTTTAGACTTTAGCTCCTTCTTCTTTTTCTTTTGCTCGTATAAGAATTTACTGTAGTCAATTACTTTACAAATTACAGGTGTACTCTTATCGCTTATCACTACAAGGTCAAGCTCTTGGTCTCGAGCAATATCTAGTGCATCGGCTATTGGATATACTCCTGTTTCAACATTATCTCCTACGAGTCTTACCTCGCGGTGCTTATACTTAATCGCATCGTTAGTTAAATATTCCGGAGCTGTTTCTCTCGGAACGTACTTTGGTCTACCTCTTCTAATGACTTTTAAATTTTAGTTTATGAAATCTCAGTTTCTTTCGCGATTAAGTTTTTAAAGCTCTCAACCGACATAGATCCTAAGTCACCTTCTTTATGTTTTCTTACTGAAACTGCCCCGGCTTCAACTTCTTTTTCGCCGATTATGAGCATGTAAGGCAACTTTTTCACCTCAGCGTCCCGGATTTTCTTACCGATTTTCTCAGCACGCTCGTCAATTGAGACGCGAATATCGGATTTATTCAATTCTTGAGAAACTTTTTCTGCATAATCCATGAATTTGTCGCTGATTGGCAGGATGATACCTTGCTCAGGATTAAGCCATAACGGGAACTCACCAGCACAGTGCTCAGTAAGTACAGCAACAAATCTTTCCATGCTACCAAATGGCGCGCGGTGAATCATTACCGGACGGTGCTTTTCGTTATCATTACCTATATAATCTAGCTCAAATCGCTCTGGTAAATTATAATCTACTTGAATGGTACCCAGCTGCCAGCTTCTTCCAATGGCATCTTTCACCATAAAATCTAGCTTTGGACCATAAAAAGCCGCCTCGTTATAAGCAATTACCGTTTTTAGTCCTTTCTCATCAGCTGCTTCAATAATATCCTGCTCTGCTCGGTTCCAGTTATCATCACTTCCTATATACTTACTTCTATCTTCTTGGTCTCTTAATGATATTTGAGCAGTGTAATCTTCAAACCCCAGCGCCCTAAATACATAAAGTACCAGATCAATTACCTTCTTAAATTCATCTTTTACCTGATCAGGACGGCAGAAAATATGCGCATCGTCTTGCGTAAAGCCTCTAACTCTTGTTAATCCGTGTAATTCACCACTTTGCTCGTACCTATATACTGTACCAAATTCAGCAAATCGTATAGGCAACTCTTTGTAAGAGCGTGGTGAACTTTTATATATCTCGCAGTGATGCGGACAGTTCATTGGCTTCAATAAGAACTCCTCTCCTTCATGTGGAGTTTGTATGGGTTGAAAAGAATCTTCTCCATACTTCTCATAGTGCCCAGAAGTAATATAAAGCTCCTTATTACCAATATGAGGGGTTACAACTGGCTGATATCCTGCTTTTTTCTGTGCATTTCTCATGAATGCTTCTAGCCTTTCTCTAAGCTCAGCTCCTTTTGGCAACCACAAGGGCAAACCTTGTCCTACTTTTTGAGAAAAAGTAAATAAACCAAGCTCCTTGCCTATTTTTCTATGATCACGCTTTTTTGCTTCTTCTAATCTCTCAAGATGCTCATCAAGCATTTTCTTCTTCGGAAAAGAAACGCCATATATTCTAGTGAGCATTTGATTTTTCTCATCTCCTCTCCAATAAGCACCTGCTACACTTAATAATTTAATGGCCTTAATATGACCTGTATTGGGTACATGCCCACCTCTACACAAATCAGTGAAACTCCCTTGCTCTACAAAAGATATCTCTCCATCGTTTAAACCCTCAATAAGCTCTAACTTGTACGGATCGTTTTTCTCTTTAAAGTAAGAAATTGCCTTAGCTTTTTCAACCAAATACCACTTGAACTCATTTTTTTGTTTGGCGAGTTCGGCCATTTTTTTCTCTATTTTAGGCAGATCGTCATCTGATATTTTTTCTTCCCCAAAATCAACATCATAATAGAAACCATTTTCAATGGGCGGACCTATTCCAAACTTTACATCAGCGTAAATTTCTTGTAAAGCTTCAGCCAAAAGGTGCGCAGAAGAGTGCCAGAACATCGTTTTACCCTCATCATCTTCCCAACGAATAATTTTAATTGTTCCGCTGGTGTTGATTGGGCGCTTCATTTCAATTTGTGCACCATTATGTACAGCACCAAGAGCAACCCTTGCAAGGCCGCTGCTTATACCCTGAGCTATATCAAGGGCAGTTGTGCCTTTATCATATTCTCTTACTGTTCCGTCAGGAAAAGTAAGCTGTATTTTCTGTTCTGACATTTTAGGCTTTTCTGTTTCAAAAATGCGGTTGCAAACTTACCTCAAACTATCAAGTTTTGTAATAATATCGGCATCATTTGGATTCAGCAGCAATAAAGTCTCCAAGCTGGCTATGGCATCTTCATTTTCTCCAAGTTTAATTTCACACAAGGCTTTACCATACAAGGCGTCAGCTTCTTGACTTTTAATCTCAAGGCATTTCAAAAAATAGAATTTAGATTGTTCCCAAACTTTAAATCGATAATAGAAATACGCCAAGTTAAAAGTATAATCGAAGTTCTCAGGGGCCAAGTTGTATGCCTTTTGATAATCTAAGCCAGCAGCCTTGTAACTGTTGAATTTCTCAAAGGCTGTTGCTCTTTTGAAGTAGAAGCTCGCTTGAGTAGAGTCAACTTTTATAGCATTTGAAAAATATTGAATAGCAATTTGAGCTGAGTCGGCCAACTTCCATTCTGCCATTGTTAAAAGCGCGCTCACATTATTGGGGTCAAAGTCTATTGCTGTTTGCAAGCTTAAGTAAGCTTGTTCCATTTCGTTCTTTTTTCCAAACACTATAGCTCTACCAATATAGCCGTCGGCATAAGAAGGACTAAAGTTTATGGCCTGAGAAAAATATTTTAGAGCAGACTCTAAATCATTCTGGTCTAAATAAATTTTACCTAGCCTGGCCCATAGCTTAGGGTTTTTAGGTTGTTGATCTAAACAAAAAGTATATGCGCCCATAGCCCCTTTATAATTTCCCATGGCAAAAAAGATATCAGCTTGCAGCAATTGTGCTTCATAATTTAGCGAGTCTTGACTTAATGCAATTTGCACAAGAGCCAAAGCAGAATCGAGCTGACCTTCATTATTTAAGTTTTGAGCCCCGCCTAAAGCATCCTCAAAACTTAATAAAGGTTCTTTTGATGTGGTGCCACCCTTAGGGTTAGATGTGCATGACACAATAAGCATCAATAGCCATAGAATTAAGGAACCGACTTTTTGCATATGGCAAAACTAATAGCTCAAACCAATGCGTTTCAAGTGAATTTATAATTGGATGCTGACAAAGAACAAAATGCCACTTAAAACTAAAATTATTTTTGCGGCGCTTTTAAGTAATTTAAAAATGAAAAACAGATTTATTCTTGGCGTAATAGTGCTCGTTTTTTTAGGATATGCCTGCGGAGGTGAAGAAACCACCCACTATGAAGAAGAAACTCATTTGACCAATGTGAGACAACTAACTGCCGGAGACGATAACGCGGAAGCCTACTGGAGTTTTAATAGCGATGCCTTGGTTTTTCAGACCAACCAAAAGGCATGGGGTTATGAGTGTGATCAAATATGTTACTTTCCGCTAAGTGACGGAGATATGCTTGAAAAAAAGCCACAGCAAATCTCAACGGGAAAAGGAAGAACCACCTGTTCTTATTTTATGCCTGGTGATAGTACAATAATATATGCGTCTACTCACCTTGGAGATGAAAACTGCCCACCTGAGCCAGATAAAAGCGAAGGCTATGTTTGGCCAATCTACGAGAGCTTTGACATTTTTGTTGCTGACCTTGAAGGCAATATTGTGGCTCAACTTACCGATGAACCGGGCTACGATGCAGAACCGACAGTTTCCCCAAAAGGAGACAAAATTGTTTTCACGTCAACTCGTTCTGGCGATCTAGAGCTTTATACCATGAACCTTGACGGAAGCGACGTAAGACAGGTAACCAAAGACCTTGGTTACGATGGTGGCGCATTCTTTTCACCCGACGGAACCAAGTTGGTTTTCAGAGCTTCAAGACCAAAAACTGAAGAAGACCAAAAAGAATACAAAGACTTGCTGGCCCAAGGTTTGGTTGAGCCAAGTGATATGGAAATTTTCATTTGTAATGTAGATGGTAGCGACTTGCAGCAGATCACCGATTTAGGAAATGCCAACTGGGCCCCATTCTACCACCCATCTGGTGATAAAATCCTATTTTCTTCAAACCATGAAAGTTTGATCGGTTTTCCTTTCAATATTTATATGATAAATGTAGATGGTACTGGTTTGGAGCAAATAACTTTTGATTCTGCCTTTGATGCCTTTCCTATGTTTTCGCCTGATGGCAAAAAACTTGTATTCTGCAGCAATAGAAACAATGGCGACACACGAAACACCAACATTTTTGTTGCAGACTGGGTAGAGTAAGCTGAATGTAAATTCTTAATAACGGCGTTTTAACAAATTGTTACCTTTGGCGCCGCAAAAAGGCGAAGTATGGCTGAATTTGTTTTAGATTTTGAAAAGGATATCAAAGAGTTAGAAGCTCAAATTGCTAAATTAAGAGCTACTGATAAGGATGAAGAAAACGAGGTAATTTCAAAGGAAGTTGCCGGAATGGAGAAGCGTTTAGACAAAATCCGCTCTGAAGTTTATGCAAACCTTACAGGCTGGCAAAAAGTGCAGGTATCTCGTCATCCGGAGAGACCCTATACTCTTGACTATATAGAAAATATGTGTACCGACTTTGTAGAGCTACACGGCGACAGAGTTGGTTTTGATGATAAAGCCATTGTAGGTGGCTGGGCCAAAATAGATAATCAATCGGTTATGATTATTGGTCATCAGAAAGGTAAAAACACTAAACTACGCCAGTATCGAAATTTTGGTATGGCTAACCCTGAAGGCTACAGAAAAGCCTTACGCTTAATGCAAATGGCTGAGAAATTTGATAAGCCAATTATTACATTAATAGATACTCCAGGTGCTTTTCCTGGTTTGGAAGCTGAAGAGCGCGGACAAGGTGAAGCAATTGCCAGAAACTTACGCGAGATGGCAACCATGAAAGTACCAATTATTTGTGTCGTTATTGGCGAGGGTGCAAGTGGCGGTGCTTTAGGCATAGGAGTTGGCGATAAAGTGCTAATGCTCGAAAACACTTGGTACTCAGTTATTTCTCCTGAAAGTTGTTCTTCAATACTTTGGAGAAACTGGGATAACAAAGAAAACGCCGCAGAAGCATTGAACCTTACAGCTGATAAAATGCTTAACAATGGCTTAATTGATGGAATAATTCCTGAACCACTTGGTGGAGCACATGCTAATCCTGACAAAACTTATAAATTGGTTAAAACCGAACTTAAAAAGCAGATTAAAGAGCTTAAGGCACTTGAACCTGCTGACTTGGTAAACCAACGAATTGATAAGTTTAGTAACATGGGAGCTTACGCATCGTAAGTTTGAAGTTTATAGTTCAAGGTTTAAAGGCTCATTTACAAATTAAACCTTGAATTTTTTTTCTCCAGGCAACGAAACTGTTCTTCATTACATCTGTATTTAAAACCACGGATATGAAGCACATTTTTACTATTCTATTATTATTCCCTTTTTTAACTGAAGCTCAGGATACCACGGCCCCTAAGATTTCAAACTTCTGGACACAGGATACGGTATTAATTGGCGTTTTCTCTGATTTTGAAAGCCAAGTTCCTAGTTATTCAATAATTGATAACGTGGATGGAGATATTACAGCCCAAGCAGAAATTGTTAATGAAGTAAACGAAGACTCTCTTGGGTTTTACGAGTTCACA
The DNA here is from genome assembly GCA_049115495.1 of Bacteroidia bacterium. Classification (GTDB taxonomy): domain Bacteria; phylum Bacteroidota; class Bacteroidia; order CAILMK01; family JACPUW01; genus JACPUW01. The sequence continues at coordinate 21,685 of JAGDZV010000006.1, read as the reverse complement.
GTATCAGCAAAGGATAAAGCAGAGAACTCAATTAGCCAATCTGTAGTAATATATATCGCGGATACGGTTGCTCCAATAATTGAATTGTACGGGCCCAAGTGGAATTTTGTTGGATATGGAGAAGAATACACTAATTATGGTGTGAGTATCAGCGAAAATTATTTCGATATGACAGATGTTATGTTAAATATAGGTGGAACTTTTAATAACACTTGGCATCAGGGACGTTTCTGCATAACCTACCAAGCAATAGATGCTAGTTCAAACCATTCACTTATTCATTACAGAGTTGTATGCGTTGAACTCGACTCTATGGAATGCATTTCACTTCCTGGCGAATTATGTGAAGGTGTAAGAACTAGTTTATCAGAAAACAGTACCACAAGTTTGGACATTTACCCTAACCCTTCAAAAGGGCATTTTAATGTGAACAGCGATGTGGAACTCATTGAGATTTACAATACAAAGGGGCTACTGATTTCGTCAACCATTGACAAAGAATTCACTTTGGATAAACACGGCGTTTATTTACTTAAGGCTATTTCGGCTGAAGGCACTACTTATACCAAAAAACTCATTGTAGAATAGATCAATCTTTCGCTACTTTTTGCCGGCAACCTTTTTAATGTATTTAATACTCATTGGCCCTTCGTTCATTATCAAGTCAATAATGCTCAAGTTTGGCACAAAGCCAGAGTGATTGAAGCATTGAAAATATGGGGAGTTTAAAGTTTCTAGTTTAAAGTTTAGGGACTCCTTTGAACTTTGAACCTTGAACTCTGTACTTCTTACTTTAGGATGAATTGCCGATCTGCCATCAATGAATTCATCAGTAATTTCATTATTCAATATTTGAAATTCAATATTCAATATTCTTGCTGCCCAAGCAATGGTGTTTTTTCCTAAATCAAATATGGTTTTGCGTTCGGTTTTTACGATTTGTTCTATTTGCGGATAGTAATGTTCAAAATACGGTGCTCGGCCATACGCTGATTGAATTGCTCGCAAATGCACCTGCTGCCATTTATCTTGGTAAACCACTCCTACTTCACCACTTGTCAATTGGGTTTTGCCTTTTTGCACAGGAACCACTAAATCGAGCACTTTATTTGATGTAAGTATGCGGCAGCGATTTCTATATGATTGTTTCTCGAACCTTTCGCCTGGATTAAGAAATACAGTTTCAAATCTTAAGAACTGCGCAAAAAATGCAATTGGCGGGAAATATTGGCTCTCAATTAGCAGCTTCTTACTCAATGTTGGTAATTTCGATTGTTCACTGCAAAACTAAACTTACTCGTTTATGCGACCCTTTTTATCCTTCTTCTTAATTCTTTGCAGCGGCCAACTATTTGGCCTTAACCTTTACTTAGATGCTATCCAGTTTCTTGATGAAGACCTTAAACCCTACATTGAAGTTCAATACAAGATTCCCTCTGAAAGTATTGAATTCACTAAAAATGAAAATGATAAATTGCAAGGCGCTGTAAAAATCAACCTTGTGGTAAAACAAGCGGGCAAGATTCTACTTGAAGAAGAATACCCATTATTTACTCAAGAGATTGATTCTCTTAACTATAGATTCGACCTTATAGACTTCAAAAAAATTCCAGTTGCAAATGGGTTAATTGAAATAAAGCTCAGCGCCATGGACTATTTGAACGGTTTACGCGCAGAACGCTCAAAAAGCTTTTTATACAAACTACCGTATTTAAGCTCTGACATTTGCCTGTTGGACAACTATTATTTCCTACAAAAAGAAAACGAGAAATCACACGGTAAAATATTTACTGTGCCAAGAGTAAGTACTTACTATACAGAGTTTATCGACACATTTATTGTGTACTTTGAGACCTACAGCAAGTCTGGTCAATATGACCTTATGGTATTTAACCAAGAAAAAATATTGACCTATTTGGTTGAAGTGGAGCATACAGAGGGAAAGTTAAAACAGCAATTGGTTAAGCTCCCAAAACTCAAATTAGGCAGCGGAAAACTAAAGATAGTTTTAAGCAACAAAAGCGGAGACCCGATAAAATCAATTGAGATTTTTGTTCCAAAACCTAAAGACGAAGAGCGATTCTTAGCCTTAACAACATATGAACTTAAACAATACTTTAGATGGATTGAGCCCACTTCTCAATTAACCGAATTTGAGGAGTTAAACGATTTGATGAAAGATATAGATTCCTCTCTTGTAAAACTTGAATTTATGGCCTTTTGGGAAAAAAGAAACTCAGAATTCCCTTGGGAAGCTTGGCTAGCGTATCAAAACGAGGTGGCATTGGTTAATAAAGCCTACGGCATGCCAAACACGCCTGGTTTTATGACCGATCGTGGTAGGGTTTATTTACAATATGGCCCCCCAGGAAATGTTACAGATATGAAGAATCCAGAAACCTATCCTTATGAAATTTGGCAATATTTTGATGATGGGAAAATGGGGGATTCTAGATTCTACTTTGTGAATTACTCATTTACAAAAAACAACTTTACCTTGGTTCATTCAACCGCCTTGGGTGAACCCCAAAACCCAAGTTGGAGGGAAACGATTAAGCGAGGAAATCAACGCGGGCATAACCGAAATGGCATGGGGACGGGATGGGAAAATGAGTTTATTAATGAATAATATGGAGTTTCGAGTTCCTAGCTTAGATTTTCCTTTTAGTGCGTAAAAGTTGAATTAAGTCAGTGGACCTATCAATAGCATTCAAATCCTCTGATTAACCAATTTTCACCCCGATAACTATCGGGGAAATTCCCAAATTTTCAAATTAACAAGATACTTTCGCCCCCTTATGAACCGACCCAAGGTAGCTACTGCAATTTTAAACTGGAACGGAAGACACTGGTTAGAAAAATTTCTGCCAAGTGTAATGGCTACCGACTACGCCAATCATCAAATTGTAGTAATTGATAACGGTTCAACTGACGATACCATTGATTTTCTGGAAAAGCAATATCCTGAAGTTCAAATAGTAATTAATTCTGAAAACCACGGCTTTGCTGGCGGATATAACGAAGGGCTCAAAAACGTTGAAGCCGACTATTACGCCATTCTCAACTCAGACGTAGAAGTAGATCCCAATTGGTTAAATCCATTGGTTGATCTTCTAGAAGAAAATGAAAAAATCGCAGCTTGCCAACCTAAACTATTGGGTTACAATCAAAAAACTCATTTTGAATATGCGGGTGCATGTGGTGGCTTTATAGACTGGTATGGATTCCCTTTTTGTAGAGGAAGAATCTTCGAAAGCAATGAAGAAGACTTAGGCCAGTATGACACCGCGCGACCTGTTTTTTGGGCCACCGGAGCGGCACTTTTCATAAGAGCAAACTTATTTCATGAGCAAAAAGGCTTTGATGCCGACTTTTTTGCCCATATGGAAGAAATTGATCTTTGCTGGCGATTGCAAAACGCAGGCTACGAGATTTGGGCTGAGCCAAAATCGGTTTGCTATCATGTAGGCGGTGGTACTTTGGGTAAAGAGAACCCAAGAAAAACCTATTTGAATTTCCGCAACAATCTATACATGATGAGCAAAAATTTGCCGCTCGGCGATGCGCTTATTAGAATCTTATTAAGAATGATTATTGATGGCCAGGCTGCCATTAAAGAGTTATTCAGTGGAAATACTGGATTTTTCAAAGCTATTTTGAGAGCTCATTTTCATTTCTATTTACACTCACCAAAAACATTTGCCAAGCGAAAGTCTATTCCTGTAAAGCGCAAGTTTACAAGCCTACCTGGGGTTTACAGCCGCAGCATTGTGCTTTGGTATTATGCACGCAGAAAAAGAAAATTCAGCGATTTACCTGGATAGCAATTCAGCATATCGCTCGATTACAAATCGAGAGTTAGATACAACATCAAATCAAACATGACATATCTCCATTTAGACAGATTTCAAAAAGATGGTTAAGCTTCATCTTTTAGCAGGATCAGATATGTCATGTTTTTATTTAGAGAGTATCGGGAACGCTGGCATTTTTCAATTCGATGTAATGAATTCCATCGTTTCTGGTCAGAAACGTACGTAAGTGCATTTCATTAGCTAATGAAATTAATCCGCAAAATCTCCTAGCCCATTCTGATATACCACCCTTACTTTTGAAATCCCTTAACACAACGCTGCAATGAAGAAAATACTCAACTACATCAATGGCGAATTGGTAGAACCAAAAAACAATCAGTGGCTAGATAATTACAATCCCGCCACTGGCAAGGTTTATTCATTGATTCCTGATTCAGATTCCAATGATGTAGATGAAGCAGTAAAAGCAGCCGAAAGCGCTAAAGATTTCTGGGCTAAAACAAGCAGAAAGGAGCGATCTGATTACATGCTCAAAATAGCCAGAGGTATTGAAGCTCGTTTAGATGAATTTGCACTTGCTGAAACAACGGATAACGGGAAACCCCTTTGGCTGTCAAAATCAGTAGATATTCCTCGCGGCATTTCAAACTTTGAGTTTTTTGCCACGGCCATTTTGCACGAGCACAGCGAGGCTCACCAAACAGATGAATTAGCCATAAACTACACCTACACGAAGCCGGTTGGTTTGGCCGGTTGTATTTCACCTTGGAATCTTCCTATCTACTTATTTACTTGGAAAATAGCCCCTGCTCTTGCAGCTGGCTGTTGTGTTATTGCCAAGCCAAGTGAAGTTACTCCAATGACTGCTTATTTACTAAGTGAAGTTTGCGTTGAAGTTGGGTTGCCAGCAGGTGTTTTGAATATTGTTCACGGATTAGGTCCAAAAGTGGGTCAGCGTATTGTGGAGCATCCACAAATTCCTGCTATTTCATTTACAGGTGGAACATCAACTGGTGCTCATTTGGCGAGAACGGCCGCGCCTATGTTTAAAAAGCTGAGCTTAGAACTTGGTGGTAAAAACCCGAATCTCATTTTCGCTGATTGCGATTTTGATGACATGCTAAACACTACAGTTCGTTCTTCATTTGCTAATCAAGGTCAAATCTGTCTTTGCGGCTCAAGAATCTATGTTGAACGACCGATTTATGAAAAGTTCAAAACCGCTTTTGTAGAAAAAGTAAAAGCACTAAAAGTTGGTAACCCTTTAGCCGACGACACAAAAACGGGAGCTGTGGTTTCTAAACCACACATGGAAAAAGTACTCAGCTACATTGCCTTGGCACAAGAAGAAGGTGGCACAGTGCTTTGCGGTGGCAATCAAGTAAAACCTGAAGGCTTTGAAGATGGCTACTACATTCAACCAACGGTTATTGACGGTTTAAATGAACAATGCCGAACCAACCAAGAAGAAATTTTTGGTCCGGTGGTTACAATTCAACCTTTTGACAAAGAAGATGAAGTAATTGCTTATGCCAACTCAACGCCTTACGGATTGGCTTGCACCATTTGGACTCAAAATCTAAAACGGGCTCATAGAGTAGCGCATCAAATAGATTCAGGAATTGTATGGATCAATTGCTGGTTGCTTCGAGATTTAAGAACTCCATTTGGTGGTATGAAGCAAAGTGGTGTTGGCCGAGAAGGTGGTTTCCATGCACTTGAATTCTTTATGGAGAAGAAAAATGTTTGCGTGAGGCTGTAGGCTGAATAATTGGCTTTATACTCATATGATTGGGAAAGGCAATACGGACTTTTACCAGTCCGTAAATTGGTTTATGCTTTTCAACTTAGTTTACTTGAAGCTACTTAAGCCACTTTTATCAATTTTAATTAATCAAGAATTAACGATTTGAGTCATACTCTTCCTTAACCTTTTCTATTTGACATAAATGTCTTTCGGCGTGCTTACTTAGAAAGTAAATGTATTCATAAACATTTATCTTTCCTAATTCATTCACCGTCATGGTGGTTTTATTGAGCAAACCTTCACCATTTTTAAGCTCTTCTAAATAAGTTAAGCATCTAGTTAATTGATGAATTAGCTCCAATTTGATATCAATTTCAGCCTTCTCTCCTTTTGGCTCCATGTGCTCTGGTCTTGTCCATGAAAACGACTTATGAACCCCAATTTCATCAAGTTTTTCTAAATCAAAATGAAATGAGTTCAACTCATCTTCTAGAGACCAAGCATTTACATTTTTCAAGGCCTTAATTCTGCCTTTGTCTATAAGAATGAGTAAAAAGTGGCTTGTTAACATTACGTGCTCCAGAACCTGAGAAATACACCATCCACCATTGGCCGGACAATAAAGCTTCAATTTATCATCGCAATTAAACCAATCAAAAAGTTTGGAATGTGTTTGAATCAAGTGTGCTTCAATATTAAAGAGATACTTCTTTAGGTTTTCCATTACGCAAAGAAAACTGTTTTGTAAAAAGTACAATTTTAACCCCACTTTTCCCCACTAACCAAAACCAGCCTTTAATAATCATATAAAGGACATTTTCTGTTGTGAATTCTTTTGTGCAAAACTTCTAACACCCCAAAGTGGGAAAAAGTGGAATATTTCTGATACTTTTACAACGGTTTTTTGGCCAAGGTGTAGATACAGATGACTCAACTCATAGGAGAATACATATGTAAATTAGATGCGAAAGGCAGACTTACTGTGCCTTCTGCACTTAAAAAGCAGATTCCTTCAGAGGCCCAGGAGAAGTTTGTAATTAACCGTGGATTTGAAAACTGTTTGGTGCTTTACCCACAAAACGAGTGGGAAAAGGTGATAGCTAAAATCCAAAAGCTAAATCCTTACAAAAAAGAGAACCGTGAGTTTCAAAGACGTTTCAATAGAGGAGCCACTCAACTTGAGCTGGACGCTTCTTCAAGGTTAAATCTACCCAATGGCTTATTACCACATGCAGGAATAAAAAAAGAAGTTGTGCTTTTTGCTCATATCAACAAGATAGAGATATGGGACAAGGCAGCCTATGACGCCATGTTTAATGATAGCGAAGATGACTTTGCCGAATTGGCGGAAAATGTTATGGGGCAACTTGACGCAATAGATGATACTAATGACTAATTACCACATACCTGTTCTATATCAACAAAGCATTGACGCTTTAGATATAGACCCTAATGGCACCTACGTAGATGTTACGTTTGGTGGTGGTGGTCATTCAAAAGGAATTTTAGAATATCTAAAAAATGGCAGATTAATTGGCTTTGACCGTGATGCCGACGCTACGGAGAATGGTATCGACGATGAGCGTTTTACTCTTGTACATCACGACTATCGCTGGATCAGCAATTTTTTAGACTTTAACACTTCAGTACCAGTTCATGGAATTCTGGCTGACTTGGGGGTCTCCTCTCATCAGTTCGACACTGCTGAGAGGGGATTCTCTTTTCGCCAGGATACTGCCATTGATATGCGCATGGATAATGACATTGAACAAACAGCCAGTGATGTGCTTAACAGCTATTCGCAGGCTCAGCTTCAATCAATTTTTACCATCTATGGTGAAATTAAAAATGCGCGCACCTTGGCATTAGCTGTGGTTTCTCAGCGAAACTCAAAAAAGTTTGTAACCATTAACGATCTAATTACGGTTTGCGAACAGGTAATGCGTAAAAGTGATAAGCGAAACAAATACTTATCGCAGGTTTTTCAAGCACTTAGAATTGAAGTAAATCAAGAGCTTAAATCTCTTGAAGTGCTGCTAGAACAATCGGCCAGCATTATTAAACCAAATGGTAGACTAGTGGTAATAACTTATCATAGTCTTGAAGACCGATTGGTAAAAAACTTTATTGCAAAAGGTAACCTACACGGCAAAGAAGAGAAAGACCTTTATGGAAACACCATAAAGCCTTTTGACGCCTTAAACAGGAAACCCATTTTACCAACTGAAGCTGAAATTGCCGAAAACCCAAGAGCTCGTAGCGCCAAACTTAGAATAGCTGTTAGAAGAGATGAACCGGGTAAAGAATAAGAAAGAAAAATCTTCAAAAAATCCACTAGTAAGGATTTTGGAAGTTGAGTTCTTTTCAAAATCAGACATTCAGAAGTGGCTTCCTTTTGTGCTTTACTGTACACTATTGGCCTTCATTTATATCTCTAACCGCATTTATGCTGAGAAAAGAGTGCGCCAATTAAATGAGCTACAAAAAGAAGTAAGGAACGCGCAAGCTGATTACTATACCATAAAATCAAACATTGAGAACCTAACCAAACCTACCGAAATAGCCAAACGAGTAGAACATTTAGGATTAAAGCAAAATTTAAAGCCGGCTGAAGTAATTAAGAGGAAGAGCAAGTGAGCAATAAGAAGACCATATTTTGGCGAGTATATCTCGCTTTTTTCTTCGTTGCCTTTTTGGCCCTGGCCATCTTGTTTCAAATTTTCAGAATTCAAACCGTTCAAGGCGAATACTGGCGAAGCAAAGCTGATAGTCTTACTACTAGGTATGTAGACATTGAGCCCAATCGCGGAAATATTTATAGTGCAGACGGTAGGTTAATGGCAACAAGCCTATACAGCTATGATTTACATATGGATCTTAAGACCGAAACTTTAAAATGGCTAGATTCAAAAGATCAGTTAAAGGATAGTATTGACGCCTTAGCCTTTGAATTAGCCAACTTTTTTAAAGGTTCAGGAGAAAAGACCAAATGGCTTTGGAACCATGAACTCACTCAAGCCTTTGACCAAGGACGTCGATATCATTTAATCAGAAACGATGTAAACCACATTCAACTTAAAAAAATAAAGGACTTTCCTCTTTTTAGACTTGGACAATACAAGGGCGGTTTAATTATAGAACAGAAAAGTATTAGAAAGCTACCTTATAATCTTTTAGCTCAAAGAACCATTGGCTATACGCGAGATGAAAACATGGTAGGGCTTGAAGGTGGATTCAATGAGTATTTAGGTGGTATAAAGGGCAAAAGGCTGCTCCAAAAAGTATCAAGTAAAGATTGGATCCCTATACATGATAATAACGAAGTAGAGCCAGAAAACGGGAAAGACATCTACACAACGCTCAATGTTTATATTCAAGATTTTGTAGAGTCTAGCTTATACAGTCAATTAATTAAAAGTAAGGCAGATCACGGGTCGGCTATTGTAATGGAAGTAGCAACTGGAAAAGTGTTAGCCATTGCGAACCTAACCGCTAATACTGATGCTGATCATTATTATGAAGTTTATAACTATGCCGTGGGAGAAAGTACCCAACCCGGCTCTACCTTTAAACTCGCCGGACTCTTAGCATTACTTGAAGGTGGCTATATGTCTCTTGATGACACGATTGGCACCGGCGAAGGTCAAATGATGTTTTATGACCAAAGCATGAGCGATTCAAAAATTGGAGGACACGGGACTATCTCTTTACAAAGAACAATTGAAGTAAGCTCAAACATTGGTATTGCCAAGGCCCTATATGATCATTTTGGCCCCCAACCTGAAGTTTTCATAGACTTTTTGAAAACCATGAGAATTCATGAGCCATTACGAGTTCCAATTCAAGGTGAGCCAGCACCCTTGGTTAAAACACCTGCTGATGACGATTGGAGTGGAACCACCTTACCATGGATGGCTCACGGTTACGAGTTAAAGCTTACTCCATTACAAACACTTATGCTTTATAATGCCGTTGCAAACAATGGCGATGTAATGAAACCGCTTTTTGTTACTGAAGTAAAAGAAGTTCATAAACCAGTTGCCAAATACCGCCCCGAAGTTTGGGCTAGAAATGTAATATCAGAAGAAACAGCTACTAAAGCCACAATTGCGCTTAAAGGTGTTGTTGAAAGCAAAGGTGGAACTGCGCACAACCTTTACAGACCTGGATTAAGCCTTGCTGGTAAAACAGGTACAGCTGTAATAGGAAAAACCAAAGAAGGAGTTAAGAAATATCAGGCATCTTTTGCCGGTTTCTTTCCTGCCGATGATCCCAAATACTCGTGCATTGTGGTGATCAACAACCCTACTGAAGGCCGCTATTATGGTGGAGATATTGCGGGACCTGTTTTTCTTGAAATTGCCCAAAACCTATACTCTTACGATATCGCGCTCAACAAAGCACAATTTGCAGAAGCAACTAGAAATATTACCAAGCGGCCAACTTTTGTTACCGCAGGAACAGAAGATCTAGCCACCATATACAGTCATCTAAAAATTGATGTAAGTAATGCAGAATTAGGTGCCCCTTGGGCTGAGCCCTTTTTAACTGGAAATAAAATAAGCTTTAAGGAAAAACGAACTACGCCTGGTACTATTCCAAACCTACGCGGATTAAGTTTAAGCGATGCCCTTTACGTATGTGAAAATATGAACCTAAAAGTTCAGTTTAGTGGAGTAGGTAACATTTATAAACAAAGCCCTGCGCCAGGCACACCATTAAACAAAGTAAGTAAAGTCTATATAGCCCTGAATTGAAAAATCTAAGCAACATATTACCCAAACAGTATATAACCAAAATGCTTGGGAACAGCAATATTGATATTGAAGGAATTACCCTAGATTCTAGACAGGTAAAACCTAATTATATTTTTGCTGCACTAAAAGGTACTCAGGTAGATGGGCATAGATTTATTGAGAAGGCTATTCATTTAGGTGCAACGGCCATTCTTTGTCAGGACCTTCCTGAAATTCACCGCATTGGGATTTTATATATACAATGCATTGACGCTTCCCTATGCCTAGGTCATTTGGCTTCAGCTTTTTACAATCATCCTTCAAGAGAAATGAAGGTAATTGGTGTAACTGGCACAAATGGCAAAACGTCGGTAGCCACCGTTCTCAAAAACACATTTACTCACCTAGGTTTTAAATGTGGTTTAATAAGCACAGTACAAAATGAAATAGGTAATGAAGTGGTACCAGCCACCCATACAACGCCTGATTCGGTATCGCTTCAAGCGCTTTTTAGCCATATGGTTGAAAAAGGTTGCGATTACGTATTTATGGAAGCGAGCTCTCATGCCATACACCAAAATCGAATTGCAGGAGTTGATTTTGATGGTGCCATCTTCACCAACATAAGCCATGACCATTTGGATTATCACGGCACTTTTGATAATTACATCAAAGCTAAAAAAGCCCTTTTCGACCAATTGAAAGATGACGCTTTTACACTTACCAATATTGATGACAAGAATGGCCGTGTAATGCTTCAAAACACAAAAGCGAGAAAGAAGACCTATTCACTGAGAAGTTTAGCCGATTTCAAAACCAAGATTCTTGAGCAAGATTTCACAAGCATGTTGCTTGAAATTAATGGAAGTGAAGTTTACACTCCCATTTCAGGAACATTTAATGCTTATAACCTTACTGCGGTTTATGGCAGCATGATTGAGATGGGTATTGACGAAAGTGAGGCTTTGCTTGCAATAAGCAAGTCAAAAGGTGCTGAAGGAAGACTAGATTGGATAAAGAATAGAAAAAACCAAGTAGGTGTTGTTGATTACGCTCATACACCCGATGCGCTTGAGAATGTACTTAGAGCAATTAAGTCAATGAACTCAACAGGTGGCAACATTATAACTGTTGTTGGCTGCGGTGGAAATAGAGATAAGGCAAAGCGACCAAAAATGGCACAAATAGCCTGCGAACTCTCTGAAAGGGTAATTCTCACCAGCGATAACCCCAGAAATGAGGCACCTGAAACTATATTAGACGAAATGGAAGTAGGTGTTCCAATTCATAAAAAACTTAATGTACTAACTATAACTGACCGTAAGAATGCCATTAAAACAGCTTGCTCATTAGCGCAAGAAGGGGATTTGATTTTGGTAGCAGGAAAAGGTCATGAGAAATACCAAGACATAAAAGGCGTAAAACACCCATTTGACGACAAAGCGATACTGCAAGAATTTTTAATTGCCAAAACCAACTAAACTATGCTGTATTATTTTTTCCATTACTTAGAAGAGCAGTTTCAGCTAACCGGCGCGAGTGTATTCCAATACATATCGTTTAGGGCAGCTTTGGCCTTCTTGCTTTCGCTTACTATTACCCTAATTTTTGGTAAACAGATCATTTATTTCCTTCAGAAAAAGCAGATTGGTGAAACCATAAGAGACCTTGGCTTAGAAGGGCAAATGCAAAAGAAAGGCACCCCAACTATGGGTGGGGTTATGATGATTGCGGGTATTCTTATACCAACCCTTTTGCTAGCCAAATTCAATGTTTATATAATACTTTTAGTTACCGCTACAGTATGGCTTGGAGCTATAGGTTTTTTAGATGATTACATCAAGGTTTTTAGAAAAAATAAAGAAGGGCTAAGAGGAAAATTCAAGATTTTAGGTCAGGTAGGACTCGGATTAATAGTTGGCCTTACGCTCTACTTAAATAACGATGTTGTAATACAAGAGAAAGTTTCTTTTGGTGAAGAACATCTACTTGAACAGTTTGAAAACGTCGTAGAAACTGAAAAAATTGAACGTGAAGATGAGTCTTTTTATTTGGTGAGTTACAAATCAATGGTAACAACTACACCATTTTTTAAAGGCAATGAATTTGATTATTCAGTACTAGTATCATGGATTACCGATGATGCATGGCAATGGGTTTGGATTTTCTTTATTCCCATTGTCATTATCATCATCACGGCGGTATCAAATGGCGCAAACATTACCGATGGTCTTGATGGATTGGCCGGTGGTACTTCTGCAATAATGATTGCCACGCTTACCATTTTGGTATATGTAAGTGGTAACTTCTTCTTTGCCGATTACCTCAATGTAATGTATATGCCGCACATGGGCGAGCTCACCATATTCACCGCAGCCATGATTGGTGCTATAGTGGGTTTTTTATGGTACAACACCTACCCTGCTCAAGTATTTATGGGCGATACAGGAAGTCTTATGCTAGGTGGTATAATAGCCGTATTAGCCATTATCACCAGAAAAGAATTACTCATTCCGGTGTTGTGTGGTGTTTTCTTGGTCGAAAACCTTTCAGTAATGATTCAAGTGGGCTATTTCAAATACACCAAGAAAAAATTTGGAGAAGGCCGCCGTGTTTTCAAAATGGCTCCTCTTCACCATCATTATCAAAAGAAAGATTACCCAGAACCTAAGATCGTAATCAGATTTTGGGTTGTAACCATATTTCTAGCATTAATCACTTTAATCACCTTAAAACTGAGATAAGCTGAACCCTTACCTAACATATAAAAATGTAGTTGTACTCGGCGGCGGCGAGAGCGGAGTTGGCGCAGCCATACTTGCACAAAAGCATGGATTAAATCCATTCTTAAGTGATAGATGTAAGATCAAAGATGAGTACAAAAAAGAGCTTATTGCAGAAAGCATTGCTTTTGAAGATTTACAGCACAGCGAAGAAAAAATCCATTCGGCTGATTTAATCATCAAAAGCCCAGGAATTCCAACTAAAATTCCACTCATTCAAAAAGCAGTTGCCAATGGTGCTAAAGTGGTTTCAGAAATTGAATTTGCATCTCAATTTACCAACGCAAAGCTGGTAGGCATTACAGGGACCAACGGTAAAACAACCACAACCAACCTTACCTACCATGTTTTAAAACAGGCTGGTTTTAAGGTAAAAGTAGCGGGCAATATTGGGAACAGCTTCGCCAGAGAAGTTGCGCTTGATAATAACCAGAGCGAGTACTATGTACTTGAGATAAGCAGTTTTCAATTAGATGATATAGAGCATCTAAAGCTGCACTTATCGGTTTTACTCAATATTTCGCCAGATCACTTAGATCGCTACGAAAGTTTTGAAAGCTACATAAGAGCCAAGCTTAAAATTAGCAATAGACAGGTTTCGCCAGATAAATTCATTTACAATTTTGATGATGAGCACATTATGAAGCACATCAACGAGATTGATTCGAATCCAGAACTTATTCCATTTTCATATAACAAAGAATTAGATAAAGGAGCATTTATGAACAACCAAGACATGAACGTGAATCTTGACGAAGATTTCGTAAAATTTTCAGTAGACGACATGCTTATTAAAGGCAAGCATAATCGCTACAATAGCATGGCAGCAGCCATAGTTGCAAAGGCGCTTAACGTTAAAAAAGACGTAATTAGAGAGAGCCTTGCCAATTACAAAAACATTGAGCACCGCCTTGAACATGTTGCCAAAATTCGTGGTGTTGATTACATCAACGATTCAAAAGCAACAAACGTAAACGCGGCTTGGTATGCCCTTGAAAGCATGGATAGCCCTACCGTATGGATTGCTGGTGGCGTTGATAAAGGAAATGATTATTCAGACCTTATTGAGCTTGCCCGTGAAAAAGTGAAAGCAATAGTTTGCTTAGGCGTTGAAAATGAAAAAATTGTTGAAGCATTTAAAGATGTTGTACCTCAAATATTTGAAACGGCTGATGTAAACGAAGCAGTTGAGATAGCATATAAGCTTTCCGATAAAGAAGATAATGTGCTTTTGGCACCGGCTTGTGCAAGTTTTGATCTTTTTGAAAATTATGCCGACCGTGGTGATCAGTTTAAAAGAGCGGTTCTAAGCCTTTAAATATCGAAATTAGTTGAATTGGTTACTCAATAGAATCAAAGGTGATAATGTAATCTGGGGCATTATAATGTTCCTATCGCTTATTAGTGTTTTGGCTATATACTCAAGTACCAAGTCTTTAGGTTACTATACCAAAGGCGGAAATACGGAGTACTATATACTCAAGCACCTTGTGGTTATGGGTTTTGGTTTTATAGTAATCTACTTTGCGCACAACATCAATTTCAAGTTCTATTCGGGTTTTTCTAAAGTACTGCTTCCAGTAGCTTTCTTATTAATGCTGCTAACCTATGCCGTAGGAATTGAAGTAAACGATGCCAAACGCTGGCTACCTTTACCCGGCACTGGACTTACCATTCAAACTTCAGATATAGCAAAGCTTGGATTGATTATGTTTTTGGCAAGAACAATTGCTAAAAAGCAAGAAATTATAGATGATTTCAAAAAGGGCTTTTTGCCCCTTATGGTCCCTATTCTTGCCATTTGCCTAATAATAGCACCTAGTGATTTCTCAACCGCCGCTACCTTATTACTAACAAGTATTGTGCTCCTTTTTGTGGGTGGCGCCAAGTTGAAACATATAGGTTTGGTCCTACTCGCATCCATTGTTGGTTTGGCATTTTTGGTAGCTATTGCACAAATTTTCGATTGGGAATTTCTTCGTTGGTCAACATGGCAATCACGATTCGCCGACTACTTCAGTGGTGGCGAAGGTTCTTTCCAAAATCAACAAGCTAAAATTGCAATTGCTAAAGGCGGAATTTTTGGTGCTGGACCTGGAAACAGCGTTCAACGAAACTTTCTGCCAAATCCATATGCCGACTTTATCTACGCCATTATTGTAGAAGAATACGGTTTTTTGGGTGGTTTCGTAATCATTTTCCTTTATCTATTACTATTACATAGAAGTATTAGAATTTTAATAAAAACACCAAATTCTTTTGGGGCTTTGCTAGCTGTTGGGCTTACAATAAGTCTAGTTGTACAGGCATTTTTAAATATGGGAGTTGCGGTTCACCTATTTCCAAATACAGGTTTACCCTTACCCTTAGTGAGCATGGGTGGTACTTCTACCCTTTTTACCTGCTTTGCACTAGGGGTTATTCTAAGCGTTAGCGCACATTCTGAATCAGAAATTGAAAAAGCAAAATAGTGGGTAATTTAAAAACATATCCTACCATTAAAATGGTAATTAGCGGAGGAGGTACCGGTGGCCACCTTTTCCCAGCTATTGCTATTGCTCAACGGGTTAAAGAACTAAGCCCAAATTCTGAAGTGCTTTTTGTTGGGGCAAAAGGCAAAATTGAAATGGATAAGGTACCCCAATATGGTTTCGATATCAAAGGACTTTGGATTTCAGGGTTCTATCGCGGCCAAATGCTCCGAAATTTAAATTTACCGTTTAAGCTTATTTCTAGTCTACTAAAATCTTTTGGCATAGTTCGCAAATTCAAGCCACAGATTGCCGTAGGTGTTGGAGGTTATGCCAGTGGAGCTTTATTGTTTGCTGCCGGAAGAAAAGGTGTTCCTACCTTGCTTCAAGAGCAAAATAGCTACCCTGGAGTTACAAATAAGCTACTCGCTTCAAAAGCAAAGAAAATTTGTGTTGCTTTTCCAGGCATGGAGAAATACTTTGAAAAAAACAAACTGGTAGAAACGGGTAACCCTATCAGATCAAATATTAAAAAACTAAGTAAAGAGAGTGCCGCAGAACAACTTGGCTTCGCTCCGAAAAAACCTGTAATACTTGTTATTGGGGGAAGCTTAGGCGCACGCACAATTAATAATGCTATTGAAAAGAACCTAGATTTACTCATTAACTCTGGCGTTCAAATGCTTTGGCAATGTGGCAAAATATATTTAGATGGTTTAAAAGAAAGAATTGGCAATAAGCTTCCTCCTCAAATTCAATTAACCGATTTTATTAACGACATGGACGTAGCCTACGGAAGCGCTGACCTTGTAATTTCAAGGGCAGGTGCGCTTTCAATTAGTGAGCTTACTTTTTTAAATAAACCATCAGTTTTAGTTCCTTCACCTAATGTGGCCGAAGACCATCAAACTAAAAACGCTCAAGTTTTGGCTGAAAACGGAGCAGCAGAATTAATTGAAGATGCCAAAGCTGAAGTTGCGCTAATTCCTAGATCGCTGGAGTTAGTTAAGGAGAATGATAAACTAGCACAAATGAGCCATAAAGCAGCTGAACTAGCAAAACCAAATGCTGCTGATGAAATTGCAAAACAAATTTTTGAGTTAGTCAAGTGATCAACCTTAAGAACATATCGCATTTATACTTTGTAGGCATTGGTGGCATTGGAATGAGTGCCTTAGCTCGATTTTTTTACTCAAAGGGAAATGTAGTTTCAGGGTACGACAAAACAGAAACGGAACTAACATCAAAACTTAAAGAAGAAGGGTTCGAGATTTCATTTGATGATGATATCAGCTCACTGCCTAATTGGGCCTTGGGAGCAAAAGATAATCTTTTAGTGGTCTACACTCCTGCAATTCCTTCTGATTCTGAAATTTTAAATTACTTTAAGAAGAATAATTTCCAAATTTTAAAGCGCTCAGAAGCACTTGCAATTGTTACAGAAAACCACTTTACCATAGCTGTTGCCGGAACCCATGGCAAAACAAGTACAACTTCTTACTTAGCACATATTCTTAAAAGCAACAATATTAGCTCAGCTGCCTTCTTAGGTGGTATTTCAAGTAATTACAATACCAATTACGTTAGCCACAATGAAAACCAAGAATCTATTGTGGTGGTTGAAGCTGACGAGTTTGACAGATCATTTTTAAGACTTAAACCGAGCATAAGCATTATAACATCTTGCGAAGCCGATCATTTAGATATTTACGGTACTTATGAAAACTTGAAGCAAGCCTATAACGATTTTGCCAATTGTACTGTTGAAGGAGGAAAGCTCTTTATACATGAGAGCTTAAAAGACCAATTTAAAATTCGCGATGATATTGAAGTAAGGTACTACGGAACTAATACTGATATTAAGGCACAAAACATAAAAGTAGAAAATGGAGCTTTTCATTTTGATTTGAAAACTTTCGGTTTAGAGCAAGTTCGCAATGGCCTTCCTGGTAATCATAACATCTTAAATGCAACTGCAGCAATTTCTGCCTCACTGGCTTGTTCCAACTTGTCTGATATTTCAATGAGCATTTCAAGTTTCAAAGGCATTAAGCGTCGATTTGAAACCATTGTGAATAATGGTAGTCATATTTACATTGATGACTATGCACACCACCCAACTGAAATAACAGCGGCAATTACTACGGCTAAAATGCTTTGGCCAAACGATAAGATAACTGTAGTGTTTCAACCGCATTTATTTACGCGTACTAGAGATTTTGCGATTGGTTTTAAAGAAGCGCTAAGTCAAGCGGATGAATTGGTGATAATGCCAATATATCCTGCAAGAGAACTACCAATTAGTGGTGTAAGCAGTGATATGATTTGTCCGAACAAAGAAACTAAGATTCTGAATCACAATGAGACTCTTGAGTTCATCGCTCATAATAAGCCAAAGGTTCTTTTAACCCTTGGTGCTGGTAACATTGATAAACTTGTGAAACCACTTGCTAACCTATTAAATGCTGATTCTAATGAATAAAAGAACGGTTATTAATAGGTTTTTCTGGGTATTTGGGGCAGTGCTTCTTTTACTAAGCGCTTCGTACGGAAGTAAAAAAGTGAAAAGCGCTGAAATTTCTGATGTTAAGATTGAGATAAAAGAAACTGAAAAAGGCTCTTTCGTAAATAAAATTGAAGTAAATGATCGACTTAACAACTTCTACGCACCTTCATTAATAGATCAAGAAAAATCAGACTTAAAAGTAAGTGAAGTTGATTCTTTGTTAACCAGTTCTCCGTTTATCAAGTTCTCAAAAACTTATACCAATGTAAAAGGCGAATTATTTATTGAAATAGAACAAGAAGTCCCTCTATTTAGGGTTATAAACAAAAAAGGCTCAAGTTACTATGTAAGTACCGATGGCAGAAAATTCCCCCTTTCAGCGCACAAGGCTGCAAAGGTAATTGTTGCTACGGGCAACATTATTGAAGAGGTATATCCCACCGATAGCCTTTCAACCAAAGTATTGAAAGATCTTCATCAAATTGCTTCATACTTAGAAGAAAATGATTTTTTTAAGGCACTTTCTGGCCAGCTTTATGTTGCAGAAAATGGCGACATTAAACTCATTACAAAGTCAGAAGAAAGGCATGACATTATTCTCGGAGATGCTCAAAACCTTGAGAGCAAGTTCGATAACCTATATCAGTTTTACACCAAAGTGTTGACAGTTAAGGGGTGGAATTCTTACAAGACCATTAACTTGAAATTTAGAAATCAAATAGTAGCAAAAAAATAACATGGATAATACAGGAATTATAGTTGGTTTAGATATTGGTACTACCAAGATCTGTGCTATTGTGGGAGAAAAAAACTCCTATGGTAAAATAGACATTCTTGGTGTTGGCAAAAGCCCTTCTGACGGTGTGGTGAGAGGTGTTGTTACCAATATTGACAAAACCGTGCAAAGCATTAGAAAAGCCGTTGACGAGGCTTCAAGAGCATCTAATGTAGAAATCACACATGTACATGTTGGCATTGCAGGCCAGCACATCAATAGCCATCAACACAGGGGAAGTATTGTTAGGCGAGATGCAGAATCTGAAATTTCAAACTCAGATATTGATCGTATTCTGGAAGACATGCACAACGTGGCCATGCAGCCAGGAGAAAAAATCATTCACATTATTCCGCAAGAATATACGGTTGATGGTGACTTTGGCATTAAAGATCCTGTTGGTATGTCTGGCATTAAGCTAGAAGGAAATTTCCACATAATTACCGGCCAAATAACAGCCGCAAAAAACATTTATCGTTGCGTAGAAAAAGCTGGCCTTGAAGTAGTGGGGATTACTTTAGAGCCAATTGCTTCTAGCGCTGCTGTTCTTAGCGACGATGAAAAAGAAGCTGGTGTAGCTTTAGTTGATATTGGTGGTGGTACTACTGATATCGCTATTTTTCAAGACGGTATTATAAGACACACTGCTGTAATTCCTTTGGGTGGAAACATTATAACCGAAGATATTAAGCAAGGTTGTACCGTAATGCAAAAACAAGCTGAAGCCCTTAAAGTACAATTTGGAAATGCTTGGGCAGAAGATGCCAAGATTAACGAGATCATATCTATCCCTGGCTTAAAAGGAAGAGAACCCAGAGAAATATCTAGAAGGAACTTAGCCCATATAATCCAAGCCAGAGTTGAAGAAATCTTTGAGCACGTTCATTATGAAATCAAGAGCTCTCAATATTCTGACAAATTAATAGGAGGAATAGTACTTACAGGCGGTGGCTCAATGCTTAAAAATATTACCCACTTAGTAGAATACATTACTACTTTAGACACTCGAGTTGGCACACCTGGTGAGCACTTAGGCACCAGTTTAACTGAAAAAGTTAACTCTCCTATCTACGCTACAGGCTTGGGCTTGGTTGTAAATGCTTTTGATCAAAAGCTTAGCGCAGGTGGTAACAAACAAGCAGAAAGTGAAAAACCAAAAGCTGGATCAAAAATGGCAGCTTTAGGTACATCTAACATTTTTGGAAAGTTTAAGAAATGGCTTAAAGACGATATTGAAGATTTTGAATAATGACTACAGATCTAAAATTTACATTCCCCGAAAAGAAAAATCACATTATTAAGGTGATTGGTGTTGGAGGTGGCGGTGGTAACGCTGTTAACCATATGTATAATCAGGGTATCGAAGGCGTAGACTTCTTTATTGCCAATACTGATAAACAAGCTCTTGAAGGCAGTGAAATACCGAATAAATATCAAATTGGTGAGAATTTAACGGAAGGATTAGGTGCAGGCGCCGATCCCGAAAAAGGTAAAAAAGCCGCCTTAGAAAACATTGATGAACTTGCTGCCGATTTAGCGGAAAGTACAAAGATGATATTTATTACCGCCGGTATGGGTGGTGGTACTGGTACAGGTGCTGCTCCAATAATTGCAAAAACAGCAAAAGAGCTTGGAATACTAACTGTTGGAATTGTTACTACACCGTTTAAGTTTGAAGGTAAACGACGTAGAGCTCATGCCGAAGAAGGCATTGCTAAAATGAAAGAAAGTGTTGACAGTCTTTTAGTTATAAACAACGATAAACTAAGAGAAATGTACGGCAATCTTTCATTAACCAATGCATTTGAACATGCTGATAACATTTTAGCCACTGCAGCTAAAAGTATTGCTGAAATTATCACTTTTGAAGGTTACATCAACGTTGACTTTATGGATGTTAAGAGCACCATGGAAAACAGTGGTGTTGCACTTATGGGTACTGCAATAGCCGATGGAGACGACAGAGCGCTGTCAGCTGCAAAGCAAGCCTTACTAAGCCCATTACTTGCTGATAACGATATTAAAGGTGCTAAAAAGATTTTGCTCAACATAGCTTCTGGCAAAAAGGAGATCACTATGGACGAAACCTCTGAAATTACCGATCATATTAGAGATGAAGCAGGGGATGATGCAGACCTTATCTTTGGTTGTTCTCGGGATGAAACGCTTGGAGATGCCATTTCGGTTACCATAATTGCTACAGCTTTTGAAACCCAAGAAGAAAAAGAAAGAAAAGAACTTCCTTTTGAAATAGAAGAAACAGCACATGCACCAGTTGAGCCAAAAGATGTTTCAATTGAAATTGACAATGACACCAAAATAATACATACTTTGGATGACACAGCCAGTCTTCCCTTTGAGATTGACAGTGCTATTGAAGAGCCAACACCTCAAGTAAATACTCGTCCTGATGAAGTACGTGTTGGGCTTGGCGTTGGAAGAGATGGTTCCCAAGTGCAGTCTGATAGAAAAGAATTGAATTTGATGGAGCTAGAATCCACTCCAGCGTACATTCGTAGAGCAAGAACACTTGAAAGTATAGACCATTCATCCACGAACAATATTTCAAGATTAACGCTGAATACCGATGATGAAAAGCGACCAGAGATTAGAAATAACAATCGCTTTTTGCACGACAATGTAGACTAAGACAATACTATTTCTATAGTATCCACACCATTTTTTTCCTGTGTAAAAGCCGCCGTCAATCCCCCGATGGCGGCTTTTTATTTACTATCCAATTAAATCACAATTAATATCCTAAAATGCTCTGGTTATTTCTACTATTGGATAATTACATATAGAAACTCCTATTTCCGTTGAAAAGATGGCATAAAAAAACCCCTTTAATC
>JAGDZV010000028.1:0-4938 GCA_049115495.1 Bacteroidia bacterium | reverse complement strand
ACATGGGTGCCCAATGTGCCGCTTCTTTGCTCTATTAAGCTTACAGGTACATTTTGAACTTTAATTATTAAGTCTTGGCAGGTGCCTGGGTCTACGTCTACATAAAATCTATACTCCTTACCCGGCGTGGTTGGGTAGTTTCTGTAAACTGCATCGCTCTGCTCGTAGGTAAGCACCACCATGCGGTCGTTTGCGGCATCATGGCTTACCGATGCGCCATTTGGCGATGAGTAATAATGTACGCCGTTTTCAAAATGGTGGTTGTGCAACTCGTTTTCTACTACACTTGGTGTGGTGTTTACCACGCTTTCTATATTGGTATTGGTGTAGCTACGCCCTGGCATTAACATTCCAAACGGATAGTAATCGTTGGCGTTTACTACATCAGCATCGTAGTAGTCTATTATATCATCAGCATCGGTATCTACGCCTAACTTTCTATCAGTTACTACCGCATATACATTGCCCAAGTGGTTGCTCAACTCATAGCGCTTGGTACCCGCTTGCTGGTGGTAGCTGGTGGTTTCTATTTGGGCTTGGGTTAATACATTTTGGGTATTTACTGTTGGGTTCCAATAATCAGAACCTACAGTGCCTTTAAAAGATTCTTGGTAAATGATCTCTTTGTGTTTTTTAACCCCTATACGTGAGCTGCCATATAGGTTATACTCCTCTAAGGTGTAGGTTCTCACTAGGTCTAGCTCTGAGCCGCCCAAGCCATCTATAATATTTTGTTTGGTGGTGGTTCCGTATTGGGTTTCTATATGGGTAAATACATCGTCAATGGTAAAGTCGTTTATGCCATCAAAACCATTGCCTATCTCTACAAAGTACTCATCTACTATAGCATCTATTAGCCTAGTGCTATAGGTACTCTTTAGCTCGTTTAATACTGTTGCATACGTGTTTACTCCTAAAAGAATGCTACGCCCATAGCTGGCATCGTTGTTTACTATTGTATTTTGGTTGGTAGTAGCTGTGCCTGATATGTTTAGTGCATCGGCAAATAGTGTTGTAGGCATTATGTTGGTAGTAAACTCAAAGTTGAGATCACTTATATCTAATTGGCTTACGGCTAATGATACCGCTATTTTATGATTGGCCATTTGTGCTACTAATGCACTTGAGCTTACAGTCATTAGATCAGCTATTTTTTGTGTGGTTGTTTTTGGTGGGCTACCTGGAAACAGCGCTAGGTGCATGGCATCTATTTCGGCAATACTGCTATTGAGCTCCATATTGTTTAAAATATCGGCTCTATGGTTTACCAGCAGTGCGGTAAGTATGGTTGTGGCATCAAAATCTATGAGTGTTTCTACAAAATACAGTTTCTCATAGGTAAGGAATAAGCCTATTAAATTATTGTAATCGTATGCCGATATGGTGTTAGATAAATAACTGGCATTAAGATTAAACAATTCGTTGAGCGTAAACTCATTGCTCACCAAATAATTTACATCTACCGCTGCTATGTTTTGTATTAAATTATTGGCATAATTGGCATTGCTCCAATAATGTGTTTCTATAAAGTTTTTAAAGCTTGCACGGCCTACTTCACTATCAAGCAGGTCAAATACTGCATCAAAATATACTGGCGATGCTTCGTCAATATCGGTTTGGTATGAGTAGGTAGCCAATACATTGCCCGTGGCATCTCTCACATAAAAGGTGTTGTCTTTTAAAAACTCTATTCCAGTATTGCTTACGGTTTTTAGCACCCTATTGCCCATAGCATCGTACTCAAAATATAGGTCTGATTTGCTGCTGCCTGATATTCTTTTAACTGCATCTACTTTGCCTTGTACATTCCACTCTATGCTGGCAATCTCTTCTTCTGGATCTTGAACTAAATTACCTATGGCATCGTAGGCATAGTTGTTGGCCATGTCTTCAAAGTCGTTTTCGTACCTACTCTCATCGGTTTGGCTATCATCTACCCTTTGTAGTCGGTTTGATGTTTTATTTGAGTTATTATCTAATGGGTAATGGTAGGTTAAGAGGTCCATAGACCATCCTGAAGAATTGTTTCCATTTCTACTTAATGTCTCAATATTTCCATTAGCATCGTAAGTGTAGGCCGTTTTGTACTCATTTGAAGTAGTGCCGGTCCAAAAATATCCATTGGCTGGGGTTGGGTCAGCTACTATACCCTTAATCAGATCAAATGCTTTTAGCCTATTGAGCTGATCATATTTGTAATAGTAATTGTAAACATCGGTAGTAGATGACATAAGCTGCCTATTGGCTATAGACTGATAACCTATGTTACCATTAAATAACGAGGTAAACAACTGAACCGCACTGCCAAGGGCTGTAGGTGTGGCTATTGGTTTTATGTTATTGGTTGTCCCACTTGTTTTGTAAGTAGGCGTAAAGTCATAAACGCTATTATCAGCATCATAATAATAGCCTAATACAAAACCAAAAGCATCTCTGGCAAATTGCTTGTTTTCATCTAAAGCGGCTGTTCCTGTATTGCTACCATCACGGCCAATATCATGGGCTGGATCTAATACATTACCGTTTAGTGCTTTAATCCAGCCGTGTAAGGTGTAGGCATAATCTAAACCTTGTATTTTGTCATGGCCTAGTGCTACCCTTGCCAAAGGGCCATGCCTATAGTATTCGTAGCTTACATCTTGGCGCCAAATTTCATGATCTGAACTGGTACTGGCACTTATTAACCTATTGTCTGCATCATAACTGTATTTATGGTAAAACCTATCGGCTTTGTTGTGCTGGTACCATACTTCGTTTATATTGCCGCTCACCAAATCAAAATGGTAGTCTATTTTCTTAAACTCTTGACCTATGGCCGCTAGCTTTGGCTCTTCATGTACAACACTTTTTACATTACCCAATATATCGTAAGAATAATAGGTGGCATGGTGATGACTGGCTAAGGTAGGCACACCATCTTTTTTGGTCATGATATAAGATACCCTATTGCGTAGGTTATCTTGTTTCCATGGTATGGCATTCTCTGTATACTCATCATCAAGTCTTGATATGGTAGCATCAAAGCCCTGATCATAAACCGTTTGGGTTACTTGAGATTTTGATGAACCTGTATATACTGTGGTAAAATCAACGTCCGATATAAAGTCACCTTTACTTACTTCAAATCCACTGCCTGGGGTTACATCTACATTTAGCTCTCCTGCTTCTAAAACCCTTCCTAGATCATCATACCTTGTGTATGAATAATCTTGCCAGTTGGGGTCTACTACTTCTAATTTCTGCTTATCGTTTTGGCTTAGTACTATTCTGCCCAATACATCATAATAGAAGGTAGATAAACCGCCATCAGGGGTTTGGGTACTTATTACGCCGCCATAGCTATTGTACTCGTAAGAAGTGAGCATGCGGTGCGCTGGATAAACTGCGGTACTGGTAGTGCCTTCTCTATAGTCTTGAACTGCTGCGGTTGATACATCACTTAATGGCTCAACCCCTTCTGGTGGTACAGTGCTTAATAAATTACCCGACCTATCGTAATTATACAAGGTGTAATGGCCTACTTTTTCTGGTACTTCGGCCAGTAGCTCCTCGCTTGTATTACTTAGCAAACACTCATTTATATATGAAGCTCTAAAATCTCTCTCTAGTTGTTTTAAATACTCATTATAATGGTATTCTGCTTCGGCTCTTCTTATGCGTTCTACATTTTCACATGGCCCATCTATGGCTATTTCTCTAAATGCGCCAGGGTTACAAACCACCTTATCGGTAAAGCAATTACTTATTAAGTAACAGCTTGTCCCATATATATAATATTTATTATTAGCTTCATTAGCATTGTAATTCTTTGTGGCATCTACGGTTACCTCTATTTTAAAGGCATAAGATGCATTGCCCATAATATGATCAGGATCTGATTCTACAGCAACTACACTTACAATATCATCATAGTCTAAACTGTTTCCATTATTATCTTCTATATCGGTCCATAATTGTATCTCGCAATCATCGCACGCAACTTTCTGTAACGACAAGTTGTAATAACCGCTAGCATTATAATTGTTGTCGTGTATGAGTTTTGTATAGGGGGTCCCAGTACTCGGACATTCATATTGATCACATGCTGTATTAAAATCTAAAACTGTCTTTAAGTGTATAATCTTTTCATCACACGTTGGTGTATTTGTAACTATACTTGATGTACCGCTTTGATTTAAATTAGATTGTGTTTGAGTTGAACAGTTTTGCTGAGTAAAATCAACAGAACCTTCTCCTGACGAAAAATAAGGATCTCTATCTACTAAAACTTGTTTGAAAAAGTCTGATAACCCACAAAGCATTTCAGTATCTGTATCGGTACAAATCGTTACAGATGCATCGCCACAATCGCAATCGTTATTGCATGGGGTATATGATGCTGTTACATTAGAATAACCCAAGTCATCTAACCTGCTCTTAAGATCTTCTAAATACCCTGGTGAAGATGGGCTTGTAAAACTATAAGGCAAACTGTAGTCTCGTCCTCTGTGCAAGGGAATATCTACCGTTCCTAAACCTTGATCACTAAAAACGCCCTTGCCCGTAGTGCCGCTGCCTAGGCTAACTCCCGTTTCGCTAACCGTAAGGTTAGGAAAAAATATGGTACTTGGCACATCTGGTGTACCTGGCTCTGGAATGGAAAAATTACCTATGCTAACACAGTTGTCTAATGTAGAAATGGATAAACAAAAATTTGAAAAATCTACCAATACAGGTACACAGGCTGCTCCATCGCTCATTGTAGCTTTTAGCATTACCTGCTGATCATTTACTCCTCTACTATAAATTAGTCCATTAAAACCATCTATATCTTCAAAATCGTAGTTGTTGTCTAGTATGCGTAAAGAAATTATGCAGTCTTCATCACATGGTGACTCTTTGCGGATATTTAGCAAAAGCCTATCATTATCGTTGGGATCTCTTATGGCCTGGTAGGTA
>JAGDZV010000027.1:0-1822 GCA_049115495.1 Bacteroidia bacterium | reverse complement strand
AGATAAAAACTATTGGTGATTCATACATGGCTGCCATTGGTCTAAAGTCTGATGTAAAAGGTCCAAAGTCGACATCAGACGTTGGACATGAGACGCGGGACATTGTACAAGCAGCATTAAAGATGCAAGATTTCATGAAAACGCAGAAGTTCGAAATGAGAGCGGGAATTCACACCGGTCCAGTTGTAGCCGGCATAGTAGGCGTCAAAAAATTCCAATACGACATATGGGGAGATACCGTAAACACAGCCAGCCGAATGGAAAGTCATGGAGAAGTAGGTAAAGTGAACATTAGTGAAGCAACTTATCAAATTTTACGTCATTCCGAACATGATCCGGAATCTGTTGAATTCACCTTTGAAGCAAGAGAAGAACTTGAGATTAAGGGCAAAGGTATGATGAAAACGTATTTTGTGAGCAAAAATGTAAATGGTTATGAAGGATAGAAGTTGGTCTGGTAAGAATAAGAAGTGGCTATTAATTGTGACCGCCTTATTGCTTTTCACTCAGCCTAATTTTGGAAATAATGAACATGATTCTTTGTGGAGACAATACCTAAACACCAATTTAGACGACAGCGTTAGGTATTTTGCTTTTTTTCGTGCTTACAGGTCATCCAAACTTGTGCCAGGTACAGATTCGCTCAAAATATTGTCGGGCAACATTATAAATAAGGCAACTGCAAATTATGATTATTTTGGAATTTCAATTGGGGCATTCGTAATGGCACATTGCTTTTTAGCAGAAACTAAATTTGATTCTTCATACTATTTTGAAAAGTTAGCGCTTGAAAACATAAGGAGAATAAATGCTCCTAGGGTAAAGGCTGGAATTCTAAAATCTATAAGTTCCCTGGAAATGCAGATGCAAAATCCCGATAGTGTTGTGTCTAGGCTTAATCAATGTGAAAAAATATATAAGAAGTTAAACCTAAAAGAAGGCTTGTGTAACACCTATAATTTACTGGGTATTTATTACTATAGGACCGGTAATCTAACTAATGCATTTCTTTCATACCAGAAGGCATTGCAATTCCAGACTGAAATTGGATACTATGGTAATGCCAGTAAAAGTGCCACTCAACTTGCTGCCATTTGTGACAAATTGAATGAGCGAAAATTAGCAGATAAGTTTTATAAAAAAGCTACAGATCTTGCCCTAAAGTCTGGGAATCCACTTGCCATTCGAAGTGTCCGTGAGCTTCAATTTCATGAATACACAAAACTCAAAAAGCTCGATGAAGCTAAAAAACTATTAGAAATTTTAAAGAATGATAACTTTAAACATACCGACAGTATTAAATATCACATTTCTCTTGGTGTAGAAGGAGATTATTATGTTCAATCTGGTCAACCAAAAAAAGCCCTAGATTTATATAATATTGTAATTCCTTACTTTAAGAGTCTTGGAATACAAATTGTGGAGTCAACTGGTAATTATGCTTATGGTAGTTGTTATTTAGAACTTGGTGATTATAAAAAAGCTATAGAATATTGCGAAAAAGCATACTATGCTTTAAGAAAGCAAAAATTAGAAGAAAACTTAATATCAAGTTGTGAGTGTTTATATAAGGCCTATAAAAACGTTGAGAATCATAAACAATCGCTTTATTATTATGAGATAATGCAAAGGCTCCAAGACTCTACAAATACAAGTGGGATATTGTCAAACTTTATTCAATCAGAGTTACGAAAACAGAGCATTGAAGACAGTTTAGGAAACATACAGGCCCAACTTGAGCAAGAACTTGTATATGAGAAACAAATTGGGAAAGAAAAGAGAAATAAAAACATCTTTTTTGGCTCGGCTGTCCTTCTAGTTC
>JAGDZV010000026.1:0-350 GCA_049115495.1 Bacteroidia bacterium | reverse complement strand
TTTGGCTCGGCTGTCCTTCTAGTTCTACTTGCAGGTGGTATAACCACAAGGCTTAGGTATGTTAGAAAATCGAAAAACATAATAGAAAAGGAAAAGGCCCGTTCAGATGATTTATTACTCAACATTCTTCCTGCCCAAGTAGCTGAAGAACTAAAAACAAAGGGGGAATCAGAAGCCCAGCATTTTGATCAAGTTAGCATCCTGTTTACCGACTTTAAAGAGTTTACACAAACCGCAGAAAAGCTTAGCGCTAAGGATCTTGTAAACGAGATAAACACCTGCTTTAAAGCATTCGATAACATCTGTGAGAAATATGGAATTGAGAAGATAAAAACTATTGGTGATTCATA
>JAGDZV010000025.1:0-3226 GCA_049115495.1 Bacteroidia bacterium | reverse complement strand
TAGCCGGAACAATTGACGGTGATACAACCATTTGTGCCGGTATTACACCAAATAAACTAAGACCAACCGCTTCAACCACAGGCGGAGTAGGAAGTTATACCTACCAATGGCAAGTAAGTACCGACAGCCTGAACTGGACAGACATTTCAGGTGAAACAAGTATGAGCTACCAACCAGGTGCTATACAAGGCAATAATTGGTTTAGAAGATTAGATTCTGATGGCAATAGTTGTGGACCGGATACAAGTAATGTATTGAAGTTGGCCATTTTTGCTCAACCAAAAGCAGGGTTCACTGCCAATGCAGCTTGCCAAGGTAAACAAACCTTATTTACCGATACTACCGAACTGGCCTTCGGTAAGATAACAAGCTATGCTTGGAGTTTTGGAGATCAAGGAACTTCTAACCAACAAAACCCTATCAACGTTTACAAAAACAGCGGTTCTTACACAGTAACGCTGAGCATCGTAGCAGATGGTGGTTGTAATAGTTCTATTACCAAAACAGTAGCTGTAAACACTGTTCCGAGTGTTGACTTTGTTACAACTACGGAGTGTGAAGGCACAGCAACTGATTTTACAAATAAATCAAGCATTAGTTCTGGAACACTTTCTTATGCATGGGATCTTGGTGATAATAACAGTTCTACTGCTACGGAGCCTAACCATACTTATACCAATGCAGGTTATTATAATGTGCAACTTACCGCTACAAGTAGCGAAGGTTGTGTAGATTCGGTAATGCGCACCGTGCAAGTAAAACGTGTAGCGCAGCCTAACTTCTCTGCTACTGCAGTATGTGAAGGATTATCTACTTCATTTACCAACCTAAGTACCAATGCAAGTACCTACAGCTGGGATTTTGGTAATAGCTCAGGTTCTTCAACCAAAGAAAACCCAACTTATAAATATGCTAGTAGTGGTTCTTATACTGCTATTTTAACTGCAACATCGGCTGATGGTTGTAGTGATACCATACACAAACAAGTAAGTGTTTACGCTTTACCAACGGCCAGCTTTAGTGCTACTGAAGTTTGCTTGGGTGAGACTACTGACTTTACCAACAGCTCTTCAGGCGCTTCTAACTATCAATGGGTGTTTGGGAATGGTACTTCAAGCAACAAGTTTGAACCTGGTATCATCTATGGTTCTGCTGGTGATTATGATGTAGAACTTACAGTTACTACTACCAACGGTTGTACTGATAATATTACCAATACAGTTACCGTAAATGCCTTACCTAGTGTAAGCTTTACAACAGCTGACATCTGCTTGAGCGAAGATTTGGCTACAATAAATAACACAACAGGTGCTAGCTCTTATGCCTGGACCTTTGGTGATGGCTCTGGTTCTTCAACAACTGCTCCTACGCATACGTATTCAGCAAATGGCAATTATGAAGTGAAATTGGTAGCAACATCTGCTGATGGTTGTATAGATTCTGCTTCAACCAACATCAATGCTTTTGCTGTACCAGACGTAAGCTTTACTGCTGCTAATGTTTGCGATGGCAATGATGTAGTGTTTAACAACACATCTAAAATTGCTGCCGGTACCATGACCTACGTTTGGGACCTTGGCAATGGAGCTTCTACAGGTAATCCTGCACCTAGCTATCAATATGGGTCTGATGGTAATTACACCGTAAAACTTGTTGCAACTTCTAATAATGGTTGTCAAGACAGTTCTACTTCTTCAGTTACCGTTTATGCTATGCCAATAGTTGACTTTAGTGCTCCTAATGTGTGTTATGGTGATACCATGTTTACTACTAACAACACTAGTGGTGCTGCTTCATATGTTTGGAGCTTTGATGATGGTAACTCATCAACTGATGTATCTCCTTTTAACTTCTATGCTTCATCAGATGATTATAATGTACAGTTGATTGCCACTACTAGCAATAATTGTGTGGACTCAGTTTCTAAAGCGGTTTCGATCTATGCCAAACCTATTGCAGGTTTTGATGCTAAGGATGTGTGTGATGAAACTGCTGTTTCTTTTGCCAATAACTCATACAATGCTTCTATTGTAGCACACAACTGGAGCTTTGGCGATGGCAATTCTTCGGCAGTAATTAACCCTAGTTACACTTATGCTGGCAACGGTTCTTATGATGTTACTCTCATTACCATTTCTGATAACAGTTGTTCTGATACCATTACCAATACAATAGTTGTACATCCTAACCCTGTAGTGGCTTTTGCCAATACTACGGAGTGTGATTATGATTCTACTGAGTTTACTAATAATACCACTATTGCTTCAGGTACTATTTCTTACGAGTGGAACTTTGGTACAGGTGATGTTTCATCTTCTGAGCATCCTGCTTATTTGTTCCCTCAGGCTGGTGCATATGTTGTTGGCTTAGAAGCTACATCAGATATGGGCTGTGTGCGTTCTACATCTGCTACAGTTGTGGTAAACCCTGCACCTATGGCGGCTATTGAACTTGAAAACAATTGTGAAGGTCTAGTTTCTGAGTTTGCTTCTGCTTCTAGTGTAAGCACGGGTAGCCTAGTTGATTACAACTGGAACTTTGATGATGGCAATACTGCTTCTTTTGAAAACCCTACACATCTTTACGCCTTTGACGGTGATTATGACATTACCCTTATTATAACTACAGATCAAGCATGTACTGATACGGTAACTACTGGTCTAGTAGTTTACAACAAACCTGAAGCTGACTTCAGCACGCCTGATGTTTGTTTTGGTAAGCTAAGCGCATTTACTGATGCATCAGTTGATGCTCAAGATTATACTTATGACTTTGGTGATAAGTGGGGCATTTCAATTTTGTCTGAGCCTGAGTACACTTACGAAGAGCCTGGCACATACAATCCTACTTTGTATGTTACTTCTAGCAACGGCTGTAGGGATACGGTTACTAAAACAGTGGTGATCTATGAGCTTCCGGTAGCAAGATTTGGTGTAAACAACCATTGCTTTGGCGAAGACTTTACTCCTACCGACAACTCAGTAGGAACAGTTACTGATTGGAACTGGGATTACGACAATGGTGATTCTGAAACTGGCATTGACCCGATCTACACCTATAGCAAAGACGGTGATTATAATGTTAGATTGATCGTTACCGATGTTAACGGTTGTATTGATTCTACAAGAAGAATGGTAACCGTATGGCCTTTACCTGATGTTTGGGTTCGCTCTGACACCATGGTAAGCCGTGGCTACACCGTTCAACTTGAAGCCCGCGGTGGTGT
>JAGDZV010000024.1:0-68807 GCA_049115495.1 Bacteroidia bacterium | reverse complement strand
AACCACGCATACCACCTAACTGACGGATCTGCTCTTTAGAACCACGGGCTCCAGAGTGCATCATCATATAAACCGAGTTGAAACCTTGATCTTTATCTTCTAATTGCTGAAGAAGAGTTTCTCTTAGTCTTGTATTTACACGAGTCCAAATATCAATGATTTGGTTATAACGCTCACGCTCCGTAATAATACCGAACATGTAATTGCTTTGAACTTCTTCTACTTCTTGACGAGCATTTACAATAAGGTCTTGCTTCTCTTCAGGAATCATGATATCACCTAAACCAATAGATAGACCACCAGTAAAGGCTGTTTGGAAACCTAATGTTTTGATATCATCAAGGAAGTCAGCAGTTCTCGCAAAACTTACTTCTTTGAAAACTTGACCAATAATGGTTTGAAGTTTCTTCTTAGTAAGAAGTTCGTTAATATAACCTACTTGTTCAGGAACAAACTGATTGAATAAAATTCTACCAGCTACAGTTTCTATGATTTTACTTTCAATGACACCAGCTTCGTTCTTAACATTCAACTTACAATTAATGTAAGCATGCTTAGATACTACGCCTTCATTCATCGCAATAATGACCTCTTCTGGAGAGTAGAAAGTCATGCCTTCACCGTCAATCTTCTCTTCTGGAGTTGATCTTTTACCTTTTGTTACATAGTAGAGACCCAAAACCATATCCTGTGATGGTACCGTAATAGGTGCACCATTGGCAGGGTTAAGAATGTTATGAGAAGAAAGCATCAATATAGAGGCTTCCAAAACAGCTTCTTGTCCCAAAGGAACGTGAACGGCCATTTGGTCACCATCGAAATCGGCGTTAAATGCAGTACAAACTAATGGGTGAAGTTGAATTGCTTTTCCTTCAACCAATTTAGGTTGGAATGCTTGGATACCCAATCTGTGAAGCGTAGGAGCACGGTTAAGCATAACCGGATGACCTTTCAACACATTTTCAAGAATATCCCAAACTACTGCGTCTTTTCTATCAACTATTTTCTTAGCCGACTTAACCGTTTTCACTATACCACGCTCAATAAGCTTACGGATAATGAATGGTTTGAAAAGCTCAGCAGCCATTCCTTTTGGAAGACCACACTCGTGAAGTTTTAATTCTGGTCCTACCACAATTACAGAACGACCAGAGTAATCAACACGCTTTCCTAATAAGTTTTGACGGAAACGACCTTGCTTTCCTTTCAGCATATCTGAAAGAGATTTCAATGCACGGTTTCCATCAGAACGTACAGCGTTAACTTTTCTTGAGTTATCAAAAAGAGAATCTACTGCTTCTTGAAGCATACGTTTTTCATTACGTAAGATAACTTCAGGAGCCTTAATTTCTAATAATCTCTTAAGTCTGTTGTTACGAATAATAACACGACGATAAAGATCATTTAAATCAGATGTGGCAAAACGACCACCATCTAAAGGCACAAGAGGACGTAATTCTGGTGGAATTACTGGAACCATCTTGATAATCATCCATTCTGGACGGTTTTCAATTCTGGTGTTAGCATCTCGAAGAGCTTCTACAATTCTCAATCTTTTTAAAGCTTCTGCTTTTCTTTGTTGAGATGTATCAGTAGCTGCTTGGTGACGTAATTGATAAGATAACTCATCAAGTTTTAATCTACCAAGTAACATTTCTAGAGCTTCTGCACCCATTTTAGCGATGAACTTTTGAGGATCATCATCAGGAAGCATTTGATTTTCTCTAGGAAGCTTATCTACGATATCTAGGTACTCTTCTTCAGTAAGGTAATCCATGTAAGAAATACCATCTTCTTCTTTAGCACCAGCCTGAATTACTACGTATCGCTCGTAGTAAATAATTTGATCAAGTTTCTTAGACGAAAGTCCAAGTAGGTATCCAATTTTGTTTGGAAGACTTTTGAAATACCAGATATGAGCTACTGGAACCACAAGTTCAATGTGACCCATACGCTCTCTACGTACCTTTTTCTCAGTAACTTCCACACCACAACGGTCGCAGATAATACCTTTGTAACGAATACGCTTATATTTTCCACAGTGACATTCCCAGTCTTTTACTGGACCAAAAGTACGCTCACAGAACAAACCACCCATTTCTGGTTTGTAGGTTCTATAGTTGATAGTTTCTGGTTGAGTAACTTCACCAAAAGAGCTTTCCAGAATAGATTCTGGAGAAGCCAAACTAATGGTTATGCTATTGAAGTCGCTGTTTAACTTTTTGTTTTTCTTAAAAGACATTTTCTTCTTTTTTAAATGAAAATGATAAATTATTTCAAGGTAATCTCAAGAGCCAATCCTCTCAATTCATGTACAAGTACATTGAATGATTCTGGAATTCCTGACTTAGGTAGATTTTCCCCTTTCACGATTGCCTCATAGGCTTTGGCACGGCCAACTACGTCATCAGATTTTAATGTCAAAATCTCACGAAGAACATGAGAAGCACCAAATGCCTCTAATGCCCACACTTCCATCTCTCCAAAACGCTGTCCACCAAACTGAGCTTTACCTCCCAATGGCTGTTGCGTAATTAACGAGTATGGTCCAATAGACCTAGCGTGCATTTTATCATCAACTAAGTGACCTAGTTTTAGCATGTAAATAATACCTACTGTTACTTTTTGGTCAAATTTCTCACCTGTAAGACCATTGAATAGAACTGTTCTACCAAAATCTGGAAGACCAGCTTCTTTCAGTTCAGCGTCTACCTGTGTAGCTGTGGCACCATCGAAAATTGGCGTTGCATATCTTCTGTTGAGTTTTCTACCTGCCCAGCCTAATGCAGT
Source organism: Bacteroidia bacterium (assembly GCA_049115495.1). GTDB lineage: Bacteria > Bacteroidota > Bacteroidia > CAILMK01 > JACPUW01 > JACPUW01. The sequence continues at coordinate 66,017 of JAGDZV010000024.1, read as the reverse complement.
TTCATAAAGCTGACCAATATTCATACGAGAAGGTACACCTAATGGGTTAAGAACGATATCAACTGGGCTACCGTCTTCTAGGAATGGCATGTCTTCATGACGTACTATTCTTGCTACAACCCCTTTATTACCATGACGACCGGCCATCTTATCACCAACTTTCAGTTTACGCTTTTTAGCGATATAAACTTTAGCTAGTTTGACAATACCTGCTGGTAATTCATCACCTACTTCTAATACAAATCTCTCTCTCTTAAACTCACCGATAATCTCACTACGCTTAGAAAGATAGTTTTTAACTAATCTTACTAAAAGTTGGTTTGTCTCTTCAGTTTTAGTCCAACCTTCTAACATGATATCTCCCAATAAGTTAGACTCTTCAGGTACACTGTATGTACTTTCGTCTACGTATGGGTTTTTCTCTGGGAAAAGGTTGTTAGTTATGTTTGACTTGTTGAATTTAACTCCTTTAGAAATTAATTCATCACCAAATTTATGCTTAACGCCATTGGTAGTTTTTCCCGAAAGAACAGCTACCATTTTGTCAATCATAATGGTTTTGATTTCAGAAAGGTTTTTGCTATGCTCTTTAAGCAAAGTTTTCAACTCTTCTTTATGCTTAACTCTTTCTTCTTTTGAAGGTCTAGAGAAAAGCTTAGTATCAATAACCACACCTCTTAATGAAGGAGATGCTTTTTTAGATGCATCTTTTACATCACCAGCCTTGTCTCCAAAGATGGCACGAAGAAGTTTTTCTTCTGGAGTTGGGTCTGACTCTCCTTTAGGAGTAATCTTACCAATCAGAATATCACCTTCTTTAATATGAGTACCTACTCTTACTATTCCATTTTCATCAAGATTTTTAACAGTCTCTTCAGAAACGTTTGGAATTTCAGCAGTAAGTTCTTCTTGACCTCTCTTAGTATCTCTTACTTCTAAGTCGAACTCTTCAATGTGAAGCGATGTGAAAATATCGTCTCTTACTACTCTTTCAGATATTACAATCGCATCCTCAAAGTTATAACCCTGCCAAGGCATGAAAGCCACTAGCATATTTCTACCTAGTGCTAGTTCACCACCTTGTGTAGCGTAACCTTCTACTAAGATTTGACCTTTTTGTACTCTATCCTTCATACCAACAATTGGTCTAAGGTTAATACAAGTGTCTTGGTTAGTTCTTCTAAATTTAATTAAGTCGTAAGTTTTCTCACTAGTGTTAAAGTTGACCATGATGTCATCTTCGTTCCAGTCATAATTAACTACGATTTTATTAGCATCAACGTACTCAATAGTTCCAGGCCCTTCGGCTACTACCATTGTTCTAGAGTCACGAGCAATTCTACTCTCAAGACCGGTTCCTACAATAGGAGCTTCTGGTCTTAATAAAGGAACTGCCTGACGCTGCATGTTAGAGCCCATCAAGGCACGGTTGGCATCATCATGCTCCAAGAATGGAATGATAGAAGCGGCAACCGAAACAATTTGATTTGGAGCTATATCCATGTAATCTACATCTGTCGGGTCTTTTAAAGGGAAGTCACCTTCAAAACGGCATTTAAGAGTAGCTGTAGTAAAAACTCCTTTATCATCAGTGTCTGGCGTAGCCATGGCAATGTTCTTACCATCTTCTTCTTCAGCAGTTAAGTATTGAACATCACCAGATAATTTTCCGTCCGCAATTTCCATGTAAGGAGTTTCAATGAATCCCATTGAATTAACCTTTGCATAAGTACAAAGCGAAGAAATAAGACCAATGTTTGGTCCCTCAGGAGTTTCAATAGTACAAAGACGACCGTAGTGCGTGTAGTGAACATCTCGAACCTCAAAACCTGCTCTTTCTCTTGAAAGACCTCCAGGCCCTAATGCCGACATTCTTCTTTTGTGCGTAGTCTCAGCTAATGGATTCATTCTATCCATAAACTGAGAAAGCTGGTTGGTACCAAAGAATGAATTAATTACTGAAGATAGTGTTCTTGAGTTAATAAGGTCAGTTGGAGTAAATACCTCGTTATCCCTTACGTTCATTCTCTCTCTAATGGTACGCGCCATACGAGCCAAACCAACTCCAAATTGGTTGTAAAGTTGCTCGCCTACTGTTCTAACCCTTCTGTTTGAAAGGTGATCAATATCGTCAATATCAGCTTTTGCATTACTTAATTGAATTAAGTACTTAATTATGCTGATTATATCGTCGTTTGTTAAAATTCTATGCTCGCTATCTATATCAAGACCTAGCTTTTTGTTAAGTCTATATCTACCTACTTCTCCAAGATCATATCTTTTGTCAGAGAAGAATAGTCTATCTATAATTCCACGTGCAGTTTCCTCATCTGGTGGATCTGCGTTACGTAATTGACGGTAGATATGCTCCAATGCTTCCTTACCAGAGTTTGAAGGATCTTTTTGAAGTGTGTTATAAATAATCGCAAACTCGTTTGAGTTTGAATCGTCTTTATGAAGAATTACTGATTTAACGTTTGCATCTAATATTAGCTCAATGTGATCTTCTTCTAAAACGGTGTCACGTTCTAAAATAATTTCATTACGCTCAATTGATACAACTTCACCAGTATCTTCATCTACAAAATCTTCTACCCATTTTCTCAACACCCTTGCCGCAAGCTTTCTTCCTAAAATGGCTTTAAGCTTAGCTTTTGTTACTGTTATTTCTTCAGCTAAATTGAATATTTCAAGAATCTCCTTATCTGATTCAAATCCAATTGCTCTGAATAAAGTAGTAACAGGGAATTTTTTTCTACGATCAATGTAAGCGAACATTACGTTGTTTACATCAGTAGCAAACTCAATCCATGAACCTTTAAAAGGAATGATACGCGCACTATAAAGACGTGTACCGTTGGTATGGAAACTTTGACTAAAGAATACACCTGGAGATCTGTGCAACTGAGAAACAATTACCCTTTCAGAACCATTGATTATAAATGAACCACGTTCTGTCATATAAGGTATTGTTCCAAGATAAACATCCTGAACAATAGTTTCAAAATCTTCGTGCTCAGGATCAGTACAATATAGCTTTAACCTAGCCTTTAAAGCAACACTGTAGGTTAAACCTCTATCAATACACTCTTCTACATCGTATTTTGGTGGATCAACATAATAGTCGATAAACTCTAATACAAAAAGATTTCGAGCATCTGTTATTGGAAAGTTTTCAGCAAACACATTGTATAGCCCTTCGTTAATTCTGGCTTCGGCTGATGTTTCCAATTGCAGAAAATCCATGAATGACTTTAATTGTACATCAAGGAAATCAGGGTATTCAATTGGCGACTTTAGCGACGCGAAGCTTATTCTGTTTTGATTCTCTCCAGCCAAGACTGTAATTTTTAGTTATATAATAAAACGCCAAAAACAGCCCCTGTCTGGGGCTGTTTTGATAGTATTCTCAGTTAAGAACCGAGCTCTAAGTTAAACTTACTTAAGTTCCACTTCAGCACCGGCTTCTTCCAATTGTTGCTTAATGCTTTCTGCATCCTCTTTAGAAACACCTTCTTTGATAGCTTTAGGCGCTTCGTCAACAATTGCTTTAGCTTCTTTAAGACCTAAACCAGTAATAGTCTTAACTACTTTCACTACGTTTAGTTTTGAACCACCTGGAGCTTTAAGAATTACATCGAATTCTGTTTGTTCAGCAGCAGCTTCGCCACCACCTTCTCCACCGCCTGCAGGACCTGCCATCATCACAGCACCACCAGCAGCTGGTTCAATTCCGTACTCATCTTTTAAGATGTCAGCTAATTCGTTAGCTTCTTTAACAGTTAGATTTACTAGGCTTTCTGCTAATTCTTTTAATTCAGCCATTTTTCTTGCTTTTTACTTTTATTTATGCAGCTTGTTTGTCTTCTGATTTACCTTGATCGGCAAGTTTACCTTCTCCTTCCAAACTAAGAACGCCGGCTAGCTTCTTACCTGGACTCAATAGAGCACTAATTACATTTCGTGCAGGAGATTGTAGTGTTCCAATAATTTCTCCAAGAATTTCTTCTTTGGATTTCAAATCCAGAACCTGCTTAAGTTTGTCGTCACCAACATAAAGTGCTTCTTGGATATAAGCCGCTTTAAGAAGTGGTTTCTCGAACTTTGCACGCGCCTTCTTGATTAACTCAGCGGGAGCCTTCATGTTGGAAGCTGTCATGATGCTCGTTTCGCCTTTTAGTGTATCAAGTAGGGCGGTGTCTGAGATATTCAATTGCTCAAGTGCCTTAAGAACTAACTTGTTCTTAACCACTGTTAGTTGAATTCCCATTTCGTGACATAACTTTCTTACCTCCGTTGTGTCAATTGCACTCATTCCGCCTAAATCGGCCAAATAGAATGTATTGTCACTGTCGGCAATGCGTTGCGCCAGGTCCTGAACAATTCTGTGTTTTTCGTCTCTGTTCATTCAGAATTGCTTTTTATCCTGATTAAATACCAGGAATTGTTTTAGTGTCGATTTTAATACCCGGACTCATTGTAGATGAGATGTGAAGGCTCTTATAATAAGCGCCTTTAGCAGCCGATGGTTTTAATCGATTTATGGTTTGTAACAGCTCTGTTGCATTTTCTAAAAGCTTCTCATCATCAAAAGAAGCTCTACCAATTGTAGTACTAATGATACCGTACTTATCAACCTTGAAGTCAATTTTACCAGCTTTTACTGATGTAACTGCTTCTCCAACGTTGTCGGTAACTGTTCCTGATTTTGGATTTGGCATTAAACCTCTAGGGCCTAAAACTCTACCTAGCCTACCTATTTTAGGCATTACTGAAGGCATTGTTATTATAACATCGATATCAGTCCAACCGTCTTGAATCTTTTTGATGTACTCATCTAGGCCTACAAAGTCAGCGCCAGCCGCTTTGGCTTCTTCTTCCTTATCAGCAGAAACCAATGCAAGTACTTTTACGGTTTTACCAATACCATGTGGTAAGCTTACTGTACCACGAACCATTTGATTCGCTTTTTTTGGATCTACTCCCAGTCTGATGCTCAAGTCAACTGAAGCGTCAAATTTGGTGGTAGTTACTTCTTTTACAAGTTTCGCTGAATCTTGTAATGAGTATGCTTTATCAGCATCAATTTTTGATAAAGCTTCCTTTCTTTTTTTAGAAATTGCCATTTCTTTTTAGTTTTCGCTTTGATCCCAAGGGGCAGTTCCATCAACAGTAAATCCCATACTGCGTGCAGTACCTGCAACCATTCTCATTGCACTATGCACTTTAGCAGTATTCAAATCAGGCAATTTATCTTCAGCAATAACTTGCACTTGATCCCAATTTACTGAAGCAACTTTCTTACGGTTAGGCTCAGATGAACCTTTCTTAGCCTTTGCAGCTTCCATTAGTTGTACTGCTACAGGAGGCGTTTTAACAACAAAGTCAAAAGACTTGTCGCTAAATACTGTAATCACAACTGGTAATACTTTACCAGCCTTTTCTTGTGTTCTTGCGTTAAACGCCTTACAGAACTCCATGATGTTAACCCCTTTTGCACCTAATGCAGGTCCTACTGGTGGGGATGGATTAGCAGCTCCGCCTTTAATTTGAAGCTTTATAAATCCTGTTACTTCCTTGGCCATGATTATTCTTTCTCTACTTGTATGTAATTCAACTCAAGTGGTGTTCTTCTACCAAAAATCTTTACAATTACCTTGAGCTTCTTCTTCTCTTCATTAATACCTTCAATCATACCAGAAAAACCATTAAAAGGACCGTCGATCACTTTTACTGCTTCTCCTACCATGTATGGTACTTCAACGCTCTCTGGAGCTTCGTTAAGCTCATCAACTTTTCCTAAGAAACGATTTACTTCTGACTGTCTCAGTGGCTCGGGATCATCATTGGTTTGCAAAAACTTTGCAACTCCAGTAATGGCCGTAATAGTTGTAATTACTTCCTTACCGCTACCAGTTATAATTCGCTTGCCGTCTCTTTCGGTTTGTATATCTCCTTCTATAAAAATATATCCAGGAAAAAAGTTACGTTCTACTGTAACTTTCTTACCTCTTCTAAGCTGCACTACTTTTTCTAATGGTATAAGTATTTGACGTACAAACGCACTCAGGTTTTCTCTATCAAGCTCACTCTCTATATAGGTTTTAAGCTTTTTTTCTTGACCTGATACAGTTTTTACGCTATACCATCTGAATTCTTGCTCTTTTGCCATTTGCTAATCCTAAAAGTTGTATATAACTTCCATAACCAGTTCGAAAACATAGTCCATGGCAAAAACTAATAGCGCAATAACAAGAGATGCAACTAGCGTTATGATCGAAGACTCCTGCAACTCTTCCCAAGTGGGCCAAGTTACTTTATGTCTTAGCTCATCAAACGATAGCTTTATATTAGATATAATTTTATTCATCTTAAGCTTTACTTGCACGGGCGGTAAGATTCGAACTCACGACCTACGGTTTTGGAGACCGTTGCTCTACCAACTGAGCTACACCCGTTTGCCTTTATAATCTTATTCGATTATTTCGGTAACTTGTCCTGCACCTACAGTTCTACCACCTTCGCGAATTGCGAAACGAAGACCTTTTTCCATTGCAATTGGTGCAATTAGCTCAACGTTAATGGTAATGTTATCACCAGGCATACACATTTCAACACCATCCGGTAGTGAAATTTCACCAGTAACATCTGTAGTTCTGAAATAGAATTGCGGGCGGTATTTGTTAAAGAAAGGAGTGTGACGACCACCTTCTTCTTTCTTCAATACGTAAATCTCTCCTTTGAATTTAGTATGAGGAGTAATTGATCCTGGCTTGGCAATTACCATACCTCTTTTGATATCATTTTTGTCGATACCTCTAAGAAGGATACCAGCGTTATCTCCAGCTTCACCTCTATCCAAAAGTTTTCTGAACATCTCAATACCAGTACAAGTTGACTGAAGTGGTTGTTCAACGAAACCAGAAATCTCTACTGGATCACCTACGTTGATAACACCTCTTTCAATTCTACCTGTAGCAACCGTACCACGACCAGTAATAGAGAAAACATCCTCAACCGGCATAGCAAAAGGAAGATCAGTAGCACGAGGTGGCTCCTCTATGTACTCATCTACTGCATTCATCAATTCCATTACAGTATCAACCCATTTTTGCTCTCCGTTAAGAGCTCCAAGAGCTGAACCTTGCACAACAGGTGCATTATCGCCATCAAACTCGTAGAAAGAAAGAAGATCTCTAATCTCCATCTCTACTAGTTCTAATAATTCTTCATCATCTACAGCATCTACTTTGTTCATGAAAACAACGATTCTTGGCACACCAACCTGACGTGCTAAAAGAATGTGCTCTCTTGTTTGTGGCATTGGGCCATCAGTAGAAGCTACAACTAGAATAGCGCCGTCCATTTGGGCAGCACCAGTTACCATGTTTTTTACATAATCCGCGTGACCAGGACAATCAACGTGAGCGTAGTGTCTGTTCTCAGTTTCGTATTCTACGTGAGACGTATTGATAGTAATACCCCTTTCTTTTTCTTCAGGAGCGTTATCAATAGAATCGAAACTACGTGTTTCAGACAATCCGGCATCTGCTAGTACCTTGGTGATTGCAGCGGTTAATGTGGTTTTACCATGATCCACGTGCCCCAAGGTTCCAATATTTAAGTGAGGCTTGGATCTTTCAAATTTTTCTTTTGCCATGACTTCATGTAATTAGTTGACTGTACTTAAAAAGTTAAACTCAGAGCCAATGATGGGAATTGAACCCATGACCTCGTCCTTACCAAGGACGCGCTCTACCCCTGAGCTACATCGGCGCTTTAGAGCGGATGACGAGACTCGAACCCGCAACATTCAGCTTGGAAGGCTGATGCTCTACCAATTGAGCTACATCCGCATCTGGGTGGGGGGAGCAGGATTCGAACCTGCGAAGGCGTACGCCAACGGATTTACAGTCCGCCCCATTTGGCCACTCTGGAATCCCCCCAGATGTTATTTATTCAATAAAATTATGAACTACTCCTTGAAAAAGGTCTGCAAAGATATACATATCTACAACAAACCAAATAAGTATTCTAAATATTTTTTTTAGCTATGCTTCTCTTTATACTTTTTGAGCTGCCTTTTCATATTCTCAACAGCGGAATCAATGGCCTGTTCATACATAGACGCTGATTCTTTACAAAAAAGCACTGTATCCTTTACATTGATTTTAATTTCAACTATTTGAACTTTATTATGCTCAGAATGCCCTTCTTCATTTAGAAAAATTTGACAATCGATAATATGATCAAAGAAGCGCTCAAGTTTTGAAACCTTTCTATTTATTAGCTCGCTTAATTTTTCATCAACATCAAACTGTGATGCGTTTATTTCAACTCTCATTATTTCTTATTTACGTGGGTGTGATTTCTTATATACGTCTTTAAGTCTCTCAATAGAATTGTGGGTGTAAACGGCCGTTGATGCTAAAGATGAATGACCCAATAATTCCTTAATACTATTTATATCACTTCCATTATTTAGCAAATGTGTTGCGAAAGAATGCCTTAGAGTATGCGGGTTTGTTCGAGAAACATTCGCATAACCTTTTAAAACATCATCTAACCTTCGTGACACAAACACCCTGTATATAGCCTGCCCTTTATCGGTAACCAACAAACTAGAAGAAGAAGAACAATCAAAACCTTCATGTTCCTTATAATTGGTGTAATCACTAATTATATCCAGTACGTTAGCTCCAACCGGAATATATCTTTCTTTATTCCCCTTACCTAACACTTTAATCTCCTTCCTAGCTACATCTACACTACCATGAGATAGACCAATGAGCTCGGAAACACGAACCCCAGTATTGTACAACATTTCAACAATTAACCTATCTCTCTGCCCTTTAAAGGAGCACTCGAAGTTTTCTGAATTGAGAACTTTCTCAACTACCCTAGTTTCTATAAAACCGGCTAGTCTCTTTGGCTGCTTCGGACGGTTAATCTGATCCATGGGATTAGTGGGAACCAAACTATTTTTAATGGCGAAGTTGTAGAATGAGCTTAGTGTAACAAGCTTTCTATTTACGGTAGACTCAGCTTTGCCTTCACCAAGCATTGACATAGTCCAGGTTCTAATATGGCCTTTTGCCACATCAGACATGGAATCGATTTCAAACTGCTCTACCAAAAATTTCTTGAATATCTTAAGATCTGTAAGATAGGACTTGATTGTAAGTTCACTGTAGTTCTTCTCTTTCTTCAACCAATCGAGAAATTCAACAGTCCAGTCCAAGAAAAGAATTATCTAGCTTTTGACTGCTTGTACTTAGCCTTTATTACTTCAGCTCTTCTCTCAACTGATGGCTTGGTGAAAAACTGACGACCTCTAAAATCCTTTAGAACTCTTGTTTTCTCAAGTTTCTTTTTGAATCTTTTTAAAGCCTTATCAATTGATTCACTTTCTTTTACAACGACTCTAATCATTTATGCTAAAATTTGGGTGTGCAAAAATAAACTGCTTTTACTTAAGAGCAAATAAATAATCCTTTTTTGCTTTATTATTGGGTTGTTAGATAGGGTGATACCATTAAAAACTGGCTTTTAGTAAATGCTTTTGTTGCCATAACGTCTGAAATATTATTGAAGTAGCCATGTTGCTCCCTATATGCCACAATTATTTTAGATTGATATTTACTTATAAACGAATGATTCGAAAACTCAATTATACTGGCGGTATTAACATTTATCTTTCTAATAATGCTAGTATCAACCATAAGCTCAAGTCTTTTAAAATCTAAATTTTGACTATCCACCCCATATACTTCGTATAACTGATTCACTGTTAAAAAACCACCAATTGCTTCTCTGAACTTTATAATTCTTTTTGAAAGCACTTCTCCTATCCCTCTAATTCTCATTAACTCTTGTTCTGTTGCTGAGTTTAACTCAATAAAATAGGTTGAATCAACCTCGTTTTCTTTTCTTAAAACTTTAATTTCTCTAGAATCATTTATGCCTGCTTCTAAAATTTCGTATTGACTCTTTAAACCTTCCAAGACCGTTGTTGAATCTTGTACTAAAACAATGAAAGGCTCTAGGGTTAAATAAAAGGAGTCGCTTAAACCGTAAATTTTCTTTACTTCATTTTTTGATTTAAAACCGCCTAGACTACTTCTGAATTTCAAAAACCTTTTACTTAATGTTACGGAGAACCCGAGAAGCCGTAAACTATCGTAATTAATTGTATTCGGGTTAAAAGGAAAAAGTTTGAAATACTGAGCTGAGTTTTGATTAAGGCGATCATTTTGCTCTGAATTTCTAATTTCAGTTATAATCGCATTTAGCTCTTCTTCTGAGATTCTATCAATCTGATCTTTGAAAAAACTATAGTAAATTTTGAAACCACCAAAACTCAAAATAATAATCAAAACAAGCGCCCAAATGCCTTTTTGTTCACTTTGAGAAAATTCAAATGCCTTAAACCCGCCCTTCATATCTTAAAATTAATGTAAAGTTGCGATTATATTTCGGCAAATTATACAAAGATGTAAATTTGGCGATTGCGTAAGTTATCGTAAAACAGTATGACTAAATACCTGCTAAGAACCCTCCCTGCGTTATTTGCTTTTCTATCATTTTATTCAGCAAATGCTCAAACTTGCGATTATACAATATCAACATCTACACATCATAATTGGGTAAATGTTACCGCATCACGAATTACTGACAGCCTTGGTTTAGGACACGATTCTATGATTATAAGGAATAATAAGAAGATTATGGCATCATCTTCTCCTTATAATGCTGGGCAAGACTCTGTTACAAGAACATTCATAAGATTTGATTTAAACTTTACAAGCGATAATTTCTGTGGTTTTAAAAGTGCATATCTTCATTTAAAATTTACAGGTAACACTTTAGATTCTCATAAAATAGATAGTGGTGCAAATGACTTCTTTATTTCGAGAATTACTGAAGACTGGGGAGATGATACGTTAACTTGGAAAAACCCACCACTTGGCGCAACCTATAGAATGCCAGTTATATCAACTACTGACCAAATACGAGTTTCGGGTACCACAAAAGGCGATGAAGATTATGAGGTTGATATTACTTCATTAATGAACTATTGGATTTCTAATCCATCAGAAAATTATGGTTTTGAAATTAGACTTGTTGATGAATCAGGTTTGAGAAGCCTAAATTTTGCAAATTCAAAGTTTGATGCTGTACCCGCTAGACCCTATATAGAAACAGAAATTAGCAGTTGCTCAAAGAACAATGCAAGTGCCGGATCTGATGTAGAAATATGTATTGGAGATGAATACGAACTTAAAGGCCAATACGGTGAATTTTTTCAATGGACCAGTTCTGCGCCAATAACAAATAGGTTTATTTCTAACCCTACCACAAAACCTACCGCGGCTGGTACTTATGAGTATACATTACAAACTACGCTTGGTGATTGTATTACAACAGACAAAATGCAAATTATTGTGCATCCGTATCCTGTAATTAGCGTAAGCAGCGATGAAGACATTTGTTTTGGTGATTCAGTTCAGATAAGTGTTTCAGGTGCAACAAATTATGAATGGACGCCAAATACTTTTATTGATGACAATAACAGTGCAAATCCTATTGTTTTCCCTCAAAATACGACTAGGTATGATGTCTATGCGGATGATGGCACTCAATGTAAAACTATAGATTCTGTTAAAGTAATTGTAAGACCATTGGCCAAAACTGAGGCAGGAGAAGACGTGCAGCTGTGCGAGGGTGATTCTGTTAACCTATTGGCATCAGGCGCTACAACTTACACTTGGAGTGGAAACACAAGTGCTCTATCTGATGTTTTTATTGCAAACCCTGAAGCGTTTCCAACATCATCGACCACATTTTTTGTAACCGGAACAAACGGGTTTTGTCCTGTTGTTGATTCAGTAAGAGTAACTGTTGTACCTGCTTTTACGGTAGACGCTGGAGACGACTTTGAAATTTGTGAAGGAGATACGGCCTATTTTGATGGAGAAACTGGCTTTTTCTTTTACCAATGGAGTCCAGCATTTTTGGTTAATAAGCCAAACATTCCCGATCCGTTTATTTTAGGCCTAAATAATACGTCAACGCTAACCTTATATGTTGAAGATGAAAATAAGTGCTCGGCAACTGATGATGTAACAGTTACGGTAAATCGACTGCCAGAATTACGAATTGGATCTGACACCTTCGTTTGCGTAACTGAAACAATTGATATTGAGTTAGAAACTTTGAATGGTGCTGAACCGTACAAATTTGAATGGAGCCCGACTATTGGTATAACAACTGATCCTAGTGCAAGAAACATTACGGTTGAAGGTTTAAAAGACACAATAATCACTTATGTACTTGAAGTTGAAGATGCTAAAGGCTGTATTTCGACAGATGACTTAGTAGTAACAACTCTGCCTGGACTTGAGCTTATTACCTTTGGAGATACCACTATTTGTAACGGCGCAGCAGTTGAAATAGGAGCTAAAGGTGGTAGATTTTACCAATGGTTTGGTGATGATATTATTGGAAGTGATTTAAAAAGAACTGCATTAGTTAAACCTGATAAGCCTTCATCTTATAGAGTTGAAGCTTCAAATGGCGAAGAGTGCGGAAGTGCAGTTGGTTTTGTAGATGTTAATGTTATTCAACTACCTGATGTATACGCACACCTAGCAAGCTCGCAAAGAGAAAATGACACCGTGTTTGTTTGCAAAGGTAGAGATGTGGTGCTTGAAGCTGAAGGTGCTGAACAGTATGTATGGAGTACTGAAGATACCAGTGAGTCAATTACCTATAGAGTAATTGTTGACGATGTGTACTTAACTGTTTATGGCATTTCTAAAGGTTGTGTCGGAAACGAAGATTCTATTCTTTTAAAAATTGACCCGACAGATACCTGTTTCTCGAATATTTACATTCCAAATGCTTTTACACCAAACAGCGATCTTTTAAACGATAAATTTGAAGTGTACCCGTTTTTAATTAGCAGTTTTAAAATGACTATTTTTAATAGATGGGGACAGATAGTTTTTGAAACAGAAGACCCGTACGATTGGTGGGACGGAACTTACAATAACGACCTTGTTGCCGAAGGCGCCTATTTTTATGTAATTGACGCGTTTGGCAAAGACGAAGAATCAAGAAGTACAAGTGGATTTGTTCAAGTTATTTATTAAGTACTTGAACTAGTATTTCTTCTATCATAATATTGCCTGAAATTATCCAATCATTTGATGGTTTAATTTCAGGCATTTTTTTTATCTCGTTGATTAGAGCCCCTATATCAAATTCATCATTTCTAACTGCCATTCCAGTTTTCAAAGCATCATAAGAATTTAACTTTTGCTCATAGTGGCCCTTTACCGGTACAAGGCCTACTTTTTTATTCAAGAGTAAAGCTTCACTTACTGATTCAAACCCTGATGTTGAAATTAAAGCCGTACACTTGGACATCTTCTCAAGAAATAAATTGGCATCAAGGTGATTAAAGCCAATATTCTCTTGTGGGCTCCATCTTTTTGGCTTCGAAAAATCATCCCAAAATATTTCGAGCCTTGTGTTGGGGTTTAGCTTTTGCCACTCAATAATTTCTTGGGCGTAGCCCTTATTTAATAGATAAATAAGGAAATAGCCATCATCTGCACTTGACAATTGAAACAGGGCGGGTCTAAGTAAAGGTGGCACCACTTTTAAATTTCTCTTGCCATAATTCTCGAATTTATAAAAAGACAGCGCCAATAAAGTATTGGAACCTTTTCCTGTAATATAGCTAAGAACTTTAAGCCCGTTTTTATCAAAGTTTGGTTTTGGAGGCATTTCAAACTTTGGATGAAGGCTAAAAAATTGATGCGCCAAAGAGACTATAGGGGCATTAATCTTTTTAAAAAATTGAGATAATCCAAGAAGTGGCTCATAGAAATTTATTACAAGGTCGGCATTAAAGTCATTGACCTTTCCTGCCATTCTAATTGAATATGAAATGTATTTTGGAAGGTTTATAAAGCTGAGCCAAAGTGACTTGGCTACTTTTATCCCTTTTCCTTTTTCATCAATTAGAAAATTTGGGCTTTCAAACTCTTCAATCAACCCATCAAATTCCTTAACAAAGTACTCTGGCAATAATCTTTGAGAGCTTCTTCCAACAAACACCTTTACAATGCTTAGGTGTAAATTGGACATAATACTTTTCATTGCCAAAGCTTGAGAAAGGTGTCCCCTTCCCTCACCTTGAACAACAAAGATTACCGTTTGAGCCATTCCGATTTAAGGTAACAAACGCCCCATCAATCTTGGGAATGGTATAGCTTCTCGCAAATGATGTATTTTACAAATCCAAGTAATGAATCGCTCTAATCCTAGACCAAAACCGGCGTGCGGTACACTTCCGTACCTTCTAAGGTCAAGATACCATTCAAATTCACTCATTGGTAGTTCGTGTTTCTTAATACTATCAACTAGTACGTCAATATCTGTTTCGCGTTCTCCGCCACCAACAATTTCGCCATAACCTTCTGGGGCCAAAACATCAACTCCTTTCACAAGTGTAGGATCGCCATCAACTTCCTTCATATAAAATGCCTTAATCGCCTTTGGCCAATTATAAACCATCACTGGCGTTTTAAACATTCTAGTAATTACAGTTTCATCAGAGCCACCAAAATCACTGCCATCTACAAAGTTTTTGGCAGAGTTTATCCAGGTAGGTATGTTTCTAATTGATTCTTCAAGTTCTTTTTGCTCGGCCTTTAGCTTTTGAACTTGGGCTTCCATTCTATTGAGCCTTCCTTTTTTAATACCGCCTTTTTTAATAGTGGCTTCAAGCTCGTCAATTTCTGCAAGTACTTCATTTAGCTTAGACTTGGCACTTGCAAGGTCATCTTCTAGTATCTGAATTGAGAATTGACCATTAACGTCTTTCTCTCCTTTTAAAATTGCTACCGCATCTTTATAACTAAGTCTAATAAAAGGTTTTAATGCGTTCTCTAAGCTTGTGGTATCACGTTCTAAAACTTCGAGTTCCAATTTGCAATTTTCAAGCACATTACCAATTACTGTTTGAAGAAAATCTTCAATTACATCGAGGGTCATTTCAAGATTGTAATAAGCCATTTCAGGCTCAATCATCCAAAATTCACTTAAATGACGACGAGTTTTAGACTTCTCTGCTCTAAAAGTAGGCCCAAAAGTGTAAATCTTACCCATTGCCATGGCCATTGCTTCACCATAAAGCTGACCCGATTGACTTAAGTAAGCTGGTTGTTCAAAAAAGTCAGTTTCAAAAAGGTCAGTAGTTCCTTCGCATGCGTTTCCTGTAAAAATAGGCGCATCCATTTGAACATACCCTTGCTTTTGAAAAAAGCTATGAATTGAAAAAATCACTTGATTTCTTACCCTCATAATTGCCCATTGGCGCTTGCTTCTAAGCCATAGGTGCCTTTTATCTAAAAGAAAATCTACGCCATGTGCTTTATTTGAGATAGGATAATCAACCGCTATTGATACAATTTTTAAACCTGTAACTTGTAGTTCAAAGCCTCCAATTTGTCGCTCATCTTTAACTACTTTGCCAGTAATTTGTACAGATGACTCTTGCGTAAGCTTATTGGTTTTTTCAAACTCTTCTTCACCAAGAGAATCTAAGGCGGCTACACATTGGCAAAATCCGCTTCCGTCTCTTATAATTATAAAGGCCAAGCCTTTGCTTTGACGAATATTTTGCACCCAACCATTAAGCTGAATTTCTTTATCATTGTATGAACCAAGTGATTGGATTGTTACTTGAGGAAACGATGTACTTTCCATTATTCTTTAGTTTGGTAAAAAGGTTCGTAATTAAAATTTTCGTGCTAATATTTGAACTCGAAAACCGGATGCAAATATGCTAAAACAAGGTCTGAATCAGAAGTTGCTGCAGAAATTATCGCCGCAACAAATTCAGTTTATTCAACTGCTTCAGCTCAATTTAACCGAGCTGCAAGATCGTCTTGATGAAGAACTTGCCGAAAACCCTGCTTTAGAAACGGGTGATGAGTCTGATGACTACGATTCTTCGACTGATAGCAATGAACAGGATTATGAAAACGAAAAGGACTGGGAAGATGATTTTGATGTAACCGATTACATGACTGATGACGACGGGAATGACAGTTTCTATTATTCATCAGACCCTGACAGCGAAAATGAAGAAATACCTTACGCGGGGGCTCAAACCTTATTTAGCAGACTTGAATCTCAGCTAAACACTACTAGACTTAACGAACATGAAACCGAAGTTGCCCGCCACCTAATTGGCATGATTGAGGATGATGGCTATATAAGAAGGCCATTAAAAAACATTGCTTACGATATGATGTTCTTGAGTAATGTACAGACCACTGAAGAAGAGCTAGAACAGGTTCTTAAAATTGTACAGCTTTTTGACCCACCGGGAATAGCGGCAAGAAGCCTAGAAGAGTGTTTAGAATTACAGTTAAATCGAATGGCAGATCATCCATATAAAGATCTGGCATTAAAAATTGTACGTCGTTACATTAAAGAGTTAGGTAATAAGCACTATGATAAACTGCTTAAATCTCTTAAAATTGAAACAGAAGACCTAAAAAAGGCAATTGAATTAATACAGAGATTAAATCCAAAACCTGGTGAATCGCAAAGCGAAGCCAAAACACAATATGTTTCGCCAGATTTTATGGTTACTGAGCGTGGTGATGATCTCGTAGTTTCTCTTAACCAAAGAAATGCTCCTGAACTTAAAGTGAGCCGCTCTTACCAAGAAACGTTAAAAGGATATCAAGAATCAAAAAAGGCTACAACCGAACAAAAAAAACAAGTTCAATTTATAAAGCAGAAACTTGATAGCGCCAAGTGGTTTATTGATGCCATTAAGCAAAGGCAAAATACCTTGATGCAAACCATGCAGACTATTGTTAAGCTTCAGCCAGATTTTTTTAGAACTGGCGATATGAGCAAGCTTAAGCCAATGATTTTAAAAGATGTTGCTGACATGATAAAAATGGACATCAGCACCATTTCTAGAGTTGCAAGCAGCAAGTATGTGCAAACCGACTATGGTATTTATAGTCTCAAAGAGTTTTTCTCAGAAGGTATTATTACTGAAGATGGAACTGAAGTTTCTAATATTGAAGTAAAAGAAAAGGTTAAAGAAATAGTTGGCGCAGAAGATAAAAACAAACCTTTAACTGACGATGAGCTTACAGAAAAACTAAAAGACAGCGGTTATAACATTGCAAGAAGAACCGTAGCTAAGTACAGAGAACAATTAAACATTCCGGTAGCTAGGTTAAGAAAAGAACTTTAAATGAGGGCATTCGCCAATTTTGTTTCTTACGCGCTTCATCCAATCTTTCTGTTTACCTATTTGTACATTTTGTATTGGGTTCTTTTTCCTTACCCAATCACTTTAAATTTAATGGGTATTTTGCTAATTACCGGGCTTCTTTTTATTAATACGGCAATACTACCTGTACTTTTTTTGCTATTTGGTAAAAGAAGTTTAGTGAAGCAAACATTGCAAGAAAGGCGCTCAACCGTTTTGGTGGTAATGATCATTTACAGCCTTACCTTTTGGTTTTTTCCTGAAAGATTTTTACCTGATTATTTGCGCTGGACCCTAATTGCAATAGCCCTTGGTATGTTGGTTGCCTTTGTTGTGAATTTTTGGTTTAAAATTAGCCTTCACGCAAGTGGATGGGGCGGCTTTGTTGCAGTGTTCCTTTATCTTTTAGCAGACTTTGGTTCTGACTATTTTTACCCTTTTATGCTTTCGGTAATCTGTGCAGGCCTTGTAGGAATGTCGCGCTTGTTTTTAGGCGCACATACAAATAAAGAGTTGTATTTTGGCTATATCTCAGGTTTTGTATTGACTGCTTCCGTTTTGTTTATTGCTCCTATTTTGTAATCTGTACGGTACCTGTGGTAAAAGAAATTCTCCCTGTAAGATCACGGTAAGTCAATTTATATAGATATACCCCATCAAGAGCATTTTTACCATCCCAAAACTTATTAGGATCTTGAGTTTCAAAAACCAATTGTCCCCATCTATTAAATACCTGTAAAAAGTATTCTCCAACAAAATCTGCCGTAATTGTCCAATCTTCATTAAGGTTATCATCATTAGGACTAAAAGCCGTAGGTATTAAAACTACGGGCTTTTGCACTAAATCCAGCGTATTGGAGTAGCTTGTAATTCCTAATTCTTTGTTTTCAGCATAAAGTCTGTATTGCCAAACACCGTCATTGCCTTCATCAAGCTCATGTGTATAGCCAAAAGTAAGATTATCAAATTGCTGACCAAAGGTTAGGCCACTGGGTTTACCAACCCCAGTTATCGTAAATGATTCGGGTTTCCATAAAAAGAAATCGGTCCACCAAACTTCATTATCAAAAGGCTGAATCTTTCCTTTTAGCAATATAGAAGCTCCTTTAGTACTAATAGGACTTCTATCGTTACAATCGTCAACAGTCTCTATATAGTACTCGTAATAGTTTGAGTCAGCATTTATTATACTATCAGTAAAAGATGTTTGCAATGGATCAGTAACCTTGGCATAATAGTCAAAAATTTCGCCGTTTATAGCCCTGAAAATTTGATATGAGTTAAAATCAAAATCAAAATTCGGTTCCCAAGTCAATTCTACATGTTCTCTTTCATTAACGGTAACATTAATAAGCTCTGATCTTAAAGGTGGCTTGTCAACATGCAGCACGCTACAAAAAGAATCACTTACTTCTCCTCTAACGCCACAAATATTTACGGCTCTAATTCTAAAACAAACATTTACAATATCATTATCTGCAATTGACGTTCTATACTCCTTAATGCGCTTTTTACCCACTGAATCAACTTTTTGCCATGCGCCTCCTTCGAGCTTTTGCTCAATAATAATTCCTCCAAAATAGGTTCCGTATTCTTCAAGTGCCCAGGTTAGCTGTATTGAATCTCCTTGAAGTCTTTTAACGCAGAAATCTGCTGGCTTTGGGTAAACAGGTGGGTCCAATACTCTAATATAAAAATCGGCAGAATTTGTTGCCGGAAAAGGACAACCATTGTCGGTAGCATCAATGGTAACTTTATACAATTCGCTATTAATATGGTCGCAATTGGGTTTCCAGTAAAATGAAGCTCTTGCCTTTCCATTACCGTTTAAAGCCAAAAAATCTGCTACAGGCTCCCCTATTATGCTCTCATTAAATAGGTTGCTTTGTGCAGAAATGTAAATAGAATCGCCTGATTCGTCTTGAAAGAGCCAATTCAAATTGACCTCTTGGCCGGGATATACGTCAATAATTGAGTCTTTTATATCGAGATCTGCATTGGGTACTTTGTTTGCTTCGCAAGTAGAAACTTTATATTGCATTTCTCTAATAACTTCTCCAATTTTGACTCCCTTTCTATACTCTTCAACCTTTATGGCAAAAGCATAGTCTCCTTGCCTTGTAGGTTTTACAGTAACTACACCTGTTTGTGGATCAATTGAAAGCTCGGGGTCTCCATTCATTACATTGTTTATGCTAAATCCGTTGGCCCAAATCACTTCGGCATAGGGCCTTGGCTCAAGCAGCGGATATGCAGCACTTTGATTGGAATTGTCATTACCTTTTGTTGTTCTTCCCTTTAATGGCGCAACCAAACTCATTTTTAATGAATCGGCATCAGGGTCTTCAATTTTAAAGTTGTATTTAAAAAAAGTATTTACACAGAGCAAATTCAATGGTAACTTTTTAAATGAAGGAATTGAATTTTTAATGGCAAAAGGTGGAATCTCAGCATAAAAAGCCGTTCCAATCTCATCAGGATCTCTAACATTTAAAACCACCGAATTTCTGCAACACCGCTCCCAACTAATATAGTATCCTTCAGGGTCATCAAAAATTAAAGGGTCAAAAGTGAAAGTATCACTGTAAAAAACCACATACATGCAAAAGTCAACTGGTGCAGCACAATCATCTTTTGTAATTTGTAGCTCTTGGTCAAAACCAGGATTTATTTTTAAAGGCAGTTGCTGTACCAATGCGTCAGTAGATTTTGAAAATATTCCAAGTACAAGAGAGTCTTCATAAAACGCTGCTGGATTTCCTCTATAACAATCAACGAATACTTCGATGCCTACTGCGTAATTGTTAGAATTTACATGGTTGAAAACTATATTTCCTCCCATTATATGTGAAGCTAATGACTGCTTGCTCATTACAAGAATCAAGACTAGAACGAAATATTTTAACGCTTTTACCATCTATAATGTAAAAGTACAAACGATAGGCTTTGCTTTACAGTATGCGATCAACCATTACCTGTGTTTTTGTCTTAAAATGAATTAATGGCTTTGGCATGCTGCTCGTACATTTGCCAAAGCTTAAGAAGAGAAATATGTATCAAGTAAAAGTAAACAACACAGAGTACAATGTTAAAATTGAAAACAACAAGGTTTATGTAAACGATACTGCTTTTGAAATGGAACTAACCCAAAGCGAAACGGGCCAGGTTCAGCTTAAGTTACCCAATAAGGTTGTATACCCAATTATTGAAAAAGGTGAAACTGATAAAACCTGCAAGGTTAGACTTGATGGTGAAGCATATGATTTAGAGTTAAAAGACCATTTTGATCTATTATTAGAGAAAATGGGACTTGATAAAATGATGACCACCGCACAGGCTGATTTAAAGGCGCCAATGCCAGGACTTGTGCTTGAAATACTAGCGACCCCTGGCGAAACCGTAAATAAAGGTGATGCTCTTTTGGTATTGGAAGCTATGAAAATGGAAAATGTTATTAAGGCCCCTAGCGATGCCGTTGTTAAAGAAATAAAAGTTGAGCCAAAAGAAGCTGTAGAAAAAAATCATGTGCTCATAACTTTTGAGTAAGAATTTAACTTGGCAACAAATAAAAACAGCAAAGTAGAAACTAGCGGAAGGTACCAATTTTTATTGCGCAATGTTTTTAAAGGATTACTGGTTTTAGCCGTTTTCATTCTTGTTTTTATTCTTTTTAGAAAATTTGCAGGTGCCAATTATATTGAGTGGTTTAACCAACTAAGCCCAGCACTTGTTTTTACAGTTTATACCTTCTCAGAAATACTATTTGGGATTATAACTCCTGAAATTTTTATGGCATGGGGCATAGAGCAGGGCGATTGGAAAACATATGTTCGTATTTTAACAGGCCTTACACTTATATCGTATGCCGCTGGTTATATGAATTATTGGGTGGGCCGGCTCTTTAGAAGTGTAACCATTGTTAGGTGGTTTTTAATGAAGAGAATGAAAAAGTACTCAGCCTATCTTAATAGATTTGGGGGCTTTCTAATAATTGTGGCTTCTACAACCCCTTTACCATTTGCGGCCATTTGTCTTCTTGTAGGTTCTACAAACTATTCGCATAAAAAGTTTGTAATGTACTCACTTTTTAGACTGGCCAGGTATGCTATTTACGGATTTTTGGTATGGAAAGCTGGCAGCGTTTAATCCCCACAAAATTCACTTCACTTACCACAGTTGAGCAAACTCAAATACGACTTATTATCGTTAATGAGTTAATACATCATAATCACCAATTTCCTGCAAACGAATCCCCATTAGAGAACGCTACGATTCATTAATGGGGATTTTTAATTTTTCATTAAATCTCTTTTTACCAAGTTAAACTCTTTGTTGCCAAAACGGGTTTATTAGCTGAAATTTGCGCTCATTTTTTAGCCCATGTCAAGCACCACACCTCCAGAAGTTTTAGAAAAAAAAGAACTTGAAAACGAAGCCATTGAAGATGGCCAAATTGAAATATTTGGTGCTAGCGAACACAATTTAAAGTCGGTTGACCTAACCCTTCCAAGAAATGCTTTAATCGTATTTACTGGTTTAAGCGGCTCAGGGAAATCCTCATTAGCATTTGACACAATTTATGCTGAAGGACAGCGCCGCTACATGGAAAGCTTTAGTGCATACGCCAGGCAGTTTATGGGTAACCTGCAAAGGCCACATGTAGAAAAAATAAATGGATTAAGCCCTGTAATATCAATTGAACAAAAAACGGTAAGCAAAAATCCGCGTTCAACAGTGGGCACAATTACAGAGATCTACGACTTTTTAAGATTGCTTTATGCAAGAATTGGTGAGCCTCACTCTTACGTAACCGGTAAAAAAATGGTTCGTTTTAGTGAGGAGGAAATACTCGACCTAGTAATAGAAAAGTACGCCGATAAAGGTATCCTTCTTTTGGCTCCACTAATTAGAGGAAGAAAAGGACATTACCGGGAGCTTTTTGAGCGCTATCGTAAAAGTGGCTTTACAAGAATGCGCATTGACGGCAAGATTGAAGACCTTATACCCAAAATGCAAGTAAGTAGATATCAAGTACACGATATTGAATTGGTTGTAGATCGTATTAAGGTAAATGAAAAGTCTAGCGATAGGCTAAAAGAGTCAATTGCGCTGGCGCTAAAAGAAGGCAACGGGTTACTTATGGTGCATGTGCCTGAAAGTAATGAGACCAATGCCTACAGTAAGAATCTTATGTGCGTTGACAGCGGGATTGCTTATGACGAACCTCAGCCAAATACTTTCTCTTTTAACTCGCCTTATGGCTATTGCCAAAAGTGCAAGGGCGTAGGAAACTCCTACCAGTTTGATCTTGAAAAGCTTATTGGAGATAAAAAGCAATCAATTTCAAAAGCTATAATAACACCCTACAAACAATATCTTGATGCCAATACCCTAAATGGCATTAAAACTATATTGAAAAACAACAAGCTTAAAGTTGATACTAAAATTGGGTCAATACCTGAAAATGTTCTGAATGAGGTTCTCTACGGCACCGAAGATTTAAAAATTGACTTTGGTTACTATACTCAAAATGCGAATTTTAATGGCGTGTTGGGCTTTTTTGAATCATGCCTAACGCACGGATGGTATAAAGACCTAATTGAAGATCTTCAGGGAATATCAGTATATGCTCCGTGCCCCGATTGCAAAGGGAACCGCTTGAGAAAAGAATCTCTTCACTTCAAAATTCTTGACAAACACATTGGTGAAGTTGGAAATTTACAACTAGACCAGTTTGCCGAATGGGCTGAGAAAGTTGAAGAATCAGTACCAAATCAATTGAAAATTGTTGCCCATGAAATACTTAAAGAGATTAAAGCAAGAACAGGCTTTTTGCTTAATGTAGGCTTAAACTATCTTTCACTTTTTAGACCATCAGGTACATTAAGTGGTGGCGAAGCGCAACGAATTAGATTGGCCACTCAGATTGGTTCTCAACTTACCAATGTACTTTATATCTTAGATGAGCCAAGTATAGGACTTCATCAAAGAGATAATGAAAGACTAATTGATTCCCTTACTGAATTGCGTGATGTAGGTAACTCTGTTTTGGTTGTTGAGCATGATAAAGACATGATGTTGGCTGCTGATTACATAGTAGACCTTGGCCCTGGTGCGGGGGTTAATGGAGGAGAAGTAGTAGCTGAAGGTGATCCGAAAACATTCAGTGCACAGCATTCAATTACTTCTGAATATTTATCGGGTACTCGAAATATTGAAGTACCTAAAAAAAGAAGAAAAGGCAGCGGTAATAAACTTGTGCTGAAAGGAGCAACAGGTCATAACCTTAAAAATGTAAAGGCTGAGTTTCCATTGGGTAAACTACTTTGCGTTACTGGTGTTTCAGGAAGCGGAAAGTCTAGCCTAATAAATGGGACTCTCTACCCTATCTTGAAAAGGCATTTTTACCGTTCAAATGCTCCTGTTTTATCTTATGATAAAATTGAAGGCCTTGATCACATTGATAAGGTAATTGAAATAGACCAAGCGCCAATTGGCAGAACCCCAAGGTCAAACCCTGCTACGTACACCGGTGTATTCACAGAAATAAGAAACCTTTTTGCGCAGTTGCCTGAATCTCAAATTAGGGGATATAAGCCCGGGAGATTCAGTTTTAATGTAAAAGGTGGCCGTTGCGAAGAGTGCGGTGGTGGTGGTATGAAGTTGATTGAAATGAACTTTTTACCCGATGTTTATGTGAATTGCCCTTCTTGTCTGGGCAAACGCTACAACCGTCAAACTCTTGAAGTTAGATATAAAGGTCATAGCATTAGCGATGTACTTGAAATGCCAATTGAACTTGCAGTTGACTTTTTTGAGCACATTCCTAAAATCAAGAGAAAGCTTGAAGCCTTAAACAGTGTTGGATTGGGCTACATAAAACTTGGCCAAAGTTCAACCACCCTTAGTGGTGGCGAAGCACAACGAATTAAACTGGCTACTGAGCTTAGTAAACGCGATACAGGAAATACATTTTACATTTTTGATGAACCAACTACTGGACTTCATTTTGAAGACATAAGAATTCTTATGGAAGTGATTGGTGAATTAGTAGATAAGGGCAACACGGTTCTTATTATTGAGCACAACCTAGATGTAATAAAGCTTGCCGACCATATTATTGATATTGGTCCGGAAGGTGGACATGAAGGTGGATCGGTACTTTGTACAGGAACACCTGAGCAAGTTGCCAAAAACACAAAAAGCCATACTGGAAGGTTTTTGAAAGAAGAACTAAAATGACAAATAAAACCGCATTCATCGCCGGTTCTTCTGGACTTACTGGCGGTTACTTGCTCAATTTACTTCTTGAATCTTCTATTTACAACAAGGTGATTTCTTTGGTTAGAAAACCTACAGGAAAGCAAAATGACAAACTAGAAGAACGAGTTACGAATTTTGAGAATTTAGAATCTGAGATTTCAACCCTAAAAGCCGATGATGTTTTCATTTGTTTAGGCACCACCATTAAAAAAGCCAAAACTCAAGAAAACTTCAAAAAGGTGGATCTTGAGTACCCAACTACAATTGCTAAAACTTTAAAGCAGAATGGAGCTAAACAGTTAGCTGTGGTTTCGGCCATGGGAGCCAATTCAAAATCAAAGATTTTTTACAATCGCACCAAAGGTGAAATGGAAGATTTACTTGAGAAGATTGATTTTCAAAACCTTTTCATTCTACAACCTTCGCTTCTTATGGGCAATAGAAATGAGTTCAGACTGGGCGAAAAGATCGGACAAAAGGTGATGTGTATTGTAGATCCGCTTATGGTTGGCCCGGCAAAAAAGTACCGTTCAATAAATGCTTATGATGTGGCATATGCTATGCTTGAGCTTTGTAACAGCGATTTAGTAGGCCTTAACAAAATTGAATCGGAAGATATTAAGGATATGGCCAGGCACCAAAAATAGAAACGGTGTCGCACTGCAACACCGTTTCTTGAAACCAATTTACCAAATTACCAATGCTATAGTCCTCACTACAGCATGGCTAATATGCGAATAATCTATTGATTTTCAGTGTATAAATTAAAATTTAGACTCATTCTAAAATTAATAACGGTCGTGTTCTTCTCCTTCTGGGTGATTATGGCCATCACCATGGTTCTCCATTTCTAAGCATTTTTCTTTGCTCTGACAGCATTCGTCAAGGTTTTTAAACGCAATTGGGTCAGCTTTCTTTTCATTGGCATCATAGCCAATCTTGGTTATTAAAGTTTCAATTTCATCAAGGCTAATGTGCTTAGGATTAAACTTTACATAAACTTCACCTTCATCTAAGTCAAAAGTTACCCGCTTAATTCCTTTTTCATAAACAAGTCCGTTACGTATATTGTCTTCGCACATGCCACATACTAAAGAGCTTTTAATGGTGGCTTCTTGAGTTTTAGCCCATGCAAATAAGCTGAGCATTAAAAAACTAAAAATTGCAATTTGTGTCTTTTTCATAATGTAGATTTTTATTGTTAATATTTGATTTTCAATGATTTTAAAAAATAGTATAGCGCACTCCTAGGTAAACAATTCTCCCAAAAATTGGTGCCCATACGTTTGCCGCATCAAATGTTTCGTCAAAAGGATTGTCAGCCGAAATAATTGGATTGTCTTGTGTAAATCCAGTTAAGTTTTCACCGCCTAAGTAAGCTTCAAAGGTTTTATGTTTGTATGTAATTTGGCTATTTACTCTCCAGAATGGAGCCGGCTCTTCAAAATTTGTTACATCAATAGAGCCCGCTAGTCTACCAGGTGTACTTCTAATAGCCGTAATATCTACACTCCAAGCTTTATTTGGGGTTGTATATCCTAGGTTACTTAAAAAGATATTAGTTGGTACAAAAGGTACATCTCTTAGACCACCATCTACAAAGGTTGTTTTAACATCTTGCATTTTGTAAGACAACCTAAGGTCTAGGCCTTTAACCAGCTCGTAGTTTCCTTCAATTTGTGCCACTGAAGAATAACATCTACCAATCATATTGTAAAAAATGAGTTCTTGTAGATTGTTATCCATATCCATCATAAACATGTTTTCGAATTCGGTATGAAAAACGTCTACTGTTATTGAAGCATCACGATTTTTGAGCTTTACATCCCAAACAAAGCTTGTACCAAAATTCCAAGCTATTTCTTGCTCTAAATCATTAGGGAGTACAATCTGTCTTGAACTTACCATTACCCTTGAATTGTCAACCAGAGCATTTGGAGTTCGCCTACCTGAGCCCGCGGCAATTCTCCATGTCAAATTCTTTTTTAGCTTGTAGCGCAAGTGCAATCTTGGCGTGGCAAACCAACCAAAAAGATTATGATAATCTAACCGGCCACCTGCAATTAAGGTGAATCTTATATTGGGATCATAAGTGTATTCGGCAAATGCCCCCGCCGACCTTTCATTTCTATCAAGTGTTGCAATTTGATTATTGAGCAAATCAGAAAAGTCTTGCTTGTAATCATCAATAAAGAATCCTCCGCCCAATTTAATTGTACTTAATCTTGATAAAAATTCATCTTGGAAAATTATATTGGTATACCAATAATTATTGGTTCCGTCATATAATTTTAGTCCATAATTACCTTTTTGGCTATAATGTGAGAACTTATTGATAATTCCTAAGCTACGGGCTGGGTGAGCATCAGAAGGCAAGATACCTACTTTGGCATAAGCGTTAATTCTATTCTGATCTACGCTTAATCCCCAAGGATTGGTTGTATTTAGTTCCATTCCAGGTTCAAAATCAGTTTGACCAGATACTCGGTTTTCAGAAAACACTTGCACGCCAAATTGACTTTCGATTTTATCATTGTAGAACATCCAACGATTAGTGCCCGTAAATTGATTTAGCAGTGGAATGTCTAAAAAACCATCTTCATTTGCATCAACAGGGTTTTGCATGCTATTGCCATGTATCATTACCAAAGTGCTAAGGTTATCGCTAACCTTAATTTTACCGTTTAACGAGGTCTCAAAACGTCCGACATTATTTACATAGCTATTAATGTGAAACTTTGGTGCATAAAAGGGCTTTAGCAACTCAATATTGATTTGCCCTGTAATTGCCTCAAAGCCATTTATTACACTTCCTACACCTTTGGCCAATTGAATAGACTCAATCCAAGGGCCAGGAATTGCAGTAAGACCATAAGAAGCAGAAAGCCCGCGTATTTCTGGAATGTTTTCAAGGGTTATTAAAGAGTAGATACCATCAAGACCGAGCATTTGTACACGCTTGGCCCCTGAAATTGCATCGGCAAAATTCACATCTACGCTTGGGTTAGTTTCAAAGCTCTCGCTTAGGTTGCAACATGCAGCTTTTTTAAGCTCACGTTGGCCAATTTTTTCCACTAAACCCACTTCAAGTGTAAGAGTCTCTTTTGAGTTTACCTTCTTTTCAATTGTTACTTCATTTAGTACGCTTGACGAAAGCTTGATAATTATTGGTTCGGAAAGATCTCTACGCTTAATATATTTGGTTTTGTAGCCGACAAAACTGGCCACAAGGGTGTCAAATTGATTTTGGTTAGGTAATTTAAACTTGCCATTAAGATCGGTCACGGCTCCAACTTTACTCCCCTGCCAAAAAACATTGGCAGCGATTAAAGCTTCTCCATTTTTCTCATCAATTACCCGCCCTTCTATATTTTGAGATAAGGCCTGAGAAAAAGAGATTATTAAAGTAAAAAAAAGTACTGTGTATTTCATTGTTAGTTTAAAAACGGTTTAAAAAGAAATTTTTGGTTCTTTCTAAACTGTCCTAACAACGAATGTTTTGATTCAACAAATAAATTGAAACTGACTTTTTACTAATATCAGGTTCAATACATTCATTTGACTGATTTGAATCTAAGCCTATAGATCGTCGACTAACATCTTGTGTTAGAGGTGCGAATAAGAAATCAAAAAGCGCAATAGTTTGGCTTTTTCGTTGCGTTCGCTCAATATCATCGATGGTTTTATCAAAAACGATTTTTTCATCAACACAACAATCCTTTTCGGCACAGCCATCTTCATTAGCACAACAAACATGGTCGTGCTCTAAAAAAGTAACTTCAGAGTTATCGCAACAACTTGCTTGCACACTATTTTGAGCTACTTCACATTCACTTAAACACTGGTGTTTTTGAGAAACCCAAGTAAGTGAAGCCACTAGTAAAAGTGGCACCAACAAAATAGCTAACGTTTTATGTGCAATGGATTTTAACACGTATGCAAAAGTAGAAAGATGATACTCCTCTGCAAACGCAAATCCATAAATGCTTCTTAATGATTGTTAAGCAATATGGATTCAATTACTTTGCGCTGCATTAATTGAACAATAAAATGGAAATTAAAAGCGAGCTAAAATTTGGGTTTTGGATGGCCTTTGCGCTATTTATTTGGTGGATTGCTGAATACCTACTTGGTTTTCAAGGTGAAAAAATGGAAAATCTTAGCCTTTCTATAAATGTGTCGAATCTGATTGTAATTGTTGTGGGTTTATACCTTTCAATGACAGAGAAGAAAAACGCAACGGATAAAGCCGATCTTAAATATGGAACTTTAGCATTATCTGGCGGAGTTGCTTTATTAGCAGCGGCAATTCTAATACTGGCTTTAACTTCAATTTTTTACCACTTTATAAATACGGGTTGGCAAGAATTTGTAACCAATATAAATTTAAAGGAATTTGCCACTGACCTTGAGGGAGAAGACCTGCAGAAGAAACGCGAAATGTATATGGCCATGTATGCACCCGGTAGTATGGGTATGCAAAATTTTGCTCGATTTACCATGTACGGCTTCTTTATTGTTTTAATTGAAGCCCTAATTGTACTAAAACTGCCGAGTAGTGCTAGAAATAAGTAGGTTAACAGAACCAATATTACTTATTGACATTGATAAACTAAAAAACAATGTAAGAGGCTTTCAAAAAAAATGCAAAGCAAATGAGTTGGCGCTTTTACCTCACTTCAAAACACATCAATCTGCCACTATTGGCCAAATAATTAAGGAGCAAGGTATTAATGGAATTACTGTTTCTTCCATTAAAATGGCCAAATATTTTGCTCAAAATGGATTTGAAAGAATTCATTTGGCCATGGTTCCAATACAAAACCAAAGAGAAGTTTTAAATAGCCTTGCAAATCATGTAGAGCTAAGTATAAATGTTTCTTGCAAAGAGCACCTAAAAGCCATTGAAGGTCTTAAAATAAAAGTACTTATTGATATTGACCCAGCCTATGGCCGAACAGGGATAGATATTAATGATATTGATAAGATTAGAAGTTTTTATCAGATTATTAATGAAAATAAAGCCCTTAGTTTTTTTGGACTATACATTCATAATGGGGCAACTTATAAAGGTTTGAATGAAATAAACCAACTACATGAAGACACTCTTCATAAACTTGGTTTGGTTAAAAAAGAAATTGGCAAAGAGCTAAATGTATTCTTTGGAGACACCCCTGGTTGCTCAATGGCTATTAACTTTAAAGGAATAACTCACATAACCGCTGGCAACTTTGTTTTTTATGACCTAATGCAAGCATCATTTGGCTCATGCCGTGAAAGCGAAATTGCTATTTGTATGGCTTGTCCTATAATTGAAAAGCATGAATCTAACAATGAATTGGTAATTCATGGAGGGGCCGTGCATTTTTCGAAAGACAGCATTTTAAATAGCAAGGGCACAACCATTTATGGAAAAATGGTGCATTTAAGTAATAAAAGCTGGGGTACAAGCGTCAAAGACTGCGAACTAACATCAGTGTCTCAAGAGCATGGCATAATTAAGGTTAATAACGCCGTTTTTGAGCAATACAAGGTGGGTGATATAGTTGGAGTACTTCCCGTGCATTCTTGCTTAACCGCAAATTGCATGAGACAATTTATTAGTTTTGACGGAACGAGCTACGCGGCCATTAACCGCTGATAAACGGTTTGCACGTTTTAACAAAACATTTTAGCAAAATTGCCTTTAGTTTGTTTTAAACTAGATTCAAGTTGAAACTAAGAGTCATGAATAAAAAATATATTATCCCGGTTTTAATACCCATTTTGTTGTTTGCTGTTTGGGCATATGCACACAACATAAATACGCCAAACCGCCAATCGGTAATGGCCCTGCAGGATGAAAATGTTTTATCAGAAATCATTTTGAATGTACTTGACAATGTACACTATACCAACAAGTTTGTAAACGATCAGATTTCTGAAAAAACTTTTGACAATTACCTTGAAAACCTAGATTACAATAAACAGTATTTCTTACAAGAAGACATTGATAAACTAGAGAAATATAAGCTTAGAATAGACGATGAGCTTAAATCAAAAAAGCTTGAATTCTATTTTGAAGCTGTTGAAATTTTGTATAAAAGGTTAGAATACGTTGAAAGCTACTATGAAGAGTTACTGGCGTCTCCTTTTAACTACGAAACTGACGAATCATTTGAAACTGACCCTGAAAAAAGGTCGTACTTTAAAAGTGAAGATGAGCAAAAGGCCTATTGGAATCAGTATTTAAAATACTTGACCATGAACCGACTTGCCAATAAAATAGAAAAACAGAAAAAAGATATAGAAAAGGCCAAAGAAAGAGGCGAAGACTCTGTAGAAGAGCCTTTCGAAAAATTAGAAGAAAAAAGCAGAGAACAAGTAGTAAAAAATCTAGCCACAAGATTTAAAAGAAGAAAAGAAATTGATGATGAAGACCAATTTAGTTTTTTCATTAATAGCCTAAACTCTGCCTTTGGTCCGCATACTGAGTATTTCCCTCCGCAAGAGAAGGAGAATTTTGATATGAGAATGACCGGCCGCCTTGAAGGAATTGGCGCTCAGCTTACAAAAGAAAACGAATACATTAAAGTTGTATCAATTGTACCAGGGAGTGCCAGCTGGCGTCAGGGCGATTTAAAAGAAAATGATTTAATTCTAAAGGTGGCTCAAGATGGAGAAGAAGCCGTTGATATTGTAGACGCTCCAATGAAAGAAGCTATTAGTTATATACGCGGACCAAAAGGTACCGATGTAATACTAACCGTACAAAAGCCTAGTGGTGAGTCTACCGAGATTAGAATTACTAGAGATGTAGTGGTACAAGAAGAAACTTATGCCAAATCAGCATTGATTGAAAACGAAAAGAGTGATCATAAAATTGGATACATTTATTTGCCAAGCTTTTACTCAACATTTGGAAGAGGCGAAGGTAGAAGAAGCTCAAAAGACATAAGAGTTGAGCTTGAAAGGTTGAAAGGTTATGATGTAAATGGCGTAATTCTAGACCTAAGAAATAATGGTGGCGGCTCACTGCAAGATGCCGTTGATATGGCTGGTCACTTTTTTGAAAAAGGGCCGGTAGTGCAGGTAAAAGATGAAAATAGACCTGCAAGAGTTTATGGTGATAGAAACGCATCAGTTGCCTATGATGGCCCAGTTATAGTAATGGTAAATAATTTTAGCGCCAGTGCCAGCGAAATTTTAGCCGGTGCGTTAAAGGATTACAACCGCGCCTTAATAGTTGGGAGTCACACTTTTGGAAAAGGAACGGTACAAACCATGATTGACTTAAATCAATACGTAACCGAAGAGATGAATTCTTCAAGACCGCTTGGTTCAATAAAGATTACGATTCAACAGTTTTACAGAGTAAACGGTGCTTCAACCCAATTGAAAGGGGTGCACCCTCATATTTATCTACCAAACGAATATGGTTATATGGAATCTGGCATTAAAGCATACGACAATGCAATACCTTGGGATTCAATACAGCCTGCTAAGTATAAAAGGGATAAAAACAAAATAAACATTGATAAGCTTGCAAAAAATAGTGCCAAACGTGTAAGGTCAAGCGATGTGTTTAAAGAAGTATTGGCCAGAAATATAGAATACAAGGCAGAGAGAGAGAATACAATGATCTCATTACTACTTGACAACGAACTAAAAGAACGCGCCGAAATCAAGGAGAACAACAAAGAATTCAAGGAGCTTTTTACACCTTTTGAACAATTAAGTTTTAAGAGTCTTCAGCAATTTAAACCTGAAGAAGAAGACGATGTAAAACTTGAGAAAAAAGAACGTTGGGAAAAACAGCTTAAAGAAGACTTTTACCTTGAAGAAGCTATTAGAATTATGGAAGATATGATATAACAAAGTTCATCTTCACCAATAATTAATCGTTTTATGCGAATTGCTCTTGCCATATTAGCTATATGCTTAACAAACACACTTTGGTCTCAAAACCTTTTGTGGAGTACGCCCCAAAAAATTACCAATCGTACGTATTTCACCAATATTTTGGGTCAAAACAAAGCAGGCATTTTTTATTTTCAAACATCAAAAAACGATAGAAACAGAAATGTTCTAATTACATCTTTACGACACGACATGAAGCTCAAAAACCGCGAAGAGTTCTTGTCGTCTAAAGATCAGAGCATGGAGAAACTTTTGCTTTTTAACGATTGGATTTCTCTTATCTACTCGGTTAAAGACAAAAAGGCAGGCACAATAAAACTATATTCAAGGGTGCTTGACGGCAATTTGGAAACCTTCGGAAACGACAAGCTTTTATTTACAAAAAGAACCAATGATATGCGTTCTGATTTCTTTAAGGTAATTGCCAATAGAAATAGAAATGGAGCCCTAATAACCATAGCAGGTTCATCAGACTCACTTTACAATAACTTAAAACTTATTGCAATTGATGATATGGGCAACGCGGTTAAACAAGAGTATCTTAAGGTTCCTTTTGCGGGTGATTTTGAGTTGAAAAGACATAACTTTATAGAGAACAAGTACTTCTGCGTAATTAATACTGAAAGAAAAGAAGGCCTTTTTAAGAAGTACAATCTCAAAATATTACTTGAAAAAGATCTTTCTACAGGCGAAACCAAATTGCACGAACTTTTTGATGACGCTTACCTTACCAACAAGGGATTTTTTAATTACGATGCAATAAGCTCAAGTTTTAATTTCAATTCGTTTTACTACAACTTAGACGATACTACCAAGCCTATTGGCTTTTATCAATACAAAGTATACACACAAGCTGACAGTGCCAAACAACGTCTTCTAGCGTTTCACCCCGTATTTATGAATGAAATTTTTGGAAGGGCTAGAAACAACAATGACGTAAGGTCTTTGTACATGATGAAACATGTAAATAGAACTGATGGTGGCGATATATTTATTTGTGAAAGAAAAGAAATTGATGAGCAACAACTAGACGATGTTAGCATTTACGGTGTACAACAAACATATACACGTTACTACTTCTATTTTTACGAAATATCAATACTCTCAGTAAACCCAGACGGTAGTTTAGATTGGCACAAGGTTATAAAAAAGGAGCAAATCTCTCTAAACGACGAAGGTTACTATAGCTCTTTTGGATGTGAGGTAACCAATGATAGAATGTACTTTGTTTATAATGACCTTAGCAGAAAAACCAGCAACGTAATGATTTATGAAGTAAACCCACATGGACAAGGTGAAGGAGACATATTCATTAAAGGCAGCGAACTTGATGGATATGCTATCCCAAAAGAGTCAATTCAAGTTTCAAATAGTGAAATTCTTGTTCCTGTAATAAAATTACGAGAGGGCTTTTCAATACTAAAAATAAGATCTTAAATCAGTTTTTTTGGCTTTTTGGGTAATAAAAAAGGGTAGAAAAAAACATCTACCCTTTTTTATTGTAATGCCATTCGGCGCTTATTATCTAGTAACTGTAAATTTTTGTTTGCTGCTTTGATCTTCGCTAATAAGCTCAATATAATATACTCCCGAACTTAATTTGGCAATGTTGTAATTCAACGTTTTATCGCCATTAAATGCAATAGCTTCATTAATAATTAACTTACCCAGCGCATTATATACGTTTAGCTCTCCTTGCAACGAAGTTTTGGCGCTAAGCCTAACACTAATTTGTTCAGAAGCTGGATTAGGATAAACCTCAAACTTGTTTAAGCCTGCTATTTCATTTAAGCCAATGTTATCTTCAACCACTACAGTTCTTACTTGCTGAGTAGCACTATTGCCCGATCTATCAGTAGCATCATAGTAAACTTCGTAAGTTCCTACCGCATTGGTATTAACGCCACCGCTTATTATTAGATCAACATCAGTATAGTAGTTATCTGTAATATCTGCACTATCTTCAACATAGGTATCTCCTATTTCTAAAACCATATTGTCGCTGCCCCTTAGCGTAATTATAGGCGCTTCTGTGTCAACTACATTCACAGTTCTATTTACTGGTAGTGCAAAGTTACCTGCTTCATCAAAAGCAGAATAAATCACATCATAAGAGCCTAATCTGGCCGTATCAATTTTAATTTCAACAACAATGTTATCGCTTACATCTCCATCTAAATTATCAGTGGCAGTTGCGCCTGGATCAACAAAAGAAGAATATACTTCCATATCAAGTGGGTCATCACCTAAAAGAGTTATGATAGGTCTTGTTTGGTCACCCAACACCACCACGGTTCTTCTTACTTGCTGAGCCTTATTTCCTACGGCGTCTTCAACATCATAGGTTACGGTATAATTTCCGGCCACCGAAGTATCTACATTGCTTGTTGTAGTAATTTGACTTGTTAAATCACCGTCAATATTGTCAAATGCTGTGGCTCCACTGTCTACATAGGCATAGCCCACTTCAGCAAATACGGTCGCCGGGCCAATAAGGCTAATTACCGGCGCCGTTTCATCTGGGCCAATTACTACCTTGTAATCTTCAAATTCGCCAAATCCATTTGGACCACAAGGCAAATTATCGTTTGTACCCAAACTGGTACCAACTCTAAGTCTTGTGGTTCCCATTGAAACCGTGGCAGGAACAACGAGTGTATCGTAAAATAGAGTTGACGTAGAAGCAAGAATAGTTAAGGCCGTTTCAAGGGTGTCGTTAAAGTCGCCATCTTGGTTGTAATCAATCCATATTTTTATATTCATTGATGGTTGATTATCATCTCGCCCCACAACAACTGGGTGCCTACCACCCCTTGTAAGCTTAGTGCTTTCGGTTAGTGAGTAATTAGTGTAAGGTGCAAGTCCTATTTCACTGCTATTGGCAATATCTTCAAGTTCAAAATATGATATCCCTATTTGCGGTGCAGGATTATCAACGCTCGGAATACAATATTCAAAAGCTACTATGTGATCTTGTTTCACCAGTGAATCAGCACCTAAACTATTCTCAACATAAAGCTTAACCGAGTAAGTATCGGCTTGGTTAAAGGTTACGCCGAGTGTAGGAAAAGTATCAGAACCACTAACTACTGTAGCCAAAGGCGGGTCAAATTCCCAACGCCAAACGCCTGGCCCGTTGGTAGATCTGTCAGTAAAATAGAAAATATCTGTTGTAGCTCCTTTTTGCTGATTTACCGTAAAGTTTGCTTTTGGTTTGCCGTTAGGTCGTATTACTCTAATTTGTTTGGTAATGGAATCTCTAAACTCACAGGCATCAACCCTTAGCTCAACGGTAAACAAACCAGGCCTTGCATACTGATGCGTAGGATTCTGCACGGTATCATCAACCGTTCTATTATTATTGAAGTCCCAATTCCATTTTAGGTTGCTATTGCCCTTATTATCAGTTTTGTCGTAAAAGAAAACCACATTACCACCTGTGTATGCCGTATCAGGCATATCAAAGTCAAGCTCAGGGTTATCAAAAGCCACTGAGCTCCAATCGGCTACAAATCCTTCGTAAGTACTGTTAAAACCGGTAGCTCTATGCTCAATATACACACTTCCGCTTTTGGCAATAAGTGTTAAACCAAGCGGCGATGCACTAAAGTTAAATCCACCGTTTGGATGTAGCGGGGTGCCTAAAGCATCTTCTCCGTCATAAACAAAAAGGTTATCTCCCGGACGATAGTCAAATTCACTAAACCTGAGAATTACTTCTTTGGCACAAGGTTGAATTAAGAAATCACAGCTCCTTGAATTATAGATTGAGTTCTCTCCTCCATCATCCGTTATACGCCCGCCAGGTGCCGAATCTCTAAAAGGAAAAATACACATGGTACGCCTGGTCTCAACAAGAATATACTTGTTTTTGGTAAGCTTAACGCTTGAGCCTATGTCATTTGTTGCAACCAATGTTACCGTGTAAAACCCTGGTTCAAAGAATATGATTTCGGGGTTTCTACTCGTATCTGCTGTGCCGTTTACAAACAAATAATTGAATGGATCAGATTTAATCTCCCACTTCCAGCGGTTTGGTCCCTGCGTTGACAAGTCAAAAAACTTGATCTCATCATTAGCATAAACCGTTGTTTTATCGGCATAAAAGTTTGGCGTAGGTACTTGGGTAGCCGAATCAACTTTTACAATGTGGTAAATAGTGTCAACACCTTTACAGTTTTTGGCAATTAGCCTTACGCTATCAGTACCTTGCTTATTAAACATTACTGAAACAAAAGTTGATGAAGAATCATCATCTATTCCATCATTATTAGTGTCCCAGTAATAACTGTTGTTCGTACCTATTACGGTCTTGTTCTCAAGAATCATTGCACTATTTACATAACCCACGCTATCGCCTTCAATTTTTGCTCTTGGTGTAACATTTGGCGATGCAGACCAAACCAGTTTAAAACCTGAAGAATCTCCTGCTCTATCGGTTTCCATTTCAATAATTACTGCGCCAAGGCTGGCCTTTAAATTAGCTGGCTTTGTATAACCTGTAAAACCATTGCCATTGTGCAATGGAACTCTTATATCATCATCAACATCATAATCAAAAACTCTAACAAAATCATTTGTTTCAAGCTCAAACTCAGAAAATGCAAGGGTAATTGGTCCCGCACATTCAGGAATTATAAAGAATTCACAATTTTCAGAATTTCCATATCCCCGGTTCTTACCACCTGAATCATATAGCGTTCCTTTAAACAATGGCGAACTGCTTACATCAGACTCACACATTGAATATTCATCGCTTACATTTATAAAATCAATCTTTTTCTCTGAGCTCTTTCCCGCTGGGTTTTCAACCTTTAGTTCCACGGTATATTTACCAGTAAGCTCGTACTGGTAATTTGGATTATTAACTTCAGAAGAATCTCCATTTCCAAAAGTCCATTCCCAAACGGTAGGATCATTGGTACTTTCATCTAAGAAAGAAATGATTTGCCCAGCTTTTACATTGGTTCTATTGGCTGAAAATTCAGCTTCTGGCTTTTTATAGTCTTTTGTTTTAAACTCCCTTGAAATGCTATCAGTACCCGCAGAATTCTCAACAACTAGCGTAACTGTATAAGTAGCAATGTTGTTGAATGCAATTTCTGCATTCTGACTACTTGCCGAAGTACCGTTTACAAAACTGAATGATGAGGGTGTTACCTTCCATGTCCATTTAGAAGGCCTATTTACTGATAAATCAACCATTTTGGTTGCGGATGTCTTATAGGGTTCAAAATCTGCCGCATTAAAGTTTGCAATGGGCGACAAGGCTTCAACTATGTTTACCGTTTTAATAATTGAATCTTCGCAACCCCCTTGTGTTCTTACCAAAAGTTTTACATCATAAGCACCTGTGGTATCATAAATCATAAACGGAGATGGACCAAAAGCCGTGTTAAAAGGAGACGCAGGGCTACCAAAATCCCATTCCCAATAAACCACATTGGCATTTCTTGTTTGGTCTGTAAACATTATCTCTGTTTTAGACAGTGTTGTGCTTAAGCTAAAATCAACTGCGGGATCTTCAACCGTTACTGTTTTGTATGTAGTATCAGGCGTACCCGGTTTTGTGGTATTTGTAATTAGCCTAACCTTATAAACACCAGCATTTGAATACTTATGCTTTGGGCTTTGTGAAGTAGATGTGTTACCATCTCCAAAATCCCAATTCCAAGAGCTAATTTGATAAAAGGTGGTATTAAAAGTGTAAGACCTGTCAATAAAACTGGTACTATCTCCACTACAAACAGTTGAGAAAACAAAATCTGAAACAGGCTCGCCATCTTCAATTATTTGCACTGTATAATCTTCAACTTCACCAATTTCAACTTCTTCGTCGCAAGGATTTGGCGCCGGTTTCCAAGGAAAAGCATCTGCTTTTGAGTTGGTAGAAACACGCATTCTGGTAGGCCCCACTTTTGCACCAGGGGGTATTCTAAATCTGTTTCTCACTGGCCCGTAAGTAAATGTAGTGGGTGAAGCCGTAGTTATACTATCAAAAAGCACCATTTCATTTGGATCATTAAAATCGCCATCGGCATTAAAATCAATCCACGCTCTTGTAAGTGAATTGTTTACGCCATTTCCAATATCAATTGTAAGGTCTACAGAGTCACCTCTAGATAAATTAGTAGTTCTGTTGGTAAAGTTTTGATAGCCTGTGTTGTTCCAAGTACTAAATACACTAATGGTATTAAGCTGAACTCTTCTTACATACACAAACATGCTTCTATTACCTTTTGAATCGCAATAACCAATTTCTCTATCGCCCCCAGGGTTTATGTTTGATGGAATTCGCTTGGTAACAACATGTATTCCGTTACATCTGGCATCTATCCTATTACCAAGTAGTGCATTGT
Organism: Bacteroidia bacterium; assembly: GCA_049115495.1. GTDB lineage: Bacteria > Bacteroidota > Bacteroidia > CAILMK01 > JACPUW01 > JACPUW01. The sequence continues at coordinate 27,182 of JAGDZV010000024.1, read as the reverse complement.
TTTCTATATCATAGGCCAACCAAAAATAATTGGTCCCCTGCTTTAATGTATTGGTACTTGTTAAGGCAAAATCTATTGAAGGGTTAGATAGTGAATCTACAAGATTATTGGTGTGAAACGAAGGGTTTTTACCAGTGTAATAGAGCCTTGCCCGTTTAATATCTTTTGGGTCTGAGCTTCCCATAAGGCTCATATAAAATGTATCAACTGTTAGGGGACTTATTACTCCATCATAATTTGTAGTTACATCAATCCTTAATATCTCATTAGCTGAGCTACCTATTTCTATTTCATCAAAATTTGTATGCCTTACTTCTACGTTTTCAAAAAGCTGAATATTTGGCTTCACAATCTCAACAGCGTAATCTTGAAAATTTTGAGACCAATCTGCAATCTGTGCTCCAAAATTGTCTGGTCTGCTATTGTTACAAGGATCTGGAATCTTAGTTCCATAAAGTGTTCCTACCCTCATACGTGTATAGCCCGTTACCGCATTTGCCGGAATTGAAATGGTAAATGTGTACTTATGATTACCAACATTGGCTACATCAGTTCTTGATGTAATTCGCTCTACAGACTCAAATACATTGTTTTGATTATAATCTATCCAAACTGCAAATGTTTGGGTATTGGCCCCATTACCTAACTCAACAGTCATAGGATACTTGGCAGTTTGGGTAAGCCTTGCCGTATCTAATGATGAAAAATCTTGATAAATAGTACTTGTAAAAACTGAAGCTGGGCTTGGAATGGTTCTGTTTATATCAGCTAACGAAACCCTTAATACATGCGTAAAAAAAGGCGTTGGTTGATTTGTGTTTGGATTTCCATTTCCGGTATACTTAGGCGTGCAATACGTTGCCTGTGCGCTAAGTGTTGAAAAAGAAAGTGATAGGATGGCAAAAACAGCCACAAAACGTAAGATTTGGCTCATAGGTTGGAGATTTAGAAACCAAAATACAGAATTATTATGAATGCAAAAGCTAAAAAAACAAAAGCCTATAAATCAAAAACTTACCTATCTAACAATCTGAATTTTATAATAAGAGATTTCTGCTTCGAATTTTACATTGATTAGGTAGCTACCCGCTGCCCAGTTTTGGGTATTCAACACCTGAAAACCGCAAAATAAAACATCTTCAAATATGGTTGAGCCTTTATCATCAACTATTGTAAGTTCTGAACTTGCTGGCCCTTTTATGGTAATAAAATCGCTTGCGGGGTTAGGATAAACATCAATTTCCAATTGCTTGGTTGGCGTAACATGCGTTGGTTCATTAACCAAAACATATCTTAAAAGGCATTCCCCTACATTTTGAGAAGAATCAAAAGGACAATACTTTGCATAGTAAGCGCCAATTTTTTTTGTGTTTATATTGTCTTCAACAGTGTACCACACACCTCTTTTACTCCAATAATTATCAATAACGGTGACTCCTGGGTCAACATAATCATCATTTCTTTTTATCACTAATGTTTGTTTACCTCTTAATTCAATTTGAGGGGCTTTATTATCAATAACCGATATTACTCGAGTAACTGAACTTGAATTACCACATTGGTCAAACACAGTATATGTGTAATTGTAAAAACCAATTTTATTTGAAATGCCATTTATTCCAAAAGAATCAATAAAACTACCAGAGTTAATAACCTTGAGCGTTTTATTGGAATTATCAGTGGCTTTTACCCCTGTGTCATAAAACCTTTCAAACACATTAACTTCTACAGTATCAGTACCTATTAAAGTTAAAACTGGTTTTTGTGTATCAATAACCTTTACTATTCTGCTTACACCTTTTGATGAATTACCAGAAGGATCAATCACTGAATAGTTTAATGTATATGCTCCAGTTTCATCAACATTTACCTGGCCTCTTTTTACTATTTCAAGGTCTTTTTGATCATAGTAGTTATCAGAGTAAACCAAACCAGGCTCGTTATACATCTCCATAACTTCAAGCCAAAGGGTGTCTTCACCTTTTAAAGCAGTTATTACTGGCCGTACCGTATCAACCACACATACTTGTTTTTCAACCGTAGTAACGTTGTTTGAATTGTCAATGGCTGAGTACTTTATGGTATAAGTTCCAACTTTATTGGTATTTAGCTTACTGGTAGTAAGCAACTTTAATTCGTCACTACAATTGTCAATCATTGAAACACCAAGGTCTAAATATGAGGTAAAAACCTGCACGGTATCAAGCAAAGCTCCCTTAATGCTAATATCTGGGGCGCTAGTATCCGCAAACACTCTTACATTTAGCAATCCCACTCCTTCATTTTTCGCGCTATCTATAGCCTTAAATTCAAGTGTGTATTCACCTATATTGTTTAGCAAAACCTTACCCAAAATAGTATCAATTCCCAATAAACCATCAATATTGTCATTGGCCCAAACAGCCGGATATTTTATTTGAGAACATTGCTCCACTTGAATAGTGGCCTTGCCTTCATGTGTTTTCCCATTTATTTTAAAATAAACTTTTGGTGCTTCTTGATCTGGCGTAATACTTATCGCATAATCTTCAAACTCGCCAAATTTATTTGGGCCACATGGTATATTAATTTTATTCCCTAAGCCAACACCTACCCTAAGCGTAGTTACTCCAATAAAGGAGGCTTTGGGCACTGTAAAATAAAATGTATCAACCGCTTTTTGATCAGGCCCTGAAAAGGCCACCAATTCCATTGAATCATTAAAATCACCGTCGTGGTTTATATCTATCCATACTGACTTACGCAATTTATTAACCCTATTTCCACTTCTATGCAGCACCAGTTTATATTTTGCACCAATCTGCAAAGCAGTAGCATAGTTTTCAGAAAAATCTGAATAAGCAACTTTAGCCATGGCTGAAGAATTGTCTATTTCATTTAATTCTACTCGGCTAATGCCAATATCACTATTTAAAAAAGCTACGGTTGGAATACAATAACCCAATTCATTCTCAGAACCGGTCTTTAATACATGGCCCCTAATGCCCTTTTCTTTTGAATCAACCTTTAATAAATCTTTGCTAGAAGTTATTGAGCTTTGAGTATTAGCGCTGTAGGCCAATTTAATGCGGTCGTTTTCATTGATAATTTGTGTATCCCATCGTTCAGCATTTAAAGCCAGGCCAAAATCAAATAATCCTGTTGAAAAACGGTAATGATTTTGAGCCCCATATTGCTCAGTGCAATTAAAACCAAAATGAATCTGTTCGCTAAAATTGGTTCTGGCTACAGTTGCCCTGTATACATCTCTATCATTAAAATATAGAGCTTGAAAACAATCTGATTCTAAAACAAAATGGTCTTTGCCAAAAGTGCTTAAATCAAAGGCATCAACGCTTATTAGCTGGGCATTAACAGTCGCAGAAGCGAAAAACACCATTATACAAATTAAATATCTTGAAGGTAACGATTTAATGTTCGTTTTAGAACCAATATTTAGATGCTTAAAATTCACTTGATTGTAAAATTAGAGTATTATTCTAGGCAGACCAATTTTTAAAAGTAGAAGCGTTGAATTACTCAAAAACTCAGAGATTATATACAGTTGCTTTAATTCTTACTTGCTACTTACTTTCGCGGAAAATTAAAACCTGATGCCGGCAACAAATACAGCAAAAGGAACGCGCGATTTTTCGAAAAAAGACCTTGTAAAGCGCAATTATATATTCAATATAATAAAAGAGACATTCGAGCTTTTTGGTTTTGAACCGCTAGAAACTCCTGCTATGGAAAACATAGAAACACTTACAGGTAAATACGGAGATGAAGGCGACCAGCTGCTTTTTAGAATTCTTAGATCGGGCGACTTTTTAAAGTCTTTAAATGAAAATGAGCTTAATAAAGAAAACCAAAAAAAGATAAGATCAAGTATTGCTGATAAGGGGCTTCGCTATGACCTTACCATACCTTTTGCAAGATATATTGCCAAAAATCACAGCACCCTAGGTTTACCCTACAAAAGGTACCAGATACAACCAGTTTGGCGTGCCGACAGGCCAGCAAGGGGCCGTTACAGAGAGTTTTACCAATGCGATGCTGATGTAGCAGGCACTAGTTCTTTACTGAGCGATGCTGAATTTGTAATGATTGTAGATAAGGTTTTTAGCAAACTTGAACTGCCAAGCGCCGTAATAAAGCTCAATAACCGCAAAATACTGGCTGGTATTGCAGATACCCTTAGCAAAGATGACTGCGTAATTGAAATGACCGTGGCCATTGACAAATTAGATAAGATTGGCATTGAAGGTGTAGAAAAAGAATTAACCCAACGAGGCTTTAGCACTAGCGATATTGAAAAGGTAAATGGCTTTATAAATATTGAAGGTAATAATGCTGAGAGAATTGAGAAACTAAGGGCGCTATTACCTGCAGATAATATTGGGCAAATTGGAGCCAAAGAACTTGAAGAAGTATTAAGCTATACCAATTCGTGCAGCTTTAAAAATGCCCAAGTAAGTGTTGATTTTAGTTTGGCCAGAGGCCTTAACTATTACACCGGAACTATATACGAAGTAGTACTAAATGGCGTACAAATGGGTTCTGTAGCCAGTGGTGGCAGATATGATAACCTTACCGAAAGTTTTGGAGTTAAAAATGTACCTGGCGTTGGCCTTTCATTTGGTGCCGAGAGAATTTTTGATGTAATGGAGCAATTAAACTTGTTTCCTAAACACCTTGAAAAAACTTGTGATGTTTTGGTGCTTAACATAGAAGAAAAGTACAATACTCAATATTTCGAAATGGCCAATACCTTACGTGATTCAGGGGTTGCGGCAGAACTCTACATTCAAAAAGCAAAGTTTGGCAAACAAATGAAGTTTGCGGAAAAAAGGGGAATTCCGTATGTTTTAATTGCCGGTGAAAATGAATTTGAAAGCAATAATTTTCAACTCAAGAATTTAGATACCGGTACTCAAGAAAACTGCAGTATGGGGCAGATAATTGCAAAATTGAAAGCTTAGCATATATGAAACTGGAAATAAATCATGCATTTACTGGGATTTGCGATTTAAATGAAGCCCTTGTAAATGACGCAAAACTTACAATTGCAACAGAAGCACTTGATGCCATAAAAACCAACCGCAGCTATTTAGAACGTAAGCTTGAAGACGGCCACGACCCTATTTATGGTATAAATACAGGTTTTGGTTCGCTTTGTGATACGGTAATTCCTAAAAATGAGCTGGCACAGTTGCAAGTTAATCTTGTAAGATCTCATGCTTGCGGTACGGGCCCAGAGATAGATGCTGATATTGTTAAGCTCATTTTATTGCTAAAAGCAAAATCATTGAGTTTTGGTTTTTCAGGTGTAAGGCCTGTAATTGTAGAACAGCTCGTAAGGTTCTACAATTCAGGAATTCTTCCTGTAATACATGAGCAAGGCTCTTTAGGTGCATCAGGCGACCTGGCTCCTTTGGCACACATGGCCTTGGGATTAATGGGCGAAGGAGACGTAACTTATAAAGACGAAAAGCAACATGCCAGTAATGTACTTGAAGAATTAGAAATAGCACCTATAGTTTTAAGTGCTAAAGAAGGTTTGGCCTTGCTTAATGGCACTCAGTTTATGCTGGCCCACTTAAGCCATTGCTTAATTGAAGCATATAAACTTTGGAACGCCGCTCATGAGATTGCAGCAATTTCTCTTGAAGCTTACAATTGTAGAACCAATCCGTTTTTTGAGGGCCTTGGTAGAATTAGAGCCCATCAAGGACAAATGAAAAGTGCCGGCCGTATTACTGAACTACTTTATGACAGTGGCCTGCACAATGGCGAAGAACAAGGTGTACAAGACCCTTACAGCTTTAGATGCATACCGCAGGTGCATGGCGCCACTTACACCACTATAGAGCATTGCCGACAGGTTGCAGAAGCTGAGCTAAATGCAGTTACTGATAATCCTGTGGTTTTTAATGAAGAAGATCAAATTATTAGTGGTGGCAATTTTCATGGACAAGAGCTGGCTCTTGCCCTTGACTTTTTAGGCATTGCCATGAGTGAGTTGGCCAACATAAGCGAAAGGCGCAGCTACTTATTGGTAAGTGGCAATAGAAATCTACCTGTTTATCTTACTCCAAAACCTGGCACCAGAAGTGGTTTTATGATACCACAATACACTGCTGCAAGCATTGTGAGTCAAAACAAACAACTGGCAACACCTGCCAGTGTTGATTCGGTTCCGAGTAGCAATGGCCAAGAAGACCATGTAAGCATGGGGGCCAATGCCGCAACCAAATGCAAGCGAATAATTGACAACGTAAGAACCGTTTTGGCCATTGAGCTTATGCTTGCCGCACAAGCATGGGAGTTTAGACCAAACCTAGCTAAAGCTACCGCTACAAGCAAACTGGTTGAAGCTTATCGTAAAAGAGTTGCTACACTAAAAGAAGACAGATACCTTTCTGCAGATATTAAAACAAGTGTAGATTTTGTAAAAACGTATTTTACTGAGCTGTAGGCTTAGTCTTATTTTTTAAACTGTAAACAATTAGTGCCAAACCTATAAGCACAAATGGTATGCTTAGGTTTTGCCCCATGTTTAAGCTTAAGTCATCTTCAAAAGCCACTTGGTTTTCTTTTATAAATTCAATTAAAAACCTTGCGGTAAACATGCCTGTAAGAAAAACACCAAATAGCAAACCGTGTGGCGTCTCAGTGCCGTATTTTCTATAAATACCAAATAAAATTAGAAACAAAAGCAAGTAACTTACGGCTTCGTAAAGCTGGGCCGGATGCCTAGGCAATGCCAACACTTTTAGGGTAGTATTTAAAGAGCTGCCGTTGTTGTTTATGCTAAAATCTTGTAAGCCATTAAAACTCGTATGTCTGTAGCTGGGGTCGTTGGTATTAAAAACACCTGTTAAACCATAAGCAATAAACTCTTTAAACTCTTCTTCAGACCCATTATAATTTAGGTCTAAACTGTATACGGCATAAGTTACTGAGTCAACTACTTCGGTTTGCCCAGTACTGTTAAAATCATAACTTACTAAGCCTTGGTTATTTTCAGATAGATTGGCATCAAGCCTGCTCATGCTATTATGGGCAAATATTACACCCGTTGCGGCATCTGTAGGTTTACCAATAATTTCTGAATTTGTAAAGTTTCCGAACCTTACAAAAAAGCCACCTATGGCCACTACAATTACCAAACGGTCTACAATCCACAAATAAGATCTATCAATTTTGGTTTTTCTTTTGTAGAGCCAAAGGGCAATTAAAATTCCTATAGCCGCACCATGGCTGGCCAGGCCACCTTCTCTTATATTGAGAATACTTATGGGGTGGCTAAAGTACCCTTCTTGAATTACCCTACCGCCAATTTCAACATCCCACCAGGGGCCGTAAAAAAGAACATGCCCCAAACGCGCTCCTATAAGCGTGGCTACAATTACGTACCACGAGAGCGTGTCTAAACTCTTTTCACTCAATTTTTCTTGCAACCAAACTTTTCTCAAGATTAGGTAGCCTGAGTAAAAAGCAATAGCAAATAAAAGACCATACCAGCGGGGTGCCAGCATGGGTAAATTAACTATTTCGGGGTCAAAATTCCAGAAGATAAATAAGGGCATAAAATGCAACTGTAATTATTCGTTTAGGTTTTCGGCTCCGTTAGAATTTTGATTTTGAATCATTAACTCATCTAGCACAGGGCTTTCAATGCCCGATTCTTTCATAATAACAACCAACTCAGAAGCTCTGCCTACATATTCGTCATTACTGGCCCTGAGCTCATCAACGATGATTCTTACTCCATTTTTAAGTTCTTCGTTTGTTTTTGAGTTGGCTATGGCTTCTAATAATTTGTCATTAGCCTCATGTACACTCAGTTGGTAAGTCATTTTAGCTTCGTTATAAGCGGCTTTGGCACTTATTAAATCGTTAAATTTATTGGCAAGCTCTGGCGATTCCATGAAAAAACGCTCATAAATAAGCATTGAAGCTTCTAAAAATCTCATATCAAAGTGAGCGGCTCTGCTCAGTGCTTCTTCTTTTTGGCCTCTAAATTCTTCTAGCATTTCGGTGTCCCAACTGCTACTGGTGGTTGCATGTTGCGATCGTTCGCTTTTTTCGCCTTGGCTACAAGAGCCCATAAAAACTACAATGGCTAAAAGATAAAAGTATTTGTACATCTTAAGTATTTTTTGGTGGCCAAATATATGTGTAAGTAGGCTACTGAAAAGTTTTGAAAATGAAAAATGAGTTATAAAACAACGTAAATATTTTAACCAACTAACCCTGCTTCTTTTATAAAAAGTACTCGAGAATAGGGCAAGCCGATTTCAGATTTTTAAAAAAGTGCTACATCCCGAACTTGTTTCGGGGGATATTCGTCACAGCAATACATGGTTAAATTGCCTTTTGAAAAAAGTTGTGATTTGCTTTACTCATTTGACTGTTTGTGCTAAAAGGTATTCGAGAATCGGGCAAGTCGATTTCAGATTTTTAAAAAAGTGCTACATCCCGAACTTGTTTCGGGGAATATTCGTCACAGCATATATGGGTAAATACGTTTATTTAATGAGGTTGTGATTTGCTTCAGATTTAAAAAAAAGGATATTCGTCACAGCTCCATTTATACACGGCAGCGGGCAAAACACGTTGTGATTTGCTTTCAGATTTAAAAAAAAGGATATTCGTCACAGCCACCAGTAGCGGCAAACGGCCTACCTAGTGGTTGTGATTTGCTTTCAGATTTAAAAAAAAGGATATTCGTCACAGCGAAGCAATGTCCTTGCTGATTTATTTGGTAGTTGTGATTTGCTTTCAGATTTAAAAAAAAGGATATTCGTCACAGCTACCCTAAAACACTAAAGCAAACGCCGCCCGTTGTGATTTGCTTTCAGATTTAAAAAAAAGGATATTCGTCACAGCTTCACGCCATAGGCCCAGGCGTTAAAGAGTGTTGTGATTTGCTTTCAGATTTAAAAAAAAGGATATTCGTCACAGCCAAGTAGAACCATGGGCGCAAGACATGATAGTTGTGATTTGCTTTCAGATTTAAAAAAAGGATATTCGTCACAGCTACAACCAACGACATAACAGTAACAAGAGCGTTGTGATTTGCTTTCAGATTTAAAAAAAGGATATTCGTCACAGCAAATTTAATATGGTGTATAAATGGTTAAGGGTTGTGATTTGCTTTCAGATTTAAAAAAAGAATATTCGTCACAGCCGTACAAAGTTACGTGAGTAGCTGAGAGCTGTTGTGATTTGCTTTCAGATTTAAAAAAAGGATATTCGTCACAGCATAACTTTATAAACTTTGATGCGGCAGGTAGTTGTGATTTGCTTTCAGATTTAAAAAAAGGATATTCGTCACAGCGCAAAAGCTTATGTAATAGACACCGATTACGTTGTGATTTGCTTTCAGATTTAAAAAAAGGATATTCGTCACAGCGTCAAAGGATTACTGCAAAGATGTGCAACTGTTGTGATTTGCTTTCAGATTTAAAAAAAGGATATTCGTCACAGCACAGGGGCGAGTATCCTTTTTATATTCAGTGAGTTATTGCTTTTTTAAGCGATTAAAAAAATGATGACTAATGGTGCAAGCTTTCCTTGAAATTAAGCTTTTATCAATTCTGCTTTCGGATTAACTGTTGTATTTCGGTTCCTAAAAAAGCTTTTCAATAGTTTTAAACTTTGGAAAGCTGACAGCTTAAAACATCTCTAGTTGTTGTGGCATGTCGGGTTTTGGTTTTTCTTTACGGGCTTTAAAAAAGTCTATCAAACCAAATTGCTTGTCGGTTATATGAAAAATGATCACTTCGCCTTTTGGTGGTAGTATGCTCTTTACTCTTTTTTTGTGTACTTCCATATTCTCTCTGCTAGCACAATGACTTGCATAAACTGAGAACTGCATCATTTCAAAGCCATCTTTTATAAGTCCTTTTCTAAAACGGTGGGCATTCTTGCGGTCGGTTTTGGTTTCGGTAGGCAAGTCAAAAAACACAAACAACCACATTATTCTATATTGATTAAATCTATCAAAACTCATAAGGAATTGTTGGGTACAAAACTTTGCGTGTATGCCCCATAAAGCATTGCATTAAACTTGCCGTTGTGCGCTGCATTTGCACCATCATAGGGCCTACTTTGTTTTCTATAACAACATCAACTGTTGCTACTTGCAACAATGCCCGTTTTAGTTCGGTAGTAAGTTTTTCGTATTCATTATTCTTCTCAATTATATCTAAAACAACAAGATCTACATAAGGCCGGTATGGCTCCATAATATCATCGGCCAGGCAAAAGGGATTGTATTTGTTTCTATGAAAAATACCCACAGCTGGCAACATTCCACTGCTTACTAGCGCGTGCCATCATGCTTCTTACAATAGAATATCCATAGTTGAGTAGGTTATTTGGAGCATCTCCAAATCGGTGGCGGCCACCAAATTTTACGTCTGGGTTAAATAATCGCTGCCAATAGTAGTTGGCCGCGCGGCTCTCATAATTACCAGGGTCTCCACTTTTTACTTGACCCACCCAATAGTCCATGTTTTCTGCCTTTATTTCTTTAAGTTTTAGCACCGCGGCCTGATTCGCAATTTTGGCTTTAACAGTTTGCATCCAAAGGTTTTTTCTTAGCGGTACGGAGCTATCTAATTGATGTCGCCATTTTTCGGTTTGTTCGCTATGGCCATTAAGGTTAAGCATCATGCCCAATGGTAAATGGGTAGCATCGCAACTAAGTACTGCGGCATTATTACCAAGCAAGGACACTATTAAGCCTTGGGTAATGGTTATCTGTTGGTTATCCAACATAATTATCCCAATATCTTCAATGGGTACAGTTCTGCTCTCTTTTTCTTTTTCAGGAAACTCAACCAATAATTGCAAATCGCGCTTGCTCAAATAGCAGGGGTTGCCAAAGTATAAGGTGCGCTTTATCATAGGTCTTCAAATGTTTCTTCAAGTTCAAATCTTTTCCGCTCTTCAAAGTCCGTATGAAATTGAATGAAGTTTTCGCGGCCTTCAAATAAATCGAGTACTTGATTACGCCCCAACAAGGTAGGTTTTGAACTTAAAATTCCTTGAAATGATGTAAAAGACCAATCTGTAATTCTACCACAAAAGCCGTGGTGTACCGGGTTGGTATGTACGTAGGCTATGGCGTTTAGAAGATAAGAATTGTTGTTTAGGTGATGGCTTTTGAAGTTTTTCTGAAAAAGGCTACCTGTTCTATTGTACTTTTTGTTAAACGATTGGGTATACGAGCTAAATAAATTTGAAAATTGCTTTGAAATAAAATTGCTTCTTTCATCAAACTTTTCCAAAGTTTTAAACTTTGGAAAAGTTGAATTCAACGCTTGAACTGACCGCACCCTAACCACCAAATGAAAATGATTACCCATTAGTGCATAGGCCAAGGTTTCAACAACTGGATGAACATGCTTTTTATATTTTTCAAGAAAGAAAAAGTAGTTTTCTTCTTCTTTGAATAAGACGTCGTTGCCGTTGGCTCTATTAAGAATGTGGTAATATTGGTTAGGGTACAGTTTTTCCATTTTTCCTTTTCCTGTTATGAGCTTTTCCAAAGTTCTAAACTTTGGAAAAGCTGTTAATTGCTATTTCATTTTAACCCCTGTTAGGGCTCAAAATCCTGACAGGGGTTGTTTCTTTCTTCACTCTCCAATTTTTACTATTTGCCCAAGGTGGTTGATTCTGACTTTGATTATTCCATCCAAACCTCCCAAACCTTCACGTCTCCAACTCACTCCAATAGTGGCCTTTACATTATCCACGTTAGTTTCAAGGTGATGCCGAAAGAAATAATCTTTTGTAGTGAACTTCTGCACCCTAAACAAATTCGGACTTATCAGGTGATAATTATTTTCATCGGAAATGTCAATCTTGTTTGGATCAAAACCTACAGCAGCATTCGGAAAAATGAAGTATTCGTTTTGTTTCATAGTGAATTGAAACTCCCAACCCAAATGTTCATTAAAAGCCTTATCAATAACAGGTAATCCTGCATTTTTAGACATTACCGCTTCATAAAAGGAAACAACTTTTTCTTGTAGTTTGCCTTTTTCATCTTTGTAAATAGCCACGTGATGATTATTACCTGTACTCACAAAATCATTCGGAATGGGTTTTCCTTTAACATCCAGTATTTCATTTCCAAAATGGTCTTTTTTAGTGTGTATGGGTTCTGCATTACTCACTCCTGTTATGGTTACGCGCTTTAATTGAATGCCTTTTTCCTTATTCAACCAAATCGGGTTTTGTTCAAGGTTGGCAAATGCTTCTTTTGGTTTCCCATCAAACTCATCTAATCTAGCCTGTAGAATTCTTTTAGCGCCAACATCAATTACCTTATCAATTTTCAGGTCCGGACTAATCTCTTTTCTGATGGTGTATTGATTTTCTAACCAAACCAGCTTTACTTTTTCCGGTACTTGAGCAGATTGGTGTTCATCTATCCAAATTGGGTTCTTACTCAATGCGTTTTTTCCTGTAAAAGCCTTCTTGGGGTCGCTGTCAAATTCATTTAAATGTTTTAGTAAAGCTTCGCGATGGCGTTTATTGGCCACTTTTGAAATGGTTTCTTTGTCGAACTTGCCCCCAACTTTTTCAACCTTGGTTTGGTAAAATTGCTTTTTGCCATAAACTGTTTCTTTATGCAATTGGCCACGTGGGGTTAAGGTTGGCTGTTCATTAAAACCACCTTTCTTTTTGGTTTTGTTGATGTTGCGCGTAACTACTTTGTTTTTGGCCTTAAAAGAAATTAAAGTCTTTTCCAAATGCTCTTTGGCTTGATTTCTAAACTCAGCTAATGGAATAGGTGGTTTAATTACTCTTTTGCTTTTTTCATTTACATAAGTTTCTTTGTTAGTTATAGCCATTATGTTTCCATGTTTCTTATGGCTTTCATCTCTCCTAGCGTTTAAGTAATTGAAATACTGCACATGGCTATGTTTGGTAAAAGCCACCGTAATGGCATCCATGGCATGGTGTCTATGGTCGTTTCGTTTAGTCCAATCTTTAATTACTCGTACTTGGCCACCATCCTTATTGATTTCATACTCTGTTAAACCTAGCTTGTTATATTTATCCCAATTCAAGTCTTTAAGCACATTAACCAACTGCCAATCTTCTCTTAGTTTATCGGTAATGCTTCCAGTGGTTGAATTGACTTTCCTAAATACTTTTCGTAGTATCTCTTGGCTCTTTTTGGCAATGTATTGGCTGTTTCTTAGGTCACGCTCAATAAAACCGTCGGGAATTTCCTCGGCCTTCATCAATAATTTCTTACCCTTGGTTCGGCTTATCTTGCCTTCTTTCACCAATTTGTTCACGGTATCAATATATCTCTGATAATCTGCTGAATCTTCACCAAACTTTTCGGCTACGGCATCTATTCCTGTTTTGTCACTTTTAGTTCTATTAAAGTCTCTGACTGAAATGGTTTTGTTAGAAAATGAATCATCAAACAGGACTGCCTTTGGTATTATGTGTTCGATATCAAACTCTTTGGTAAACAGTTTTTCTTTTGGAATGTAAGTGTTCGTGTAAATGGTTTTATAGCCAGTTGATGCTAACTCCTTGTAGAGCTTGTATTTAATTATGTCGTTTTTAGTTACCCGAACACCGGTATTGAACGGATGCATAGAAGCCAGTTCATTTCTTATTTCATCATGTAGGCGTGTTGCTTTGGCAATTCCTGAGGTAGAATCTGCTCGTTCTTTTGCACTTTTCTTAAGTTCACGTGCTAGTTCAATTCTGACTTCATCGGGCTTACCATATTCCTTAATTATGGCATTTACCACGTTTACCATTTGGTTTAGAATCTTTTCTACTACCGGATTTCTTAAGCTGTTTTTTGGAAGTAACCTGAGTGAATCTTCTAAAACTCTATTCTCAATTTCTTCTTTGTTTTGTGAGTGTGAGTGGTTATATCCTGCCAATTCACAGGCGCTAGAATAGATGTTTCCTTCACGTAAAAAGGGTAATATTTTAGAAATGGCTTTGGAGCTAAGTTGCCCGTAATCATCTTTAAAAACCACGTTTACAAGAGGCTTAGCCAAATCTTTTGGAATTGAAAACTCATCGTCGAGCTTTTGAACCAAACTTTCATGACCTGACTCAGAATGATCACCTTCAAACGAATAGAGTAAATGCCACAACTTGTACAAAGGCTGCTGTGTCATTTCTTTGTTTGATAGGATAGCATCAAAATCCAAAATGCCAGTATCAATTCCAATTGATTGAAATATTTCTTTAATCTGGACCTTTGCGTCGCTCTTAGCTAACTCATGACCGGAGAGTTCTACCATTTTCTCGAAAGCTTTGTAAAGCCTTGATATGGTTTCATTGCCTTCAACTTCCTTGTAGTTTTTAAGTTCCCATTTTTTAGGTTCATTTAAAGCATCTTTAAGTACTTCTGTCGCCGAGAGCTTCCCTTTGGCTGTTAGCTTCTCAAACATGGCTTTTCTAATTTCCAAATCCTCATCGCAATCTTGAATACTTATTGTTTCAAGGTTTTGCTTATTCTGAAACTTTAGGTTGTTGAGTATTTGCCAAATTTTGAATTCTTGAAACAGCGGCGAAGACTTTGGAATAACTTTAGGCCCTATTATTTTCTTCTTGACTTTGCCATCACGTGTTAGTACCGGCTTTCCATCTTTATCCTTGATTTCAATTTCTTTTCCTTCAAACTCGCATACGGCTATTTGGCCCTTTTGCGACTTTAGTCTACGCTGATGAAAAATGATACAATCTTTAATTTCTTGCCTTAGCTCTTCGGTTAGCAAATCAGGATGGCCCTTGGCTTGTACCTCCCAAATGGTATCAAATTCATCTTCATAGTCTTTTCTATAAAATACTTGGTTTTTTAGTCTGTTGTGCGGGTTGTCTTTAATTTGTTGATACAAGTACTGTCCAACGGTCTGTTTATTAAAGTACAGCTCTTTGCTTCTGTCAGAAATAGCTCCTAAATAGCCGCTTGTGTTACCTATCTGATTTCTTATTTCTTGTAAGACTATAGCCAACTCCTCCAAATCAAGTTGTTCAGATAAACCAAAAGCCCTGAGTCTAAATTTTTCGAGCTTTTGTTCATTTGGTTTTCCTTTTAGTGAAATACCTTCTATGCCAAATGGCTCCTTACAAATAGCCCAAGTTTGCTTACTATTTTTACCTTCAAGTTTAGATCTCAAGTCATCATTCAAAACTTCTGGGTAATATTTATGCTGCACATCCCAAATTCGGTTAAACTCGGCTTCTAGGTCAGATGGGTAAAACTCAGGTGTATTTTTCTTACCTGCACCCAGCCTATTATACATCAATTGGCCGGGTGTAAGGTTTTCATGAAAAAGCACCTTCGCAGTTTCCATTCCATCAATTGAATCACCTTCGCTTTCATCTTTGGCTTTTCTGCTGCTTTTGTAGCCACGCTTCTTATTTATGGCTAATAAAACTCTTGCAAAATCATGTAAATCAACTGCTGCCGCTGCCGCTTTGTTCCTTAGTTCAAGCAATGAAAATGTTGAACCTTTACCAGATTCCACTAATGGCTTATCACTAAGAATTCCACTTTCTTTTAGTACTGTAATAAGATGCTCCCTTCTTTGCTTATAGCGTTGCAAACTCCTTCTTGCACCGCGCTTCAACGTTCTATCAGCATTAATAGATGTTGATTTACCCTTTTCAAAGTCTCCACTTTCGTCTGAGCTTAATGGAACTATTCGCACCCCTGTTCTTATAATTTTCGAAACTCCTTTTTCAGTTTGAGCTTCATCTACTAGTGCCCAACCGATACTAGTGGTACCCAAATCCAAACCTAAAATTCTTTTTGTTGCCATATTTTCTTTTTTCATTAATTTCGAGCTTAATCTGAAGCAAATCACAATAAGGATTATTCCGTTGTGAAAACATTTAAAGCGGCCTTTACGGGTCGCTTTTTTACTCCAAATAGCTTTATATACTTTCCTTTATCAAGTTTTTGAACACTACACTTCAACTCCACCTTAGCCTTTTTTCAAAACCAAAATGATAAAGGATTTATTTGATATGCTAAAAATAGGGATTTCTTATCTTACACTAACTTTTCCAAAGTTTTAAACTTTTGAAAAGTTGAAGAAAACGAGTCCTTACTCTTTCTTGAGCCAAAGTTGGGGGTTCAACTTTTCTGTTTTGTACCTGATCTCAAAATGCAGTTCTGCAATTTCTTTTTCTTCGTCAAAGCTTACCTTTCCCAAGGCCTGCCCTTCTTCCACATCATCGCCGGGGTTTACAGCCACTTCAATAAGGTTTTTGTATACGGTGTAATAATCTCCGTGCCTTATAATAATGGCATTATTAGCACCCGGTATAAAAACTACATGCACAACGGTACCAGGAAACACAGAACGTGCCGTAGCATCTTTCTCTGTTCTTATGTTTATACCATTATTGTTTATATAAACGCCTGATATGGTTGGATGCTCTTGCCTTCCGAAGCCTTGCGAAACAATACCCCTTGATGGCCACATAAAATTGCTGCGATTGCTTGCAAACTGATCGCTGCTTAGCCCGCTTATTTCAATGTCAGTAGCTTCTGCGGCCTCAGCCCTTGCCAGCTCTGCTTTTATAATCTCTTCAATGGCTTTATCAAGCTCTTTTGCCGCTTTCTTATCTTTCTTTAGCTTCTCTTTATACTCGTTTTCTTTGCCTTTAAGCTCTTGCAAAAGGGCATTTTTTGACTTTACATCTTTGCCTAATTTATCTTTTTCTTTGGCTAGGTTTTGCACAAGTATTTGCTTGTTGGCAATTTGAAGTTTTAAATTCTCAATTTTTCTACCAAGGCTTTTTTGTGTTTCTTGTATTAGCTCTATTTGATTGGTTCTTATCTCGTTATAATACCTAATATAGCGCATTCGGTTCCAAGCTTCTTGCAAACTATTACTGGCAAAAATGTAAAGCAGGTAATCAAATTTGCTTCGATTTTTAAAGGCATAATATGCCATTTCTACATACTCATTTTTTAGGGTAGCCAAGTCGTTTTCTAATGCCGCAATAAAAAGCGTAGTTTGGTCTATACTTCTATTTAGTAGCTTTAGCACCTTATTTTCTGTATTAATAAGCTGCTCTCTGTTTTTTATTTGCCTTTGAAGTATGTATAAGTAGTTAAGATTCTTTTTTTTCTCGCTACTTGTTTGGCTTATTAGCTTCTCAGTAAAAGCAATTTCTTTTAGCTTTTGCTCGCGTTGTTTTTCTAGGTCGGTACGGCTTTGAGCCTTTGCTCCCACCAGCGCAACCAGCACTAAAACAAGCGCTACACTAATTCTCTTTATAGCCAGATGGAATTTCAAATTCTACTTTATCGCTTTTCTTAAATTCAATTTTAGAGAAATCTATTTCAACGGCTTCAAGGTCAGCACCTTTAATCTTAACAATTATGTTTTTGGGTACCCAGCCATAATCGGTTAACATGTAATCAGAAAATGAGGCTACTGCTTCAGTTTTACCATCAACTGATTTAATATGGTATAAATTAAGTTTTAAGTGTTGATTGTCTACAATGGCTTCTTGCACTATGCTATCGCCTTCAAGTTTTAGGGTGTGAAATTCTGTACCCGGTACAAAGTTGGCTCCGCTCAGGTTAAAAGGAATATTACCCATTAGTAAGCTTTGAAATGCTGCTATTCCCTGCTCAGGATCAATAATAGCCGATAATTCAGAAAAGCTGTAGTCAAAGTAACTTCTATCAAGTCGGTTAATAAGTTGAAAATGATTTACATTGGCCTGGGCCCTTGCTACCTCCAGCAACTTTGATAAACGTGCCCAAACCAAACTATCTTTTTTTGATTTGAATTGTGCGCTTAACGAAACATTTTGGCTCTTTGATTTAATCTTTACCCTACCCGTAGCGCTCAACCATTCATATTGCTCTTTTTCTAAATTTTCTGTATATAACTTTTCGAACTGTTTAAGTGTCTTAAGTTTTTCAGGCGTAAGATTTCTGGTTTTATTAAAAAGGCCGCATCCTTGTAAGAATACCATGGCTATCAAAAATGTACCCCAAATGCTACTCTTCATAGTACTTCTCTTCTTTGATCTTACGCATAAGAGTTTCTGAATTATTACCATTTTCTTTGGCTAATTTCCAAAGTTTTAGTGCTTCAACTTTGTTGCCAAGTTTAAATAAGGCGTCGGCCTTATGCTCTAATATTTCTCCGTTGTTTATTGATACCAGTAGGGCCTTATCATATTGGCTTATGGCATCTTCATACCTACCATTCTTAAAATATATGTAGCCATAGGTATCAAGATATGAAGCATTTGCCGATTCAATATCAAGTGCCTTTTTTACATATTTCTCTGCATCTTTTAACCTATAGCCCCTTTGAGCCAAAAAGTAAGCAAAGTTGTTGAGCACCAATGGGTTTTGGGACTGATTCTCAAGTAATGCTTCGTATTTCTTCTCTGATTTATTGAAATCGCGCATTTTAAAATAGACATCGGCAATGGCCAATTCAAACTCAGTTTTAGTCGCATTTTGACCAATAACATAGCTTTTTCCCGACTCAAGCATCATTAGCGCGTTGCCATAATCTTTAAGCTCAGAAAAGGCAATACCCGCATATAAGTAGAAAATATGATGGCTAGGATAAAGCTCTGATGCCTGAACACTCCATTTTCTCAAGTTCTCAAAATCATTGAGTTCATAATAGGTGTTCACCAAATCAACTGAATAGTTAAAATTATTGGGTTCTAACTCCTTAGCCTTGGCTAAATACGCTACACCCGTTTTTTTATCGCCGGTTTCAAAATAGGCATCGCTTAAGGCTTTATTGGCTCCAGAATTGTTTTCATGAGCCAATTGCAAAGCTTTGGCTAAATCTAAAATGGTAGATTTTGAATTTATAGTGGAGTTTAACCTATTGAAAGCATTTACTTTATCATTTACGCTTAACTCGTTTAATCCAAATGCTTTTTTAATACGATTTACGCCCGTATTGGTTTCTTGGCTTTTAATTAACAACTCGCCACTTTCTATTAAAGCCTTGCTATGGTCAGGTTTGGCTTCTAGTGTCTTTTCATAATATACCAGCGCATCTTCTCTGTTACCTTTTTGGTCGAGAATAGATGCTTTTTGATACAGGTAACTGGCGGCGCCTTCGTTATTTTCTATTAAGCCATCAACTTCAACCAATGCTTCATCAAGCTCATTCATTTGCTTGTAAAGCCTTAATCTTTCATTTGCATAGGCATTGGTGTAGCCAAAATCTTCTTCTAGTTCGCTAAATACCAATACTGCATTTGCAGCTTCTCTGTTGTACTCATAAATTCTGGCCAGCTCTTTTTTGTACTTTATAATTTCAGAGGCTGATGTTAATGATTCAACAAAATCTTTGGTTGCCAAAATGGCAAATGAATAGCTTCTTGAATTTAAGCATAAGTCTTTGTAGTTGTGATAAGTGTCTTTATTACTCTTATCTAGCTCAAAGCTTTGCCTAGCTGATGTTATAGCCTTACTTTTTTGCCCAGACTCATTAAACACTTTTGACATTTGAAAGTGAACCGCAATAGAATTGGGGTCCATTTGCAAACATTTTTCAAAAGCATCAATTGATTTTTCATAATTCTCAAGACCGTACTCACGCATTCCTTCAAAAAACATGTGATGAAACTTATCGTAGCCAGCTTTTGCCGCTTCAGTACTTGTTTCTTCACCTTTGTTTTTGTCTTTTTTTCTAAACTGGGCTTGAGTAGCCACAGTAGAAATTAGCAAAAACGCAAGTACGATCTTGAGTTTAATTATCATACTAATACATCTCGTTATAATCACCCAAGCTTAACTCTTCAGGCTTAATGTTTATTTTAACAAAATGACCTATTAACGAGTTTTTAGCCGTGAGACCGCTAACCATTGTATTTGATTGCACAATAGAATTTGATATTACCGAATCGGTAATTTGGGTATTGGCGCCTATTGACACTCTTGGGCCTACAACCGCATTTTTTATGCTTACACCTGCACCAATATATACTGGCGGAATTACCACGGCGTTTTCAGTTTTTAGATCATCGGCCACAAGGTTTGGCCTGTTTTTAATAAGCTCAAGATAACGGCCATTGGTTTCAACAGTTACCTTGTAATTACCGCAATCCATCCATTCTGTAACAGTTTGGCTCTTTAGTTTAAGCCCTTTGTTTTTCATGTTTTCAAGAGCGTCGGTAATTTGATATTCGCCTTTATCAGTAATATTATTATCTAATAAATACTTGATCTCTTCTCTTAAGATTTCGGCTTGCTTAAAGTAGTATATGCCAATTATGGCTTCGTTTGATTTTGGCACTTCTGGCTTTTCTTCAAACTCTGTAATAATACCATCAGCATCTTTATTCACCACACCAAAAGCTCTTGGGTCTTCAACTTCTTTGGTCCATATTATTCCATCGGCGGCCACGTCAAGGGCAAAATCGGCATGGAAAAGCGTATCGGCGAAAGCCACCACACATGGGCCATCTAAAGACTGCTCAGCCATGTAAATAGCATGGGCCGTGCCCAAAGCCTCGTCTTGATAATAGATTGATCCTTTGGCGCCTATATGATCGGCCACAGCCATTAGCTGCTCTTCAACCGCTTTACCAAATCTTCCAATAATAAAGGCTACTTCTTCTACTTTGCCTTCTGCAAGGCCAGCTATATCGTTTACCAAATGCTCTACAATTGGTTTTCCGGCAACTTGTACCAAAGGTTTAGGTACTGTAAGGGTGTGGGGTCTCATTCTTTTACCCATACCCGCCATAGGAACAATAACTCTCATGTTGTCAATTCTTTATTTATTTAATACCAGTGTGTCCAAATCCTCCAGCTCCCCTTTCGGTTTCATTTAGCCCAGCCACTTCTTCAATATCTGCCTGCGCATATTTGGCAAAAACTACCTGTGCAATTCGCATTCCATTTTCAATAGCAAAAGGCGCCTCACCATGATTTATCAAAATTACCTTTACTTCACCGCGGTAATCGGCATCAATAGTACCCGGGCTATTAACCAAACTAATGCCATGCTTTATAGCCAAACCACTTCGGGGTCTTACTTGGGCTTCGTAACCGGGTTCAATTTCAAAAAAAAGTCCTGTTGAAATCAATGCCCTTTCATTGGGCTGTAAAACCAAATTCTCTTCAATACTTGCCCTAATATCCATACCTGCCGATTGGCTGGTTTCGTAAGTTGGTAAAGGGTTTTTAGACTTGTTTACAATTTTGAGTTTCAACTAAACCTTATTTGGGAGCTACTTACGCAAAAGTAGAAGTTTGCGGGGTTTTTCTATGGCCCATACAAAGGCTATAAAAATTATTATTAGTGTATTGGCTATAAATAGCTCTTGGGCTAGGCCCTGAAGCCCCGCGCCACTAAAAATTAGCCAAAACACAACCGCCAAACCTATGTACAAGGCAATTTTTCGGTACTCATAGGGTACAGGGTAATGCTTTTTACCCACTGCAAATGAGATCATCATCATGGTGAAAAAACTTGCTAAGGTTGCCCACGCCGCACCTATATAGCCAATGCTTGGCACCAGGGTAAAAAGCAAAACTATGGTAACCACTGCACCTGCCAAGCTCATATACAAGCCCCATACCGTTTGTTCGGTAAGCTTATACCAAATTGACAGGTTGTAGTAAATACCTAAAAATAACTGCCCAAGAAGCACAATTGGCACTACTGCTTTTCCAATTCGATATCTTTCGTCAAGTATGTAAAGAATCAACTCTAAGTTAAGTGCAACGGCTAAAAACACAAGGCACTCGGCAATTACAAACCACTTGAGCACAAGCGCATAGGTTTCTTTGGCATCTTTATCTTTTTGAATACCAAAAAAGAACGGCTCAGCCGCAAACTTGAAAGCTTGAACCACCAAGGCCATAGCAATACTTAGTTTATAAACTGCGCCATATATTCCTGTTTTTGAATATCCTTCTTCAGTAGTTCCTGGCAAAAGTTTTTCCATAATACTCTTGTCCATATTTTCATTAACCCAGGCTGCTAAACCAACTATTACAAGTGGCCAGGCATATTTAAAAAGCTCGTTTAGCACCTTACCGTCTCTTTCTAGCTTTACGCCTTTGTATTCTTTTACAACCAATAGCAGGGTAATAAAACTAGCAATTAGGTTAGATAAAAAGATGTACAATACTTTTTGGTCAGGGTTAAAAATAACAGATAAGTCTCCACCTGGTGTGGCATGCGTGTACCCGTAAAAGAATATTAAGTTGAAACCCACATTTACTATAATATTAAGCACTTTTAGCAAGGCAAATTTGCGAGCCTTACCTTGGTTTCTCATTCTTGCAAAAGGCAAAATGGCCAGGGCATCAAAAAGCAGCATACCAGCAATTATTCTGTAATACCAAGGATTACCAGTTTGCTGAAAAGCATCAATAGCACCCGCACCAAGCAAAACAAAAAGAGAAATAATTCCTGATGCCGATAAAATTATGGTAAAGGCATTATTGAACGCCTTTTTTTCGTCGGTTTTATTGGCATAAAAAAAGAAGGTGGTTTCCATGCCCATGGCACAAAGCACATTGAGCAAAGCAACATAGCCGTAAAGCGAGTTTACGTAACCCATGTCCTTGGTTTCATCAAGTAAATGGGTGAAAATAGGAATTAAAGCAAAGTTGAGTAAGCGCCCCAAAATGGTGCTAACTCCATAAACCATGGTTTGTGATGCCAATGCTCTTAGCTTGCTCAAATTCAGCGTTTAATTCTGGCAACGAATTAATGGCTTTTTAATTATTTGGAATCGCTAAAAAGGCCGTTCTATTAACAATAAGCAATTTTTGGTTTAACCAAATTGCCCATCTTCTAATAAAATCAACACTAATCTTTGGGCTTAATGAGAATGATTACTTGAATTAATATGGCCATTGCTACTAAGAAATACATTTCAACCTGAGTATGTACTTGCATTGACCTTAAAATATCTTCGCTGCTGTTGAATAGCCTATTGCCTTCTTTCATTTGAATATCTGCAAGACTTCTCAACCTTTTTTTGGTTTCAGCAATAGTTTCGGCATACAAGCCAGGAACACTAAAGCTGTTACCTTTAGTCATTTCAACCTCATATTTTTTAAGCTCAGCAATTTCTCTCGATAATATTTCAACCACTGTTTTTTCAAATGGTGTAAGTTTTGTTTCGGTAAAGGCAACAAATAAACTGTCCATTTTTCCTTGCAAAACCAGATTTCTTTTCGCAAAAAAGGTAGAGTCATTCTTTATGGCCGCTATATTTTTTTGGTGAACAAGTTCATTCATTTCATAAACCATGCTTTTGGCCACCAAGCGGTCTTCATAAATTGTAATGATAGAATGTCTAATTTTTTTGAAGTTTCGGCGATCTAACAGGTTGGTACCCAGCACCACTATAAAGACCAATGAAAGTCCTATAATCCACTTTATCTTTTGGATAATTTTCATTTAAATAAGAAGATTTTGGCAAAATTAGACTGTACCTTACTGGTAATCTGAGATTTATATGGGTTATAAAGACTTTTAAATGAAGCGAAGAAAGCCTTTAGCCGCCTTTTAGCTTCACTTTATAACCTTGATCTTTTAAAAGCTGAGCTACCTTTTCTTTTTTATCACCTTGAATAATAATTTCCCAATCTTTGGCAGCCCCACCAACACCACACTTTTGCTTTAAGAACTTGCATAAGTCATTCAAGGCTTCTTCGGTGCCTTCAAAACCTTCAACAATGGTGGCTACTTTACCGCCTCTACCTTTTCTATCTCTTGAAACATAAAGCAGCATATCACCCGGAGCTACATCTTCTTCTTCAAACTCTTCTTCTTCAGGTGTAAAACCAGGATCAGTTGAAAATACCAATCCTCCTAAATCTGATAGGTCTCTTGACTTTATTTTCTTCGGTTTGTTCTTTGCCATTGTGCGAAATTAAACTTGAATCAAAGAATTAAATTGTTCAAGACTAACAGGTATTACAGAAAGCCTACTCTGTTTCAATAGCAAAGATTCTTGCATTGGGTCTATGCCTTTTATCTTTTCAAGAGAAACAGGATTCTTCAACCTTTTTAATGCTTTGACTTTTACGGCCACAAATTTTCCTGTTTCATCAGTTTGGTCTTTAAAAGCTTCTTCGATTACTTCTGCAATGCCTACAATTTCGCGCTTTTTACCGCTATGGTAAATCAACACTTTTTGACTAAGCCTCATTTCTTTTAAAAAATTTCTAGCCCTGTAATTTCTAACTCCATCCCAAATAGCATCACCTTCCTTTACCAAATCATCCCAGCCGTATGTACTTGGTTCAGTTTTTAAAATCCATGCAAATGCATTCATTGTGCAAAACAATAAAAAAGGGAGCCAAATAAATGACTCCCTTTTTACAAAGCATTATGAGAATAGTATGTTATAGTTTTGAATAAACTCCACCTTTTGATTCAGGCTGAACGTTTTCATTAAGCTCGCCGTGTGAACCTAAAATTACTTTTTGGTTTAACACTTCGTTACCGCGCTTTATTCTTACAAGAATTACTGTACCAGCTTTTTGTTCATTCAATAAATCTGAAAGGTTTCCGCTAAATACTGGTTTATTGCCTAAGCCTAATATGATATCGCCTTTTCTAATTCCAGCAAATTCGGCAGCCGAAGCGTCAAGTACGTTTTGTACTTTAATGCCCATTTGTCCTGCTTTTGTTTTGCTTGAAGTTTCAACACCTAAAAATGCCTTTGCATTGGTTGTGTTGTAAAGTGCAGGCATGGTGGTATTAATTACCATTTGCTCTTTTCTGCGCAGTACTCTTATAGCTACAAGGGCTCCTGGTTTCTGCTCTTTAAGCAAGGCATCAAAGTTGCCCATTACTGGATTACTCCCAAGGCCTAAAATTTGATCGTTTTCTTCAATGCCCATCAATTTGGCAATTCCTTCGTTGTAAACTTTGGTTACTGAAATACCAATTGGAGATGTGGTTGACATTGTGTATTCCATACCTAATTCTGCATTAGATACTGACTTTAAACTTAATTCTGATTTTTCGCTAATAATTGCGCTTGCCGTTGTTGAAGTAAAGGTTGAAACGGCAAATAATAATGCTAAAGCTAGGGCTAGAGTGTTTTTGGTTGTTTTCATGACTTGTGATGTTTTTGGTGCTTCAAATTTTGCATTAAAAACAAAGTGTACGGGTGTAAATAACATGGCTTAACTAATGATTATAAACCCTTTACCACTCATATATTGATTTTTTCCGCTCGCCTTTAAATGAATATAAATTTGTTAAAGGACGTTAACAAGTTGTAACTTTTTAACCAAAAAAAAGGGAACCAAATTGGGCTCCCTTTTCAAATGATTTATTTAGAGAAGTGATTTACATAACTGAGTTTGCAAAGTTTTTTGGAGCGTTGCCCAATACGGTCTTAATCAGTTCTGTTTTTCCGTCTTTATGAACATTAACAGTTACTACTTCACCGGCACTTAAACCTTTCATTAGTTCGGCCATGTTGTTGCCCATTACCGGTTGGTTGTTAATGCCCATTATAATATCACCCTTAGTTAGGCCAATTAATTCGGCAGCGCTGTTTTGCGAAACGTAGTTGATCTTGGCGCCTACTTCATTCTTTGAGGCAATTGGCATTACGTCTACGCCCAAATAGCCTTTAGCATTTTCTGCTGCATTTAGGTTAGGCATCTTTACATTGATCTCCGTGTATTGCCCGTTTCTTTTTATCCTTAATAATACATCATCGCCCGGTTGGTAGTTGGCCAATGCATCGTCTAAACTCTCAACAGCTATTGGTTGGTTGCCAATACCTAAAAGTACATCGTTTGGTTCAAGCCCCATGGCTTCACCTACACTGTTTGTAAATACTCTTGATATTGATAGGCCAATTACGCCGTCATCGCTCATTGGCGAAAACTCAATGCCTAACTCAACATCTAAAATGTTTGATAATGCGGGGTTGTTGTTTGCCTTAGCTGTGAATGATAATACTACGGCTAACGTTAGTGCGAAAATTGATTTTGTTGCTACTCTCATTTTGTTGGTGTTTTTGTGTTTTGATGGCTCAAAGATGTGAACTCAAAACACTGTCCGCAAAATGAATAACACGGGTTAACTATTGCTTTTCAAGCATTTACCACTCATGTAAATGCAATTCCACTCAACACCAATTGTTCGATTAATTGTTAACGAGTGTTAACAAAATGTAACTTTTCAACTACTAGCTACCAAATAATCTCTTGCGATAGCACTTCGAAACTTGCATTTTTTTTTACTCCCATCCCTTGAAAAAATGGTCCTTTGATGTATGCCAAAACCACCGATAAATAATTTTATCACCTTTTGAAACTAAAAAAACCTAACTACATTTTAACCAAGAATGCAACTGAACTTAGTAACCAAATTAACAACCCTTATTCTTAAACAAAGGTTAATAATGAGCTCAAATACTTTCCAAAGCGTTCAATAGAAGCAAGTTCGCTAATTGCTAAATTGTATTTCTCGTTTGGAACCAAGCCAAATGCCCTAAATGTAAAATTAACCGCCAAAGTCACAATTGTCAACTCCATACTTTGCGGTATTTTCATAACTTTTCAATTTGACAGTATAAAATTGACATATTCGAAAGCAAAAAAGGGAGCCAAATTGGGCTCCCTTTTCAAATGATTTATTTAGAGAAGTAATTTACATTACTGAGTTTGCAAAGTTTTTTGGAGCGTTGCCCAATACGGTCTTAATCAGTTCTGTTTTTCCGTCTTTATGAACATTAACAGTTACTACTTCACCGGCACTTAAACCTTTCATTAGTTCGGCCATGTTGTTGCCCATTACGGGTTGGTTGTTAATGCCCATTATAATATCACCCTTAGTTAGGCCAATTAATTCGGCAGCGCTGTTTTGCGAAACGTAGTTGATCTTGGCGCCTACTTCATTCTTTGAGGCAATTGGCATTACGTCTACGCCCAAATAGCCTTTGGCATTTTCTGCTGCATTTAGGTTAGGCATCTTTACATTGATCTCCGTGTATTGCCCGTTTCTATTTATTCTTAATAATACATCATCGCCTGGCAGGTAGTTGGCCAATGCATCATCTAAACTTTCAACAGCTATTGGTTGGTTGCCAATACCTAAAAGTACATCGTTTGGTTCAAGCCCCATGGCTTCACCTACACTGTTTGTAAATACTCTTGATATTGATAGGCCAATTACGCCGTCATCGCTCATTGG
>JAGDZV010000023.1:0-2888 GCA_049115495.1 Bacteroidia bacterium | reverse complement strand
GCCGATACGGTATGGCATAATTATAAGTATCCAGGTCAAAAACCATTTACGCTTACATTAATTGGAGGTAATGGTTGTAACACAATAATTGAAGATACGGTAACCGTACCAGACTTTGTAAATATAACCACTACACCAGATGTAACCGTATGTGCTGGAGAGACCGTAAAACTAAGTGCAACGGTAGCCGATAATTTTGGCGATTACTCAGTAGACTGGAGTACAGGTGATAGCTATGATAATGAGGCCGGTACCACAAGCATAACCGTGGGTACAAAAGACACCTTTGTGGTAGCTTATATAGAAGATGAGCAATGTGATAATGCAGATACTACCTTTATCTCAGTTAACAACCCAGCCACCTTTGATTTGGGTGATGAAGTAAGGATCTGTCCAGCAGATAAGCATATTTTCAGACCAACGATAACCTGGGATACCACAGAGACCGATACGATCTTTACTTATGCATGGTATCAAGACGATTTAAATGTAGCAATCTCAGGAGCCGATAGCTTGATAGTAGCCGATAGTGCCACCTATTTCTTAGAGGTTATTGATTCATTACAATGTAGCTCAATAGATAGTGTAAGCTTAAAAGTAAATCCAGATAGAGACTGGTTGCCAAGAATAGATCCAGTATGTTTAAAAGACTCAGTTTTTGCTAAGGTAAACGAAACCAGCCCCGGTAGCACCTTTGAGTGGTGGTATAGCCCTGATAGCAGCAGCACACCTTTCCATACAGGAGAGTCATATGACGATCTACAATCGCAGAGCTATTACTACTACATGCGATGGACAGAAACCAAAATGGGATTATCATGTAGTGAATACGATAGTGTATACGTGAAAATCAAAGAGCTACCAGAGATTAAGATGTTAAAGCCAGCAGATATCTGTGAGAATGGAGATGATTTTCCACTTACTTTTAATGCTACGCCGTATGGAGGTGAGTGGTTTGATACAGTAAGCAACGTAGATTTTATAAAACAAAGTCGTTTTTACCCAGGTTTAGCAGGAGCTGATGGATTAGATCCAAAGATCCACGCTTTGTTCTACACCTACGAAGATCCAATTAGCCAATGTAGAGACACTAATATTACCCTAATTACGGTTAAGCCACTACCAGAGGTAGTGCTTAACGAGGAGAAAGTACCTATGTGTAATACAGAAGATCCAAGAGCGTTGAATCAGTATGTAGAGCGCAATACAGGTAATCCAAATCCAGTAGGTATATGGAGCGGCCCAGGAGTTGTACAAGTAGGGGCAAGCTACTATTTTGATGCATCAGAAGTAAACTACATACAAGGAGAATACATGTTGATCTACAACTATGTATGGAGAAATGGAGCCCAACCCCATTGTAGCAATAGCGATACATTGATTATTAACTTAATAGAAGTACCACCGGTAATTGCAGGTGAATATGACTCAGTATGTGTAGATGCTATAGCTTTTAACCTAGAGAACAACAGCCCACAAGGCACCACAGGTGCATGGTATTACCGAGGAACTGACAAGAGCCAATGGGACTCAGTATCCAATCAGTTTATACCAGGAGTAGACTATGATGTAGAAGAGCATTTCTTTGCTTATGTATATACTGTGCCAGGCAGTGAGTGTAGAGATACAGGATATACATCAATAACAGTAAATCCACTACCAGAGCCAGAGATCTTAACCCAATGGGACCAAGGTGCAGGAAAGAACAAAATATGTTTAAGTGATGATCCAAAACTGTTGGAAGGAACAGATATAGAAAATGGCTTTAGCTATACCAATAGAAGATGGGATGGCAGAGGGGTAAGAGAACTTAGCGGAAACCGCTATGAGTTCAACCCAAATACCGCAGGATTAGGAGAGCATAATTTACAATATGCAGTAACCAATATTTATGGCTGTGTAACCACAGTAATAGATACAGTAACAGTAGATGGTATAAAAGATATAAGCTTTACAAACGAAAGGGTTTGTAACGGAGACACTATACAGTTAAACACAACCATAGAAAACTCAGAAGAGGTATTATGGACCACCGATGGAGAAGGCTTTTTCTTAGATGCAAATGCCATAAACGCTAGGTATAAACCAGAAGGAATAGATCTAGATCCAGACCGTACGTTCAAGCTAAAAGTAAGCACAGTAAACCCAGATAATGTATGTGCAGAAGCAGAATATGAAAACACAGTAAGGGTACATCCATTACCACGAGTAGTATTTGAAAGTGAGGATACGGTTTGTGCACCATCAGAAGTAGTGTTCTACAACCTATCTACTATTAAGAGAGGTAATATGAGAGAGTTCTTCTGGGAATACGGCGATGGCAATACCCAAACGGTAACCGGAGAGCGAAAAGTAACATCGAATGTATATGGCGTAATAGGAACAAGCGATAAGTATACTGTAACCTTAACAATTACCAGTGACGAAGACTGTAAATCATCAGCATCAAAAGAGATAGTAACCTTGCTTACCCCTGAGGCCGCATACAGGCCACAACCGGGTGTTACCACTATAATTAGACCAGAGATTTACTTCAAGAACCTATCAAAATACGTTGCGGCAGGTTCAAGCAGATACGATTGGAACTTTGATGACTTCTTGATAAGACCAGATGGAGGCGTGAGTGAAGAAGAAAACCCACAATACCGCTATACCGATACAGGTACTTATGAAGTAAGATTGGTGGCTACCAACTTCCATCCAAGTGGTAGTAGAACCTATGAGTGCAGCGATACCTTGATTAGAACCATTAAAGTAAGACCAGAAATCATTATTCACATACCAAATGCATTTACCCCAGATGCAAAAGGAATAGAAGACAACGAAACCTTTAGACCAGTGGTACAGAATGTAAGCAACTACTCTGTACAGGTGTTTAACCGCTGGGG
>JAGDZV010000005.1:0-507753 GCA_049115495.1 Bacteroidia bacterium | reverse complement strand
AGATAAAAACTATTGGTGATTCATATATGGCTGCGAGCGGCCTTGGCCGCAGTTCAAAGGAGAAGGTTCAAGGTTTAAAGGATGCTGCAAACCTTGTATTGGCAGCTTTGGAGATGCAGGAGTTTATGACCACTTTAAACTTTAAACCAGAAACTTTAAACTTCTCAATGCGCGCCGGCATCCACACCGGTCCAGTTGTAGCCGGCATAGTAGGCGTTAAAAAATTCCAATACGATATTTGGGGAGATACTGTAAACACCGCCAGCCGCATGGAAAGCCATGGTGAAGTGGGAAAAGTGAATATTAGCGAAGCTTCTTATGAGCTGCTCAAAGATGATGAAACCTTTAGTTTCGAAGTAAGAGAAAAGCTTGAGATAAAAGGCAAGGGATTGATGAAAACGTATTTTGTTTCAGAAACCGAATAAATAGTGATTAGAATAAAGATATTCATAACGATCATTTGTTTGTCTTTAGTAACAAATAAAATTCTCGCACAAGAGAATGATGATGATAAAGACATTTACCAATTATGTAAAGAGTGGTTTGACCTTCGAAAAACCAAAGAAATAAAGACTATGTCGGAGCGCTTAAGCTCCTTAGAATTGAAAATTGAACAAGCGGAACCAGATACCCCAAAAGTGAACTTATTGCTTAGGGCGTCCATAATGTTTTGGTGGCAAAACAATTCAAACCGTCAACTGGAATTGGCGACAGAAGCGCGAAAACTCTCTAAAAAGCTTGCATATCATGATGGATTGGCCAGGGCTATTTGGGAAGAAAGGAAGGCCTATTCTGGCCTAAAAAATCGTGAATTGGCTTTAAAAAAGGATCAAAGCTTAATGTTACTTTGTGATTCAGTTGGAACTCCGCTGTGTAAGGTATATAAGTACCGATCAATTGCCGAACAATTTGACGGAGAACTCCAATTCGACTCATCATTGGTCTATTATAAAAAGGCCCTGAAAATAGCCGAAAAATTAGGCATTGAGCACCTTATTTCTAACTTAAATTCTTTGATTTATTGGGTTTATTACTGCACCGACAAAAGTGAATTAGAAGAAGAGCACCTGATAATCACCATCAAATCATTACTAAGGCAAAATGACTTGATAAATATTATGTCTACCTTAAATGATCTTGGAGATCACTACGGAATGATTCCATTATTAGGCCATTCTGTTCAGGCCTTTTTATTAGCAATTGAAATGTGTGAAGCCTTAGAATTTACGGAGCATAAAGCAGGGATATACAGCAATCTGGCCAATAACTATGTTTTGCTGAATGAAAATGAGAAGGCATTACGGAATTTCAGAATGGCAGCTGAAGTAAATCTAAAAACAGAGAATAAGAATTGGCTGGGCATTAATTATCGTGGATTCTCCAAAGTCTATCTGAAAACGAAAAAGTATAAAGAAGCACTAAAATACGCACGAAAGGCGGCAGAATTAAGCAAAAATGAGTTATATGACACCCTTTTTGTCGGAGAAGCATTGCTCAAACTGGGTAGATATCAGGAAGCTTATAATTGCTTTAATGTAGCCAGCCATAAAACAGTGGTTGCTGATGCTCGGATGGAAAAATCTTGGGCTCAAGGCATAATGGGGGAATTATTTTTTGAGCTTTACACAACTGGAATATCTATTAATGACAATTTAGGTGCCGAAATCCCTAAAAGTGAATACCTGCAACTATCACAGAAGCATTTAGAAGAAGCATTAGCCAATGATGAAAAACTTGAAGGGTATATTGAAGCCAAGTCAAAAAGGCAAAAGCTCATATCGCAAGTCTATTTTGCAAAAGGTGAATACAAGAAAGGTTATTTGGCCTTGGCTAGGTACCAAGAGTTAAACGATTCTATATTTAGCATAGAGAAAGACCGGGAAATTACAAGTATGGTGTTCAAACAAAAAATGGAGCAAGACTCTCTCAAAAACTTGCAAGAGAGAATCGCATCAGACGCCAGCCATCAACTTGAAATATCAAATAAAGACAAACAACGCACAGTTTCCATCATATCAGGTCTGGCAATTTTATTGTTGGCGTTAGTGCTATACAGCCGCCTACGTTCAACCAATAAATCTAAAAAACTAATAGAAATAGAAAAGCAACGATCAGAAGATTTACTGCTAAATATTCTACCAGCCGAAGTAGCTGATGAATTAAAAGCAGAAGGGGAATACAAGGCTAAAAATTACGAAGCTGTAAGTGTACTATTTACAGACTTAGAAGGTTTCACTAAAGTAGCGTCAAAAATGACAGCTGAAATGTTAGTGCAAGAAATTGGAGGTTTGTTTAAAGCCTTTGATAACATCTGCGACAAATACGGCATTGAGAAAATTAAAACCATTGGCGATGCATATATGGCCGCAAGCGGTCTACATCAAAGCGAACAAGATGAGAAAAAGTATACTGCTAATTTGGTACGCGCAAGTCTTGAAATGCAGGAGTTTGTAGCTCAAAAAAGAATGCAAGGCAAAAGCAGTTTTCAAATGCGCTTAGGCATTCACACCGGCCCCGTAGTAGCAGGCATAGTAGGAGTGAAAAAATTCCAATACGACATTTGGGGCGATACCGTAAACACCGCCAGCCGCATGGAGAGCCACGGCGAAGTGGGTAAAGTGAATATTAGTGAAGCGACTTATCAAATTTTACGTCATTCCGGACATGATCCGGAATCTGTTGAATTCACCTTTGAAGCCAGAGAAGAACTTGAGATAAAGGGTAAGGGATTGATGAAAACCTATTTTGTGAATTTAATGGAATAGATTTAATGGTTTTTCAACTTTGAACCTTTAACAAGAAACTTTAAACTACTTTAGGCGCACAGTTATCTATGTATGCGAGTTCTCATAATTATTTCATTAGCAATACTTAGCAGTTTAAGTGGCTATTCAAACAATAGACGTGATTCATTATGGAATATTTGGCTTGATCCTGCTATACACGATTCAATAAGAACTAATGCCTTTTATTTTTCTGTATTTCATTCAGAATTGGCACCAGCAAATGTTGATGAACGAATAGAATTGGGACATGAAATATTGAAAACTGCTGAAAAATATAATGATAACAAGATGCTTTCTCAAGCTTATGGTCTACTTGGTAGTTTTAGTAGTGGACTAGTTTCAATTGATTCTACCTATAGTCTTAGACAAAAAGCATTAGAATACGCCAGAAAGGGAAATTATCCAAGAGGAATTGCGCTAAACCTGAGGCAAATGAGTAAGATAGACATGAATCTTGGCAGGCTTGATAGTGTAGAAAGTCGCTTGTTTAAATCCAGAGAAATTTGTGTTGAAAATAATTTCATTCAAGTTCTTTACATAGTATTAGAGCGAATTGGGACCTATTATGCCTATTATGATGTAAAACTTGCATTAAGCATACAATATGCAAACGAAGCATTTAAGATGGCTCAAAGTCAAAAAGACTATGAAAGGTGTTCTCAATACTGTTCAGTTATTGCAAGCTTAAGTGCCAATGCTAAAGATTATGACTTTAGCAATAAGTATTATGTAAAAGCTGAAAAATACGCTGAAAAGGCTGGTGTTTTTAATCTATTATTTAACATAGCACTTGGGAGAGCATCTAACAGTTTAGCGTCTAAAAATTATGATGAAGGCTATAAAATTATGCGATCTATTTATAAACGAGAGCTCTATAAAAATGACTATTCAAAAGCATATACCGATGGCACCTATGCAACTTTCTTAATTAAAAGAAATGAAATAGATTCAGCCATTGCAATTTATAATTCTGTATTGTCTTTTTTTGAAAAAAATGAACGGGTATTATTCTTGTCTTTAGCAAACGCAGAATTATCTAATTGCTATGCTCTAAAAGGCAATTATGAAAAAGGGCTTGAATATGCAAAAAAGGGTTTGAAACTTTCATACTCTGCTGGCCTTGACAGAAGGGCGCGAGCATACAATGTGTTATCAAAAAACTATAAAGGCTTGGGCAATTTCAAACGCGCGCTTTATTTTAAAGAACGAAGTATTGAAGCCACTGATTCAATAGAAACTACGGGAGCTATTAGTGGTATTATTGAAAGTGAAATGCTTCGAAAATTTGAAACCGATAGTTTAAACAACATTAAGACGCAACTTGAACAAGAGCTAATCTTTGAAAAAGAACTAGGTGTAGAAAAACGTAATAAGAACATCTTCTTTGGCTCAGCAATTTTATTAGTATTGGTTGCAGGTGGAATTACAACAAGGTTGCGATATATAAGGAGATCAAAAAACATAATAGAAAAGGAAAAGGCTCGTTCAGATGATTTATTGCTCAATATTCTTCCTGCTCAAGTAGCAGAAGAGCTCAAAGAAACGGGCCAAGCTAAGGCTCAAAAGATTGAACAAGCCTCGGTTCTATTTACAGACTTTAAGCACTTTACTCAAATGGCCGAAGGTTTAGATGCTGAATCCTTAGTGGAAGAAATAAATATCTATTTTAAGGCATTTGACGCTATTTGTAAGAAGCACAATGTAGAAAAGATTAAAACAATCGGAGACGCTTATATGGCTGCTGCGGGTCTGACCAGCAAGTCAATAGTCAATAGTATACATACCACAGAAGAAGACCAAAAGTCAATGGAACATGGATTATCTACTAAAAGCTTAGTACTTGCAGCAATAGACATGCAAGATTTCATAATAACTAGAAACGCTAAACCAGAAACTGCTAAATTGGAAATGCGTGCCGGCATACACACAGGCCCAGTAGTAGCCGGAATAGTGGGTGATACCAAATTCCAATACGACATTTGGGGTGATACTGTAAACACCGCTAGCCGCATGGAAAGCCATGGCGAAGTGGGGAAAGTGAATATTAGTGGGGCTACTTATGAGATATTGAAAGAAGATGATTGGTTTGATTTTGAAGTGAGGAATGAGATTGAAGTGAAGGGAAAGGGGAATATGAAGATGTATTTCGTGAATCCATTTGAAGGTCCTGACGATCACGCGTAAGCTTGATTTCTGGATGCAGACATTTATCGTCTGCAGCAAGGGATTGATGAAAACGCTATTTGTTTCGTTAAAGAACGAATAGGCACAACAAATAGTCCCGCTTGTGCGTGGATATTTTGTAAGTTCAAAGAATCAAGTTTAAGGTTCAAAGGACCTTAAACTCACTTCCCGACCAATTCGGGATTGAACTCAAAACTTTAAACTACTTTAGTCCCAAGGTTTTAGATTATGCGTGCTACAATTTTAAGTATTATACTACTTATTCCACTGTTTTCATTTGCTCAAGAGAATAATAAACTTGATTCACTTTGGGGTATTTGGGAAAATGAGCAAAACCCTGACACTCTTAGGGCAGAAGGCTTGTACTCTTATATAGTTGAATATAAAAACACTGATTTTGACACCAGTAAGGCCATCAATCTTGCAAGTAGGCTACTTAAATATTCAAATGAGCGAAATAATTTTAAAGGCCTAGCATATAGCTACAGTATTAAGGCAGGTAATATTTCATACACCCGACAATTTGATTCAATTATAATCTATAGAAGAAAGGCATTAAAATATGCAAGAAAAGCTAATTTTTTAAGTCATGAAGCATACCAACTAAAACAAATTGCCTGGTGTAACTTGGAGAGAACACAGCTTGACAGTGTGGAACACTGGCTACTTAATTCTATTCAGATTTATAAGAATTTGGCAAAAGAAGATAAACAGCTCTTAGGTGCATATGAGTTCTTGGGTATCTACTATGGCTATAAAGGGCAATTAATGGATGTAATTATAACGCAAAATCATGTAGCTGAGTTAGCAATTAAACTAAAAAACTATAATAAAGCAACATATGCCTTTACGGCAATAGCAAGGGCATATTATGAAGCAAATGATTTAAAGAATGCCGATACTTACTTTAATAAGGCGAGAGAATTCGCAGAGAAATCAGGCGAAGATGAAGCAAAATTTAGGGTGTATTCTACAATAATTGGCAATTACATAAGCCAAGATAGTTTTCATTTAATTGGAAACCATATCGATGATTTGCTTGGTTTGGACATTGTAAAAAGTCAGGCTGGCTTTCGTGAAATTGGACAGATGTTTTTTGGAGCATATCTTATAAGCAAAGAACAGTATGATAGTGCTATAACGGTATTTCAAAAAATTATTCCGGTGTTTGAGAGATTGCAGTTTAGACAAGGGGTAGCAGGTGGTTATTATTATCAAGCTGTAGCTTTCAACAAAAAAGGTCTTTACAGTAAAGCAGTTGATTTTTGCAAAATCGCGTATGATATATCTGTTGACATGGGTCTATTGAAAGAACATGCAATGAGCTGCAGATGCTTATCAGATAACTATAAGGCGATTGGCAACTACAAAGAGTCCATGATGTATTATATAGAGTTTAGAAATACAGAAGACACTATTGCGGCCAACGGAACATCAAAAGATCTTTTACGGTTTGAGTTTAAGCAGAAGGCAATTAAGGACAGCTTGAATAATGTTCAAAAAGAACTAGAGCTCAATCTGGCTCATGAAAGGGAAATTAGCAAAGAAAAACGAGATAAAAACCTACTGCTTAGTGGCGGAATCTTGCTTTTACTTATTGCTGGGGGTACGGCCACCAGGCTCAACTACATTAGAAAATCAAAAAAACTGATAGAAAAAGAAAAGCATCGTTCCGACGAACTCCTACTTAACATCCTCCCTGCCGAAGTTGCTGAAGAACTAAAAGTAACCGGCGAATCTGAAGCTCAACACTTTGATCAAGTAAGCATACTCTTCACCGACTTTAAAGAGTTTACACAAACTGCGGAGAAACTATCTGCTAAGGAACTCGTAAACGAAATAAACACCTGCTTTAAGGCTTTTGACAATATCTGTGAAAAGTACGGCATTGAAAAAATCAAAACCATTGGCGATTCTTACATGGCTGCCATTGGTCTAAAGTCCGATGTCAAAGGTCCTAAGTCGACATCAGACGTTGGACATGAGACTCGGGACATTGTACAAGCAGCATTAGAAATGCAAGAGTTCATGAATACGCAGAAGTTCGAAATGAGAGCGGGAATCCACACCGGTCCAGTGGTTGCAGGCATTGTAGGCGTTAAAAAATTCCAATACGACATTTGGGGCGATACAGTAAACACCGCTAGCCGTATGGAAAGCCACGGTGAAGTGGGTAAGGTGAATATTTCTAATACAACCTACTTGTTATTAAAGAGCCATTCAAATTTTAGGTTTGAGGCCAGAGAAGAATTGGATATAAAAGGCAAGGGTTTAATGAAAACTTGGTTTGTTCAAGGTTTAGCCTAGAACTAGAAAATAAGGTGAAAACATTAAGGTTCTTTGCTCATGCATCTGAAATAATATAGTAGAACTCTCTGTATAAATCTGCATTTTTCACTTGTGCAATAGGCTTATTATAAAGGAATTACGATTAAATTGTAGTTCGTAAAACATATTGTAATACCGAGTACAATTTTATAAATTGGCCGTAAACCCGAAACTTTGGTTTACCTTAATCCCAAGGTTTCTATTATGAAGGTTGTTTTAAGTGTTCTTGTTTTTACTCTAATTCTGAGTTTTAATGCTATTGCCCAGAAATTAAACCCAGATTCCCTGTGGGCAGTTTGGAACAACGAAAGTCAGCCAGATACAGCAAGGCTAATGGCAATGGATGATCTTACTTTCAATTATTACTATCGCCAAAAATACCAACTTGACTCCGTTATTTATTATACCGATTTGATGCTGGACCTTGCAATTCAAAAGGGTAATAAAAAGTATCAAGCCAATGCACTACACAATATGGCGCTAGCTTATCATCAGCAATTAAATAGTGAAAAAAGTCTTGAACTAAACCAACAAAGTTTGGCCATTAGAGAAGAGATTGGACATAAAAAAGGAATCGGACGCTCCCTAGCTAATATTGGCGGTATACATAGAGCTAGGGGCGATAACGCAACAGCCCTTATCCATTATAAAAGGGCATTGAAATATTTCGAAGAAATAAACGACTTTGGTCTTATATCTCATGCTCTTACTTATATGGGCCTACTATATTCTGAAATGGATGATTTACCAAAAGCGATAAACTGCGCAGCAAAATCCATGAGAGTGGCCGAAAAGGCTAATAACGACTATTTCTTAAGTCAGTCTTTACAAAGCCTTTCATCACTTTACTATAAGGCTCTTGATTATAAAAAAGCTCTTGATTACGCAGAGAAGGCAAGAGATTTATCTTTAGAAAACAATGATAGAAACAATTATTTACAATCACTTTATTTTATATCGCAATCACTTTTAAATGACGGAAAACTTGAAGCTGCATTGGCCCAATGCAAGGAAACGCTTTCAATTGTTAAAACTACCGACAACCCAATTCATTCAGTTTATAGCTTGGGGCTTATGGGTAGCATTTATGAGAAAATGAATGACTTAGACAAAGCATTTGAGACTTACACCAAGTCTCAAGAGATTTTAAAGGCATCCAAAATTAAAACTAATAAACTTGCAAACACATTGAGTTTAGGCTACGTAAATAGGTTAAAAGGAAATTGGGCTGAAGCAATAAAATGGTGCCTAGAAGCATATCATGAAGCTGAAATACAAAACAATCTTTCTTCTCAGGTGGGCGCATGCAATTGCCTATATAAAAGTTATAAAGGTAAAA
This sequence comes from Bacteroidia bacterium, assembly GCA_049115495.1. GTDB lineage: Bacteria > Bacteroidota > Bacteroidia > CAILMK01 > JACPUW01 > JACPUW01. Next base: position 499,116 of record JAGDZV010000005.1, on the reverse strand, counting down.
GTGATGGTAATAATGCGCTAATATATCATGAGAAACTATTAGCATTAACAGACAGCCTTCAGGTAGAAGATGCATCCAAAAAGCTCCAGCAAATGGAGTTTCAGAAAAGGTTATTAGAAGATAGTCTAGAACAAGTAGAGAAGGATAGAACTCTAGAAGCGAGCCACGCAGAAGAGATGAGAAAAGAAGAGAAGACAAGGAACATATTAATAGTCTCATCTTTTTTCGTTTTACTACTTGCAGGAAGTATTTATATTAGGCTACGTTATGTAAGAAAGTCAAAGGCAATAATTGAAAAAGAAAAAGACCGTTCAGAAAATCTACTACTAAATATATTACCTGCTGAAATAGCCCAAGAGCTCAAAGAGAAAGGCAAAGCTGATGCACGAGACTTTGAAATGGTAAGTATTCTTTTTACCGACTTTAAGCAGTTTACTCAGGCCAGTGAAAAGTTAAGTGCAGCTGAACTTGTAAATGAAATAAATGAGTGTTTTAAGGCTTTTGATGCTATTATAGAAAAATATAGCATTGAAAAAATAAAAACCATTGGCGATAGCTACATGGCCGCAGGTGGCTTGCCCGTTCCTGACGATTATTCGACAATAAACACCGTTTTAGCAGCAATAGAGATGCAAGAGTTTATTAAAAAACGAAAAGCCACAAAAGAAGCCAATGGCGAACCTGCTTTTGAGATGAGAGCTGGAGTACACACTGGCCCAGTAGTAGCAGGCATTGTAGGAGTCAAAAAATTCCAATACGACATTTGGGGCGACACCGTAAATACCGCCAGCCGTATGGAAAGCCACGGTGAAGTAGGTAAAGTCAATATTAGTGAAGCTACTTACGAGTTGCTTAAAGATGATGACGCTTTTGCTTTTGAAGCGCGAGAAGAATTGGAGATTAAAGGCAAAGGATTGATGAAGACCTACTTTGTTAGTTCAAAGGCATAAGTTTAAAGTTTAAAGAACTTCATAATCACGTTCCGACCAACTTCGGGGTCAAACTGAGAACTTTAAACTACCTTAGACCCTAATCAATAGGTATGAGGTATTTAATAATAGTTTTAATTCTCTTTTTAAACTTCGGAAATATCTTGTCACAAAGTTTGTTGCTCAAGGTTAAAAATCTTGATGTTTCAAAAAACCAATACTCTTGTATTATACTCAGAAAAAATCTTAGAAAGGCCCAAACTATTTTAGACAAAGTAAACGCGTCAAATGCTCTTGCAGACCATTTCTCTAATGAAACCGAAGTAGCATATAATACTGACTCAATTTTATTTTACAGAAAACTTATTATTAAAATATTAGAATCTGAAAATCATATAGATGACGAGAAACTTTCTTATGAATTATTGAAAGCCAAAAGAACACTAAAATCGTTTGAATTTGAAGAGGTAGGTGATTATTTTGAGACAGACAGAAAAATTAGATACCTTGAAAAAAGAGATGCCAATACCAATAATGACTTAAAAAAACTATCAGGTGTCTACAACAGCCTGGGCAACTTGCTTATGGGTAGAGATAGTGCTCTAATATATTATCAAATGTCATTAGCACTTGCAGAGAGAATAAAACACCACCAAATGATAGCATATGCAGCAGAGAATATTACGCATGAAGTTGTATTTAAGGCGGAAAGACAAGTTTATTTCAATAAGGCTATTGACGCCTACATAGCGTTAAATGATTTTAGCTCTTTGGCATATTTGCTATCGCATATTGGCGCGTCCTACCTTGATGAACAAGAAGATGATTCCGCCAAAATTTTCTTTGATCTTTCTATAAAATATTACCGAGAATTAGGCTTTAAATGGCAAGAAGCACTCCATTTCAGCAATCAAGGATGGGCTTATAGAGAGGCCGGAAAATTAGATGAAAGTATTGTATTATTAAACAAATCATTGGATTTAGCCATTGAAATACATGACAGTAATTTAATAGCAAATATTTATAATGAATTGGCAATAAGTAATAAAATTTCTGCTGATTACCCATCTGCACTAAGGCATTACTTTAAGGCAATGCCTTTATTTAAAAAGATGAAAAATGACAGGATGTATGCTGGAGTACTTCATAATATAGGTGAAATATATAGAGTCATATCTCGTCATAAATTAGCTGTCAAACATTTTGAATTGGCGCTTGCTGAGAATATTAGATTAGGAAACTACGAGTGGCAAAATTATAATTATCGAAACTTGGCATATGAGTATATGAGTCAAGAGATGTACGCCGTTGCACTTGAAAAAGCTAAAGAAGCCAGCAAGACTACCAGGATAAATGATCTCAACGAGCTTTTTTCAGATACAGTTTTAATTGGAAGATGCTATCAGAAATTAGGAAATTACCAACTGGCCTACTTGAGTTTTAAAAGTGCTGAAAAAATGGTAAATGATAAGGTTGCTTCCGGTATTATTTCACACAAAATGCGAATTAAGTCCTCTGTGATTCACCATAGGCTCGGCGCGTTATTTTTTGAGCTATTTGACAAAAATTATAAAGCAGAGATTATTGGCCCCAACAATGCAAAAGTAGATGCAACGAGTTATCTGTCACTTGCTAATAAATATATTGAGTTAGCTATAGAAAGTGATGAAAATGAAGAAGGATTGCATAATTCAAAAGCAAAAAGGTTCGCTCTATATTCTAAAATTTTATTTGCCACCGGCACTTATGCAAAAGCTTATATTATGCAAAATAAAGCTCAAGCCCTAAAAGACTCTATTTTTAACGATGAGAAAACTCGAGAAATTGCAAGCGTAGAGTTTAAATACAAAGCAATTACAGATAGTATTGCCGAAGTACAAAAAACTAAAGATGCGGAAATTGAGCTAGAAAAATTAGAAAAAAGACGAATAAGAAAGAATAAGATACAATATAGTTTCGTAATAATTATAGTACTGCTATTGGCCGGTGCCATTTCTGCACTTACAAAATTTAGAGTAGGACCCAAATGGGCATCTGGGCTCATTTTTATCTTCTTTATTTTGCTATTTGAGTTTTTACTTGTGATTCTAGACCCATGGGTAGACTCAGTAAGCCACGGAGAAGTTGGCTATAAAATCGCAATTAACACACTAATTGCTGTTATACTATTTGGCATACACCATATATCTGAAAAAAGGCTTAAATCAGTTTTAATAAATGCCCACAACTAATTATAGTAAGCTTATAATGTTGCCAGCGTAAATAGCTCTTTAAGACGAAAAAACCACCAAAATTAATTTCTCGTTTCATTAATCTAAAAACTTTATCCTACCTTGTGAGCTAGCTTTTTGCATTATGAGGTTTTGGTTAATTATTTCTGCACTTTTTTGTTTTCAACTTAGTTTTTCACAAAAAAGCCTAGATTCATTAAAAAAGGTATGGTACAATGTGTCACTCCCCGATTCATCTCGATTTGGTGCAATGGCAGATATTATTGAACACGGTAAAATTTATTCGTATTACGACTCCATTGCATATTATTCTAAACTAGAATTTCGAGAAGCAAAATCGCTAGGACTTGAAAAATATATTGCCCACAGTATACTTTGGAAAAGTGTTGATTGTATGGGTAAGAACCTATATAACGAGGGTATGCAAAAGCTCGATTCAGCTATCTCAATTTATAAAAACATTGGTGATAATATTGGAATAGCCAATGGCGAAGCATACAAAGGCATGTACCTTCTCTTATTGAACGATGATGAAAACGGACTATCGATGATTGAAAATGCCTATAATAAAATGTACAATATAAACCATACAAAAGGCCAACTACATTGTGCAGCTACATTAGTAACCGCCTACGGATATACAGGTAATTTTTCAAAAAGAATGCGTTATGCTACGCTCAGCCTAAAGTTAGCCAAAGAGTTAGGAAGTTGGGTAAACTTAGCCGAAACATACCATGCAATGGCTGATCTCTATTTACATCTAGAAATAAACGAAGAAGGCGAGTTTTATCACGAACAGGCATTGAAATATAGCAGAATGGGCGAGTACGTTTATGAAGAGATTAACATTTTAAACCACATAAGTTCTTTGGCCATGTATAAAGGAGATTTTGAAACAACAATTGAAATCCTAAATCGCGTTGGGCAGTGGCAAAAAAAGTATGGTGGTCCTTATGAACGCATTTCATTTAAATCAAAAGAAATCTACGTTTACACTAAAGCAAAAATGTTTGCTGAAAGTAAAAAGCAAATTGAAATATTTAGAACAAATTATACAAAAGAAATATTGTTGGCTCCTTTTTATAAAGGTTATGTAGATTATAGTGAAGGCATGATGTTTATGGAGTCTGGCGATTTCAAAAAAGCAGCCAAATTGTGTTTAGAAGCCATTAATGGCTACAAAGTTTATAATCAACACAGGCTAGAAGTTGAAGCTTGCGAATGTGCATACCAAGCTTACAAGAAATTGGGAAGTTATAAAGACGCCATAGAAATAAACGAGCTAAAGAGAGGAATTGAAGCTGAAATGCACAAAGAAGATAAGGTTAAAGGTTTGCGTGGATTTGAATTTCATAGAAAAACAGTGGCCGATAGTTTAGCCGAAGTTGAAAAAGACAGGTTGATTGAAATGCAGTACAACAAGGAATTGAACAAAAAAAATAAGACCAAAAATATTGCTTTGGGTTCAGGAGCCTTTTTGCTATTACTCGTAGGGGGTGTTGTAAGCAGAAATAGATATATAAATAAGGCTAAAAATATAATAGAAAAAGAAAAGGAACTTGTTGAACAAGAAAGAGCGCGTTCCGATGAGTTATTACTAAATATTTTGCCTGCAAAAGTTGCAAAAGAGCTGAAAGAAACCGGCGAAGCCCAGGCTCAACACTTTGATCATGTAAGCATTCTTTTTACCGACTTTAAAGAATTTACCGAAACCGCTGAGAAATTGAATGCACAACAACTCGTAAATGAAATAAACACCTGCTTTAAGGCCTTCGACAATATCTGCGATAAATACAACATTGAGAAGATCAAAACCATTGGCGATTCATATATGGCTGCAAGTGGTCTTGGCCACGGTTCAAAGGACAAGGTTCGAAGTTCAAAGAATGCTTCAAATCTGGTTCGTGCAGCATTAGATATGCAAAAGTTCATCACTTTAAACTCTAGTCCCGACCAAATCGGGGTTAAACAAAGAACTTTAAACTTCACCATGCGCGCCGGAATTCACACCGGCCCAGTAGTAGCTGGTATAGTAGGCGTAAAGAAGTTCCAATATGATATTTGGGGAGATACTGTTAACACCGCCAGCCGTATGGAAAGCCATGGTGAAGTGGGTAAGGTGAATATAAGTGAAGCTACGTATGAGATACTGAAAGATGAGCAAGATTTAGCCTTTGAAGAACGGGGAAAAATTGATGCAAAGGGTAAGGGCGAAATAGAGATGTATTTTGTAGGCAAAAGGCATAAAGGAACTTTATAGTTTTGAACTGAACCGCCTCTTGCAAAGGTTCGTCTGAATTGATTAAAACATGATTGGATTTAAAAATATACTAGCCATACTAATAGTTGCACTTATTGGCAAAAACCTCTCAGGTCAAGAGATAATAGGCAATGGAGATGTTTATCAAATTTGTAATGAATGGTTTGACCAAAGACAGACCAAAGAGATTAGGACCATTGACGAGCAGCTTGATTCATTAGAAAGTATAATTTCACTATCAAACGCTGACACGCATGAAGTTAATCTACTAATCAAAGCTGGCAAATTAAAATGGTGGCTAGAAGATCACAGAGGACAATTAGAATTTGCAAAAAAAGCGAGGAAAATATCATTGGCCCTTGGATATAACAAAGGCGTTGCAATGGCTCTAATTCAAATAAGAAATGCCTATATAGACTTAAATGAAGTAGATTCTTTTACCGCAATAGAACACAGATTGTTAGATTTTTGCGATTCAATTGGCACACCACTTTTTAATTTATACAAGTTTAGGACTATTGCAAAGGGCTTCGATAGAGTATATGAATATGATTCAGCATTAGTATATTATAATAAGGCTCTAGATTTAGCAATATCACTAAATATTGAAAGCCTAGTATCGAATCTATATTCATCTATTTCTTATGACTACTATTATACTGATCAGCTGGAACAAGAAAATAAATATATAGCGCTTAATTTAAAGTCATTAATCAAACAGAACGACCTTATAAATATTATGTCTGCACTAAACGATTTAGGCACCCATTACGGAATGGTACCACTAATCGGGCTTTCTACTAAGTCATATCTACTATCCCTAAAGATATGTAACAAAATAGAATTTCAAAGTTTTAAGGCCGCTTTGTATAGCAATCTTGCCGACAATTACGAATTGATGAATGAGAATGCCAAGGCTCTTCAATATTATTCATTGGCAGAAACCACCAATTTAGAAGTTGATAATAAAAACTGGCTAGGTTATAATTATAGGGGATTCACTAAGGTATATCTTAAAACAAACAAACTCTCAGAAGCTCTAAAATATGCTAGAATGGCCGCGAAATTGAGCAGGCAAACCAACAACAAATATGATCAGCTCATTGATACCCTAACCATTGGCAAAGTACTATTTAAACTGGGTGAATTTCAGAATGCTTTTTCATGCTTTAGCACAGCTCATAAAACAACCCAAAATAGCAAAAATGAAAGTGAGTTTTCTTGGGTTAAAAGCGAATTGGCTGAGTTATTCTTCGAACTTAGTAAGCTAAACCCCTCCATAACATTAATAGATTCAAACGGCGACCCAATAGAAACAAAAACTTACGGTTATCTGGCGCAAAAATATTTAGAAGAAGCACTAGAAAATGATAGCAACCTTGAAGGTTTTATCGAGGCCAAGTCTAAGCGACAAAAATTAATGGCTGAAATCTATTTTTCTAATGAAGACTACAAGAAAGGGTATTTGAGCCTAGCAGAGTATCAACGATTGAACGATTCGGTGTTTAATATTGAAAAAAACAAGGAAATTAACATAATTGAGTTTAAGCAAAAGGCACAGATGGATAGTGTAAAACGCCAAGAAGAAATCAGGATAAAAAAGGAAATTGAATTAAAGAAGTTTGAAAGTTTAAAAAGAGAAAATAGGATTCAGTATTCTTTAACATTTATAATAGTCCTGTTATTAGCAACTACTATAGTTGTTCTCTCACGATTTAAAATAAGTCTTAAGCTAGCTCAAGGTCTTATTTTCTTCTTTTTTATATTAATTTTTGAGTTTTTACTCGTAGTGTTAGACCCTTGGGTTGATTCTATAAGTAATGATAAAGTAGGTTACAAAATTGCCATTAATACTATACTAGCCTTGCTGTTGTTTGCAGTTCATCAAATAAGCGAGAAGAAGATAAAAATAGTACTCTTACAGCAAGATAAATTAGTTTAAAAGTAAGTTTCAGTATCTGTCAAATCTTGCGTTATCCTTAATCTCAATTTTCTTTTTTCTCGATTTGAACATCTGGCTTGTGGTACGCAATACCTTGACCTAAATCATTAATTAAAGCGATGAAGAATAAAATGAATACGTATCCACCGCATTTGCGATAATTCCTATCCAAATACATCAGCTTTATGAAAAAAAGAACGCAAAGAGCTTAATGTTCAGTGATTGAAAGAATTTATTTTCGGAATTAGCCGATTAGTATCTGATATATCATACATTTACTACTAATATATTTTGATAAAGTATACTGCTAAAGGTCTTGAGTAAAAAAAATGAATCTTCTTTTAAAATGCGAGCAGGTATACATACTGGTCCAGTTGTAGCGGGTATCGTAGGCGTTAAGAAATTCCAGTACGACATATGGGGAGATACGGTTAATACTGCAAGTAGAATGGAAAGCCATAACGAAATTGGTAAAGTAAATATTAGTCAAAGCACCCTTGAAATACTTGAAGACAATAATGATTTCGTATTTGAAACCCGAGAAGAATTAAAGATTAAAGGAAAGGGTTTTATGAAATGCTATTTCGTGAATTCTGTAGGTTACACCTAAGCTATTTACGCTTTCAGAAAGCAACTAATTATTAAAAACGGCCCACTAAAAAGGGTTTATTTTATGAAAAAAGTCCTTATCTTAATTTTCACGTTTTGTGTTTGTCAACAAACCTTATGGGCAAGGTCAGCTAGAGTTGATTCCTTATTCGCTATTTGGAACAATAAACAATTAGAACCAAGGGCTCGTATTATGGCTATTTGGGATGTGGGTCCAATTTCGTTGCTTGAATTATCACAAGACTCAACTTTACTCTTAATTCAAGAATCAAAGTTGATAATAAAACAAAATAGCCTAACCGACCTAGCTGACATTCCTTATAAATTCTACGGAAATTATTATAGAGATAAAGGAGAGTATAATAAAGCCCTAAATTCGGCAGACTCAGCAATTCATATTTTGCATAATCAAGGAATCACAAAACGCCTTGGTCATGTACATACAAATAAAGGAATTGTATATAGGCAAATGGGATTTACGAGTAAAGCACTTTCAAATTTTAAACTAGCCCTTAAATATTTTAGGCTTAATAATGAACAACTTAAAATTGGAGATTGTCTAATAAATATTGGAGTCTTGTACTCTGACGTGGGTAAAACTGAAAAATCTCTAGAATACAGTCAAAAGGCCTTAGAGATATACCATGAGATAGAAGATAAAGTCGGAGCAATATTTGTTTATCATGCCAACGGGAGCGACTATTCTACCTTGAATAACTACAAAAAGGCTTTTTTTTCTTACACAAAAGCCTTAGAACTTAGTAAGGAAACAGAATATTATGAATTGATTCCTGTCATATATGGAGGTTTAAGTGATGTCTACTTTAAGCAAAGTGATTATGAAAATGGATTGAAATACGGACTTAAAAGCATTGAACACGCCAAACAGAGTCCTCCTTTTGAGTATAGTAGTTCTTTTTATCAATTCGGCAATCAATTATTAGATTTTAAAGACTATAAAAAGGCAATATTCTACTGTAATCGGTCATTAGAAGTTGCAGATAGTATTGGTGCTGAAGCAGAAGCTCAGAACGCTTGTCACTGCCTATATAAAGCATATAAGGAAATAAACTTAAATGAAAAAGCGCTCCACTATTTAGATAGATATGTAGAACTGCTTGAAATCATCAATAAAAATGAAGCTGCAAAGGGTATGGAGCACTTTGAGTTTGAAAAAGAACAGTTGGCTGATAGCCTAAATTATGCTGGTAAGCTAGTGAGCCTTCAATTGGCACATACCATAGAAAACGCCGAAAAGGAGCGTAGTAGAAATATTGCCATAGGCTTAGGCTTATTCATTCTAATTGCAGCTATTGGCATTCTAAATAGATCAAGGTTAATTTCAAGGTCAAAACGAGCTCTTGAGCATGAAAAGGTAGCTTTAGAAAAAGAGAAACAGCGGTCAGACGATTTATTGCTAAATATTCTACCTGCCGAAGTTGCCGAAGAACTAAAGGAGAGCGGCGCATCAGAAGCACAACATTTTGAACAAGTAAATATATTATTTACCGACTTTAAGGACTTTACTCAAATGGCCGAAATGTTGAGTGCAAAAGAACTTGTAAATGAAATAAATACTTGCTTCAAGGCATTTGACCGTATATGTGAGAAATATGCCATTGAGAAGATTAAGACTATTGGAGATTCCTACATGGCTGCCAGCGGTCTAAAGTCTGATAACCACGGTCCAAAATCAGCTTCAGATTTGAGACTTGAGACCAGAGACATTGTGCTTGCTGCTCTTGAAATGCAACAATTCATTAAAGCCAGAAGCTTGCAACTTGAGGCTAACGGCTCGCAAAGCTTCCAAATGCGGGCAGGCATCCACACCGGCCCAGTTGTAGCCGGTATTGTTGGGGTTAAGAAATTTCAATACGACATTTGGGGAGACACCGTAAATACCGCCAGCCGAATGGAAAGTCATAGCGAAGTAGGCAAAATGAACATAAGTGAAACAACCTATGAAATTATTAAACAAATACCCGAATTCAATTTTGTGCAAAGGGATGAATTGGAGGTAAAAGGAAAAGGAGTAATGAAAACGTTTTTTGTAAAAATGGCCAGTTAGGGATACTATGTTAGTAAAAAAGGCAATCTAAAACTAAAATGAGTTACTTTTGAAAATACAGCAATCTACATTAATGGATTTCGAAGGATTAAAAAAGCATGTATTTGCGCTGTTAGAGGAGCAACTTCCTGAAAATCTAAGGTATCATGGACTACATCACACGCATGATGTTTTAGATTCAGTTGAAAGGTATATTCAAGAGGAAGGAATTTCTAACACTAAAGATCAAATACTTTTGAGAACGGGTGCTGTAATGCACGACTCAGGGTTTATAGTGGCCTACCAAAATCACGAAGAAAATGGCGTAAAACTGGCCAAAGAGATACTGCCTAAGTTTGGCTATTCGGCCAGTGATATTGATGTTATTTCTGGACTAATTATGGCTACTAAGGTACCGCAAAGCCCGCAGAACCATTTAGAAGAAGTTCTTTGCGATTGCGACCTTGACTATTTGGGTAGAGATGATTTTGAAGAGATAAGCGAAACGCTTTATCATGAATGGAAAGACAGAGGCATGGTAACCGACCTTATTGACTATGATACCAAACAGGTGAGATTTTTAGAGGCTCACAGTTATTTCACCAATTTTGCCAAAACAAATAGAGCCATTAAAAAGGCCCAGCAAATAGAAAACTTAAAAGCAAGGTTGACCTAATTTTTGGCTGATTCTAATTCGCTTATTTTCTGGTTTTGCCTACTTATAATATTGGTTAGTACCTTGAGTATGCTCTTTACCAAGTCAATTTCTTGAGACAATAACTCAACAAAAGGCTCCCGCTCTAGCTTAAGTAACAAGGCTTCACTCAAAGTAGTTACTGTAGCTGTACGTGGCATGGGGTTTAAAACTGAAAGCTCACCAACAATATCATTATCAGCTGCCTCAGCAAAAACAGTATTACCATCGTGTATCTTTACCTTGCCTTTTTTAATGATATACATAAAGTTTCCAACGTCTCCCTTTCTAATAATTTCAGTATCTGCGGGATATACTTCCTCTTCAAGCAAAGCAGCCAAATCACCTAAAACATCATCTGGTATTTGACTAAAAATATCAACTGACTTTAGCGTTATTATTTTATCTACGTTTAATAACATTTATTCTGATTTATTCGCGTTTAAATATTCAAGACGTGCAGCGGGTAAATTTACATTCTCCAGCTTTGGCACTAAATCTTTATTGTAGCGTTGAACATAACGGTAGGCTTCTTCTACCAAAAACTGAAAAGTTGAACAGCAGTAATATGCCACGGTTTCAAGTTTTATGGCATTGCCTAACAATTCACCTTTTCTATTTAATAGAAGCCCTCTTAGGTATAAAGACACTTTAGTTCTTGACTCTAAAAGATCAATAACCAGCTCCTTTTTATTTTGATGCAATTTGTTACCAGAAATAAATTGGTCAAGAAGATCATTAGCACTACTATTATCAAATAAGTTTAGTACTTCTCTTCTTATTTGTTTATCAACTAATAGCTCTAGTCTTTCAAGGGCGTTTGCTCTAACTTCCTGTGCATTTATAAAAAGTGAATCTTTAATATTAATAATAGTCTCTCTATCGTATAAAAAGCTCAATAAATACAATACCGATTTTTGAACTATACTTCTTTCGTTCATCAATGCATCAATAAGCAAAGAATCTTCAGCACCATCATCTCCTTGCAAACTTAACAGCCCAGCGTAAACACTAATCTGATTTTGAATGAGCTCATTAATACATTCTTTTTCTTCAGTATCATTGGCAAAATAACCCGTTTCAAAAAGTGCATGTATGGCCATTCTTCTTATACCAAAAGACGCACCGTTCAACTGATTATAAATGTAAAGAATGGATCTTTCAGAATTTATTTCAGCACTTGCTTTAATAATTGCTTTTACACAATCTTCGCTATCAAGCACGTCTTGCGTTAAATGATCAAATAACTTGTCTCCGAATTTATGAAGCTGAGATGTTACTAGCGAATAATGTTCGCGCTGCTTAAGCATCTTAAATAAGTAAGGCAATAAATTCTCATTTCTAACTTCACCGGAGGCTCTAATAGCATTTTTTACAACAATCTGATCATTATAAGTTAATAACGATGCTAGTGGATGGTAGTAACTATACTCTTTAACGTTCCCAATAATTCTGGCCGCTTTTGCTTTCTCTTTTTGTTCGCCTTCAATTAGATCAAGTAAACTTTTACCAAACGAAGTTGCCCCATAAATACCGCAGCTTTTTAAAATTGATGCCAAAGCCGCCTCTGATGTTGCGCCATCTGAATTATTATAAATATCACTAAGGTCATCTATGGCCTTTACATTATTTATAGCACCATATACCATAAGGGCTTTCTCTTTCACTTCAAAATCTTGATGGTTAAAAAGAGCTTTAACCTCATTTGATAAGCCCGCTATGTTTTCTGATTCCACCAAGTCAAGCACGGTCTTTATCACTAAAGAGTTGTCAGAAACAAAAGCTCTTCTTAGCACATCTTCAAGGTTTTTTACCCGCTTAATATCCAATATGTTTAGGGCATAGATTATATCTAAGGGATTATTACTTTCTAACTTTTCGAAAAGAATTGTTCTTGTAGTATTTTCTGCTACATCAACCCTATTACTGCCCAAAAAGCGCTGCACAAGTGCTCCATTTAATACCGCCACGTATTCTTTGTTTACCTTAATACCTACCAAAACCCAAATTACAAGAAGCACTAATAAATATTTTGAAACCACCTTAAGATCAAGACCAAAATAATGCAATATTAAAAGTAGAATTAGTCCACCCAAGGCCATACCCAGTGGTTCCATTATACCCTTACTTACAGTATGCCCTTGCAGCCTTCTTAAATGGTGTAGTGGTTGAAAAAGCACCAAGAATGCAGGCTTTAGCATACTTGATCTTCCTATCTCATCAAAAAGCATGTTAAAGCCAAATATCCAAACGAAAAAAAGCATCTCAGCGCCTAAAAATCTACCCGCAACACCTATTGTATTTACTACAAGAAGTACGAGCGGTAGCGCCAATATCAAAGACTTTACCCCTACCCTTTTCATTAATCTTCCTGCAAAAAGGCTTTTTGTTAAAAAGTTAACAGCCTTTCCTATACCAAAAAATAATCCAAAAAAGGTAGCAATCTCTTCTTGACTATGCATGGTTTCTTCAACCCGTTTTAAAAAGGCATATTTTATCGTGAAATAAACCAATATGCCAATCATTGCCATTAGAGATATCCAAAATATAAACTTATCATTTTTTAAGGTATCGGCAATTGCCTTTACACCCATGGGGTCATGATGATGATGCGCTTGATGATGATGTTCTACTTGTAGTTTTGCTCCTTTTTCTTTGGTGATCTTCCAAATGAAATAGGTAGATACTGCCAAAGCCAAACCCGAAACAATGGCTAAACCAGCATTAGAAAAATAGCTAACAATTACAGGTGTAATAAGGTAACCACAAATCTTAGCCACCGACTCACCTGAAGAAACCAAACCAAAAAGTCGCTTGCTTTGCCTTACATCAAAAAGCAAGGCTGCCACACCCCAAAATTCAAGATTTATTAAGGTGTATATAACCCAATAAGCTACAAAGAGAAAAAACACCATGTAAACCGACTGAAAAGCAACTAAACCAAGCCAACAAAGTGAAACCAAAACAGCACAAACCACCAATACCCTTTTAAACAGGTCTGACGGACTCATGGCATGCTCTAGCTTGGCATAAATAAAACCGCTTATCAGCAGCACTACGCCCGAAACGGCATAGCCGGTTGGAAGCTTCTCAGCACCAAAACTCTCTAGAAACAAAAGGTTAGCTGCTGTAAAACACAATGCAATACCAAGCCCATTAAAAAAGGCATGTGCCAATAGCATTGACACCGTACTCCACTCAGCTTGTCTAATATCAAAAAGCCTAAATAAAAACCTCATCACTCAATTGAATGGCTAAGTTAACTTTTTAATCTATAAACCAACCTTAAACATTCGCCACGGCAAATATTAGCAGTAATGTTTACAGCCTTTACAAGCTCAAATGGCCCTTTACATAAACCAAAATGTCAACCCTAAAAAAAATACATGTAGCTACACTTATTAAATTCTGTTAATGCCACTGATAAAGTAAACTTTTCTTATCACTACTTGTCTATGCTTTGTTACTAGATTTAACCGTTGGTGTAACAAAGTAATTTTTAGATTAAAAAGCACGTGAGTTTTGAAGCAAACAAATAAGATGAGCAAAAGATTTTTAGCAGTTGTACTATTGCTATTTTCTACAGTATATAGTTTTTCTCAAGTAAGCAAGGCTACGCTTAGCGGCTACATACGCGATGCTGAAAATGGCGAGGAGCTTATTGGTGCCACGGTTTATGAAAATGAATCTTCGGTAGGAGCGGCATCAAATGTATATGGCTTTTACAGTATTAGTATGCCAGTGGGTGAGTATCAATTTGCTTTCTCTTTTGTGGGGTATGAAACTAAGATGATGACGGTTAACCTTACTGCTAACCAAACTTTAAACGTAGAGCTATCACTAGCCGGGCAGCAGCTTGAAGGTGTTGACATTGTAGCTAAAAAAGAAAACAGCAATATTACAAGTACCGAAATGAGTACTATAAGTGTAGAGATGGAAGATATAAAAAAGCTTCCTGCGCTACTTGGCGAAGTTGATGTAATTAAAAGCATTCAATTACTACCTGGGGTTACAAGTGTTGGCGAAGGGGCCACGGGCTTTAATGTGAGAGGTGGTTCAGTTGATCAAAACTTAATTTTACTTGACGAAGCACCTGTTTACAACTCGTCTCACTTGTTAGGTTTTTTCTCGGTTTTTAATCCTGATGCGGTTAAAAACGTAAAGCTGGTAAAAGGTGGTATTTCATCTGAATATGGCGGTAGACTTTCTTCTCTTCTTGATGTAAGAATGAAAGAAGGAAATATGAAGAAAACAGAAATTAGCGGTGGTATTGGCGTAATTTTTAGCCGGCTTACGGTAGAAACACCCATAGTAAAAGACCGCTCATCTTTAATACTTGCAGGCCGACGGTCTTATATAGATGTATTGGCCAGACCTTTTTTAAATGACGATCTCGGAGATTTACAATTCTATTTTTACGATTTCACAGCGAAGGCGAATTATATTATTAATGACAAGAACAGATTATTTCTATCAGGTTACTTTGGTCGCGATGTTTTCTCAGCTGGCTTAGGTGTTGGTTTTGATTGGGGAAATACAACCACTTCGTTTAGATGGAATCACATCTTTAATAGTAAGCTTTTTATGAATCTAACAGCATATTATAGCGATTACGATTACGCACTCAACTTTGGTAACGAAAGTGACCTTGAGAACTTTAGATGGCAGTCTAGTATTATAAATTACAGTGTTAAACCTGAGTTTACATTTTTTGCAAATACCAATAACACTATAAAATTTGGTGTTCAGAGTACCTTTTATGATTTTAAACCAGGCGAGGCCACTTTTGGAAGTACTGATGGCACACAAAACAGCATTGGCCTTGACGATAAGTACGCCCTTGAAAGCGGTATTTACATTAGTAACGAACAAAAGATAGGCTCTCGGTTAAAAGCGCAATATGGACTTAGATATTCAATGTATCAATTCTTATCGCCAGGTAAGGTTTACGAGTTTGGCGAAGCGGAAAGACTAGGTACAAGAAGGCCTATTGAAAACATCAACGAAATTGATGATGTGAGTGTAATTACAAATTATGGTTTCTTAGAACCAAGGCTCGCCTTAAACTATACCATTAGTGAAAAAGCTTCGGTAAAAGCCAGCTATAATAGAATGGCACAATACATCCATTTAATTTCAAACACTACAGCAAGTACGCCGCTTGATGTTTGGCAGCCAAGCACAAACAATATTGCGCCTCAAGTAGCTGATCAAGTAGCCTTGGGTTATTTTAGGAATTTTGCCGAAAATGCTTACGAAACATCGGTTGAAGTTTATTATAAAGACATGCAAAATCAAGTAGATTATATTGATAACGCAGAATTATTACTTAATGAGTTTTTAGAAGGAGACTTACTTTCTGGCGATGGACGAGCGTATGGTCTTGAACTATACATAAAGAAAAATAAGGGTAAACTTACAGGGTGGATAAGCTATACACTTGGCCGAAGCGAGCGCCAGGTTGAAGGTATAAATCTTGGCGATTGGTTTCCGAGTAGATTTGATAAAACACACAACGTTAGTGTAGTTGCCATGTACCCCATTAATGAAAAATGGACCGCATCTGCTAACTTTACTTTTAGCACTGGAACCCCGGCCACGTTCCCTACCAATAGAATATTAATTAACGACTGGGTAATTCCTCATAATTCAGAGCAAAGAAGAAATAACTATCGCATACCGAATTACCATAGGTTAGATCTTTCAGTAACTCGCTCTCTACCAAAAGTGGCGGGTAAAAGGTTTAACACAGAACTTGTTCTTGGTGTATATAACGCTTACAACAGGCGCAACCCTTTCTCAGTATATTTTCAACAAGATCCAAATGCACCTGGCGTAACCCAAGCTTTACAATACAGCATTATTGCTGGTGTAGTACCTGCCATTGCTTGGAATTTCAACTTTAAATAAGGCTATAAAAATGAAACTAATTAAATCACATATTTTCTCTTTAGTTGTAGCGGTATTTGCCCTTGCAGCTTGCACAGACCCTATTGATATTGAACTTGACGAAGGAACACCACAAGTAAATATTGATGCTTTTATAACCTCATTACCTGAAGATCAAAAAGTACGAGTTTTAACTACCACTAATTATTTTGATAATCTAAAGGTTGATCCTATCACTAATGCAGAAGTTGTTTTAACCAACAACCTAAACCAACAGTGGACATTTAGCTATACTGAGAATGGTTATTATGTTTTGCCTTATAGCGATACTATTGTAAGACCGTTTGCACAATACAGTATAAGCGTAAAAGTGGGTAACCAAGAGTTTGTATCAAGTACTACCGCTTTTCCTACCACCAAAGTTGATAGCATAGTATTTGATGAGCAAATACCAACGGGGCCAGGCAGTTTAGATGGCTTTATTGGTGAGTTTTGGGGTAGAGATATTGCTGGAATTACAAATGCTTATTGGATTAAAACTTACATTGACGACACCCTAATTAGCGACCCTGGATTTATAAACCTTTCGCTTGATGCGGGGCAAGGCCCAATTTCAGATGGTTCACCATTTATACCACCAGTACGAACAGGAATTACAACCTTTCCAAACATTTTTCAAAAGGAAGAACGAGTAAAAGTTGAGATACATGGCATAAGCCTAGAGACTTATGAGTTTATTACTCAGGCACAAACTCAAATTACCAATGGTGGTTTGTTTGCCACCCCTCCATTTAATGTTATTACCAATTTTAGTAATGCAAGTGGTAGCGAAAATGTGGCTGACCAACCGGTAGGCTGGTTTAGTGTGGCCACGGTTAGTAGCTTAGAAGCAGTTGCAGAGTAAATAATCGGACCTGAAAAAGGTATTCGTATCTCTCTATGGTTAAGAGTATGCTTAGCCATTTCATTTCCCACATAAACACGTTTGGGGTAAACTATTCCCAAACTTTCCCAATTCAAGGCAAGGGAGTAATTTCTTTAGCTAGAAGATGGAAAAATGTCACCTGAACATGTGAAAAATGGGTTCGAAAAAAAGTAAAGACTGTCTATAGTTTTAAGTTTAAAACCTTAGATAATCCTTTTATACTGGCGCAAAATACTGTAGTAAATCCAATGTGCTTACCGAAACAATAAGTTAAATCTTGGTGAATCTAAAAACTCCTTTACTTGTTTTTATTAGGTAAACCCCTTTGCTAAATGAAGCCAAAGAAATTATATTTTTCTCATGTACTAACACGCCTTGTTTCATTATTCTGCCGTCAATTGAATAAATGGCAAAATCAAGATTATCAGAATCGCTATTTTCAATTACTATCTCATTAATTGCCGGGCTAGGGTATATCTTTAATACACTATTTAACTCTTCTCTAATGCTTGATGGGGTAAGTTCAATACAATCTGAAACCTTTACACATCCATTTTTAGTTACTTGCACGGCATATCGTCCATCTTCGGTAGCCGTATAACTTTGAGCTGTAGCTCCTGAAATTGGTGAGTTTCCATTATTGCAATCTAGCCACTGGTAATCAGCATTATTGGCATCAGCTGTTAGTGTATTACCGCTTTGACTCACTGTATTTTTCACATTAAAAACCGTCAATTCAAGTGTCAACATACTATCACAGCCTTGTGTGGTTTGCAGCTTCTGATAGTAAGTTCCTGAGCTCGTATACTTTTCTCCGTTAATTTCAATTTGGTCGCACCCCGATTGCGTTATCGTAGAATCGGCATTGGTTATGGTTAGGTATAAAGTCACGATACTATCGCAGCCATTTTTAGAAGCATATCGCTCTTTAAAAGTTCCTGACTTATTGTACGTTTTACCGCCTTCAGAAACATATTCATCACAAACTTTCTCGGTTATTTCAGTTCCTTCTACTTGACATTGATATTCATAGGCACCTAAATCTAGTTTGGTAAAGGTTAGTCTATTGGCTCCTGCTAAATCTTGACTAGGTAAATCTTTTGGGTCTACACTAGGAGAGCCCTCATCTCTTGCCGGTGACCCTTCTTTTAGTCTAAAGTCAACAGCAGAAACGAATTGTGGGTCCTTATTTATATTACCCGTACCAGAGTATCCACCTCTTACAATACAGTAGTTTACTAATGTGCTTACTGATGAACTTATGTTTTGAATCGAAGAATTATTACCGTCCCAAAAAATGCCATTGGTGTGTTGAGTTGATGTACCACTAGTAGCGTAAGATGATGAACCCTTATCTGCAGTATTATTTACAAAAGTGCAATTGAATGTAGCAATTACACCATCACCATTGTGCAATGCGCCTCCCCTTGCGGCTGAGTTACCGTCAAATAAACAATTGGCAAATACGGTAACATCACCACTATGGTGTACTGCACCGCCAATTACATTACAATCATTATTTCTAAAAATACAGTTGATAAACTGAGGCCTTGATTCACCGTCAAAATTGGTTATGGTAACTGCTGCACCAGAGGCAAAACCACCAACGTTAGTATTATTCTCAAAAGTGCACCAGTAAAAAACTGGCGAAGAAGCTTCAATCTCTACACCACTGGCAATAAAGCCATTAGCATAACCATCGCTAAGGGTAAATCCACTTACAAATATTTGCTTGGTCAAGTCACTAATCTGCATTATTCTGCTAATATTATCATCAGCCGCAGCTGTGCCAATTTCTCCACTAAGAACTGATTTATTTATCAAAGGATTCTGTTGGTTTTGATTCTTCTCACCCCCTGCAAAACCGCCATAAAGTGAAACACCACTTTTCATTCTAAACATATCGGTTGATTTATTACCTGGAGTATAAACCCCATCGGCAACCCAAATTTGGTCACCATCTTTGGCCGCACTTAGGGCGTCCTGTAAGTCAGTATAGGCATTATTCCAATTATTGCCATTATTGCCGCCTTTGGCTTCAATATCTACATAAATAGTTTTTGCTTGTGCTGCAAGTGAAAAAGCAAATGCAAGTAATAAGGAAACAATCTTTGACATTGATTTATGTTTAGCAATATCAAAGGTCGTAAATCCTTATTTGACAGTAGAAATTTCGTGTTTAAGTATTTCAAAAACGCTCTACTCGGCGTCAAACCAATTTATTTTGCTCTTTTTCCCGATAATTCTTCGCCTATGTCAGAAATTAAATATGTTTGCCAAAGCAATAAGCAAAAATGAATTTTAAACAATTACATAACCATCATCATTTCATTTGTCGCCAGACGAAGTGATAATGATATGTAATTAAAAATATCAAAAACACCGTCTGAGCAAATCAGACGGTGTTTTTTTTTTACACCCTTTGGTTTGCTCAAACAGAGAAGAAAAAATGAGTAAACTAAAAATTGCAATTCAAAAAAGCGGAAGACTCAACGAAGAGTCGCTCAAGCTCCTAAAAGACTGCGGGCTTTCAATAAATAACGGAAAAGACCAGCTTAAAGTAGAAATAAACAACTTTCCGGTTGACCTACTTTATCTCCGCAATTCAGACATACCACAATACATTGAAGATGGTACAGCTGATCTTGGTATAGTTGGAGAAAACCTCCTTATTGAGAAGCAAAAAAAAGTTGAGTCGGTGCAAAAGCTTGGTTTCTCCAAATGCAGGGTTTCGCTAGCAGTACCAAAAGATGTAGAAGATGAAAGCATTACCTATTTTGAAGGTAAAAAAATTGCTACTTCATATCCAGTTACCCTACAGAAGTTCCTAGATAAAAACGAAATTTCAGCGGAGATCCATACCATTTCCGGTTCGGTTGAAATCGCTCCAAATATTGGCCTTGCTGATGGTATCTGTGATATTGTGAGTTCAGGCAGCACCTTGTTCAAAAATGGACTTAAAGAAACTCAAGTTATTTTAAAATCTGAAGCTGTTCTTGTAAAATCATTAAAACTTAACCAAGAACATGAAGCCATTTTAGAAAAGCTACTGTTTAGAATAAATGCAGTACTAAGGGCTAAAAACAGCAAGTACATATTGCTTAACGTACCAAATGATAAAATTGAAGCAGTAACCCAAATTCTACCCGTTCTTAAAAGCCCAACTATTTTACCCCTTGCACAACCAGGATGGAGCTCTTTACACTCTGTAATTGATGAGAACCAATTTTGGGAAGTAATAGATGAGCTAAAAACAGCTGGAGCCGAAGACATTTTAATTATTCCAATTAATAAAATGGTGATCTAATGAAGACTTATTTCAAGCCTAATAAAGAAAAGTGGGACGAACTCATTCAGCGTCCTTTAATCAATAATAGGGATATTACTACTTCTGTTTCTTCTATATTATTAGAAGTTAAACAGAAAGGAGACCAAGCCATTATTGACTTTGCAAAACGCTTTGACAATGTAACATTAGATGCTATTGAAGTAAGCAATTCAGAAATTCAAAATGCCGTTTCTAGCATCTCACAAGAATTGAAAGATGCTATTGAAGTGGCATACCATAACATTTATAATTTTCACAAAGCTCAGCAAAGGGAAGAAGCAGCTGTAGAAACCAGCAATGGCGTAAAATGCTGGCGTAAATCAGTGCCTATTGATAAAGTTGGGTTATACATTCCTGGCGGAACTGCTCCTTTGTTCTCTACCATTTTAATGTTGGCCATTCCGGCCAAAATTGCTGGTTGTAAAGAGATAGTTCTTTGTACCCCTCCAAGTAAATCACAGACTATAAATCCCGCTATTTTATACGCCGCTCAACGAGTAGGCGTCACAAAAATTTTTAAAGTTGGTGGAGCGCAGGCAGTTGGAGCGCTAACCTATGGCACTGAAACCATCCCTAAAGTTTACAAGATTTTTGGCCCAGGTAATCAATACGTTACCAAAGCAAAGGAGCTGGTGCAGCAAGAAGGTGTAGCCATTGACATGCCTGCTGGGCCCAGTGAAGTGCTTGTAATAGCCGATAAAACTTGCAATCCAATATTTGTTGCTGCTGACTTACTTTCTCAAGCCGAACATGGTGTTGACAGCCAAGTAATCCTATTATCAAATGATAAGGAAACAACCGATGACTGCTTAAATCAGGTTGCTCTTCAATTGGAGAAACTACCAAGAAAAGAGACGGCAAAAAAGGCACTTGAAAATAGCAAGGCAATCATTTTTGACAACATTGAAAAGTGCATTGAGCTCAGTAATATTTATGCGCCTGAACACTTAATCATTGCATCTGACAATGCCACTGAATACGTTGACGGCATTACGAATGCTGGTTCGGTTTTCATAGGAAACTATAGCTGTGAATCAGCTGGAGATTATGCAAGTGGAACCAATCATACGCTCCCTACAAATGGTTTTGCCAAAAATTACAGCGGCGTTTCATTGGATAGCTTCGTTAAGAAAATCACCTACCAGCAGCTGAGCCGAGAAGGAATTAAAAATATTGGTTCATCTATTGAAATAATGGCCGAAGCAGAACAACTTTTCGCTCACAAGAATGCGGTGACCGTGAGACTTAATTTTATAACAAATGGTTGATTTAGAAAAGCTGGTTAGGCCAAGTATTCTCAAGCTAAAGCCCTACTCAAGTGCCAGAGATGAATATACAGGCGGTGAGGGTATTTTTGTTGATGCCAACGAAAATCCATACGGATCATTGAATCGATATCCAGATCCTTACCAAAAGGAGCTTAAGCAAAAACTATCTGAGCTAAAGGATATAGCTCCTAATCGAATCTTTGTTGGAAACGGATCTGACGAAGTCATTGACCTAGCTTTCAGAATTTTCTGTTCGCCTGGGATTCACAAAGCACTCACCTGCTCTCCTACTTATGGAATGTACGATGTCTCATCGACCATTAATGATGTTGATCTGACCAAAGTGCCACTTCAGGCTGATTTCCAATTAGACATTAAAGGCTTAACTGCATACTTCAATGATCCAAGCTTTAAACTGTTGTTCTTATGTTCTCCTAACAATCCAACAGGCAATAGTTTAAGAATTGAAGATATTGAACTAGTCTTAAATCAATTCAAAGGAATAGTTATACTAGACGAAGCTTATATTGATTTTTCAAGTGAACAGTCACTAATTCCGTTGGTTGAGAACTATAATAATCTAATAGTTAGCCAAACTTTTAGTAAAGCTTGGGGGTTGGCCTCCGCAAGGGTTGGAATCGCCTATTCGAATACTGAAATCATTTCGCTTTACAACAAGGTAAAACCGCCTTACAACATAAGTGGCATTAATCAAAAAGCCGCTTTGAATGCCCTTAATAAAACCAACGACTATAAGGCGAATCTTGAATCAATATTAGAACAAAAAAAATGTCTTAAAAAACAACTTGATGAACTTGAAATCGTCAAGAAAATCTATCCTTCTGATGCAAATTTCTTCTTAATAGAAGTAGATAATGCCGATAAGCGGTATAATCAATTAAGCGACCTTAAAATCATAGTAAGAAATAGAAACACGCAGGTGAAAAACTGCTTAAGAATCACTGTAGGAACTGCCGAAGAAAACAATGCGCTAATTGAGCAACTAAAAGCAATGAAATGAAAAAGGTATTATTTATAGATAGAGACGGTACTTTGGTGATAGAGCCACCAATTGACTACCAGCTTGACAGTCTAGAAAAATTAGAGTTTTACCCTGGTATTTTTCAGTGGTTATCTAGAATAGTAAATGAGCTTGATTTTGAGCTTGTAATGGTTACCAACCAAGATGGTTTAGGAACAGATTCCTTTCCCGAAGACACCTTTTGGCCCGCACACAATAAAATGATGCAGGCTTTTGAAAACGAAGGCATTGAGTTTAAAGAAGTGCTTATAGATAGAAGTTTTCCTGATGACAACGCGCCTACCCGAAAGCCAAGAACGGGTCTTTTAAACCATTATATTTACGGCAATTACGATTTACAGAATTCCTATGTAATTGGCGATAGAAACACCGATATTGAATTGGCTCAAAATCTAAAAGCCAAAGGAATATTTATTGGAGAGCATAACGAAAATGCCGCGCTAAGTACAAAGAATTGGGCTGACATCTATAACTTCTTAAAAGCAAAACCAAGAAAAGCAAGTGTAACCAGAACCACTAAAGAAACTGATATCTCAATTACCGTTAACCTTGATGGCACTGGCAAATCAACATTGGATACCGGCTTGGGGTTCTTTAACCACATGCTTCACCAAATTGCCAAACACGGTAATATTGACCTTGATGTAAATGTAAAAGGTGACCTTGAAATAGACGAACACCACACCATTGAAGATGTTGCCATTACTCTGGGTGAAGCCTTTTTAAAAGCCTTAAGCAGCAAAAAAGGGATAGAACGCTATGGTTATTTACTACCAATGGACGATTGCTTGGCTCAGGTAGCCATAGATTTTGGTGGCAGACCTTGGTTGGTTTGGGAAGCCAATTTTAAGCGAGAAAAAGTAGGCGAAATGCCAACTGAAATGTTTCTACACTTTTTTAAATCACTTAGTGATGCTGCCAAATGTAATTTGAATATTAAAGCAGAAGGTGACAACGAGCATCATAAAATTGAAGCAATTTTTAAGGCTTTTGCAAAGGCAATAAAAATGGCGGTAGCTCAAACTAACAACTTCAGTATTCCAAGCACAAAAGGAACCATATGATCGCCATTGTAAAATATAATGCTGGAAATATACGGTCGGTTCAAAACGCTCTAAATAGACTCGGTCAAAAGTGTATCATTACCAGCGATCCTGACGAGATACTAGCCGCCGAGCGCGTGATTTTTCCTGGAGTTGGTGAAGCAAGTACTGCTATGAGCTTTTTAAGGGGAAAGAACCTTGATAACGTAATAAAATCGGTAAAACAACCATTTCTTGGTATTTGTCTTGGGCTTCAACTTATGTGTAAATATTCTGAAGAAGGCCATACAGAATGCCTTGGCATTTTTGATTCCAAGGTTGAACACTTTCCTACTGGTGATAAAGTGCCGCACATGGGCTGGAACAATTTTGAAAGTCTAAATGGACCGCTCTTTAGAGATGTTTCGAAAGAAGATGACGTTTATTATGTGCACCGATATTATGCTTCCATAAGTAATGAGACCATTGCAAAGTGCAACTACATTTTACCCTTTAGCACGGCCTTTCAAAAAGACAATTTTTTTGCCACTCAGTTTCATCCAGAAAAATCGGCCAGTGTGGGTGAGCAAATTCTAAAAAATTTCTTAGCCTTATGAGAATAATTCCTGCAATAGATATAATTGACGGTAAGTGCGTTCGCTTATCAAAAGGTGATTATAACACGAAAAAGGTATACAATGAAAACCCACTTGAAGTAGCCAAACAGCTTGAAGAAAATGGCATTAGTTTTTTGCATTTAGTTGACCTTGACGGAGCAAAATCAAAGCATATTGTAAACTACAAGATACTAGAATCAATTGCATCAAAAACTGCACTTAAAGTAGATTTTGGTGGGGGATTAAAATCAAATGATGATTTAAGAATTGCCTTTGAATGTGGAGCCAATCAGGTTACTGGTGGAAGCATTGCCGTCAAGAGTCCTGATACTTTTAGAGATTGGCTAAAACAGTATGGCAGCGAAAAAATAATACTAGGCGCCGACTGTAATTACCGAAAAGTAGCTACTACAGGATGGTTAGAAACATCTGAACTTGATGTTGTAGAATTTATAAAGCAATATGAGAAAGAAGGGGTTTCTTATGTGATATGTACCGATATTTCAAAAGACGGCATGCTTCTAGGAACTTCTAATGAACTCTACAAAGAGGTAGTAGACGAAACTCAAGTTAAGCTAATAGCCAGCGGCGGCGTATCAAGTCTTAATGACCTTTATAAACTTAAAGAAATAGGATGCGAAGGTGCCATAGTTGGTAAAGCCATTTACGAAGGAAAGATTAGTGTTAGTGATTTACGAATATTGATTGACGATTTTGGATTTTAGATTTTTTGATTCGCCAATTTTTATGGTAAGTAACAAACACAAATTTAGACAACAAGAATACCGAGCTTAAAAGAACAAATAATGAGCAATCATAAATCGCAAATCTAATAGCACGTGCTAAAAAAACGAATCATACCCTGCCTTGATATAAAAAATGGAAGAACCGTAAAGGGAATCAACTTTATTGGCATAAGAGATGCTGGCGACCCTGTTGAATTAGCGAAGCAATATGTAAATCAAGGAGCAGACGAACTTGTTTTCCTCGATATAACAGCGACGGTAGAAAAGAGGCAAACGCTCATAGAGCTCGTAAAAAGAATCGCCAAAGAAATTAATATTCCATTCACTGTAGGTGGTGGTATTAATGGTGTTTTAGATGTAGAAGCCTTAATAAATGCTGGAGCCGACAAGGTTAGTGTAAACTCATCGGCAGTTAAGCGACCTGAACTAATAAGTGAAATTGCTCAAGAATTTGGAAGTCAATGCGTGATTGTTGCTGTTGACACCAAGTTTTATGAAGAAGAATGGACCGTATATGTACATGGGGGAAGAACCCCTACTTCTATAAAAACTCTAAGTTGGGTTAAGCAAGTTGAACAACTTGGAGCAGGAGAAATTTTATTAACATCAATGAATAATGATGGTACCAAAAATGGTTTTGCACTAGACATAACAAGTAAGGTGTCAGAGCTGATCGATATTCCCGTCATCGCATCAGGTGGCGCAGGTAGTAAACGGCATTTCAAAGAAGTATTTGAGCAAACACAGGCCACAGGTGGTCTTGCTGCAAGTATTTTTCATTTTGATGAAATACCAATTCCAGAACTAAAATATTATTTAAAAGAACAGAATATAGCCGTACGATGAACATAGATTTTAATAAAGGGAATGGTCTAGTTCCTGTAATAATTCAAGATAATAGTACCCTACAAGTACTAATGCTGGGGTATATGAATCAAGAAGCATTTACTAAAACAAATGAAGAAAGACGAGTTACTTTTTATAGCAGAAGCAAGCAAAGACTTTGGACCAAAGGAGAGTCTTCAGGTAACTTTTTAAATGTAGTTGATATTCAAACCGATTGCGATAATGATACCCTTTTGATAAAAGCAAACCCCGTTGGTCCTACTTGCCATACAGGTAGTACTTCTTGCTTAAAAGAAGAAACGGCAAAGGGATTTGTATATGATCTTGAGAAAACCATTAACCAAAGAATTGATGACAATATTGAAACTTCATATACCAACAAATTATTCAAAAGGGGCATTAATAAAGTGGCACAAAAAGTAGGAGAAGAAGCCGTAGAATTAGTAATAGAAGCCAAAGATGATAATAACGAATTATTTAAAAATGAAGCGGCCGATCT
Organism: Bacteroidia bacterium; assembly: GCA_049115495.1. GTDB lineage: Bacteria > Bacteroidota > Bacteroidia > CAILMK01 > JACPUW01 > JACPUW01. The sequence goes on along the minus strand of JAGDZV010000005.1, from coordinate 472,222 downwards.
GCTGTATCACTACTTGATTTTATTGAAGGCAAAAGGATTTTCGCTTCAAGAAATAGAAACGGTTTTAAAAGATAGACATAAATAATAATGGCCACTCTTGGAGCGGCCATTATATTAATATGTTTCCTTTGAGTCTTCTATCTAATCAAAATAAACTTCGTCAACCAAGACTCTAACCTTTTGCTTTGGCTCTGTAATAATATTCCAGATTGAAAAAGGAATGGTAGCTACAGTTTTATCCAAATCAGCAAAATCGCTCATTGGAATGGTGTATCTCAAAAAACCATTACCTGCATCAACGCCTGTGTAGTCTTTTAAGAAAATACTATGAGCGGTCTCAGTGCTTTCAAGTTTAATTTCAGCATCATCTAGCTTAACGCTTGAGTTTAGTGCAAAATGCAAATTAGAATATGAGCTTAGATCCATTCCATTTTCTACAAATAGGTAGCCCCCTCCCCAATCGCCTTCTTCAGCAAACATCCAAGCTGTGCTTTGGCTACCATCAATGGCCGTATCAGAAGCCATAAAATCTGGCGCTTGTGGCCCATAAACTACTAATCTAGATTCATCTAAAGCCGTAAAACCATCCTTTAATAAATGTGGAATAACCGATTGATCAATTACTTTACCATTAAACTCTTCGTCAACCACTAAAACAGGAGCTTCAGGAATATTCATATCATCTTTGCTATATACTCTTATGTAGTCCACCTTCATTTCACCTGTTCTAAAACTGGGATCTATGTCTCCACCAAGAGTACCTCCAACAGCTACATTCAAAATCAAATATTGCTCCCGTAAAAACTCCTTCATATCGTCTCTTATCTCTACAGCGTTTACTTCAACATCATCAACATAAAAAGTAATCATTTCTGGTGTCCATTCTAAAGTATATTTATGATAGTCATCATAGAAATTCCCATCAGGCAAAGTGTAACCATCACTTATAAATTCATGCTTATTTTTACCATTAGTAAAATGCACTGTGCTAAAACTATAGTTAGGATTATTGCCAATAATCTCAACAATGTCAATTTCGCCGCAACCAGGCCAACCAATTTCTTCTCCTCTATTGGTACCCAAGGTCCAAATAGCGGGCCACACGCCTCCGCCTTCTGGCATTTTGGCTTTTACTTCAACCCTACCAAATCTAAACCCAAATTTATCTTCAGTAGTTAATTTAGCACTTGTAATGTTGCTTCCAAAGTTTACCGCTCTTATCACCAAAACTGATTTATCATCATCAGTATCAATTAGCGCATTGGCTACATCATCGGTGTAGATCTGCTCTTCTTGATTTCCCCATCCTTTTGGTAATCCATAATCCGTTCCGTCACCCAATTCAAAATTCCAGTTATCTGTATTTATTTCATTATCGTTGAATTCATCGTTCCATACCAAAGTATAGCCTTTTGGGGTATTTCTTCTGTTTGGCTCAGAATCATCAACTTGGCAAGTAAAGAAAGTAAAACTTGATAGTACTAAAACGGGTAAGATATTACGGGTCATATCGTGGGTTTAAAATCCGAAAATAAGACTTGTGGTAATATCTACCAAAAGCATCATATTTTCCAACCTTAGATAATTCACTTTATCTAACGAAATCTACATCACGATAGAAGTGTCATTACACAAGATCAACCCTAAACTGGTTAATTGCCCAAGTGGCATCACGGACTTATTAATCTTGAAATTACTTGTTTTCAATGAAAATCATAAAATAAAGGCAAATGCGTTTAGCTTTTGTGAAAACTTACGCAATATTTCTTTTTACATGCATTGTGTTATTTAGCCAAGCTCAAAGCACAAGATCGTGGCTTGCCTTTAACATTACACCGTCGATTACAAAAAGTACTGGTCATTATGCTATGAATGAGTTTTATGCCGATTATTGGATAAAACCGACAGTGCATTGTGGTTTAGAATGGGGTAAAATGATAAGTGAACGAATCGACATTTCAATTGGTACAAAATTCACCCAATTTGGCTTTAACGAAAAAGGGTCAACTTTTCCTTCTGAAGAAATTAAAGATTATACGGAGAGCTTTAGATTTTTAACTATACCGGTCACTTTGAGCTATCATGCGAAAAGATTTTATTTTGGAGCCGGTTTAAACATCTCCTACTTTTTGAACCGATCCCAAACAATTGATAACCAAAAAAGAATGTTCAACACCCCAAAAACATACTCTATCAACGGAAATCTTGACTATTGGTTTACCGGTGTTCAAGCTTTAATTGGCAAGCAATGGACGTTGAAAAGTCATTCAATTATTAAAACTGAATTTTACTCCATGTTTACTGGCCCTCATTACTTTACGCCGGGTTTTAAGAGTTATGGCATTAGGGCTTCTTATTCACCTAGTTTACTGATTGTTAAGAATTAGCGCCAGAAAATAAATCATCTTCTCGTGCGCTATTTCTTATAATTATCATCATAACCACACTTGCGCGTTCTATTAGAATTAAGTTGCCGTATCTGTAACATTTTATTTCAGGTATGGCAGGGTACCAATTGCTTAAATCAACAAGCTCTGCCGTTGGTGTACCCATTGAATCAGGAATGGAATAGGGGTAACTATAAAAACAAAACCCATGCTTTGTTTTAAGGTGGTTTTGATGTTCAATCTTTATCTCTTGAAGCGTATCATCAATAAATTGAAACTGAATTCCTAAATAATTATAAGCACTATCGTTTAGCGAATCGTTATAAACTTGATCATAAGTGGTTTTTCCAACTTCAAAGCCCAAAACACCTTTATTAGTAATAATGCTTTCTTCTTCAGAAAACCCCATATGCAAATACGGCTTGTGAGAAGCAGTGTACTTGCTACCTGCTTGATCACTCATAAATCCATCGATATAGTATTCATCTTTCTTAGGATTATACTCAACAAGCCATTGCAAAGTATAATCGTTATGAAAATTAAGTAAATAATGAATATTGGCTTTCTTGTTTCTGGAATCGGCAAACTCAACCGTAATTGAATCAGGCTTGCCAAACTTTGTAAGCTCCCATTTACCCCAGTTTCTTGGCGCCATTGAGTTGCCAGGAGCAAATGTGTTATAGCCTGTTTTATACCACCTACCGTAATCTACCAACTCCCAACCGAGTTCAATTAAACGCTCATCGGTATCACGCTCATCTCTATTACTAAATAAAGCATCAGGATTTGGCTGGTAAGTACAGCTAGCAATTATAATTAAAATTAAAGCTAGTAAATATTGGCGAGTCATGATGTAAACATAAGCACCTAATTTTTTACGGATAATAATTCCTTAACCATTTAATTTGCTTTAAAAATTAACCTATGAATTACAAACTTGAGCACAAACAAAAGACCTATTTCAATTTTGATGAAACCGGAATTTTAATTACCGGCGCCAAAATAAAAAGCGATGAAGCATTTGAGAAAAAGAAAAACAAAACTGGATGGATTAGTATGTCTTGGTTTACTCCAGTTGAACAAATCTTTAGTTTAAAAACTAATCAGCTAAATGGCCACGTTACACTGTTTAAACAAAAAGACGACGGTAAGCTCAAAAAAGAAATACTTCGATTTGAAGAATCAGATCAAGGAAAAATGGCCGCTTTAATGCTAACCGAAACTTTTGGCTTTGAGAAAACCGAAAATGTTGAAGAATCGAAAGGTAAAATTGCATTAGAATATCTTGGCTATGCGGCCCTAATTAGCATTTTTGGATGGCTTCTAATTAAAAGTGCCTTAGAATTTGAAGAAACCGGCAACATTGAACTTGAAGCCAGTGGTAGAAAAAAGGGTGCAGAAATGATAATTAAGCTTGCTGCTGAAAACCTTGGTCTTTGGGGATGTATTGGAGTTGTAGCTGTGGCAACTGCATTTGCCATCTTTAAGCTTGTAAAAAGACTTAGGAGTCCAGCTCAAATTGAAACTTATGCAAGGCCCGTTTAGCAAACCGATCCCCTATCATAATTGTGACATTATGAATAAATGAGTATTGCTATGCATCAAATATTTGCTGTACAATAAGCAAGGAGTATCTCGAATAATGTACATGTGAAAAAAAAACTGCTAAATCAAACGAATGATTTGCGAGTAAATAGCACTTGTTATCCATTCCATTTTAGCTAGTCTAGATGAAAATTAAGTTGCATAAAATAAGGTAAGTCAAAACTTAACATTAACTCGCTTAACAATTTGGTAATATTGCAGTAACATTTACTTAACACATAAAGAACCTAAACACAAGAGATATGACTAAAGAAAAGACATCAAAAAAAGACCTTAAAAAAGCCTTGAAAAAAGCTAAAGAAGCTAGTAGTACTACCAAAAAAGCTGCTAAAACTTTGGCCAAAATTGAAAAGGCTCATAAGAAAAACAAAGCCCAGAAAAAAGATGTAAAAGCTGCTAAAGCAAATCTGAAAGAAAGCAAGAACACAGCAAAAAAGGCCGCTAAAAAAGCGAAAAAGATTAATAAAGCCTTGAAAAAAGCGTAATTGCTTTATAACAAATGATAAAGAGCCTGTCTCAAAAATTCGACAAAGTTATTTTTCAATAATTATATTATTGAAATGTAATAAGCAAAGTAAGCTTCCTAATTAATATTAGTAAAGCAGCTTTTAAGACAGGCTCTTTTTTAGTCAATTTAGGGCTAAAAACATTTTCTTTTAGGGATACAACTCCATTAAGCTTCGGAAATAAGCCTAATCCATAGCGCCACTAACCTTTAAAGCTTATTCAAAAATTCCTCAGCATCTTTAAAGGCATGGGCTACAATGCAAAGTACATTTGGTATATGAAAGCACTGCAAGTTCTTTTTTTTCTATTTTCTTCATTTTGTTTGGCTCAAGGGCAAACTACAGACGCTATTACTTTTAAAAAGCAAAATAAAGATGATTTAAGGCAGATTGAAATAAACAAAGGAGTAAAAATTAAAACCAAATCAGAAAAAAAGTACAACGGTAAGCTGGTAGAAATAACTGACCAATATTGGCTTGTTGATGAAGATACCGTATTAATTAGCTCAGTAGATTGGGTTAGGCAAAAAACAGTTTGGCGTCCAATAGGAACTGTTTTGGCCTCAGGTGGAACTACTCTTTTTATTTTTGGAACTGTAGGGTGGGCATCAAGCGTGGGCAGCGAAGATACTTGGGCGCAATTGGGTGCATTTATAGGCGCTCTTTTAGCATTTACTGGTGCCACAATTGATGGAATTTCTATCCCCATGCTTATTAAAGGCAGAAAATATCGAATTCAATCCAGTTCCAAATGGCAGTTGATCCAAAGTTGAATTTAATTAAACCTTTGGGTGTCTTCGGGATTCGAACCCTATTCTCTTCGGTCACAGTGAAGTATTTTACCACATAAACTAAAGACACCATAAATACCCAATTAGCTAATTGCTTCATCTTATTCTTTAATTAGCACCCCAATCCCCGGGATCGAACCGGAACAACCATTTTCCCCAAATGAAAATGGCGATAGTACGGAGAGAGAGATTCGAACTCTCAATAACCTGTTTCTAAGACAGGCGCGTATACCAGTTCCGCCACCCCCGCAATTGTTGACTTGAAAGGATTCGAACCTTTACTACTTGAATCAAAGTCAAGTGTTCTGCCATTAAACTACAAGTCAGAAATGGTCTGAATCCCGCACGTGCGGGAGAACCTCCGACCCTTCCGATAAATCGGAATAAACAACCACCGTTATCTCCCCAGAGTTTTGTTGACAGAAAACGAATAATAAGAGACAGTTACTACCGTATTTCTGCCAACAAGAGCGGAAGGAATGGGAGTCGAACCCATACCCCGAGCAAACGAGCAAACAGTTTTCAAGACTGCGGCCACCACCTATTGGCTTGTCCTTCCTAATTGTATAAGTGGAAGTGGTAGGGTTCGAACCTACATGCTCCGCAGAGACCAGATTTACAGTCTGGCGAGCCAACCAATTGCTCAACACTTCCAAATTAAACACTGCGAAAAAGCGGAGAGCTTGAGAATCGAACTCAAATCCCGCAGTAGCGAGAACTTACTTAGCAGGTAAGCGCAACAAACCACTATTTACCTACTCTCAGTTAAAAAGGTCTTTAATATTTGAGCCCATATTAGCGCTATTCCAAAAAAAAAGCATCTCGTTTTGAGATGCTTTCGACCAATTATTGATGATAAAATTTCATCAACTCGAAAACATCACCATTTGGGGCGAATCATAACTATGGAGCAGTTCAAATCCATTACAACTGGGCGCCATTGTGTACCACCGCTTTTGCTGTTCTTTTGAATTGTTTGTTTGCTTCATATCGTTTATGTTTGGTAGGGCAAATATGAAATCATTTTTTAAACTACCAAAATTATTTTCAATTTATGTTACTGATTTTCAATTATTTACACTTATCTCGAGACAGTACTTTCCCACCCCACTTGTAAGTAGATTTTTTTCTTGACCTGTTATCAATTGTCTGTCTCTCAATTGCTATTATCAAGTGTTATTTCCTTAAATTCAATGCACATAGGCACAAAAAAAAAGCGCTCAACTTCTTGAGCGCTTTTTGTGTTTTATTTTTTCGTTTTATTACTTACAATTTCTCACACACATAACGCTCATAAAGTTCAACGGGCAGCGAATTATCACTTGCTTCTTGTTGACTTTTATAATACATGCTATGTGCGCTTCGTAAAATCATTTACGCAAATGAAGTAATAAAATTTTAACTAGCATTTTCTTTTATGAAATTAGCCTTAATAAAAAAGATAATATTCACTTTTCAATATCTCCAGATCTGAGCCAAGTTAAGAACTTTTCAATATCGGGTGTATAACCAATAGGTTCATTAAGCTTTGTAAGGTCTCCTTTCACAATTGCAAAACATGGTTGATAATTGGCTTCGAACTTCTCAATTTGAAAAACACTATTCTTTCTTCCGATGGTATTCACTTCATACGTGCGACCATATAATTTTTTTTTATAGTGTTCAGTTGCGGGTAACTTGCTCCTATCATCAACAAAAAGCATTAAGAATGTGTAATTCTCAGATATAAAAAGCATGACTTCATTATCAGATAGAATTTGATCATCCATTTTTCTACAACCCACTGCCGCAAACCCTGTAAAATAAATAAGTAAAGGCTTTCCATTCTCCTTTGAGCAATTTAAAGCATCTTCTAAATTGGTATAATAAGGTAATCTACCTTTTAACAAAGGAAGGTCATCATCACAAACCGATTCATTTAAATTGAAATCCTCATTAATTAGCTTGTCGTTAAGCTTTTCACTTTTCCGAACCGAATAATAAGCACTTAATAATTCCCTTCCCGAGCCATATTCATTTTCAGTATCATTCTTAAAAGCTACAACATCTGCCTTAATTGAATCCAGTTTGGCCCTTTTCAAGCACTTCAATAGTACTTCATCTTCAACATTTCCAGGTAAAGCAAGCAATCTCATTACATGAATCCCAGATAATTTAATACTGTCATACGCTACACTTTTAAACAAAATAGAATCTAAAAAAAGATAGACTTCATTTACTGTAACAGACAATTCTTGATTATTCTTTGCCTTGCTCATTAATAAGGTAGCCGTTAAAATTGGAGCCTGGTTTTTAAACATGAAATAGTCAAAAGAATCGAGGTTTAAACAGTTCACTACATCACTTCTGTTTTGAAACTGGGCCTCATACGCATTGGCTTTTATTTCAAGATTTTTAAAACTGTCACAGTCAATTTGAGCAAAACCAAAAATTGACGACAAGTTAAGCCCAATTAAAAGAGTCAAAACAACGCTTATTCTATTCATTCAATAATTTTTCAGGTAATCTACAATGCTAATAAATAAAATCTTAGCACTGTAAGTGTTGCTCAGTATACAGAATTTTATCATTTTGCGCTTTCAATGAAGTAATTTGAAATTATGGTCTCAGGATTTTTTGCGCTTTTAGACGATATAGCCCTACTAATGGACGACGTTGCCACCATGGGTAAGGTGGCTGCTCAAAAAACAGCAGGTATTTTGGCTGATGACCTTGCAGTTAATGCTGAAAAAGCGTCGGGCTTTATTTCATCAAGAGAATTACCAGTGCTATGGAAAATCACAAAGGGCTCTTTGCTTAACAAGGTAATTATTTTACCTGTTGCCTTTTTACTAAGTTATTATTTACCAATTGCCGTTACCATTTTGCTATTGGCTGGTGGATTTTATTTAGGGTTTGAAGGTGCCGAAAAAATTTACCATTACCTAACCCATTTAAAAGACAAAGCAGTGGCCAAAAAGGATGCTAAGCTTAGTGATGAACAAGTATTGGCGCAAGAAACCAAAAAGATTAAATCGGCCGTTTTCATAGATTTCATTTTGTCTGTTGAAATTGTAATTATTGCCCTAAGCACGGTGATGGATGAACCCATTGAAGTTCAAATTCCGGTGGTAACAGGCATTGCACTTTTAGCTACTGTTGGCGTTTATGGCTTGGTAGCTCTTTTGGTGAGAATTGATGATTTTGGTCTAAAGCTTATAGAATTAAGCGATGGCAAAAAAGGTTTTACGCTTAGCTTTGGAAAAGGCTTGGTAAAGTCATTACCCTTAATAATTAGAGCACTAACTGTAATAGGTACGGTGGCAATGATTTTAGTAGCTGGCGGCATTTACGTACACAACCTACATTTTGTACATGACTGGGTTCATAATTTCCCTAGCATTACGGGCGAACTAGTGGTTGGTGTAGTGGTTGGAACAATTGCATTATTATTGGTTAGTTTAGGTAAAATGATTTTTGGTAAGAATACTCACTAACTTCCACAAGATCTCACTAATGAAATCTATCGAAAAATAGTGTCATATTTGGTTTGTCATCTGATTTTAACAACTAGTGGAGTACCTTTGGGATTGTAAAATAAAACTCGCAAAATGAACATTCAACTCAATACCGATAAGCATATAGATGGCAATCAAGCCCTTGAAAAATTTGTATCAGAAAAACTAAAAGCTACTTTAAAGCATTTGGCAAACCATATTACTCGTATTGAAGTACACTTGTCTGACCAAAATGCTGATAAAAGTGGTACAGATGATATTCTTTGTAAAATAGAAGCTCGAGTTGAAAATCGTCAACCGGTTATGGTTTCAAGCAACGGCGAAACAAAGGAGAAAGCTATTGGACTTGCCGCAGATAAAGTTAAATCGAAAGTAAGCTCAATGGTGAGTAAAATGCAAGCTAGATAGAATAGCTCAGCCAATACCACTTTTTTTCACTTATAAACCCAGTCGCGGCTAAACCAGCTTTAAATCTCATATTTATGGCATGATAATTCTGCGCACTTCGATAATATTTTTATTCGCGTTTGCGATAAGTTGCTGTAATGCACAAAATAGCTGGCTTGCACAACAAAGGGGGGATAAAGATGTGCGTATTAGCCAACTTAAAGCTGATAAAGAAGGCAATGCCTTGGTTATTTCAGCCATTGACCAAAAAGCGGGAGGCATAATACAAACCAAAGGTTCTAGTATTATTGTTGAAGGCAATGACACTTTGCTGGGCTACCCCAATATGCACCTTTGCCAATACAACAGTAAAGGTGGTGTAAATTGGCACCTAAGTATAAAGAGTAAAGAGGCCATTTATGCCCATTGCCTTGAATTTGATAGTGACAATAACTACTACATTGGCGGAAGCTTTAAGCACGATGCACTCTTTACAAGCACTAAGGGAAATAACAAATACATTCCATTAGAAATGATGGAAAGCTATAAGCGCAGCCTGCACCGTTTCTTTATTGCCAAATACAAGTATGACGGGGAACTACTTTGGGTTAAAACTGGCTTAAGTTGGGATAATGCCTTTTGCAAAAAGATAGTTTGTGATAAAAAAGGTAACACATACGCTTGGGTTTATACCCCAACCCATACCCTAGTATTTGACGATATTTTATTCGCCCAAAACCGAAAAGAATACTTTATCGGTCGCCATAAGTTTGTACTGGCTAAAATTGATAGCATAGGTGAAATTAAATGGATTACCCGATCAGGTGATGATTTTGGCCCTGGAGATTTTTGGTTAACAGAAAATGGAGATATATGTGTTGAAGCCTTAGCTAATAGGCATTGGTACTTCTTCTTATATCTAGATGGCACTAGAAAAGAAATCAAGGAATTAGACAAATATGAGAACGAAGATCAATTTGTAATAAGTCGCTACATTTTTTCATCAAAAACCGGAAAACTAATAGATAGGAAACCCAGCGCCCAACCGTCAATTTTTGGCCATCATGCACGCGCTTTTGCATCAAAAGCTGAAAATTATGAAATTGTACTTCCCTATTACGCAACAAATAGAATCAGAAAAGATATTGAGCTGAATGGCAAACGTTTTTCTCATTACCGAAATGGAAAAGTAAAGGCATTGTGCAAACTCAAAAGTAATGGGCAAATCGATTGGTATTTATGCATTAAAGCTGACATGAATTGTGACTTTGTTGATATTGAAGAGATGAACGACGGCACTATGTATGCCATAGTATTTGTGCGAGGAAAAAGCACCTTCATTCACTCAAGCGGGGATTCTATTAGCTACCCCTATAATCAAAACATGGGGTATAGTTATCTCTTAAAACTGAATGAGAAAGGACAACTATTAGAAAGAAAAAGAATGGGTAGTTCATCTTTGTATTACCGTTCTTTGGGTGGCTTTTTATCAAGTGCCGATGGAAGAAACCTTTATTTAGCGGATAACTATAAAAATGTAGGTAAATACTTGGGGCAGCATTTTGACTTGGCGCCTAGAGATCCCAATTACCCTTTAACAGGCGGGTACATCAACGGCTATGTTTGTCTAAACCCCTTATCAAAAGACTCAATAGAAGTATTTGAAACCGACTCAACAGCCTATGAGCTTTACGCTTCTGTTGAAATTGAAGATACTTCTAAAAACCAGATCGCATACTACTCTAAAGCCGATTCAACATTAAAAAAGAAAGATGATGTATGGTATAGCAATTTAGATTCTACCGTATTTGAGTCAGAACCTTTAGGCAACCCAAAAACCAATATTTCGCTTTTCCCTAACCCTGTTAAAAGCCAAAATCCAAACTTCTACCTTGCTTTTAATTATAATGGAATCACAAATGCTACAATTGAAATATTTAGCAATAGTGGTGCTTTGATTTATAATAATTCGCATGTTATAAATAACGGACAAAATGAGATCAATATTGAGTTGCAGGGCAACCTTAGTCCTGGTACATATATAATCCGAATGAATATAAATGGCAAACCGATTGTAAAACGGTTAGTTATTAGTTAAAAGAAGCGCACAAAATACTAATATTAGAATTGGAGACTAAAAACGGTAACCAAACGAACCTGATATTATGGCATAAGGCCTTACGGGAATTGGTGCATAAAATTGAAAATATAGCCTGTTAAAAATTGGCTTTGTAGTAAAAACAAGGGTAGGTAAAGGAAATAACGCCACTCTTTTTTCTCCGAAGGTGGTCAATCCAATTGCGCCTTCTAAATTCAATTCGGTTGTAAAATACTTGAACCCAATTCCGGCAGCTACACCAATTGCGGCATAATCGACTCTATCATACCCGTCTGAAAACATTCCCAACCTAGCCTGTGGGGTTAAGAAAAACCTTCGTTCAGGCATTCTTTTATAAAAAACACTCATCCCTAAAACAACTCCGTAATCACCATCAACTGGTAGCATAAAAAGGTTACCACCAATGCTATTGAGCTTTGTTGTATTCTCAAGTGGCACATTTCTTTGTCCATTTGACCTAAATGCAATAAATACCAAGAGAATAATTATATGATAAGTTTTCACAAAAAGTGGTTTTTACGAATTTAAATGAAAGAACACCTTGGCACTACATTTTACGCACACTGTATCATATACTGAATATATGTCTCATTGTAAAATCAGCTCAAACACCCTGAAATTAAACAAAGTGTTAACAGGCACTATATTTGGCAAAACTGCGGCCTAAAAAACTATACATGAAAAAAGTACTCCCTTACCTACTCCTATTATTAACAACAAGCTCATTTGCACAAATAAAAACCTTTAAGGACTTAGCCCTACCAGATGTTGAGCTTCATCAATTCATCTTATCAAGTGATTTTAGTTATAGATCAAATAGCTTAAACCCAGGATATAACTTGGAATTTCCAATTAACTTAAGACTTAATGGCTACAAGAACTACCGGTATAGGCAAACGTTTTACAATGTCTACATAGGAAATGAATTATACGTTCAAAATATTAGTAGAGCAATAAATAGCACCGGCACGGGTTTTTCAATTGACCATACAAGATATAACAATAAGTACTTCTTTTTTAGAATTTGGAATAACTCAAGTTTTAGTAATAACTATAGAATAACAGATAATGAAGATGGATTTACAACTTACCGAAGAACATTTGCTAGTAACCGAACTAGTATTAGCATAGGAAGAGGACGACTTGAGCCTATTGACTGGGCCATTAGAGCTGGCTTTATGAATGAAGCACTCAAAAAATCAGGTGCAATATCTAATGACATTCCAGAAGATGTTCTCTTAAAACTGGCAAGAACAATGGCCGTTGAAGATAGGAGTAGGTTTTTTGAACCAAGGTTTTACAACATAAGAAGGATTAAATCCTTAGACTCAGTAATGGCTAAAAACAGCATTGCTATAAATGCCCTTGAATACTATACTACCTTAAATGACCAATACTTTTTTGCCCCCAGACGAAATGTTTTAAGTGGTTCTAGAATTGAATTTGTAATTAACCAAAATGCTGAGAACGATTATAGGTTTAGAGTAAGTGACTCATTAGACAATATTGACCAAACTTTGCAAGCACTACAATACTTTGCAACTTTAAGATACGAATATCATTTACCTGTAAACCTTCATTTACACCAGCAATTAAGCATTAGCCTAAGCTATGGCGATGCACTAGTTAATAGAACAATAAATTACCCCAATGATGTTAATGTGGCCTCAGGATTTGCCCAAAACTCAAACCTTGCTGCGGCCTATCAGTTACAATGGTTCCCATCAACCCGTACTAGTCTTAATTGGAGAACCAATGGACGTTATGCTCTATTTACCGACAACCAATCTATTGGCTTTAACACTGGCATTACATTAGATGTTTTTATCAATCGCAGATTACAATATCAAATCGGTGGCAGCTTTAATCTAAGCAGATTACAAGATCAATCTGGCACCGTTGAACTCAATCATAACCTAAGTTTATTCGGAAGATTTGCCTATCAAATCTTTTAATTCCAAAATAAATTGTTTACTCAGATATTTTTTTCATTTCAAAACAACTAATTAACTTATTTTCAATATTGTAATATTTACCCTAATAAATCGGCCTAAATATTAAGCAAGCTTATTATAGTATTCTTGACACTATCCATTTTATCTTAAATATTCTATTACAGCTAGTTACACACTCAATATTCATGAAGATTTTTATTGGTTTGTATGAAAACTATTGCTATAAATTTGCGTTGTAAAAGCAATGAAAACAATAATCATCAGGCTATTAAAACAATAAGATGATTTTTATGCAGCACAAAGCTGCTTTTGTTAACCCTCTAAATTTTATCGACATGAAAAACATTAAAGAGACACAACAAAACTTTTGGAACAGAAACAACAAGATAGTTTTAACCGTAGGCGTAGTGCCTGCCATACTTTTAAGCTTATATGCAACTTTTGGTTTTAATGCCATGGCCCAAACCATGCCAGGCCTTAACCTTCTTTTTTCAACCGTATTGGCATTTAGCGCTGTAATCTTGGGTCTTATGGCCACAACGTACTTAAGCTTTACCTATTTGTTCATGATGAACGAAGACGAATAAGTTACCAAACTCTTTACCATACCAATCCAAACTACCGGGGTATGTGCATGCCTCGGTAGTTATTTCTTAGCTAGCTTCAGTTGTTTGCCCTTTTTTAGGCGCATTGATTAACGACTGATTGCACTCATAAATAGAATTTAACAAGGTGTATTCCTTTTATGGTCGATATTTACGGCAATTAAAGAGAATTCATTGGTAAAGAGATTAGTATTTAGCCTAATTGCATATGCACCCTTTTTTGCATTTGCTCAAAGTTCTTATGCAGATTTTCCAGATCTTGACTCGGTTCTAAATCAGTTCTGCTCCACTTATAGTGGACAACCTACCTCATACTTGCAATTTGAAAAAAGGCCTAATGGATGGTGGGTGAGTGAAGTAAACTACTCGAACCTTGAAAAGGTAAAAAGCGAACATTATTGGAGCCAAGAGCTTAATGTCTTTAAGGAGATTTCTTTTCCTATACTTGAAAACATAAAGTTCCACTTTGGACTGCACGGAGAACTAAAACAAAGGCATCCTGAACACTTGTTTCGATCAAACATTTTTTACGGATATGTTGGGTGGGAGAATGATGTTATCGAAACTTTTGAAAAAAAGAAGGGGCTTAGTAATGAAGAGCTTTATGCGCTAGGCAGAGCCTATTCTTCACTAGCTACAGGCTATTTATTCAATAACTCTGAATTTGCTAATTCTGAAAATATTTTTGAATTCAAATCAGGCGGAAATTCATTATCAAAAGCCCAAATAGCGACCTATACAAAAGCCAGAAAAAATGCTATTAAGCACTATGAACTTATTAATTCCAAAGATCCCAACTTTGAAACAATTGTAGGTTCTATTAACACAAAGGTTTCAAATGGCTATTTAACCGCATATCTTGATTTACTTATTTACCAGAATAAAGAAGAAGCTTTAAAATTCTTGAACGCAAACTTGTATGACGATTACAACATTAGCGCAGCAAAGAATTACTTAAGCTCTTGCCCTTTAAATGCCATTTTGTTTACATACGGAGATAACGACACCTACCCCTTGTTGTATGTACAAGAGCAATTGGGTTTTAGAAAAGATGTAAAAGTGATAAACCTGAACTTACTAAATAATGTGGCCTATATGGACATGCTCAAAAGAGAAGGCATTGAGTTTAAAACCAAGCTTTCGATTTTTGACAATGAAGCAAGGCCGTATTTTCAAGTGATTAATCAGGGTTTTGAAGTTTCTATTGATGACCTAATTGAATATGCTGCTGACGACAAGAATACCCAAGAGTATAATGGCAGTACTGTGCATACCGTTTATGGAGACTATTATAACGTTGCGGACCTTTTTAGCTTTAGAGCAAATAAGAGTTACTTAACCCGCAGCGACCTAATATTATACGATATCATCAATACCAATTTTTGGGATAGACCAATTTGCTTTGGTTTTGGAGTAGAGCCCCGTTCTTTTGCGGGTTTACAAGACCACTGTAAACTACAAGGCTTCGTATATCAGCTTACACCATACAAAAAGCAAGACTATAATGGTACCGGTTACATTGATGCGCCTCAGCAATTATTTAATAAACTAACTCTTGAGCTAGATTGGAGTAGCATAAAACATATACACCAAGTTGAGAAAAGCCAACTTTGGAACCAGCGCCAACTTTTTTTTAGATTGGCCAAATACTACGATGATAGCACCGGATCTGATAGCGCCAAAATTGTTATTGAATTTGCTAATAAGGTAATACCCAACAAATCTTGCCCGTATTTGCTAAATGGGGTTAGGTTTACACAAATACTATTTAACGCTGGAGAAAAGGCAAAGGCACTAGAAATGGCAGATGTAACGCTTCAAAACCTAGATAATGAATTGAATGATCTTAAAGCTCTAAACCAAAATCCGAGCTATATTTTAAGTCAAAAGCAATTGCTAGAAAGTATACTTGATTACTACGGCAAAGATGATTGATCTAGTTATTTGACAAGACATGTACCATCCATGCGGGCAATTCTTTTTTAAGGTCTTCTTCAACCATATACACTGTTCGCTCTTGCATTTTTAATTCAGCCATACCCTTATCAATATATACTTCTTCAAGGTTATCTAGTCTAGGCCAAATCAGCTTTATTTCTTCAATATAATTTCCTGCAACGCTTGGGTTCTCTTTGTATGTTTTTAGTTCTTGGGCAAATGGCTTATGTCTACCATAATGTTCAATTTTAACCTTACGTTTTTTATCTAAATAGCAAGGTAAAACGGCACTATTACCGGCTAAGGCATCATTCAAATTCTCAATAAGCGTATTACTCACCGCATCAATTATAGGCTCTAGATCTTTTTGCAAAAGCAACACCTGCTTGTAGCCATGTGTCCACTCATCAAGCTTTGGGCTTTTAGGGTATGGCAAAGAGTCAAGCAGAATTTCTCCATCTTTAAATACAAAAGAAGTATTTATTACAGGGTTATTTGATGCCATATGTTCAGATAGGTTTATCAGTGTTACCAACATTTCAAATTCATCTTTATTCAAGCGGGCTTCAATATCACTCGCCTTTAAAGAGTAATGAGAAAATGTACCAATATCTTGTCCATCAATATTTAATTGATATTGAGGCGAAAATGCCGTAATAACACGTTTTTGTTCAATACTAGAAAAATCAGTTAGCGGTGTAAAGGTTGCCCCCCATCCTGCGAACATATTTTCCTTTTCAGCCCCTAAAAAGTCTCGCTTGTAAAGTTCAGGTGTCATTATTTTTGAGAAGCTATCGTTGGTATATGCCGTTATGCGCCCCTTTACAAAATCTTTATGTACGCTTTCGAAAATACCCTTGAGCTTTGAGCCAAGGTTAATGGCCTGCAACTGATCATTGTTTGTTACAAGTCTTTGACCGTTTGATGGCAAAACGTAGAGCATAAATACTGCGAGCACTGTAAATCTATTCATTGAAATTGCGTTCATCTCATTGATGGCATATAGGCACCAAAGTAACCTTTAAATCATTGAATTTGATTTCAAATATTCGCAATTTAGTTTTTCACCATACTAAAACCGCCAAATAAACACTAATGAAAAATCATCACAAGGTGATGAAAGTCAGTTTTTTATGTAACACAAGTCGCATTTTTTGAATTACGAAAACGAAATATTCGCTAAATCAAAACAATTGAACAATGGCGAGAATTTTAGTTTTAGGCGCAGGCATTGCTGGTCATACTGCCGCATCTCATCTTAGACGAAAGTTATCTAAAAAGCACGAAGTATTGGTTGTGTCTCCCAATAGCAATTACCAATGGATTCCGTCAAATATTTGGGTAGGTACTGGTAGAATGGCCCCAGAAAAAATTATTTTCCCTTTGGCTCCGCTTTATAAAAAGAAGAGCATTGAGTATACACAAGCTAAAGCCGTTGCCTTTTACCCCGAAGGAAACAAAGAAGAACCAAAACCACATATTTTAGCTGAATATGTGGTAGGCGAAAGAAAAGGTGAGCAAATTAGAATTTGGTACAACTACTTGATAAATGCCACCGGACCCATATTAGCTTTTGACCAAACGGAAGGATTAAATCCAGGTAAAAACAATGTGTACTCAGTATGTACATATACCCATGCCAAAGAAGCTGCGCACGGGCTATCTCAAGTAATTAGCAAAGCCAAAAGTGGAAAAAAGCAGCGCATTCTTATTGGCACAGGCCACCCTAAAGCTACCTGCCAAGGTGCGGCATTTGAATACATTTTAAATGTTGAAAAGGAGCTTAAAAGGAATAAAGTTAGAGAGATGTGTGAAATCACATGGATTTCTAATGAGTATGAATTAGGCGATTTTGGCATGGATGGCATGGTAATGAAGGTTAATGGCAAAGAAATGAAGTCAGCCGAAATGGTGCAGATGGTTTTTGAAGAACGTGGTATTGATTGGATATTAGGTGCTGGTGTACATAAGGTTGAGCCGGGTAAGGTGAATTATGAAAACCTTGAGGGAGAATTCAAATCAAAAGACTATGACTTCGCCATGCTAATTCCGGCATTTTCTGGCCATGGGTTTAAAGCCTACGATAAATCTGAAAACGACATAACAGAAAAACTATTTAAGGGCTTTATGGTAGTTGATGCTGATTATACGGCCAAGCCTTATGAAGAATGGACAGTACAAGATTGGCCTGAAACTTATCAAAACCCTAGCTATAACAACATATTTGCTCCAGGAATTGCCTTTGCACCACCACATGCCATT
This sequence comes from Bacteroidia bacterium, assembly GCA_049115495.1. GTDB lineage: Bacteria > Bacteroidota > Bacteroidia > CAILMK01 > JACPUW01 > JACPUW01. Next base: position 454,170 of record JAGDZV010000005.1, on the reverse strand, counting down.
TCAAAACCAAGGCAATCAGCAAACGGTACGGCCATATCACCTTCTCCGCCAAGAACGGGCATGCCCTCTGGTATTACCGCAAAGCTTGTAGCTGATAATATTATAGAAATGATAAAAAGCGGCAGCACAGACCTGCACCATAAAGGATCATTAGGCAACATGGGTGCTGCGTGTATTGCATCTGCAGGTTATGGACTTACACAAGGTAGCGGCATTAGTATTACTACTTTCCCCATTGTTCCAGATTATAAAAAGTATAAGACAAGTGGTGGCCGCAATATTCAAAAAACGTTTGGCGATATTGGCCTTGCAGGGCACTGGGTAAAACTAGCTTTGCATTACGTTTTTATATGGAAAGCACGCATGAGACCACTTTGGTGGTTGATTCCTGAATAAAAAAATAACCAAAATGAGTAATACAGCAAGCATACAAAAACCCATTAAAGGAAAGTTTTGGAGACGAAACATAATAGTCCAATTCTTTAAATTTATTTACCTAAATATTAGAATTATTGGCATTGTTGCGGGTGGACATGGGGGTACGCGAAAATGATATCGAGCTCTTATTTACCCTTTAAAACTATTAAAAACCAACTACTAGCTTTTAAGTAGTCCAAAACGAATGGTAGAGAAACCTAGCTCGGTGTCTCTACCTTATTCTAATGTAAGAATTTTACAACTCGTGTTCTACCAAGAGCAAGCGTACCCACTCAGGTACGGCAACTTCAAAATCTTCTTTTTTCATGAAAATACTAACTCCCCAAAAATCAATTTGATAACCGTTTTTTATTTCAACTACTTTATAAACCCATTGAATTTGGCAATCATGACGAATTACTGTGTCTTTAAACTCCCCCGGATACTCTGGGCTTGGCAGTTGTATTACTTCTAATTGTTGAAAGGGTTCGTGTTTTGCCAAATGCGGTACTTCTTTCTTAAACTTTTTATCTAAATAACAGCTCATGTTTGGCGCTGTATTACAAAGCACTGTGTTCAAACTTTCTTCAAATACCTCTATTGCATTTTTACAAATTTCTCTAAGATCTTCTAACTTTATAATAATATTTTGACGACCATAAGCCCAATCTGACATATTATAGCTCATTTGATAACCATGTTCAATTGTTCTATAGTCATCACCAGAAACCACTAATGACGATTCGGAGAAAATATTATTTGAGTAGTTTTTCTCGGCCAGATTGGTTAAAACAGCCAACAGTTTTACTTCGTTTTCATTAAGAACCTTCTTAACGTCTTTCATAGCAACATAATACATTGGAATATTACCTAAATCTACTCCGTCAATTACTAATTCATAAACAGGTGCAATGCAATATACTTCGCTTTCTTGGTCAAAACTTGTGAAGTTAGATTTGAGCCTTACGCATGCTATAAAACCATTTACTTGACCCATTTGAGGCATTGCCTCAAACATTGTTTGAAAACGCTCAACCGTTAATTCAGAATTTAGACTGTCGTTCTTATAAACAGCAATATCGCCTTGTAAATAGGCATTATGTATCTTAGATTTCATTTCGCCAAGTTGGTTGGCAATGGCAATAGCTCTTAGTGAATCAAGGCTAGATTTTTTTAAATTGGCCATGCAGCTTATTGAAAGAGTCATTAGGGCCGCGAATAATAATTGTTTCATAGTTGCTTAGATTTTACCTATTTTAATGAGCATATTTACAATAGGTGACCCTCTTTAATTGATTTTTTTTAGCGAAATAATGCTTAGTAGTAGCCAAGAACAGCAAATATTTAGTCTGTGGAATGCTGAATATCCAGCAAGTATTTGCCATAGTAACATTAATAACCTTAGGCACTATTTAAGCAAGCTAGAAAACCCGAAACACTTGTTCATTTTTGATAATGAAGCCGTAGTTGCATGGTATTGCGACTTTGATAGAAACCAAGAACGCAATTTTGCCATGATAGTATCAAGGCAAGCTCAAGGCCGTGGAATTGGTACTCAATTATTAGATGAGGCAAAAGCCAACAACAATATGCTTTGTGGTTGGGTTGTGAAAGGTAATGGTTATCAAAAATTAGATGGTAGTAACTATGATTCACCCTTAGCCTTTTACCAGAAAAATGGCTTTGAAATTCTACACGATCAAATTTGGGAAACTGATGTTTTAAAGACGGTGAAGATTAGGTGGTGTAAATCGCTCAAAAGTTGAGCAATTTCAAATTGAAAGGTTATTAACTCATAGCCCCAATTGGCTATACCTTTCATTAAGTAAGCTTAAGTAAAGGGTTCGCATATTTTCTGAAAGATAAAAGCTCATTTTTCAATTTCATTTATGCTCACTGGTGCCAATTCATGTCCAAACATTTGCAAAACCTAATTTACTTTGTCCATGTATAAATTGTTTTTTCCCGCTCAATTTTTCTTATCACGGTTAAGGCTACACCGGCCCTCTCAGCAAACTCCTTTTTAGTTAAACCTGTATCTTTTCTTCTCCTTTTAAGAAATCTAGAAACCGAATCCACTATATGCTTTTACATATAATTTAATAGGAGTATCGGGAGTTGTACCAAAAATCAATTTTGCGCTTATTCCACCCTTATTATGAGCAATTGAAATCGGTCTTTACTGATCAGAAACAATGGAATTCAAACCATCGAAATGCATTGTAGCATCATTCCCGATACCCCTATAAACTAATCATTCCAAATCCTCTTTTATCATCCCATACACCAATGTATCAAAGTATTTCCCTTCAAAATACCAATCTTGGCGATGATGAGCCTCTAGCTTAAAGCCAGATTTTAAAAGTAATTTTTGAGACGGTGTGTTATTTACATCAACACAAGCCATAATTGAATGAATCCCAGCTTTTTGAAAGGCAAATGGCAAAATTACTTTTAGCACTTCTGTCATAATTCCCTTTTGCCAAAACTTCTTTTTTATGGAATAACCAAGCTCAGCCCTATTATTTTTAAGGTCAATTCTCCAAAAACCTCCTGAACCAATAAACTCACCCGTTTCTTTATCTTCTATTATCCAGTTTAATGCTTTATGATCATTAAAAGCTTCAATTACCTCATTTAGCGCTTTTTTGGTAGATTCAATATTATGATCAATCGGTTTTGCAATGTATTTGCGCACCTCAGCATCTGTTCTAATTTTATGAAAGTCTTCTAAATCACTCCTTTTGAAATTTCGCAACAATGTTCTTTTTGTTTCAAGGTGCATTGCTAATTCAAACGCTTTTGGGTTAAGTTGGCTAATTTCATCCATAACAGTTCAAAATAAACTGAAAGACTGCCCTCCCACAAACTCTTTTAATATTTTACAAATTACTTTACTGAATATGCTCTTTTTACAAGAGAACTAATTAACTCTGCTCTTAATAGGCAAAAAGGTTTCTATTGTTTCTTTTAAGAGGTGATTAAACAACAGATCAATTCTACAATTGAAGTAGTAATTAGAAAGTATCTTTTTAAGAAAGCAATACGTATTTCCCATAGAAACTAGAAGTCCTATTTTGAGATAATAAATGAAAACTGAGAGATGATAAAAAAGCTTTTCTTTCCAACTATTTTGTTCCTTTTGGCTTGGGTTCTCTTCTCAAACCCAACCATAAAAGAAGTTTCTGCTGGTGTAGCCATTTTACTTTTTGGTATGATTATGCTTGAAGATGGCTTTAACACTTTTGTTGAAGGCCCCGTACAAAAGCTTTTAAAAAGAATGACTAATAGGCTTTACAAAAGCCTGGGCGTTGGTTTTATTGTTACCGCACTTTTACAATCAAGCTCGCTAATAAGTGTAATTAGCATATCATTTCTTAGTGCGGGTCTTATTGATCTTTTTGCAGGTATAGGAATAGTTTTTGGCGCAGATATTGGCACCACAGCTACGGCTTGGCTGGTAGCCGCTTTTGGGCTAAAAGTTAAAGTATCGTCATTCGCTATGCCCATGCTGGCTTTCGGTATTTTGTTTGTTTTTCAAAAACGCCGAACCATGAAAGGCATTGGCTATGTACTTGCCGGATTGGGATTCTTCTTTCTTGGAATTCATTACATGAAACAGGGTTTTGATACTTTTCAAGACGGAATAAACCTTGCCGAATATGCTGTGCCTGGTTTTTGGGGTATTATTTCTTACACGGCCATTGGTATTTTGGTTACTCTAATTTTACAATCAAGCAGTGCGGCAATTGCGCTTTTCTTAACGGCCTTAGCTGCAGGACAAATAACTTATGAAAACTCACTAGCGCTAACTATTGGTGCCAATGTAGGAACCACCATAACAGCAATACTGGGATCGTTAAGCGCCAATAACGAAGGAAAAAAACTAGCAGGAGCTCAACTTATATTTAAGGCCTCTATCGGACTTATTGCATTAATTCTAATTTCTCCATTTGGGCAATTGGTTAAATTCTTAGCTGATGGTTTTGGAATAGCAGCCGATAATTACATTCTAAGACTCGCTTTATTTCACTCGGTTTTTAACATAATAGGCGTGCTTATTATGCTGCCGTTTATTCCAAGGCTGGTGATTCTTCTAAACAGAATTTTTCCAACCAAAAAGAAAGAAGAAAAAATAGAAAACCCAATTTACCTTAATGAAAGTGTTTTAACCTATCCTCAAACTTCAATTAGAGCACTACTAGATGAGAGTAAAAGGCTTTTTGAAAACGCAACTTTTGAAATTATTGCACATGGCTTAAATCTCCACATACACGATATAAAAGGAGATGAAAAACTAAAGTCGATCGTAAAAAAATCTAAAGAAAAAATTAAGGTAAATGTAAATGAGCTCTACTATGAAAAAGTAAAGACCATTTACAGTAAAATAATAAAATATGCTACCCTATCTCAAAGCAAATTTTCTCTTGATACAGAGGCTATGGAAGCCTTTACTCGAGTAAAAATAGTTAACCGAAATATTGTAGAAGTAATAAAATACATTAGGGGTTTAAGAACAAATGTGAGTAAATACATGGTTTCAGACAATGAAGCCATTAGTAAAGAATATGATAAACTTAGAAAAAAGGTATCGAAGGTGCTGCGCGAGATCTATCTTTTGAGTGAAGAAGAAGAACCACAGGAACATTTGACCAAGTTGACTAAGATTAAAAGCAATTCAAAAAAAGTAGATGTATTAATTGATGGAACTCTTGATGAGCTTATTAGAGAAAAAAAGATTTCAAGCGAAATGGCCGCTTCACTGGCCAATGATAGTGCCAGGGTTACTTCAATTACACTAAAGCTAATTGAAACAGCTGAGCTCCTTTATATAAACCACGATACTTTAATTCAAGCCACCGAAGAAAACGACGTATCAACAACTGACGATATTGAAACACAAGAAACTCCTTTAAATTCTGCAACTGAGTAAATGCAATTTCTTTTAGATTCAAAAATTAATTGATAAACACTTTATCAATCCAAAGCTTACTAGTCTCAGCATCAAATACTTTAATTAATAAGATTTGATTCCTATAATTGGTTACGTCTATCTGAGTTTGATTTTTAAACTGAGTGCTTATTAACCTTTTTCCATCAAGATTGTAAAGCTGCAATTGTAGCTCTTGGTTTAGCTCCGTTGAAAGTTGCACCATTTCAGCAATTTGAATTATATCAATGGCAAATTCTCTGTGACTTCCAACTGATGGGAAAACTATTGTTACACCTTTTGATGTATCTCCGGCGCAAGTTTCTATAAACGTATTGGCTACATATTCACCTTCGCCGTTGCTCAATTCAACTTTAAGATAATTTTCCGCTGTAACTTGTTGCCATTGCTCAGTTATATTTTGCCAAAGAATACTATCGAAACCATCGTTTGATTCTAAATCCGCTGTTAAATTATATTCTTCAAGTCCAACATCATACCCCAAACTAATATCAGCAACAAAACTTGGGTTAATAATTTCAATTGAAATTGTATCAGATATTGTAAAACAGCCTGTTTCTTTGTCTTTAACCATTACCCATACTTCTTCAGAAGCCAAAGGCACATAAAATGATGATTTTTTCGCTGTGTGCGATTTCCATAAATATTCTTGCCAATTACCTTCTGCTTCAATTCTATAATCATGAGCCTGACACAAAGTTGTATCATTGCCAATGAGTTTTACTGTTGGTGTAGAAATAAAGGAAAAGTGCAAAGTATCAGAATAAACCTGCCCAGCCGCATTACTGCCTACAGCCCAATAATATCCTGTATCAGATTTACTGAAATTATCGATTGATAATTTGTTTTTATTACTTAAAAGCTTTTCTCCATCTTTATACCAATCTATTTCATCATATCTGCTATCAGGTGTAATATTTATTTCGGGCGTACTATTTTCACAGATTTCAGTTTTGCCAATCCAAATATTTAGCTTTGGCATTTCTACAAACTCATAAGTCCCTATATCTATTTTAGAATCTTTTACTCTCAGCGTATTATTCAAATCTCGCCTGGCAATTCTCAATTTCGAAGTATCAGCCTTACCACCATTATAAAGATCACTAGTGTTTGAGAAGTAATAATTATAAGCCCTTAATGAATCATTTCCTGCTTTTGTTACTTTATTAAATTCAGGATCAGTAGTGCTAATCTTGATTTTTGCTCCATTGAAAGTACCACCGTTTAAATCAAAATTTGAAAATCCACCCTGAATCACGCAATGATCAAAACCAGGATCGGCATTATCCCACTCACTATAAAAATCCAATCCATTATCAGATTCATTTCCCCAAAATACACAATTGGTAAAATAGAGTTCGTCTTTGCTCTTGTTGCGCAGCGCACCATACTTCTTTGTACTTCTATTATAAAGTACGCTCATATTGCTCAGCTTCAAATTATGACTCGTATTCTCTTCAAAGTTGATTCCAGCGCCAAATGGTGCTTCGTTGTTATTGATCATAATGCCACTCATCCAACTTTTTGAACCTACGTATACTGATAGCCCGCCACCAGCAAAGCCGGCGGTGTTATTCTCAATGTGGTTGTTTCTAAATTTCATGTATCGATCAATGGCTATAATAGCACCCCCTCCTAATGAGTCAGCCGTGTTTTCTGAAATGTAATTATTCTCATAATTACCTCGGTAGCTTGTTGACATTTGAAATAATGCTCCGCCGCCCATGTACGCCTTATTATTAACTAATTTATTATTTATAAAAGTGCAGCCTTGTACAAAAGCACCACCACCAAAAGAATAGGCTTCGTTTTGATTAAAAGTACAGTTTTGAATACTAGAACCTGATCCCGCTGCCATGCCACCACCGTTTACGGCTAAATTGCTTTTGAAGGTACAATTGTTTATGGTGCATATGGCTCTATCGGTAATAAATAAACCGCCTCCAAAGTTGGCACTATTCCCCTCAAAATAACAGTTTTCAAATTCGGCAGTTGTTGTTGTAAATCTAATGTTACAGCCTCCACCCGCATTATTTAAAAAAGAATCATTCAAAAACTTAAAGTCTGAGTCTCTAACCACAACAACTCCCCCTTTTTTACAGTTTTTAATGGTACTCTTTCTTATAGTGGCTCGTACGTCAATACCGGCATTCATTCCTATTTCAGCAATGCCATCAATTACCGTATTAAGAATGGTTACACTTTTAGTTGAGTGAGTTTTTGAAAATAGTATTCCGGCATTATAGTTTTTTATAGTACAGTTATTGATAATAGGAGCTGATTCATCTTCAATTCTCAGTGCCAGATTCCACGAATTGAGCAAGCTATTTTCTCTAAACTCACATTCACTTCCATTTCTAAATATTACTGTAGGGTTAATATCACTTGGGTTTAAGCTATCGCCACAATGGCTAAATACATTTCCCTTAGCCAACTGTTTCCCAGCACCAAAATAAACAAGCTCTTCTCCGTATCTATAGTTTAGGCAAGAATCAAACATGTTAAAGTTACAAGTTGCATTTCCGTCAGTGAACTCTACGGCTCTTTCTTTAAAGTGTTTAACCACATTCTTATTAAACTTTACATCACTTTGATAAGCTGATAAAAGCATACGACCTTGCACGTCAGCACCATCAAAAAAGCAGTTTTTAATTTCTATTTGATTACTGTTTCTAATTACAAATAGAGCATCATTTGGCACTAGGCTTTCAAAACTGCAATAATTGAAAACGCTACTATCGTTTGCTGAAGCCACATTGGTGAAATTGAAACCTCCAAAATAATTGGTACTGCCACCTTGAATGTACTGGTGCTTAAAGTTAATTAGACTATCAGCCCTGCCTAGTGCTTGTATTGCACCCTTAACATCAAGATTACCCCCCATTACACTAACACCGGGAGCTATGGTTAACAAAACACCGTTTTTAATCTCAAGAGCACCCTGAATAATCACCGTATCAGCCTTCCAAATGGTGTTTGTATTAAGCTGTCCGCTTACTAGAATTCTTGATGCCTGCACCTGAAAAGCAAACAGTAATAGCGTTATTGAAGTAAGAGTTATTTTCATATCGGAGATTTTCAATTCAAATATCAAGTGTAAAGTTCTTAAAAAAGAAATAGCTTAATAATTGAGACACGTAAACTATTAAATGGGTTGTATGACTCTGGTCATCATTTTTACGGGGTTTAAATTAGAGCTTTGAATAGTTAATTTGAATAGCTATGCCTCGTCCTAAAAACAAAACTGAATTACTTGACCTAAGCCAAAAGAATTACAAAAAACTGATGTCTTATATAAACTCTAAAAGCACTAATGAGCAAGAAAAGGAGTTTCCTGAACGCTATTTAAATAGAAACATAAGAGATGTTTTGTGCCACTTGCACCACTGGCATTTAATGATGAAAGAGTGGCATAACATAGGAATGGCCGGACAAAAACCAGACATGCCGGCAAAGGGCTATACATGGAAAACTACTCCAGAACTTAATGCTCTGATTCAAAAACAATATGAAAGCACTCCGCTTGAAGAAGCAAAAGATTTGTTAGCAGATTCTTTTGATAAAATTCAAAGTATTATCAATCGATATAGTAATATGGAGTTGTTTGAAAAGAAACGCTATAAATGGACGGGTACTACTTCTATGGGTTCTTATTTAGTATCGGCCACTAGTAGCCATTACGATTGGGCTTTTAAATTGATTAAAAAGTGTTTTAAGTAAATGCACAGCTATGAATTTTTCAAGATTCTATAAAAAAATCATTGCCATTTTTATAATTATATCTTTTGCCCAAATTAGTGCCTGTAGGGAAGATGTTGAAGACCCTGAAGAACAAAAAAAAATAATTTTGCTCGACGATGCTAGGGTATATTTACCAGGAGAAATCTGTACCCTGTTAAGCTTTCAAGACTACTATGCACATGAAAACTTTACGGGACGATTTATTGAAGCAAGCATAGATCAAAAGGTGTTCTTCGACCAAGAATCAACCCGTTATCACTTTATTGTACCCGAACTTGAACCTGGCGAAAACACCCTTGAAATCCCTACCCCCTGGACCGAAGACCAAATAATATTTATAACAATGAATATTGGGTCATATGAAAAGATTGACAACCCGGATATAATAATTGACGAGTTTAAAAATCTATTAGATAGTAGTTTTATAAAAATACAAAATGCAGAGAATCTAGGTTATGACAGAAATGAAGAAAATCTGGAAGCTTGCGCTTTAATGGTAGATGAATTTAGTAAAAGCCTAAAATCTCTAACCCAAATTGAAGCAAAACAACTTTCGTACTTTATACAATCTAACCAACTACTCAATTGGCAAGTTGAGTATGTAGAGCTAGTTGACAGTTTTCAAACTAACAAAAAAGATGATGACTCCGATGCAAGTAAAAAGCTATGGGAGAATGCCGAAAAAATACCACGAGATGTAGCTAGATTAACGCTTCTAATTTCCGGCTTTTCAAAATTGATGATAATGCCCGAAGGGTTCTTTACTAAAGCTGCAGCCTTGGCAGATGCCGCTCTTATTGGCATTCAGCTCTACTTCCTATTCGATCATATTGATAAGGTGCTTAACCTAGCTGGTGTTTATGAAAAATTTGATAAGATTTTTAGATCAAAAAAAGATCTTGAAATTCTTCTATTAAAAAACAAACCCACTCCACTCAATTGCCGCATTAACCACCGAACCATACAACCATCTGACATAGAGCATAAATCTCTAACAATAAGAATTACCCTAGACGCTATTTTAAAGGTTGACCAAATGGTCACTTCATTTAAAAATAGCTTAGAACGAGGTAAGAGCATTTTCACAGGTAAAAAGCCCGAAATCATAAGAGAAGGAAATAATTGGGTAAGCAATACTAAGGCATTTACTGTAAACCCATCATACTTTAGTGTTAGTGAGAAAAGCGACCCTAAAGTGGAATTAATTCTCACTGCTAAAGAAGATAGGCTAATGCTTGAAGCCATTGGATTTACTGAAGGGTTTAGGTTTAAACTCAACTACAAGCATCCAAAACTTAAATACGAGATAAGTGAATGGATTACAGTAGGTGTAGGTATTCCACCTAGGATTTCGGCCATTGAAATAAGCGATGTAAAAAGGAAAACGGCTATAGCAAAGGGCACTGTAATTGATGATTTTGGAGACCCAATTACAGCTTGTGGCGTTGTTTGGTCAAGAACTAACAACGAGCCAACAATTGAAAATAGTAATGTGGCCTACTCGAATGTTGAAATAGGTGATTTTGAAGTGAAAATGAACTTAAAACCATATCACAAAAAAATAATTGCCGTAAGGGCTTTTGCAACAAACTCTTCTGGCACCACCTATGGAGAACTTAAGTACTTTTATTCAGAAAAATATGGTGTTCCTGAAATAACAATAACAGCAAAAAGAACCACAAGAAGTTCAGCACTCATTACTGTAAACATCACTGACTCAGCAGGCTCATATAGTGGTGGTTTGTTATATGATACTAGCCCAATTGATTCGTTTAGTTTAGATACCGATACAGGTTATTACGATTCTAAAGACCCAACAACAAATCATTGGCGCTTCGGAGTTGGTGGTCGCTGGCCATACCTTACTTTAAACACAACCTATTACATCCGCTACTACCTAAAAAATGATAAAGCTGGTAATTTTAGCAATGAAATAGAGTTTAAGACAGGCTCATGTACCGATAATGTTTTGGGCTGCACAGGCCCTGCAGGAGGTACCATTGTTTACGTAAACGAAATAGAAAAATGGGCATTAGAATCTGCACCAAAAAATATAGGAAAACTCGCCTTCGGTTGTGAAGAAACCACAACCGATGTAATTTTTGGAGACATAGGCAAAGGCATGGGTAATTGTACTAAAATTGTAAATAGCTGCTCAAGCGACGCTCCTATTGCCATTGAATCTTGTCTTAATTATAGCGCAGGTGGCTACAGTGATTGGTACTTGCCTAATAGAAATGAATTTGCCGAGCTTATAAAACTTGAAAACCGATATAAAATTAATCTTATAAATTGGGATGAATTTTATTGGGTTTCTGAACAACATGGCAAAGGCACTAATTCAGTAAGTACGGCTTATACTTATAGAATTGACTCTAGGCCAGGTAGTCTTTCAAGTAGTGGACTTGCAACTAAGACCACCAAATATTGGGTTCACCCTTTCAGAAAATATAGTTGGTAGATTGCTCCGTTGTCTAATCTATTGAATTAAGCCGTTTATCAGATTAACTTTCTACCAAATCAGCTCTAAACCTGCGCCAAGTCATCTTTTTTAGTCCGCTTTAAAAATAGATTTGATTCAAACTCTATAGTATGGCAAATATTGGACTCAACAACAGCCTACTGGCTGAAGTATCGTGGGAAGTGTGTAATCAATTGGGAGGAATATACACCGTAATAAGATCAAAACTCCCCGAAATTGTTAAACGCACCAAAGGAAATTACCTACTTGTAGGCCCCTATGTAGATAGAAATATAATTGCTGAAATTGAACCCATTACTGACGAAAATGATGCAGTTGGAAAAGCCGTAGCCAAGCTAAAGCTTATGGGCTACGAAGTAATTTATGGCCATTGGCTGGTTTCAGGATCGCCGCGTGTAGTACTAATAAATCCTGACTTTGCTTTTAACAGAATTGAGAACATAGAGCAGCAAATTTTTAATCACTTTCATATTGACTTTTCAGACGCTGATGATCTTGTAAAATCATCTATAATGTTTGGCGATGTGGTTAAGATTTTTTTTAAGCTGCTTAATACAGAATGTCAAAACGAAAATATTAACCTCATTGGCCATTTTCATGAATGGATGTCGGCGGTTCCGCTACTACAGCTCAAAATTGAAAATGTAGAAATAAAGAGCGTTTTTACAACGCACGCAACCCTTTTAGGACGTTACCTGGCCGCTGGCGATAAAGACTTTTATAAAAAGCTACCAAATTATAAATGGGAAAAGGAAGCTAAAAGAATGGGAATTGGAGCCCAAGCCGGTTTAGAGTATTATGCGGCACACATTGCCGATACCTTTACCACAGTAAGTGGAATAACCAGCGAAGAGTTTGAGCATTTATATAAAAAGCCAGCTGATGTAATTACACCAAACGGCATTAATTCAAAACGATATTTTGCGCAGTACGAGATTCAAAGTTTGCACAACCAGGCCAAAACCAAATTACACAGATTTTCAATAGGTCATTTTTTTCATAATTATACTTTTGACCTTGATAAAACGATTTACCTATTTACATCAGGAAGATATGAATACGTAAACAAAGGATATGATCTTACGCTAGAAGCCTTATCCAAACTCAACAAAAAAATGATAGAAGAAAACATAGATAAAACCGTTGTGTTCTTCTTAATTACCCGCAAACCAGCTTGGAGTATAAACCCTAATGTTTTAGAAAATAGAGGCATTATGGAAGAAGTGGTTAACACTTGCAAGGCCATGGTAAACCAAGTACGCGACCGTGTGGTGTACGAAGCAGTTAAAATTGATGATCATTCTACACCAGACCTTAATGAACTGGTTGATGATTATTGGAAATTAAGACTGAAACGAACCCTTCAAAAATGGAAAAGTAAAGATTGGCCACTAATAATTACACATAACTTAAAAGATGATGTTGAAGATGAAGTGCTAAACTCACTTCGCGAAAAACAATTATTTAATAGCAAGCTTGATAAAGTAAAAGTGGTTTATCATCCTGATTTTATTGAGAGCACCAACCCGTTGTTTGGAATTGATTATGATGATTTTGTTAGAGGTTGCCATATGGGTGTTTTCCCAAGCTTTTATGAACCGTGGGGCTACACACCACTTGAGTGCATAGCCCGTGGTGTACCTACAGTTACCTCTGATTTGTCAGGTTTCGGAAATTTTATAAATGATCTTGGTGTTAATCTTGACGAGCTCTCTATTCATGTAAATAAGAGAAAAGGAAACAAACCCGAAAATTCAGCTGAAAACTTGAGTAAATTCCTTTTGAACTTTGTGAAAAGAAGCAGACAATCTCGTTTAGAAGTATCATCGGCACTTGAAGAGTTTTCTGAAGAGTTTGACTGGAAAAACATGATTAAATATTACTTAAACGCGTACAGCAATTGCTTTGAAGAGAAAGAAATGGCCATTGTGGATTAGGTACGGTATTGTGAAGCATCCCAAACTGGCACTTGCAAAAAATCAGCAAGCTGCTTTGATTCTTCTCGTATCGATTTTAGTTTCCCGTGATCTACCACATTTAGCCTATCGCCATTTTTTAATACAAGGTTTAGCTCATAGCTAGTAAACGAAGACTTACCACTGCTCACGCGTTCACGAATTATTTGTAAGGCATAAATATCGGCAAGCAGTGCATAGTTTTTGTCTGAAACAGTATCGCCTCCTTTAGGCCTTTTTCCTTTGTAATAAATACCATTCATTGGGCTAAAAACCCTTGGCTTTAAATTAACAACAAGGCTATATACAGAAAAACCCACCATTACTAAAACAACAACTAAAGGAAATAGGCTCGCATCAAAGATGTTCTTCGAATAAAATATAACAGATGCCACTATGGCGCCTAAAAGAATTAAAACTGATGAAAGATAGATTCCTGATGTAGGTATAAAACGAGCATCTCCACTTTCATCAAATACCAACTTATGCGTTTTAAAATTGGTACCCCCTCTTTTTAAAGGTTCCCAATCAATTTGAAATGCCTTATCATCCTTAAAAATGGATGGGTCTAGAATCGGTCTTCTTTTAAAAAGGTCTTTTAGAAAGCTCATTGCAACATCCCTTTATATCAACGAATGTAAATATGAAAATTCAAAGAATGTTTCTGAACATATTGCTTGAGCTCGCCATACCATTCATAAGCTTTACTTATACAAAAACCCTTAGCTATATAATTTTGTTTAAGCAGAGAACAAAATTTCAAAGGCCACCAAAATGAGCATTAAAACCAGTAGATATAACAGGGTTAAGTCAATTATTAAGTCAAGAAACGAAACATATGTAAAGCTACGACATGAACTTATTGACGTTTTCTATTTATTGCTTGGTGTAGCTTGTGCCACATTTGGTATTAAGGGCTTTTTAATTCCAAATGAATTTATTGATGGCGGCGTAATGGGTATATCATTAATCATATATAACGTAAGCGGTCTATCACTCCCCATTCTTGTGCTCATAATTAACGTACCATTTGTGCTCATGGCCTTTAAAACCACTAGTGCGCGCTTTGCCATTAAAAGCATATTGGGCATTAGTATACTTTCACTAGCACTTTACCTGGTTCCAATACCAACTATTGCGAGCGATAATATTCTTGTGGCCGTTTTTGGTGGTTTGTTTTTAGGCTCAGGTATTGGTTTTGCCATAAGAGGGGGGTCTATTATAGATGGAACTGAAGTGTTGGCCATATTCTTAAGTAGAAAAACCAATACCACAGTTGGTACAATTATTCTGTTCTTCAACATTATAATATTTGCTGTTTCGGCCTATGTTTTGTCGGTTGAAATAGCCCTCTATGCCATTCTAACCTACTTTATAGCATCAAGAACGGTTGATTTTATTATTGATGGCGTTGAAGAGTATTTGTCAGTTACCATAATTAGTAGGCAACCTGAAAAAATAAGAGATGCAATAGTGAACCATATGGGTCATGGATGCACACTTTTAAAAGGTAAAACAGGTTTTGCCGATACGCAAAACGGACATAGTGATACATTGATAGTTTATACCATTATTACCAGATTAGAAATTTCAAAGCTTAAAACTGAAGTTGATTGTATAGACCCTAATGCCTTTATGGTAATGACATCGGTAAAAGATACTAAGGGTGGAATGGTTCGTAAACGAGTAATTAGTAAAATTAAATAGTCCTTTGCCTAAGCTTTGCTTTGGCACTCAAGTTTCTCCATAATTTTTCAAGTGGTCCTTGTTTAAATCGCCTTAGCCACCATGAAGAAAAGGCAAACTGAAACAAATAAATACCAATTGCAAGTGCCAACAATTCACTAGCATGCATGCTGCCGTATAAACCCAATCCAAAACCGTAGAAAATCAATACACAGATAAAAGACTGCATTAAATAGTTGGATAATGACATTTTACCTGGTTTTGCCAAGGCTGATAAAAGCCAACGGCCTAACTTAAATTTAAAACAATAAACAACAAGCGACACCCATGTAAGCGCATGGAGTATATCCATTGCATATACCAAAGCCAGTAACAGTGGCCGTATAAATGGCATTGTTTCCATATCAAAAAGTCCAAAAAACTTTAAGTTATAAGAATACCAAACAACAAGTACTATTGAAGATAGTACCAGCAACCAAGCTCTTATTTTAGTTTTTATAAAACCAATAAAATCATGCTTGGCCAACTGAAAACCTAAAATAAACCCACCTAACTCTTTTGGTAAATAAATGACCAATTTCTCATTGCCAAATGACCAATATTCGTGCATTCTTAGCTCAAAAATTTCGAAATAATTACCACTAGAAAATACCATTAAAAAAGTAGCAAGGTCTCTATCGCTATTCATCCCAATTTGGGGCAATTCTAATGCAATAGACAACGCCACATATATTGGATGCATTAAGAATAAAATTAGGGCCAATGTTAATTGCGCTCTATTTCTAAGCCCTGTAATAAATGGCAACAGCAAGCCCAATAAGGCGTAGGGCAACAAAATATCGCCAAACCAAAAAACAAAAACGTGCACAACTCCAAATAGAGCTAATATGGCCATTCTTCTATTCCAATATGGCTTAAAAACGGCCATTGAGAATTGCCTGCTTTGTAAATAAAAGCCTACACCGAAAAGCATAGCGTAAACCAGCATTGATTTGTTGCCAAAAAGATTTAAAAGGGCATCTTGAAGTACTATTTCAAAACCTTCAACTGAGCCATAAAATTCTCCATAGTGCGCATAAGGAGCATGGAATACAAAAATGTTTACAGCTAATATGCCGAAAAGCGCAAAACCGCGAAGGGCATCAATCTCAATTATTCGTCTACTCTTTTCAGTCAAAACATCTTGGTTTTTTTCAAATATTTTCCAAAAAAAGAAAGTTTGCCAGCACCAAGCAGTATATTTTTTCGGTCATTTTAGCACGATATGGCACATTTTGAAAAATATTTCAATGCATTGCTTGCTTATACATTGGGTTTCTATGTATTTTTGTCCTATGTATTCAAAAGAACTATTACGCGGAACGTTCAAAACCATCGTACTAAAACTACTAGCCGAGCATGGACGCATGTATGGTTATGAGATCACTCAAAAAATGAAAGAGATGAGTGATGATAAAATTACGATTACCGAAGGCTCTCTTTATCCTTTGCTTCATAAACTTGAGCAAGAAGGTGTGCTCACTACCGAGGTAGAAAAAATTGGAAAACGCACCAGAAGGTATTATAAGCTAACCGAACAAGGCTCAGGTGTAGCGCAGCAAATGGTTGAAGAGTTTAAAGACTTTATGCAAACCATGAAAAACATTCTTGACCAAGGTAGCATACAAGCCGATGATCTCGCTTTCGGATAATCAAATAGACCAGGTTTACGATGTACTTATTGACCATGGGTTAACGTACGAAACCCTACGCGATGAGCTCTTAGACCACATTTGTTGCATTGTAGAAGAGCAAATGGAGCATGGCGCCCAGTTTCATAATGCTTTACACAATGCCCAAGAACAATTTGGCCCCTTGGGAATTGAACGCACCCAAGAGGCCACCATCTTTCTTCTAACGTTAAAACTCAGAAAAATGAAAAAAACAGCATCAATTTTAGGAATTATAGGTGGAGTTACCACCATACTAGGTACACTTTTTAAAGTAATGCACTGGCCAGGGGCAGGTATTATGTTACTTGTTGGCTTGGCCATTACCGGTTTACTTTTTATGCCAACGGCATTGTATGTAAACTACAAATCAAAAGAAGGTATTAGAGATAGGGCTACCATTATTGCGGGTTTTGCAGGCGGCATTTTGCTTACATTCTTTGCTCTATTTAAAGTAATGCATTGGCCAGGAGCAAGCATGCTACTGCTCATTTCATTAGGCGAATTAATATTGGTTTTTATTCCGCTCTACTTTGTTAAATCTTACCGAAACCCAGAAAATAGGTGGTTTGATATTGGTAGCTTGACGGTAATAATGGCCAGTATAATAATGGTTCTAACCTTATATAGTGTGCACGGACCAAGCAATGGCTATATAGAATCAATCAAAAGTCTAGAACAACAAACTTTAGAAAGCTACAAAAGATTAGAAAGCGATATTAGATATGAATCTAGCAAATTGTCTACTGAGAAACCAGAGCTTGAAAATACTGTTTCTCTTTTAAACAATACCAATAGACTGATTGTGCAGGCCTTTTATCAATATAGAAATCAATTATTGAACAAAGAGGCCATTGCAGATTATAGTTACTACAACCAGACTCTCGAAAAACTCACACAAATGGGCGCAGAAGATTATAGCAACTGGAACTCATTTATTCAAAAATTGGAGTTGCTAAATGATGCAGAGCTTAACCAAAAGCAAAAATACGTTGGGAGCATTTTTGAAACCTTGCCAGCTATTATTGCTGAAATAAGTGGCAAATCAGCAGGCACCGATGAGTTTAAAGGAATAGCCCAGTCGTTTAGCACGCTGCCATTACCAAATAAAATGGGTTTTGAAACAAGTTTACTATATGTGAATTACCTAAACCTTGCAGAGTTTGAGCTGAAAACTAAGCAACTAGAACTTTTAAAGAACCTTTAGTATGTCGTTTTTACAAAGCTGTTTGGTAAGCCTTTGCGCTATCATACTTAGAATCAAAATTGAATGGAAACATTTGATGTTTGCATTACTATTGGCCATATCAATTATTTCTTTTATAAAACTAACCGGTCTTTTTACTAACTATTCAACAGAATACGAAGTAGAAAATACAAATGACCAAGCCGTAATAAACCACAACTCTTCTTTAGAATGGTTTATGCTAGTGGGTAACCATACAAGTATTAAATAACCACCTACAAAACAGAATCACCCTAGGGTCGGCACCATGTCGGCCCTTTCAGATTTAACCTAGCTAAACTTTAGATAATCAACTTTTAAATTGAATTTACCTGCCTTTTTATTGGCTACAATAAAGCGCATTCTTGTAATTGACTTAAGTTGGTCTTCAGTCATTTTAACCCCTTGTTTTACACCCATACGGTATTTCTCAAAGTCTGTTAAACTTATGGTCATCACCTTCCATTCTCCTTCTGTTACCGGTAAAAAGGTTTTATGATTAGGAAAATAATATCTGTAATCATTCTCAAAAGTTAATGCACAAGGTTGACCATCAAGTGCATATTTTATCTCAACTTGTGCGTAATCTGATAAATCGTATTCGCCATAAGGGCTGCAAAAACTTGCAAAACCTCCATTGTTATCAAGGCTCACTTCGCCACCAAACTCAACATATTCTTTGTAAACCTTAGCTTTTGATTGCGAAAGCCCACCCATAACCCCGTCATTTACAATGTTCCAATTGTTTACATTTCCCTTTTTTCCAAAGTCAACTACAATACCACTTGTTGTAAGAATTAACATAAGTGCAGTTAAGGCTATTATTTTCATGTCTTTTGTAACATGAATGAACGCAATTTGTTTTCATTTGAGTAACCCCTTAACTTCTCTAAAGTCATATTTGATTATTCATATATTATGACAATTTTATTAATGGTTAAAGATTACCTATTAGTTTAAAAAAGGTAGTACGTGTTCATTTCTACATCTATTACCAAGTACTACGCGCTTGCTTTCAATCAAAAGTTCAAAGGAATCTTATTATCTAAATACCACATCATATTATACACTTTTTCTCCCAATATCTCCTTCTGAATAACCTTTGATTGAGCTTCGTAAAATTCGTAATTCACGGCATGCCCTTCATACCCAAAATCAAAAGGCCTTGTATTTATCTGATAAAGAAACAAGAATAATCCAAGAGCAAATACTGAAATACAAAAGATTATTTTTGGTAAATAATAGCGCCTTAGAATCACATTTATGAGTAAGTTAACAGCTATTACAAACAAAATAATTAGCACTAAATCATAATTATTCCACCACCATATTTTCCCAAAGCCACCAATGTAACCGGTACTTGGAAAGAAGAAGTTTACCCCTCCCCAAACGCTTGAAGGGGTGGGCATATCCTCAAATAAATGAAATAAAAAGCCTAAGAAAAATGCAATCTTTAAAAATTTATTACGCTTTAAGGTTTTGACCGCTACTGTGGCACTGTAGTTTCTTTTAAATAAGAACCTTACCATGCTTGCCAATAGTATAAAGAAAAGCGGTGCAATTAGTGAATGCATTGCTGCGTGGTGTGAGTACCAGAACTTTCCAAAATAAATTTCTTTTCCTGTTGCTTGCACATTTAAAACTGAACCTATGGTTGCATCAAAATTTGACCATAAAGAAATCGCATCGAAATCAGGTAAGGCACCGCCAAAACCACCCGCAAGCACAATTAAAGCTTTATTTGGAGTTGTATGTCTTGAAAAAGCTGCTACCACAGTACCCACTGCAATACCTGTGAGGCTATGAGATATTATATCCATTTAATAGAAAACGAAAGTCATTCCTAAATTAATGCACTTAAAGCTTCAAATTCTCTTTCTTTACTCAGAATTATCCTTTAACGCTAAAAATTTTCTCAAAAGCGTTGTAAACCGCATTATGTAATGCGTCGCCATGACTTCTACTATCAAAGTACTCGTAATGCAAACTCATGTTTTGCCTTTTAGCCTTGTCAAGCTTTTCAAAAAGTTCTTTTGCTGTGCGTTCCATTACATGCCCTTCTTTACCAACAGCTATGTAAACTGATTTATGTGACGTAAATGAAGTTGGGTCTATTTCTAATAAGTTTTCATTATCCCACCATAAACTCGGACTTACAATTATATAGTTATGAAAAAGCTCAGGCTTTTTTAATAGTATTTCAGTAGCTAACAACCCACCTAAAGATTGGCCTATTAGTGTTTTTGTTTCAGTAGTTCTGTACGTTGCTTCAATAAACGGCTGCAATTCCTTTTCAATAAAAGAAATGAACTTTTCAGATTTGCCTGAAGTTGGAAACTCTTTTTGATCAAGCCTATTACTTGATGGGTATGTAAAATCTCTTCTTCTATCAATATTTCCGATTCCAACCACAATAGATTCAGGTATCATTTTAATCCAAGAAAAAGAACCAAATTGCACAATTCCGGCTATATGAATAAAGTCTTCGTCTTTGGATCCATCAAGAAGGTAAATTACAGGATAGGTTTTAGAACCATATTGGTTATAACTTGATGGTAAATAAATATTCAAATCTCTATTCTCATTTAAAATAGTTGAACTTATCTGAATTGATTTGCCAATGGAAAAATCAGATTCAGCTATTTTCAACGGAAACTCTTGACCAAAGGAGAACTTTACTAATAGTACTAAGAGAGTATTTAAGAATATATATTTCATATATGGCTCAATTTATTGACCAAATGTAGGCTACTATTCCTCGGCTTTTGAGCTTAACAGTAACAGGTGAATTATTACTAAGCTATTTTAGGTTCAGATAAGAAATTTAAGTACTCTCTAAAAATCTGGCATTTACTATAAGCCGTATTTGACAGTTGATTTTCTGCTGCGGGTTTGGTTCACTTTGCAAAGTCTTCTATTTTGTTTAAAGACTCTAATGCTTTCATCGTTTTTTTACTTGCCAAAATCTCTATGGCTTTTCTAACCCATTTGATATGTAGGTTTTTGAAAGATAATTTGTTCAAAAACCAAAGTAAAGGTATAATAATTAGAAAGTTGATTACTAAATACCTTATGGCAAAATCCAACTCTAACTTAAGAAATAGGTCAACTCCAAGAAAAAAATCAAAAGCTACTACCGCATAAGCCCACCAAACAGGAGCCGAAAGAAAAGCCAATTTGACAAAAAGGAGCTCGTGTGCATTTACCCTCTCAATCTTTTTTCTAATCTCAACAATTGGCTTTGAAAAATCAATCTGAAGTAACAAAACAACTTCGCCAATACTACCAGCCAAAGCCACCAGAGTAAAAACATGAAATATTACTCCACTTATTACAAGATGTATGTAATCTATGTTATTGGCCACATACCAACCTAAAAACAAAGCTAAAAAACTGAATATCACAATTTCAATAATTCTGTATCTAAGCACCTTTCTAGTACTATTATGAGATTTTTTTAGCTGTAATTCGTTTATTGATGATGCATTTAATTGGAGGGTTTTGTCCAATTTATTATCGTACGCATTCATTATTTTCTTTAATTCAAGTGCCTCCATTATTATGTTATTTTTGAAATTTATTTTTAAGTTTTAGCTTAAGTCTACTAACTTTCGTTGCCACATTTGTTTCTGTTATCCCTAATATACCTGCTATTTCTGCATATGGCTTTTCTTCTAAATATAAAAGCATAAGCGCCTTATTTAGCTCATCAAGTTGGCCAATGAATTCTTGTAACAGCCTAATTCCTTCATCTAATTCTGTATCGTATTCATGGTCTTCTTTAATACTATAAATTGAGTCTACATTATAAACATCATCTTTTACTGACCATTTATTCTCTTTTCGGTAAAAGGATATAGCTACGTTTAGAGCAATTCTGTAAATCCATGTTGAATATTTGTACTCCTTGTTGTATTTGTCAAAAGAGCTCCATAGTTGGATAATAATCTCCTGTTCCAGATCCTTTCGATCTTCCTTATTCTTGCAATATGAATTCACTACCTTATAGATGATTTTTTTATGTGATTCTATTGTTGCGAGGAATTCTTCTCTTTTACTAGCTCCCATTTGCATCATCTTGAGTTTGCAAATTTTCCATTGATTAAATTTAATGTTTAGGTTATTATTCGCAGAGACCTTTAAATAATCACACTTTCCTCAGAAATAATTTTATACTCAAGAATTCTTAAGCCATAAACAAGGTGCTAAAACCAGCCATTAAAGCTATTTAGCCTACATATTCAGTCAAAAACAAAAATATTGTTACTCACATTCAAAAATCCAATTACCCTTAAACTCTTTTAGCTCTTTTCTTTTTACCAAGGCTTCTTCGAGCGTGGTAAATCCGCAAAGCGCCACTCGGTGCTTATCCTCTTTTGTTACCACTATAACTTCAATTCCCTTTGCATTTAGCTGGTAACAATAGTTTTGAGCATTAGCTAACTTGGTAAAGCTACTTAATACTATTCCAAAACCCCCTGAAGTTTTTTGGTTGTACAATGAATCTACACCATAGTAGGTATCTTCAAACTCTTGTACAAAGCCCTCGTAGCAACTTACCCAAATGTGCCTGGTTTTATCGTCAAAAGTTACACCTATGGGCTTTGGTTTGGTATTGATATATTCTAATACTTTAAAATCGCTTGCCCTTACTTTGCTCACGGTATTACTGTAATAGTTTACCACGTACAAATACTTACCATCGGCGGTAAGTACCATGCTTCGAGGCGCCCTGCCGGTAACTGCGGTAGCAATGGTACTATCAGTATCTAAATCTACCTTGGCCAATACGCCCGACCCATTGAGCGACGCATACAAAAGCCGCTTCTCGTTATCAATACATAAATGCCTTGGTGACCGGCCAGGAACCAAAATACTGTCAAAAACTCCCGTCTCTAAATTAATTCTTGCTATTTCGTATGTGCCCATTTGTGCCACATAAACCGAATTTGAATAAGTATCAAAAGCTAAACCACGCGGGTACATTTTTACATCATAAGTCTTAATTACTTTTTCGGTAGCCAAAGAGACCACACTTACATTGCCGCTGCACCAGTTTGAAACCAGCAATAAACTATCTTTAAACACCTGCAAAAACTTAGGCACACACCCCACCTGAATAGCATTTTCGATTTTGAACGTATTGGTGTTGATCTTAAACACAAAGCTTGAATCAAAACCGCCGTTGGGTATACATTCATCATCGGCCAGGCTATCGAATCCATTGCCATACATTCCGTAATTGGCTACCCAAAGGTATTTTCCGTTGTGGCTCAAAGCGGCTTCGCAAGGGGCGCCTTGCACGGTATCTTTAAACCTTTTAAATCCAAAACTGCTGAGCTTTACCGAGTCGTTAAGTGTGTTTACCAAACCTTTGTTTCGCTCGTAAACGCTAATGGTATGCTCATACATCATGTTTTGAGCATAAAAACGACCTTGCCCATCGGTTACAATAGATTTGGGCGCCAAATTGCCCGAAAAGGTATTAATCTCAACTATGCCCTGCCCTGCCGCATTGAAACAAAGGGAGATAGAAACTAACCAACCAATAAATTTCATACAGCCAAAATATTGATATTGTGTGAATGGAGATGATTTAGATTAAATTCTCATTTGAAAATAAAGTTGCTCCAATGGCACACATTTATATTTTTGCGCCCCGTTTTTTTGGTATGGAAATAAAGATTGTAAACACCCAAGAAGCTGATGTTTTAGCTCAGCTTAACGAAGATGTGCAAAGTCTACACACTAGGCTTTACCCAAATGTATTTAAACCCTATAATAAAGAAGCCATACAAAGGGCATTACAAGAGATGCTTGACCTTGAAAATTGCATTGCGTACTTGGCCCTAAACCATGACATACCACTTGGTTATATGCTTGCTTTTATTGATCATAAACCTGAAAACCCATTTACCTACGAACGTTATGATTTATACATAGATCAACTTGTGGTAAAAGAGGCTTATCGTGGCCAAGGGGTTGCTGTTAAACTCATGAACGAGGCCAAAAAATTTGCCGAAAGAATGGGTATGCACCGCATTCATTTAGATCATTGGAAATACAACGATACAGCTCAATTGGCTTTTGAAAAAATGGGCTTTGAAGCCTTCAAATATCAAATGGAACTAAGGCTTCGCTAAGGGATTGGTTATTGGTTATCCGTTTCTGGTTATTAGGAGCGGCTAGGAATTAGTGATGAGTGAATAGGCTGTGCAGCTGCTTGTTATTGGCTATTAGTTATTAGTTAATTGGCTGGGTGGCTATGTTTTAACCGAACATGCCCATAAACTTTAGTTTTGGGACCCCACAACCATAATCCTTTTTGTTTTTCAACCATCAATAGTAACGAGAAATTAGTGACCCGTGACTAGGCTGTGAAGCGATTTGATATCCTTCTAAGTGCTATTGGTTAATTGGTTCTGTTAGCATTTGTTATTTGTTTATCTAACATATTTAGTCATGGGTAAAATGTTGCGAAAGCCCCACGGTTAAAACCTTGGGCCATAATTAAAAAATACTATCTCGAGGCTTAGGCGTAGTGATTAGAATTGAGAAGACGCTCCCGCGTCGCATATTTGCAAAATGAGCAACAAAGTACTTGAGCAATTTGGCTACCTTGACATTTACGTTTTTGATCAGCTACTAAAGGGCAACATCTCACCTGAAAGCAAAATTTTAGATGCGGGCTGCGGAAACGGAAGAAATCATTTCTTCTTTGTAAAAGAAGGTTATGATGTAAGTGCCTTTGACCTTAATACTGAATCGCTTGAAAATGCCAAAAGCCAGGCAAAGGAATTAAATTACCCAAAGCTTCATCAGTTTAAGCAAGGTGATATGACCGATATTCCGTTTAAGAGCAATTCTTTTGATTTTATTATAAACGTGGCGGTTCTTCACTTTGCCAATAATAGGGCACATTTCGAAAAAATGCTAACCGAACTAGTAAGGGTTTGTACACCGGGTGGTAAAATTCTAATGCGCGTTGCAAGTAATATAGGCATTAAACATCTTTTTGTTGCTATTAATGAAAATGCTCAGAGATACCTAATGCCTGATGGTAGCGAACGTTTTGTTATGAATGAAGAAGACTTTGAGTACTTTACATCAAAAGTAAAATGCGACTTTGCTGAACCTATTAAAACCACCAACGTAAATAATCTCCGTTGTATGACAACTTGGTTGATTAGGAAACTGTGATGGGTTAGTTGTTTACCATACATAGCTTATTATCAATTGTTCAGCGTTTCACAAGAAAACAATGCGCAGTCTAAAAAGTCTAATGTCATTCCAAATTTGATTTGGAATCTGCCGAAGGTGTTACTTCTTAATGTTAAAGATCCTGAATCAAGTTCAGGATGACGCTTTTCTCACTTTTTAGACATTCTCCCTTGTTGCACTCAAGCTTTTTAATGAGAATTGAAGAGACGCTCCAACCTTTACAGTAAACAAAAAAGCCGCTATCGCAACTGCAATAACGGCTCCTTTTTAATGCCTATTTTATTCTAATACTTTATTATCTCTTTTGTTATCACTCCTGAATCGGTTACCACTTGCACTAAATACATGCCCGGTTTAACTGTAGAAAGATCAAAAGTAGCTATACCATTTTTGCCAGTTGTATTAGATATGATTTGACCTTGAAGATTTACAATTTGAACACTGCTAACTTCAGCATTTCCAAATTGCACTTGCAGTAAACCAACCGTTGGATTAGGATAAATTTTAAGCTCATTTGATTCTTTTTCGTCAACACTTACGTTCCAATCGTTACTCATAAAAAAATCTTGATTGGTATGTATTAAGCCTCCTTCAATTTGGCCAGGTGTTCCAGTTCCTTTAACATTACCATCAGGGCTTCGGAAAACCATTCCCAACCAAAATACCTTATCGTCAACGTCGAGATCATAATAATCAAGAGGAGTTAACGAGATTTCCCACATATCAGCTTGGCCAGAAACCTTACTCATTTTACCAATACCATCATCTTGACCCCAATTGCCAACTGCTGTGTTCCAAGCAGATGACCAAGGTGCACTTGTTTGTCTTGTACCAGCACCGCTATGCAAGTAAACTGAATTTGCACCAACTAACTCTTTATTACCTTTTCGGGCATTGAATGTGATGGTAATTTCATCGCCCACCCAAAAACTAGCAGGCTCAATAGTAATAAATGGTTGCTCTGAGTCTATTTCAAAATAAATTCTACTATCTCTAAACCCATATCCCCTATTATTATCAGATGCATCTCTAAAGAACATTCCAATTCTAAAGGCGTCTTGGCCGCCCAAACTATAATATTCTTCTGGTGTAAGGGTTATCTCCCAAACATCATCTTCTCCTGCTACTTTGGTCATTTCACCAAGGCCATCATCACTTAAATTTCCTACAACATTGCTTAAACGAGTATCGTTAGGGCCAGTTGTTACTACGCCTGAGTGCATGTAAACCTTATCAGCGCCAACCAAGCCTTTGGTCTCACCATTCCAAGCCCTCGTAGCATCAAAAGTGATTGTAATTTCATCATTTTGAGTAAAAGGGTATGGGGTAATGGTTACTGGGTTATCAAATAGTTGAACTACTTCAGGATCACCTTCGCTCAATTTCTTACTTGTATAAACATGCCACTCTCCTACAGCTAAATCAAAGCTGTGCTCACCTTCGCTAAAAGTAATTTCTTCGCCTGTAAAGTAATCGTACCATGTAATGGCCTGATCAGCTGTTATGGCAACTTTTCTTGTTACTTCTGACAGGCCAAAGTTCCCTATTGCAAATAGATCAACATCATCAGTATTGTAGTACAATAATTTAGCGATATCTTGCAGTTCATGGCTAGTTTGAGCTTTTTTCATATTCTCAGGGCCTACAGCTTTTCTTAAGGCCAATAGTCCTTGATAAACCGTAAAAATGTGTTGTCTCAATGAATCTTCATAATAACCTAAACCGCCTTCTCCCCAAGGCAATGGTTTATTACCCGTTCTGCCATTATAATCTATATGAATATCGTAACCAAGCTCGTCAAATTGCCACATCATTTTATTACCAGGTATTAATAACATAAAGGCTGCAGACATTTTTGAACGTTCATACATAATCAACTCATTCTTTATGTTATAGCCACCATTACTTAAACCTTCAGTAAGCATGTGCTCAGAAAGCCTTCTTTCGTCATGACTGTTAAAGTAAGTAATATGATGTTCGGCATCCATATTTCTAAAGTCTCCATTGTTTTTGCCTATTGCGGCTGGCACATAATCATAGCTTCTGTTTCTCCACATTTGCATGCCATATTCCCCTAGCTCATTTTCTTCGTTTGCTGGTCCCCAATGTTCCAATTGCACATATAATTCCGGATCAATCTTCCAAATTTCGTCTGCCATTCTTTTAAGAATAGCAATACGGTCCGCATCGTAATTGTCAATATTTGGTCCGTTTTGTGTGAACCCTTTAGTAAAGTCAAACCTGAAACCGTCAACATGAAATTCTCCAATCCAATAACGGTTTACCCTGTCAATAAAATCTTTGGTGTATTGAGATTCATGGTTAAAGTCATATCCCCAACTAAAAGGCCCTACGTGATCTTGATTGAACCAAGGATTATCTGCTGCAGGTTTCCCTGCTGCTTGGTCCCAATATAATTTCACCATAGCATTTTGACCAAAAGCATGGTTTAAAACCAAATCCATTATTACTGGAAAACCCATTTTATGTGCTTCTTCAATAAACCTTCTTAGCTCATTTTTTGTACCGTAATATTTGTCAACGGCAAAAAAGTATGATGGATTATAGCCCCAGCTCTCGTTGCCTTCAAACTCATTGAAAGGCATAAGCTCAATGGCATCAACGCCTAATCTTTTTAAATAGCTTAAGGTATCGATTAGGTCAGTATAAGAATGGCTTTCAAGAAAATCTCTTATCAATAACTCATAAATAACCAAATGCTCATCTTTTGGTCTCTTCCATGTTTGTTCACTTTCGCCCCATGCATATTCTTCTTGCCCAGTGGTTAAAACTGTAGCTGTTTGATAACTTGTTTTGTCATACTCAGGAATATTTGGAAAAGTAGCTTCATCAATCCAGGCGTCATTCCAAGGGTCAGCCACCTGCTCAGCATAAGGATCTCCTATTTTCACATCTTCTTCAACCCAATATTGAAATACATATGGCTTTTGAGCTTCTAAACCATCAATTTCTAACCACAAATACTCACCATCTGGAGTCTGATTCATTTGATAATCATCTAATACCGCCCAATTGGTAAAGTCACCTACCACGTAGGCAAACTCTTTACCAGGAGCTTGTAATACCAATGTAGCTTTTGAATTGTCATTATCATGGTAATTTATACCAGCAATAACTCCTGAAGGTAGTGCCGCTTTTTTTGTATTTCCTTTTACAACAATGTTGTGGTTGGTTTCAATTTCTAAATCTTCACCTGAAATAGTTCCTGTAACCTTACACTTAACCAGCTGTGTTTTTGGTGCTTTGTATGAATATGAAATGGCCTTTCCGCTCGATACGGAAGTCATTTCTTTATAACCGCTCCCATCATTCACGTCCAAAAACAATTTCATCTCCGTTACATCTGCCGAAGCTGTTGCGCCAAAGTCTACGTGGTCTCCAGCATCAACATAGCTAACGTCATTCGTTGGCGATGAAAAGCTTATGAAATTGTCCATATCAAGGTTGATATAGAAATCTCCACTTGCTGTTACTTCGCCCCAACCATATTCACCACTTGAAATGGTACCTTTAGTATTACCGTCGGCGCTTCTAAAAACGCATGATATTCTAAATATATTGGTGCCTGAAGGAACTCCAAAATATCCACGAACTGAAGGTGTCATTTTGATTTCCCATTTGTCAGTTTCTCCTGAAACTTTGGTCATTTCCCCTTCGCCATCGTCTTGGCCCCAGTTACCAATTACGTAGCTCCAAGCTGTTCCATCTGGTGCATCAGTAACCACACCGTGGTGTATATAGACTTTGCTTGCCCCAGCCAACTCGCCATTACCAGCAGCAGCGTCAAAAGTTAATGTAATCTCATCTTCGGCACCACCTGTGGCTGGGTTTAAGCTCACAATTTGAGCCTTAGACAGTGAAAAGGTGGTAATTAACAGTAGAATTAAGTAGATATTTTTCATCAGTAAACCTTTACTTAGTGTCAAAAGTACACTAAGTAAATCAAATGGTTAACATCAAACCACTTAATGAAATTTAAGACCTTGATTAAACTTTGGTTTTAACTTAGTATCTTATTGAAAAACTATTCTTTGAAAATCCTTTTGTCTACTCTATTGGCAGTTTTTATTTTTAATGCTGTTAATGCCCAGTTCTGTACCAATGATCATCGATTTACAAACAAGCCAATTTTTGAAACTCAGGAAGTACAAGTATTTGGAGATATAGTATATGGTAAAGCTGATGATTACCAAGGGCAAGAAGCTACCCTATTATATGATGCATACATTCAAAAGCCAGACTCAGACACCCTAGAAAAAAGGCCCGTAGTAATTATGATTCATGGTGGCGGCTTTGTATCAGGTAACAAAGGGCAACGATATTTTGAATGTCTATCTTTTGCGCAAAGAGGATACGTTGCTTTCTCAATTGGCTATAGACTTGGTTTTAAAACAACAGATCCCCTTGGACAAATAAAGGCCATTTATAGAGCACAGCAAGATATTGATGCAGCTATTAGGCATATAATTAGTGAACAACAGAAATACGGCATTGATACTAATTGGATTTTTATTGGTGGAACAAGTGCTGGTGCTATTACTTCAAACAATATAGCATATACCAGTCAAGATGACTGGTATCGACTTTTCCCCTCAATGGAAAAAGATCTTGGGGCACTTAATCAATCAGGAAATACTATTGAAACCTCCTATAACGTGAATGCAGTTTTTAATAATTGGGGCGCAGCTGTGGTTGGGGTCATTCAACATGATGAAATGGTACCTCAAATTGCTTTTCATGGGGAATTAGACCAAACCGTAAATATTGATACTTCAAGTGCGGGTAACTTGATGGGTTCTAGGTCTATTCACACCCTTTTAAATGATAATAATATTTGTAGTGAACTTCATGTTGATGTGAAAGGTGGGCACGGTATTTATACTAATAAGGAAGGAGCCATTTATAGAGCAGCAAGAGCAAGTTGCTTTTTTAAAAGTATAATGTGTAGTGAGTGCACAGATTTCTACGCCGAAAATTATGTAGAGCCTAATTGTTCATTTTCTGTTGGCTTCAATGATCTAGATAATAATTTGAGTCACTATCATGTTTTCCCAAATCCATCAAATGGCATTTATCATATTGCTGGTCTTAGTGGCAATGAAACTATTAGCATCTATAATACTTTTGGTGAAAGAGTGCATATTTCTAAAGATAAAGAGAGTACAATTAATCTAACAAGTTTGCCAAATGGAGTTTATTGGGTCAAAATAAGAAGTAATGAAACAACTACTTCTTACAATTTGATAAAAAAATAAAGGCCCTTGAATTTGCACAAGGACCTTTTATAAAACAGATTATTAATTCGGATTTAAGTTTACATGTTAAACCTCCTTCTATTTAGTGATTTGCCAAGATAAGCGCCTACTAATAGCGCAGGAAACAGTCCAAATATTACAACAACAATGGTAAATCCAGGTATAAACATAATTATTTCAGGCATAAATTCATTAGTGGCAATCATACTTTCAATAGCGCCTGGAAGGGCTGAAAGTGATCCGAATATCACTAGTGACAACACGGAAAATGCCATGCCTGACTTGATGTAATTCTTTGCTTCATCACCAATTATGCTTTTCGCTGCTTTCTTACCTGTAATGTAGCCACAAAAGCAGGTTAACACAACTATATAAGCAATGTACTTCCAACTTTCAATAATTAGCTTTGGATTAATTAGTTCATTAAGGTTGCCATTGATCAAACTTGTTGTTATAGTTATAAGAAGCATTATTCCCATACCCAACCACGCCGTTTTGATTCCTTGAATTATTCCAATTCTTTCTGCAGAATTCATCAGATTAATTTTATGCTGTTGCCAAGTCATATTCATCAGAGGGTGAAATTGGTTTTTTTGGTGGTGGTGGAGTACGACCTTCTTTAGATTTTCTTTTACCTCTAAAAAAAAGGAATAGGTTAAAAAATAACATCAACCCTAAGTAAACAGTAAATCCACCTACTTTACTACTTAGCTTTTCAAGCATGCTTACATAGCTATCCATTCCAGGCATTTTGATTATTAAAAACGCCGCACCAAGGTTTAATAAGTAAAAACCTATTTTAAATAGATTATTGGTTGCGTTTGCAATTTTTTCACGTCCGTTAAAAATATCAGACATAAATATTTTGCTGTTGCTAAAGAGTTTTTGTGCTACCCAAGTAGTTAGAAAAATAACAACGGGTAGGTAAATTAGGTAAGCTAAGAGTTTAGGGTCCATGATATTTTGTTTTTGAATTTACTTGAGACAATTAGAACAATAGCAATATTTACATAATGCCAAATTCCAAGAATAAAAAACACAGTGCCCGATTTGGTAAGTATAAAACCTATAGCATCGGTTGTATTTGTAATAATTGAATTGTTTATTGAAAGATAGATTAACACAAAGGCAATGTTTACCATATAAAAGCCGGCTAGGAGTATGCTGTTTACAGGTTGCACCCAATTTTGAGGAAGCATTTGTTCTAGAAATGGCTCACCATTTCTATATAAGTTCTGCCCCAAAACAACAGCTGCGCTAAGCGATAAAATGGCATAAGCTATAAGAGTTATTAGGTTAATGTCCATTACTTTCTCTTTTACATAGACAAAGGTAAACTTATTTTCGAAACTTTCAATTTTTATTGAAAGTTTAATACGGATAGATTTCTATTAAAAGTGTCTTGTTACATTTGGGGTAAATCAAAACGACGTAAATGAGCTCTCATACAAATGAAACAGGTGTTTTAGCGATAAACATTGATGATTCTACACACAAAACCATCAAGGAGAGTGGGAATAATTTAGTAGTTGCCGAGCCCATGGAAAGCGGGCATAAAGATCCTGAAAAGGTTTTTAATTTAGATATGAGCGTATCTGGTACGCTTACAATAACCACAAATAGCGGTAAGTATGTTTGTATTAGTGTGAGTCAAGTTTTCTTATCTGACACCGAGCAAGTGCTAAATTACTCAGTTGATTCGGATGATCCTGAACACATGACTATTTACGCAGTTTACGATGGTATAGTATACTGGATGCAAATGGACGGTACAAATTCAGACGATTTAATTATAGTGAACAATGACACAGGTAAAGATCCTAAAAAAAGAAAGTGGAAATTTAGAAAGTCATTAGGCGGCATAGAACTATAGTATACTTTGAAGAAAGTCAGTTTTTCATTTTTCATAATAATTGCCTCTTTTTTGCTTAACGCACAATCTAAGGAGACCAATGTAGAAAATGAGCTAGATTTAATCCTTGCCACCAAAAAGCAAACACAAGAGCAAGATATAATAAGACTAAAGAATCAAATTAATGCAACAACAAATTGTGGTGCCAGTATAAAATGCCATGTTGTGGCATCTATGTTCTACTCCAAATCGGGCGATTATGATCTTGCTAAGCAAGAACTTGTTGGCGCTCAAAAACAAATAAGCAATTGTACTAACGGAAAATACTTGCAGTCTTTGGTGCACTATGCTGATGCCTATAACTATTCGATACTTCAGGCACAAAAAAAGGTAGATTCATTAGCTGATTTAGGTTTAAAAGTACAGGGCAAGTTTGGAGGAAGCCCTAGCACCGAAGTAAGACTTTACTTATTAAAAGCAAGTTTTGGAGAACCAATAAGTCAAAGATTAACTTTTGCCAAAAAGGCTCTTGAAATTAGTCAGAAAAAAGGAGTTGAACACTTTGAACAAAAAGTGCTTATGGCAATTGCTACTTGCTATGAATCGCTTGAAAAACCACAAAAGGCCAAAGCGTATTTTGAGAAAGCCCTTAAGATGGTTTATAAGAGGCAAAGGTCAATTTTAGACCTTGGAATTATTTACAACAACCTGGCCTACTATTCCACCGACTCAGCTGAGATTTTAGCCTACCTAGATTCTGCGGCCCATTATTCTAAACTTGGAAACGATTTAGAAGGCATGCAATATGCGGTTGAAAACAAATCCTATTATCTAAATGATATAAGAGCATACCGGCGTGCATATAACGCACTTTCATTGGCAATGGAACTTAAAGACTCTCTTCTTAATATCAAAAAGATTGAAGCTGTAAGTAACATAGAAGAAAAGTATAACAGCGAAAAAAAGACGAACGAAATACAGCGACTAAAGCTTGATAGTATAAATAGAGCGGAAGCCGAAAGAGTAAAACTTGAAAAGCAACAGCAAGAAGAAAAAGTTACACAACGTAGAAATAGGATTCAATACAGTGCGGTTTTAATTCTGGTAATTCTTTTGGCAACATTTATTGCCACAAGTAGCAAAATGAAGATAAAACCAAGAATTGCTGAAGGTATGATCTTCTTCTTTTTTATTCTACTATTTGAGTTTGCACTAGTAGTAACTGACCCTTGGGTTGATAGCCTTACTAGAGGACAAGTAGGCTATAAGATTGCCATAAATACCGTGATTGCCTTAATTCTATTTGCCTTACATCAAAGATTTGAAAATGCACTAAAAAGAGCAATACTACATCAAGACATTGCAAAGCAAAAAGAATAAAATGAAGCAACTACTACCATAATGGAGCAATAAAAAAGGCCATCAAATAATTAATGGCCTTTAGTGATGTGCGATTTGTGGAGGTTTTCTCTTAGTTCTAACTGACTACTAAGGTGCTAATTTGTTTCTGCATCAAAGTAAAATATCAGTAAGTGTATATGTTCTTTGATTATATGCAAATTGAACAAGCTCAATAAATCCTGGGTATATCACAGCTAGCGTAACCAATTAAGCCATTAGGGTACAAAAGTCTTTCTTAAATAGTACCGATTACAGATTAAAGACCAATCAATTCTTAATTATTAAAAAAGATTCTAAAAGCGAGCATACAAGAAGCTGATTTTGCAAACATATTTTGGTTTAAAAAGCAAAGGCTTTTTCAAAACCCTTAAGTTCTTCTAGAAATCCTTTTTTAGGTAGTTCTATTTGTTCCCAAATTTTGGCTGGGGTCTTAACCGTTACTTTAGGCATGGGTACATTCGGATTCACGCTTAAAACTTCAAGATCTTTATACAAATGCTTTAAGTAAGCCACTATTTGATTTACAGAAAAGTTGTGCTCTACAACATTATAAGTTCCGGCTCCAACCTTTCCACAAATAGTTTGCGCCAAGGCAAATGCTAGTTTGTCTACATGTATAAATGGGCGTTGCTGGCTTCCGTCTCCAAATACTTTTACTCTGCCATTAAAATGCGCATTAAACATATACTTATTTATAACGGCATCTATTCTTAAAGTAGCATTATGTCCATATACGTTTCCACTTCTCAAAATGTGTGTTTTACATTTTGATTTTAATAACGCAACCTGCTTCTCCGCGTTAAATTTAGAGATTCCATAAAAAGAGAATGGGTGTGGATCATAGCTCTCATCAACGGCTATAGTGGTGTTACCATAAATACTGGCACTACTCAGTTGTATAAAGTGCTTAACATCGCTCCTCAATACGCAGTTTACTAGCAGTGCTGTTCCCCAGTGATTTATTTGATCAAAGAAATGGCTCTCAGCATCTGAAAAAGGCGTAGTTACTTTTGCAGCTAAATGCACTACAGTGTCTATTCCCTTAAGTGCTTTTTCCATGCTTCGCTCATCAAGCAACTCTGCTTCAATAAACCTAACGGGAATACTGCTAAACTTTTGTTGCTGAAAAAAACTGTAGCTCTTTCTCGAAAGGTTATCATAAACTACAATTTCATCTATTTGAGATGAAGTGTTTAACTGTAATTCATTCATAAGTGAATGACCTATGTATCCAGCTCCCCCTGTTATTAGTACTTTCATTTACTTTTCAATTAAATCGGTATGCAGCCCACACTCAGTTTTTTTCATTCCTGCCCAACGGCCTCCCCTACTGCTCAACGACATTGAACCGCTTGGTTTTTGGGTACATGGTTCGCAGCCAATGCTAAAA
Source organism: Bacteroidia bacterium (assembly GCA_049115495.1). Lineage (GTDB taxonomy): Bacteria > Bacteroidota > Bacteroidia > CAILMK01 > JACPUW01 > JACPUW01. Next base: position 418,864 of record JAGDZV010000005.1, on the reverse strand, counting down.
TACCCCTTACCTTCAAGTGGATGTTTTGGTATGTTGTATTCTTTTAAATAAAAGTCTATATGGCTTTGGGTCCAATCTAACATAGGATGAAACCTTGTAATACCATATTTACCTTTAGCCTCAAAATCCATATTCCGCCTATTTTCATTTTGATCGCGTCTTACACCAGTAATCCAAACATCATGGCTTGCCAAAATAGGATCCATTGGTAGGGTCTTGTTCATATGGCAGCAACTGTCAGGATGCTGAGCGAACATTAATTGACCATTAGTAGTGGTTTGTTGGCTTTTTGGTATGGGCGAATTAAGCTCAACCACATTGAGACCGTACAAATTGGCTATCTTATTTTTATACTCGATTGTTTCAGGAAAATGGTACCCTGTATTTAAAAAGTAAATAGGAATAGTATGATCGCACTCGCTTAAAATTTTAAGCATAGGAATACTGTGTGTTTGAAATGATGATGATGCCATCACCCGCTTTCCGTTTCTCTTATAGTTAGTAAGCTTTTCTTCATAAAAAGAGACAAGCTCTTGAATTTGTTCTTTCATAATTGGTCTTGGCTGGGCAAAACTATTAGTATTTAGTTACCACAAAAATTGATACACAACAATTTTTCAACATTAAGTCAAATTAACATCAAAAAAATAATAGAAATATTTTGTCATTTTAAAAAGGCTTATACATTTGTGCTACAATTCAATTACGCCCTAGCACGGAGTGATTGATTTATAAAGAAGCACGGAGAGACAGGCTCTTTGAAGTGCTAGCAACCGGGATAAAGTTCCAAGGTGCTAAATCCTGATCTTGTTCTAAATAATTTAACCAGAACAAGGGAATATAAATCAAGTAAAACGCCATGAAAACAACGTTTTTAACCCAAATGGAGCTTGAAAGCTCAAACGAAACACTCAGTAAATCATCATACACTTTGATGCATAACGCGCATCATTTGCATCGTTGGTGTTGCTGTTATATGCGTAGCTAAGGCATACTCAACCCTAATCGCTTGTATTTAAAAAGCTAATAATTCCTGTGAGCCTATGCGCGCAGGTTAACAGTAGAACTATGTGCTTTTTATAATAATCTCTTTTCTGCCTGAAAAGGTAAATAATAGAATTACGTCTTTTCTTAAACCAATTAATTAAATAAAATGACACAGCCATATTCATTCGAAACATTACAACTACACGCAGGTCAAGCTCCCGATTCAGCCACTAATTCAAGAGCAGTGCCTATTTATCAAACCACATCTTATACTTTTAATGACTCAGACCATGCAGCTAAGCTATTTGGCTTACAAGAGTTTGGTAATATATACACTCGAATAATGAACCCCACAACTGATGTGTTTGAACAAAGAATAGCTGCTTTAGAAGGCGGAAAAGCCGCCTTGGCGGTAAGTTCTGGTCAAGCTGCTCAGTTTATTGCTTTAAATAATATACTTGAAGCTGGCGATAACTTTGTGAGCTCACCATATGTATATGGCGGCACTTATAATCAATTTAAAGTAGCTTTTAAGCGGCTGGGAATTGATGTAAAATTTGCCGAAACGGATGAAGCACAAGACTTTGAAAAACTCATAGATGATAACACTAAAGCCATATATGTTGAAACCATTGGAAATCCGCATTTTAATATACCTGATTTCGAAAAAATTGCAGCCCTTGCGAAGCAATACGACATTCCATTAGTTGTTGACAACACTTTTGGGGCCGCAGGGTACTTATTTAGACCAATTGATTATGGCGCTAACATTGTAACAGTCTCGGCTACTAAATGGATTGGCGGACATGGAACAACCATTGGCGGAGTAATTATTGATGGCGGTAATTATAATTGGCTTAATGGTAAGTTCCCCCAGTTTAGCGAACCTTCAGAAGGGTATCATGGTTTAAAATTTGGTGAAATTTTTTCAGACGAAAGTCAGTTTGGAAATATCGCCTTTGCCATAAGAGCTAGAGTTGAAGGTTTAAGAGATTTTGGACCTGCATTGTCTCCTTTCAATTCATTTTTACTTCTGCAAGGTTTAGAAACCTTATCGTTAAGGGTTGATAGACATACTGAAAACACCCTAGCCATTGCCAATTGGCTTGAACAACATGAAGCTATAGAATGGGTGAACTACCCCGGACTAAAAAGCAGTCCTTATTATGAACTAGCCAATAAATATTTAAAGCGTGGTTTTGGCGCGGTATTATCTTTTAAACTTAAAGCAAGTAAAGAAAAGGCTGATGCTCTAGTAAACAACCTTAAACTCATTAGCCATTTGGCTAACGTTGGTGATGCAAAAACACTAATTATTCATCCGGCATCAACTACGCACCAACAGTTAAGCGAAGAAGCTCAAAAAGCATCTGGCGTGGTGCCCGGATTACTAAGATTAAGCGTAGGGCTAGAAAATATAAATGACATTAAAGCTGACCTTACCCAAGCCATTGAAAAAGCCATAGGAACTGCTAAAATTTTAGCTTGATAAAATGGAAACTCAAGTTTTTCGCCACAAAAAGGAATTCAATACGGAGCGAGGCTTCTCGCTTCCCGAATTCAAGCTTTCTTACACCACCTATGGCAAGCTAAACCACGATAAAAGCAATTTAATATGGGTTATACATGCTCTTACTGGCAATAGCAAAGTGCATGATTGGTGGCCTAATATCTTTGGTAGCGATAAGTTTTTAGATCCGCAGAAATATTTTATTATATGTGTAAATAATCTTGGATCACCTTACGGGTCTACATCCCCACTTAGTACTAATCCTAAAACTGGCAAGCCTTATTACAAGGCCTTTCCAAGCCTTACTATAAACGACCTTGTAAATACCTACCAAATTCTTGCCCAACACCTAGAAATAAAGAAGATAAACACAATGGTAGGTCCAAGTTTAGGAGGTCAGCAAGCGTTGCAATGGGCTATTAATTTTCCTAATCAAATTGAAAACCTTGTACTTGTAGCTACCAATGCAGTTCACTCGGCTTACGGTAAAGCTTTTAATGCCACCCAGCGCCTTGCGATTAAAAACGACAAAACATGGGGTGAGAATAATGATGATGCGGGGAAAAAAGGACTAAAACTAGCAAGAAGTATTGCCATGCTAAGCTACAGATCATATAATGGCTTTAAGGCTCAGCAAGATGTTGGTGCTTGCGATGAAGGAAAGAAAGTAGAAAGCTATTTGAATTACCAAGGTAACAAATTAGCAAGTAGATTTAATGCATACAGCTATTACTTGCTTACCAAAGTAATGGACAGCCACAATGTTGCAAAAAATTATGGAAGTATTAATCAAGCATTAGCACAGGTTAAGGCAAGAGCATTGGTAATTGGTATTAATAGCGATGTATTATTTCCTGTTTGTGAGCAGCAATTCATTTATAGAAACATTAAATATTGCCAAATAGAAATGATTAATTCTGAATATGGCCATGATGGTTTCTTAATTGAACAACAACTAAACGAGATTATAACAAATTGGTATTTAAGAAAACCTCGTGAATACCAAAAAGTCAAACTCAATTTTCAAAACGCAATATGGAGCTAGTCTTCAAAATCATATAAAAAAAGCCAGATTAAACCCAATCTGGCAAGCAAACAATAACTAATAATCAACAAATTAATTAAGATAAAATGAAAAACATCGGTCTCTTAGGCTTTGGTGTGGTAGGTCAAGGCTTTTATCAAATATTTACTCAAAAACAACCGAAGAATTTTACCATAAAACGCGTGGCAGCTAAAAACCCCAGCAAAAAAAGAAATGACCTACAAGCTCCACTTGAATTTGAAGCACTTGAGGTAGTAAATGATCCGAGTATACAAATTGTAGTTGAAGCTACTAATGATGAAAATGCAGCATACAATCTTGTAAAAACAGCCTTACTTAATGGTAAATCAGTTGTAAGCGCCAATAAACAACTTTTAGCAAAAAATCTAAAGGAGCTTACTGAAATAGCAAACAACAATGGTGTTTCATTGCTTTTTGAAGGGGCAGTTGGTGGTGTAATTCCAATTGTTCAAAATGTAAAGAATTACATAGGAAATGACAACGTTAGCGAACTTAAGGCTATAATAAATGGCTCAAGTAATTACATTCTTACCCAAGTTTTTGAAAACGGCAAGTCTTACTCTGAGGCACTTGGCGAAGCACAATTAAAAGGCTTTGCTGAAAGTGACCCTACCACTGACGTTAATGGAAGCGATGCTGCAGCCAAACTGAGTTTGTTGAGTAGCCTAATTGGTAAGGGTGTTTTTACGAAGCAAAACATTGCAACATCGGGTATTCAAAACTTAGACCTTATTGATATTGCTTTTGCAAGGCAAAATAATCTTAAGATTAAGCAAATTGCCTCTCTAAAATTTATAAATGAAGAAATTCAAGCGTATGTATTACCTTCTTTTATCAATACAAGGTCTGAACTTTATAATATTTCTAATGAGTTTAATGCGGTTAGCCTTCGCTCAGAGTTTAGTGGAGAATTAACTTTTATAGGAAGAGGCGCTGGCAAGTTTCCTACAGGATTTGCGGTTTATAACGATGTACTAAAACTAACATCATCTACATTGCCAAAGCAAGAAATTGAAAAAGGCATTCAGCTTGCAAATGCCCAACTAAACATTTACCTACGTTGGAAAAATTATGAAATAAACCCCGAACGATTTGGTTTTGAAAAGATTAAACAAATTGACTTTTCAACCATATTAGCCAAAATTTCTTCTCAAGACTTATTAAAGTTTGTTAGCAATCCAATAAGCGATGATGCAGTTATAATTGAGGCATCTGTACTATTAAAAACTAAAAGAGAATTTATATCCGAAGAAATACTGAGCATACACTAGCAATACTTAGCCTTTATCCTTGCCGGCTCTAATCTTAAACTCGTCAAGGGTTCCTGTAATCTTTAAGTTAAGGTATCTAATCTTATCCTTAGGGTCAAATTCTACGATCTCATTTTCAGTTGCAGATTCAGAGCCATTATCTTTTTTGCTAAATAATTTACTTCTGGCTCCGCTCCTTATCATGCTCCACGGAATTCTCACATAATACTCAATATTATCTTCCAAGTCTTGCTTCCCCGAGATTTCTAAATGGCCGAGCGTGCTTTCAATGGTCATTTTAGGAATACTAAGTACCCCATTTGTAAGGTCTATATGATTTTGCAGTGTATCAAACTTAACATTGGCAAGATTCTTATCTCCAAAATAATCAGAGAGCATAAGCATGTAATCGTAGTTCTCAAGTCTGCCATCAATGGCCAACACATCCATGTGAATTTCTGATTGATCTAAATCGGGCACAAGGTCAGGGTATACTCTAATATTTCCGGTAATGTTAGCTGTTAACTGGCCATGCAAGTTTTCCGAAACAATGGCATCTTGACCAAAATTTTCGAATTTGAAAAGAAGCTCATCCAAGTTCACATGCTTCACCTTTAAGTTGGGTTTCAAGTAGATATTTTCTGAGTCATTACCATTAAAATATCCGTTCATATTCAGGCTTCCTCCGGCAATATCCATACTTAATGTATCAACGTATAAATAATGATTAGGCGTAGTCATTAGCTTAGCATCTATATTTTTAATGTTTAGCCTATGGTAAATAAACTGATCAACTTCTACATCAAATCTCATTTTTGAAAACGGCAGTTCATAAATGTTAAATGCATCTTCGTGCTCATTTAATTCTGGTGAGTTTTGTTCTGTAGCAATTTCTCCTATTTGATACTCTTTAGTTGGGCTTAGGTTAAAATTGGTAAGTTCATCAAAGTCAATAAAGTTGGTTTTAAGCAAAAGCTTATTATCAACGTTGTCAGATTTATAATTATCACCTAAATAATAATCTAGCTCAATATTAAAGTTGCTTTTCCCAAGCTCAGCATGAAAATCTTCTACGTAAATATGCTCATTTGCGTAGGTAAATTGGCCTTTGAAATTCTTGAATTTTAATGGATGAAGTTTCATCTTAGCATCAAAACGGTCTAGGTTAACTTCTATAGATTCTAGGCTGTTTACTGAATAAAGCATTTGCGCATTTAGGTGCACTTTAAGCTCATCTAATTCCTCATGCTGGTACTCTTTAGGAACATAATTAACGCCTTCGTAGCTTAAAAGGTCTTCTAACTTAAGTTGATTAGATTGAATATTTAGATCTACATCTACTAAACCATCAAGTGTATCCTTAAACCAAAAATCATAATGGTGTACATTGCCATTAAAATTAAAGTCAGACTTATCAATTTCACCCGTAAAATCTTTAATTACTAAATCTAAATCGTTCACCAAAACATCAGCATGAAAATCATGAAATTCATGAGGGTAGTGTTTCATCTGAGCATGAAGATTATCAATGTAAAACTCGCCAACAGGTAAGTTTTCAAATTCAATTAAATCTTTGGCTGATGACTTAAATGTAAAAGCCATTCTTAAGTCTTCAATCTGCTCATTTACACCTATAGAGTCTGCCTGAGAATAAGCTGTTAACTCTGCAATATCAAGCATTTGAGATACTATGTTTAGCTTTACATCTACAGCCTTTCCGGTTTGGTGCACCACTGATGGAAAATCAGACAGCATTCCGCTAATCTTTATATCAGATTTACCTAATTGACCACTAATATTCTCAATAACAGCCTCTTTACCCTCCATTATTACATGCGCATTTAGATTACTCAATGCAGCAGGCAAGTCAGTAGTTTTTACCCCAAAATCTTTAACACTTAATTCGCTATAATATGCCCGCTCAAGATTGTCAAGCGTGCGTTCGGGGAAATCAAGATCAATTATATCATGAAACTTCATTTTTAATTCAACCGCTCCTGTTACATCTTCATACTCATCCAGGCTCAAAAACTCAGCAATAAATCCAAGATCAAAATCTGCATCTATCAACATCTCAATATCTGGTTCTTCAAAGTTTTTCACTAAAAGATCAGCCGTAAAATCACCCTCATCTAACCTTGCTCTTAGGTTTTTAAGTGCAAACTGCATTGTTTTTAAGTTGCGATCTGCTCCATTGGTAAAGTAGCCTTCAAAGCCTAAGTCGTCAACCTTTCTGTTATTCAAAGTGTTTTCTAAATAAGCTTGATCAGCACCAAACTTTGCATTTATCAAAGGAATTTTACCAAAAGTTGAAGGGCCATATACTCTCGTACTGAAATAAATATCGCCTTCATTTTTATACCGTTCTAATATCGGAATTAGTTCATTTGGAGCAAAAGCTATAAACATATCAAAATTGGCTTTTGAGCCTTTTAATTCTATGTCAATATCCATTTCGTTTTGTGTATCAATATCCCCTTCAAAATCAAAACTTGCCGTTTCCATGGTTAAGCTTGAAGGTTCAATATTTAAAATCCCAGTTTGCTGATTATATTCAACCTTGGCGTGTAACTCAAAGTGTTTATGATTAAAGTAACTGGTATCTCCATTTTGAATCAAATTCAATTCAAAATCTGAGTCTATAAAGGCTTTTATATGATCATTTATAATTGTGAACCCACCTTTGGCGCTCTTTATATCAGTTTCTATGTCTAGCCCGCTGCTTTCGTCTTTTTTGTGGACCGCTAGGTTATTTATTTCCAAAGCATTTAGGTGAATATCTAGCAGATTTGGGGCTGTGGTATCATTTTCAGTATTTTCATTTTCAGATGCAAAGGCGTTTAACAAATTGTTGCTACCATCATCATGCAAAACCAAGTCAATAAATCCATTCTCAACCTTAAACTTCTTGATATCAATTTTACCTCTAACTAAGTCTAAAATATCAAGGCCCAAATAAATATCCTTTACATGAAGAATTTCGCCACTGCTCGCACTCTTTGATTCAAGAACCTTTACATCATTAATAATAAGAGACATGTAAGGGAAATTGTCAAATGGTGCCAGATGAGTTTCGCCAACCTGTATTTGGCCCTGAAACTGCTCATTTAAGCTACCAACCTGACCTTGAACCAAGTCATTTTGATTATTACTTAAATAAATCAGCGCAGTAGTAAAAACCAAAATTGGCACAACTAAACAAACACCAACAAGGCGTATCCAAAACTTACGTGTTTTCCAAATAGCTTTCTTCATAAATTCAGATATTAAACCTGTACTATTAAAGCAACTGCAAGATAATTTTAAAAGTTAAAGTAGACTTGGTACATAAATATTTGGTGCTAGGGAATTAATGGGTAAATGAATTTTTTAAGGCATCTTTGGGTTTGCTCAATACACAAATCATACAACAGATGCGACAATTATTATTAGCTTCAATACTGTTAAGTTTACTAGGCAATGCAAATGCCCAAGAGCGCCCCACACTTGATATTCATGGCTTTTTTGACATGGGCTGGGTTGTTGGACCTTCTCATGAAAATGCAAAATTAGATTACCTTATTTCTGTTGACTATACCCCGGGAATTAGACTTTTGAAACCCATCTGGCAGCATGGAGATTTGGCCATTGAGCTGTCCTATCACAATGTGCATTATCATCTTAATCAAAATGACCAAAAGCTGCTGCCAAATAACATTTTGCACGATAGGGAACGTTTTTACATTCATGTACTTAACCTTGGTTTGGGCCATAGATATTACTTAAATAATGGTTTATACTTTGACATTGGATTCAACTTTGATTGGAATTTTAGAAACGTACACATGATTAAAAACCCTGATTCCAACGGAGAAGATGTAAAAACTTTCGATAGAAGTATAACTTACTTTAATCCTGTAAATTTTGATGTACTTGCCAGGGTTGGCAAAGGCAGATGGACACTACATTATATCCATAGAATGACACCGCTCATAAAGCCAGATGTTGGTTTGCCTACGCTACCATCCCACATTTTGGGTATTGGACTAAGGATTTAAACTGTACATCTTTAATCAATTAGAAATTAAGGGGGCTATTTAACTTAAATAAAAGAGATTAGGCATAAAAATTGGCGCTACACCCAATTTTTTAAGCTCCAAAAAAAGCTTATCAAGCGAGTAAAATTCCAAATATTTAAAATTTAAACTGGTATTATATACTTTTGGATTAAAATTTAAGTTATGAAAAAATTTCTACTCTTTGTGGGTATTATATTGACTTTTACTTCATACGGTCAGCTAACAGAAATAAGGTCAATGGATGCTAGATCTTCCGTTGAATTTTTCAATTACCCAACTCATTTTAATATTAATGAAGATATTGTATTTTCTGTTAATGATTCATTCTTTAGATTCAACTACTCAACCAATAAATTAACATTACATGAATATGTAACGAACTATTCTAAGAGATTTAATGGTAACACTATAGTTTGGGAAGGAGACTCATTTTTAATTGGACGCTTTGAAACTGGGGCAAGGCTCATAGATAAGTTTAATATTACCAAATCACTAAATAATGAAGAATATCTCTTATACGGCACATCAAGTAACCCGGCTACTGTTCTTGGAGAAAATGAGAGATTCATTTTTTATGAGGTTATTGATCCATTGAAAGGATCAAGAGTTGCAATTATCAATAAAAATAATCTAGCAAATCGCATTGTTAACTCAAATCAACAAAACATCTCCAACTCTCGATTGGAAAAATTCTATTTTAGGAATAATCGGCTTTATGTAAATACCGTTGAAACTCTTTCCGATGCAAGTGAAAATAAGTATTCACTAATTTCAAATGGAGTTAAAGATTTATTCGCAGACTACTTCTCAAATGAAAATCTCCCAATTTATCAAGGAAACTTTTGCAATATCAATCGAAATGAAAATGCATATGTTTTTAATCGAAAGTTTGATCTATCAAAAGAAGAATATATAAATACATCCAACGATTCTCTTCCTGTTTCAATGTATGAGCATATCACAAATGTTGAGTTCTTCGATGATTATATAGCCTTTAGATTAACTAGTGTTGACGCAGCCAGAAAAAACATATTAACAGTTTACTCTCAAGGGAACTTTAAAAGTTTCCCTGAAGTAGATAGCATTTATGCCATGTACAAAACCAATGAAAACGGTCTTTTACTTTTAAAAAACAGAAAAGATGGATATTTCGATGTATACCATTTTAGCCTTAAAACTGAAAAAATTCAACGGTTAAAAGGGAGACCATCTTCTGCTCAATTCTCTGTAAAACAAGAGGGTGGAACCACTGTAATTGGCTCTAAAGATTATACCACAAATGAAGAAACCTATGCCATTTATCACGATGGCATTTCCTATAATATTCGAAAACCTTTCCAATCCTTTTCTTTTGACATAGAAGTAGTTGAAGATAATATTATAATAAAACAAGATTTAGGCAGTAAGGGTCAAATATTGGTTTTTTCAACCATAAAAGAAAATCTAACTGATCTAGAGCTTCCAAAACATGACCTAAGTAGTTTTAATTACTTTGAAGACAACATATTTATAAATTACTCGGTTGACAATGGTCTAGGAACTTTGGCCACTTATGATTACGACAAAAAACGGCTTGTTGTGGCAGCTTCGACTAAATTGAAGAAACGATCTTTTTCACTTTATCCAAATATTCGTGTTGAGCCAATTGCATTTGATGGTGGTTATTTAATGTTTGAAGATTTATCATCAAAATATTATCCAAGGCTTTACCTCCGTAAAACCGAAGAGTGGATTAATTTAGACGAAGAATTAGACTATTTTAAGATTAACGGTAAACTTTATGCTTATGAAGCCGAAGGTTGGATTCTGAAAATACACAAATTTACTAATGGAGTTCCTCAGTTAGTATTTGAGCAAAATTTTGGCTCTTCAGTATATTTTGGTAAAAACGGGAAATACGCCACACTAATTTATGACAATAAAACATATCGTTACAATGGTGATAAAATGATTACTATTAGTGATAAAGGCTCTGGAGAAGTAATTGATAAAGGCATGTACTTTAAGGTTAGGGACAATTCCAATAATTACTACATTTATGATTCATTGGGTAACCAAATTGGTGGAAAGTCAATAACAGGAACATCGAACCTTATTATATTAGGTGATACCATTATACATTATACAGGATATTCCGATGGGCACATATATTCAATTACCTATAACGGTATAACAAAACAGCTTATCAAAGAACAGGGAAATATGTTTTCTCTAATTACTTTGGATGAAAAAAGTAAACTTTTCGGCACAACTGATGGCAGAATATATTCTACAAAAAATGAATTAAAGCTCATAAAAAATTATGGCAGTTATCGCTCTGATGGCTACCAAACAATGAACCCTTATGGCATTTTAAATGGAAAATTGATTTTCTCTGCATATTCAATGGCAAAAGGAGATGTGCTCTATACTTTAGATCTCAAAACTGAAGAAATTGAAATTCTAAAAGAATTTATAGCTGGAAAAGACGACTTTCAAAAGAATGCCTATTACTGCCAATACAGAGGTCCATTACAGGGGTTCAGATATATTAAGGCTAAAAACTTAATTTATTTTATGGCTACAACTCCTGAATTTGGATCTGAACTTTTTGCAACCGATGGAACTGAAAGTAAGTCAGGCTTACTACTTGACCTTAATAAAGGTGACTTTTCAAGCACACCTTCAAACATGGTTGCAAACAATAACTTTCTATATTTTACAACCACTAAAAAAGGATTCAAAACATTTTATGAATTGAACCTAGGAGAATATATACCTAGCGTACAGTTTACAGGTTATTGCCTTGAAGATGAATTCACATTTTTAGATAGTTCAACTCTTTTTAGTAATCAAATTATTAACTCTACTTGGATTGTTGACTCTAAAGACACATTAATAGGCTCAAATATCAGTTATACCTTTTCAGATGCCGGAGAACACAAAATTATTTTGATATCACAAGCTAGCAATGATTCAGGATCTTATAAATTTTCAATAAACATACCCAAACCCAATACAGTCGGTATTCAGGGAGAAACTACTACAAAAAAGGGAGAAGCTTATATTTATTCAGCATCATCAACCACTGAGCTGAATTCATTAAGTTGGTTTGTTGAAGGAGGAAACATTATTGATAGTTCAGAAACAAGTATTACAGTTATTTGGCAAAACTATCCTGCAAGAGTAGTTCTCTCAGGTATTGATAATAAAGGTTGTGCGACAATTGAAACAGAAATTCAAGTTGAAGAATCTTTAGGGCTATTTGATAAATACGATGAAAACTTACAAGTTTTCCCAAACCCCGCACACGAGAAAATATTTATAAATGGTAACTATGATACCTTTGATTTTACAATTTATAATTCTCTAGGTGAAATAGTAATTATAGGAAGCACAACTCAAAATGTAATTGACTTAAACAACTTAAAAAATGGTATATACTTGATGAAGATAGATACAGAGTTTGGATCTTCTCTTCATCAAGTTATCAAAAAATAGTTTAACCGAGCAATAAAAACTCCCAAACATTTTATACCCTAGGGTTTTACGATCTTAAAAATCGCATTTAGCACCTTTTTATAAGTGAAAAACACGTAAATAGTAATGATTAAAATAAAAATTAGACTAAATGGGCAAATGCTAGCACCCCACATTTTGGGTATTGGACTAAGAATGTAAATATGGGGTCAGAAAACCGAAGCCGTGGTAAAGTAGCTAATGACGATAAACTCTTTGGAGTAAAAGAACAACAATTAGCGATAAAAAATGCTGTGGCTGATCTTAGCTTTCTTCTTGAGCGACACTATGCTGAAAAATCGGCATTGCAATTGGTAGGTAACAGGTATAAACTTAATGTAAGGCAACAAAAGGCCGTTCAGGGAATGTCTGCGTCAAACTCAGATCTTCAAATTAGAAAGTCTAAAGAGCTTAAAAACATTCAAGGAAAAACCATTGTAATTGATGGCTTCAATCTCATAATAATCTTAGAAAGCGCCCTATCAGAAGCATACATTTTCAAAGGATTAGATGGCTGTTATCGCGACCTTTCTTGTGTTCACGGCACTTATAAAAAGGTAAAGCACACTCATAAAGGCTTAATTATGGCAGGCAATACATTTACTCGACTTGGTGTAAAAGAAATTATCTGGTACTTAGACCAACCAATCTCTAATAGTGGGCGGCTAAAAATGTTATTACTTGAAATTGCTGATTTAAATAATTATAATTGGCAGGTTGAGCTCGTTTTTAATCCTGATAAAGTTTTAGCTAAATCAGAACACGTTGTGGTGAGCTCTGATGCTTGGATATTAAACGAAGCCAAGCAATGGTTTAATTTAGCACCTGAAATTTTGCGAAGTGAGAAAATCAACCTTTTTGAAGCCAATTTTTAGTTTTTGCATCACAGCAGTGCTGATTGGTAGCACTTTCTACTCTTGCAGCACTGAAGTAGAAATAAAACACGGCGACCTACTTTTTGTTGGTTCAAGTGGTAGCGACTTAGGTAATGCTATTACCAATGTTACTGAAAACGAAAAGGCTAAAGATTACTCCCATGTTGCCCTTGTTTTTGAAATTGGTGACTCCCTGTTTGTTATTGACGCTACTCCTAAAAAAGGAGTGGCCATAAGAAGCATTCAAGACTTTATGATAGAAGAGTCTGCAAATAGAAATAGTATTGATTTGTACAGAACCAAATTGATCCCTTCTCAAATAGATAAAGGCCTAGAAAAAATTAGCAAATATGTGGGCCTGCCCTACAATCATGCATATTTACTCACTGATACGGCCTTTTACTGTTCTCAGTTAATTCATGAAGCCTTTGCCGAATACAAGGTTTTTAATATGGAACCAATGACCTTTAAAAGCGAGGGCGAAACTCTAGAGTTTTGGAAAGAATATTATGAAAATTTAGGTATCGCAATACCTGAAGGTGTTTCTGGTTGTAATCCTAATGGCATGGCGGCAGATGAAGATGTTAAGTTTGTTAGAACCTTCAATTAAACATGAAAGACAAAATCATCGTAATCTTAACTTTGGGGTTAGCAGTTTTTGGCTGTAAAGAAACGACCAAACATCAAATAATTTCTAGTAATGGCGGTAATGGGACTCCTTGTGATAGTGTTTTCATAGATGAAACGAACAGACGATTTAAAAAAGATGAAAACGGGAATTATTATTATGACCTAACCGTAATTAACAGTAGTAAACATGTACTAACCAACGTAAATGTTCAGTTTCTCATTTATAAAAATTCACGTTCAAATGCTCCTTTTGAACACTTTACAATTCACTTTGATGAAAAAATTCCATCAGACTCTCAAATCATTAAAAAGATGTACAAAGGAGACATAGGAAACCCCTTTTCATTAAAAACAGATTACATGGTAGATGAACAGCCATTTAATGAGTTATTTGATGTAGAATTAGACTCAATTAGACTTTTCCCTTCTGGACATAAGTGCTGGCATGAATATGAATAAGTATTAGTATGGAATTTAAAAAAATAGAAGACTCTCAAATTGCAATGACCCAATTGATGTTGCCATCGCATTCCAATTTTAGTGGTAAAATTCATGGCGGTTTTATTCTAAATTTAATGGATCAGATAGCTTTTGCCTGCGCATCGAAACACTCTGGGCATTATTGCGTAACCGCTTCAGTAAATAAGGTCGATTTTTTAAACCCTATTGAGGTTGGGGAATTGCTTACCCTCAAAGCTTCAATAAATTATACGGGACGCACTTCAATGGTTGTTGGCTTAAGGGTTGAATCCGAAAACATTCAAAAAGGCTTTGTAAAGCACTGCAACTCTTCTTACTTTACAATGGTGGCCAAAGACGAGAATGGGAAAAGCATGCCAGTACCAGGAATAATTTTAGACTGCGAAGACAGTATTAGAAGATTTGCGCGTAGTATTGAAAGACAAAAGCATACTAGGCAAAGAGATCAAGCCTTTGAGCCAAAGACTTTTAAAGTAAAAGAACACATAGAGAATTTAAAAACCAGGAATGCTAAAATCATTTATTAAACTTAGATCTACCACCGCAATTATTATAGTTTCTATCATTGTAAGTATGGGGGTAAGCGCTTGCAATAATGACGATTCAAATAACGACGAAGAAGAAACGGAAAAAGAGGAAGAGAAAGAAGAAGAAACTGTAGAGTTTAACAATACAATTTTGGAAGATTATGATGGTGTAGTAAAAGCCATTGAAACTTCTAATGCAATAACCATAGATGGCCTAGCTAATGATGATGTTTGGGCTACTGAACCTTGGTATGGTATGAATTACAAATGGATGGGTAGTACCCCTGACACCATTGACTATTATGGCAAGTTTAAGCTGGCTTGGGATAGCGAAAACCTATACATGTTGGTTGAAGTTGTTGATGATGTTTTGAATCCTACGCTACAAGATGGAGTTAATAATTATTGGCGCGGCGACTATGTAGAAGTGTTTGTTGATGAAAACCAATCAGGTGGTGATCATAAATTTAACCACCAAGCTTTTGCATACCATATATCTACCGAAGGCCATGCAATAGATAAAAATACAGCTGAAGAAACAGTGTTTTTTGATGATCATGTAGATGTTGTTAGAACAAATGAAAGTAATACCTATTTATGGGAAATTGCCTTAAAGCTTTATGATGACACGTTTGATGAAAATGGAGAAAATACGCCAGTCTCTATCTTAAAAGGTAAGAAAATTGGATTCTCAATAGCTTACGGTGACAATGATGGAAATAAGCAAAGAGAGAATTTTATGGGTTCAAAAAGTAGCCATGGAATTAATAATGATGAAGGTTACACGAATTCAAGTGTTTTTGGAGAATTGACCTTTGAGTAGCTAAGAAAGAGTTACAACTTCCCTGTTATAATCTTCATTTTCCATATTCTCAACGAGAAAATTGGCAATACTTTTACGGCTAACTATATACCCATTTACTTCAGATTCTACCGAAGCAAAAGCAGCTTTAGCTTGTTGAGAATTGCTTAGCCCTACCGGCCTAATAATTGTCCAGTCTAGATTAGATTGCATTAGTAATGTTTCTTGCCTTTCATGATCTAAATAACCGTAGCTAATATTACTGTAATCGATAGTCCACCTAAACCAAAAAGGTAATTGGCTTTTTGATTCATTGGCACCCCAAGCCGATACCGTTATTATCTTTTTTACATCATTCTCTTTTGCGAGCAGAATTAGATTACGCATAGTATCAGATAGTAGTGTTTTTGGGGCCCTCAGCTTTGACCATGGAAAATCACTAACTCGTGAAATATTTAAGGTGGTAATAACCATAATACAGCCATCAATTGCTCTTTTTAAATTGTCTAAACTATTTGGATCTCCTTCTACAAAACGCACATAATCAAAAGATACATTAATCTTAGACGTATCTCTAACTAAGGCAACCGTGTTTACCTTTTCAGCATTTAGCTTTATAACAAGTTCTTTCCCTAGCCTACCTGTGGCTCCCAATAGCAACACTTTCATAAGTTTGAATTTATACTATGGCAAAGGCACCACGTTTCCTCCATTGGTAATAAGTTCAAAATCGCCATTCTTCCACATTTCACGCGCCTCATTTATGCGATCCTTACTTGTAGCCACAAAATTCCAGTTAATAAATCGTTTCTCGTCAAAAGGTTCACCACCAAATAATAATAAATGGCTATTCTCATTTATAGTAATATCGCAGGCATCTTCAACCTTTGAAACCAACATATTACCTGCTACAATTTTTTCATTACATGCGGTAACAGAACCTTTTACCACACAAATCCCTACTTCTCCTTTGGCATTTCTGTTAAGAGAAAATTTAGACTGCTTCTCATTCTTTAGCTCAAGCATAAAAAGCGGGCTGTAAACATTAACTGGAGAAACCTTGCCATAAGCTTCTCCGGCAACAAGTGTAAAATCAACTCCATTTTCAGTCCACCTTGGCAGCTCTTCTTTAGCCACATGCTGAAAAGCTGGGTCAATATTTTCTTTTTCTTTTGGCAACGCCACCCAGATTTGGAAGCCATGTACTTCTCTAACTTTACCATCTGCTCTATGATCTTGTGGTGTTCTTTCAGTGTGTACCACCCCTTTTCCCGCTGTCATCCAGTTTACTGACCCTGGCGTAATTCGTTGGTTGCTCCCGACGGTATCCCTATGCATAATTTCTCCTGCAAACAAATAAGTGAGTGTGCTTAAACCAATATGAGGGTGCTGACCAATATCCATGTATTTACCTGGCCCAACTTCTGATGGCCCCATATGGTCAATAAAAATAAAAGGCCCTACCATTCTTTTCTTTCTAAATGGAAGCAAACGACCTACCAGAAAGTCACCGATATCCCTACTGCGTTCTTCTATAATCTGTGAAGTATTTGACATTTACCAAAGTTCTTGAATTTGAAGTAATTTCGATTCAAATTAATTAAAACACCATGCTATTTCGCTCATTAAAATTTTCATTTTTTGCCGCGTTTATTTTTACCACAGGCTGCAAAAATCAAACAGAACATAATCACCAACAAAACCATGCTGAGCATGCCGAACATGCACACGAACATAAAGTGGTTAAGGAAATGACCCTTAATAATGGAGAGAAGTGGAAAATGCAGGCTGAATTAATGGCCAATGTAGAAAACATGGAAATGGCCATTGATGAATATAATGAAGCGGCATTATCAGACTACGCTGAACTTGGTAAATCGTTAAAGGCAGAAACCGAAAATATGATTAAAAGCTGTACTATGAAAGGTGATAGTCACGTTGAATTACACAAATGGCTAGAACCACATTTGGGTATGCTTAAAGATTTAAATGCCGCTGCTACAGTTTCAGAAGCCGCACCAATAATAGCTGAAATTGATGCTTCTTTCGAACTCTTACGAGAATATTTTGAGTAGCTTTTACTCTGCCACCGAAGCCGAATCTGATTGAATCTTCATTTGAAGTTCCATCATTTTTTGCTGAACAATAGGAATACCAGGTGCTATTTCAGCAATCATTTTTAGGCTATCGAGGGCCATGGTATAATTGCCCATGTATTCGTAGGATAGAATTGCACTGTATCTGAGCCTTATCTCATTCTCTTTATTACCAAAGTAAGTTGCAACATCTGCTGCGTCTTCGTGCTTTTCATCTACTGTGAGTTGCTCCCAAAGTTTAAACACTTCTAGTAGGCCTCCCACATATTTTGCTGAGTCTACTGTGCTTGCAATAGTATAAAGCGACTTTACACCTTCAAGCCCTTCTGTTTCCATTACTTTATAAAGCTCTTCGCTTAATGATAGCTTTGGTTCTGAAACGCTTACAATTCTCATTGGGTTGTAAGCTATTGTAGCATTTGGCGGCACAAAGTTTGGCGAACCTTTTTCACCATAGGCCAATGAGTCTGGCATAATGGCTACCACTTCGTCGCCTTCTCTTAGTAAATATGAAATCTCAGTAAACCCTTTAATAAGTCTATCATAACCAACAAAATAGGCAAATACAGAATCTGGCAAACCATCAGTATTCCATACTGTTGAATCCTTCACTTTTAGATCTAAATATGCTTTTACTTCACAGCCCTTTTCAATTTGACGGCCTTCGCCTCGCTTTAAGTAGAAATATTTTAAACCGCTTGCCGTAGTTATAGTATCCTTTGCCGGTTCAGAATTTGAGCTCGATTGGCTTCCTGAACACGAAACCATAAACACCGCAATTACTGCGATTAACAAGTGAACGATTTTCATCGCGCAAAGGAAGTTAAATTATGCTTTTGCCCCTTATTTGTTCCTTTAATTTGATAAAGTTGTAAAAAAGAAAGCCTCATGTCAAAAGATGTTGCATTGGTACTTTCGGGTGGAGGAGCCAGAGGTATTGCACACATTGGTGTTATTGAAGTTTTAGAAGAACATGGATATAACATCAAATCTATTTCTGGTACATCAATGGGTGCGGTTGTTGGAGGGATTTATGCGCTCAACAAGCTTAATGCGTTTAAAGAGTGGTTGTTTAAACTTGATAGAACCGCGGTTTTTCGTTTGGTTGACTTTACCATATTAGGCGGTGCCGGATTTGTAAAAGGCGAGCGGGTATTAAATACCATAAAGCGATTTACCCAAGATGCAAACATTGAAGACTTATCTATTGATTATAGTGCCGTTGCCACAAATATTGATAAACAAACCGAAGTTGTTTTTACCTCAGGCAGTTTGTTCGAAGCCATTAGAGCATCAATTGCCATACCCACTGTACTTACACCTGTAAAAACAGAGGAAGGCCATTTAGTAGATGGCGGTATACTTAATAACCTACCCCTAGATCATGTAAAAAGACATGATAATGATATGCTTTTTGCAGTTAATGTAAATGCTGAGATCCCCAATTTATTACCTGCCGTAAGTGAACCTGAAAAAGAAAACACCAAAAAAAGCGCTTATCAGAAACGCATGGCAGAACTTACTGAAATGATAGGTAAGCTAATGCCTGCAAGAAAGAAAAGTGATTCTTTGGGCTATTTTGATTTAATAAACGACACGATTAATGTAGTTGTAAATGCTAATGCCATACAAGCCATAAAATTTCACAACCCTGATAAGGTATTTAAGATATCAAATAAATCAGCCAATACTTTCGATTTTTTTAAGGCTGAAGAGCTTTATGAAATTGGAAGGTATGTGGCCAAACAAGAACTGGCGAAAACCAAAAACTAAGGCTTGCAACCGTAATAGAATTTATAACGTTTTGGTAACGTAATTCAAGTACCATGAAACATTTTCTTTTTTCAACCATGATTCTTAGTTCATTTTTATTTAACGCTTGTAATAGCAATAATTGCGATGATGCACCTGCGTTTTCTAAATGTCAAGAATCGCCAGAGAACAACCCGACAGCGTGCCAAGCGGTTTGGAGCAGTTGGATTTATGATGAAAGTACGGGTACCTGCAGCAAAAGAAGTTACAGCGGATGTGAACCGCTTGGCTTTGAAACCCAAGAGGCCTGTGAAGAGTGTGATTGTTATAGGCTTGAAACCAATAGGTAATTTTTATGGTAAAAAAGAAAAGCCGATTATTAACTAATCGGCTTTTCTTTTTTGGTTGTTGGTGTTATTATTTTAAGACAAAGCTTATTGGCAAAATCAGTCTTACGGGTACATTCACTCCCTTATCAACTGCCGGTGTCCAATTTGGCATTTCACTTACCACATTAACTGCTTCTTGTTTCAATGTTTTGTTTTTGCCTGTAAGCGCACTTATATCGCTTAGGCTGCCATCAGGGTTTACAACAAATTGCACATAAATTTTATCTTCAATCTCACTTTCTCTAATAACTTGAGGATAGTTTACATTCTTTTTTAAATACTTGACAAGAGCTTTTGTTCCGCCATTAAATTCTGGCATTTTCTCTGCTTTAAAAAGTACTTCAAGTTTTTCTTCATTATTGCTATTTGCCGTTTTTACCTTCTCATTCTCAAGAGAGTCGTTGATCTCTATTTTTACAAAGTAGTTGCTTAATGTGTTGTTTGATTTATGTGCAAAACTTGTAAGTGTAAGAGAAGTAGCTACAGCCAATAGTAAAAGTGTTTTGATGGTGGTTTTCATGTTGATGTTGTTTTGTGATTATGATTTGTTGGTGTTTGATAGTGTTACGCTCAAGGCTAAATTTAGTTACAACCGCTTAGGAAATAAATATGCCTTTTCCGATCTGTACGCCACATTAATCGCCTTGAACATTTGATTTATCAGCACATACTACCGCTCATGGAGCAATTTTTTCACTTGTGTTAAAGTTGGCGTAGTGCAGGAAAAATGTAAAAAACCTAGAAAAATCTTAGCATGCCTAAGTTCTTATGCGCTTTTGATTCTTAATGCACTTCAGCTCTAAGTGTTTCTAGTTCTAAAATTAAAGCACTCAGTTTTTTAGTTAACCTGCCATAAATTACATTGTAATCCCATTTGTAAATTACCTTGGCCAGTACCCCTAGTGTAAGCATAATAACACCTAGACCTACAGGAATAAAAAATGGCACATTAAACAAAGTAGGTATATCAGGATACTGTTCCATAAACTCATTAGCAAAAACTTGACCTGGTATATCGCCGCCGATTGATCCTAACCAAAATCCCAAAAACATAAAGAAAATGAATAATGGATAAAGAAACCGATGAATCTTGGTGTTAATTGACACCATCTCTTTAAGCCAATTGTCAAATGATTTTAAGTAATCATAGCTGCTTACGTTCTTATCAATTTTGTACAGCCCCTGCATGAGCTTATAATTAAAATAGGCAAAGGCATTAGCTAAAAAGAAAAAGCTTATGCCTGTATAAGGCGTTCTTATTAAAAACGATAGCCCTAAGAATATTATTGAGCCAATAAGAATAGCCTTAATATTCACCTTAAAGGTCATTTCAAATTTGTCTACCACATGCTGCGACTTGAGTTTTTGCAAATCTTCTAAAGTTGGCGTTTTTATACTTTGACTTTCGCTTTTATTGTTCTTCCAAATTGATTCAATTGACTTTTCCATCTAATATCTTCTTTAATCGTTGTTTTATTCTTTTAATACGTACCCCAATATTGTTGGCATTTGTGCCTATTATGTCTGCAATCTCTTGATAAGGTCTTTCTTCAAGATATAGTAAAATCACCCCCCTATCTACTTCTGATAGTTGCCTTATGGCATCATAAAGCATATTTAGCGATTCATTTGCAAAAGCCTGAGAGTTTTCTGTGGCCTCTAGGGGTAAATAGTCTGATGCAAACTCTTGTTGCTTATTCTTACTCTTTTTTAGAAGTGTCATGCATACATTAAGAGTGAGCCTATATACCCAAGTAGACCATTCAGATTGACCATTAAACCTATCTCTACTTCTCCAAATTTGCAAACATACTTCTTGATAATAGTCTTCAAAATCTTCTTGTGTGCTCGTATAGGCCCTACATATTTTGACTATAATGGCCGTGTAAGGAATAATAAATGTATTATAAAAATCGGTACTCAATGCTTCTTTATAAATGAATGACTAAATTCTTATACAAGTCTTTGCTCTGTTTGTGCCTGTACATCAAGCCTATATCCTATCATATATCCAATTATGAACCCAAAGGTATTGCCCAAAGCTATACCCGCAGATCGCTCAAACATAGTTGATACTAATGTGCCAACCATAGTACCTATAATAACACCTAAAACTATGCCCATATTCGTATAATAACCACTTTTTACAAATCCGAATCTTTGATTTAGATAAGATAAAAAGCCGTGAAGCTGCTTTTTTAGATCTTTTTGATTTAGATCCGCTTCACAA
Organism: Bacteroidia bacterium; assembly: GCA_049115495.1. Lineage (GTDB taxonomy): Bacteria > Bacteroidota > Bacteroidia > CAILMK01 > JACPUW01 > JACPUW01. The sequence goes on along the minus strand of JAGDZV010000005.1, from coordinate 396,714 downwards.
GCTAACTTAATTCGTTCAATCTTTTTCTCAAGCTCTTCTATATGGCCACTTAAAAACTTTTTTGACTCAAGGTTTTTTAATACAGAAACAAACTGGTCATATAGTTTTCTACGTGATTTACTAGTTGCTAAGGTGCTCATATCTTCAAAATAGGCTATTGCTTGTTCAATTGTCATTTGGCTAAATGTTTTCTTAGTTAGTGTAGATGTTCAATGATTCATTACACCCTTTTTATTCAACACTTAAAGCCAAAAGCACATAACCTAAAGAAAAAAGGGCCTTACTGCATCAATATGGACGTTTTCAACCAACAATAAAAATCAAAAAAAAATTTAGTTATAGTGCTTTAGACCACTTTTCATCAATTATAAATACACAATTTTGCAACACTAAACTTGTGATTTGAAGCATGAAACACTTAGTATTTTTAGTTTTTCTAATGCCGCTCGCACTTTTTGGTCAAACCAACGAGAGTGATTCATTAAAAACCGAAGCAGGACTATCGGTTACAGGAATGTTTCAAGGAGGCAATGTACAAACCGTAATATTTAGAACAAAAACTGAACTCAGCTTTACCACCTTTAATAACTGGGTACTTAAAACGGTAAACTCATATGTATATCAAGCTTTTGGCGGTGTAAAAGCAGACCAAGATTTACTATCTCTAAACTTCTTATACTTTCAACCCCAAAAAAGAATCTACCCTCAGCTCATTGGCATTGCCACTACTAATTTTCGTAGAGAAATTGCCTTGCGTTATCTTGTAGGAACCGGTATTACCTTTCAAGTACTTGAACAAAAAGATGCATGGCTCAAAATATCACTATCAAGCGAGTATGAAGAAACTGAATTTAGACGTTCGCAATTCAACCTTGAAGAATACAACGGCTCTAACGATATTAATACATTTAGGGCTACTCTTTGGGTTAATGGCAAATACAAACTCTACGACAAAAGGATAACACTTAGTCACGAGAGCTACATTCAACCTTCTTTAAACAAAAGCAATAACTACCGATGGCAAGCCGATTTGGGACTTGAACTTATGCTTACCAAGCGATTTAACTTTAAAATAAACTACCTAAGCACATATGAGAGCATTGTTATTGAAGGGCAAAAGCAAAACGATCGCCTACTTACCTTTGGCTTAAGTGTAAAAAGCTATTAGAAATGAAAGCTCTTCTTTTTTCAATGTCAGTTCTAATTATAGTGGGTTGCCAAGGTGGCAATTACAAAAACGACATAAAAATTCAGAGTTATTTCTATAAATACATCGGCTTTGAAAATTCAGAAAACATGCAAGAGCTGCTTAATGAAGTAAAAACGTTTCACGCTAAAAACGATTATGTAGTTACAAAAAACGAGCAGCTTATTTCTTGGAATAGAGCGGCCCATATATCTTCTGACACTTTACATCAATTGCACCAAATATTACACCGCTTAGAGCCTTTTAACCCTGATAAAAAGTACAAACCAGGAACCTTTATAATTGAGATTGAGCTTTTAAATACCGCCAAAATCAAAAAGCCCCTTTTTGAGTTTACTCGGTTTACAATGGGAGAAAATGATAAGGCTGAAGATGAACTAAATTTTGGACAACACGAAATTGCATTATCAAATGATAGCTGGTTGGCAAACGCTCCGTATTTAGCCGAGAAATTTGCTCAAGTATCTTTCAAATAAACTAACCTATCATATAAATGCTTAGGTCTAATGCTCCAAAAAAAGCGGCTGCAATAATTATTAACCAAGAAAACCAGTCTCTAAACTCATTTTTTGCATGCTTTCTCAGTATTAGATGTAATCCTAAATGAATAATCAAAAAGGCATCAAACAGCAACCTAAACTCAATATTCTCGCCTTGCATTTGATTAAAAACCCAATAGAATAGCGGAATATGTAGTAAGGTGAAAATAATGAAACCATTTTTATCTTGAAGCCGGGACAACAAAGGGAAAATTCGCCATTCTTTACATCGTATAGCATCAAGCTCGTGAACTGTAATACAGGCAATGGCAAGGTGAAATATCGTCATTATTTAAACTTTGGTTTAAACCATAAAGGGCCAACTGCCAAAAGCAGAATTAGAAAATTAAATAGCACATTACTGGCATTTCCTGATGCAACAGAACCACTACAATCTAAAACGAACCAAGCCAGTGTACCATATAAAACAGATAACCTTACTTCATTTGGTGCCTTTAAATAGGCCAACTTTGATAAAAACAAAATAGTAATACCCCAACCAAATAAAAAACCACCTGTAAGGGCCGACAAAAAACGTGTTGTGGGTTCGGTATAAACTTGCACCTGGTCAATTGGCCAGCTTAATAAATCTAATGTCCAACGTGCCGGCTCGGAAGTTTGGAGCATAGTTCCTAAAAAGAATACGGGACCAAATGAGCCAACAACAAAGGCACTAAATAATAAATGTTGTTTTTGAAAGGTAATAGATCTGTAGAATGGAATGATTTGATTTGCCATAATTAAATTAATTATTGAGCAAACCTAGTTGGTACTTTTATTCCATTTTAGACGGTATCGTTCAATTCCAAATTTTTGTTTGACTTTTTAAATTGTGCAACCATGAGCTTTATGTTTTGAAAGTAATTCGAAAGCCAATTGTTATTAATGGTTTCATCAGTTATTTGTAAAAAGAAATTCTCAATGCTTAAGTTAAGCACCATTTCTGCCAAATAGCTTTGGTCTTCAAGACCGATTATCTTTTTCCAAACACCCAATAATTTTGGTAATGAATATGCACTAATGGCGCAAAAGCACTTTTCAAAATCTTTATTCTCTCTATGTATTCTAAGTTGTCTATTAAATAATAAATCCAATTTAAATTCAATTATTATTTCAATAAGCTCATCTACATCTTTAGCATTTGCTTCTCTATTGGCCATTTCAATTGCCATATTGTAATGATAATCCAATAGATGCTCTGTAAATACATCTAAATCGGCAAAATGATGGTAAAACGAAGATTTGCTTTTACCAACTTCTCTTGCCAAACGTTCTACTTTTAAGCCAGTAGGCCCTTCATAAGCAAAGGTTTTATATGCTTTCTCTAACCAAACTTCTCCTTTAATCATAAATTAAATCTAGTGTTTACAAGCGCCGCATTCGTGGTGCTCATTTAGGTAAGCAATGGTTTCTTGGCAAAGCTGTTCTAGAATTTTAATGTCAATATCGGCCAGTTTGTTTACATAAATGCAGGCCTTACCCATCTTAAACTTACCAAACGATTCAAGCAGTTTGTCACTTTTCTCAGTTGCAGAGTACACATAAAACGAAAACTTTGCCTTGCGGGGTGAAAAACCCAAAATCGGAGCATCCCCTTCATGTCCGCTCGCATATTTATAATGGTAACTCCCAAATCCGATAATGGTTGGGCCCCACATTCTAGGCTCATAGCCACTCCACTCAGTCATTAGCTCAATTAGTTTGTAACTGTCTTTTTTCTTTTGCTCATGATCTACAAAAGATTCTATGAAGTCGCTTACGCTCACATCTTTTTTTTCAGTTGTTTTGTTCTTGGCCATGCTCAAAAGCTTTTAATCCTTAGTCCAAATTTCGTGATTTCATTTCCTTTTTAAGAGCTTCATATTTTTTTGACTTTTTTAGAAGTAAATAAATCAAAAATAGTGGAATTAGAGTGACCAATCCCCAAGTATTAGCGGCCACCCCGTAAATAATTATTCCTACCAAAAATCCAATGAAAAATGCATCAATCCATGGCGATGGTTTAATCTTCTTTGCTTCAGCCCTTAGTTCGGTGTCGCTTAACTGTGCAATTTTATTTTGGTCCATTTTCTTTTAATTTCTAATCTGTCAAGTCTTCTATTTCAAACAGTTTATAAGTGCAGCTGTTACTTACGAATTTATATGTTTTACAAATTACTTTTAATCCACTAATAGGCTTAAAGTAGAAAGTGACTTCAGAATTAAGGCCTAAAGGTTTTAATCTCCTTCTCTAAACAATAAAATGGATACTCTCGACCAGGAAAATTAACGCTACCACGTATAAAATACTGGCGCTTTTCATAAAACTTTAGCACTCTCTTGTTCTGAGTGTAAGCGTCTAACCTAATTGATGTGTATTGGTTTTCTAAAGCATAGTCTTCGGCAAAATCCATTAGCATTCTGGCGTAGCCATTATTCTGGTACTTCGGATCAATTACCAACCTATGAATCACCAAAATCTTGGTTGAATTAAAAGCCCAAGTTACCTGCTCATATTCTGGTTCTTGTTCTTCGCTAATATTTATTGCACCCAAAATTTCAAGACCATTTTTTAGCACGTAAAGAACACCGTTTTCTATATCACTTTGAATAATTGAACGTGTAGGATAATTATTGGTCCATTGAAAAATTCCTTTTTGCTCTAGGTCTGCTTTGCCTTTTAAATAGATATTAAAAAGCCTATCGAGATCATTAGAATTTCCCTTTTCTATCTTATGTTGCTCTTTTTCTACCTGTATTGTGTTTGAATCGTATACCAGCAAGCCTTCATTCTCACCATCAAGTTGCGCTAATATTTCACCATTTTCACTCCATACAGCACTTTGGCCAGTGCCAATAAAGTTATCGCATGGGCCTATGCAATTGCTCATTAAAATAGGTGTATTAAACTCAGCGGCCATTTTTGGAAAATGCTTGTAGGCCTTCTCTACCCCACCTTTTGGTTTGGCTACGCTGGCAATGTAAATATCGGCTCCAAGCTTTTTGGCATTAGCAAAATGCTCCCTTTGCAGGGTTTCATAGCAAATTCCAAAACCAATTTTAGTGCCCTTAAAATCTAAGATGGTTTGCCGCTGCCCACACACAAAATATGGTAGTTCATCATCATGCAGCATTTGTTTACAATAAACCGTTGGTGCCGCTTTTGGCTTAAAAATTAGCATGCTAATATGCACGCCATCTTTTGCTCTTGTTGGCATACCAACACCAATACATATTAGGTGCCTATTGGCCAATTCTTGAAGCGGTTCAAAAACTGGATCGCTCGCATCTGTTGCCAGCTCATTCGCCAATTTTGGCTCGTAATTGGTGATGGAAAGCTCAGGAAATACAATTAAATCAGCATGATGAATTACAGCCCGCTCAACCATTTGTAAATGGTGCTCTATGTTCTTATTGATTCGGCCTTTTAATGACCTTGTTTGAGCTATGCAGATTTTCATTATACTTTTATGGTCGGCTTTGCTTGAGCATATTTATAAATCATAACAGTAGAAACTGCAATTGTTGAAACGAAATAGGTCAAACCTACTACTAGTAATTTCTGTGCAGCTTCATTAAAGGTTGAGAATTCATTAAACTCAGAGAATAAAGCCAAAAGCATATAAACACATACAAGAATTAAAACACCAGGTATGGCTAAACCCAAAATTCTATTTTTTGCAATAATCTGAATGATAATAATTGCCATAAGGGCAATGGCGATTGGATTAATTAATAAGCCTGCCGAAATCCAGTAAAATACAACTGCTATCAACAATAAATACTCTGGAAGAATTAAAAAAAGTGATTTGACCTTTTCCACTACTTAAGTTTTTTTTTTTGATTTTGCATATAACGTACTTCTATCAGACCCTAGTCTTTCTGCCCCGCGCTTTTACTCTCCTGAATCCTTATTAGTGTTAAACATTCAACAGCATCAACAACGTTTAACAATTCGGTACTTACAGTATCTTCATTATGCCACAAAACCACACTGCCTTGGTGTTGCCCTTTGGTATAATAAAAATCGGCATCAGAAACCTTCGCTTCTTCCAAATTAAAACTATCTCTAATTTTTAATCCCTGAGTGTAGGCATTTTCGCGGCATTGGTCTTCCACCTCGGCAGCGTAGTAGAAAAAGCCATAAATACTTGCAGGTACAACAGCCAAAAACAAAACATTGAATAGCAACCAGCGCTGCCACTTCCATTTTTTCTTTGTGATGCGAAGAACCAACCAAATAAAAAGATCCGTTAAAAGCAATAAGCCTATGGAAATTATAATAAAAATAGCCGCCCACACCGGCACCCAATCGCGTGGGTCGTTTGTATCAAAGGGCCCTGCACGCACAACAAGCGGCAGCAGCATTAGCAAAATTGTGCTTAGTCTTATTATGAGTTTTGCGTTCGGCATGGAATCAAAGCTAGGAGTTTTCTTGGTTTGGCTTAATTGCTCTTATAGAAGCAATCAAAAAAGTAAACTAAACGTCATCCTGAATTTGTTTCAGGATCTGTACAATGGAAGTTCTCATCAATGAACATATTCCAAATCAAGTTTGGCATGACCAATGACTTTTTTGATTGCTTAAGTTGACAAGAAAAACGAGTCGATAGGATCGAAACAACCCGGAACATAGTTGTTGAGAAATGCTAAGCCTTTTTCACAAACTCACTCTTGAGCCCCATGGCACCAAAACCATCAATTTTGCAATCTATGTTATGATCACCATCCACTAGCCTAATATTCTTAACCTTAGTGCCTGCCTTTACGGGCTTAGGAAAACCTTTTACCGGAAGGTCTTTTATCACTACTACGCTATCACCATCTTGTAACACATTGCCATTACTGTCTTTTATAACATCATCAGTATCTTCGGTGTCATTGGGGTTCCACTCATGGCTGCATTCAGGGCACATCCACAACACCCCATCTGTAGGGTATCCATAGGGCGAATTGCAATTGGGGCAGTGAACTGCTTCTTCCATTTGTAAATATTTAGATACAAAGCTAGGTTATGGGCAACGGGCATCATTGGGCAAATCATTCATTTCTATACCTTCGCTTTCCGTAATTTAGCATTGATGAAACGTTTACTTAGCTTATTCTTACTACTGGCCAGTATTGGCGCTTTTGCTCAAGAAGTTGGCGATACCATAACTATTCGCACATTCAACTATTCTCAAACTTATGGAGTAAACCAATGGTCTCCTGGTATTCGCGATACCATTATAGACTTTAGTACGCTGCCTGATGTATCTTTTGAGCGAGTAATCATGAGCTACAATATGCGGTGTAAAAATGCTAAGATCTCAAACAGCAATAATAGAGACCGTGGTTGTGGTGAGTGGGATATCTCATGTAATACGTATTTTCATGATTCTAACCGCATTGATTCCGTTTCATATACACATCCAAACTACACGGTATCAAGTTTTAATGGAACAACTTTTAATTACACTTCAAAACCGCTCTACAACTACTACCGCTTTAAGCACAACAAGGTGCAAGTAGATAAAATCAATTCCGAGTCAGCTTTTGATTTGTTTAGCGCATCGCTCGACACAAACACTCAATTTAACGGCAACCAAAAGTCTGGAAAAATATTTGTGCTTTACACGGCAACTGAACTAAGTAATGCCGGTTTTATGGCTGGTGAAATTGATGGTATTAAACTTTTGGCATTAAATAGTGGTAAACTCAACTTTTTAAAAGTGAACATTAAAGGGGTTGCCTTTGATACGCTTTCTCCAAATAGTATAGAAAAAGATCAATTCACTCAGGTTTTCTTCAATAATTATGAATTTGTAAAAGGTGAAAATAGGCTACAATTTAGAAGGTCATTTGATTGGAATGGCACTGATAATTTGCTTTTTGAATTTACCTACAACAACTCTGTGGGTACCGAAACGGTAGAGCTGGCATCAAGTAATTCTGACCTTAGCATGGCTGCCCACAGCAACTATAGTGTAGACCTAAGTGGTAATGGATATTTCGAAATTCCTACGGGCTCAATGAGTGGTATTAGCAACGAGATTACCGTTTCTATGTGGACCTACGGTGCCAATGCACAGCCTATAAACAATTCGGTAATTTATGGTGAAGCAGCTGATGGTGGACGTGGACTCAATGTACACCTGCCTTGGAGCAATGGAAGTGTATATTTTGATTGTGGTAATGAAGGTGGCAATTATGACAGAATAAATAAGGCTGCAAACGCATCAGACTACAAAGGCAAGTGGAACCATTGGGCATTTACCAAAAATGCCACAACAGGCGATATGAAGATTTATCTTAACGGCGTATTATGGCACTCAGGCACTGGTAAAACTAAAGCGATTGACATTGAAAAAATGATTTTAGGCGCCCATTCTAATTTTACCAATAACTATAAGGGTCAAGTTAAAGAACTAAGAATTTGGGATAAGGCACTTGATGAGCAAACTATTGCCAATTGGATGAATATTAGGTTAGCATCTAATCATCCTAACTATAATAATTTGGTTGCCTATTATCCTTTTAATAGTGGTAACGGAAACTTTGAATTAAACCTGGCCGACACCACTGAAAAAGCAATAGCCAATGCTAATATTTTATGGAATAGCCAAAGAGCCGATGAACTAGATAGGTTCTTTAGCATTGAAGGAACAAGGCCTAACATTACCCTGCTTCAGGGCGATTATGACACTACAATTGTGGGTACCGTAGTATTTGATTCGGCTTTAGTTAAACCACGGAGCGTTGATGCTTTCGAAATTATTAGAAACCCTGGGGTGATAAGCGATGACGTAGTAAACAAAATAAGCTCACAACAGCTTTGGAGAGCCAACCCCGAAATAATATACAGTGGCTATACAAGTACCAAATACGGCGAAATTCCTGTAACTGTAGAAGGTACTATTGAAATTTCAGATCTTGATTACTTTAGAAGATGGCCATCAAAGGTTGAAATTATGAGCTTTGTTACGCCTTATGGCATTGGTCTTGACCTAGGCAAGAATGGTAAAACATGGTATTTTGACGTAACTGATTATCTACCAATTTTTGAAGGGCAAAAAAGACTTACCATGGAGCATGGCGGCCAGTGGATGGAGGACATGGATATTCGCCTACACTTTATTGTAGGTACCCCTCCTAGAGAAGTTATAGACTTTGACCAAATATGGCGCGTACAGCGGGTTGGTTATGCATCAATCAATAGCAACCGCTATTTTCCGCCAAGAACCCTTGAGCTTGACGAAAACGGTGAGTATTTTGAAATTAGATCAGTGATTACTGGCCATGGACAAGAAGGTGAGTTCACGCCAAGAGATCATAGCCTATTTATTAATGGCGATAAAGAATTTACTTGGGAAGTATGGACCGAATGCGCTGATAACCCAGTGTACCCACAAGGAGGAACTTGGGTTTACGACAGGGCGGGTTGGTGCCCTGGGGCAGCTAGCGATATGCAGCGCAGTTCAATTACATCTCTGGTACAAGCAGGCAGCTCAGTAGAAATTGATTACGATGTTGAAGTGGCTTCGGGTACATCAAACTACTTTGGTAATCATCAATTGGTAACTTACGGCAAAGCCAATCATCAGGTTGATGCAAGGTTAATGGATGTAAAAACACCTTCTAAAAAGATAGTTTATGGCAGATATAATGCCATCTGCCATGCGCCAACTGTTATAATTCAAAATACAGGTAGTGAAACTCTAACCTCAGCAACCATTAAATATTGGATAAACGATGCTACAGAGCCTATGGTAAAAGAATGGACAGGTAATTTAGCCTTCTTGGGGTCTGAAGAAGTTACTTTAAACTCATTGCCTAGTTTTTGGAAAGAAGCTGACGAAGAAATCAACGTTTTTCATGCTGAAATTACAAAGGCAAATGGACAGGAAGATGAATATGCCCCAAATAATATTTACCATTCTGAGTTTAATTTACCAGAAGTGTTACCTAGTGATTTCAAAGTTATTTTTAGAACTAACAATTTCCCGGCAGAAAACAAACTTGAAATTACCGACTACCAAGGCAACGTTGTTTACAGTTTAGAAAACTTAACTGCCAACACAACCTACAATGAAGATGTATCTCTAGGCCTAGGCTGTTATACTTTAAATGTATATGATTATGATGACGACGGAATATCTTGGTGGGCCAATAATGATGGTAATGGTTTCTTAACCCTTAGAGAAGCCAACAACAGAATTATTAAAAACTTTGAGCCTGATTTTGGTGATAACATTCGCTACAACTTTACCATTGACTATCCATTATCTTACGAAGACGTAAATAGCTTTGGCTTGAACCTTTATCCTAACCCAGCCAATGATTTTATAAATGTAGAAGTTGAAGGCCGTTCTGATGAAGCCATTATTCAAGTTTACGACATTAACGGAAAACTAATAATTGACAATACCGTACAGCTTAATCAAGGTTTTGTAAATGTGCAATTGCCAATTAACGAGCTAGCCGATGGCGTTTACTACGTGAATGTAATTGACGGAGAAAAAGTTTATACCCAAAAGTTTAGTAAAGGATAGGTTTTTGGTTGATTAGCTATCTTTACTGGTTATTGGTTAGTTCTTTTTGTTCGGCTGTTTTTGATGTGGATTGACTTGTAATATTCATTTCGGCTGGTTAGAAGTAAGATTTTTGGCTTAGGTCATTTGAAGATTTTGTATCAAGAAGACGAACCAAACGATCATTTATATATAATCTGAGTGATAACTACCAACGCCTTAGATTCTTATTATTCTTTTCGCATGGCTATTTGTTCACTATTAATAAACCCATTCAACAGAACAACTCTATCAACCAAACCAATTGAATCCCGCAAAAACCTCATAGATGCGTCCATTTCTTTCATATAAAATTGATTAGTTGATTGTGGAACTAAATAAACATTATTTGACCCCATTTGAACAAATAGTCTATCATTTAAATCGTACACTTTGAAGCTTACGTTTTCATTAAGTAAGTAATTACCAGCAAAATCCTTTAAGCTTGTTTTTTCAATATTGAAGGGTTTTCTTAATAACGGAAGTTTATATTCTTTTTCATCAAGTATTGAACTAATACTATTCAATATTTCGCCTGCAACGGGATGTCTTCTGTTACTCAATATAATAATAGTTCTACCATTTTCTACATTGTGTAGCAAAGCGTAAGAAAATCCATCTTTATCTAAATATCCATCTATACTTATTGGCTTGTTATATGATTTTAGGATTTTCATTAAATCGTTACAAGTAGATTTTAATCCTTTGCTGCTAAAGGCATCTTTAAGATTATATACTTGTGCTCTCTGCAACTCTAAACCATTACCCGCATGGTTATGATATAGGTATCCTATAGCCTGTTGATATTTCTTTAAGTTGTAATAGGTATGCTCTAATTTCAGTTTCTCAGCATATTCTGAAATATTTTCTTGATAACTTTTGTCAGTTACTTTTTCAATTAATCTACCTGCAATATTATAATCAACATTTGGGTTAAGATTTAAGAAATCGCTAACTGAAATATCAGGTTTCGTATTAATGAGATAATCCGAAATACTTTCAGTCGAATTGACTTTTTTTTCTTCTACTAAATTGTTTAGTATTTCGATTGTTATCAATTTCGATAATTCGCCGATCTTAAAGGCAGACTTGGGTGAAAATGGAATCTCATTTTCGTAATCGGCTAAACCAAAACTCCTATTATAAACTATACGATTATCTTTTGCCACCAATATTGATCCACTAAATCGATTTAATTCTAAGTAACGATTTCCAAGATTATCAATCTTGTGAAATTTAGATTTTTCTATTTTTTCAATTCCCTTTTCACCTCCTGTTTTGCACGACAGAAGGCTAAGCATAAAAACTGAAACAAGAATTAGTTTGTTAGTAAATCCCTTCATAATAATTGCCAACGTAAGCCTGTCTAACTAGCCGTACGTATTCTAAAATTTACCGCCAATATAAGGGCTTATAGGTGCATAGCATTTTTTAATTTGATTGGCTTAGATCTATGCTATGGATTACTTGATTAGCATATTTTTACTAAAACAGACTTAATCTGCTTCGTGAATTTTTTTTAGCCAATAATAGCCAGCAGTTTGCGAGGATTATAGCTAACAGTCTGTATATGCGGAGTGCGTAGCTAAAGCAGGCTATTACTTAGTTAATCCTTAACAACTCCTATAAGTTTTGTTAAGGATTAACTATTTACACACCAATACTGTGAGATATAGAGCATAGAATTAATTGCTCCTTATTTTTCTCTTTTAAATTATGCCTTTACCTTCAAGGTCTCGTTAAGGGTGTAGCCGTTGGTTATGTCTCCTTCAATTGAAGTTGGCAAATTTTTGCTCAAATTGGTAAAAAAGGCATCGCGTGAGTTGCTCGTATCAAACTCACCATTGTATGCTTGGGTATCGTACACCGCCTTTGATATCGCTTCAGGAAAAGCTGTTTGCGTAACCAATAGCGACTTTCCTTCTTTACTAATTACTTCAATATGTAAATGGGGTGCTCTGCCAGGGTACCACCCCGGATAAATACTAATAAAACTTACCTTACCGTCTACATCGGTAGTTTGTCTTCCGCGTAAAAAATTTTCACTCGTCATGTCGCCTTCTTGCTGGCCTGCATATTCAGAGTAGTTGCCTTTTGCATCGCAATGCCACAAGTCAACCACTGCATCTACCAAAGGGCTACAATTATCATTTGAGTTTTCAATAGTAAACTCAATTAGCAGAGGAATACCGCTTCGGTTGCCAATTATATTCTCTTTTACAAGTTGAGCTGGTGTTTTGTGCGGAAAAGGCCCCTTTATCTCTTGAGGTGAATCATAGCAATCCGCCTCGCTAACAGGCTCATCGTCTCCGCCGCATGATGATAAAACTGTTGGTGCCGCCGCCAAAGATCCTAGCCCTAGCAAGCCGTTTTTCAAGAAATCTTTTCTCTTCATATTAATTTGTTCATCAAGTAATAGAAATGAATCATTTAGGGTTGCGTCCTTGTTAAAAACAGGGGGTCCAATAATTTAATCAAACATAAAAACGAAATGACTAAACATTGCTAATTAAAAAATGTCATTTTTGATATATAGCATCTTTAAAAAAATGAACATCAAAATCATCTTGATTTTTGGCACACTGCTTTTGGCATTAATTTTTGCGTTTTCAAAACCGCCGGTTGCCAACCCATCGCAAATGAGTAGCGAAGAAGCTTTTTACAAAATGATGGAAGTTGTTACCCATCAAAGGTGCGTGAACTGCCACCCAAGTGGAAACGCGCCCAAACAAGGCGACGAAAGCAGGGTACATGACTTTGGTGTGGTACGCGATAAAGTAGATTGCCAAACATGCCACGGTACCGAAAACAACCCTTATTCTGGAGTACCAGGCGCGCCCCATTGGGAATTGGCACCCGAAAGCATGAAGTGGGAAGGCCTAAATAAGTATGAAATTGCAGCTTCTATTCTTGATACAAATAGAAATGGAGGAAAAAATCATGCAGAGTTAATTGAACATTTAACCGAACACGAATTGGTACTATGGGCTTGGAATCCAGGATTAGATAGAGAACCCGCCCCTGTTAATCTTGAAGAGTACAAAGAGGCTGTGCATCTGTGGTTTAAAAACGGCGCAATTATTCCACCAAATAAAGAATAAGAAAATATGAAAATAGCTTTCAATTTAAATGGTAAACCAACTGAAGTAGAAATTGAAAATGAATACACGCCCCTACTTTGGGTGATAAGAGATATGCTAAACCAAAAAGGAACAAAGTTTGGTTGTGGCAAAGCAGCCTGTGGCGCATGCACGCTTATGGTTGATAAAATAGCCATTCGCTCTTGTTCTTATCCCATTAAAATGGTAACCGGCAAAAACGTAACTACTATAGAAGGCCTTGGTAATGCAGAAAATCCGCACCCTGTACAACAAGCGTGGATAGAAGAAGTGGTACCTCAATGTGGCTACTGCCAACCCGGGTTTATGATGGCAACGGCCGCATTGTTAGAAAACAATCCGAAGCCAACTGATGAAGACATAGACAACAATATATTGAATATCTGTCGTTGCGGTACCTACTATCGCATGCGAAAAGCAATTCATAGAGCGGCTGAAATAAAAAACTCATCCATTAAAGCCAGTTTATAATGTCTAAGAAAATATCAAGAAGAAAATTTATAATCAAAGCTTCTATTGGCACTGGTGTAATCATTGGAACTACAATGGCAGGTTGTGCCCCTTTTCGCAGGTTTATTGCAGATCAGGCCGACAAGGCCATGGTTCCTTATCTTGATGAGGATGACGCCATGGTTTGGTTTGAGATTACCCATGAAAACAAGATTAAACTGCATTCGCCAAAAGTTGAAATGGGGCAAGGGGTTTTTACAGGCTTGGCTCAATTAGCGGCCGAAGAGCTTGGTGTAAGTGTAAATACGATAGATGTGGTTAATGCAAATACCACAAATAGGCCCATAGATTCTTTCTCAACTGGCGGAAGCACCACCATCTCAAGCCTTTGGGAACCGCTTAGGCTTGTAGCAGCCAAAATGCGGGTTATGATTTTGAATAATGCGGCCGAAATACTAAAAACCAACGTAACCGAACTTAGCATTACAAATCAAGGTGTTACCAGCAAATCAAAATCTATTTCGTTTGGAGAAATAGTGCAACAGGCCAAATCTTGGAATGAACCAAGAAAAGTTGAATTGAAAACATCTAAAGATTTTAAGATAATTGGAAAGCCTATTCCAAGGGTAGATCTAGTACCTAAAGTAATGGGTGCACCGCTATTTGGCATTGATGTAAGCATGCCCAATATGCTTTATGGCGCAGTAATAAGAAGCCCATATATTGACTCAAAACTCAAAAGTGCTGATACTTCTGACGCTGCTAAAATGCCAGGTGTAGTTAAAGTTGTAGTGGAGCCCGATTTTATAGGAGTAGTTGCCAAATCGAAAAGTGAAGCCATTTTAGCAAAAAGAGCTATTAAGGCTGAATGGCAACAGAATAAAATATGGCAACAATCAGATATTGATAACGCTATTAAAGTAGGCCAAGGCAAGCCCGTAACCATTCAAAAACAAGGAAATGTTGATCGCATTTTTAAGAACGAAACTGTTATTGAAGCCGAGTACGGTTCTCCAACGGGTGCCCATGCCCACCTAGAGCCAAACGGTGCTGTGGTATATGTTGAGAAAGATAAGGCCACGGTAAGAATGTCAACTCAGGTAATTAAGAACACCCGAACCGAAATTGCAGATAGACTTGGATTTAAAGAAGATCAGATTGACTTTGAAGCCACTTACCTTGGTGGTGGATTTGGCCGAAGACTACATACACCAAATGCCATGCAGGCGGCGGTAATGTCGCAACAAGTAGGTAAACCTGTACATGCATTTCTAAACCGCCAAGAAGAGTTTCAGCACGATATGTTTAGGCCACCTACCCACCATTTACTAAAGGCGGTTTTGGATGATAGTGGTATGATTAAAGCCATTGAACACAATGTATCAAGCGGAGATGTTGCCTTTGGCTCGGCATTAACGCCAGCCATTGCTGCGCCCATAATTGGCGCCGATATTGGGGCTTGGCGCGGCGGCATGTTCAAGTATTTAAAAATTCCGAACCTAAAAGCTGTTTCTTGGCGTGTAAAACTGCCTTTCGCTACCAGTTTTTGGCGTAGCCTTGGCTTATTGGCCAATACTTTTGCCATTGAATGCTTTTTAGATGAGTTAGCTGAAAAAACTAATAAAGACCCTATACAATTTAGGCTTGATCAAATTGAAGATGATGAGTTGGGCACAAAGTATAAAGGGGTAATACAAGCCGCTGCCAAGGCTGCAGAGTGGGGTAAAAAAATGCCTAAAGGCAGTGCTCAAGGTTTTGCAGCTTCTATTGATGTAAATACGCCTGTGGCTCAAATTGTTGAAGTAAGCGTAGTTGACAATGAAATTAAGGTTGATAAGGTAACCTGCGCCATTGATTGCGGCGTAGCCGTAAACCCTGATGGTGTGAGAGCGCAATGCGAAGGCGCTATAATAATGGGATTAAGCGCCGCTATGTTTGAAAAAATGGAAGTGAAAGATGGACAACTTACGCCCATTATTTACGGGCCATATAAAATGGCCAGAATAGCCCATGCACCTAAAGAAATAAACACCGTAATACTTGAATCGGGTACTTCGCCTACAGGCGTTGGTGAACCACCACTTGGACCTATTGGTGCAGCCATTGCCAATGCCGTTTATAAGATCACCGGAAAGCGACTTAGAAATATGCCATTAAATTTGGAATTACAGAAGGTTTAAGCAACAAGTGAAATATATATCTCTACTAATTTTAATCGTTTATTTGGGTTCTTGTAATTCAAAAGAGAAAACCAGCGCTAGCAATTCTGCTAATAATGAAAAAACAGATTATAGTAAGCAAAGAGAGACCGTTTCTGAACTAAATGAAAGTGATAGACTTCATCCCTATCCTCAAATTTTGTCAAAAAGTTTAAATGGTTTAGAATTAGTTCATAATGCTTGGGAATCTCGGTTTGTTTTAGATCTAGGAAACCGACTTGTACAGTTTATTAAGCCATTAGACTCACTAAGGTTTATAGTGGTTTCAAGAGGCAGAGACAATATGCAGTTCTATTTAACAGATGCAACCACTGATGGGTCTATTCTTTATGAAATTCAAATAAATAAAGCCAATTGGTTTATTGATAAACAGTCTAATTTCATTTATCATGACAATATGGTACATTTTTACCTTGAAAACGACACTTCAGAGTGGACTTATGATCTCAATGGGAAAATTAGCATCGCTGAAAACAGACTTCTTGATTGGAATAAAATCGGTGATTCTGATTGGCAAAGCGGTCAAGATGAAATTTCTCATTCTAAAGAATTGAAAATAACTTTTAATGGCGGGACTGACTTAATAATGCACAATTTAATTACTGGTGAAAAAACTAATATGACTCTCCGCTACTTTACAACTTATTCTCCTTCGACCCTATCTGTCACGTCAAAACGTGACATCTTTCCCTTGAAAGGGAAAGAAAAGCTCCCTTCCATGGATGAGGGAAGGGCTGGGGATGGGTCGAATATTAAACGTTTTGAACACTTGTAAACATGCGGAGACTCAAAAAAACTAATTTCATTAATCAAGAATACTTAGGTAACTGGGCGTTTGGCACGGGATGTTGGAGCGACAATGATACCAGGTTTTATTTCGATAACTCGGGCCCTGTAGCCTGTATTTGGGAAATTGATTTTGTTAATAGAACATTGGACAAGATTGTTCCTGAACATAATGCTGCAAAACCAAATTACATTACTGGCACATCAAAACCACAAGTTATTTATTATGAAGATGGATACATAAAAATAGCTGAGCGAAAAGAACAACTAACATCATTATTTAGCCATTGATTCACGAATTCAAAGAAATAATAGATAAAGCGCAGCAGTGCCACAATAATAACGAGCAGTGTGTATTGGCGACTGTTGTGGCACTTGATGGTACGAGTTATCGTAAACCTGGGGTAAGAATGCTCATTACCCAAAATGGAGAGATGGTGGGCGCAGTTAGCGGCGGCTGTGTAGAGAAAGACATCTACCAAAGGGCACAGCAAGTTTTTACAAGCACCAAACCCATGATGATGGCCTATGATGGAAGATTTAGATTGGGCTGCGAAGGCACCTTGTATATTCTCATTGAACCTTTTGAAGTAACTGATGAACTGTACGCTACTATTACAACACACTTAAAAAAACGTTTACCTATTGAGTTAACGTCATTTTTCGAAAAAAAGGACAATGCAGCGGGCGATTTTGGTACAACAATAAATTTAGAAAACCAAGCTTATTATTTTTCAAAAATTCGGAAGTTAGAAATCAGAAATCAACATTTCAAACAAAGTCTAAGTCCACAACTAAAACTTCTTATCATTGGTGCTGAACATGATGCCGTAAAACTTTGCAAATTGGCCCAGGGTGTTGGTTGGCTGGTAGAAGTAGTTTCTACCTGGCGAGATCCTAAAACAAAAGCGGATTTTCCGGAAGCCCAAAGCGTAGTTTCAATAGCACCTGAAATGTTAGACGTGAACCAAATTGATAAAAACACCGCGGTAGTGCTTATGACGCACAGCTACTCTCTTGATCTTAAATATTTAATTCAACTACAAAATGCAGATTATGCCTATTTGGGTGTACTAGGATCTAGGCACAGAAATGATCAATTACGCTCAGAATTTTTTGAACACACCCAAAGCCTTGAAGAATTAGAATTTTATGGTCCTATAGGTTTAGATATTGGCGCCGAAACCCCCGAAGAAATTGCCATCTCCATTTTATCAGAAATATTAAGTGTTTTAAGAAACAAAACGCAGCATTCATTAAGTACTCATAAAACTGGTCTATAGGTTTAGAATTATGAAAAGCGAAACAGCAATATTGGTTTTAGCCGCAGGTAGTTCAAGCCGCATGGGCAAAGCCAAGCAACTGTTGCCCTTTAAAAATGAAACGCTTCTAAACAATGTACTTCAAACGGCAATTACCGCTAATATTGGCAAAGTGTATTGTGTTTTAGGTGCCAATTTTAAAGTGGTGAATGATTCAATTCAAGGGCAGCTGCCAGTTAAAGCTATAGAAAATCCAAAATGGGCATTGGGCATGGGCTCAAGTATTAAATGCGGTCTGCAAAAAATTCGTGAGAAAGAGCCAAGGCTAAAAAACCTATTGATTACGTTGGCCGATCAGCCATTAGTTAGCAGTAATCATTTAACTAACCTAGTACAAGCCAGTAATCGTTTTCCTAATAAAATTATTGCTACTAGGTATAAAAATAAAAAAGGTGTCCCCGCCCTTTTCCCCTTTAATTTTTTTGATAACATTTCTCAAATTCACGATCAATTTGGCTCAAAACAACTCATTAACCAAAGTGATAATGCCATAGCAATTGATTGTGATTTAAAAGAATTATTCGATATTGACACGCCAACAGATTATAAAACCTTGACTAATGAGACTGAAATTAACAAATAAAAAGCCTTACACTTGGCTATTTGCTATTCTGTTGATTTCAGCTGGTACCGCCCAAGCTCAAAATGAACAACCTATGAATTATGTACATCAAGAAAAAGAGAGTTTTTCATCAAAACTCATGAAAGGCGTGTTAAGACTAGCTAGACTAAAAACTTTGGTAGAAAAAAATGCAGCTAAGGCCGAAATAAAACAAGATGCTGCTCATATACCTAAAAAACTAAAGAAAAAATTTAAGGTTGAAGAAAGTATTTTTTTAGGTAGAAATGTATGGAAAATAACACCTGCAATACCCAGCGGAAAAACAGTAGTCTTTTTGCATGGTGGCGCGTACATATTTAATCTAGGCTCTTTTCATTGGGAGTTTGTTGGCGATATGGTAGCACGTACCGGCGACACTTATCTTGTTGTAGATTATCCTTTAGCACCTAGCAATACAATGAACGATGCCCATGAAATGCTAACTGAGATAATGAAAAGCATAAACGACGAAAAGATCGTGTTTATTGGAGACTCTGCCGGTGCCGGCTTAGCCCTTTCTTTTGCCATTGAAAATAAAAACAATGATGAGCGTATAAAGGCGCTCATTCTAATTTCGCCCTTTGTAAACGTTACCATGAATAATGAAAAGGTAGACTCCATAGAGCCTAAGGATGTAATGCTTACAGCAAAAGGTCTTAGAGCAGTTGGCGAATTGTACCGTGGTGAACTTGATGATAAAGATCCTAAAATAAGTCCATTATATGGTGATTTAACCCATTTACCGCCTACATCAATCTTTATTGGTGGTAATGACATTTTATCGGCCGATGCAGTACTTCTTAAAGCGAAACTTGTAGATGCTAAGGTAGCATGCAATTATTATGAATATCCAAAAATGATGCATGACTGGGTAGTATTTAGCCAAATTAAGGAAGCACATGGCGCAAGAAGTCAAATTACAGACCTAATAAATGGATTTTAAGGTGAAAAGATTCAAGAAAATAATTTTAGCCATAATTATAATAATCGGACTAATGGCTACTTGGTTCATTTATAATTTATATAACTCAAACGCACCCTTAACCATAGGAGAGCACCAAAGAGATATACCCTTTAAAGGGGAATTGTCTCTCGATATATATTATCCTACAACAGAAGTTGAAGGTAAGTCGCCTGTATTGATGTATGTACATGGTGGTGCTTGGATTATAGGTTCTAAAAACGCCTTAAACTTTGATCGTTTTAATGGAGCTATTAATCAACTTAGAGATATTGGATTCACCATTATTTGCCCTGATTACACTTTGGCTAATAATGGAAAAAGTCCTTTTCCTGAGTGTATTAGAGATATTTACGATGCCATTAGTTGGGTAAAAGAAAACGCTACGGAATATAACCTAGATCTAGATCGTTTTGGAATTTTGGGAGAATCTGCTGGCGCCCATATTAGTATGCTTACCGTTTACAACCATGAGCGCCTATTAAACGAAGATCAACTCCCTATTGAAGTTGATTATTTAATTGATGCTTACGGACCAACTGATCTTAATGGCATTTACCATTCACAAACGGTTGAAGACTTAATGCGGGTAATATCAGACTGGCCAGGCCATTTGAGTGAATGTATGGACATAAGCCGCCAGATATTTGGTTTTAACCCAGCAGCTGATTCTATTAGAGCCAAAGCTTTTATGAATAAATACTCTCCAATTGCCCATTTACATAATGGTATTCCACCCACACTAATAATTCAAGGAGACCAAGACAAATTGGTACCATTTAATCAATCAGTGTCCCTAAATCAAAAAATGGATGACCTAGGCGTTAGCAACTCTTTTCATCTACTAAATGGTGTTGATCACGCATTTGCCGATGCCACTGAAGCCCAAAAGGATGATATACAGAAGTGGATTGTTGAGTTTGTTTTAAAGTCTTATCCATAAAACTTTCAATTTGGATTTGAAATTTTTATGAATAAATAGAACTCAATACTTTTATATAACTAAAACCTTCTTCTATCCATTTCATTTATTGGCATATCGTTTATGCAGGCAAATCGTTTGGTTACCAATCCTTCGTCGTTAAACTCCCAGTTCTCATTGCCCATTGCCCTAAACCAGTAGCCCTCTTCATCTTGAAATTCATATTCAAACCAAACGGATATTCTGTTATCGGTATGCGCCCAATAGCGCTTTTTTAATTTGTAATCCTTTTCTCTTTTCCATTTACGGTCAAGAAAATCTTTGATTTGCTCTCTTCCATCAACATATTCAATGCGATTTCTCCACTCGCTATCGTCAGAAAACATATTAGTTACTTTGTCTACATCAAGTTCATTACAAGCATCTTCAACCAATTGAACTTTTTGCCTGGCAGATTCTTCAGTAAAAGGTGGTTTTATGTCGTGATAGTTCATATTCGTAGTGTTTTAAGGCTACAAGTTAAGTAATGACTTTAAAACATAAAATTAGGCAATGTGGATACTTTCTTAGTTGCCAAAATTCTAGCCCGTAACCTTTCTCATAAGCATTTCTAACGGACCACGCTTAAACCTTTTTCTCCATAAATAAGAGAATACGATAAACACAAAACCATATGCAAGTGCATAAAAGAAAACAAAAGATGAATCCAATAATGGCACGGCATTGTTTATGAAAATCTCAACTACACCCATGCCAATAATTACGTGAAAAAAGTAGTTGCTTAGCGCCAGTTGGCCAAAGTTTACAAGGCTTCTTACGATTACATTGTTGCAAAATATCTGAGCCAATTTAACACAAACAACAATTACGAATACCGCAAGTGCTGCTGCGCAAAACATGTAAAATGGATTTGGAGGCATAGGTTCGGTGCTAAACAAAGCTCTCATATCATCAAAGGTCATGCCCAAAGTAGATGGCTCTATTGTCAAAATAGCCATTGAAGCTAACTTGGTTATTAAGTATATGAAAATTGAGGCTAATGCAGTTTTCTTTAAAGTTGAGTGGTTTGAGAAATCAAATCTTCCAATCCAAATACCAATTAGTAAAAATGCAAACCATGGAATTACAGGATGAAAACCATTGAACATTAGATTTCTAAAAAACCCGTTGATGGTAAAAAAATCTGTGTACTCATACGTTTCAAAAATCCAACCGCTTGAGTAATCAAATATTAAAAGCAAAACCGGATAACTCAAAACTATTACCAATGAAATGGTGATTAATATTTTCTGCCTTACAGGTAAAAACAAAGCCCCAACCGATAAAAAAACACCATAGTAATGAAGAATATCGGCCGGCCAAATAAAGTAAAAGCTTAAGCCTATCACAAAAAGAAATGCCGCTCTTTTAAAAAGGTCAGTTTTCACCTTCTTAATGGCTAATTCTTCACTTTTCTTTAAGGCACTTTGATACATTAAGCTCATACCCAAGCCTGCTAATACAACAAAAAGAGCGGCTGCTTTACCTGAAAAAACATCCATAATATTATAAAAAATATCATCGCTTTCTTTTGACAACACAATTCTAAAGTTTACTATAATCATGCCCAAAATAGCCAGCCCACGGGCAAGATCAAATCCTACAATCCTTTTAGATTCCATGTACTAATTTTTAGTATAAAAATGAATAGAAACATCTATGAGCTCATCAACATCAGCCACAACTTCTAAGTGCTTAATATTAAGTTCTTTTACCTCGAATTTTAATGATTCCCCCTTTTCATCAAATAGCTCAAAACAGTTTTCTGATTCACTCATTTTCCATTTGCCTTGCTCTTTTATGCCCTCGTCAACTGACTCGTAGGTAAAATCAGGTTTAAGATGCAAATAGTCGTTCATCTCATTTGGTTCTGGCTCAAAATCCATCCAAAAGGCCTCGTAATTTTTTAAGTGCCACTTTTGGCAAAGCAGATTCTTATCTAGCTCGTTTTGAAAGCTGAAGCTTGAAAAAAGAAAAACTAGGCTAACCACTAATATTCGTTTCATCATGTTTGTGATTTTTTAACCATACGAAAATGAGTTGTAGAACCATTCCTATAAAGTAAATGGTTTGAGTCTCTTAATTTCTACGACTTTAGCCTATAAAACGGGGTAAATGCTAAGCCTTGGGGTAAATGGCCATTTATACCAGCACTTGATTTTCAGCGTGTTATCTTTCTATAGCTTTTTCTATCTCAGAAATGTATGATTTTGAAACTGGAACATGAACATGAACCTTATCAAGTTGCAACTGCATGCCCGAACTCGTTTTTACCGCCTTGGTAATCTTTTCTGAATTTACCATATAAGACCTATGACACCTTAGAACCTTTGTATTGGAAAAGAGCGATTCTAGATTTTTTAATGTGTTCCTAATCACCTTGGTTTCCACATTATGGTCGTTAAGTAAATGAATTTCCACATAATTATCTGCTGAATTCAAGTATAGCAAACTAGAAAGCTTAATGATTATTTTGGTTTTGCCCGTTTCGTCTGAAATGGTAACAGCATCAGGTGTTTCTTCAATATGATTTGGTGCTGCTAAGTTTACCGTTCTACCCTTTCTCCATAAAACAAAACCAAAATATGGCAACCCAAATACCAAGGTAAATCCGATGAAGTTTTCAGGAAATACTTGAAGAAACGAAATTGTTTCTCTTGGCTCAATAAGATCTGCAACACTCCACGCACAAGAAATTAACAAGGCCTCAATTAAAAACCAAAGCCCAAATTGCCACCAAGAAAGCGAGCTTATTGACAGAACTTCTTTTACAGCAAACTGGGTGATAAGTAGAATGACAAAAGCTAATAATGAAGCTATAGCTATACCAAAAACTACTTCTTCATTTGAGTATCCTTCTTCTACAAAAATTCCGAAGGGCTCAAAAACCATGAAAAATAAGAAACCAAAAACAATGGTAAACAAAACCCATAAAAATCTTTCTTTGGGCGATTGAATAACATAGTTTGGTACATCTTTCATCTACATTGGCAAATATATTTAGATCTACTCTTTACTGGCTTTAACTACAATTTCTAAAAGCTGTACAAATAGATAATTCGGTAAATCAATTTTCATCGAAAAATATTGATTCAATCGCGCTTATTTGTAATATTGGCTAAGTTTCGATTTATCATTAAATGAACCAAAAACTTAACGACTTCATATCCTGGACGGGACTAATAGGTACTATTCTTAGCATCTTTTCAGTTGTAGCGCCCTTTATTAAGTTGAAAGAAACCATTCTCATTACTATTTTGGTGATGCTCTTTTTGTTTTTGGTGTATGGGCTGCTTGAGTTCAAAAAGCTAAAAGATAAGAAGGCCAAGATCTCTAAACGATTCAAAATTTCTGTTTCGTTTTCGGCAATATCATTTGTAGTTCTTGCCGTATTGGTTGCATTAAATATGTTTACTGAAAAAGAAGTACCATGTACTTTTAAAGAAAATCAAATTGGAATCGCTTTGAGCAGCTTTGGAAAAGCTGACGATAATTTCTCTTTTCTTGTACATGAATTTTTGAAAGAAGAAGACTTAGAAGATTCTGTTTACACCATTAAAAGAGTTGACCGCAACTATATCGATGTAATTGATGGCAAATCAATAAGGCAAGAAATGGATTCGCTTTGTATGAATTCAGGTCTATTGGTTTCGGGTAAAATTGATGTTAACGACGGCTTGTTTTATGCGAAGGTTAGATTCCATAATTTCTCAAGAAGACAAGACAGTTTGAAGATTGATAATGACGTATTTCCAATAAGAAACCCAGATATTAGCAATTTTTCAATTGACAATCAGGCTCAAGTTATGGCAGATTTTATTGCGGCCCTGCTCAGCTATGAGCAGGGCAAAACCGAAAAATCATTGATTTTATTTGAAAAGTGCATTCAAAAGAATTCAAATCCTAAGAATGATGATTTTTTGTCGGCCTGTCACACCTTTTCAGGTAATCTGCAGATTGATTCTGACCCCGAAAGCTCTTTAGTTCATTATACTAAGGCCTTTGATTTAGGTAGTAGAAATAAGCCAGCCCTCGAAAACGCCATTCTTACTTTGGTAAAAACTAAAAAATATCAAACGGCTGCTCAATTATTTGAAAAGTTTCCGGAGCTAAACGAACTGGCACCAAAAAGTATAATATTCAAAAAAGACTCTGTAAAAACTCACGAGAAAAAACTTTCAGCAGAAGCGACAAAGCCCAATACAATTGAAAAAAGTATTAACTCAGATAATTCAATCTCCGCTCAATCTGGAGATATTATTTGTACTTATGATCCGTCTTTAGGTAAAAATGTGGCAATTCCATTTTTACTGGTAGAAAGTATTGAATCGACCAAGAAGTTAACATATCATATCTTTAAAGTTGATTCTTTGGCTAACTTGGATACAGAATTTATAATAAGAGAAAACACCAAATATTATTCTTCGGCTAATGCTTACAAAGAATCACCATATGGAATAATTGGCTCAAATGGTGTTGTTTATTCTTTTCCTGTATTTAGTAATTTAAGGGATGTGCTCAACGATGTATTGCGTTTGAAGAAAAAAGATTCACTGAAATAGGTATTTTGGCTCAGCCTTACCTTAAAATGGATAACTCGTAGTTTTACAGTTGTTTCACCTTTGAACCTGTAAATACGATTCATGTCTGAAATATTACATATAAATTCTCTCTCTCAAGCACACAGCCTACTTGGCCTTGCGGAGCCAAAGCATCCGCTCATATCAGTAAACTTTGACTGTGATATGAGTTACGACAACTCTCTTGTAGGTAGAAAAATCACTTTTGATAACTACTTGATATTTTTTAAAGAAGGTGTTGAAGGGTCTATTGGCTATGGAAGAAACTCGTATGATTTTGAAAACAGTACTATGGTGTTTATTGCGCCTGGCCAGGTAATGGAAATGGTCGATTGCTCTCAGCTAGAAAATAGCAAAGGCTTTAGTCTGACTTTTCATCCAGATTTAATCAGAAAATCAAGCCTAGGCGGTAGAATTGACCAATATGGGTTTTTCTCATATGAGTCTAACGAAGCATTGCACCTTTCAGCAAATGAAAGAAAAGATATAGAAGAAATTATTGGAAAGATAAAACGAGAATACGAGCAAAACCTAGACCAACATAGCCAAACACTCATTGTTTCGAACCTTGAGTTGCTGTTGAACTACTGCATGCGTTTTTACGATAGACAATTCTACACCAGAACCAATTTCAATAAAGACTTTGTAGCTGATTTTGCTATGAAACTGAGTACCTACTTTAAGTCAGAAGAGCCATCCCTAACCGGAATTCCATCGGTGAAACATTTTGCAGCTGAATTGAATATGTCGCCTAATTATTTAAGTGATATGTTGAAGAAAGAAACAGGAAAAAGTGCAAAATCTCATATCAATGATTTTATGGTAAACAAGGCAAAGAATGAATTGTTAGGTACTGAGAAAGCCATTAATGAAATAGCCTACGAATTAGGCTTTGAGTACCCACAAGGATTAAACAAATTATTTAAAAAAGAAACCGGAATGACACCGGCAGAGTACAGGATGAATAGTAACTAGGAGTTAGTAAGCAGTAACGAGAAATTTTGTGCATCACCTAATCACCCGTTACTAATTTCTCACCACTAAAAATAATTTAAAATCTAAAATTCAACATCTAAAATATCAAAAATGAACATAGACAAATCAAAACCAGTATTAGTAACAGGCGCCACAGGTTACGTAGCCGGATGGTTGGTAAAACGCCTTTTAGAAGAAGGACTTGCTGTACACGCAGCAGTAAGAAACCCTGATAAAAAAGAAAAAGTAGCACACCTAGATAAATTAGCTTCAGAGCTTCCAGGAAGTATAAAGTACTTTAAGTCTGACCTTTTAACTGAAGGATCATATGCTGAAGCGATGGAAGGCTGTGGTGTTGTTTATCATACGGCTTCACCTTTTACGCTTGATGTTAAAGACCCTCAGCGAGACTTAATTGACCCGGCCGAAAAAGGTACGGCCAACGTATTGAAGCAAGCAACTAAAATAAGCTCGGTAGAACGTGTTGTTGTTACCAGTAGCTGTGCCGCTATTTACACTGATGCCATTGACTGCAAAAACGCACCCGGCGGCCAGCTAACTGAAGATATCTGGAACACAACGGCTTCATTAGACTATCAGCCTTACTCTTATTCTAAAACATTGGCCGAGAAAAAAGCTTGGGAAATAGCCGATGCCCAAGATCAATGGAAATTAGTTACTATAAACCCTTGTTTGGTTTTAGGTCCAGCCTTAAATGCCAAGTCAGTAACATCAGAGAGCTATAACATACTAAAGCAAATGGGCGATGGCACCTTAAAAATGGGAGCGCCTAAAATGGGTATGGGTTTGGTTGATGTGAGAGACGTGGCCGAAGCTCATTTTCAAGCAGGTTTTAATGCAAATGCCCGAGGACGATATATTACAGCAGGCCATAACTCTAATATGTTCGACATGGCCCTTGAGCTACAACCTAAATACGGCAAAGACTATCCGCTTCCCAAAAAAGCACTACCAAAATGGTTATTAATGCTTGTTGGTCCTATGATCAACAAATCAATGAGCAGACAATTCATTAAAAATAACATTAATGTGGAATGGAATGCCGATAATTCTAAAATCAAAAATGAATTAGGAATGACCTTTAGACCAATGAGAGAGACTATGGAAGACAGCTTTCAAGTGCTAATTGATAATAAGATGATTTAAAGATCACAACAATAATTATAACAATGCCCTTCTGTTTAGAAGGGCATTGTTGTTTTATACCTTAAAGTATTTTGGCTCATCACAACAGTAATATGGCTTATGTGCCACAAATAGTTAAGGCTAGATTTGAATCATCAAAAAACAAATAAAGAAATGTCAAAAACAGTTTTAATAACCGGGTCAAGTACCGGAATTGGTAGAGCGGCGGCCATTAAATTTCAAAACGAAGGCTGGAATGTAATTGCCACCATGAGATCTCCAGAAAATGAAGAAGAATTAGGTAAATTAGACAATGTACTTTTAACCAGATTAGATGTACAAGACCACGATTCTATAACCAATGCGGTTACTGATGGAATAGCAAAATTTGGGAAGATTGATGTTGTATTAAACAACGCCGGCTATGGCCTTATGGGAACTTTTGAATCGGCACCCAGAGAAAATGTACAAAGACAATTTGACGTAAATGTGTTTGGCTTATTCGATGTAACACGAGCGTTGATACCACATTTTAGAGCAAACAAAAGTGGTATGTTCATTAATATTTCTTCGGTTGGCGGCAAAATGACATTTCCTCTCATTTCACTTTACCACTCAACCAAATTTGCTGTTGAAGGGTTTAGCGAATCATTAAGCTATGAGATGAAAGAAATTGGTGTAAAAGTTAAATTGATAGAACCAGGTGGCGTTTCTACTGATTTTGGTGGACGCTCAATGGATTTTCAGCATAACCCAGAACTTACCGAATACAATAATATAGTAGGTGCGGTACAAGCTGCTTTTCAAGGAAACGACAGCTTAGAAAGGAGTACACCGGAATCGGTGGCAGATGTAATCTATGGTGCCGCTACTGATGGCACTGATACCCTAAGGTACCGAGCAGGAAAAGATGCCGAGCAATTATTAACGGCCCGAAAAGCGATGAACGACGCCGATTTTATGGGCATGATGAGAAGCAACATGAAGCTTGATTAGTTCTTATAAATTCATTAATCCCTTACCTCCTCCTATGGCGGTTGGGGGTTATTCTTAATCTCATTAATTAAATATAGACAACAGCAATGAAGGTAATTGTAACAGGTTCAACAGGTATGGTAGGAAAGGGTGTACTATTAGAATGTTTAGATGACCCAAGAATAACAGAAGTGCTTGCAGTTAACCGTAATACTTTAGGGATTGAACACTCAAAACTTAAGGAGGTATTACATAAAGATTTTAGCAACTTTTCTTCGTTAGAAAACCAATTTAATGGTTTTGATGCTTGTTTTCATTGTATGGGGGTTAGCAGTGCCGGCATGAGCGAAGAGCAGTACACCAAGTTTACTTATGACTTTTCAATGGCATTGGCCCATGCTTGTTATAATGCCAATTCTCAAATGATATTTAACTATGTAAGCGGTACGGGCACCGATAGTACTGAGAAAGGCAAATCAATGTGGGCAAGAGTAAAAGGAAAAACTGAAAATGATATTATAAAAATGGGCTTCAAAAAGGCACTAATGTTTAGACCTGGAGCCATTCAACCCTTAAGGGGAATTAAGTCCAAAACGCCTTTATATCAGTTCTTTTTGGTAATATTTAAACCCATTTGGCCAATTCTAAAACTACTTTTTGGGAAAAACATTACCGATACTACGAGAATTGGAAAGGCCATGATAAATTCTATATACAAAGAGTTTGACAAGGTTCATTTGGAAAACCCCCAGATTAATTCTCTGGCTACAAAAGAAGGCTAAGCATTTAGCCACCTTCAATCGTCAAATAAGTTCATATTTGTAAAATATCAAATTATTACCTCTTGAAAAAGAAGCAATTCGGCGGAAAGCCAACAGCAGAGCTAGAAGATAACTATTCAAAGTCGCCGCAATGGCAAAATGGCCATTTTGAAAACCTGGAAGAAACCAGTATGAATATTAACATATGGTCAATGCCTAAATTGCTTTACAAGCAGTTTATTGATAAAAAAGACCGTGAGCCTAAAAAGCCTTTGGCCATGGCCAAGTTTGATAAAGAAGCTTTTATGGCCGATGATGTACCTTTTAAATATGTGTGGTACGGACACTCTGCCTTACTTATTAGAATGAATGGCAAAACCATTTTAATTGACCCAATGATGGGGCCAAACGCGGCACCTATATCGCCAATGGCTGTTAAAAGGTACTCAGAAAATACCCTTGATATTATTGATGAGTGGCCTGAAATTGATTTGGTACTTCAAACTCATGACCATTACGACCACCTTGACCTAGCCAGTATGGAAAAGCTTATACCTAAGGTAAAGCAGTTTTATGTGGCCATTGGTTGCAAACGACACCTAAGTTTTTGGGGTGCTGATGAAAGCAAGATCAAAGAATTCGACTGGTGGGATTTTGATCAATTTGAAGGTATTTCAATCACTTTTACGCCTACAAGGCATTTTAGCGGTAGAGGTTTAAAAGACAGAGCAAAATCACTTTGGGGTGGCTGGGCCCTTAGAAGCAAAGATGCCAATATTTGGTTTAGCGGTGATGGCGGTTACGGACGTCATTTTAAAGACGTTGGTAGAAAGTTAGGACCCTTTGACTTTGCCTTTATGGAATGCGGCCAATACAATGAAAATTGGCATCTGATACATATGTTTCCTGAAGAGAGCGTAAAAGCTGCAAACGATGCTAAAGTTAAAAAAGCAACTCCGGTACATTGGGGTGGATTTTCTTTGGCGCAACACACCTGGACCGACCCCGCCGATAGGTTTGTAAAGGCTGCTAATTCTGAAGGCTTAAGCACCGTATATCCGGAATTAGGTAAGGTTTATACCTTAGAAGATAATTGCGAAAAGCTTTGGTGGCAGTAGTACAACATGATAGTTTCAAAGGATATAAGTTTTAGGCGTTTATTAGGTTTTACATGGTACCATATTATTTGGTTGGTATTGTGTGCGGCTTTGGTGGCCTATTGGTATGATACCGGAACGGTTCAATTTGAAATTCCATGGTTGCCTGTATCGGTTATTGGTACTGCTGTGGCCTTTTATGTTGGTTTCAAAAACAACCAGGCCTACGATAGAATGTGGGAAGCCCGAAAAATATGGGGAGCCATAGTAAATAGCAGCCGTAGCTGGGGTATGATGGTTGATGGTTTTGTAAGCAATTTAGAACGCCAAGACAATCCCGTTGACGATGCTGAAATTAGAACGATTAAGAAAACTCTAATTTATAGACATATTGCCTGGCTTTATACCCTTAGAGCACAACTACTTGTACCCGCTCCATGGGAGCACATAAACCAAAGCTTCTTTTATAGAATTACAGCAAATAAGTTTCAAAAAAGTTATGGAATTGGTCTTGTAGAAGATGAGATAACCCAAGTTAAACTTGACGACCTTTTACCTGATAATGAACATGAAAGACTCCTTGCTCATAAAAATACAGCTACTCAAATTATCAATGAACAATCACGCCAATTAGCTAGGCTTAAAGAAAAAAATCTCATTGATGACTTCCGACATATTGAAATGGAAAAGATGCTGGTTGATTTTTATACCCAACAAGGAAAATGTGAGCGAATAAAGAAATTTCCATTTCCTAGGCAGTATGCCAATATGAGCAGATACTTTATTGGCATTTTTATATTCATGCTTCATTTTAGTATGATTCCTGCTTTGCGCGATGTTGGGAATTATGGCAACTATTTGTCAGTTCCTATTACAGCGCTTATTGGTTGGGTATATGTAATGATGGAAATAGTAGCCGACTATTCTGAAAACCCTTTTCAGGGCATGGCCAATGATATACCAATGCTCTCTTTATGCCGAACAATAGAAATTGACATGCGAGAAATGCTTGGAGAAACTGATTTACCTGAACCAATTGACTCTAAGAAAGATATTTTGATGTAGGAAAATCAAATTTGGTCCAATATCTTAACATATTCCTACTTTATTTACGATTAAAGCAGTTTGGCTTATTGCTTAAATAAAAAATTACTTTTAAAAAGATAAACTATAATAAATGAAAAAGAAAATTTTCAAATTTATAAAACGATTATTTCTAGGCTTAGGAGCTCTAGTTGTGCTATTTATAATAGCTGTTGCCATTTTTGTAAATACACAACCGCAAATGGGCAAAGCGCCTGAAGGGGCCCACCTTGAAAGAATTAGTAAATCGCCCAACTATGGAGAAGGTGAATTCATAAACTTAATTGAAACCCAAATGGGCACTTTTAGTGAAATGATGAGTACAATGCCCGATTTCATTTTTGGCGAAGGGGGTACTCCTGAAGACCCAATGCCCGTAAAATTTGGAGAAAACAATGTGCCGGCGGTAGATAGTCTTTGCTTTGTGACTTGGTATGGCCACTCTGCATTCTTTTTTGAAATCGAAGGCAAAAGAATTCTTATTGACCCTATGCTCGGCGAATCATCTTCGCCCGTTTCATTTGCCACACCAAGGTTTCCTTACGAAAAACCTATTCCTATTGAAGAACTAACCAATATTGATGCTATTATACTTTCTCACGATCATTATGATCATTTAGATTACCCAACCATTGTAAAGTTAAAAGATGAAACCAAGCATTTTTATACAGCGCTGGGAGTAGGCTCTCATTTAAAACATTGGGGAGTTGATGAATCAAAAATCACGGAGCTTGATTGGTGGCAAAACGCTATGCTTGATAGTATTGAGATTATTGCATGCCCGGCACGTCATTTTTCTGGCAGGGCACTTACCGATAGAAACGCAACACAATGGGCAAGCTGGGTAGTTAAAGGAAAATACCAGAACTTATATTTTAGCGGAGATGGGGGTTATGGTCCGCATTTTAAAGAAATAGGTGATAAGCACGGCCCATTTGACCTTGCTATGTTGGAATGCGGCCAATACAATAAGGCATGGGAAGCCATACACATGCTACCCGAGCAAAGTGTTCAGGCCGGTATAGATGTTAAGGGAAAACTGCTAATGCCAATTCATTGGGGTGGCTTTGAGCTAAGCATACATACCTGGACCGACCCAATTATTAGGTTTAAATCAGAGAATGATAGATTAGGAACTGATATGGTGCATCCATACATTGGCGAAAGGTTTGAACTTGGCAAAGACTACCCTACTGAAGAATGGTGGGCAGACATGAAATGATTCAAAAAATCTATACTCAAACACTAAAAACGCCATATGGTGAGCTTTTAGCCGGAGACTTTCAGGGCTCTCTTTGTTTACTTGACTGGAAGTATAGAAAAATGCGCGCAACACTTGATAAAAAGATTGCACTGGGCCTTCAATCAACTTATGAAGAAAAATCTACGCCTTTATTAGAAAACTTGAAGGAGCAATTATCAGATTACTTTACAGAAAAGCTGCAAACGTTTGATATCCCATTATTAATGGTTGGTACAGATTTTCAAAAAGCAGTTTGGAATGCGCTATTGAAGATTCCTTATGGACAAACCAAATCTTACCTTACTTTATCAAGAGAACTTGGCAACGAAAAAGCCATAAGAGCTGTTGCTTCGGCCAATGGCGCAAATACCATTTCAATTATTATACCTTGCCACAGAATTATTGGTAGCAATAGAGAAATGGTAGGATACGCTGGTGGTGTTTTGGCCAAGAAAAAACTGCTCGAACTAGAGTCAAACTCACAATATAAACAAGCTACCTTATTCTAGGTAGCCATCGTTAGCCCAATCAATAAAGGCCTGAATGTTTTCTGCTGACATTTTACCTGCTGGTGGCATCGGATTAGTATCAGATTGAATACGATCTAAAAGAGCTCCGTTTTCAGTCCTATCTTTAACTTCAGCATACCCTGAAAATACAGGTGCATAATTATTACCAGATTCATGGCAACCGGCACAGTTTGAAGAAAAAATACTCTCAATGTTTTCAGCGTATGTAATATTTGTTTCTTCAGGTTCATCAGTACTACAACTGCTAATTACTGCACTTAAACAAAGCATTGATGAAAATAATGCGGCAACTAAAACTTTAGATTGAATTTTCATTTAGAATGATTATTGGTTTCTAACAGCTATATTAAATCATAACCCTTGCATTTACAGCCTGGTTAATGATTTTTATCAATTTAAAACCTAGCCGTTATAGAAACAACTAAATTTCTACCAGCTCCAGAAACCCCAGAACTGTAGGCTCTATACCGTTGATTTGTAATATTCTCTACTCCGGCATTAAGCATTAAACTTTTGCCTAAAGTGTATTGTGTTTTTAGATTTAAAATGTACCAAGCGGGAGCATAGTTATTGCCATTTTCGTCTTTGGCATAAATCTCATCTTTTCTTCGCTCATCAAAAGCTAATTGCTCAAAACTTCGCGTGCCTTGGTAATAGGTGCTTATTTGTAGGCCAAACTTATTTTTTTTATAACCTAATCTGCTCTGACCAAAAAAAGGAGCGGCATGCCTACTAGGGCTCGTAGCACCATTATCAAGTTCTTCAATTCCTTTTTGAAAATTTAGATCTGAAGAAAAATTAATGTATTCCGAAATTTTTAGCTCTAAACCCAATTGTAACCCAAACACAGTGGCCCTTGCGGCATTTTGAAGCGCCTGTACCCTGCTCCATTCTCCAAAATATAATATGCTATCCTTTCCGTTTAGCTGATAATCTCTCCTAACTAATGCATTATTTAGCACTGTGTAATAGCAAGAAGCATCTACTTTTAGTTTTTTACCAAAAACTCTCGCCAAACTCAAATCTATATTTTGAGCGTATTCAGCGCTTAGGTTGGGGTTCGGAACAGTAACCGCCCCTGGTTCAGAATCAAATACCTTTCCAATATCATCAACATTTGGCGCTCTAAATGCCGTTCCAATATTAGCCTTTATAACAGTTACATCATCTGGCCGGTAAACCAAACCAAAACTACCCGTAAGGGCTCCCTTGGTTAAGTTGGCTAAAGTAAACGGCAAGGGGTAAAAAGTAGTATCAAATTGAGCATTCAGCGTATATTGATTATATCTGGCACCAGCCTGCAGCGTGAGTCTATTATTTAATTTATATTCATCATTAAGGTAAACTGCCATAGATATCCAATTGCTTTTAGGGTATCTTGAAGGGCCAGGATTAATCTCTCCGTTGATTAAATTTTCTATTTCGCCATTTGACTGAACAGTATTTTGAACTAGCTCAAAACCGTAAAATGCGGTGTTTTTCTCATTGGTATGTTTTTCAAAATCTAAATTCACACTTAGCGCCACTACTTGCTCCATTTGGGTGTTTCGCAAATCTGAATTAAGCCCCCTTTCAATTCTGCTTTCTTCAAAGTTTTGAATGGCCGCCCGCATTGCAACTTCATCAAAAATTAGGTTGTTTGCCAAGTACTTTGCTGACAAATTATGCATCAACCATTTTTGCGGTCCATAATTCCACTCAGCATACCTTGGCAAATTATCTCTGGTCCTGTTGTGTCTATCATATCGGCCATATGCTGATGTTTGAGAAAAATGAAATCCATAATTTACATCCCATTTATTGTTGGGTTTAAACCTAACTTTTTGCATAGTATTAAGCTGAGAATAGGCCGTTGGTATTTGTAGTAATTCGTTTTTTTGCTCAATTATCTTATCAACACCATTTACTCTATCTACATAATATGATTTTAAATAATCATTAGGGCCATTTTTGCCCTGCTTTAGATGATCATAGTCCCAAAAGCTGAAGCTACTTACTAAGGCTACTTTTTTCCAACCAACACTTACATCAAAATGGCCTGTTTTTTCATTATTTGCGCTTGAATACCGGCTTATTGCTTTCCCTGTAATAAAGACTTTATCATCAATGCTTAATTGCGGTCTAAGGGTCTGAAAACTCATAACGCCACCAATGGCATCGCTACCATATATAACCGAACCTGGACCAAATAGTACTTCTGTTTTTTCAGTTGCAAAGGGGTCAATATTTATAACATTTTGAATATTTCCGCCTCTAAAAATTGCTGTATTTATTCTTACTCCATCAAGCGCATAAAGCAACCTGTTAGCCGCAAAGCCACGAATCATTGGACTGCCACCACCTTGCTGACTTTTTTGAACAAAAACTTTTCCCGAAAGGGCTAACATGTCTGCCGCAGTTTGCGGGTTCAAAATGGCAACTTCGGCAGCTGATATAGAAACGATTTTGGCTGGAATATTGGCCGATGTTTGGCGCCAACGTGTTCCTGATATTACAACTTCATCTAAACTTAGTTTAGATGGCTGTAATTCTACAACGAAACCCAAATCATCAATTTCCGAAAAGCTAAGCATGCGCCCCTCAAATCCTAAGCTTCTAATTTCAATTTCTGAGGCATTTTTAAATGAACTTAAGCTTGCCTGCCCTTTACTATTAGTTACTGCAAAGGATTCATTATCTGAATTTAAGGTAGCACCAATTACAGGTGATTTATCTGTGGCACTAACCACCGATACTATTTGGGCTTTTGCATTACCTGCAAATAGGCTTATAAAAGCAATTAATAGCGCTCTCAACAAGTGGTATCCACTTTTTTTAATGATGGCTGCAAGTTTATTGCCATTCTCTTGCAAAAGTTAACTAATAAGCGAGAATTAGTACTCTTTGCAAAAAATTACTTGCTCAATTCTATTTTCTCGCACATGCGATCAATAAATTAAAGGCTACTCCTTTGGGTGCATTCGTTGTGCTAAGGCGGTTAAAACATCATTGTGTTTTTCAATATCTTTAAAAATTACATTAATAGCCTGCTTGGTAACATTCTCAGTTACTTCTTCTTCTCTCTTGTTTTCAATTAGCACCTCGTTATGAAAGAGCTTGTACTCCCATGTACTATCTGATGCATACAATACAGCTTGATACCCAGCATGATCTGGAAAATTGAGTACAAACGCGTTGATCTTAAAATTGAACTTGATGTCAATCATTCTAACCAGACTAGAGTCTCCTCCATCATTTAAGTTTGACGCTTGAAGCCCAAAACTAAAAACCGAAAAGCAAAATGCTAATAATAAATACCTTTTAACCATTTGAAAACTAATTTGATTGTGGCATGCAAAATATTACGTTCAATTGGGCTCTAGCTCTCCATTAATCGAATTGCAGGCTATTCGCATTTATTAGCTGTAAATCAATGCTTTAATTACAGTTTGAGAAAAAAATTTCTCGCCAAACTTTTGAGTTTAGAAATTCATCGAACTCATTTAGCTGTATATTTATTGAAACCCATTACTCTATAGTAATTTCAAAAGAGTGCAATAGACCTTCAATATTGCTCTTACTGAACAACGCTCCTCTCATTGAGTTGCTAAGTGGGTTTATTCTAAAATGATTTGCTTCTCTAAAATCCACTTCATTAAGCCTGGTATTATCAAAAACAGCATCTAAAAGATCACTCTTGGCAAATACCGATTTTGTAAGATCAGCTTCTGTAAAATCAGCCTGGTTGAGTGTACAGTTGATAAAGTCAGTTTCTTTTAGTTTTAACCCATAAAACACACTCATTTGTAATTGGCAATTGTTAAAACTGAGCTCAAGCAAAAAAGGGTTCACAGTGTCAAAATGAACACCCATGAGTTTACAATCGTTAAACACCACATTTTTAAAAGAAGACTTTGTTATTAGTGCTCCACTTAAATCGCAAGAAATAAATTCACATTCTACAAAATCAATGTGCTCTAGATTAGTTTCGGCAAGGCTACAATGTTTAAAAACACAAGCCTCAAAAGCTCCATGCTCAAGTTCAGAAATAGAACTGAAATTCTGATTATAAAACTCTTTTTTGGCCATATTATCCATTTAACTTAATATTTTAGCATGTACCACAACGGCTCTTTAACTGATTCAAAATCAAGCTCATCATAAGCCACCTCACTCAAATACAAACCTTGTGGATGGGCCAATTGAATATTTGGAAAAAAAGCTGCTGTTTGCAATTTGTAACTAACATCTGATAAGCTCATTTTTCCTTCACCAATTTGTATAATATGATGTACAATGGCTCTAATCATCCCTTTTAAAAACCTATCAGCTTTAAACTCAATGCAAATGATAGATTTATCCCTATTAAAGGTCAAATCAACATTATATACGTTGACCATGGTATGCATGTGCTTGTCTGGGGTTTTACAAAAGCTATGAAAATCATGATGACCAATAAAAGCAGATGCGGCCTGGGTCATTTTACTAATTTTTGGTTTTTCTATACTGTAATAGCTACTATAATTATTAATAAACGCATTGCTCTTTGTATGAAGGTAGTACCTATAGCTGCGTGAAACAGCATGGTTTTGCACGCTAAAATTATGCTTAACCATTGCAAGGTCATAAACCCTAATAGAGGGTGGTAACACCTTGTTCATTATAAAAATGAATTTTTCGTCAAGCACCTTGGCGTAGGAAAATTGCAAAAAGTACTGACTCGCATGTACTAAGGCATCAGTTCTTCCACAGCCAAAAACTGAAGTGGTTTTATTGAGAACTTTGCTCAATGCCTGCTCAAAGGTTTCTTGAATGCTGGGTACGTTATTTTGCCTTTGCCAACCTCTAAATTGGCTACCGTCATAGCCTATGTGCAATACATATTTCTGCATTTCAAGCAAGTACTCAATAATTAGGGCAACAATAAATAATTGTTAACTAAGGAACACAAAACCCAACCTGTTGTTTTTGATTCCATGAATAGTGACTTTCTAAATAAGCTTGTCTATAAACACCAAGAAACTATCTCTTGCCCGTCTCCAAAAGACGTTGTGAGCGCATTTAACCACCTATTGGGATTAATGTTCCCTGAACACTCTGATTATAAAATTAGCGGCAAGGATGAACTCATTGTACAACTCACCAAATGCAAAACTGATTTTACCTACTTACTTTCCAAAGCACTAAATAACAATTTAGCAAAAGGACAAGAAATCAGTAGCAAACTTTTCATAGAAATAGAAGCAACTAAAAAAAAGTTAGACAATGATGTAGAGTCAATGTTTTTAGGTGATCCGGCTGCTAAAAGTATATCTGAAGTTATTAGAACATATCCTGGATTTTATGCGATAGCGGCTTACAGAATCGCCCACCTTTTACATGAACAAGACATACCGCTTATTCCAAGAATTATCACTGAACATGCCCATTCACATACCGGAATAGATATACATCCTGGTGCCCAAATAGGCTCTCATTTTTGTATTGACCATGGAACTGGGATTGTAATAGGTGAAACCACTGAAATTGGCGACCATGTAAAGCTCTACCAAGGGGTTACCCTAGGAGCGTTAAGTGTTTCAAAAGATCAAGCTTCGAGCAAAAGACATCCAACCATAGGAAACAACGTTGTGATATATGCCAGAACCACTATACTAGGAGGAAATACAACCATTGGCAACAACTGCATAATTGGCGGAAATGTGTGGCTTACATCAAGCATTGCTCGTGACACAAAAGTTTACTATAATATTAACAAAGAGGCATACTCAAATACTGAAAAATTAATTTACAAAACAGCCTAAGTCATGAATATTGAAAATCTTATTGGCAATACTCCCTTAGTTGAACTAAAAAAAATTCCAGAAAATCCTAGCGTTAAAATACTGTGCAAACTAGAAGGGCAAAATCCAGGCGGCAGTGTAAAGGATAGAGCTGCATATAATATGATTAATGAAGCACTAACACGTGGTGATATTTCAAAAGGTGATCATTTAGTAGAAGCCACCAGTGGTAATACCGGAATTGCTTTGGCTATGATGGCTAAAATTTTAGGGGTAAATATGACACTGATAATGCCAGAAAGTGCTACCGAAGAGCGAAAGGCTACCATGAGAGCTTATGGTGCGGAGCTCATTTTAACACCAGCAGAAAAAACTATTGAATATTCAAGGTCTTTAGCTGAAGAAATGGAAGCAAGTGGAAATTATAAACTTTTGAATCAGTTCGCTAATGCTGATAACTATAAAATGCATGAGAAAACTACTGGACCTGAAATATGGAAAGATACCAAGGGTAAAGTAACTCATTTTGTGAGTAGTATGGGAACCACCGGAACTATAATGGGAGTTTCTAAATACCTAAAATCGCAAAACCCTGACATTCAAATTGTGGGCGCACAACCTACTAATGGATCCAAAATTCCAGGCATAAGGCGTTGGTCAAAAGAGTATCTACCAAAAATTTATAATCCAGCCCGCGTTGATCGAATTGTTGATGTAAGCACCGAAGAAGCAACTGTAATGACGAGAAGAATGGCAAAAGAAGAAGGTATTTTGGCCGGAATGAGCAGTGGAGGCGCTTTGCACATTGCCACACAAATTGCCAATGAGATAAATGAAGGTGTAATAGTTTGTATTACTTGCGATAGGGGAGACAGGTACCTTAGCTCTAAACTTTTCGCTTAAAAATATTTGTTGGCACTAAATTGCACCTTCAATAAAGGTCAATCTAAGTGAAATCATTTTTTAGCTTAAGCATTCTTATTTTTCTTTGGTCCTTATCATTTGGTCAGCAAAACGCCCTTGAATTTGATGGTACTAATGATTACGTACAAACAACAGCAATTCCTCCTACTGGCAATGCACCAAGAACAATAGAATGTTGGATAAAATCTAAGTTTAAAAGCACGCAACATGTTTTGGTAGACTATGGGTCCATGACTCCAAATGGTAGCCGTTTTACACTAAATATGATTAACGGAAGGCTTAGAATTGAACTAGGCGGAAATGGTGTTACAGGAACTAGGTTTATTGCCGATACCAGTTGGCACCATGTTGCAGTTACCTATGACAATTCGGCTTCTCCAAATTTTAGAACATTTATTGATGGAAAAATCGAAGACAGTTTTAATATTTCAGGAATTACGGTAAATACACGAAATACAACTCAAATGAGATTTGGGGTCAGGGTGGACGGTAGTAATTTCTATAAAGGAACAATGGATGAAGTAAGGGTATGGAATTATGCTAGAAACCATTATCAAATCAAGAATAATTATCAAAAAGAACTTTGTGAGCAAGAAAAAGGGCTTGTTGCATACCATAAATTTAATCAGGGAATAGCAGGTAAAAACAACCGTAACGTTGATGAATCTGAAGATCTAAGTGTAAAAGATAAAGATGGAGACCTTAAAGGTTTTGCTTTAACAGGCACTGCTTCAAATTGGGTGGTTGGCAAGTCGCTCACTGCTTGCTCGGTTTCTTCAACAGCTACAGTTAGTGGTTGTGGTAGATTTAAAACTGCGAGCGGCAAAATATACACTCAATCAGGAACCTATTTAGATACTACAAAAAGCTACATGGGTTGTGATTCATTTATAACTTATAGTGTAACCATTATCCCAAATCCAACACAAACTATTTATGATACTACATGTAAGGTTTATGTTTCTCCAAGTGGAAAATATGCATGGAACAAAAGTGGAACATATACCGATCAGCTTGTAAATCCAAATGGATGCGACACAATTGTTACTATACACTTAATAGTATCAAACCGGAGTAAAACAAACAATTCAATTACCAACTGCGGACCTTTTGCATCGCCAAGCGGAAAATACACTTGGACCGCATCTGGCACTTATTTCGATACGCTTTCAAGTCAATATGGATGTGATTCTATTATTACCACCACTTTTACCCAATTGCAATCAGATACCACTCTGCAAGTAATTGCCTGCAATAGTTATACATCGCCAAGCGGAAAATACACTTATACAAGCAGCGGGGTTTACACCGATACTTTACCAAACGCTAATAATTGCGATTCAATAATAACAATTGAATTAACGCTCGGAAACACATCTTACAGCTCTATTAATGAGTTTGCTTGCAAAAAATATACAAGCCCTAGTGGCAAATATGAATTTACAAGTAGTGGATTTTATTATGATACCATTCAAAATTATAGTGGTTGTGACTCTGTAATCTCTATTCAACTTGAAATTGGAGCTAGATCTTCAACCATAAGTGAGTTTGCCTGTGATAAATATATTGCACCAAGTGGAGCAACATATACAGAAAGCGGACAGTATACCGACATTATCAAAACTAAGAAAGGCTGTGATTCTACAATTACTATAAAGCTTATAGTAATGAAAACTGCCTATGCAAGTACTACACTTAGTGGATGTAATAAAGTAACTTC
Organism: Bacteroidia bacterium; assembly: GCA_049115495.1. Lineage (GTDB taxonomy): Bacteria > Bacteroidota > Bacteroidia > CAILMK01 > JACPUW01 > JACPUW01. The sequence continues at coordinate 355,225 of JAGDZV010000005.1, read as the reverse complement.
TCCGAGTGGTAGGCATGTCTATACCGTAAGCGGCACATATTCTGATACTATTTTTAGGCAGACCAAATGTGATTCTGTAATTAGTGTTGAAGTAACTATTGATGAACTGCCTGAAGTAAGTGTTGTTAGAAGTAATAACCAAGAGATAGCTTCATCAGAAACTGGTGACACCTACCAATGGCTATGGTGCGAAGGTTATGTGAAAATTGATGGTGCAACTAACATGTCATATAAACCAGAAACTGAAGAAATGTATGCTGTTGAAGTTACCAAAGGCCAATGCATTGATACTTCAGAATGTTATGTTTTTGTAGGAAAAGACGATTTAATGTATTCCAACATTTATCAACTCTACCCAAACCCTGCCTACGATAAGGTGATTATAGATACAAAAAACTCCACTGAAATTAAAGACATTAACCTATATGATATACATGGAAGGTTGGTTAGAGAAATAACTTCTAATAGCCCAATTACCGAATTGAATATAAGTGATTTGCAAAAAGGCGTTTATATAGTTGAAATTAAAATAGAACAATTAATTTTCAGAGAATCCTTAATTATTGAGTAGCTAAGATTCACCAAAGGCTGAACTTAATATATCTTTTAATTTAGCCGGAGATAGTGGTTTAGCAATATACTCACTTACTTCAGGGTAAGATTTTGCCTTTTTATAATCAGAGTTTTGCAAAGATGTTGTAAGCATCATTAGTATTACAGTTTTACTTTGGGCAAACTCCCTATGATAGGCCTCAATAAACTCAAATCCGTTCATTATAGGCATATTAATATCAAGCAGAATTAAGTCTGGATAATTATCAACCTCGCAATTTCTCAAGTAATCAAGACCTTCTTTTCCATTTGTAGCTACGTCAACCTGTTCGCAAATACCCAACTTCTTTATAATTCTAGTGTTTAGGTTGTTTGTTATCTGATCATCGTCAACCAATAGTACTTTCTTCAATTTCATAACTAAACTACTTTATTACTGGAAAAGAAATTATAAACTCCGTTCCTTCTCCCAATATACTTTTAACTTCAATAGAACCACCGCTTTCTTCAACCATAGACTTTATAAGGCTTAAGCCAAGGCCAGAGCCCTCGGCATTTGTATGAATTCTCTCAAATTTTGAAAATAGCTTATCTCCATCTTTTTCCATATCAATTCCCAAACCATTATCTTTAACTCTTAGCTGAACATAGTCTAATTTTTTAATGGTGTTAATTAAAATTTCAGGTGCCCTATCAGGATGCCTATACTTGAGTGAATTTGAAAGCAAGTTCTGCAAAAGGCTCTTAACACCTGCTATGCTAAAACGTATTTCTTTAGACTCTCCAAAATCTGAAACCACATCTGCATCAGTTTCATTAATTAAGTTTCTCAGGTTAAAAAGCACTTCTTTCAAAATAGGCTCGAGCCTTACCCTAACCAGCTCCCTGTTAGATGTGTCTTGAGATGCCATTTCAATGAGCTCGGTAATTGTTTTACGCGATTGATCTACTGATTTTTTAATACCAATTATTGAATCTTGAACCTCTTCATCAGCATCTTCAAGATCCATTTCAAGTAAAGTAACAAAACCTTCTATATTGGCCAATGGTGTTTTAAGATCGTGGGTAGCCAAATAGCTGTATTGTTCTAGCCTTGCATTTTTTTCAGTTAATGCATCTCTTTGTCTTTTAATTTTACCCCCAAACTTCTCAGCGGCCTTTGTAAAGTTATATGAAATGAATAAAGAAAACAGCAAAATTCCTATGCTGTAGAGTACGCCTATACTGTAGAGCTGCCAATCTTCTAAAATTACCAATGGCTCATTGTAATAACACCACACTTCTATACCAATCCAAACCGGTAATGACAGTAAGGCAATGGCTAATCTTCGGTTTTTCCATTCTCTGCCAAAAAACACAAATGGCAAACCTGATACAAGAAGTATTAAATAATGTATATGGCTCTCGTTACCAACAATAATAGTTGCAGTAGATGTAGCTAAAAGTCCCCCAAAATATAGAAAGTGCCCGGCGGCATTATACCATCTCTTAGCACTGAAAAATAAGGGTGCAAAATAAGACAACCATAAAGCAACTATATAATAATCTATATAAAGCGGTAGATTAGGCTCGTACAAAATGTAACCTACTACCGGGGCCCCAAGAGTCAGAAAGAAAAGGGTAACCTTATTGATCATCACAATTCTCCGCTCCTCTTGCGGCGAATCGCTGGCCCGTAAACCAATTCTGTATATCTTACTTAATATGCTCGAATTAGACACCTTTTGCTTTGATTAAAAATCGAACCTAAGAATAAGACCTTGCCTAGCATCTATTTCAGTAGATTCTTAGATAGAAATTCGACTGTTTTGAATACAATTGGCTTTTAAAGAAGCCCACTTTACACGTACCCGTATTGTTAAAGAAGATAATCTACAAAATAATTCCCCTTTTACTTAAAGGGGAATTATACCAAAACACACAATTAAAACTATTGGAAACTGATTAACTTCTATTTTAAATAGCTCTCTGCCGCAGTATTTCTTTGTGTACAATGATTGATTAATGTATTTACTGAGGACTCAAAGTTTCCATTTATATAGGTGTAGCCACTTCTCTCTTTTGATGCTGACTCAGATAAAAGGTCTAATTGACTATTGTAATAAGATTCCATTTTTGATGGTTCAAATACATTATTTATGAAGTCTTGTACATAAGAATCAAATTTGGACCTATAAGTATCATCAGACATTATGTAGCCAATCAATGGCCATTGAGAATCAGTTATTTCAGAAAACTCATAAGAGAGCGCCCCACCTCTTTTACCATTTTGAAAAGCCTCGTTATTATCCCACGGAATCCATTTAATTAAATCATCAGAAGGATCATGATATAAATAATAATTGTGTGTCATTCTACCGTAGGTATCCCAGTTTTGTATTGTGGTATTGGCTGCCAAATATTTGAGGTATCCATCAACATCAAAAAGTGAATCAAAATTTGATCTCCATGCACTTGCATTCGTGGTTCTGTTAGCCTGGTGTAGGGCATCATACGCATTTTGTATATCAGACCAATCACTAAGATCTTCATTAGTTTTCTTTTCAAAATCTGCCAAACTAAAACCCGAAGTTGCCCAAGCAGCGCCGTCGCCATCTGGTTTATAGCAGTTTCCGCTTTCTGATCCAAAAGACTTTTCGAGCATGGTATTAAAAACTACCTCAACCATAGTGTACAATCCGTAATATTCAGAACCATTTCCGTTGTCGATATAAACCTCGTAATAGGCAGCATGTGGTGCCGGCACCCCAAATTCTCTAAATAATTGACATGCCGTTTTTTCTCTCATTAATGAAGCATCATCGTAATTAGAAGACATAGAAAGCTCCTTGAAACCGTAAAATCGTTGGTTGTTAATCTCGGGAATTTCATCTTCAAATTCATCAAATTGAAACCTAAGGGGTTTTTTTCCATTGCCGGTTCTATATGCAGTTTGCAGGCTCGAGTTGCCTTTGTATCTTATGCCTACATCGTACCACTGTTTGTTATCATGGTATACCTGACACTTAAAATAAGATGGCTTTTCGTCAGAGAAATTTCCAGGGCCACCCCCACTGCTCTGTACATTAGCTAAATCTGACTGCATATCTGCCCAGTCGGCGGCGGTTATAACAATATCTAAGCGTTGCACCTTGTCTTGAGGAAAAACTACATCGTAATCTGGAGCTACATCATTAGAGTGTGTTTCTGTGGTCCAGTCGGCTAAACCCGCACCTTCCAAATCGTTCTCATCCGGTTCAGTTATTTCTAAAACCTCTTTGTAGCAAGATGTTAAACTCATTAGAGCGCCTAGCGTAAACAATAATATTTTAATCTTTTTCATTTTTCTTTCTTTTTAAATTGTAGGTAAGGTTTAAACCAATTATTGATGCATTTAAAGGGTACTCTTCGTTAAGTTCACGCTCAAAAGCATAAAACGGACTAATTTTTAAATCATTAAAATTATAATCAGTTGTAAGCCTAATTCTATATTTATCAAAACCTGGGTTTGATGCAGTGGTATTCTTCCTAAACCCTTCAAAGGAGAGTTCAGGATCTAACTTCCAATTTTTTATATTGTAGCTCGATTTTAATTGATAACGCCAGTTGTATCTTGCCTCAGCAAAATCGAAAGCTGAAACTGACATTGTATTTACATTTTGATACGCGGCACGGGCCGAAAAATCAAGCCTATCTAAACTGTACTCGTATTTAGCAGCGTAAAAGAGCCTTAGGTAGTTTACGTTTCCTGAATTTTTAGCATTTACGCCGTAACGTGTTTCTAATTCTAAAGTTAAATTTTTAAATGGCTCATATTTAAATGCCAATTCACTAAAATAATTATTGAATTGCATACTATTTTGCTGTAGCCTTAGGTTTTGACTAAACCTTATTCCAAATTTCTTATTGATTTTGTAATTAAGCCTTGCCGATGTCCAACTTTCAAGATCTCTCACTACATGCACCGTGGTATCTTGGCTAAATGAATGGCCTACACTCAACAATAAAACCACCAAAGCAATTGACATACTTTTTATTATTTCTCTCATCATAATTTATCTTTTAATGCTTCTCCTAATGTACCTGTTTGAAGATGTTGGTAGTAAAATATTTCAACACGTGCCACATCTCTTAAAAAGTCAATATCATTAATCACAACCCTGTTAATTATAAGACCAGTTCTTTCTTCCAATAGATTCTTCATATCATTATAATTACCGGGCTTAATCATATCAATTTCTTCAAAAAGAACACTCTTACTAAGCTCACCATTTTTCACCCAAAAAGATTCAAGAAGCAAAGCCCCAAAAACAATGGCCGAGTTGGCAATCAATAATTCGGCATAGCTCATTTTTTTATTGGCCAAAGAGTTCATTACACTTACACCAATTACCATGAATAAGTAGGTCATTTCCTTAATTGGAATAGCATCTGTTCTGTATCTAACTATACCAAAAATGGCAAAAAGACCAAGTGCCATGCCAAGCTCTAATTCAAACTTCTTTAGGGTAAAACATATAAAAAATACTACTAAACTTATCATTAAATAAGTAAACATAAAGTCTTTATTGTGGCTCTTTCGGTAGTAAATGTACCGCACAATAATTACCATAAATATGGTATTTAATGCTAGTCTAAATAGCATTTTAAATAGGTCTTCATCAAACCAAGGCACTTCTAAAAATTCCATTTAATTGATCGTTTTATTTATTGTTCTAAACTTGTCTTTAAATACGTTTTGTTTTACATCTTTATTTACTGATGCTATACCTATACAGTATTTACTAATGCTTTTAGGTCTAATTCTCCCTGCTTTTAATGCTCTCATTACATCAGACTTACGGCTTAACTTAGGTTGTTTCACTTCTACCACTACCAAGCCGCCATGTTTACCTTCAAAGGCATTACCATTATTAAATTTTAAGCCTACATCAACGGTTAACCGCTCAATTGACTTTTTGCTCACAAGCGTAAATCGTTTAAAACTATTCATTATAGTTGGCCTAATATCTATTGCTGGCATTTTAGCTTTGTGTAAAAAAGCAAGTTCATCAGGGGCTATTTCATTTTGTAAGCCTTCAATTTTTATTCGCTTTTTAATGGTATCGCCTTTTCTGTCTTTTCTTTTTATTTCAAGAAAACTCAAGTCAGAGTCTACATAACTTCTTTTTCTAACCTTAATTCTACCCGATCTATTGTTATGATGCTGATGATAGAAATGTAAATTTTCAGAATCGAAGTATAAAGACTCATATTGCATTAGCCTTTTATTATCAATCTCTAGGCAGCTGTAGTCATTTTGTATTTTATCTAAAAGCTGATAGAGTTGAGTTTCATTTAAAACAAATTTGGTATCTGTACGCTTCAACAAGGCTACCTTATCCATTTCCAGAAGCGAAATTGGATCAAATTGTCTGAGTGAATTATTTACAAATACCTGATTACACATAATTGAACACTTTACTTTGACTCTTTTTTTGAATAATTCCTTCGCAAGTTTATTTTGCAATGGAATTAATTATGAACCGCCTGGTTCAATAAACACCCTACCCCTCTTTTTGATTATTTTTTAAATCAGTAAAATCTCAAAGCTTATAGACTTGGTTATAAACCACTTAAGGCATAAATAAATATTCAGAAAAACTTGATTTAACTTGGCAATCAACTTTCATTCAATGGCGTATATCCAATTCAAAAGTTTTTTGAGTACGTACATGTTTACAAGAGTTTTCACATTTCAATATTTAAACTCACAATATTTTTTAGGCAAACTATCTCCAACCTGTCCCAATACCATTGAAGGAGTTTTTTCTAAACCCATTTTTCTTAAAATGCACATACAATCGTTACAAAACGATGAATAACAATGTCTTACACCAACTTAACCTGTTAATAATGTTGTGTTTTTAATACAAGGTTTCTTCCGCCAAAAGGCTACTCTTAACAATCAGCAGGCAGGTTTTAAACCGATTAACAATTTCGGTATTTGTCGTTAAGCCCCATTCGGTCTTTTATCATTGGAATGCATTTTTCTAATCGGCTCAACCTTGTTTTTTCTTGTTTGGCAGAGCCTATATGTTCAGCGTACTCCTTTCGTTTACCCGGAGTTAAGGCATCAAAAGATTCCTTTAGTACTTTATCATTTCCCAATGCGTTGGCCAATTCATCTGGCATTGCTACTTGTTTTCGTTCAGGCTTTATTTCTAGTCCTCTCTTTTGATTGTCAATGGCTTCAATGGCATAATTTAAAATGGCTTCTTTATCAATATCCGTCTTGTTTTTAAAACGCCATTGCCTTAGTCCTTTTGTTTTTCCTTCACCCGCATTATAAAGCACACTAAGTTCATCTTTAAGAAAAACTCCTTGATGAAACCAAATGGCAAAATGATCTTTAAACCCGGCCAAACCAACTACATTTTTTTTGTTGATGGTATAATGTGGAGCGCCCCATTTTACCGTTTCAACCATTTCTGTTTTGAGCATTAGCTCTCTTAAAATCGAAAGCTCCTCTTTCCACTGGCTGTTTTCAATATACTCTTCTACAGTTTTGGCTTGTAGCATTGTGCTTTTTTATCAAATGTATGCATCATTTAAATAAGCATAAAATCAACTATTTTCACTTTGAACGAATGGATTGCTGAAATTTGAAGTCTGTTCATAATTACAAGCATGAAACATGTACTTAATATAGTCTTAATGCTGTTGTTTTTAGCACCGGCAAATTCACAAGACTTACAACATATTTGGAGCCACACTTTTGGTGATGGTGAAGGCGAAGACGACTGGGTAGAAAGCATGTGCACCGATACTGATGGAAATATTTATGCTGGTGGGGCACTTGAAGGATTAATTGACTTTGACCCTTCAAAAAGTAAATCAAAACTAATGGTAGGACAAGGCAGGCCCGATGCTTACGTTGCCAAATATGATTCGCTTGGAAAACTCTATTGGGCAATAAAGCTTGAATCTGAAAGTAACATTAAAATAAACGAAATAGCGCTAGACCACTCAAACAACATATTGGTTGCCGGATATTTTACCAATAGATTAGATTTTGACCCTTCAGAAAATACAAGCTATGCCTACAGCGGCACATCAAATAATGCCAGTGGCTTTGTGGCAAAATACAGCAATAATGGAAAATTTATTTGGGGCATAAACATTGGCGGAAATAGTGTAGACAATGCTACTTGCCTTGCTATTTCGGCTAATAATAGCATTGTAGTAGCAGGTGGTTATAGCGATACGGTTGATTTTGATCTGGGTGCAGGAGTAAACCAACAAATAGCACCTTCGGGTCAAGATATATTTGTTGCCAAATATGATTCTTTAGGTAAACACTTGTGGGCATTTAGCATAAATGCCAGCGTGAGTGACTACGCCCAAGAAGTTGAAGTTGATAAAAAAGGCGATATTATAGTTGCTGGCACATTTTCTAATACTGCGGATTTTGACCCGAGCAGTAATACTCAAAACCTCACAAGAGCAGGTAGAAACGATGTATTTTTAGCCAAGTACTCTTCAGCAGGAAATTATATTTGGGCAAAAGCAATAGGCGGCACAGGCAACGAATATGCCCATGGATTAGAGATCTCTAATGGCAGGATGATATACTTAACGGGCACTTTCGAAAGTACGGTTGATTTTGATCCAAGTTCTTCAACAACAAGCAAAACATCTAACGGAAGGGGTGATGTATTCTTGGCTAAATATGACACAAACGGCGACTTTGAGTGGGTAAGCACATTTGGCAGTAGTAATAATGAAGTAATAAATGACATTGAGCTAGACAAAACAGGTAATGCCTATTTAACTGGCTATATAATTTCAACCACCGATTTTGACCCAAGTTCTTCTTCTGCGAACTTAACACCAGTAGGTAGTGGCGATGTTTATGTGGCGAAATACGACTCTTCAGGTAATTATGAATGGGCCAAAAGAATGGGCAACACAAATTTTGATACTGGTACAGCATTGGCCCTTGATAGTTTTAATCATATTTGGGCGGGTGGTTATTTTGCCGGTACCGTTGATTTTGATCCAGGATCACAAACCCAAAATTTAAGCACGCCTGACTCAAGAAATTTTAGTTCATATTTTGGAAGATATCACCAAAACACCGGCAATTACAAAACGGCCTGGAGTCTAATTGACAGGCTAGGCGGGAATGATGAAATATTAGGAATGGCTCATGATAGCAAAGGATCGGTTTACATTACAGGATACTTTAACGGCAGTATAGACTTTGACCCAAGCTTTAGAAGTACAGTACTAAATGCACATGACGACGAAGATGCATTCTTGGCAAAATATGATTCGCTAGGAAAACTGAGCTGGGCAATTAGATTAGGAGAAGATGGCAACGACAGAGGCCTTAATCTTGCCTGCGATCATAACGACAATGTTATAGTTTGCGGTTATTTTAGCGATTCAATAGACCTAGACCCATCGGCTGCAAATGCCATATATGGAAGTAATGGAAATATAGATCTTTTTGTAGCTAAATATGACAATAATGGAAACTATAAATGGGGTTACGGCCTAGGCGGAAGATCATCAGAAAATCCATATGCATTAACCGTTGATAGTGCTAACAATGTTTGGATGGCCGGAGCATTTAGATCAGTTGTCGATTTTAATCCAGGTGTAGGTTCTGCAAGCTTAACGGCCAGAAATGACGATATATTTCTTACCAAATATGACCAGTTTGGCAATTTTAAATTTGCCAGGTTTATTGGAGGCTCAAGCAACAACATAGCCTACAACTTGGTAAGTGGATCTAATAACGCCATATACATGGCAGGTGAGTTTAGAAATACTTGCGACTTTGCCCCAGGTTCAACAACAGCCAATAAGTCAACAAGTGGCTCAAGCGATCCTTTTGTTGCAAAATATGATTCTTTGGGATTTTATGATTGGGTGGTGCACATAGCGGGTTCTGGGACCGATAAAGCTCTTGGTGTTGACCTTGATGCCAGAGAAAATGTGTATGTAGTAGGTAACTTTCAAAGCAGTAACGATTTTGACCCTTCAACCACCACACGAAGCTTAATTTCTGGCGGTGGAGATGATGGTTTTGTGGCTAGCTATAATAAAAATGGAGATTACAGATGGGCGCTAAGATTTGGTGATAATCGTTCTACAAGATGGGATAGATGCCAAGCTGTTTCGGTTGAAAAAGATGTAGTAAACATTACGGGTTATTTCTCTGACACTGTAGACTTTAACCCTAAATTTGGAAGAGATACAGTTTTTATTTCAACCAATACAAGCAACCCTTTTATTCTTAAGCTTGATACGCTGGGCCAATTTAAGGAAGCGGCTCACTTAAAATCAATTAGAGGACAAGGCAATACCATTACTACTTTTAATGGTAAAGCCTTTGTTGGTGGCGTTTTTCAAACCGAAATTGATCTTAACCCAAATGCCAGTATTTCTAATTCGAGACTTTCTAATGGTGATAATGATTTTTTTCTAGCGCAATATGGATTCGTAAAACCCTGTGTACCCACCTATTCTACGGTAAATACAAACGTTTGCGGGCCCTATAAAACACCCAGTGGTAAGTTTATTTATACCAGCGGTCAGTTTAAAGACACCATTTCTAATAATAACCTCTGTGATTCAATAATTACTATAAACTTAACAGTAAAAAATAGCTACGCTACTGTTGACACATTAGTTTGTAGGTTTTACTTAAGCCCGAGCCGAAAATTGTTTGATAGCACAGGTATTTATTTAGATACCATACCCAATTACCAAAGCTGTGACTCAATTATTACCATTAATCTTACTGTAGCTACATCATTTAATAGAATTGACGTAACTGCATGCGATTCTTTTGTTAGCCCAAGTGGAAAGTATTTATACTCCAAATCGGGCTTTTATACCGATACATTAACCAATAGCTTTGGATGCGATAGTTTGATTGCTGTTAAGCTTACAATAAATAATACAACTAGAACCACTATTAATCCATTGGCCTGCGATAGCTTACTTGCGCCTAGTGGAAAGTTTTTGATGCGTTTAAGTGGCACCTATTATGATACATTAACCACAAATAAAAACTGCGATAGTATTATTACGATTAATGCCACCATAAACGAAACACGGCGAAGTAAAATTAGCCCGAATGTATGTGGCGCTTATACAAGCCCAAACAATAAAACCTTTACTGCTAGTGGCACTTATTTTGACACCATATCAACTGTAAACAACTGTGATTCTATAATAGAAATTGAGCTAACAATTAAAAATGCGAGTTTTGGTAAAGATAGTCTCATTGCTTGTGACAGCCTTGTTTCGCCAAGTGGTAAATATGTTTATCATAAAAGTGGAACTTATACTGACACAATTACAAATACTCAAGGTTGTGATAGTATTATTACGTTAAACATAACCATTGATCAACCTTGGTTTAAAGATGAGACATTCTCTGCATGTGATAGTTTTATTTCGCCAAGTGGCAATTATACTTATACTAAAAGCGGCGTTTATTGGGATACGATTCCAGCTACTGTGGGTTGTGATTCTGTTTTTATGCTAACAGTATTCATTTACGAAACAAAATACCTGACAATAGACTCATCTAGTTGCAATGCAATGCTTTCGCCAAGTGGAAAATACACTTACACCACAACAGGAGTTTATTTTGATACGCTAAAAACCAAATGGCGTTGTGATAGTATTATTACAATTAACTACCAACGCTTTGAATTAACCAGCTCAAATATTGAAATTACTGCTTGTAATGAATATACTGCACCAAGTGGAAAGTACATATACAATACTACTGGATTTTATACAGACACTATTAGTAATGTAAATGGTTGCGATTCAATTATTACAATTGCGCTTACCATCATTGACAACTCACCTACTATTAGTTTTAGTAACAATACCTTGAGCGTTGACCTTGATAGCTTAAAGTACCAATGGTTTGATTGTAAAGAAGATTATGTAAAGATTGACACTGCCACTCGCCAAGAGTTTAGACCTGCCACAAGCGGAGAATACACTGTGGTGGTTTATGAAGAAAGCTGTGCTGATACAGCGGCTTGTTTAGATGTTGAGATTGTTGGAAAAGAAGAGATTGAAACTAATGAAATTTCGGTTTATCCAAATCCGTCAAAAGAAGTGCTCTTTATTAGTTCAAAGGTTAAGAGTTTAAAGGTTATAAGCCTAGAGGGTAAATTGTTGCTAAAAGAAAACAACGCTAAACAAATCAATATCGCGAGCCTTGCGCCTTCAATTTATTTTGTTGAAATTGAAACGAGAAACCATAAAGTTGAACGTTTTAGGTTTGTGAAGGAGTAATGTTCAGGAGCTTCATTAAAACCGCATAAGGCTTCTCACTTACCCATTTTGATTTTAACCAGGCATAAAAAGTCATAGCTTGTAAATCTTCTTGCTCAACAGGTTGAAACTCAAAAGCACTATCAACCATTTGCTCGAGCTCCTTTGAGCTTAGAATATCGAGTTTTTCAATAAACTTTACAAAAACTAACGCGCGTTGGTAAATAGGTCTCTTAAGCAGAGATCTAAACTTTGTTTTTATAAACCTGAGCTTTGAATCAAGTAGGCTAAAATCATCTAATTCATAATGCAGAAGTGCTTCAATAATTGACTTTTTGAGGAGCCACTCTTCGCCAAATTGCCTTGTAAGCCAAAGGTTACTACGCTCAATTTGCAGTAATAATAATTTGGCTTCTCTGTAGCTACCATTTAAAGCCAAAGCCATTGATAAATTTACTTTTCTATTGATTTCGGCTTTTTCGTTGGATTTAAAGGCCATTTGATCTTTGGCAACTTTAAAGGTTGATATTGCCTCCGCTGGTTTCCCCATGTAAAGCTGGTTTGCTCCAAGCAATAGAAAATATTTAACTTCAAACTCTTTTTTACGTGTAGCAGGTAAGCTATCTATCTCTTTCCCTAATTCAATTGTTCTATTATGCGATAGCTTAAAATACTTATTCCGGTAAGCAATATGTGCCATCATATAGAGAAGTGAAACATAATAATAGTTACCCTTTCGCTTATCATACTCGAGCTCTTGAATGATCTGAAACTGCTTTTCGAGCACAGTTTTGAGACCCAAAAAATCTTTTTGCTGCAAGAGCTGTGTTCGATATAATTTGGCCAATTGATAGGCAAAACGGGGCTCTTGCATCAACTCATTGTCTAATTCCAGCTTTTCAATTCGGGTCTCAATTAATTCACTGTTTAGGCTTTTTGAAATTAATTGTATGGCTATTTCTATTTTTTCTGAGGTGTAAAGTCTCTTTTTATTCTCTTCCCATTTTTTAATGATTTCATCCAATATCTCACTTTCTGTTGAGTATTCGATTTGAAGTGTGTAAATACTATTCAGAATCTCAAAAAGGTCGTTTGATAAGGCTTGTTGCTCGGCCTTTTTCAAAAATTTAAAAGCCAACTCACTTTTTTGATGACCATATAGATACCTAGCCAAATTAATGGTGCTAATTACTTGTGTGGTATTTGAAGAATCTGAATCTATTAATCTAAGAGAAACAAACCGTTGCAGCAAGGCCAGCAAACGCTTTCTTAAGGCCTTATATGCATCATAATTGGTTCTTTTATAAATGAGATTCATTATCACCTCCTTACTCGGGTTTAAAGTTTTTTTTAGTTCACTAAAAAGCTCTAGCACCAAACTTTGTCCCTTAGGACTTGTACGTCTAACAAAGCGGGTAAATTCTTTCTGATCATCTACTGAAAATGTTGAAATTATCTGATGAATTGCATCCATTTAATATCCCTATTTTATCAGTCAAAACTAACCATATTAACTATTTTACAACTTAATAGATTCTTTTAATATCCCCATTTAAAATATTTTGGTTTCAAGCATTGCGATTGCTTTGCCACTTTTGAACCTGTAAAACATCAATTATGAAAAACAGAATGTCAATAGCAAAAGGTCTCAAATACACATCCCTTGTTTCCGTTAGCCTTATTTCAATATTGATTTTTGTTTTTGCGCTTGTATCTGGTTCAGCTGCTTACGGTGTGGGATTAGCTGCCATAATCAGAAACATTCCAAATGCCACACCTTGGATTGGCTTAATTCTCATAACAATTATAAGCTGGAGAAACTCACTCGCTGGAGGAATTTGCATCACAATATTTGGAATTGCAGCCGTTTATTTCTTCAATTTCTCTGGTGCTAATTTCTTTTTGAGCACATTCGTTTTAACATGTTCAACAGTCGTACTTGGGCTTATGCTGTTGGCAAGTTATTTTTTAAAACCAAGAAAATTTCAAAAGCATTAAAACACTTCTCTTTCCTTTAAACTTAGAATTAAACAGCCATCATGAAATTCAACAATAAAAAACTCGAAAAGTCTTCAAAGCTCATTAATTTGAGTATTTCAATTATTCTTTCAATCTTTTTAATCTCACTTGCCAATAAATTTATTGGTGATATAGACAATTTAAGAATGAGCCCTTATGTGAGTAATTATGAAAATACAGCCTTACTAGACTCCATAAATAATGCTATCCAGAGTAATGAAGAAGGTCTTCAGTCGGTTTATGAAAAAATTTCGAATACACAGTCAACCATTAATATTGCCCGTAATAATTATACAAATGCCAAAGAATCGTTTGACAATTGGCTAAAGGCAAGAGAAACCGTTGGATCACCAAATAATGACCACGAAGTACTCGCACGCGCAAACGAACTTGATGAGTATTATAAAGCGCAACAGGCTTGGGAAAAAGAGCTTCAGCAATTAAATGAAAAAGTAACTGAAGAGAGAAAAATTCAAGACGCCCTGCAAGCCAAAATCAATGAAGAAACTGATAGAGCAACAGATGCGTATTACAAGGCACTAAAAATGTATAACTTAAAAGTTTTTTTAACACGACTACTAATAGTACTTCCTATTCTACTTCTGGGTGTTTTCTTTATTTTCAAATTTAGAAAACATAAATACTGGCCCTTATTTCTGGGGTATGTACTATTTTCATTCTATGCATTTTTCTTTGGTTTGGTGCCGTATTTACCTAGCTATGGCGGCTATATTAGATACGCCGTTGGAATAATTCTAAGTGTAGTTTTTGGAATCTATGCTATAAATAAAATCAGAGCTTTTATTGAAAAAAAGAAGAAAGAATTAGAAGTTTCTGGAAAAGAAAGAGCAAAAAAGGTTCAAACAGAAACAGCAGAAAAAGCGCTTGACAACCACATGTGCCCTTCTTGCGGAAAAGATTTTATCATAAAAAGATGGGATAATGTAAATACCGATAAGCTCGTAATAGGCAACTATGGCAAGGTTTCAAACTTCTGCAGACATTGTGGGTTAGAGCTCTTTAAGAATTGCAAAACTTGTGATACTAAAAACTACGCCCACTTACCATTCTGCTCTAATTGCGGAGACTCTGTTCAAGAAAAGGAAGAGACTGTAGTGAGTTGACTTAGTTTATGACAATAGATTTAACATCTCAAAACTATATTGCTTAACACAATGAATTCTATAATAGATTTCTTGCGTATTACCTGTTAAAACATCAAAGACTTCCCACTTCTTTTGGAGCGAAATAGCTGCTAAACGACTCCTTTTTCAATCTTTTTGTAAGTAGAGAAGTAGCAGCTCTCTACTACCAACAGAAGAAATAACAACTCTCACAAACTAGATACTCATCACTAACTACTTGTCGCCCCCATTAACCAATATCAATTAACAAAATAACTAACAACTAATAACTAAAATTATGAATTACAAACCTTCTCCTGCTTTTATCGGATCTTCTTGGGCAGCATTTGCCATTGGATTTATTGGATTTCTCATTGGCTTATGGAATGCCGAATTACCCTTACACGAAAAAGGATATTATTTTGTGGTACTCATGTTCGGCCTTTTTGCTGTAGTATCGGTACAAAAAGCCGTACGAGACCGTCAAGAAGGTATTCCGGTAACTGATATTTACTACGGAATATGTTGGTTTAGTACAATTTTGGCGCTTACCATGCTTACCATTGGTCTTTGGAACGCTGATTTATGGTTGAGCGAAAAAGGCTTTTATGCCTTTGGATTTGTACTTGCCCTTTTTGGTGTAATTGCCATACAAAAGAATACTAGAGACAAAATGAATTTAGACAAGCAAATAGAACAACAACATTCAAAACTAGATTTTGAAGAAGAAGTTTAGTTCTTTATGTGATCAATACGCTTTGGGATAATCAAATGCATATCTGAATCATAATAAGCCAAGGTATTCTCATCCATAAAATGAAGAAACCACCAGCTTTCTGAATCTTTGAAAATGTGTAGCAAGTCTCCTTCTAAGTTCAAAAGCAACACCTTACCATATTGATCTTTGGCTGCTATTACTTTTCCATCATTTGAAACATCAAAATCTACAAAAGAGCTAAGGGTACCGCCGGTGCATTCTCCGCATCGGCGAGTTCCTATGCTTGTATCTACTTGAGACTGTGGCCACCTATGATCAATGGATTTTATAAGCTTCATTTTTGAATCATAAAGGTTAATGTAAGCCCCATCACTTATCTCTGAAAGTACTTTAATGGTGTCACTAACATAAGTGCTCTTTATGTAACCTAAATGGGGTAATGTTGCGCTTCTATAATATGTTTCATTAGGTTTATAAAGTTTAGTCTCTGGCCCGCCCAAACCAATTTTACCATCGTTGAAAACAACCACGTTCAATGCAAGTGGTAATTTATCTACCACGCGGCGCTCCCCTGTTTCTAGATTAAGGTATTCTAGATAGTTTCTAAAAACATCGTATTCTATGGTTAAATAAAGCCCTTTACCATCAAGAGTTGAAGCCATGCTATTGATCTGACCGTTTATAATAAAATTTCTAATAGGTGTACGCTCTATATCGTAGTGCCAAATCACGGTGGTGTCTGTACTCTCTATATATTCAAATGTGCATATCCCCTTAAACCCGTTGAGAATTAAGCCATGAGTTCCTCCCAGTTTTGAACTTATTAATCCTACCGTATCATTGGCTTTTCGTTCGTAATAACAACCTCTGCCAGTGCCTAATAAAAACATCTCGTAATCACCTGAATACGACAAGGTATTGTATTCATCTTCAAAACAATTAAGATGCTCCATATTAATTTGAGCATTTAGACAAAAAGTTATTATAGATAAAATGAAGGTAAATACTGGTTTCATCACTTAGTATTCAAGTCTTATTTCGCTTAAAATCAAATCTAATGTGTATGACAAGGTTAAAGACAAGGTTAAAGGCAACTTTTCACTTTCGGCTTTACCTTGTGATATACATCTATTTACTTCATCAATCTCATAGATGTAGCCATTTCCTTTAATTTCAAAGTCGAATGTTGATTCCTCTCCATTTTTAAAAAGCGAAATCCTTTTGCATTCATGAAACCGAGAATGAAGCTTAATGGCACCTTCGGTTCCAACAATGTAAGCTTCAGTTGACGTATTTATAGCCAAGCTCGATTCTAAATGAGCCTTTACCTTATTTCCATAATCAAAAGCCATGGTGCAAAAATCATCTACCCCAGTTTGAGTAAACCTTGCTTGAGCAGCAATTGACTGGGGTTTACCTAATAGCTGTAAACTCAAGTAAACGGGATATAAACCTACATCGAGCAATGAGCCGCCTCCAAGTGATTTATTGAAAAGTCTTTTTTCAGGGTCAAAAGCGGCTGCAAATCCGAAGTCTGCTCGTAAATGGTTTATTTCACCAACTGTTCCTCGATTTATTAGTTCAAGTACTTTTTGAGTTGAAGGATGAAAACGGGTCCATATGCCTTCCATTAAAAATAGGCCTTTCTTCTTAGCTAGAGCCATCATCTCACCTACTTGAACAGCATTCATGCCCATAGGTTTTTCGCATAAAACATGCTTGCCATGTTCTAAGCACATCATGGTGATTTCAAAGTGGAAAACGTGTGGCGTTGCCACGTAGACTACATCAACTTCTGGGTCTTTTACAAGTGCATCGTAAGATCCATATGCCTTAACTGATTCATATTTATGAGCAAACTCATTTGCTTTTTGATGGCTTCTTGATGCTACTGCATGCAGCACTGCAGTTTCTGACAATCGTAAATCTGCGGCGAACTTGTTTGCTATTTTACCAAGGCCAATTATTCCCCATTTCAATCTCTTTTCCATTGTTACAATGTGGCTTTACCTACGAAGGTATACATGCTTATTTCTCCAATCAAAATTCTGAGCCTCTTGGTCTTTAATAGATCCAATATAAGCGCAACTTTTTTTGGGTTCAAACTTCTCTGCTTACTACATGCTGTTTTATTTCTTAAGGCCTTTCTTACATATTCAAAAATGGAATTGATAAATACCTAAATTAATTTTTCGCAACAAAATTCACTTTGGTATAGGGCAATTCCTTCAATTTCAATTTTACAACATGCCTTTAAAGGCCTTAAATGACACTTTAGTAAAATGTATGGGATTATAGCATTTCAAAATAGCATCAACTAACTCTATTTCAAATGCCTTGAACCCAAAGAATAAATGAAGCTTATTGCTCAGGGCATTAAAAAAGGAGTAGCTTCACGCCATTAATATTATTTTATACATGAATTACGGAAAAGTAAAATTTTTTGACGAAACAAAAGGCTTTGGATTTATTACACCAGACGATGGTAGCAAAGATGTTTTTGTACACTCAAATGGTTTAGTTGACCACATCGCAGAAGGTAACAAAGTAAGTTACGATGTTGAAAACGGAAGAAAAGGATTAAATGCAGTTAACGTAAAAGTTGCGCAATAAAAATATTCATCACTTTCATGAAAAGCTTGTCTAAATGACAAGCTTTTTTTTTGCCTCTTTTTCAGTATAAGCTTAATATGCTTTCCCCAGATTTTATTGAATTACACGGACACAAGATCTCTCTTGTTATTCGAGTTTACCACTATAAGGAATAGAACACCAGAACTAGAACCAAAAACCACTTCTACATTATTTCTACAACGAAGTAATGCGATAAATTTTTGAATTATTAGAATAAGCTATTTACTTATTCTCCTTGTACCAATTAATCAAACCATTGGTACTACTATCATGCGATTCAATTTTATCTTCAGATGTTAGTTCGGATAGTATTTTCTTTGCCAAAACCTTACCTAACTCTACGCCCCATTGATCATAACTGAAAACATTCCAAAGTATACCTTGGGCATATATCTTGTGTTCATATAGGGCAATTAAAAAGCCAAGATTGAAAGGATTTAGCTCCTTAATCATTATAGAATTTGTAGGTCTATTGCCTTCAAAAACTTTAAATGGTATTAGTTTTTCATTTTCTTCTTCAGACTTGCCTTGTGCTAGCAATTCTTCTACAACCTCTTCAACGCTTTTTCCATTCATAAGTGCTTCTGGCTGGGCAAAAAAGTTACTCAAAAGCTTTTCATGATGATCGCCAATTGGATTATTACTTTTGGCAAAAGCAATGAAATCAGAAGGAATTAGCTTGGTGCCTTGATGAATTAATTGATAAAATGCGTGCTGCCCATTGGTGCCAGGTTCTCCCCAAATAACCGGTCCAGTTTGGTAGTCTACGCTGTTTCCGTTTCTATCAACAGACTTACCATTGCTTTCCATATCACCTTGTTGTAGGTAGGCTGCAAAGCGGTGCAGGTATTGGTCATAAGGCAATACAGCGTGACTCTCAGCACCAAAGTAGTTATTGTACCAAACGCCCAAAGCAGCCATTATAAATGGAATGTTTTGATCCAAATCTGCCGTTTTAAAATGTACATCGGCGGCATGAGCTCCTTTTAGTAGCGCTTCAAAATTATCATAACCCACATTTAGCGCAATTGATAATCCAATTGAACTCCAAAGTGAGTAACGGCCACCAACCCAATCCCAAAACTCAAACATGTTGTTTGCTGCAATGCCAAACTCTTGAACCGCTTTGGCATTAGTACTCAAGGCCACAAAGTGCTTTGCCACTGCTTCTTCATTACCCAATTTTTCAATTAACCACTCTCTTGCAGATCGGGCATTGGTCATTGTTTCTTGGGTAGTAAATGTTTTAGACGCTACAATAAACAGTGTTTCTTCAGCATTAACTTTCTGCAATGTTTGGTATAAATGGCTTGAATCAATATTAGAAACGAAATAACTTTCTACGCCTTCAACCTTAAAACTTTTTAGCGCTTCAACTACCATTACAGGACCAAGGTCGGAGCCGCCAATTCCAATATTTACAATATTTTTTATGGTTTTACCTGTTTGCCCTTTCCATTCACCTGAATGCACTTTTTGGCAAAAGGCCTTCATTTTTTCTTGCTCGGCTTTAACCAACGGGAGCACGTTTGCACCATCAACCAGAATTTCGGTTGACGAAAAATCTCTTAGCGCCGTGTGTAAAACCGCTCTATTCTCTGTTTCATTAATCTTATCTCCGCCAAAAAAAGCTTGCAGTTGATCATTAAAACCCATTTCGTTTGCAGCTTCTACAAAAAGCGCCATTGTTTCTTCAGTAATTCTATTCTTAGAGAAATCAAAATAGAAGTCGCCTTCTTGTATGTTGAACTTAGAAGCTCTTTGGGTATCTTTTGCGAAAAGATCCGTTAAATGGGTGCTTTCAATGCTTTTAAAGTGGCTCTCTAGTTTTTCGTGTGCTAGTGTATTAAAAAGGCTTTTATAGCTCATGATCTCAAAATTTATGGCGAAGGTAAAAACTTAGTGTTTAGTGTACACTAAGTGCCAAATATATCAAATGGATTTAATTGCTACTTTTAGGGCTTAAAATGGAATTCAGATAATATGAGAGGTTTGTTTTTCTCAACAATTTTAATAATTACCTCCCTTCAAGTAAGCGGGCAAGATCGGTCAATAATTGATTCGCTGAAGTTAATTTCAAACAAAGAATCAAATTTAGATACTCAACGGCTTAAGGCTTTGTACTCAGTAACAGAGTCATTCGGAACTAACATGTCAGACAGTATTCTAAAATATGGCAATGAATTAATTGATCTTTCCAAAGAACTTAAAAACAAATATTTTGAAGGTCAGGCCTACAAGCGCATTAGCATGATGTACATTAACACAGGAAATCATAAGACGGCAATTGATTACTGTGACAAAGCCATAGATCTTTTTACTCAAGAAAATCATTATTCTGGTATTGCGGCTGTGCTTTTAAACAAGGGAATTTGCTATAGACGCATTGGGGAACTAAGCAATGCTGAAAATGCATACTTAGCAGGGCAGAAAATTGCAAAGAAACATGAGATTATACACCTTGAAATAAATGCTCTGAGCAATTTAGGCAACATAATGGATGACATGGGAAATTATAAAGATGCCATTGATTTTCATACACGCGCCTTGGAACTCCGTGAAAAACGTGATGATATTTTAGGTATTGGTATTAGTTGTCTGAATATTGGTATTATGCATTTCGATCAAGGTGACTTTAATGATGCAAGGGATTATTTTGAGAAGGCAAGAAAATGTTTTAAAGAAAAAAATCATCCAAGTGGCATCTCTGTAAGCCTTATGAATCTTGGAAATGTTGAAAGAAAACAAAAAAATAATGATGATGCTTTAAATTATTATCGCAAATCAATCAATATTCAAGATAGCGCTGGGTCTGATTATTTAATAGTGGCTAACAATTTAAATATTGCCGAGATTGAATTGGAAAGAAAAAATTTCCAAAAAGCATCTTTTCATAATGGAAAAGCATTAAAGTTGGCTTTAAAGCAGAACTATAAAGAAGGCGTAATACTTAGCTATACTTCATTAGGAAATATATACAATGAAAAAGGAAGAAATGACAGTGCTTTATTTTATTACAAAAAGGCATACGACATTGCTAAAGAAGTAAACGCTATTAGAGAAATAAGCTCATCGGCGAGCAGTGTTTATTTGATTCTTAAAAAGATGAATAAATATGAAGAAGCTCTTCCTTGGTTTGAAGAACATGTTATTCTGGAAGATAGTATGAAAAGTGAAGAAGTTAAAAGAGATATAATAAAAAAGGATCTAGAACTACAATTCGCTAAAAAAGCAGCTGCCGATAGCATTAAAACTGCCGAAGCAACAAAAGTTCAAACAGCGCAACTTGAAGCTGAAAAGGCAAAATCTACCAAAAGAACCCAACAAAACTATTTCCTAATAGTTGGTCTTGTTTTAGCTTTTGGTTTTGGTATCGTTCTCTATAACCGAAATAGAATTACAAAAAAACAAAACCTCATTATAGCCCAACAAAAAGAGCAATTAGCAGAACTAGACCATTTGAAAAATGATTTCTTCACTAACATAACCCACGAGTTTAGAACACCACTTACTGTAATTCTGGGAGCTGCTAGCAATATGGAGAATAGTACTGATGCCGAACTTATTAAAAGAAATGGTCAGCGCTTACTAAATCTAATAAATCAAATTCTAGAGCTTAGTAAACTCGAAGATGGTTCGCTTGGTATTAATAAGAAGCAAATAGATGCGGTTGCCTTTACCAAATACCTTACTGACTCCTATAGATCTTTGGCTATGTCTCAAAACAAAAGCCTTGACTTCAAAACTTTTGCAAGTGAGCAGTTCATGGATCTTGATGAAGACAAGTACCAAACCATAATAGGCAATCTTGTTTCTAATGCGGTAAAATTCACTCCTGAAAATGGTTTGATAGAAATAGAAACTAAAAGTGATGGCAAACAATTAGAAATCAACATTAAGGATTCTGGAGAAGGTATTCCTGAAGGTGAGTTGGATAGATTATTTGACCGTTTTTATCAGGTTAAAGGCAGCAAAAGTCAAAAGATTGGCTCTGGAGTTGGGCTAGCACTTACCAAAGAATTGGTGTTGCGATTTAATGGTGGCATTACAGTTAAAAACCAAGCAGAAGGTGGTGCCATTTTCACGGTGACTTTACCAATTACCAATAAAGCGCCGTTATCTGATTTTAGGGCTTCAACAATAACAACGGCTAAACACACCTTGGTAGAAAATGATGAAGAGCAATTACAAGACCATAATGACTTACCTATTCTATTATTGGTTGAAGACGAACCCGATATTCAGCAGTTTATAAAATCTACATTGGCAGACAATTACAAGCTGCTGGTTGCAAATAATGGAGAAGAAGGAGTAAACATTGCTTTAGAACAAGTGCCTGACATTATACTGTCAGATGTAATGATGCCAGTAAAAGATGGACTTGAACTGACTAATGAGTTAAAGAATGATGCACGTACTTCTCATATTCCAATTGCCCTGTTAACGGCAAAAGTTGATCTTGAATCGAGATTGCAAGGGCTTAAGCGTGGAGCTGACGTTTATCTACCAAAGCCTTTTGAAAAGGAAGAATTGTTGCTGCAATTAAACAACCTTCAAGAGCAACAAAAAAGAGTTCGTAATCATTTTAGCCTTACTGAGATAAAAAATGATAGCACACCGGCAAATGAAGCCATAGAGATTGAAAACGAATTTATTTCCAGCCTTAAAAACACGATTACAGCAAATTTTGAAAACGAAAAATTTGGTATAGAAGAGCTGAGCAAAACCATGGGTATGAGCAGAACCCAATTGCACAGAAAATTAAAGGCTCTTACTGGCAAAAGTGCATCTCAATTTGTAAACGATTTTAAAATTGATAAAGCTTGCGAGCTATTGCTTTTACCTGAAAACAATGTTTCTGAAGTTGCCTACTCGCTGGGTTTTACCGACCCCAATTACTTTACCAGGGTATTTACTAAAATAAAAGGCTTAAGTCCAACAGAGTTTTTGGTACAGAAGAATTAAACTCAACTCGCTGACCATCTATTATTTTGCTTTCAGCTTGAAACAATAGTGCTACTTGATGCAACAATAGTGCTAAATATGATATTACACACTGTTTTACAGACACTTACAAAGTTTTGAAACAATAGTGCTAGTTTTTGAAACTTAAGTGAAGGCTGGGCCATAATGTGCTTATGTTCTTTGACCCCATCAAACAAAAACATAAAATCATGAAACAGCTTTTACAATCAATTACAATTATTCTTATTGCAACTACGAGTGTTATTGCCCAAAATATTACAACAAGGGCATACTTTGAAGAAACTAATATCATATTAAGAAAAGGAGCTATAACCTATGGAATGGAAGGTGCAGCTATGAGTATTATTTTACCAAATGATTCTACCTACACCACTTATCACGGTAAAAGATCGAATGGTGAAGCTATTGATCCAAACAAAAACTGGCATATTGCTGGTGCAACAAACCTATTTACTTCAGTAATAGTATTACAACTTATTGAAGAAGAAAAACTTGCCTTAACCGATACAATTGGAAAATACATGGACACCAAAAATATGGTAAACATAAGCGGCTCAATTACAGTAGAAGAACTACTAAAGAGTACAAGCGGGCTTAATGAAGTTTACTCTAACGGCGGAACTGATGTTTACAAAGACATTTGGGATGACCGAAAAAGACTTTGGACTCCAAGAGATCTACTTGCTTACATGCCTGAACCAAATCAAGATAAAACTTGGAATTATAATAATACTAATGGATACATATTGGGCTTTTTAATTGAAGATGTAAGCGGTAACTCTTTGGCAGAAGAATTTGAAAATAGAATTTTAAAACCACTAAATTTTGATAACGCCGAAATAACATCAGGTAAAAGTTATGACATGAACAACCTTAATGGAGTTTATGTAAAAGATGATGAAAGAAGCAAATGGAATCATGATTCATACTTAAGCTCAAGAGGTGGTAATGGAGCTTTAACAGCTAAATCATTTGATGTAGCACATTTTATGCGTGAGCTTTTTAACGGAAACATTTTAGACCTTGAGTTGGTAAAAGCTATGCTTGTAAAAACCGAAGGTTCAGGGCAAGATAGAGGAAGTATGATGTGCGCTAAAAAAATGACTGAATACAGAGGGTATCAAGTATCAATTGTAGAAGTAATAACTGAAGATGACGACACCATGAACTGGGTAGGCCATGCCGGAAGCGGAATTAATAACATAGTAGCCTACCACTGGCTCGAAAAAGATTTCACTATTGTAATTTCTAATAATGATGTTGCCACAGCTATGACCCAAGGTGCCCTTTTCTTTGAATTGGCTTGCTATACTGTAAGTGTAATAGATAATATAAATGACCCTGTATCTGTCAATAAAATTACTGATGAAAAAGTATCAGTTTTTCCTAATCCAGCAACAGAGTATATAACCGTACAAATGGATTCTGAAATTGAAAGCATTAGAATTTTTGATGCTTATGGTAAGGTAGTTTATTACTCAAATGAACTTAATCAATCAACTGCTCAAATTAACCTTGATTCAGCATTACAATCAGGAAACTATTTTATGAGCATAAAGCACAAAAACGGAGTTTTAACCAAAAGAATAGCTGTTTTGAAGTAATATCATTTTTATTACCTCATGTGTTAAGAGCTGCCTTTTACGGGCGGCTCTCTTCGCCTTTATTCTTGAATTATACTTGGTTTAGAACCTTTATCGTCAATGCCATCTTCTTTTAGCTCATTGTATAGCTCTTCGCTTTTTCTTGTAACTTCTCTTACTACTTTGTCTAATTCTAAAGTGGAGTTCTCAATATTTTTTACAATTTCTGTCATTGCTTCTTTATCGCTTTGTAGCATTCTAAAAAGGTTGGTCAACCCTAAAAGATTTGCCAATGGAGCGCGTACAACGTGAGACTGTATCCATGCTATGTCTTTAAGCTTTTCGTTTTGTTTCTGTATTTTTTCAATGTAGAGCTCAACATCCGTAACATCATTTATAGCGCCCATTAACCTTACAGGCATTCCCTCATTATTCCTTATGATTTTTGCTTTATCCTCAATAATCAACACCTTATTCTTACGGGTTACTGCTCTATATTTTTCTTGCCACAATATGCAAAGATCATCAGCTAATGCATCATTCAGGCTCTTTAGCACCCTTTCTAAATCATCAGGATGAATAAACTTTGTTGCATCTTCAAGTTTTATTTTGTCAATGTCTTCGTCAATCTCAAATAGCTCGCTGTAACCTTGATATACACCTATCTCTCCTTTTGCTACGTCTAATTCCCAAATGGCGTCTTTTGCAATTTCTATGGCTGACTGAGACCTTTCATTTGACTCTATTAGCAACTCTTCGTATTTCTTTCTTGACGTAATGTCGGCTCTAATAGCAATGTACCTTTCTGGTTTATTATTATTTAAACTCATTACGGGTACTATGGTAGTGTCTACCCAGTAAAATGAACCATCTTTTCTTTTATTCTTTATTTCGTTACGCCATGTTTTACCGTTGGCAATAGTTTCGTAAAGGTCTTTAAAAAAGGATTTGGGATGATAACCTGAATTCAAAATCCTATGATTTTCGCCAATTAGCACGCTTTTGTCATACCCTGAAATTTCGCAGAACTTTTGATTAACATAGGTAATTGTACCCTTAACATCGGTTATTGCTACAATGGCATGTTCATCAAGCGCATATTTTTGGTATCTTAATTCATGTAAAGTTTCTTCAAGTTCTTTCTTACTCTTTTCAATTTCAATTTGCCTGGCTTTTCTTGTTGTTATATCGGTCTCAACGGCAATAAAGTTAGATAGCTCACCATTTTCACTGTATACAGGGTCAAGATAAATCTCTATCCAATAGGGGTCACCCTTTTTGGTATAGTTCAAAATTTCCGCAAAACCGCTTTTCCCTTCTTTGATACATTCTCCAAGATATTTTGAAGCTTCCTTAGACGTGTCTTTTCCTTGTAATAAATCTTTTGGCCTTTTTCCTATAATTTCACTTGCCTTGTAACCTGTTACTTTGGTAAAACTATCGTTAACCCACTCAACGACACCCCATCTATCGGTTATAATAAATGAATTAGTAGATTTTGAAGCAATAAGGGAGAGCTTTTGCTGGTCTTTTTCAGCAATAATTCTAGCTGTAATATCCCAAGAAAAGGCATTTATAACTATATTTTTTCCTACTGACTTTATATTCCCAATGGTTTCGATCCATTTTAATTGTCCGCTACCGCTTATAATTCTGAAAATAATACGGTAATCTCTAACATTGCGAATTGCATTAATAACTGTTTCGAGAGTTTTTTCTCGGTCATCATCATGAATAATCTGCTCTAAAAGCGTCCCATCATTTAAGATATCTTCTTTTTTCAATCCATAAATAGATTCTACACTGTCATCAATAAAAGTTAGTTGACCGTTACCTTTTTCATCTATTACAAATTGTTGCACCAAACCCTTTATGCTGTTCACTATCTGAGTAAGTTGTTCTTTTAATTGGCTACTTTCAATTTCAACCAACTTTGATTTTGTAATGTCTTGGAAAGTACCGAAAACCTTTACACATTCACCGTTTTCAAATACGGGTTTACCCAAAGTCCTCACCCATTTTACATTGCCATTATAAGTTCTAATTTGAAGCTCTAGGTCATACATTTCACCTTTACTAATACATGCACCAAATGCCTTTAAAATATTAGCTTTATTGTCTTCACCGTAATAAAAGTCAATCGCTTCATCAACTTTGGGTGTATATCCATCTTCTACTTCGTGAATTTGAGAAGTAACATCATCCCAATAAAGGGTATTTGCCTTTATATCAAATTCCCATCCACCAGTAACCGTAAGTCTAGAAATTTCTTTGAGAAAGTTTTCATCTCTGTGCAATAATCCACTCTCATTTATGTTGCTCGAACATCTCCTCAAAGCTTTTTCAAGCGTATCATTATTTCCTAGTTCAACTACATCGTTAACGCCCTTTCTAAAGAGTTCTTTTACGTGGGATATACTTGGTTTGGCAAGAGCCGCAATAACTTGCAAGTCGGCATTACAGCATTTTAGAACCTCACAAGTTTCTTCAAAATTTTCAGGTCTGAGAAAGATGTCGGATATAAATATTGCTTTTGAGTTCTTTTCTAAATAAGCCTTTAAATCTTCTAATGAATTGAATGGTTTTAGTTCGATTGAACCATCATTGACTATGGAAATCTCACTTAATAACTCTATTAAGCCTTTTTCTTCATTCAAAACCAACAAACCCAAATTGCTCATTTATAGACATACACAGGGTTTGAGAATTTATATTTAATCAGAAGCTTACTCCCGCGCTTTCCAAATGTACTGAAAAGGGACCTAACTACTCTTGAATTATACTTGGTTTAGACGTTGCTCCAAAATCAGCGCCTTCATCATTCAGCTCTGTATAAAGCGCCTCACTTCGTTTTGTAATATGCTTAATTACATCGTCAAACTCTTTTGCAGTGGTCTTAATATTTTTCATGATTTGCTCAACAGTTTCGGCATCATCCTTTACCATTTCGAATAAGGTGATTAAACCCATAATATTAGACAATGGAGCCCTTACCATATGAGACTGTGCCCATGCAATTTCTTGGAGTTTTGTGTTTTGGTTACTTATTTGATTTATTAAATTTTTTCTTTCTGTTATATCCGTAACCATACCAATAACTTCAGTACTTCTCTTTCCTTTTTTAAAGGTAGCCTTCTCATTAACCCATTTCAATTTATTATCTACTACTATTCTATGGTCAATATTATATTCCTTGCACTCTAAACTTTCTTCCCATGCCTTTTTCACCTTCTCTTTGTCATCAGGGTAAACATACTCCAAAAACTTATTAAAGGTAATAACTTCAGAATACTGAACCCCAAACATTTTATAGGTGCGTTTTGACCATACTATTTCGTCGCTTTCCAAATCTATTTTCCAGCTACCCGCATTACCCGCCTCTTGAGCTAACTCTAAAAATCTATTACTTTCTTTAATTTTTTGGGCTTGCTCAACTTCACTAGTAATATCCTGTACAATTCCAAATACTTTCTCAGTTTGCCCTGTTTCGTTAACCAACTTTTGGCTATCAATACTTACCCACTTCTTTGTGCCGTTCACGTTAATTTGAACTCTTTGTACAAAGTCTTCGCCCCCAGCCAACAACACTTTTATCCTCTTTTTAAATACATCATAGTCATCAACAAATAAAGATCTATAATACTGATCTGTCAATGGCAACATTTGTTCTTCTGGCAACTCTAAAAGCTTATACACTTCTGTGCTGCACTCAACTTTATTATTTAATATATCGAACGACCAATTTCCGAGTTTGGCAATCTTTTGCGCTTCTTCAAGGCTTATTTTTGATTTATTCAATTGCTTTTGCGCAATAATTTCTTCATTTCTATTAATGCTTACACCTACCCACGAAACAATGTCTCCTCGCTCATTTAATTCTGGAGTAGCTTTTACCTCAAACCAATTATAACTTCCGTCAGCCGTTTTCATTCGCTGCTCATTAATAAAAACTGAACCGCTATCTATGCTGTGGTTCCATTTACTAATTACCTTTTCATGATCTTCTTCATGTATTATAGAAAGCCAACCATTCTTAGCCAATTGTTCTAATGATAAGCCAAAACGGTATAAACCATAATCATTAACAAATGTTATGGCTCCATTTTCGTCAGCTCTCCATATTATTTCATTAAGTTTTTCAGTAAGCGCTTTATACTTTGCTTCACTTTCTCTGAGCGCAATTTCACCTTTCCTAAGTTTATCAATGTTTTGGTTGGTACCAATCATTCTTAGTACCCTACCCTTCTTATCTTTTTTTATAGCAATACCCTGAGACCAAACCCATAGGTATGTATCCAACTTTGTTCTAAGCCTAAGAATTATATTATATGACTCTGATGTGCCTTCTACAAAACTTTGAAAAGCCACTATACTTTTTTGAAGGTCGTCAGGATGAATAAACGAACTAAAGGTATCTAATGAAACCGGCTGCACTTCATTTTTTGTATAGCCAAGCATAGTTGCCCATCGTTCATCTATGCTTACCAATCCTGTGCTCACATCGAGGTCCCACATGGCGGCCTTTGTACCTTCAAGTGCAAAATCTAACCGCCTATTAGTTTCAAGTAATTCTTTCTCGCTAACTTTTTCTCTTGTTATATCAGTAAAAGTGGTAACCGTTTGCCCTACATCACCACTATTTTTATACAGCGGAATTGAGTTTATTTTTATATACTTTCTCTCACCCGTACCGGTTTGAACATTCATTACAAAATCCTTGATCGGCTGGCCAGTGGTTCTTGCCAATACTGAAGGGTGCTGGTTTCCTGCAAGTTCATTTT
Source organism: Bacteroidia bacterium (assembly GCA_049115495.1). Classification (GTDB taxonomy): domain Bacteria; phylum Bacteroidota; class Bacteroidia; order CAILMK01; family JACPUW01; genus JACPUW01. The sequence continues at coordinate 325,554 of JAGDZV010000005.1, read as the reverse complement.
CATTTTCATCCATGGCTTTCCACAAAGGATCAAATGAAGATTTGCCCAATAGCTGGTCTTCAGTTAAGCCCAAAATTTCAGCAGCCTGCTTATTTGAAAGCAAAATTTGATCACTTTCATTTTGTACCACAAGGCCTTCGCCAAGGCTTGAAATTACGGTAGATTTAAAATTTTCTGAGTCAGCCAATTCAATTTCGGCAAGTTTTTCTTTTGTAATGTCTTGCATTACACCAACTGACCTTATGGGCACTCCCTTTTCGCTCTGTGTAGCCCCTTTTACCCTTACCCACCTTACATTATCTTCAATTAAAAACCGGTGCTCAAGTTCAAATCCATCTTCAGAAAAACTATTCTCAAAGGTATCAACAACGTATTGCCGATCCATAAGATGAAACTTTCTATACAAATACTCTTTATCAAACTCTTTTGGCAGTTCTTCTCTAAAAAAATCATTTGAGTTCTTATGGAAATTGAATTTTTTGCGTTTAATATCATAGCTCCATGGATATGCCTTTGCTACCGAAAGACCTGAGTCAATTACTGAGCTCTTTTCAAATAATTCGCGCTTTTGAAATTCATCTTTTGTTATATCTCTAAAAACACCAACAATTCTATCGCATTCTCCTATGTGATTTGTAAAAGCCTCGCCGGCTACAGTAACCCATTTTATTTTTCCATTAATTAAAAACCGATATTTCTGCACTAAAGAACTTCCATTGGACATTGCATTCATTAAGTCCTTAACCATCCACTCTTTATCATCTGGATGTACAAGTTCTTCAAGCTCCTTGGGTGTAATAGATTCTTTGAATCTATCATTTTCTATTATTTTATAGAAATCGCTAAAAAAATAAATAATGCCTTTTTCTACGTCAATCTCAAAAGGATGAACTTTTGCAAGTTTTGATGCAAAATCAAGCCTTTTATCATGTTCTTTAACCGATTCTTCTGTTTCCTTTAGTTTGGTTATGTCGGTTTTTATCGCGACAAAGTTGGTAATAATGCCATTTAGATTTCTTACTGGGTTTATTACCACATTTTCCCAATATAAGGAGCCGTCTTTTTTTCTATTAAGAAGTTGCCCTTTCCAAGTATGCCCTGATTTTATAGTGTCCCACAAGTTTTTATAAAAAGTACGGTCATGAAAACCCGATTTCAGCACTCTTGGGTTGGCTCCTATGGCTTCATCTGGCGTATAACCTGTATTTGAGTAGAAATAAGAATTGGCATATTCAATATTTCCATTGGCATCAGTAATCACCACTGAAGCGTCAGTAGCTTCAACAGCTTTACTTAGCTTAGAAATTTCGCTTTGCGACTCAGAAAGTTGTGTTAGGCTCCAAACCGCATTCATTAAGATCTGTAAGTCTTCAACATCCTTCTCGGTATAGGGCTCAACTTTATTGGCCGCCCCTATTACGGCTACAATTTTATTATCTCTATAAATTGGGGTTGTCATGAAGCGCTTTAGGGGTACATGACCTTCGGGGTATCCTTTCTTTAGCTTATTGTGCGCTTCAAAATCATTTAAAATCAACGCTTTTCTTTGCCTCACAGCCTCTCCCCAAAATCCAGTTTTGTCAAGCTCATAGCAGGTTTTTGGATCGGCCACGGCACATTCGGGCATTACTTCTTTACTCCATGAGTTTAGGGTAAAAAGCTCTGTTTTCTCATCGTATTTATAAATGTAGCCAAACTCGCTGCCTAAAAGCTCAATTGATTGATTTAGAGCATGGTCAAGCAAATCTTGCTCGCTAGAAAACGAAAATGAAAAAAGCTTTGAAAGTATTTGAGCCCTCTTGTTTTCATGCGCCTCAATGGTTCTGTAAGTCTCTTTTACTCCACTTTGCTGATGCAGTTTAATTTTTGCGAGCAACAATTCTGGAAGCAGCCCATTATTAAGCTCACTTAAAGAAATTTCTAGTTGTCCTTCTTTACCTTTTAGTGCTTGCTTAGTCTTTGTAAAAACAATTCTAAACGCTTTTGCTGAATTAAAATTGCCGAGATCAATTTGTGAAAACTCTTGATTATATGCACAACAATAAACTTCTCCAGTACTGCTGTTTATTAACCTGAATAAACTTTTGTGGCCTTCTATTTTTGAAAAAAACAACCCTAAAGAATCAACGGACAGCCCATCTACCGCAATATCATTGATTTTTAATTGTTCCATAATGGCCTCATTTAGGGCGTATACGAAACTATCTGGTTTCAAGGCTCCTAAAGATGACCAAGGTCATCTTTAGGTTTGATTTATTTTATGCATTTTCTAAGCAGCTAGTAGTACTTTTTCTTCAACCAAAAAGCTACCCTAACTAAGAGAATTAAAGCAGGCACTTCAACCAAAGGACCAATAACACCTGCAAAAGCCTGCCCTGAATTTAAACCAAAAACGGCAATGGCAACGGCAATGGCCAATTCGAAATTATTGCCTGCAGCGGTAAAGGCTATTGATGCATTTTTATCATAAGTAGTACCCATTACCTTGCTAAGGGCAAAGCCTAAACCAAACATTAAAATGAAATAGATTAGCAATGGAATGGCTATTCTAACCACATCAAAAGGAATTTCTACTATTAACTCTCCTTTGAGCGAGAACATAACTAAAATGGTAAATAATAGGGCAACTAAAGTTAAAGGCGATATTCTGGGAATAAATTTTTCCTTGTACCACTGCTCGCCTTTTTGCTTAACCAAAACTAGTCTACTCAATAAACCCATTAAAAAAGGAATACCTAAATATATGGCAACACTCTCGGCAATGGTGGCTATTGAAATATCAACTACTGCGCCATCAAATCCAAAAATGGGTGGCAATTTTGTTATAAACAACCATGCATAAAAACTATAAGCAAATACTTGGAAAATACTATTAAGTGCTACTAATCCTGCTCCATATTCGGGGCTTCCATCGGCAAGATCGTTCCACACCAATACCATGGCAATACAACGCGCCAAACCAATTAAAATTAACCCAACCATGTACTCTGGGTAATCTTGTAAAAATAATAATGCCAATACAAACATGAGTACCGGACCTATAACCCAATTTAGCACCAATGAAATTGAGAGCACTTTTACGTTGCTAAAAACCTTAGGCAGTAGTTTGTAATCTACCTTGGCAAGGGGTGGGTACATCATTAAGATTAATCCGATGGCAATGGGTACATTGGTAGAGCCAGAACTCATTGAATTAATAACATCAGAAATATTAGGAAAAAAATAACCCAGGGCTACACCAACGGCCATGGCCAAAAATATCCAAAGGGTTAGGTTTCGGTCTAAGAATGAAAGCTTCTTCAATTTCTAAGTTTTAAATTTTGAATGTTATATGTTGAATTATTTTTGATTGCTTATCATGCTTGTTTTCACAATTTTCGTCAAGATATTTATAATTCCTTCAATTTCTTTTAACTCATGAGATACGTCAATTTTTACAAGTTGACTTTTTTCAATGAGCCTTAACCAATAACGTGTCTCTCTTGCTTCCTTAGATGAAATTGACATTTTAGCTGTGAAATCCTTTTTTGAAAAACCCGCTATTGCTTCTTCAACATTTGCACCAATGGAAGTGCCGCTTTTTAATAATTGCTTAGACAGAACAAATTCATTTTGATTAGTCATTTTTTTATACACTTCAATTATCAATAAAGCAAAATCAAATGATTTGTTTTGAATCAAATTCTCCTTCATGATATCCAATTTATCTTACTCTTTCAATTCAAAATGTAAAATCTAAAATTCAAAATTTATTTTCTGGAACAAGAAAAGCATTTCGGTGGCAATTTGATTTAATCGCTCGCCATATACGTGGGTTTCATTACCCGTGCCATCAGAAGCTTTTGGATCATTATATTTTAGAGAAAATCGAGCATCAGCGCCATTTACTACCGGGCAATTTTCATCGGCATCTGAACATGTCATTACGGCAGCAAAATCACTTTGTGGATTGGCATTACTATTATAAACCTTGCTGAAACACTTAATAGGGTTTTGTTCATTGTAATGCACTAATACCATTGGGTTATCTCCTTCGCTCTTTTCAATATAAAACCCAAAATTGCTAATAGCAGCAATTGCATTATGATTAAAAGCAGTAGCCTCTGTTCCGCCGCTGTAACACTTTATCTCTATTCCAAAATGCAAAGCCGCAATTTGCGCCATTACCTGGGCCAATTGGCTTCTGCGAGAGTTATGGGTACAAATAAAATTGAGCTTTGGTACTTCTCCATCTTTCAATTTTTGACTTATATACTGGGCGAGCGGCTCAAGCAACTGCTTTCTTGAGTCATCTATCTCTTCTGATTCTAATGCTACTAGCTTTTTTCTAATGTTGTTTGATATCATCTTATCCTTTCTAGAAATTAACAACAGCCCGATCCTGGAGTACAGCAATCGGCCTTTTCTGCCAACTGACTCAAAGCAACCTTAGCCTTTTCAACCGGAATTCCGCAATTATCTTTTGCCAAGCAATCGGTTTGCTTTTGGGTTAGTAAAAAATATTTACCGTCAAAGTCTAGTCCGTATTTCCCGATAGTTTCGCCTTGATACTCCACCTCAATTTCATCATTAGCTAGGCCTAGTTTCTCTATACTAAGGTCAATAATGGCGTTTAGTTTTTTGGCATTAAGCCTGTGGTGTATGTCAATTGATGTCCATAACTGAAAACTAACTTTGCTTTCACTTCTCAGTGTTCCCCCGCAGTCAATAAAATTCTTGTTGATTGAACCCACTTCTGTAACATGAAAATGACGTGGAACCAACTTGCCATTTGGTAATTTGAAAATTACTTTTTCAACAGACTCTAAGGCCTTCTTAACTTCTTGTAGTTTCATTACGATTAATATTATAAGGTTAACTCTCTTTTAGCAACAATCAAGACCTTTTGTATTTATATACTTTCCAAAAAGTTGAGAAAAGGTTTGCTGTATTTCGTTCCATTTATTGGAGTTTATACAGTAGCTCACCCTTGTTCCTTCAATGCTTCCTTGAATAATGCCAACTTCTCTAAGCTCTCTTAAATGCTGACTAATAGTGGCTTGAGCAAGGCCTAGTTCTTCAACCAAATCGCCATTAATACATGCGTTTGCTTTTAGCAAATGTTCTAAAATAGCTATTCGCGCGGGGTGTGCTAGCGCCTTTGCATAAACCGCCAATTCGTTTTGAGCTTCAGAGAAAAGGTTGGTCTTTGTAATTCCCATTCTTAAATTGTTACATTGCAATATTACGATAATAGAGATAGATAATCCAATTTCAAATAATATTCGCTCTACAATTCCGCGAATCTTAATGGCTTAATGACCAAAGTCATTGTATAAAACAAAATTTAGTAAGTCCTTTACCTTCAACGGTTTTTTAAAGATGTTAGCCCTAAATCAATCACCAAAAAAGTTTGTATTCGTACTCATCATGATGCTAATATTTAAAACTGATGTTTGGGCACAAACTCAAGGTGATTGCGAAGATCTATACATCCAACTAACAGAACAAAACGATTCGAAAAACGACTCAGCAATTTACACCGCACGAAAGCTAAATAAGTGTTTTGATAAATTCAGTGAAAATAAAGACTTTAACTCTTGGCAATATGAAACAGCCATAGCCTACTTTCATGCTAACCATGTAGACTCATCAGAGCATCTACTAAAGAATATATTGCAGCAAAAAATTCTTGTAGACTCAATATTACTCAATAGCCTGTACTATATGTCTGAGCTGTACTATCAAAAAGGAGTAATAGACAGCATGAATATTTTCGCCAATAAGCTACTAAAAACGGCTGAAGAAATTACTGATACGCTATTTATGGTTAAAGGTCTATCTAATTTAGCGTACATTCAAAAACTAAAGGGGAAACTTGATACAGCCGAAATATTATATAAAGAGGCAATGCAACTGGCCCTTGAAATAGACAAAATACAAGACTATAATATTACGAAATATTCCTACGCCAGTTTGCAATATTCGAACCACCAAACATATCATGCCCTTGCCACTTTAAAGGAAATTGAACAATACGCAAACGCATATAAAAATAGAAACATGCTATCTGATATCTATTTTTTTTATGCCGTAATTTATCGTAGACTAAATAGAAAAGAGGAAGCCGTAAAATACTACAACCTTGTACTGCCTTTGTACTTAGAAGACAAAAGATTTGATCGCTTACCAAAGCTATATGCTAATATGGGCCTTGTATACGCTGATTTGAACAACAATGAAAAGGCTATAGAAAGCTATTTAAAAGCTTTGGAATATGCACAACCTTTTGATAATGCATTTTTATGTGGCTTATACGGCTTTATTGGTCGCGCCTACATAACTGAAGAATCATATGAAAAAGGCTTACCATATCTTCAAAAAGCCCTTACAACGTGTAAACCAAATACTGAAAGCTCAAGGATTACAGACCTATATAGGCACCTTGCTACATATTTTTATTTGAGGTCTAGCGACTTTAAAAATAACGACTACGATTCTTCTATTTATTATTATAATAAAGCTATTGTTTATGCTAAAAAAATAAACTACGAAACTGGCATAATAAACGCACTTTACGGATTATGTGAAACATATATTGAGAAAACAAATCTTGATGCGGCCGAAAAACACATATTAGAAGCTTGGGCTAGGACTCAAAAAATTGAATCACCCAATGTTACAAAATCCACCTTAGCGTACCTGGTTGATCTGTACCGAGCAAAAGGCGACTACCGCAAAGCAGATTCATTTAATCTTATGCGGCAAGAAACTATAGGTCAAGAACAAACGATTGAATTGAACAAGCAACTAGCCGAAAACGAAAATTATTATAATTTTTTAATGCAAGCCAAAAAAGATAGTATTGAGAATGCAAGTGATATTAAAATTAAAGAAGCACTAATAATTGAAAAAGACAAAAGGCTAAAGACCCAAAATAATGCTCTTATTACAGCGGCAACACTTTTAATGGCATTAATTATCTCAACTATAATTATTGTAAGATCTCGCAACAAAATTGCCTTTGCAAAGAATGAAATTTCAAAACAAAAAGAAATCATTGAACTTGATAGAGATAACCTTGAAGCTGTAAATGCCAAATTAAATTCAACCCAACAACAACTTATTGAAAAAGAAAAATTGGCAACCCTAGGTGTGCTTTCTCAAACAATGGCACATGAACTTAAAAATCCATTTCACTTTGTTTTGGGCTCAGCTCTAGCAATAAAACAAATTACTGAAAGCAACACAGATGATAAAGAAAAGCAGCTGAAACCATTTGTGGCAAGCATTCAAGAAGGTGTTACAAGAATGCGCAAAATCATTGACAACCTAAATACAATAAACATTGATGGTAGATCTGAACCGGTTAACCTGAGAGAATTGGTAGATAGCGTATACAACGCTCACAAAAAAAAATTTAAAAACAGTGTAACACTTGTTAATAGAATAGAAGCCAATACAGTAATTCAGTCAAACCTAAAAGCTGTAAAAACAACAATCCAAAACATTATATGTAACTCATTTGAATCTATTAAAATCGACGGAATACTAACTGTATCCATTAAGGAAGATAGCGACTTTGTAATATTAGAACTTGCCGACACAGGTAAAGGCATTGACAAAAAGACCCTTGAGCGCGTTTTTGAACCCTTCTATAGTACCAAAAAACTTGTTTCAGGTGTTGGAGTTGGCTTATACCAAGCCTACTTTTTAATGGGCACGCTTAAAGGACAAATACGCATTAAAAGCACCCCAAATATAGGAACTACGGTTTCGCTCTTTTTTCCAAAAAAACAAAAATCATGACTAAAAGAAAAATCTTATTTGTTGACGACGAGCCCATTAACCTGTTTTTAGTAAAAACATTTATGGCCGATGTTATAGATATTGAAACAGCCGAATCGGGCGAAGAAGCCATAAAATTTATTGAAGAAAATTCAGATATAGTTTACATGGTAGTATCTGACTTAAGAATGCCTTATATGGATGGCTTTGAACTACTCACAATTCTTAAAGAACAACATCCCAAAATAAGGCGATTATTGCTTACCGCTTATTATGAAAATGAAGAAATCAGACAAAAGGTTAATGATGGTACCATAGAAAAGGTATTTAGTAAAACTGGTGATATGAATAATCTAAAACAAGAATTTATGCAGTACTTGGAAGAAAGCGTAAGTCACTAATTATTTAGAGCCAGTAGCAAAGCGCTCCAAACAGGCGTAAGTGTGATTACTTTCCGATACAGAACTTCTTACAATCTTTATATCAACACTTTATGTAAACCTAGAGACAAATTAGATCTCTATTTTATCTAAAATGATCAAATAAAAGAAAACAAAGATGAATGCCAACTTAAGTTTTATCAAATTAGTTAAACCCTTGCTACAATGATGTACTCAAACACGTCTAATACCATCCAATTAAATCACAAAAAAAGAAATGTCTTAACTCATTACTGGCATCTATCTCGTCCTAAGTTCTAATTCACATTCAATCATTTAACAATAATTTGAGATTTTCAAGTTCAACCTTTAAGTTTGGTGAATTGAAATGAACTAATGAGAAGACTTCGGCTATACTGGCTTTTTATTATTGGGGTTATCATATTTTCATGTCAAAAAGAAGAAGTTGAATTACCATCAGGTGACTACAAACCCCCAATCCTTACAAAACCTACAATAGTTAATGTTTATCCCACTGCCGTTGAGTTGAATGCCGAGTTTGAGTATATTGGCCAAGAACCCATAGGCCATCTCGCTTTTCAAATTGGCAAAAAAGAAGATTTTGACACTTCTTCAACGGATCAAATTAGGTATCTCGACTCAATTCCCACTGATACCACACCTTTTAATATTCAAATTACAGGACTAGACGCAGCCACCACTTATCTAGTTAAAAGCTTGGCAAAAAACACAAACGGTAAAATATTTAGGTCATTTGAAAGCTTAGAGTTCACCACGCCAGATTACTCACTACCTGCTATAAAGACAATTGACGATGAAAATAATTTCATAGCCTACGGAACGAGCGCAAGATTAACAGGTGAAATCGTATCTAAGGGTGGTCTCGAGATTACTGAATACGGATATACTTTCAGTGATCAAACAAATCTGCCTACTACTGAGAATGGAGTGGTCTTGGGCTCAACTACTGAAAATTCTTTGCTATTTGACTATGCTCTACGGCCTTTAGTTCCTAACACCACATATTATGTAAGAACTTTTGCAATTAATGACAAAGGCACGTCATATGGACTTGCCTATGAATTTAATTCGGGTGCCCTAAGAGAATTGCCAGAGCTAAGTTTAGAAACAGTAAGAGCCTTAGATTTTGAGAGAATCGAATTAAAAGCAGAAGTACTGTTCGAAGGTAGCTCTAGCATTAACGAACATGGCTTTGTTTGGTCGGCCAATGAGCCATTACCAACTTTAGAAAATTATTTTGTTAAACTAGGAAGTGAAGTTGGTGACTTTGCTGCTGTGGCTGAAAACCTGAATCCAGAAACATTTTATTCTTTTAGAGCTTTTGCTGTAAATGACTCAGGAATCACCTATACCGACGTGCTTAAAACTAAAACTTTAGTAAACAAAGCGCTACCAGGGGTTAGAGATTTAGAAGTCAACCTTAAAAACGGCGTAGAGCTAAATATTGAAGCAAACTTCTTCAGAATTGGAGATGAGAATATCCTTAAGCATGGCTTTGAAATATCCAAATCAGACGACTTTACCAACCAAGGAGAAACAATAAGTCTTGGTGCACTAACTGAAGCTAAAATTCAAAATGGACAGTTTACTGGTGAGCCAGGAACTGAATATTTTGTTCGCGCATTTGCCATGAATACCAAGGATACGGTGTATTCAGAAACAGTCTCAAAAACCACTAATCAAGATTCAAGATTACCTTCAGTAATATCGTTTACAAAATCTGCTGCAGGTACTGATTTCATTGATCTTGAATATGAATTGAACTTTGGATCAAAGTACAATACCTTTACAAATGCAAGTATTAATATTTATTCAGGAAATCAAGTAAATAGCAATAGCTTCATTCGGTCTGTTTCTATTTCAAAGAATAAAACTGAAAATACCAAAAGAATTTACGGCCTTAGTACAAGCAGTGAATACTCATTCAAAATTGAATTGACAAATCCTGATGGTAAAGCAGATAGTGAATTATTCAGCTTAAATACACTTAGAGACGACTTTTTAGAGCTATCTAATTTGAAATATCGCGGCCCAGTTAAGTACGATGTAAGTCTTGGCATAACTGACCAAAACCTTCCGCAAGGTAGTATCAAAGGTGTTTCGGCTTACTCCACAAAGAATAAATTACTTGACGAAAGAACAACATCGCAGAATACTGTAACAGTATCACTACCCTATTTTGATAAAAAGTACCGCCTTGAAGGCTTCATTAATATAAATGATACAGTATTAAAATCCGGAGCGATTAAATTCAACGTCCCAAAGCCCATTCCTGATGTTACAATTGATTTTAAAAGGTCACCGCTTGACTACGAAAACGTAAATTTTTCAAGTGCCAAAATGTTCAGGTTGTTTGAAGCTAATCACACCATTAACAATGACACTTTCGGTCTAAATGGTGAAGTGAACAATACATACTTTAAATACGACACCACGCAATACTTCAGAAACAACTGGACGGCCGGCTATATTACAAGTGCCAATAAAATTGGATTACCAACCCTGGTGGGTTACAAAGAGCTATTTGTACAAGTTGAATACAGTAATGATAGCATTACCGAATATATTACCGACACTATTAATATTCAAAAAGTAGGAAAGGTCAAAAAACTGGGAGAGTTTCAGAATAATTATGGATATAACAATGATTACGGTTGTTTTCAAAGTTATGGACCAAAACTATTTCTATTTGGATCAGAAGGGGTTGCTATTTTCGACACGTCCAATTCTAAAATTACTTCAAAAGCAATCCCATCTTACACCAAAAGAATTAGTGGAGAAGTTCGAGTATATCTTAATAATAGCGTTTTTTATCTGGGCCAAACCGTGTACTCCAATAACTCCTGGTTATATGACTCTGTATACTTATTTAATATGAAAAACGAAGAATGGGGGGCTAGTAAGGGAATCGAAGGACCGGCCAAATCCTTCGGATCCAAGTCACTTGACGGTATTTCAAAAGGCAGCTCTTTTTATCTTCTCTATTATGATAATAGTGACTTTTATCTCACGAAATATGGGTCTAACGGAAAATGGACTAATCCAACAAAAATGAATAATTATTCTCCGCCTAATGGTAGAAGACGTGGGCACATATATGGTGAAGTATATTTTGAAGATGGGATATCAGATCATTGGGCTACATGGTTTGGTGCTTTTGATTTTGGATCCCAAGATTATGACTTTGCCCACCTAAATCCCTTTATGGGTTATAATATCAAATCGAACTTAGTTGAATTTAAAGGTGATTATTATTTCACTGCCAGCATTAATACTTCTTCTTCCACTGACTTAAGAAAAGAATCCGTGGTGCTCATCAAAATGTATAAAGATGGAAGCGATTACGACATTGAAATTGTTAAAGTAATTAATGTTGGCTTACAACATTGGTACTTAACCACTGCTGGCAATAACATTTATGGCCTAGGCAGTGAGACAGAAACCAGTTTGTTTAATGGCAAAGACCATAATATTTACAGGATTTTTTATAAAAAATAATCAACCATCTTCATCAATAAAAATTGAGACGAGAAATGAAAAACCAAATCTTTTTTACCTTTCTAATTTCAATAGTCTATTTTGGGTGCCAAAAAGACGAAGTTGAATTACCGTCAGGTGACTACAAACCACCAATCCTAACAAAACCGACTATAGTCAATGTTTATCCCACTGCCGTTGAGTTGAATGCCGAGTTTGAGTATATTGGCCAAGAACCCATAGGCAATCTAGCTTTCCAAATTGGCAAAAAAGAAGACTTTGACACTTCTTCCACTGATCAAATCAGGTATCTCGACTCAATTCCTACTGATACCACGCCATTTGATATTCAAATTACTGGACTAGACGCAGCCACTACTTATCTAGTTAAAAGCCTGGCAAAAAACACAAACGGTAAAATATTTAGGTCGTTTGAAAGCTTAGAGTTCACCACGCCTGATTATTCACTACCTGCTGTAAAGACAATTGACGATGAAAATAATTTTATAGCCTACGGAACGAGCGCAAGATTGACAGGTGAAATCGTTTCTAATGGTGGTCTCGCGATTACTGAATACGGATATACTTACAGTGATCAAACAAATCTGCCTACTACTGAGAATAGAGTTGTCATGGGCTCAACTACTGAAAATTCTTTGTTATTTGACTATTCTCTACGGCCTTTAGTTCCTAACACCACATATTATGTAAGAACTTTTGCAATTAATGACAAAGGCACGTCATATGGACTCGCATATGAATTTAATTCGGGAGCCATGAGAGAATTGCCAGAGCTAAGTTTGGAAACAGTAAGAGCCTTAGATTTTGAAAAAATAGAGTTAAAAGCAGAAGTACTGTTTGAAGGTAGCTCTAGTATTAGCGAACATGGTTTTGTCTGGTCAGCCAATGAGCCAATACCAACTTTAGATAATTATTTTGTGAAACTAGGAAGTGAAGTGGGCGACTTTGCTGCTGTGGCTGAAAACCTGAATCCAGAAACATTCTATTCTTTTAGAGCTTTTGCTGTAAATGACTCAGGAATCACCTATACCGACGTACTTAAAACTAAAACTCTAGTAAATAAAGGGCTGCCAGGGGTAAGAGATTTAGAAGTCAACCTTAAAAACGGGGTAGAGCTAAATATTGAAGCAAACTTCTTCAGAATTGGAGATGAAAATATCCTTAAGCATGGCTTTGAAATATCTAAATCAGACGACTTTACAAACAAAGAAGAAACAATAAATCTTGGTGCACTAAGTGATGCTAAAATTCAAAATGGACAATTTACCGGTGAGCCAGGAACTGAATATTTTGTTCGCGCATTTGCCATGAATACCAAGGATACGGTGTATTCAGAAACAGTCTCAAAAACGACTAATCAAGATTCAAGATTACCTTCAGTAATATCGTTTACAAAATCTGCTGCAGGTACTGATTTCATTGATCTTGAATATGAATTGAACTTTGGATCAAAGCACAATACCTTTACAAATGCAAGTATTAATATTTATTCAGGGAATCAGGTGAATAGCAATAGCTTCATTCAGTCTGTTTCTATTTCAAAGAATAAAACTGAAAATATCAAAAGAATTTACGGCCTTAGTACAAGCAGTGAATACTCTTTCAAAATTGTGGTAATCAACCCCGATGGGCAGGCAATAAGTGAAATACTTGGAATAAATACCCTTCAGCGTGACTTTTTGAAGCTTTCCAATTTAAAATATGTGGAACCTATTAAATATAACGTGAAAATTAATTCTCTTGATCAAAATTTGGACCCAACTATTCGTATTGGAATTGCGAGTTATACTCGAAATGATAAACTTATTAATAGGAATATAACCGTGAACGGACTCACAAAAATCTCGGTACCGGCGTTTGATCGAAACTATAAACTCAAAGGCTACATTGAGATTAATGACACACTAATATATTCTGGAAAGCTATTTTTTAAGGTGCCGAAACCTATTCCAAATGTAGAATTAAACTTTACTCGTTTACCAATCAATAAAGTAGACGAACTTTATTATAATAGGGGAAACATAGATGATAATTTCAGTAGGCGATTAATTCCCAATCATAAGATTAGCAATGATACATTTAAACTTAATGGGTTGACCCTTGAGAAATATTTTGATTATGATACTTCACAAACATTTAACAACTATTTAACAGCACCCTACTATCCTAAGGATAATACTAATAGGGTGGCTGCAATTGTTGGATATGATAAACTTTTTATAAGATGTAAACTAAAAAACGATAGTTTAGAGACTTATATCTATGATACAATCAAGCTGAGCAATGTTGAAAAAATAAATAAAATAGGAAGTTTTAATAAAAACGCACGAAGTCAATACGGAGAAGGAGATGATTATGGTAAATTTCAAGCCTATTCTGGTTCACTTTATTATTTCGGAAATTTAGGAATATCAATTTTTGACACAACAAAAAAAAGTTTGACATTCCAAAAACTACCGCCTTACATTAAAGAATTACAAGGAATTAATCGAGTTTATCTTACGAATAACGTTTTTTATTTGGGAAAAACAAATTATCAAAACAATTCTAAGAGCAGTGATTCAATTTATTTGTACAGCATGAAAAACGGCGAATGGGGTAACAGTAAAGGAATTGCGGGTCCAAAAACGGACTATGCTCAACTTGACTTTGATGGTATTTCAAAGGGATCATCGTTTTACATGCTTCTGAAGGAGAATAGTGATTTCTACTTGACCAAATTTGGCTCTAATGGAAAATGGACAACTTTGACTAAAATGACAAACTTTAATCCAAGTTTTCCAACAAATGTGAATCAGTTTTTGGTCGGAGAGCTTTATTTTGAAGATGGTACGTCAGACCACTGGGCGAGTACATTCATGGCATTTGATTTTGGATCACAAGATCATGATTTCAAACATTTATTTTTGAGAAATTATAGTACGCAATCCAATATAATTGAGTTTAAAGGTGACTACTATTTTCTGCTTAATCAAGTTTATACCAGTAATAATTTGGCAGATGGTTGTATACTTTTAATACGTATGTTTAAAGACGGTACAAATTATGATTTTGAGGTAGTCAAAGCTCTGCAAACAGATATTGATTATTTGTATATTACTGCACATGGTGATAATATTTATGCATTGGACCGCTTTAAACTCGATATTTACAGAATTTACTATGAAAAATAAGTCACTAATTTTATTTCTATTTTTCTCTGTTTTATTAACTGGATTAAATGCCCAATCAATTTCCGGTGTTAAATGGCAGCAAATACCTGGTGAAAATAAAATTGAAGTACTTTACAGTATAAATGGCGGTAAGATTGACAAAGAGTTCAATGTTTCTTTGTTTTATTCGGAAGATGCTGGCGAGAGCTTTTATAAGGCAAAGTCGGTAGAAGGTGATATTGGTAAAGGCGTAAAAAGCGGATCTACAAAGCGCATTATCTGGGATGTTTTTATGGATGAGTCTAAATTAGACGGTGATATAGTCTTTAAGGTGGCAGCAGATGTTATAAAATTACCTTTTACTAGAAGAACTTTTGTTGGTTATCATGGAACCAACCTTGCTCCAGTAGGCTTAACTTTTATGAGATTGGGCAAAACAGGATTCTATGCCCGTGCTTCTTCTTCTTTTAACGCATTTACAGGCAATCAATACACATATAGTGGCCTTACAAATAACATGATTGGTCTTAGCGGCGATTACTACTACAATACCATATCCGAAAATCTAAATATTAGCAGAGCAAACGCATCCCTTGGGCTTACATTCCAACTTGGGCATGTTGGGCATTTATCATTAGGTGCTGGTTATGCATCACATAGAGCTTTATTTGAAATAGAACAGATAAAATACGGTGATGTACCAATCGATGAAAATAAAACAAACTATTGGGCCAAATATGATGAAATATCGGCTAGCGGGCCAATGATTGAACTTGGATATATTTTAGAACTGAAGCGTTTGTCACTTCATTTTGGCGTTTCAAATATGTTTTCATCTTATAACGGGCTTAGTACTTCTGAATCCATTAGCGAACTTGCTTATACAGAAGTATTTGGTGGTTTGTCAATAAAACTTTAAACTTGAATTAATAAATAATTATAAGTATGAAAAAAATCATTTTTTGCATGATGGCTTTAATTGTTACTACCACCTTCTACTCATTTGACCAAGATTTAAGAAGGCAGAAAAAGATTAACCCAAATAAAGAAGCCAAAGATCAGGCGAAGTCTTACCAAAAAAATGGATACGAAGTAGAAATGGGTTCATTAAGTATGGAGACTACTTTAAGAGATTATTTTTACAATTATAAACTAGCGAAAGAAGGTGAATTTGCAAAATACATTACCATTCAAAGAGAAGCCAGGGGCGGAAGTAAAAACTCTGCAAAATCAGCTGCTCTGGCTTTCGCAAGAAATGAGTTAGCTCAAGACTTAGGCACAAAAATTATCGGTATAACAAAAACTTCTCTAAGTAATTTGGATGCTGGTGATGTGTCAAATTTCGAAAAAGTAGTAGAGAGCGGTCAAAATCGTTTTTCTGCTGAGTTAATTGGCGTACAAACAGTTTATTGCTTTTACAAAGAAGAAACGGGGGGTGGTTACTCTGCTGCTGTTGCCCTTGCTTACAGTTTTGAAAATGCTAAAAGAATGGCAAAAAAAGTAATATTAGAAAAACTTGAAAGTGAGAATGAAGAGTTGCATGATAAAATCGACAACTTATTTGGTGACTCAAGTTTCGATAATGAACTATCTAATAGTTTTCTAAACAACAACTAAGATTCTCTACTTACCAATTTTCCACCCTTAAATTGGAATAAAACAATGCAGCAACATGGATTAGGACGTTTGTTCGCACCTTATGGTTTCTTTATTGTTGCTTTTGCATCTGCACTGATTTTAAACACAGGCTACATTCGAACTAAACCTATTTCTCAAAAAGAAATAAAGAAAATTTCAAAAAAGAGAGCAAAAATTCTAGTTAAAGAAGGATGGGAGTCAAATTTGAATGACAAGTCCATTTACGAACAGGTTTATGAGTCTTATCTCGTGCAATCAACCGATGAGACAAAGATTTTAGAGAATATGGAAGTAGACCACATTGACTTGGATTCTGCTGTCATGATTGCTGAAATTAAAATGCGCTCTAACATACTTCCGAGTTTAGTGTTGCCCTTTAAATCCATAGTTAACTCTGATAATCATA
The DNA here is from genome assembly GCA_049115495.1 of Bacteroidia bacterium. Classification (GTDB taxonomy): domain Bacteria; phylum Bacteroidota; class Bacteroidia; order CAILMK01; family JACPUW01; genus JACPUW01. The sequence goes on along the minus strand of JAGDZV010000005.1, from coordinate 308,671 downwards.
ACATAAATGATACGGATGGTCTTAAGCTCGAACAAGTACTATATGAAATTAATCAAGTAAAACACAAGTTTTACGAATGGATGGTTGAACAGGATTATAATTACTCAACTAAAGAAGCGGATAACTTTATACTTCGTCAGTGGTCACTAAGTCCTGAAAAATCGTTTGAATGGACGAAACCCGAATCCGTTCCGTCGTTTTTGGTAAAAAAGAACGATATTGAAAACAAGTCAGTCGCTCTTTGTTACGTGTACGATAAAAATTCGCTCAAAAAAGGCTTAATGAATGAGATCATCAAGAGACTTGATAAGGAAGACGATTACGAATTGATAGAAACGGTAAGAGTCATATTCAGTAACCCAAACTATAATCAAGAATTTTTTGCAAAATGATTAACGGTAACTCCCTGAAAACGGCTATACTATGTAGCGTTGGATTATTCTGCATTTGTTTTCAAAATAACACGGTAAGATCAAAAGGTTTAGCTGAATTAATTGACCCAAACCTAAGCCCGGCTGAAGCTGAAAAAACAGTACTTGAACAAGCTCGTCTTAATTCAATTGAAAATGCTTTTGGCAGGGTTGTGGTTGGTGGCAACACAACCTATATCTTAAATGTGAACACAAAGGAGAAATACGAATCAAAAGAAGCGTTTTCAGAGTTTTCAAATTCATTTGTGAATGGTGAATGGGTAAGGGATATAGAAGAACCTAAAATAGTTAAAGAAATTAGGGGAAGTGATATAGTTTATAAGTGCACTGTCTTTTGTGAAGTTAGAAAAATAAGCAATAATAGACCACAAATTGATGTTAAGACTTTCAACTGTTTAAATGAAAAGTGCGAAACAAGTAACTTTTTAAATAATGATGATTTCTATCTTAAAATCAACTCAACGATTGATGGTCAACTAGCAATATTTATTGACGATGGTGCTAAAACCTATAGTTTATTTCCTTACAGAGATCTTCCCTATGAAGAATACAAAAACTATGAACTAAAGTCAAACAACAGTAAAATGTTTTTCGCTCCTTATGATGAAACAAGTGACTTTAATCCATCTATAGTCACAGAGCTAAGCTTATCAACTAATAAGAGTTACGAGTCTAATAAGGTTTTTGTAATAGTTTCAAAGAATAAATTTGAATTGCCCATTCTTACATCAGATAATAAACCTGCCTTTCTTGAGCGAACGCCAGATGAATGCAATTCAGAAGATTTTCAAAAATGGCTTATTAAAACAAGGGCAAGAGATGCTCAAATGGCCTGTGAAATAGTACAAATAGGTATTAGTAACGATAATTAGATTCACTAATTGTCAAGGTTCCTATAAATATCTAGCAACTCCATAATTTTACCAAGCTGCCAAGCCTGGAAATTGTTACGTTCAAATTTGTCCATGCCATTAAATTGATTAATGCTGAATATCAGAGCTTCAAGAAGATCTTCTTTGGTAATATCCGTTGCCTGATAATAGCGCCCTTCTGAAGCACTTGCAAAACTCTTATTAAGTCTCTCATTTGCTCTGTCAAAGGGGGTTTTGCCTTTCTCTTTTTCTAGTTCTTTTTCTAATGACGGTAATAGTTTAAGAAAAGCGGTTCTAAGATCAATAAACGCGCTCTCTGAATTTGCTCCATCAGGAAAATTTTCTAAATAGACCAAATAAGCATAAAGACTCTTATTCTCTTGAACTTTAGTCCAAATAATCGCTTCAAGTTGTTTTATAGAGTCTAACCTTCTGAGTCTAGCTTCTTTTTGCGGATCTCCAACTTGATATATTATTTTACCAGTATTACCACTTAGTTTGTCACCAAGGTCTAGTGTTATACTTTTTGTTGGAACACTTGCGGTACCTAAAATAGTTTGCCCGTTTTGATAAACAGGGTTCCGGCAAATTCCATACTTAACAGGCAGTTTACTTGATATAGAAGAATAAACTTCGTGATCTGTAATAAGTCCATCATTGTTGTAATCAGATTTATCGCCAAATGCTTCTATAAAATTAGAAACAAAACTCTTTTGATAACTCGAGCTCCAAATAAACGTTCTACAAGGGGAAGAAAGATTAAAGCTGGTCTTATCAAAACTTGTTTTGCTTATGTTAGATACGTCCGTGTTGCTGTTAAATATAACCGCTACATGCTTTGAGTAAACGGCCTGTAGCAAATTATTAAATGAATTAACTGATAATACCTTTTGACTCTTCTTAGCGGTACTAGGATTATAATTAGAGCCTATAAAACTTTCTTCACCGTTAATTTCAACAGTGTTTCCTGAAAAATAGATTAAAAGCCTTGCATTCTCATCCTTCCCATAGTTTGACAAAAATTCAGGTACAACAGAGTTAATTGTAGCCTGGTTTGGGTTTATTGAACTAATGCAAGCAAAACCTTCTTTTTTAAGAAATGCTTTTAGGTGGTAAACTTGATCGAATGCTTCATCACAATCATTGTAGTGTTCGTAGTTCTCAACCCCAATTAAAAGAGCATAACTATTTGAGTATTCAAATGAGCCCGTATTGCCAGCATGTACTTTAATCGTAAAAAAAAGCAATAGCGTGATAATATATAAACACTTATTCATAGGTGTAATTTTATTCAATTAATACAAAGTCTTTGTTTCCATTAAACTGTGGTGTTTGCAACCCACTTATTTTAACCGAAGTTTCTTTTACTCCGTTGTGTATATAGTTATAGAGCTCTCCATTTGTAATACTGCCATCTCCATTACCACCGTTTTCTTTTTTATCAGCTTCACCTTTTAGCCCCGCGCATATGTAATAGGTAAACAATCCTGTTTCACTTTCATCAAATGCCAACGAAGTTTGATTCATACTAGAAGACGAGAAAACACTAAAATTCTCATTATTCATCCAAGGTTCGTAAGGTTTTGCTTTGATTGTAACTGCCCGCATACCCGTTAAACTCTCAGAAGTGGTAGATTTTGAAGGCTTATTAGAACCACTAAAACATGCATCTAAAAAAACAGTGGTACTTCTTGCCCCAAGACTCTCTAAGTTTTTATAAAACTCGGTCATATTGTAACCCTGTTTTTCTAACATTGAAATCCTACCGTCATGCGGAAAAAGATAAACGTTCTCAGTTGTTTTATCAGGCACGCCATGTCCACTATAAAACACGAATAAGTCAGTTTCACCTTTAATTATAGTTTTCTGCAATTCGCCAGCTATAGGATCAAAATGGTTTGTGAAAAAGAATCCGTTTATTTCGTCGTTTGTAAAGGTTTCCACTTGTTCAATTCCAAGTTTACCCTTTAGATAGTCGCTTACAACTTCAGCATCGTTCTTGGCATATTTAGCAGGAAAAGTATTTGCATATTCTTCCACACCAATTACAATAGCAACTGAATTTTTTCTTTCGTAATCGTTCTTAGCAAATGATCTTATATCAATTACGTTCCCAACATTTGTTTTAAATCGATTTGACGAAGTTTCAAATCTTGCAGCTTTTCTTGCTAAGCTTTCAAAATCAGCTTCTACTTTAAGTTCCTTTGGCTCAGGTGCTTTTTGGTCAACATAAACGGGCACATTAAATGAGTTAACCCGCCCATATTCATAATCTAATCCCACATCTATGTATATAGGCAAAACACCTGTAGTTTCTACTCTTTTGTTAGGGGAAACAATGCAGGTAAATGTGGCAATTTCACCAATTTCTAATTTTTGCAATGTTCCCGAAGATTCTTCAAAATGAATCTCTTCACTACTAGAAAATAGCTTATACTCAAGATTGCGTGCGGTATTTTTACCAGTGTTTTGGAATAATACTTTTAGCTTTACTTGTTCACCCAACTGCAACTTACCATCACTAACAATTGAGAACAAATTCTTTCCATCTTCAATTATTTCATGACCTATGTATTCAAGTTTTGGCTGTTGATAAGCTAAAGTCTGTAGCACTAAATATGCTGGATCCATATCGTAACCAAAATGCTCAATTACGTCAATTTGAATCTTGTGTTCTTGGCTTTTAATATCAAATCCAGCTTCTATCTTAAACTCCACAGATTTGCTTTTCCCTGGAGCTAAGTATCCTATATCCCTTAATAAATCCATCTTGAATGCCCTGTCATAGGTTTTATCAGTGATTTTCACCATTAAACCTTGAGCGGGTCCCCTTCCATCATTTGTAATTCGAATTTTCAAGGAAGCCTTTTCCATTGCTTCCAAAATACCGTTGTTGTTATCGTCTTCAAAATCTAAATAAGCATTTAGGTTTGGGGGAATAGTTTTCTCATATGTCGCTTCCATAGAGAATTTCTTAGGCTGCGACTGCCCACTAATTTGCTTTTCTTGAGACCAACTATTGGTCCAACATAATGTTAAAATACCTAAAGTGAATATGTGAGCCTTCAATTCGTTCCCTATTTACTTTCTTTCCAAAAGTAATGAAAAGATGGTTTATTCTTTTTACTCACATACAGGTTATCACAATGGTCGATAAAAACCAATTTAAACCTAAATTTAGAATCAAAATGTCAAAGGCGTAAAAATTATGCTTTACACTCTATACCCTTATCATCCAAATAATTAACCATTTCGCCTGACTCAATTACATTAAATACCTTTTCTTTTGCTTCTCTCAGGGTTTTGTAGACTCTTCTACTTTTGAAGCCTTGAATTGTAATTTGAAAATGAGATTCATTGATTTCCATAATTACAACATGAAAAATACTTTGATTTATGGAGTGTACTTTTTCAGTTACTTGCCATCTTACCGAATTAATGAAGCGCTTTAATCGCCCCCTGAATCTTGTCAAGGACTCCCTATTATTTGATGCGATTACAGTGTCAGTTAATGAATCGCAGCAGTAGGTTCCTACTTCTAAAAACCCCCAATCAGGGTGCCCTATTTGATAAACATACCTAATTGATGTGCCACACTTTTCGCAGGAACCTGTTAAATCACCTAGATCTTCTTCTCCCAAATATTCCCATCCGGCTGTTGGCTTAGTAATTCCATGTTCTTCTGCATGGCAACCTTTACACAAGGTTTCGCATGCTTCAGTTCCATACTCCCAAGGCATTCTACCTTTTTCATAATACTTGTGATGTACCTGAAGTACTACTTCTTCTTTTCCGCGGCCACAGCGTACACACTTGAATCCGTCAAGTTCAATTACTTGATCTCTAAATTCTTTCCATTCTTTTTTGTGATATGACATAATTCTAATTTTTATTATAAAAACCAAAGGTTTCGTTTGCCAAAAGGTGGAATTTCAGGGCTATTGAAGTAAGGCGCAATTTGAGCTACCATCTCAGGGTATTTGATAGTAACTGGTAGGTTTTGCTGCCTTAATGACTTCCAATACATACGGCTGAATTGATATACTTGATCAATGAGCTCCTTTACCACTTTTACATCTTGCTCAAGCTCTGGTTTTGAGCACTGTATTTTTAGTTTTACTGGGAAAGGGAAGCCGTCCATATTGCTCACCTTATTACCACCATACCTTGTATTATTAAAAAGTAGGTATTTCCTGTAGCCAATGTTTACGATGGTTCCGCTTGCAGGCATCCTACCTTCCCAATTGGCATCAAATGCCACTATATCTTCTGCTTCGGTTTTATTGATGGTTACAATGAGTACTGGTATATCCCCAAGATCAAGACTTCTTAACTCTTTCAGTATTGGCCTAAGCTCTTTTTCGCTCATCACCTTATAGAAGTGTATGATTATTCGGCTTGGCGTTTCATTGAATGTAGCATACTCTTGAACGGATTGAGATATTTGCCCTGCCAACACATCCATTTCACTTTTCTGGTAATATTCAAATTCATTGAACCTACCATCATTACTAAAGCTAAACGAAGAACCTATGTATTGGGTATTATCTTCTTGATGCCTAAAAGCACCTATTCCAATTACAAGATCCTTTTTTACTGGAATATTTAATCGCCAAGGTACACCTTCTAATTTTGCTAGTAGTGCAATAGCAATATTGGGTAGGCTATACTTCCAATTTGCACCCTGCTCAACCATAGACTCAGGGTTGATTACTTGTGACGTAATATTACGCTTAAGCAGCATCTCTTTTACCCTGTAATAGACCCTACGTTTCTCTTTATCTCGCTCAAACTTGCTAAAGGGAGTTAAGTAAATGGCTACGTAGCGAACTCCAGGTTTAAAGTCTGCTACAGCAAGCTTTGACTCTATCTCTGGCAAGGGATTCTCTTTGTTATCGAATATTATGCTCAACCTATTTTGCACATTGAGCACAAGGTTTACATAGTTGTATAGCCCCTTAAAAGACTCAAACCCTTTCTCAAATTGTTCTTTTATTTTGAATGCGTGCTTTACATCGTCCCTACTCATTATGAAAAACATGGTGGTATTAGCAATCTTGCTCTGTTCAAAGGGTGGACAGTTGTTTAATGCAAACTTTGGAGCAGGTGCCACGTGGCTATTTCCAAATTCTAGTTGGTTGCTTGTGTAAGAAGTGCTGTGTACTTTGCCCGTTGGGACTTTAAGGAAGTTAAGGGAGTCAAGAATTAGTACTTCTTGAAACTGCTTAAACTTCAAAAACTTATCTCTAAAAACACATATGTAGTTTAAGTACTTTTTGTACTTGTTTTCGGGTCTTGCAATTACTACTGGTATTTCAAGTAGTTGCTCTAAACCCTTGTTCAGTACAGGATGTACAGCCGCATAATCAATTTTATGGTTTGGATCTTCATGTAGTCGCTTCCACTTGGTAAGTTCACCATTATAAAGCACCCAGTTAATGGCATCTGTCCCAATATTCTGCCCAATGCTTACGCTGCTCTCTTTAAATACTTTTGATCTACCATCAAAAGAAATTAGTAACTCAAAGCCTTTTGAAACGGTTTTGTACTGCACCTTAATGGTGTACTTGAAATAAACCGAGAATTGCGCATCACTATTCTTTTGGCTGTAAACCCATACCTGAAGCTCATTAATAAGCCCCCTTCTAACGGGCAAATTATACTCCTTAGAAAAATAGTTCTCTAACTTCCAACTGTAGTAGCGCCTAGCAAACGGTATGCTCAACCCACTTTCAATTAGCTCAAATGGGGTTAAGCCTTCCTGCTTCTCTGTAAATGATGTGTAAGCATGTTCAGCTTCAGGATTTTGCTTCAAAAGCCATTCGGCTACTTCATTTGGGAGTGCTTTAATGTGTACACGAACCAAATTTGGTTCTTCGTTTGTGCTGAAATACAGCACGAGTTTCTCTTGCCCTGACTGAAAAGTCAAGATGTTGTAAAACAGATCTTGTTTCATTATGTGGTTATGTTAGTGTTCTTTCTAGTCTATTTTTCCATTTTTTCCAGTCAGGCATAATTGCTTCCTGAAGGTTATAAAAATCCTTAGTGTGATTATGATATACTAAATGGCATAGCTCATGAATAATTACATATTCAATACAGCCTTTTGGTGCCTTAATTAATTCTGGGTTTAAAATAACCTTGCCCTTTGGTGTACAGCTTCCCCAGCGCGTTGGCATATACCTAATTTGCAGCTTGGGTTCTTGAACTTTGTATTTCTTAAACTTAGTCAAACTAGCTTCTAATAACTCTTTGAAGTGAGCATCTGCTTTTTGCCTGTACCACTTTTCAAGTTGTTTTTCAGCTGAGACATTTCCTTTTTGAAATACTATCAATTTACCCCTGTACAGCTTAATTGTATTCTCCTTTGATGGTTCTAATCTTAACCTATATTGCCTACCCAAGTATAAATGCGTTTCTCCGTTTACATAGGTCCTAGGTGGTGTAAGTGGATGGTAAGACAGAAACTCACTTTGTTGTTTCAATATCCAGGGAGCCTTCTCTTTAACTTTAGCTTGTAGCTTTTCGTTTGTTGTATCTACAGGAGCTATTACCTTAACCTTACAATCAGGATATACTTTTATACCCAAGGTCTTTCTGTCTTGGTAGGTCAGCTCATAATCAATTTTCCTTGAGCCAAATGATATGGTTTGTATGGTACTTTGGCTAGACATATTTGAGCTTAGCTATTTTTAAACCTTCTTCTACCAATTCGTCAACAAGGTCTAATGAAAACTCCATTTCTTTTTCTGCCTGTAGGTCAAAAATGTAATCGTCTATTGAGATACGTATTTGGCCTTCAATATCAGATTTATGTACCCAATCTATAATAGGCTGTCCGTTTTCAAACACTATTGATTTAATAACTTCATCAATACCCTTTGCCATTATAGCGGCTATATTTTCATCACTTTTATCATCAAGTGTATCCTTAAAAATATCACAAATCAGGTTGTAAATAGCGATTCCCGTTTCATTACCCTTCAGTAGCCCCGGTGCATTGTCTTGTTGCCCATTATGAAATTGGTCTTCTAAATCCTTAGCTTTCTTAAGATACTCAACTTCCGAAATTCTCTTTTGATGGTAATCGTCAATGGCATCTTTTATTAGTCTTGAGAGTTTCTTGAAAAAGATGGGATCTTCATTCATTTTTACATTGATAGCCTTAATGGTTCGGCTTGCAATGTGATCTGCCTTAGCGGCCTTACTTGTTATTTTTTCTACTTCACGGTCACGCTCTTCCTTATCAAAGATGTTAACCATGTCGGTAATCTTTAAGATATTACCTTCTGTGGTTATATGTTTATCAATGAGCTTTTGTACTTGTGGCTCATATTCTTTGTACTCCAAATCATCAAAATATCTGCGCTTAACCGATAGCCTTAGCGCTAAAAAGAACTTAGCATCTCTTTTGTACTTGTTGATCTGCTCTTCTGGAGTCTTATTGATGAACTCAATACTTGATAGCGCCAGTTTTAATAACCGAGCAAAAGCCGAGACTTTCTCATAAAAAGAATGCCTAATGGCATCATCTTGCAGCAACTCTTCATAGGCAGGCTCATCGTATTTGTTTTTTATGGTCTTAAAAATGTCCCACACATCAGAATGAACTTGTGGTAGCTTCTTAATTTCTTCGTTTATGTTGGTAAGCGTACCCGCTAAATCATCTTCTTCGAAACTGTCGGCATTAGAGTAGGTTTCAAGCGCTGAATCAAGGTTTTCAAGGTTGCCATAGTAGTCTACAATTACGCCATGCTCTTTGCCCGGAGCTAATCTATTTACCCTTGCTATGGCTTGTAAAAGCGTGTGTTCTTTAAGCTGACGAGTTAGGTACAGCACGTAATTGTTTGGTGCATCAAAACCCGTAAGCAGCTTATCAACTACTATTATTATTTCTGGGTGATCTTGCTTCTTAAATGAGCTAATTATGGCCTTTTCGTACTTTTCAGTGGTACCATATTTACCCATCATGCCCTTCCAAAACTTGATGATCTTGTCTTCGCTTTCTTCAAAAGCGTCATCATAGTTTTCTCTAATATCTGGAGCTGAAATAAGTACTTCGCAAGTAACCTTACCTATCTCTTTAATGAACTCACGATAGCGTATAGCTGTGGTTTTATTTGGCGCTACCAATTGGCCTTTGGCTTTTAAACCCCCAAACATTACCCCTTGAATGTTTTTCTCGTAGTGCTCTGAAATATCCCAAGCTCTGGCGTAAATTACTTCTTCAGCTCTGTTGAGTTGATTGGTTGAGCTGAATTTGCGTTTAAGTGCTGATTTACCGTACTCAGTGAGTGGCTCTGATACTTTCTCAAAGTAATTGTCAAGCGGTTTTTCGTTTACTTCAATAAGGTTATGTCGGCCTTCGTAAAGTAAAGGAACTACCGCCCCATCTTCAACCGCATTGGTAATTGAGTACACATCTATTAAGCCACCAAACTTGCTTGCTGTGCTCTTTTCCTTTTTCATTAAAGGTGTACCCGTAAAGGCAATAAAACAACCATTTGGAAAAGCTTTTTGCATCTTGATGTTAAAGGTTCCGTATTGGCTTCGATGGCCTTCATCAACTAATACAAATATGTCTGAAGACTCAAAAGGAGTTTTTGATGCTTTAACTGCGGCTTCGAACTTGTGAATTAGCGTTGTAATTACGCTATCGCCTGGGCTATCTAACAAACCCAAAAGAGAGCTATCATCTCTAAGGGTTTCATTTTCTTTCTGTGTAAGCTCTTGGCCACTTAGTTTCTTAATCATTAATGCTGAAGCCCCTTTCTCGGCATTTTCAACTGGGATTTGACATTTGGTAAAGGTTTCGGTGATCTGGCTATCTAAATCAACCCTATCGGTTACCAATACAATTTTTGGGTTTTTAACCAACGGATGTGTGGCAATGAGTTGCGCTAGCATAACCATGGTTAGTGATTTACCACTGCCTTGGGTGTGCCATATTACGCCACCATTTCTTTTGCCTGTGGTATCTTTAGTTACTACTCGTTTTAAGGTATTACGTACAGCAAAAAACTGCTGGTAACGTGCTATTTTCTTTACGCCATCATCATACAGGGTGAAGTTGAAGAATAAATCCAATAAGCGATTAGGCTGGCAAAAGCTATAAAGCAATCTATCTTGCTCAGTAACTATTTGTTCTTCTTGCTCAAGGTTTTTAAAATAGTGCCAAACGCTTTTATAACGTTGCTCAAACAGTGCGGTTTGATCGTTTACTGGTAATGACTGGTTTTTTACTTCTCTAAGTTGGTCTATCCATTCTGATTCTTCGAGCTTGGTTTTAAATAACTCTTTCCACACGCTCCAAAACTCCTTTGGTGTAGCTGTAGTAGCATATCTGGCTTCGTTTGTTGACAAGGCCATAACTATATTAGAGTAGTTATAAAGTGCACGAATACCATCGTCTTGCTGGTTTCTAAGGTGTTGCTCAATGGCTTTATCTATTGGGTCTTTGATTTTTGGGCTTTTACACTCAATTACCACCATGGGTATGCCATTAACAAACAACACAATGTCTGGCCTATAATGCTCGGTACCCCCTGGCCTTAACACGCTAAATTCTTCAGTAACGTGGTAAGTGTTGTTTTCTGGGTTTTTCCAGTCTATATACTTGAACGAAAAACTCTTTTTATCTCCTAAAACGGGTTGCTCAAAGGTTTTGCCTAGGGTTATTAGCTCATAAAACTCCTTGTTGGCCGCAATAAAACCTTCTTGTACTGGTAGATCTCTAATGGCCAATATGCCATTGTTGATGTTGGCATCTGAAAAAGGAAACTCTTTGCCCTTGTACTCAATGGCATTTATTTGCCCGAGCTGCTCTTTAAGTATTGGTTCTAATAAAACATTAGATGCCCTACTCCCGCGAGCAGCTAGAGCCTGCTCAGGCGATAAATATTGCCAGCCCATGTTCATTAGTAGCTTTAGTGCTGGAAGTTGTGATATATGGTCTTCTTTAAATGATGGTACTGGCATATTATTCCTATATAGCTTTAGTCATTCTAACTTCATCTTTCGCCGAGTTGTACATGATGCTTTTTTCTTGTACATCTCTCTTTCCTACGTAATTCTTAATCCTTATCTCATGATATAGTATTGACAGATTCATGATTGCTTCATGTGCTAGCTTGTACATGATACTTTTTTCTTGTACATCTCCCTTTCCTACGTAATTCTTAATCCTTATCTCTTGACCTAGTATTGACAGATTCATGATTGCTTTATGTGCTAGCTTGTACATGATACTTTTTTCTTGTACATCTCTCTTTCCTACGTAATTCTTAATCCTTATCTCTTGACCTAGTATTGACAGATCTCTGATTGCTTTATGTGCTAACTTGTACATGATACTTTTTTCTTGTACATCTCTTTTTCCTATGTGAATTTTAATTCCTATCACTTGATGTAATTCCTATAATCTCTTATATCTTTTTTTATCATCTTATACATCATGGCTTTTTCTTGTACATCTCTTTCTATTAAGCTAGTTTATTGAATAGGTTCTTGCTGAGCCTTTACCATCAGCCGTAAGTATACCTTCTTCTACTAGCTTATACACTATGTTGTTTACCTGTCTTCTATTTAGTCTATGCTTAAACAACTCCAGAATATCACCCATTTTTACAGGGTCTTCTTTAACAAACACAAACTCAACGATCTTATCCCTATCACTACCTTCTAGTTGCTCTACCAGGGATGTATAGAGCGGAGAAAAGCTGTCTCCTTTTTCATTTAAAGCTCCCGCATCAATCAATTTTGGTAAGTCGTCTTTATCACGAGCACTTAATTCTTCACCATCTCTAATCTTAACCATGGTAATGAGATGGTGTACACCAAGACGTTCTTTAGCAGATAATTTCTTTTGAATGCTACTTACAAACAAGGCAAAAACAGGAAACTTAATTTGTACAGGTACTTTTACGGTAACCTGATGCATGTCGGTATCATCATAAGCAGGAAAGGCTTTACCTTCACTTAGAGTGTTTAGGTAAATCTTATCAACCCCTTGCCCTGAACGCTCAACCAAGCCCGTTTTTGTCATCACTTCAGCAAGCAGTCTATTGCGTGGTGTACTGTTTACAGTTAGAATATTCTCTTTTGTAACGCCCAATGGCAAACCGCCATGACTTGTAACCGTAAATACTTCAGGTGATTGTTTAATTACAATTTCGCTGGCCTTAGTGTAATCTCTATGAGCTACCGCATTGTTGATTGACTCACGAATTACTTCACTGTTCAGCTCTGGAATATCAATGATGTAAGAGTCTAGCTGAATTTTACGAGTCTTGTTTCTCGCATCAATAATCTTCCATATTTCATCAATCAGTAAAAAATACGGATCAACAAAGGTGTTCCTTTTGTCAAAAGCTATATCTGATGTGTTGGTACGATACTCTAACCTTACTTCGCATTGCGGAAGTAGCTCTTTTATTTTCTCCTTTTTGCCTAAGAGTATTAGCGCAGCATAAGTAAGCTGATGATCACGCAAAAGATCAAGGTCTATCAAAACCTGCTTATCACTTTGGCCAAGAAACCGTTGGTTGTTCTGCTTATCGGCATATTTCTCTTTTAGGAGCTGCAATGCCCTATTGTCCAAATCTGCCATTGACAATCCCGGACAGGGTTTTGCTGAAAAATCACCTTCTTGCTCTAGTAGTATTGAGCGCATTTGCTCACTGCTCATTGGCAATAACTCTTCGCCCACACGCATTAAGGGAACATCTTCAAATGTTAACCACTGACCAATTGGCCTTGACTTTATATGTATAACAAGTACTCTTTTAGTTCCTTCAAACAATACTTCAGTTTGTATTCGAGTGCCCATATCTCTATAAACATCTTGTTCCAGTTTTCCTTCACGGCCTTCAAAAGCCTTTGATCCGCAAATTGTATGGGGTGGCCCCGCCTTGTTTTCTTTAATACCCAAAATGAGTTTGCCGCCCCCTTCATTTGCCAGTGCCACTACATAGCCTAATACACTGCGCCTACCATTATTGTAATTGTACTGCGCTTTCGCTTCTTTAAACTCTACTTTATCTTCGGATTCTCTAAGTAGTTTAATCTCTTCTATATTCATAAGCAACGGCTACTTTTAGTTCTCTTTAATTTGCTTTAAATCAAAGCCTAGCATAAAAAACGATCGCTCAAAGGCCCGGACATTTTTTTGTAATTCTAATTCATCATTTGTCAATTGCACAATCCAAGATGCAATAAGATTTGCATTAAAGCCTTTAACTCCACTTGGGTGTTGGTTTTTAAACCCAAACTTCTTGTCTAATTTTCTTTCGCGCCCAGGAGCACCACCAAAGTTGTATAGCCATTTACTTAAATCTGTGAATGCGCTAAGCTGCTTGGAATCGAACTTTTCATAATCAATGGTTAGACAATAATTTAAAAATGCTGAAACCCTTGAGTCATATATCAAGATGTCATTATTCATAATAGAATAGACCTTCGTCCAACCACTTGTCCAGGTTATGTTTTGTGATGATTTTTTTTCAGCTAATGTTTCTTCAACTTTCAACAAGCTAGAAACATGTTTTAAATAGGACTTCAGCGTGCCATTCTTATATAAATCAACCGCTTTTTTAACATTTGAATTAAGAACTCCACCCCAATCGAAAATCTCTAAACAAGCAACAAGTAAATCTTCATTTGTTGACTTTTCAGAATTTAATACGGCATGCCAACCCATAAAAAGGTCAACTCTAGTTTCGCCGTTATAAGCGTAATTTAAATCGGCATCAAATAGAGATTCGAATTTTTTCGCCTTGAGTCTAGCCCCATAGTCAATGGGGCCATAGGGTTGGTCTATCATTTTTTCAAAGCTTTTGAAAAACCCGCTTGTTTCTAGAGATATTTTTAGTTCCTGCTTATTCATTTACTAGTTAGGGCTAGAGTTTATGAAGACTAAGTAAATCGCCATTACAATGAGTGAAGTCATTTTTAGTGTGAGTATTGGCATTTCCACTCTTTCATTAAAGTGCATGAAGAAACTGATACATTGATAAAAGTGATCCATCATGTCCTTGTTTATGTTGTCTCCAGCTCCCACCATCTTTTTTCTTTTCAAGTATATTCTCTCCTTTTGCATTCCTTGAAACCCTAAAACTTATACCATTTTCAAATTCGAAGAGCAAGTGATTTCTGTTCTTTGTAATATTTGGAGTTGATCTCCGCAACAAATACACATCACCTAAAAAATCTGCTGAGTTTGCATATCGAGAATCATAATCCTTATGCAACGCCTTGTTTAAAATTCTTTTGAATTTACTAGGCAAATATGTTGGCAGTTTCGATCTATCAGCAAGCTTACCATTGGTAATCTTTTTTTCTATAAAGTCATTATATGCCATTGACCATGCTGAACCTTTAAGACTTTCAAGTTTTTTCAACTCACGTTCTGTTAGAAATTCAAGTGGTTCGTTAACAGGAAAATGACCACCAACTAGCTGGTAAAGAATCAGTCCAATTTGATATAAGTCCGATTGAAAATAATACTCTTTTTCGATTATTGACTCTGGTGGCAGATATAATGTTGTTGCTTTTGAAGTTGTAGTATAATTATTCGCCGCTGATAGTTTTTTTACAGATCCTAGGTCGGCAATTATCGATTCGTTTTCTGCACTTATCAAAATATTGCCTGGTTTTAAATCGCGATGAACAAGATTATGCTGTGAATGAAGTTCTGTTATGCCTTTCAAAATGCCAGCAACGAAATTCAATGCATCTTTTGTACTTACAGGACTTGTGTCTATTATATTTTGCAAATCACCACCAGGTATTTTTGGGGTGACGAAAACAGCTGAAATTGGTGGTACAAATTCTGCATTGTACACTTTTAGCACATTAGGATGATCAATCTTTTGGAGTATGACAGCTTCTTCTTTCGAATTAAAGTTCTCATCAGAACCATAGAACTTTAATACTACATGATCTCCAAGCTTCTTCCTTTTTGCAAAGTAGACTTCTCCATTATAACCACGCTGAATGTATTCATATACATCTAGGTCTGAGTGGTTTCTTACGTATTCTCGTATGCTTTTTGGGCTTTCTTCGTCATCTAATTTACACATAACAATATTTAATGAGTCAGGTAGAAAGCTAGCTCAAGCGCTTTTTGTCTATATTTTTTATCTGCATTTAATGGACAAGGTGTATGCCCTATAAAAGCATTTAAAGTTTGCGGCCATACAAACCCCACATTGTAGCTCTGATTTAGCTGAATTAGCCCTTCTAACTTGAAAGATTTAGGAGATGGGGCCATTCTTCCCCTTCCATTTGGATTTCGAACTAATATCGAAATTCTGTCGGGATCGATAATGTCTAAATTAGCGTCGATTTCATCTTTAAACTGTCTTACTTGCTCATTATTATGGCAATCCTGCAGCTTAACTTTCGTAGATTCATTAAGTAGTGTATATGAACCTGTGTCATCTAATTCCAATACTGCAAGAATTGCTGCATCAGATTCTAGTGTAATTCCTACTGTTTTCATAATATAATAATTTAAGTTTCTTCAATTTTTACTCTAACCTTACCCGTTAGCAGCTTTTGCATTAAGCCTTTCTTTTGGTCTTTTAGAATATCGAGTTTCTTCTGCTGAAGCAAAGTCTCTTTCTCCGCATTACTTAGAATTTCAGTTATTGCCATCTGCTCATCCAACAATGGAACCTTTAGTTTTAAGCTAAAAAAGTCTGAGATACTGATATTAAGAAGTCCATGAGCTCTACCACCAACTTGGGCAATTCTCATCAGGTTACGTGTCATTTGACCTGCTTCAAAGAACTGCTTCATGAAGTCTGAATTAACAGAATCTTTCACTGCAAAACATATGTAAAGCGTAGTTACAACTGCCTTTTCCATGTTATCAAGCCTTTTAAATGCGCCCATTGGGTAGCCATTTGAAATACTTTTATTGTACGCGAACTCTCCATTGTGGATTAAGTAATAGCCTGACAAAGTTTCGCTAGCTACACGTTTTGAAAAGTAATCTTCTTGCTTTACAAATCCTTTCTGTGCTGAAATGGTGACTACTGTATCATCAAGCTCTTCATTTTTTCTTGTTAACCTGTTGCAGACATCACTGAACTGAACTTCTTCCCACTCCCCATCAAAACCTTTTAGACGTTTTTTGCCAGTGAGTAATTGCTGGGCTAGGCCTTTGTTTCTCAGTTTTAGCTCGTCTATAAGCTTTTGGGTAGTTTCTATAGCTTTATCCCAAGTGCCTAGTATTTCTGCTATTCTTTTTTGCTCTGGTAATGGGGGGATTGGAATAAATAGTCCTAAGAAGCTAGGCTTGGAAATATTCTTCATACTATTACTTGTTCCACTAGCTCTATTCTTTATCTGATTTTTATAGTACTGAGTATTAAGTAAGCAGTTTAACCAACGAGCATTTATTCTCTCAGAATCAAACTTTGCCTGCCAAAGCCTATCTGGAATAAAAAGTTCAGTTCTTGTCTCGGTTATAAAGGCACATGCACCAACAAGTTCAGGCGTATTCATTCGGCTAATTAAGAGTGTGTTTTTAACAGGGTTCAGACGTGCTCTTTTCAGCTCTTTTTCTTGAAGGATTATTTTGTTTTCGTTTGGATAAAAGACTCCATTCAATACGGAGCTTGTCTTTAAAATGCCAATTTCACCATTCTTAATTGGCCGATCACCTGAATTTACGCTTACACCCGATGTCAGTAATGAGCAGTATTCTCTCAACTGCCTAAAAATCCAACTTTCAGGGATTAATCCAATCTTGGTTTTTTTATAATTCAATGAATTATTCTTGTCCATCAAGTCCTAATTCAGATAAGTGTTTAGTCAATTCTTTTTCCACAATATCAAGTTCCCTTTTTAACTCACCAATTTTCATTTGTGTTTTGCGAATATCGATCGCTTTTTCTTCTTCAAAAGTGTCTACATAGCGTGGAATGTTAAGGTTGTATTCATTCTCTGTTACTTCTTCAAAAGTTGCTCGGTAGGCGTATTTGTCTTCAATAACATGCCCTTCAATATCATCAATTGGCTCGCCATTTCTAAAGGCTTGGTAGGTATCTACAATCCTTATTATATCAGGCACACGCAGTTTGTTTTGATTGGTGCCTGATTCAAAGCCTTTGCTGGCATCAATAAATAAAATATCTTGGTTCACCTTGCCATTAGGGCTCACTTTGCTTTTATTAAATATCATAATACAAGCCGGTATGCCTGTACCAAAAAACAAATTAGCCGGTAAGCCAATTACGGCTTCCAAAAGGTTTTCGTCAATCAACTGTTTTCTAATCTTGCCTTCACTACTCCCCCTAAATAAGGCTCCGTGTGGTAGAATTACACCCACTTTACCGGTATTCTCGTAAGTAGATTCAATCATGTGGCTTACAAAAGCATAATCACCTTTACTTTTTGGTGGTATCCCCCTATGAAAACGATTAAACTGATCAGCTGCAGCATTATCCGCTCCCCATTTATCTAGTGAGAATGGTGGATTGGCAGCTACTATGTCACCTTTTAGAATGTTGTCCTGTTCTATAAGCCTAGGATTATTCAGTGTATCGCCCCACTCAATGTTGGCTGCATCAATGCCATGCAAAAACATGTTCATTCTGGCCAATGCCCAAGTGCTTCCGTTAATCTCTTGCCCGTAAAGTGAGAAGTTGTTTGAGCCTACTTCTTTACTTAGCTTAATCAATAAAGAGCCTGACCCACAAGTTGGGTCAATCAACCTATTACCTGGTTGTGGGTTGAGCAACTTAGCCAAAAGGGTAGATACTTCAGCTGGGGTATAAAACTCACCCGCTTTTTTACCGGCATCACTGGCGAAGCGCTCAATTAGGTATTCATAAGCATCACCTATTACATCGTTCTTCTCAAGATGAGATGGCTGTAGGTCAAGTGCATAAAAATCGACTAAAAGGTTTTTCAAGCGCCTGTTTCTGTCTTTTGTTTGGCCTAGGTTCTCCGTATTAAAACTTATGTTTCTAAACACACCATCAAGCTTGTCTCTATTTTCATCTTCAAGCTGAGCCAAAGCAATGTCAATGATCTCACCCACATTTGCTTCGTTTCTAGATTCGTATAAATGCTCAAAAGTGCATTCATCTGGTAGCTTAAAGCGTTCGTTTTTAAGCGCACGTGTTATTCGTACTTCATCGCCCTTATACCTTTCATGGTAAAACTCCTTTCGGTCTTTCCAAACATCACTTACATATTTAACAAACAACATGGTAAGTATGTAGTCTTTGTATTGCGAAGGGTCTATAACCCCCCTAAAGGTATCGCATGCCTTCCACATGGTACCGTTGATTTGCTCTTTGGTTACTGCTTTACTCATTCTATTATCTTCTTTATTAAAGCTTGGTAAATTTTCTCTTTTTCGTTTATCAATTCTCTTAGTATTTCATTTTCTCTTTTGTGCAATTGCTGAATAGAAACCACTTTTTGCTGTTGCTCAAAATTGGGTAGGTTCAGCTCAAGTGCTTGCAATTCCGACTTTCTAATTGAAGGTATGTTGGTACCAGCACCTAAGGACTTAAAGAATGACTGTGTACTTGGCGTATTGAAGAAGATGGTTAAAAACTCAGGCAACACCTTGCCTTGATCTGGCCTAATTACAAAGAACATGGATGAAGCCACTACTGGACCGTGGTGATTTCTATAGGTCCAAGCAAAATTTCTAAAACCTTTACCAGCCAGCAAAATGTCACCATCCTGCAATAGGTGGCTTTCACTTTTGCTATTCATATTAATAAATGTATCTACTTCGCTAAGCTCATTATCCCACTCATTAAAGTGTTTTCCTTGCAAATAAGGCACGTCTCCTTCATCGGCACTCTTGGCATAAAACCCAAATTGAACTTTTGCAATCTTGCCAATATTCACTTCGCTATTTTTTGTAGGTGTTTTCAAATCGAAAACAAATATAAGAAAAAGCTAAATAACGATAAATTTAATTTTTTGTAGAAATATTCAGATTTAAATATTTAAATCATTTTGTGTTACTCCAGGAAATCAAGGATTGTAAGGATTCCTTAGTTTCCTTGATATTCTCGCCATATGTAAAAGTAAACATAAACCCTTGTTAAACAGCTGATTTAAGCTATAAAAAAAGGGAGAAAGAGTCTCCCTTTTTTGTTTGGTTCAGAAACTAACTGGTCATTTTTACGTAGTTATCCTGCTTAGGCCTATGCAATAAGCCTTTGTTCACAAATTGAGTAATGTAGCCTTCAGCAGTTTTCCGTTTTACACCAACTACGTCAGCTACCTTTAAGTATTCTTTACGATTGAACTCTCTAGGTAGAGCATCAAGGAACTGCTCTTTTAGGTTTTTAAGTTTAGGCTTGATTGGTTCTGTTGGCAAATCAGAAAAAACAGAACTAGTATGCTTTAACAGAACCCTAATAATGGTTAGGGCATTCTCAAAGTCTTGGTCATTGCAAATGATCTTATCATCAAGGCTACCATCTTCAAAAGCCCTAAGCACAGTGAATATCATAGCTATTCTAAATGCTATTAGACCTAGACGTCTTACTGAACCTATAAAGTCATCACCTTGCAAGGCAGTGTACTTGCTTTGTGCTTCTCTAAAAAAGGCATTAAACCGTTCTTGCTGATTAGCAGTAAAACAAAACTCTAAGGGTGCATTAGCCTGCAAGTGTTTGTAATACTCATGAAAGGTCTCACCCAATGCATTATAATAGGCTTCAAGGTCTCCATTGTCAGTATTTGCAAAAACATCATTCCATACGTGCACCGTGTTCATTCTGTAAAACATGAACCTACTAAACAGACCGTTCTCAGCGTTTGGAATTAAAGTAGCTACTTGCTTTGGTGTGCCAGACAGTAGAGCTGAAATTTTGGGTTGCTCAATCTCTACGTACTCCCTGTCCGTTCTTCGGTAATAGTTTATGGGCTCATGGTGAAACGCTTTACGGAAGCCATCAGAGTAATTACCATAATCAGATTTGAAAGCCTGGGCAAGCGTATCGCCTTCGGTTTCAAAAATTAAGCCTTGGCCGTTATTAGCATGAATAAGTTGATAAGCACCCGTACTGCTATTATTTGCTGGAATAAGGAGCATGGTTTCTCTGGGCTCTTCGGGCTTATCTATACCCGGATTAGCCTTTTTAAGCTGATTGTACTCTTCAACTTCAGAGTCATACATCAATTTTGCCTTCAAGCTCTGATCTCGTAAGCTTTTATGGATTGGGTAGACAAGCTTTCTGCAATTCTTTAAAATACCCTTTCCAGCTGAAGCCTGACCAGTAACAAATAGGAATAGGTTGGCAAATACCTTACTCTGGCCATAATTACCGTACACATTGGGCAAGCAAGCGCTAAGTGTGGTCAAACTTCCTAGTAGCAGAATATCCCTTTCTTCGTCAGAATTGCAATGAAGTACCACACTTTGCAAAAAATCTGGCATAGTTTCATACACGGAGCTGGGTATGTTTGGCATTTTAGCGTTAGGCTGATCTGGTTGATCAGCCCTTGCTTGGTTTATGGTAACTCCTGCCTGCTTTGCCATATAAAAGAAGGTATTGATGTTAACCCCATTTCCATTGGCTTTTAGACAATTATCAAACTGCTTATCACACTCAGTAGCACTGTATCCATTATAGAAGCAGCTAATTCTGTGATAAAGGTCCCTACCTTGCTCACCAAAAGAATCGGCAAGGGCAAAACCCAGTTTTAACCAATCTTGGTAGGCGGCGGTAAGGTCAAGTCGCTGCTCTTCAATAAGAGCAACAACTTGATTAACTTGTTCAAACGTATTTGGGTCAAACTCTACCGAATCATCGATTGGAGCTTCACTGGGTTGACTAGTTTCAGGTGGTTCATTCTCAAATTGGAATTTGTCGCCATCTGAATCGAACCATTGGGTTGGGTCAAAAGCCTGTTTCATCGTCCAAGGTGTTTAGGGTTAATCACAACATTGGGGTCATGTGGTAAAAAACAAGCTCTAGACACATCTTTACCAGAAGCGTCAACTTCAACCTGGTATGTATGCTTTAAGTAGTTAGCAACAGCGGCAAACCAGTACTTGTGGTCACCTTTCCGCTGGTCTATTGATATTACCCATTTTACGCCATTACCAGATGGAGAAACAAAGAGCAACTCAGTTTCAAAGTACTCATCATCCAGCAAAGCTTGCTTTAGATCATCAACCAAATCAATATCGTCAAAGTCTAAACAAAGTAGTCCAGAATGCTCAATTAGCCCACTATCGCTTCTATAAGAGAACTCTCCAGAAAAGGTAGCGTAATCAAAATTTGACGCTTTAAAACGTCTAGCTTCAGAGAAATCATCAAAACTCCTGAGCCTGTTGGTTACCTGCTTGTACTTGTCACCCTTTATAAACTCATAGATTTCTAGCAAACCCTTAGTGCCTTCAGGTTTTGTATTCGTTATTGGCCGCTTGAAAAAGCTGAATCTCGGCATCATCAATATTGGAGCTTCAGGCACTGGCATTACCAAGTCTCGTTTAGGACTATAAATTGCGGTATGCCAATCATGCCTAATACCAAGGTTTAATTGGACATCAAGAATATCTAGCAGCTCTTCATCACTACATTCATAATGCCTTTTTGCGAAGTCGAATACATCTCCATTTTCTATTGCGCCATTGGCATCAACGTGCACTGCACAGCCATTTACAATTCTAATCCAAAGGCTGTATTTTGAGTTATCAAAAGGGTTTCGTGTAGGCTCACAGCCTTTACCTGAAAGGGTGAGTACAGTTTCATTAGGATAATATTTACGCAAAATGTGTGAGTAAATATTGATTCCATAATTGGTTTTATCCAATATGGCTTTTTTAGTCGGGTCCATTTTTCTTAGATTTTGGTGTTTGATAGTTAGAGTTTAAAAGGTTTTCAATGTCAGCCACCTTATAGTACCAGGTGCCTTTAATCTTGCTGCATGGTAGCAACTCTTCGTCTCGCAACTTTTGTAATGTGCGCTTGCTAATTCCGAGAATTTCAAGAACTACGTCTCCCTTGACCCATCTACTCTTGTTTCTAAGCAATAGGTCGGTTCGCATTTGATCTAGTTGAACTCTAATGCCATGTGCGTCTTGACACAGCTTTAACAAGATGTCTACTAACTCATTCATAGCTTTACTTTTCCTTTAGAAATTAGATAATTTGCGGCTTCACGCTCTATTTCATCCTTGGTGTGGCTGCGGTTTTGCAAAAGCCATTGATCTAGCTCAGATCTTTTGAAATAGATCTTTTTACCACTAGGCTTGTAGTGCGGAATACTGGATGCACTTGTAAGTTTATACATGTGCGAATGGGATAGCTCTAAGTACTTACAAGCATGGTTGAAGCTTAGAACTTCTTTTGTTAAAATGGCCTGGCTCTCTATTAATTTTTCGAGCCTTTCTAGCCTTTCAATTACAGGGTCCATGATAATGAACATTAAAAGTTAAAAAATGGACTCGTGGCCACAAGTCATCAGCAACTCACTGACAGCTCGAAGCTATTTAGACCCTATTGGAAGTATGGAAATTGGAAATTTGAACAGACCTACCCTGCTGAATACTTGATACTTATAATTTTCATTGGAAATTTGAAGTGGTAATATCAAAGCAAATTACCACCAATTGGAAGAAGCTACTTACAAGGTAATATATGCCTTGTCCAGAAGTTTTTATCCTGAAAATCCGCTATTTTCTTAAAGTCCTGACGATGGATTCTGAACAGTTTATCGGTAGAAGGAGCAACATTGTACCTGTAATCTAAAAAACGTACTATATCAGTTTCTTCTATTTTACGATTTGGATCAAAGGCTCTTTCATTAAAGTAACCCTTGTCAATTAGAATAGAGTACAAAATAGCCCAGTGAGTCTTCGTCCCGTGCTTTCCTATAAAAGTGTAATTTTCATCGATATATCCTTGCTGATAAAACAACTCTTCTACCCTACCAAATTGCCTTGGTTTTTTAACAATTTTCAGATAATCAATAATTTTATCATTCTTAGCACTAAAATCCCCGTGCATAATTTTAAACTGACCTTCAGGCTTATGTTCAACTACTTCTAACTCTGCTCTATCAACTTTGTACTCAGGTGCGGCGACTATCTTGGCTTCTTGTGGTTGCGGGATACGAAAATATTTGATGTACAGCTCGTCAATTTCTAGATTTTCATCCTTTCGGTAATCAACGTAGGTTTCACTTATTTCCAAATAAAGCCTTATCAATTGATGTTCTAGATAATAAAAAACATATGGTTCGTCAGTTGATGAATTAAAACTATAGTGACCGCCAATAGAGCCATATCCCAGCTCTGTGTAACCATAATTATAAATCAAATCGCACAAATCAGTCATAATTGAAGGCAGAGTGCGTGTAAGAGCAGTGTAAACATGATATGTTTTCTGATTCTCAGCCTTGCTTGTTCTTACAGCTTCATAAATAGCATTTAGGTATTCTACTGCCGCATTATCAATCTTTTTTTTGAAGTACTTCCTTTTCGCAGTTATTGGTTTATCAAATTGAACCTTGTACTTAGGCTGATATTTATAATCCGCATCTTTCAGATCATTTAAGAGCTCCTTATATCTTGACTCGGTCACTTCTCTTTGTGCTCTAGGTGATTCGTGACCTAATACCATTTGTCTGTATAACTCTAAATCTGGTGTCATTATAACTTTACCTTAATTTTATTGACTGCCGCCTTCTTTCTAGCATCTACAATTTTGGCGTAAACCTGAGTATTTTTAATTGTACTATGACCAAGTATTTTTTGAACTGTAAAAATATCTTCTCCTTCTGATATCAAAAGCGTAGCACATGTATGTCTTCCAACATGAAAAGTAACATGCTTAGTAATCCCTGCAGCTTTAGCCCACTGTTTTAGTTGCTCATTCCAAGCCGATGAATAGCGCATGCCTTTGAAAACTTTATCTTCTACATCCTGCCTTTCTCCCATTAATGAAAATGCCGTTTCAGAAATAGGCAAAGTCTCTGATCCTTTTGTTTTCTTCTGCCTGAATCTAATGTAGTTGCCTTGCGCTTCCGAATGCTCAACCTGAGACCAGGTTAAATTGTATATGTCGCTCCAACGCAATCCCGTAAGACATGAAAATATAAAGGTAGTTTTGAGTATTTCATTGTCACACTCGGTTTCGATCATGCTCTGAAGCTCTTCTAAGCTAAGAAATTCCCTATGGCTTTCTTCTTCAGCAAATGGCTTAACATGTTCACCTGGGTTTCTAATAATTATCTCATCTGCTACCGCTTGTTTAAGCGCGGCCTTAAACTTATTCAAATAGGAATGTTTGGTGTTTTGGCTTAATGGGTTCCCATCTTTCTTTTCCGCAACATCATCAAGGTAGTCCTTAAAACCTTGTACAAATGCCTTTGTCACTTCAGCGAATGAAACATCTCTTTCGGCATAGATTCGAAGATGTTTAAGCATGCTCTTCCAGTTACCATAATTCCCTAGACTTCTAGATCGGTCGTTGGTTAGTTTTTCAATATACTCCATCAAACTGGCCTTCTGCTTTTCAGAATCTAAAAAGCCATGAATACCATTTTGAATTTCAATTAGGCGCTTCGCCCTTATAGCTTCTGCCAGTTCAAGCAAACGCTTATTCTCGTCTCTTTGCTGTTTGGTTTTTGGGTTTGGCTCAAGATATAACTTTAGATGCTCTCTTTTTCGCTTACCATTACCGTAATAGTCAAGGTATAAGCTTGTTTTACCGCCTTGATTCCTTTGTCTCAATGTCACCTTCATTCTGCAAACAGTTTTTCAATTTCGCATCTACTTATAATTACCCTTCTCCCCATTTGAGCGGCTGTAATATGGCCACTCTTAATCTGTCGATAAAGGGTCATTCTACTCATACCTAGCAAGCCACATGTTTCTTTAATACTGAGAAACTCTTTCTGTTGTAAGGCATCTCTCGTATGAGCAATTTTTTGCTCGACCATATTTGGCAGGGCCTTTACCTTTTCGTTTCGCTTTCGCTTCTTGTACGCTCGCTTTGCACAAGTGTCACTACAATATTTGGTCACCGTGGTCTTGGCAATATAGTCCTTGCCACAGTGCTCACATATTTTAGGTATTCTCATGTTACTACTCATGTATCATTGCTTTGAGTAATTTCTCCCTTTATTGTATCAAGTTGTATCTCTATGTATCCTAATGTATCAGGATGTAACATAATCTCCCCTTTTTCGGGCGAAATCATTTAACGACACAAATATTACGTGTTCAGGAACAAATTAGCAACAAATAGCAACAAAAAAGAGAAAAATAGAGACAAATAAAGGAAAGCAAAAAGTCATTTTAAAGAATATAAGAAGACATTTAGTAAAAAAAAGAAAGTGAATCACTTCCCGATACAGAACTTGCTAAAAATAGATCCTAAAATCTCATCATTGGTTACTTCGCCGGTGATTTCTCCCATGGCTTCAAGCGCCAGTTTTATATCCATTATAATAAGCTCAGAGCTAATTCCCATTTCAAAGCCTCTTTCAATGTCAATTATAGCATTATCTATTCTGCGCAATGCTTCTGCATGCCTAAGTGTGGTTACATGACTGTAGTCTCCAATGTTCTCGTTTAAACCTACTTCTTTTAGCAATAAATCTTCTAGAGCTTTAATATTTTCTAGAGCCTTTGAAGAAATGTAGATCTGAGTAGCGTCATTCTTATCTACTTCTTGTGCCAAATCTATTTTGTTGCCCACTACAACCAAAGGTTTACTACTAGGAAGCGCATTAAGCTCTAAATCAAGCTCATTTTTACTCATTTCATTTACATCATATAAGTAAATGATCAAATGCGCTTGCTCCATCTTTTTGCGTGCGCGCTCTATTCCAATGCCTTCAACTTCATCAGTTGTTTCCCTAAGTCCAGCAGTGTCAAAAAATCTGAATAGAATACCGCCAATCTCGGCCACATCTTCAATAACATCTCTTGTTGTACCTGCCACTGAAGATACAATGGCTTTTTCTTCTTTTAAAATGGCGTTTAATAAGGTTGATTTACCAGCATTTGGTTTACCAACAATGGCTACCTGAACGCCGTTCTTAACCATTTTACCTGTACTAAATGAAGCTATTAATGTTTTTACTTCAGACTTAATCCTGCCAAGTAAATCTGTTAAATGTGTTCTATCGGCAAACTCAACATCTTCTTCGCCAAAATCAAGCTCTAATTCCAAAAGTGATGTAAGCTTTACCAGTTCTTCTCTAAGGGCTCTTATCTTCTCGCTTATGCCACCTTTTAATTGGTTAATTGCGCTTAAATGTGCGCCTTGTGACTCAGAGTGAATCAAATCACCTACAGCCTCAGCCTTAGTCAAATCCATTTTACCATTAAGAAACGCACGTTTAGTAAACTCACCGGCAGCTGCTTGTCTTATGCCAACTTCGTATAAGCGCTCCATTACCTTTTGCAATATGTACGGCGAACCATGGCAGCTAATCTCCGCTACATTTTCACCAGTAAATGACTTTGGGGCTTTAAAAATTCCAACTACAACTTCGTCAATTGTTTGGCCATGCTTGTCAGTAATTCTACCAAAATGCATGGTATGGCTTTCTTGCATTTCCAAATTTTTACCCCTAAAGGCATTTTGAAGCAAGTTCAAGGTGTTTTCACCAGAAACACGAATCATTCCAGTAGCAGAAACACCCGCTGGTGTAGCAATTGCGGCAATTGTAGAAGAAAAGTCCACTTAATTATTTTGTGCAAAAGTACCATTGCCGAATATTGAAGCAAGTAATGGACTCAACTGAGCAAACAATATTGCAGATTAATGACTTTAGCTTGGCTTTTGAAGAGAAAAATTCCCAACAAACAATCTTTAAGAAAGCCAACCTAAGCATTAAATCAGGAGAGATTATTGGTTTGGTAGGACCTTCAGGTTCTGGAAAATCGGTTTTGGCCCGTGCAATTTTCAATGCTTGGAGCTTTGAAAGTGTTTGCCAAAGCGGTGAGATTATTTATATAGAGAACAATAAAAAAAGAAACTTAATTACCAAAAAACGCGGGGCCAATAATGATGTTTATGGAAAGCATATTTCTATGGTTTTTCAAGAGCCTAAATTGGCTTTTAATCCGGTAATAAGAGTTGGAAGACAAATAATTGAAGTAGCTAAAAAGCACCTCATGCTTACCGAAAAAGAAGCATATGAAGAAGCCGTTAAAACCTTATCGCTTTTATCATTAGACCATTCTTTCCTTAAGCCGTTTCCGCACGAACTATCGGGAGGTCAACTGCAGCGCTTAATGATTGCCATGGCCATTATTAGTAAACCAAAACTTATAATTGCCGATGAGCCTACCACATCTCTTGACACAGTTTCTCAGAAGCAAATTCTTGAATTATTTAAATTCCTTAACCAAAAGCGAGATATGGCTTTACTTATGATTACACATAATCAGGCTGTTCTTAACTTTATAAATGCCAAAACCTACCAATTAGAAAACCAAGCACTTAAACCGAAACAAGAATCACTTTCAGCCGTACCTAGAGCCATAAATAGGGCATCTTTATCACAGGATTTGATTCTTTCTACAAGTAATCTAAGCTTCTCTTACAACCCTAAAAATAGCGTGCTTAATAACATATCACTCTCTTTAAATAAGGGCGAAATTTTAGGAATAGTTGGTTCCTCTGGCAGTGGTAAAAGCACATTAGCCAAGGTTTTGAGCAAACTTGAAAATGGTGACTCTAAAATTGAACCAAATTTTAAAATCGGTGATGTACAACTTATTTTTCAGCATCCGGGTTCGGCCCTAGACCCAAGCCAAAAAGCAATTTCTGTAATTACTGAAGCTTTAAAAATTGCTGGGGTTAAACCTAAACCAGAAAGACTAAAAAAAGCGAATGAATTGCTTGTAAAGGTGGGTTTTCCGCTTGACCATTCTCAAAAGCACCCATTTCAATTAAGTGGTGGGCAAAAACAACGGCTATGCATAGCCAGAGCACTTTGTATTAAACCCAAGGTGCTAATTTGTGACGAACCTGTTTCTAGTTTAGATGCACACTTAAAAAATCAAATAATAGACATACTGATTGACCTTAATACAACACAAGGTTTACCAATAATTTTTATAAGCCACGATATTGAATTAGTGGCCAATATTTGTCAGCGCATATTAGTTTTAGAAAAAGGAGAAATAGTGGAAGAAACGAGTTACCAAAAACTCAAAAATGCAAGATCAAATGCACTAAAAGAGCTCGTTAATGCTCAAATTTAATCCGCTATTTATTGTCTAGAATCTCATGCCCCATTCTATCTCGCTTTGTTTTTAGGTAATTTTCGTTGTGGGAATTTGGCTCTATTTCAAGTGGAACCCTATCAACAATTTCTAACCCGTAACCCGCTAGTCCATTTCGTTTCGCAGGGTTGTTAGATATTAATTTGATATTTCTTACGCCAAGGTCGCGTAAAACTTGTGCTCCAATTCCATAGTCTCTATTATCCATCTTAAAACCAAGTTTTAAGTTAGCTTCTACGGTATCATATCCTTCTTGCTGTAGTTTATAGGCCTTAAGCTTATTCACCAAACCAATGCCTCGGCCCTCTTGATTCATATAAAGAATTACACCTTTTCCTTCTTTCTCTACAATTTCCATGGCTTTGTGTAATTGGGCACCACAATCGCATCTGCAGCTTCCAAAAATATCTCCAGTTACACAAGATGAATGAACCCTTACCAGTACTTCTTCATCTTCTTCCCAGGTTCCTTTTACAAGTGCAAGGTGGGTTTCATCGGTAGTTATTTGTTTGTAAGCAATCATGGTAAAATCTCCATACTCAGTTGGCATATCTACCTTATCAACTTGGCGCTCAATCAGGCTCTCTTTAGCTAGCCTGTACTGAATTAGATCTTTTATACTAATTACTTTTAGGTCAAATTTCTTAGCGATTTCAAGTAACTGTGGCAAACGAGCCATTGTACCATCATCATTCATAATTTCAACAATGGCTCCGGCTGGTTCGTAACCACATAAACGGGCTATATCTATACAAGCCTCAGTATGGCCTGCTCTTCTCAATACACCACCTTTTCTGGCTTTTAACGGAAAAATATGGCCGGGTCTCCCGAAATCAGATGGCTTGGTGTTGGGGTCAATTATGGCCTGTATTGTTTTGGCTCTATCATGGGCCGAAATTCCCGTTGTACAACCATGGCCAATTAAATCTATTGGTATTGTAAATGGTGTTTCGTGAAGCGCTGTATTTGACTCTACCATTAAATCAAGCTCCAGCTCATCAGCTCTTGAATCAATTACAGGTGCACAAATAAGGCCACGACCTTCTTTAGCCATAAAGTTTATAACTTCTGGAGTTACGTGACGTGCAGGAATTAAAAAATCCCCTTCGTTTTCTCGATCTTCATCGTCAACTACAATGATTACTTTGCCCTTTTTTACATCTTCTAGTGCTTCATCTATAGTACTAAGTGTCATTCTGTTTTCTTTATGGCTTCGTTCAATTCTGAAACAAAAACATTCCAGCTGTAATTCTGTTCAACAAAGGTACGAGCATTATTCTGCAGATTGCTGTAGAGTTCTTGGTCAGCAAGTAACTTAATAATAGCATCAGAGAATTCATTAGCGTTATCGGCTAATAGCAAATCTTTGCCACTTACAGCCTTTATGGCATTATTTGTTTGCGTTGTAGTAATTACAGGTATACCGCATGCCATGGCTTCAAGAATTTTGTTTTGAAGCCCGCTGCCATGAAAAAGCGGCGCTATAAATATTCTTGCACCATGGTAAGTTTTTACAATATCATCAACCCATCCACTTACAACTACATTGTCTCCTTCTAGTTCTAAAACTTGACTTGCTGGATTAGCTCCGGCAATTTCAATAACACAATGTTTATTTTTTGAAATTAACTGGGGTTTAATGTTTTCAACCAGATACTCAGCCGCCTTTACATTTGGGTAGTAGCTCATATTACCTACAAAAAGTAAATCAGCTTTCTTTTTTTCATTTACAGAAAAACTGAAGGCCGTAGTATCAACCCCATTAGGTACTATTCTAATTTTCTCTTTAAATGGGTTGTGTATATAAGACCTATCCTGTTCTGAAATTATTGTTCTAAGTTGAAAATCGTAAAAAATCTTTGACTCATATGATTTTAACCTTCGGGCTTCTTTATTGTAAACATAACTAAGCGGGAAAGGTGAATCAATGGCTTGTCTTTCCATGCCCTTGCTAAATGCATCCATATAATCAATGCTTTTGGGTATATGGAATATATCACGAACATATTCTGCCATTCTAACCAACTGACAATAAATATGGTCTGGTTTCTCTATAAAAATTAAATCTTCAATCTGTCGCTTTATTTTACTATTGGTAAAATAGGCCAATTGAATGCTCCTGCCCATAATAAACCACCAAAAAACCCGCCAATAACTACCAGCCTTGCTTATTCTAAAAGTATATATCTCTTTACAATACGGTTCTAAATGGCTTTTTTCTTCTTTAGATATTGTCTTATCAGTTAAAGCGCAAAGAATAATATCATGCTCTTGTGCTAGCCCCTTTATCTGATGATATATTCTTAGTTTATCACCTTTTTCAAGAGGATAAGGAAAGCGAGAAGTAAGCACCATTACTCTCATTTAGCAATTCCGTTTTTAATGGTGTTTACGAGTAATGTGGCCGTTGCCTTTGGCGAATGATTGTTGCTCAAGTATTCACCAGCATTTTGGGCCATTAAATCTAACTTTTTTTGATTTTGCTTAGCCTTGTTAATGGCATCTGCAAATTCCGCGGCAGAATTGGCTTCTATAATTGATTCTTTATTTTTTACGCCAATGCCTTCAAAACCAATTTTGGTTGCAACTATAGGCACCCCCATGGCCATACTTTCTAGCACCTTAATTCTAACTCCGCTACCTGATCGAAGCGGTACAATTAATAGGTCAAGGCTTTTTAAAAACTCTTCAGAATGCTCAACTTCACCAATTACCTTTAGCGGATGCCCACTAGCTTCAACAATATCCTTTGGCATGTGTCTCCCCGCAAACTCACACGTTAGTTGCTCTTTGTTAATCAAAGGCCAAACGTTTTTTAAAAACCACCTTATGCCTTCTTGGTTAGGAATCCAATCCATTGATCCAATATGGCCAATCTTAAATTCGCTCTTTTCGAATTTTTCTGCCATTGGTTTGGCATCAATTCCAAAAGGTAAATAAAAGGCCTTGGAGCCTAAACCCATTTTTCTATAAGAATTAAGATCATTTGGACTTATGGCTGCAATTAGATCAAACTTGGGCGTAATGGTTTCCTCATACTTTTTTAACCTTTTGGCCTGAAGTTTCAAATATTTTTTCTTGACCCAATTATTGGTTTCGCTACTTACCCGTTCCCAGATCTGATACTCAATATTATGTGATCTCAATATGGTTTTTGCATGGCTTACTTCTTTTACCAGGTTTAAATATGGCGCCATAAAAAGACTCTCAAATACTACCGCATCAAAATTGTTGTGCTTTAATATTTCGGCAATTTGTTTGGCAACATTTTTATTGTAAAATCTTGTAACATGAAAAGCTTTACCACTCAACAAGTTTAGCAAAGTGTTTTTGGGGGTTATTCTATTGTCAATTTTAAAAGCACTTATCTTAAATTCTCGCTGTGCGGTTTTTACGCTTTGCTCAGTTGCAAAATGCTTGGTAGTGTTGAGTGCCGCTATATGTAAATCTACTCCTATTTTCTTAAGTCCTTTGGCAGTACTGGCCATTGCCATTCCACCACCGTCTACCGGCGGAAAAGGAAATCGAAGACATAACTGAAGTATTTTCATTTTTAAAGTGACTTGGCCTTTGATTTTTCTCTTTTGCTAAAAATCTGCTGAAATATGAGCCCCAGATTTACCATTTTAGCATCTCGGTTGGCTCTAATTGTTAAGATAAGCGCAATAGGCGTAATAAACATAACAGGCAACCACATACCCATTTCTGGTGTAATAGCTTGCTGTTTTGCGGCTTTCTCACAACCAATCATTACAATGTAAAAAACAATAAAAATTACGATTGCATAAACCACAGGCAAGCCAAATCCGCCCTTTCTAATAATTGCACCAAGCGATGCACCTATAAAAAATAGAATAAAGCAGGCAATGGAAAGTGTAAACTTTCTATGCATCTCTATTTTGGCGCTAATGCGTCTTTTGGTCTGATAATTTATCTCATTACTGGTTGACTTTAATGAACCTTTTATGCTGCGGGCATGAGACAGTGCCCTTTGAATTAAAGGCCTTGGAGCTGAACCCATTGTAATGTATGATATATAGTGGCTATCTACCACAATTGAGTCTGCAGCTTCATAATCAATACTAAACAAGGAATCGTTCTTAAAAGAAAAATAGGGCATTACATAAGTTTGAGTGTACTTTATTTTTCTCTCTTGCTTAATATATGTGGTATCTATATAGTGCTGCAATTGCTTTACATTAAGCATTTGCGTGCTATTTTTCCAAAGTGTTTCGCTTGCACGCTTAAAGTTGAAAGAGCTCAGGTCAAACCTTATTTTGTATTTTTCAAAACTAAGTTTTGTGTGCGGCCTTGTTGGGTTTGCCTTTCCGCGTTCTTCAGGCATTTCATGATATCTGTAGCCATTAAAAAGATCAAGAATGAGAAAACGTTTATCTTCAGTAATGTACATTTTACCATTCTCAGCCCTTGTAACCATTACATTACCTCGCTTTTCAGATTTGTCGTAGATAATTATATCGCTTAGCTCATCAGTTTCTTGGTCTTTATCACCCACTCTTATGCTGAAACCTTCAATACCTCCATAAAAGACGCCTTCTACAATATCCATGGCAGGCTTTTGTTCTTTTATTGAATACAGTAGTGATCTAAATTTTAAGTTGGCTTGCGGTACCATGTTGTTGGCAAAAAAGAAAGCACCAATAGATACACCCGCAACAATTATTGCTAAAGGGGTCATTATTCTTAGTAAAGAAACTCCGGTAGTTTTAAATGCTAAAAGCTCGTTGTTTTCAGAAAGGGCGCCAAATGTCATAATACTTGATAGCAACACCGAAATAGGCACCGCCATTGGAATAAGATGGGCCGATGCATATATAAGTAATTCAATAATTACATCATATTCTAGCCCCTTACCGGCCAAATCGTCTATATAACGCCACAAAAATTGCATTACCAATACAAATAGGGCAATAAAAAAGGTGGCTATATATGGCCCTATAAAAGTGGTAAGCGATAGGTAATATATCTTTTTCAAGCAATACTATTTTGTTGCGCTGCTTTTTTGCAAAGGCAATGCCTAAAAACAAAAAAAGCAGACACAAAGGTCTGCTTAATTGTATTAAAGTTTGGTTTGATTATCCTCCAATAGTCATTTTTAGTTGGTCCATTGAAACCTCCCATACCGCTTTGGCATCTTCAACGTCTTCTTCTTCTTCAAAATCAGTTACCATTAAAGATACATCGTCAGTAAGGTCATCTCTTACAATTTCAAATCCAACAAACTCATCTTCATCTCTTTCTGACCATTTGAACTTGGTCATTTTGTTTATTTTTTTCGACACAAGCTCGGCTTTCTCACCAGCTCCGTCCCATATAAATGTGTAAGTTTTACCATTTACATTCACCTCGTCAGCAAACCAGGCCTGCAAACCACTAGCAGTGCTTATGTAAGTGTAAATTAATTCAGGTTTTGCTCTGGTAGGGAATTCAATAGTGTATTTAACTCTTGCCATTATGATTAATATTCTTATTTTCTATCGTATCAAAACGGGGGGCAATAAAGCATTTTTTTTTGACTTAAGCCTTATATACGCCAAATTATTTAGTTGAGATTTAGAGCTCAGCTATTTCAGTAAGGGCTCCAGTACATTTATCTCCAAGTTTCACCTTGATTTTTGAGTCAAGCGGCAGAAATATGTCGGCCCTTGATCCAAATTTTATAAATCCCATTTCATCACCGGCTTTTACTTGCATGCCTTCTTTCATGTAGCAAACCACCCTGCGCGCAACAGCTCCTGCTATTTGGCGCACCATAATTTGCTTTCCGTTGGTTTCATGCTCATAAACTACCGAAGTACTCTCATTAAGCTCTGAAGATTTTGGATGAAATGCCACAAGATACTTGCCTTCATGATACTTTGACCACAGTACCTTACCGTTAAAGGGAATTCGATTAACGTGAACATTAAACGGAGACATGAAAACACTTACCTGCATCATCTCTTTATTGAAGTAGCGTTTTTCAAAAACTTTTTCGATTACAACTACTTTTCCATCGGCCGGCGAAATAATAGAGTTTGGCAGATCTGGCGCTTGTCTCTTAGGGTTTCTAAAAAACTGTAAGAAAAAGATGAAAAATCCAATGGCGGCTACCAAAACCAAATAATACCAAGGTGCTGGCATAAAGGCAATAGACGACATTGAAATTGATGCTAGAAATATGCCCACTAATATTAGCGTGGGGTAACCTTCTTTGTGAATCATATGCTAAAAAACTCCTCGCAATTTAATGGTTTGCGCAATACGGTTAATTCCTACCATATATGCGGCAATCCTAAGTGTAACGTCATGTTTTACTGCCGTATCCCAAACTTCGTCAAAAGCTTTGTTCATTACACGGTCAGCCCTGCGCTTAACCCTTTCTTCGGTCCAGTTGTATCCCAATCGGTTTTGAACCCACTCAAAATAACTCACTGTAACTCCACCTGCATTTGCCAAAATATCTGGAACAATTACAATGCCTTTACTTTTTAAAATATCATCTGCGTCAGCGGCTACTGGTCCATTTGCCCCTTCTACAATTAATTTAGCTTTTATATCAGAAGCATTGTCTTTATGAATAACATCTTCTACCGCAGCTGGCACCAAAACATCAACATCTAAGGTGATTAATTCTGCAGCGTCGCTCAATAATTCAGCCCCCGTAAAACCTTCTAAGGAGTTGCTATGTCCTTCATAATAAGCCAAGGCCGCAGGTATATCTATACCTTCTTTGTTATAATAAGCACCAGAAATATCTGAGATGGCTACTACTTTACCTCCAATCCTATTTAAAAGATCGGCTGAAACACCTCCTACATTACCAAAACCTTGTATGGCAATTTTTACTTGATCATATTCCATACCCAAACGGGCCATAGCCAAACGAGCCGAAACCATAACTCCTCTTCCCGTGGCTTCTACCCTACCGAGTGACCCCCCAAGTACCAGTGGTTTACCTGTTACAACGGCATTTACGGTTCTACCTGCTAAACGAGAATATTGATCCATCATCCAGGCCATAGTTTGTGGCCCAGTATTCATATCAGGTGCCGGAATATCTTTATCTGGCCCTATATCTTCAGTTCCAAGAGCGGTAATGTATGCTCGAGTAAGTCGCTCAAGCTCATGTTTACTCATTTCTCTTGGATTGCATTTAATTCCTCCTTTACCCCCTCCAAATGGAATGTTCATTATTGAACTCTTTAAACTCATCCAAGCTGCTAGTGCTTTTACCTCGTCAATATTCACATTTGGCGCATAGCGTACACCTCCTTTACCAGGTCCTAAGTAGGTTGAATGCAATACTCTAAATGCCTCAAAAATTTTGATTTTTCCATTATCCATGGTTACCGGCAAATAGGTTTTGATTTCTTTGGCCGGTGAAATGATCATGTTAAAAATCTCTTCTTCAAGGCCCAGAATGTCAGCCGCTTTGGCAAAACGAGCTTTTGCTGACTCAAAAGGATTGTAATTAGTCATGGCAAAGTATAATTTGGCGCAACGTTACAAAGTGTTTTAAATGAAAACCTAATTCAAGGATTTTTTTGGATGAAAATGTTTCCGATGCCATATAAAATTCAAAAAATCAACCTGAAAAAACTTAGCGTTTACCAATCGTGTATTTAGATAAACATAGAATTTGCTCTACAAATGGGTAGCAAGTATGAGACGTTTATTTCTTAAAGCATGATAGGTTTAAGCCATACAACCGATTTGATATTGCTTAATCAAATATGACTATAGCTCTCGTTTTTTGACTTAAACACTAAATCATTACCAAATGTATGTATGCTGCACCAAATGGAGCTGCAAAAATTAGGGCATCAAAGCGGTCGAGCATGCCGCCGTGGCCAGGCATAATTTTTCCCATATCTTTTACCCCTAACGATCGCTTTATTACCGATTCAAAAAGATCCCCAACCGTGGCGCAAAGCCCACAAATAAGGCCAAATCCCATCCAAACCAAAGAATCAAATTCACCAAAATATGCGAAGAGAAAACCTGCTAAAACCGCAAAGAGTAAACCACCTATAGTGCCCTCCCAAGTTTTGTTTGGCGATACCCTTTCATAGAGTTTCCTTTTACCAATAAATCTTCCTGTTAAGTAAGCAAAAGAATCATTTACCCAAATAAAAATGATACCACCAATTAAATAGGTATAGCTATACTCCCCGTATATATATGCCCAATAAATAAGTAAAATAAAATTGAATGTTACCCAACCAAGCCCCATAAATGTATAGGCAATGGTGTTAATTCCGTTTACCATTTTGGTAAAAACGAGCCTAGCAAATGCCAGCATTAACATTAGCGGAATCACTAAAAGAACACTCTTATTTGGTGCATAGAAGAGTGCATTACCATAAAGCAATACTGAAAAGCCAGCAACTAAGGGCAAAACTTTTTGTAGCCCATGAAAATCGGCTTTCCCTGTTTTTTGAACATTACTCATATACTCGTGTAATGCAATTCCTGAAACTATTGCTAGAAGAAACACATAAGATGGGCCTCCCCAAAAAATTGCTCCAATTACTACACAAACAAATACCACACCTGAAAGGGCCCTTACTAGCATACTTCTATTTTAATGTTTCAATGAATGATTTGGCCGATTCTATTTGATGAATGGGCACATGTATTTCGGCATATCCATGACCGTAAGCCGAATCTCTCTTGTTCAGCACTTCGGCGTTATATCCTTCGGCATTTAGCCTATCGCAAATCATTTGCAAATGAATAAGATCTTGGCTCTCATAAGCCTTTACCCAAACCACCTTTGGTTCTTGGTCTAAAGCAACCTTCAATTTAGGTTTTTGGGTGTCTTTATAAAGTTTATAAATTATGGCCAATATAAATAGGGTGGTTAATACTCCCGGAAAAACGGGTACACTTGAATCATTGGGATCAAAGCTCAAATTACCGCTTCGGTACATCCAATCGAGCAACAACGATAATCCATTATTAAGCAAATGAAATATTATGCTATACTTAAGGTTGCCAGTTAGGTAAAACAAGTAGCCCAAAACCAAGCCCATAACAAAATAGGCCAAGAATCCAGGTAAATTTCCGTGCACAACAGCAAACAACATCGATGTAAGTACAATAGCAAAATGCGGCAGTCCCGAAATATTTGTGATGACCTTTTGAATCATTCCTCTGAAATAAATTTCTTCAAGAAATGCAGGCAGAATTACAAACATTAAAAGATTGAGAACAATTACCATTAGACTATTGGCAGGTAATAACTGCAGCAATAAATTCTCATTTGACTCTTGGGTGTCAATAATTTCTTGAGGCCAATTAACAAAATTGAGCACCTCGTATAAAAAGCTAGAACTAAAAACTGAAAGCACTAACAATAGCAACACCCAGGGCAAAAACTTAGTATTAATGGGTCTGTCTAAGCTCCACGCCTGCATTGGTTTCGCTTTTACAATTAAGGCAAAAAACAAGGGTGTCATTAAGAATGTGCCAATCTGATAGAAAATTTGAGAAACTCGTAATGTCCAAAGCTCGTCAGGGGTCATTTCATTGAAATCATCAATGTTAACCAAGCTCGTTCCCCAAATCTGGTCTGTGATAAAGGCTGCCACCATTTGAAAAAGGTATCCAAGCGTAATTGTGGCCGAAAAAATAATTAGCGGCTGTAAAATTTTTTCTATTTGAGTAAGGCCTCGGTTTTCAGCTTTAAGTGGTGTCAATAGCGTGATTTATCTTTGCAAAATAAATAGAAAGCGTGCCAAAAATAGGTCACATAGAGCTACCCGATTTTCCATTACTACTTGCACCCATGGAAGATGTGAGCGATCCACCCTTTAGAGCGGTGTGTAAAGAGCAAGGTGTAGATTTAATGTACACTGAATTTATCTCGTCAGAAGGGCTCATTAGAGATGCCGCCAAAAGCCGCCAAAAGCTTGATATTTTTGAATATGAGCGGCCTATTGGTATTCAAATATTTGGATCTGACATAAACTCTATGCGCGAAGCCACGGAGATTACTGAAAAAGCGAATCCAGATATTATTGATATAAACTATGGTTGCCCTGTAAAAAAAGTGGCGTGCAAAGGCGCCGGTGCTGGTATTCTTCAAGACATACCCAAAATGGTGAGTATGACTGAAGAGATTGTAAAAAGCACAAGCTTACCCGTTACGGTAAAAACACGATTGGGCTGGGACGAGAATAGTAAATACATTGTTGAAGTAGCCGAAAGACTTCAAGATGTGGGTATAAAAGCCATTTCAATCCACGGCCGTACCCGTAAACAGATGTACAAAGGCGAAGCCGATTGGACACTCATTGGCGAAATCAAGAACAACCCGCGCATGCATATTCCTGTGTTTGGCAATGGCGATATTAACAGCCCACAAAAAGCGGTGGAGTATAAAAACCGATACGGTGTTGATGGTGTAATGATTGGCCGTGCAAGCATTGGTTATCCTTGGATTTTTAATGAAATAAAGCACTATATAAAAACTGGTGAAACGCTTCCTTTACCAAGCATTGAAGAACGTGTAAGGGTTTGCAAGTCCCATTTTGATTTTTCACTTAAATGGAAAGGCGATACTTTGGGTGTGCTAGAAATGCGCAGACACTACACCAACTATTTTAAAGGTTATCCCAATTTTAAGCCACTGCGTCAAATTCTCGTAACCAGCGACCATAAAGAAGAAATCTATGCGACCTTCGATAGAATCGTAGAAGAGTTTTCTGGAATGGAAAGCATGGTTGGTTGATTTAGTTATTTGTTAATGGTTATTGGTTTTTTGGAGTGACGAGAAGTTAGTAATTAGGCTGGTGTACTTTCACTGTGCACTTACGTACACTGCTGTTTGCATCGTCCTATCAAGACTTCAAATCGCATAATTTTTGAATCTCAAAATACAAACTGAGTCACTCATTCACTAAGTCGCTGAATCACTTAAAAAACAACCAAACAATGAATCAAGGCCGCAAGGCCAAAAAACGGGCGATAGCCCAAATAACAGCTGTAGGCTAAATATCGCGAAGCAAATCACGGCGAAGCCATATCACGGGCGTTAGCCCAAATCTCGCGAAGCAAATCACGGCAAAGCCAAATCTCACCCGAAGGGCATATCTCAGTGCAGCGTTTGCTCATCGAGCGTAGCTGAGATGGAAAACTTATTTCCCCTTACTTTGTTCTTTAAGTAAAACACCGCATGTCTTTCTTCAACGATATAGTAAACAAGATTTTTCCTAAAGAGCAGAACGAAAAAGTTGCCAAGCAGCCCCTTGTAAGAGAGCAACTTAAACGCAACACTGATGACAAAATGGAAATCATGCTCTGGAAAGAAAGTGATGAGAAAGAACAGGTATGTAGTTTTATTCTTGAGCAATTCGAAAAAAGCCAAAACGAAGAAGAAAATATTTCAATTTTTAGAGTAATAAATAGTGGAACCACCAAAGGATTTATGCTCAGGTATTTGGCTAATACTGAGCAAAAGCACTTTCAGTTTCTATTTGACCACCTGAAAGACAGAGCCAAAGAAAAACAATACACTATTTACTCAAGTGATGTGAGAACTTACGATCGAGATAAGTACGTGGAGCGCATTGAAAGACACTATCTAAAACCAAGTTGGCGCGTACTCAATCTGAAAGAAGTAAATGATACGGGAAAAATGAATCAGCTTTACGGCAACATTACCATTGAGTACCATTTGCATGATGATATTCCGCAGTTTATAAAGTTCATGTGCCAACATTATGTAGACTCTAAGTTTTCAGAACCATTAGATTTTAATGAGCTACTTGAGCATATTTGTGGCTCATGAAAAGGATTTACCTAGTTAGACACGGACAAACAGATTTTAACCTTCGTGGTATTGTACAAGGCAGCGGCGTTGATGCATCAATTAACGAAACTGGGCAGCAGCAAGCGCAGGCTTTTTATGATAATTTTAGGTCAGTTCCTTTTGATAAGGTTTACACATCTATCCTAAAAAGGACTTCAGAATCAGTGGCTAAGTTTATTGATTTTACGCCGCATGAGAAATACACTGAGCTAAATGAAATTAGCTGGGGAGAGTTTGAAGGCAAAGAAGTGGATACCCACACCCGCCAAAAAATGAAAGAGCTCATTGAAGGCTGGAAAAGTGGTGCTTTTGACAAAGCACCTTTAAATGGAGAATCACCAATTCAGGTAGCGCATAGGCAAAAGCAATTTGTTCCAATAATTACTAGAAGGCCTGAAGAAAGGAATATTCTTATCTGTAGCCACGGTAGGGCCATGCGAATCTTTTTGTGCGTGCTTCTTAAATTACCTTTAACCGAAATGGATCGCTTTGCGCACCAAAATCTTTGCTTGTACGAGTTGAGCTATTCAGAAAAAAACGGCTTTGAAATTATAAGAGAAAACTATACCGGGCATTTGCATTAGACTCAATTTTCGAAACACCAACAACTTGACAGTCTGCATCTAATCTTTGACTTTATCCTGAACCAGCTTTTCGCCATTACTAAGTAGTTGTAATTATTCGCTGTTTTCGGACTAGTCAAATTAGCAACCCATATTATATTGCGCCAAAATCAATCAAAAATTTAAATTTTAACTATGAAAAAGCTCCTTTTAGGGTTACCGACTTTGGCTTTTAGTCTATTGTTTTCATGTGGTGGCGATGGAGGTGACGATCCCATTGAAAACTCAGCACCAGAAATTGAAGGTATTGCTCCTACTGAGATAACTACCTACTATGCCAACACCGCAGGTGAAATCACCAATGATGGTGGTTTAAAAATTACTAAAGCCGGTATTTGTTGGTCAAAAAGCGAAAACCCAGATTTGGACGACACTGTGGTTGAAACCGCCGATTCTACCAATAGCTTTTATGCAGAGATTTATGGCCTTGAAGCCAATACCACCTATTATGCTAGAGCCTTTGCTACAAATGCTGAAGGAACAACTTACAGTGATCAAATGAGCTTTACCACTCCAGAATATAACAGCATAACGACATCAGATAATAGAACTATAATTATAGCCGACAGAACCGAGTTGTTTAATGGAAATTGGTCAGAAAACGCAACTATAACAAATGCCACTGACAAAGAAAATGGAAAAGTAAATACTGATATTATTGAAGCACTTGAAGGTAACTATGTGGCCAAAAATTGTGTAGTTTCTAAACGTGGAGGAAATGATGATTGGTATTTACCAGCCTATGAGGAGTTAAGAACCATTTATAGAAATAGAGAAAAGTATAACTTAACATTTGGAATAATGTGGAGTAGCACTGAAGATGCTAACGCTAACGGGAATGCCTACATGGTAGATTTTACAGGTGGGTCATCAGGTGGGTCAAAGATTAAAACTAAATACAATGGCCAATGTCTTTGTGTTAGAAATAATAATTAATTAAAAGATATTCAATTAATATTCACAGCCCTTGTTACCCGCTAGGGCTTTTTTTTTATACTCTAATACGTCTCACTTTTCAAGCATTCAATTCATGGTTAGATCAATTCTATCTATTTTAGCCTGACTTATGAAAACAACCATACTTGATGGCTTTACGCTAAATCCAGGAGACTTGGTTTGGCACGATTTGGAGCGACTTTCTGATTGTAGCATTTATGAAAGAACGGCACAAGAGCAAATTGTTGAGCGTTGCCAAAATGCAAACATAATAATGACCAATAAGGTACCCATAAGCGGCGAAACCATGGATCAATTGCCCAATTTGGAGTTTATAAACGTAATGGCCACCGGCTATAACGTAATTGATACTGAGGCCGCAAAAACCAAAGGAATTGTAGTAAGCAACGCAGCGGGCTACAGTACGCCTTCTGTGGTACAACACACTTTCGCATTATTGCTTGAACTTTATAATAAAACAGCTGCCCATAGCACTGCCGCAAAAGATGAAATGAAGTGGGCCAGTGGTAATGATTTCAGTTTTACGCTAGGCTCTTGGCACGATTTGGCAGGTAAAACCATGGGAATAGTTGGTTTTGGCACCATTGGCCAAAAAGTAGCTCAAGTAGCAAAGGCCTTTGGTATGAAAGTGCTGGCCAACCGCAGAAACATGGAAGGCGAAGACCCTGAAGGAGTTAAATATGCAAGTATTGATGAGCTATTGAGCAAAGCAGATGTGGTGAGCCTGCATTGCCCACAAACTGCCGAAACCTACCAAATGGTAAATGCTGATTTCATTAATAAAATGAAGAAGAGTGCTATACTAATAAATACCGCCCGCGGCGGTTTAATTGATGAGGAAGCTTTGGCAGCAGCTTTAAATAATGGTCTTATTACTGGCGCCGCACTTGATGTGCTCAACACAGAACCTCCTGCAAAAGAAAATCCATTGCTAGCGGCTAAAAACTGCATTATTACACCCCATATGGCATGGGCGAGTAAAGAAGCCCGCCAACGCCTAATGGAAATCATGATTGAAAACACCCGCGCCTTTTTAATGGGAGAGCCACAGAATGTGGTTAATGAATGACTTTTCGACCCTTTCTGTCCCAAAAAATTGGGACATCTTTCCCTAAACAGGGAAAGAAATAGCTCCCTTCCTTGGAAGAGGGAAGGGCTGG
Source organism: Bacteroidia bacterium (assembly GCA_049115495.1). Lineage (GTDB taxonomy): Bacteria > Bacteroidota > Bacteroidia > CAILMK01 > JACPUW01 > JACPUW01. Next base: position 265,572 of record JAGDZV010000005.1, on the reverse strand, counting down.
GGATGGGTCGAAACAACAACATAAATAAATGAAAATCCTAATAACACCTGACTCCTTTAAAGGCTCTGCAAATGCAGCAGTTGTGGCCTCGGCTTTAGCAAAGGGAATAAGGTCTGTTATAAAGGATAAGATTGAAATAACAGAACTACCCTTGGGCGATGGTGGCGAAGGAACAGCCGACGCCTTGGCAAAAGCGTTGGGTGGATTTAAAGCTCAAAAAACCAAATGCCTTAATGCTAATAGAAAACCAATTGACGCCGCATGGTTTTTTAATGTAAAAACTGGCACCGCGATTCTTGATATGGCAGCGGCTTCGGGCATTACCCATATTGCCACAAGTGAGTTTAACATACTTGGCGCCAATACTTTTGGTACTGGGCAGCTAATTAAAGAAGCAATGGCTCTGGGGGCGCAAGAAATAATAATTGGGCTTGGTGGCAGCGCCACAAACGATGCCGGAATTGGGCTCGCATCAGCTTTGGGTTATCAATTTTTAGATGCCAGTAAAAATGAAGTGTTACCCATTCCTTTGAATTTTAAAGAAATCAAAAGGATTGTATCACCTGAAGTAGATTGGCCAAATTTCACAGGAATTTATGATGTTGATATCAAGTTATTGGGTTCACATGGAGCAGTGGCACGATACGCTGCTCAAAAAGGCGCAAACCATCAGGAAAAAAAATATCTTGAACAAGGATTGCATCATTTGGTAAAGGTTTTGAATTCAGATAAAGAAACAGAAAAAGGAGCTGGTGCGGCAGGAGGCCTTGGCTATGGCCTAAGTACTTTTTTAAATGCCCAACTTAAACCCGGTTTTCAATTTGTTGCAGAGACCTTGGAACTTGAAAAGAAGATAATTGAAGCTGATTTTGTAATTACAGGCGAAGGAAAAGTTGATTTCCAAACCCTTGACGGCAAATTGGTAAAAGGAGTAGCGGCTTTGGCAAAAAAGCACAACAAACCACTAATTATTGTGGCGGGCCAAATTCACAATATGTTGGCATTGCAAGAGCAATTAATTGTATTAGATTGGGTTAACTTGTCAGAAATGGCAAATTCTATAGAAAAATCAATTTTGCAATGTGAGCTGTGGCTGCAACAGGCGGGAGAAAAGCTTGCGCGAAAACATTTTAGCCAATGAGAAAGGTATTCATTCTCTTCATTTCAGTTATAGTTTTCAGTTTTAAAGCTGATCAACCTTTGTGCACCGTAGTTGATGGTGTGGCCAACCGACATTCTGAAGCAACTTTTGGTTTCTACGCCTACGATATTGATTCTGAGAAGGGCATTTGTGCTTATAATTCTGATAAAAACTTAGCACCTGCTTCAACACTTAAATTACTAACCACTTTGACGGCTTTGGAAGTGTTTGGTGCTGAAAGTACTCCCTTTCACACCCAATTTCAATACAAGGGCAAAATTGAAAACGGCACGCTTAAAGGCGATGTTATTGTATCAGCTACTGGTGATTTTACCATGGGCTCAAGGTATTTTGATAGGCCAAACCCCTTTGAAACGGTGGCCAATAAAATGAAAGAAAAAGGGATCAATAAAATTGATGGAAAAATAATCCTAGACTTAAACGGATTTGAAGAAGAACGAATACCTGCCAACTGGAGTTTTGATGATTTAGGAAACTACTACGGTGCATCATTAGCACCTTTTAACTGGAGCGACAACACCACCTTTATCACTTTTAAATCTGGTGCCGCTGGTGAAAAAACGGAGATCATTAACATGACTCCTCCTGTTTCGGAGCTAGAGTTTGACAATCAAGTGCTTGGAGCTAACATTAGATATGATAACGCCTACGTTTACGGAGCACCGCGCCAGTACAACCGTTGTATTCGTGGTCAAATTCCTGCCAACAGAAACGAGTTTAAAATAAAAGCATCGGTTCCTGAACCTGAGCTTTTTGGTATGCAGTGTTTTGTAGCCAATCTTAGAGAAATGGGCATTGATGTACCATATGGAGCCGTATCTATTGTTGACGACTACCAAGAGCAAATAGCTGATGTGTTTATTGAAATTATTTCGCCTACCATGAGCGAAATCATTGCAGTAACGAACATGGAAAGCAACAACCTTTTTGCCGAAGGGCTATTGAAAGCAATTGCCCATAGATTAACTGGGGAATGGTCAAGAACCAAAGGTGTGTTTGCAGTAAAGGACTTCTGGAAAGAGAAAGGTATTGACCTTACCAATACTAACCTATATGATGGCTCAGGACTCTCAAGATTTAACGGCATTAGTCCAAAGCAGTTGGTTGAACTTTTGAAATACGAAGCAAAGTCAGATTATTTTGAAGACTTTAAATCTACTTTACCCATTGCAGGTGTTTCTGGCTCATTAAAAACCATGTTAAGGGGAACAAAAGCTGAAAATAACCTAATTGCCAAAAGCGGATATATTGAAAAAGTTAGAGGCTATTGTGGCTATGTAACCGCATCAAATGGAAATTTAGTCGCGTTTTCTGTTGTGGTAAATAATTACCATTGCTCAGCTACCGAAGCAAGAAAAGAATTGGAATTAATTATGAAGGCCCTGGCCAACTAGCGTATTATCAAACGCTGAAATTTTTGCTGCGACTGATTTTTCATTGAAACCCAGTAAATACCACTTTCAGGTTTATCAATTTCGTAATTCTCATTTGGGCTATTTAGCGTAGTGCTTTCAATGATCATACCTTCAGGATTATATACCTTTAGATTTAATCCGTCTGAATCCATTTCGTTAAGACAAATTACGATTTTATCGCCTTTGTCAATGGTCTTTACATTTTTATTACAAGGCTCGCCGTCTGAAGCCGAAATAGGACCGCCAAGGAGTAGGAAGGTAGCGGCAATTAGTGCAGTTAGTAATTTCTTCATGCGTGTATAAATATCAAATGCTTCGGCATTGGGAGTTCAAATAGAATACCGAAACGTGACATAGACGCTAAAAGTTGTTTGAATGGTTGCAATGAATAAACGAAAAGCCCATTTCAGTTAGCGAAGCATTCACCACCAAAATGGGCTCAATTACTTGATAGTGTACAAATTGCAACCTAGGTTTTAAAAAAGGTTTATGGATAGAATATTACATTCTAATACAGAAATCTAAGACCCTACCAAATGACCACTTTGGGAAATTCTAAGGTGCTTTGAATACAATTCTTTGATAAAACCAACAACTTACAGGTTTACCATTCTGCTTACCCGGATTCCATTTCGGAATAGATTTGGCTACTCTTAAGGCTTCATTGTCAAGGTTGGTTGTTGCACCTTTTGCAACTTCAACATTGGTTACTTCGCCCTTTTTATTAATCTCGTATTTGAGCGTAACAGTACCACCAATTCCAAATCGGTTTTCTAATTCAGGATAAACCGTATTTTTTGACAAGTATCTGTAGTATGCCTCTATACCACCGGGAAAACTAGGCTGCTCTGTTAATTCAATTGGCGAGCGCGGTTCTTCAAGTGAATCAAGCATTCCATCGCCATAAAGCACATCGTCAGTAATATCATCAATGGTCAAATCAAAAAGCGACGAATCAAACACAACGTCTACCTCGTTACTAACTAATTTAAAAATTGGCGAAGGTTTAATTACTTCTTGAACAATGGGTTCAGGTTTCGGTTCTGGCGGTTTTGGCCTTTCAATTACCTCGTCAGTAGCAGTAGGTAAAAACACTTCCTCCTCTTGCTCAATGGGTTCAGGCAAAGCGTAATCAAAGGGCGATGCTTTCCATTTGAATGCGCTAAAAATGAGCAAAAGTGCTACCAACAATCCAATTTCGGTGTACAAGCCACTGTGGCGTTCTACCTGTTTGTTTTTGCTTTTTTTGGGTTCCATATAATTGATTTTCAGATAAAACGCTGAAATCAATTAGGCCAATATTTCATTTATGGGTTCAAATAGACCGTTTACAAACTCTATTCATTAATTGGATACAAAACCTTCTTTGGCCTGATAAAATTAAAAGGCTCAATATCGAAGCCAAAACCGCTGTAGAAGGCTGAAACCCACTCGGGGTTTTCTATTTTGCCGTGTCTTTTTTTAGCCAATATTATTCTTTGTTTTGAGCCAGTATCTAACAAAAGCCAATGGTAAGTTGCGTTTATTTTGGTACCACTGCAGTTGCAGCCTTCTGCAGTTACTATACCGCCTAAGAGCGAAAAATTGTGCTTTGTTTCAATTACCTTTAAAAAGTAGCTGGCCTTATAACCCAGTTCTTTTTTTGTAAAAGAAATGCTATACCACTGCTCATTGCCATATGTAAATGAACTTAGCTCGTTTGGGCCATAAAGAGTTTTAGTTAGCGGGTTTTGAGGAAGTTTTGCACCCTCATTGTTTTGAAACAACACCCTAGTAGGCACGTCTATTTTTCTATAGCTTATAAAACCCTGTAGGGTATCACCATTTTTAAGTACTAAAATGCCCGGTTTGGGTTCATTACCAAAACATGGTTTAGCAAAAAATACAATTGATATTAAACAAAAAAATATGAGACGTGTTACCAACATGGATTTGCGAAGGTGCAAAAAGCATATTAAGATTAAATAACAGAACTTTTATATGTTGGTACATTTATTTTATGTGTACCTACATACATTTGCAATCCAAAACAGATTTTTAAATAGAAAACCATGAAAATTAAATTCGGATTTTTAATGATGGGAGCCCTTTTCTTTATGGCTTCTTGCGGCGGTGGCAACTCAACAAAAACTGCCAACAACGAAACTGAAACTGAGAACCACGAAGGACACGATCACGAAGGTCATGACCATGGAACAGAAGAAGTAGCAGCTGCTGAAACATACACTGTTGATGCTGAAGCTAGTAATATTAGATGGGAAGGTGGCACTGCTGGTGTAACTGTATACTCTCACTTTGGCGACATCAATGTTCAAGAAGGAATGTTAGAAGTTACTGGTGAAGAAATTACTGGTGGTTCATTTGTTGTAGATATGACTTCAATTGATCCTAAGGATGATGGTTATTCTGAAGAGAACACTCCTGCAGATTTAGTTGGTCACTTATCTACTGGCGATTTCTTTTTAGTTGAGGAGCACCCAACAGCTTCATTTGAAATTACTGGCATGAGCGAAGGTGCAGTAATGGGTAACCTAACTATTAGAGGTAACACAAACGAAGAAACTGTAAACCTTGAAACAATGGATGTAGCTGAAGATGGCACGATGACTGCTAAAGGTACATTAACATTTGATCGTCAGAAATATGAAGTAAAGTGGGCTCACTACTTAAAAGACGTAATTCTTAAAGACGATATCGATCTAGAAATTACTCTAGTAGCTAAAAAATAGTATCCAATAATTAAATTGGATTGAACACTGAAGCCTCTGCAATATGTAGAGGCTTCTCTTTTCTTTGCAAAATCAAATTACATTACAATGAATATTAAGTTCGGATTTTTAATGGCTGGAGCCCTTTTCTTTATGGCTTCATGCGGTGGTGGCAACTCAACAGAAACTGCTACAAACGAAACAGAAAACCATGAAGGACATGACCATGAAGGGCATGACCATGAAAGCGAAATTGAAACTACAGTAGAAACCTACACTGTAAATGCTGAAGCTAGCTCGATTAAATGGACTGTAGACAAAGTGTTTTCTGATGGACACTATGGATCAATAAACCTAAAAGAAGGTAGTTTGGAAATGACCAACGAAGAGTTAAGCGGTGGTTCATTTGTTGTTGACATGACCAAGATTATGGTTGAAGACATGGAAGATGGCGAGTACAAAACTAAACTTGAAGCTCACCTTACAGGTACCCAAGAAAAAGGTGCTGAGGATTTCTTCCACACAACAGTACACCCAACTTCTTCATTAAGCATTACAGGAGTAGAAAAATCAGAGAATGGTTACACCGTAACCGCAGATTTAACAATTAAAGACACAACTTTGCCTGTAACATTCCCTGCTACTGTTACTATAACAGAAGAAGCAGTTACTGCAAAAGGAAACATTGAAGTAAACAGAATTGACTACGGCATTACTTACAACTCACAAGGTTTAGCAAAAAAAGTAGCTGACGAATATTTGATTAAAGATATGTTTAATCTTGAAGTTGAACTTGTAGCAAGTAAATAGCAATCAATATTTTTAGATATATATGGCCTTTACCATTTGGTGAAGGCTTTTTTATTGCCCTAAAGTTTCATTTAAAGCACAGTAGGCGGGCTTTGGCTCATAGTTATAATCGAATAGCAATGGATAATCTTCTCTCCCAAAATAGCTTGGAATCCAACTATCCAAGTCAGATACTCCCCATGTTGTAAAGGCATATTGGTTTTCAACTGGCAGCATTTTATAGATCTCTGCTAGTTGAACATATTTCTCACTTTGTCGATTTAAAATTCTATCACTCAAATTCACACCTCCCCCATTTGGGTTTACTGAAACATCTACTTCTGAAAAATGTACCAGAAATCCATTGTTTGCAATTGTTTTTGCCGCCGTTTCAATTTTACTTTCTGATGGATAGTTGATTGAAATATGCAATTGCATACCAATGCCATGAACCGGAACACCATTTTCAACAAGTTCATTAAGATGTTCAAGAATTGCCTCGCACTTTTTGGTTTTAGCAGCAATGTTGTAATCATTATAAAAAAGTAGCGCGTTTGGATTTGCTTTATGTGCAAATTCAAAGGCTAGCTGAATGTACTCTTTGCCGATATTTTTATACCAAATGGTTTCTCTATAACTACCATCATCTTCAAAGGCTTCGTTTACCACATCCCAAGCCTTAACGTTTTCACCAAAGTGCCTAACCACGGTTTTTATGTGCTTTTCTAAGATAGTAACCCACTGTTCTTTTGATCCGCTAAACTCCTTCAACCAAAATGGAATTTGATTGTGCCATACCAGGCAATGACCATGAATTTGCTTATGATTCTCTAAAGCAAATGTTACCAATTCATCAGCCTGATTAAAACTAAAGGAACCTTGAATTGGTTGTAGTGCATCTGGCTTAAACGCATTTCCTGGCGTTATTTGATTGAACTGGTCTTTTACCAAATTTGAATACGACTGGTTAAATTTAAGCTCAAGTGGAGCCACAGCAGTACCAATTTTGAAGTCAACGTTTTCATAAAGACCACCTTCAGTATTGCAATCAGAGTTATACTCTGGCACGCAGGCTGTTAGCAATGCAACGCAAATCAATAAACTTCTAAACGGCATTTTTTATTATTGCTTTCACATCCAAAAAATGTTTATAACCGAAAATTACGAGCAACCAATAAAGTAGCAAAAGCGCAGAAATAAAATCGTAAAAACATGACATGTTTGATTTTGCAAAAGTTATACACTTAGTAAAAAATCTTCAGCTTATAACCTTAATAAACATGTCATTTTCAGTAATAATTACATTCGCTCTGGCAAAGTGATTCCAAGTAAAGAAGTTGCAAAAGCAAGCGTTTCTTCTATTTGGTGAATCAATGCCAAACGAAAATTTCTCTTTGCATTGTCTGCCTCTCTAATCACTGGACTTTCTGCATAAAAACTACTAAATGTTTTGGCCAAATCATAGCAATAATTAGAAATCACCGCTGGGCTATAACTGTACTCAGCATCTGCCAACACTTCATTAAAACTACAAAGCATCATGCACAATTCTCTCTCTTGAGCAGTAAGGCTATCAGGTGTCTCGTTAATTGTAATCTCAGCAAGGCTTTTGCCAAGCTTGCGCTCAACACTCTTTATACGCGTAAAATTGTATTGTATAAATGGCCCAGTATTGCCTTGAAAATCAATTGATTCTTCGGGGTTAAAAACCATCCTACGTTTAGGATCTACCTTAAGCAAAAAGTACTTAAGCGCCCCTAAGCCCAAATTGGTATAAAGTTGCTCTAATTCATTTTTATTTAATGAGTCGGTTTTGCCCAATTCTTCGGTTTGCTTCCTGGCAACTTGGCGCATTTCTGCAACTAAATCGTCAGCATCTACTACAGTTCCTTCTCTCGTCTTCATACGGCCCGTTGGCAAATCAATCATTCCGTAGCTCAAGTGGTAAATGCCATCGGCATAAGGCCTACCAAGTTTCTGCATAATGAGTTTGAGGACTTTGAAGTGGTACTCTTGCTCATCTCCTACCACATAAAGCGATCGGTTTATTTTGTAATCTTCATATTTAAGCTCAGCGGTACCTATATCTTGGGTCATGTAAACCGAAGTTCCGTCGCTTCTTAAAACTAATTTCTCATCAAGACCATCGGAGCTCAAATCGCACCAAACCGAGCCATCTTCTTTTTTAAAGAACACCCCTTTTTCAAGGCCTTCATTTATTATGTTTTTACCCAACAGATAGGTATTGCTCTCGTAATAAAATTGATCAAAGCTTACACCTAAACTATTGTATGTTTTATTATGACCTTCGTAAACCCATCCGTTCATGGTTTTCCAAAGCTCCAACACTTCAGCATCGCCAGCTTCCCATTTTCTTAGCATCTCTTGTGCTTCTTTTAAAAGCCCCGCTTCCCTTTTTGCGGTATCCTTGTCAATGCCCTGAGATACAAGCTCAGTAATTTCAGCTTGGTAATCCTTCTCAAAAGCCACATAATATTTAGCTACAAGCTGATCACCTTTTGTTCCAGTGCTTTGCGGCGTTTCGCCATTACCAAATTTTTGCCAAGCCAGCATGCTTTTACAAATGTGAATACCACGATCATTTACCAAATTGGCTTTAGTAACTTGGTGTCCGCGTGCTTCAAAAATTTGAGAAATTGAATAACCGAGCAAATTATTTCTTACATGGCCCAAGTGCAAAGGTTTGTTCGTATTGGGCGAAGAGTATTCAACCATTATATTATCAGGCTGAGCTACTTTTTCAACTCTGTGCTTGCTTCCGCTCTGTAATGCTCCAATTTCATTCACCCAAAACTCATTGGTCAATTTTAGATTCAAAAAGCCCTTTACCACATTGTAAGATTCTACATCAGCAATGGTACTTTTAAGCTCAGCACCAATCTCATCAGCAATGGCGTCTGGTTTTTTACGAGCCGCTCTGGTAAACGGAAAAACAACAATAGTGTAATCGCCTTCAAACTCCTTTCGGGTTTTCTGTACAGGTACACTTGTATTTTCGTCAACTCCGTATAGTTTAATGGCGGCTTTAACCGCTTCTTGTTCTATAGTAGTTTTTATGTTCATTTTATGCAATTAATTATAGCAGCCAAAAATTCAGTAATTTTCAATTTGATTGAGAATCTGTTGAAAGTGCAAAACTTCCGATGTTAGATTCCGGATTATGTTTAGAACTACAAAGTAATTTTTGATTGCGGATTTTCAGTTTACTTAAATGGTGAATCTGGTTCTTTCTTTACAAAATTGTAAGTCATTTTGTCCATAAGGGAGTTAAACAACTTGTTGAGCAAAACAGTAAGTTTTCCCATTGGAGTAAGTATAAGTACTTTCTTTCTCTTCTTAATGGCTGCAATCATGCGCAGTGCCACCTCCTGGGCAGTCATCAATTTGCCTTCATTTAAAGGAGACTCTCCTTGCTGGCTTCCGTCGGCAGTAAGTGCCGTGTTTCTAATATTACTTTCGGTATAGCCTGGGCACAAAGTAAGCACGTGCAAACCCGTATTCAAATTTTCAGTTCTCAGTGCTTCTAAAAATCCATTCATAGCAAATTTTGAAGCTGAATAACCTGTTCGCGCTGGCAGCCCTCTAAAACCCGCAATGCTTGATACGCCAACTACACTTCCATTAGCCACAATCAAGTGTTTAATGGCATACTTGGTGCAATACACCATGCCCCAAAAGTTTATATCCATAGATTTTCTAAGAATATCCAAATCTAAATCGGCAAAAACAGCGCGCATAGAAATACCTGCGTTGTTTACCAGAATATCAACTCTTTTGAAAGAAGAAAGCGTTTGGTCAATTAATTTTTTACAATCAGACTCAATACTCACATCACATTTAACAGCAATGGCCTTAACACCAAGATTTTCGCAAGCTTTCTTTGTTTCATTCAGCTTTTCAAGGTTTCTGGCTGCAATGGCAATATTATAACCTTCTCGTGCCAACTCAAGAGCACAAGCCTTACCAATTCCTGATGAAGCACCAGTAATTACGGCTACCTTCATATTTCGCTAATTGGGGTACCAAAAGGCTCCACCTCTGAAAAATCAGTGCTCATTCCATCAAGTGTATAATCAATAGCATTTTCTAGATAAACCCGCGTTACAAAATCCGGGTGTTTCCAGTTGTCATCAATTGCTCCGCGATATACCAATTCTCTTTTTCTATCAAATAGAAATGCTTCTGGTAATGCCTTTGCTCCAAACTGCTTCGCAGTAGTTGCATCATTATCAAATACTCTTATGAAATTAGGATTAGGTAAAAGTATTAGATCAGAAAATTGTTTTTCAATCTTAAACTCTGAGTTTCTCGAAACATCGATAAGAATTATTGCGGCATCATCGTTTTCGAATTTTACGGCAAGTTTTTCAATTCTTTTGGCGTAGGCCTGACACACTTCACAATTTGATGAATAGAAAATGACCGCAAGGGCATAAGAACGGTACATCTCTTTGTTTGATCTAAGCTTACCCTTTTTATTGGGTAATTCAAAGTCTAAAATTTTGTCGCCTATCTGCATGATTGATTAAAATATAGATGTTTGCAAAGTTGACAAAATAAAAACAATGACGGTATTAGAAGTGCATGATAAACAAACAAAAGCACTCTTTCATAAAGTATTAAACACGATTTATGCTGATGTTGCCAACTATGTGTTTCCACTTGAAGTTGATATTGACATTGTTTTTGATCAGCAAAAGAACCCTGCCTTTGACAATGGAAATGCTAAACGATGGGTTTTAATTAATGCCGAAAATGAGCCCATTGGCCGAATATCAGCATTTTACAGCCACGTTTATCAGAAAAACAAAAGCCATCCAATTGGTGGGTTTGGATATTTTGAATGCATTAAAAATATTAAAGCATCAGCACTACTTTTTAATACTGCGATAAACTGGCTTAGATCAAAAGGACTAAAAGGCATGGAAGGACCACTAAATTTTGGTGAAAAAGAAAAATTTTGGGGCTTATTAACTCATGGCTTTACTGAGCCAACATATTTAGCCAGTTACAACCCAAGCTATTACAGTGCTCTTTTTGATGCTTTTGAGTTTAGGCCAGCTAATGAGCAAAACACGTATAAAATTGATAGGCAAAGCTTTGATGCAAAGCGATTTTCTAAAATAGCCGAATGGATCAATCGCAAGCCTGGACTTAGATTCGAAAATTTCAAAAGTTCAGAAATTGAACGTTTTGCCAAGGATTTTACAACGATTTACAACAATGCAGGTAATAATCATTTGACTTTTGGCCCTTTAAATGAAAAGCAAGTAATTTCCTATTTTAAAGCCATGAGAAGCTTTCTTGTTGAAGATTTTATTTGGTTTTGCTACGTGCAAAACCAACCAGCGGGCGTTGTAGCCATTATGCCCGATCTAAATCAACTAATAAAAGGGATGGAAGGTAAACTTACAATGCTAAATAAATTGATGCTCAGGCACTTCAACAACTTCAGAAAAATCACTAAAACGAAAGATTTGATCTTTCATGTGGTTCCAGAGTATCGTAAATACGGCGTGGAAACGGTATTGCTCTACAAGTTTTACAAGGCGGTATCTCAAACTTGGCAGTATAATTCAGTAGAGCTAGGAATTGGCACAATCTCAAATAAGCGCATGGTTGCGCTTTTAGAAAACTTAAACGCTCAGAAGGTAAAAACGCACCGAACATTTCGAATTACATTTTGACTTTGAATTGACCTTTTAAAAGGCATTGACCAAAACTGTAAAAAATTTTTAGAAAAATATTTGGCGAAAAAAGAAAGGCTTTTACATTTGCAGCCCCAAAACGGAGAAAGCCAGAATGATTTGGTAGCTCAGTTGGTAGAGCATCTCCCTTTTAAGGAGAGGGTCCTGGGTTCGAGCCCCAGCCAAATCACAAAACCCGAACATTAATGTTCGGGTTTTTTTATGCTCTAAATTGGTTTTAGAAGTATTCAGACAGGACCTTTTGGCCAGAGTATAGTATTTGCAATTGGCAATAAATCTCTAAGTTTAGCAAACTGACTTACCCCTTTCGCTAAATTTGATTCACTAATCATTTCTGTCAATGAGAAAATTATCTCTTTTTTTATTCATCTGTTTATCATTACAAGGCTTTGGTCAAATTGGCCTTGGCTTTTACGACTTACCGTATTGGGGAGATACCTATTACCGACATACAGTACCTGTGGTGAGTTCGGTTCAAATACCTCAAAGCGTTTATGATTCAACAGGATTTTCGCAATATTGGGACTTAACTGTTTTTGGAACTGAAAGTCTTGCAGATACGGCTCAATACTTATGGGTTGAAGGTACACCTGCTGCATTCGATTTTCCAGATGCCAATATGGTTGATTACAATCCTGAAGCCTCAAATGGAGCTTATCAGTATTTTATTAAAAATGAAACTGGATTTTATTTTTCTGGTCAAAGTGGGGGATTTGAAACAGAGCAAGGCATCTTTGATATAAAGGCAGAATTTAGACCCGCTGTTCCTGTAGTTAAGGTACCTGCAAAATTTGGCGATGTAGTTAGCGAAACCAGTAGAGCTGCCGTTGACCTTTTTACAATTGGTAATGTTAAACTAACTACAAAAACCGACTATTGGATCAACGGCTTTGGCACCGTAAAAACACCGGTTGGTGAGGAGTTTGAAGTACTTCGTATTAAAAGGCGAACCAAAAGCGAAGTAATATTCTCAATTCAACTCGGAGAAAACAAAATTGAAGACACCACTATAAATGAAGAAACATCGTGGGAGTTTTTTGCCAGTGGGTATGGCGACCCAATTGCCAGCATTACCAAAACTAAAGATGAAATTGTTGGGCTTGATCAGTACAGCATGTTCTATAAAGACAAACGAATTAAATCAAGCCTAAATGAAATATCAGTTGTAAATAACATGAGTCTTATACACCTTTCTAATTATAATAGGCTTATAATTAATGACCCTGATTTGAAAAATGGTGGCTTAATAGAAGTTTACAACCTAAATGGCCAACTCATTTCTTCATTAAAGGCATGTTCTCAATCCAACACTATTGAAACATCATACTTTGCAAAGGGTGTTTATTTTGTTAAAACCGAAGGCCAAAAAGGTCAAATAGAAACGAAAACTATTAGTATAAACTAACATTTTATGAGAGCGTTAATAACATTTATTCTGGTGTTGGCAAACATCAATGTTTTTGCACAAGACACTATTATAATTAAAAAGCACCTATTTCCTGTACAAGGGTTTAACCTACCTGTAAACTTTAAGCAAGTGGCTATAGATTCACCTGGGCTTGATGTAATTTACAGTCCAAGTTCGCAGTCTTGGAATCTAGACTTAAGCCAATACACCCCTGATGCTACTGGGAAAGATGAATTTAAACGCCCAGCAGATATTAGCGGTGGTGACCAAATATCTGGTGCTGATTATGGCTTTGAATATCGTTTTGGAAATGCTTTCTTTAAGAATAAAGGAGACCAAATGCAGCTTGTAGGCTTTGCTCCTAATATTGACCTTCCTTTTACACTTGCTTTTCAGTTTGATTCTACTGTTGCTTTTTTACAAGCCCCTTTGATGGCAGGAGACACACTTGAAGATAGCACGACTTCTTTATTACAAATTCCTTTCTTTTTTAATATTCAAGCCAAAATGACCAACAGATATGTTGCGCTTGATAATGGCAAGATTACCTTACCAGGAGACACTATTGTTGATGTTTTAAGATCAAGAAGGGAGTTGGTTTTTTATGCAATTGCTGAAGATCTGATTAACTCTACTATTGACACCCTCGCTGATACTTTAATAACCTTTGAATTTTACGCTCAAAAATTTAAAAGTACCGTTGCCCGAGCAGAATTTCAATTAGTACCGATTGATACTGTAAATTTTGATACTGCCTTATTCATAACTTATTACAGTGGCAGACCCGTAAGTACAAATCTTCCGAATGAACTTGATCAAATTGAAATTAAGCAATTTGGCAATCAAATTATTATTAGCTCTGATGTGCACACAAGGGTGAGAATTGTGAATATTAGTGGAACTGAAATTGTACCGTTTGGCTCTAGTCTTCAAATGCATCAAATAGAGATAAATGCTTTATCAAAAGGCGCGTTTATAGTGCAGGTTCAAAGTGCTAATGGATACACTTCACAGGTTTTGATGAAAGAATAAAGACTTGATCCCAAAAAAGCATCAAAGCTTATTTCTACTTGTGGTTGCCTTTATCTATGTGGCTACAAGGTTTGCAATGGTTTATCAAAAAACCTATTTATTGAATGATGAGATTGCAAGTCGAATTGTAATGTCGGGTAAAGGAGTAAGTGTTGTAACATGGTATAAAGAAGCTCAAAAGAAAAAGGTTTGGTTAAATAAGGAGCAGATTATAGACGAAATGGATATTGATGATGCTCACTTAAACCTTCAAGGGGTATCTGAAATGCTCGAGTATAATGATATACATCCGCCATTATACTTTTGGATTGGTAATGCATGGTGCAGTGTATTTGGTTTTGGAGTTAAAAGTGTTTTATGGCTTCATTTGCTTTTTGAAATTCTAACACTGCTTTTGATTTATAGACTATTAAATCAATTTAATTTTTACAGCAGGGTAATTTCAATGGCTTTTGCACTAATAATTATTACCCACCCCTTTTTCTCAGAGAGCTTTATACTTATTAGGCATTACAGCTTGCTAGCCTTGCTAAGTACTTCTCTTCTATTCTCAGTTTTTAATTACTATAATAAAGCAAAAGCCGTCAATCATTGGCTCTGGATTTTATTTGGAGTTGTTTTCTTGGGGTCATTAACTCATTTCATATTTACTACCTTGGTGTTTGCCATTCTTACCTCCATTTTAGCAGTAAAAAAGAAAACCAACCACTTTTTCATGGCCAGTATAGCTTCATTATTGGCTTTTGCTTTAGCTGCTGCTTTAAATTGGGACCTTTTTAAAAAACTGATTTTACTCCAAAAAACATACGATAATAGCTCGCTAGATTATTACTTAAACTATTTAGCAGCCATCCCATCACGAATAATTCTAACTAGGAGAATGGTGCAATTTTTACCAACAATAATTTTAGTTCTTTCTTGGGTCATCATCCCTTGGTTTATTGTAAAGTCTAAAAAAGAGTCAATTGCCAAAGCGCTCTTACTATTTGTTTTTGCTCACTTCATTATTATAATTGCTTTAGTGATACTTGATAAAACCCCTTTTCATAGTTTGGTGAGCAATAGGTACTATGTTGGCACCGCAGCAGCTTCATTTATTGCTTTATTTCTTTTGGCAAAGAATTATTTAACTCAAAAAACTGTCTGGATTATAGGGAGTATCTTTTGTATCTACGGCGGCCTACTAAGTACTTACCAAGCTAGAAAACCTATGGTTGAAAATATGCTATCAGAAAAGGCTTACATAGTAGAACCCGGACTTATGTATTTGGGTTTAACTGCTCAGATAATGAATACTAACCAACAAGTTCGAATAATTTCTTTAAATGAAATAAAGGATTTAGAACAAAACACCAATCACATAATTATTGCTGACAAAAACATCGAAACCTTAAAAGAGTACTTTAGCGATAATCACTTAAAAATTACCCATAATTACCCTTGTCCATCATGGAGTATGATAAAATTCAATAAGCCTTAGGGTGCTTGGCAGAACATTTTTTAGTTACACTAGTTTTAAAGCATACATAATTAATAATTACCATAGGTGTAATTTTTACTTCTAACAACATCTATTTTAGCATTTTTGCCCACCGCAAATGATACAACTCAAGCAAATACAAAAGTCTTATCCACTTGGCAGTAGCAAACTCCAAGTGCTTAAAGGTATTGATCTAAATATAGAAACTGGCGAAATGGTGAGTATTATGGGGCCATCAGGCTCTGGTAAATCTACTTTGCTCAACATATTAGGTATTCTTGACAATTACGATAGCGGAACCTATTTGCTTGACAACACGCTAATTCGTCAACTAAACGAGAAAAAAGCAGCGCAGTACAGAAATAAATTTCTTGGTTTCGTTTTTCAAAGCTTCAACTTATTGTCTTTTAAATCTGCTATTGACAATGTGAGCCTTCCGCTCTATTACCAAAAAGTTGGAAAGAAAGAACGTACCAAACGAGCTGAAGCCATGCTTGAAAAAGTTGGGCTACTACCTTGGAAAGAGCACTTGCCCAATGAAATGAGCGGTGGCCAAAAACAAAGAGTTGCCATTGCAAGATCTTTAGTTACCAATCCAAAAGTAATTTTAGCTGATGAACCTACAGGTGCGCTAGATTCAGTTACATCAAAAGAAATAATGCAGCTTTTTCATGATGTTAACGGCAATGGCATGACCATGATTATTGTAACCCACGACCCTGAGGTGGCTAAGAATACTCAACGCATTATTCGATTAAAAGACGGTCTTATAGAAAGCGATTGATGGAATTTTTTACTGAAATATGGGAAACAATTAAACGGCACAAATTGCGAACGGCCATTACCGGCTTTTCTGTGGGCTGGGGAATTTTTCTCATTGTAGTTTTACTCTCTGTTGGCAACGGTTTAGGTAATGGCGTAAAAGATCAGTTTAAAGATGATGCTATCAATAGCATTTGGATAAGCCCAGGAACAACATCAATTCCTTACCAAGGATTAGCAGTAGATAGAAGTCTTAGGTTTGAAAACCGAGATTACGAGTGGTTAAGGGAAAATTTGAGCAATTATGAATATTTATGCGCTCGTTTTGACCAATGGGGAAGTCAAGATGTAGCACTTGGAACCAAATCTACGGGCTACTCTTTAAAAGGGGTAACTCCAGATTACCGCTTCGTAGAAAACACTGAAGTTTTAAAAGGCAGATATATAAACGAAGCCGATGTTAACAATACTAGAAAGGTGGCTTTGATTGGCAAACCTGTACAAGAGTTCTTTTTTCCAAACAACGATGCCCTTGGCAAGCGATTGGTGGTAAATGGAATTTCTTACACCGTGATTGGTGTATTTTATGACAATGGTGGTGACAATGAAAACAGGATGCTCCATATTCCAATAACTACGGCTCAGGTAGCTTTTAATGAGCAGAACCGAGTACACCGTATGATGGTAACCATGAAAGATGGCACCCTGGAGGCAAGTAAGATTTTAGAAGCTGAAATAATAGCACTAATGTCAAAGCGGTTTAAGTTTCATCCAAGTGATGTTCGTGCGCTTAGGGTTAGAAATAATTTTGAGAATTTTAAGCGTTTTGATGATCTCATCACTTTTGTAAAATACTTTGTGGGTTTTGTAGGGATAATGACACTAATAGCCGGAGTTGTAGGAGTAGGAAATATTCTTCTGATTACTGTAAAAGAAAGAACTAAAGAGTTTGGAATTAGACGTGCCATGGGGGCCACCCCAATGTCAGTGATTTCTCTAATTCTATTCGAATCAGTTTTTATCACATTTTTCTCAGGTTATATTGGTTTAATGTTAGGCCTTGGCCTAATGGAGCTAATAAACGCAACCGTACCAAATATGGGCTTTATACAAAATCCCAATGTAAATTTAAATATAGTAGCAATGGCCCTTGGCATTCTTGTAGTTTCAGGAGCCCTTACTGGCTTTTTACCAGCTTATAGAGCCGTTAGAATAAACCCAATTGAAGCCTTAAGAGCAGAATAATGAACGAAATAATAGCAACCATAAAAAACAATAAACTTAGGACGTTTTTAACGGCCTTTGGTGTTTTTTGGGGCATATTTATGATCGTGCTCATGCTTGGAATTGGCAATGGCTTGCGCGATGGGGTTTTAAACCAATTTGGCGGAACAGCGTCAAATAGCTTTTATGTATGGAGCGCAAAAACTAGTATGCCTTACATGGGCATGAAACCTGGCCGTTATGTTCAAATGCGCTATTCTGACATAAAGTATCTACAAGCCAATATGAATGAGCTTGAGTATGTGGTGCCTATGAGTCAGCTTGGTGGATATCGTGGCCAAAACGAAGTAGTTTATAAAAACAATACAGCCAACTTTAATGTGGTTGGTGCTACTCCCGAAATACAAAACATTCAATTGGTAAATACCATTTCAGGTCGCTTTTTAAAAAAATCTGATCTTGACGAAAAACGAAAGGTTGCTGTTTGTGGTGCTTCAGTTGAACGTATCTTATTTAATGGTGAATCTGCTGTTGGTAAAGCAGTAAAAATAAATGGTGTTTACTTTCAAATTGTTGGAGTTTTTAAATCAACTAAAAGTGATGATAGAGCCGTAGAAGATGACAATAAGCTATACATACCTTTTGATACGTATTTGCATGCTTTCAATTTTGGTGAATCTGTCGGGTGGATTGCGGCCACTGTAAGAGATGGCTTTAATGCCGATGATGCCATGAACAAAGTAAAAACCACTTTAGCGTCAAGGCTAAAATACCACCCTGACGATAAACAAGCACTTGGCGGTTGGAATGGTGCTGAAGAATTGGCGAAAATGAATGGGCTTTTTGATGGCATTAAAGTATTTAATTGGATTGTTGGTTTACTAACTTTAGTTGCAGGAATTGTAGGCATAAGTAACATTATGCTTATTGTAGTAAAAGAACGCACACAAGAACTAGGTGTAAGAAAAGCCCTTGGTGCAACACCAGGTACGATCTTAAGTATGATTATGTTTGAGACAGTATTGCTCACTGTAGTCTCAGGTTATTTTGGGATTGTTTTGGGCGTTTTTGTAGTAGAAAATTTTGAAGGGACACTCACATTTATAAGTCAAGCACTTAACCTAAATTTTGGTATTGACATGTTTCAACAAACCGGAATTGAACTAAAAACAGCGCTAAGTGCCCTTACCATATTAATAATATTCGGTGGTTTGGCCGGGCTTATTCCGGCTAGGCAAGCAGTGAAAATAAATCCTATAGAAGCATTAAGAGATGAATAACAACCCAGTTGCCGAAACAGGCTTTAAAAAGCGAAAAACAACATCAAGAATTTTTAGGATTCTAATACTTATTATTTTAGTTGGAGGTCTTTTTTACACTTTCTTTTACCTGTATCAAAAAGACCAAACACCTGATGTTTATTACGAAACCAAAACACCGCAAACGGCTAGCATTTATAAAAAAACTGTAGCCACCGGCTCAATTGTTCCTAGAGAAGAAGTAGAAATAAAACCTAGAGTTTCTGGCGTAGTTTCAAATATTTATGTTGAAGCTGGCCAAATGGTTAAGGTAGGCGATAAACTTGCACGCATAAAAATCATTCCAAATGTAATTCAACTTAATCAAGCTGAAAACAGGGTTAAAACGGCTCAGTTGAATTTAGAAAACTCAAAAAGAAGCTTAGAAAGAAACCAACAGTTATTAGAGAAAAATGCCATTTCGCAAAACGATTTTGAACGAATTGAGCTTAACTATGAATTGGCGGTAGAAGAAGTTACTGCAGCCAAAAATAACCTTCAGCTGGTAAAAGAAGGCGCGCTAAAAGGCGCATCAACATCAAATAATATGGTTACGGCCACTGTAGCAGGTATGGTACTTGACGTACCGGTTGAAGAAGGTTTCTCAGTAATTGAAGCCAATAACTTTAACGATGGCACTACAGTAGTTACAGTTGCCGATATGGAAGACATGATTTTTGAAGGAAACGTTGATGAAAGCGAAGTTGGAAAACTTAAAGAAGGCATGGAGCTTACTATACAAGTTGGCGCCATTGAAGACCAACGTTTCAAAGGCATTTTAGAATATATATCCCCAAAAGGAATGGTTGACCAGGGCACTATTCAGTTTGAAATAAAGGCAGCGGTTGAATTGAGCGAAAGCGCTTTTATTAGAGCTGGCTACAGCGCGAATGCCGAAATAGTTTTGGAGCAAAGAATAGATGTTTTAGCTATAGATGAAGGGCTACTGCTATTTGATGGAGATAAAACCTTTGTTGAAATTGCCACATCAGAACAGGTTTTTGAGAAAAGAGAAGTAACCCTAGGCCTTAGCGATGGCATTGTGGTAGAAGTGCTTGATGGCTTGGCAAACGATGATAACATCAAAATTCAAGAAGCTTACGGCAAAAAGTTTAGATAAACCTATGTAGGTAATTGTAAATTGCGCTAAAGCAACAGCAATTATCAAAAAGTATTTACATTTTTATTATCTCACATTCTTTTGTGTAATCCTATTGCCATTTACGGCAGTGGGTCAAACAAGTAATGTAAATGTTGATCTAGAAAACAATATTGATTCAAATTTTGATTCAGAATTATCATCAATTGATAAAACCACTAATCCTACCGAATACGTAAAACTTAAACTCAAAAAGGGGCAAGAGTTTTTAAACATGAAGTCTTTTGACAATGCCCTTAATGAATCTTGGCAATTGCTTCGGTTTTGTAAATCTGAAACAAGAAAAGAACTGCCAGATGTTTATGGATTGCTCGGTTTGATTTATAAAGAGATATACTTATCTGATAGTGCACTCTTTTATTTCGAAAATCAATATCTCTTATTAAACAATAGCGAAACCGAGTTAAGGCTTAGTGTACTAAAGCATTTAACATCATTACACAAACAAAATGGCAGTCTTTCTAAAGCCCTTGATTATTGTATAATTGGCATAAGACTGGCTGAAAAAATAGATAATAAAAAGCTAGCTGGTAATTTTAATAACAAGATAGGAAGTATTTATAATACTCAAAAAAATTACACCAAAGCCAATGAGTATTTTTTAGAAGCATTTAGTCTATATGACGAAATAAATTACGAATTAGGAAAAGCTAGCACCTATTCTAACATAGGAAATACTTTTCTTAATCAAGATAATTTTACAGAAGCCGAGTCATATTTTAATAGAGCAAAAACCATTTACGATAATGAAGAAGATAATGTAGGTATTGCCAAAATGATTTCTCTTCTTGGAAAAGTAAACTTTAAGAAAGGTGATATTCAGAGCGCTATAGAATTTCAAAGAAACGCTTTACTAATTAGAATTACTGATAATAATCTTGGCGAATTGCCCGAAAGTTATGTAGACCTTGCAAACAGCTACTTAAAGCTAAGAAGGTACGATGATGCACTAAATCTTACCAGAGAAGGGCTTGGTATTACAAGGAAAACCGGATCTGAAATACAGCTTCTAAGACTATACAAACAGTTTTACCTTATATATAAAGACCTAAACTATAAAGATAGTGCCCTTTGGTATCATGAGAAATATGGCGCCTTAAAAGACACCATAGATAGGCTAGAGAATGATGAAATGATGATAAGGCTACAAAACGCCTTTGATACTGAGAGAAGGGAACTGGAGCTGTCTGAAATGAAAAAAGCCAATGAGTTAAACCAAGAAAGAATAACATATTATAAAGAACTGGAAGAAAAAGACGAATACTTAAAAATACTCCTAAGTTCAGTTATTATTATTTTGCTAATTGTTGCGGTGCTCTTTTTTAGCAGGTATAGAATTAAAAGTAAGGCAAATTTCGAAATATCTAAAAAGGTTCAAGAGAATGAACTACTATTGAAAGAACTGCACCATCGGGTTAAAAACAATCTTCAGTTTATATCAAGCCTGCTGGCCATTAAGGTTAAAAAAATTGAAGACCCTGTTGCAGAAAACATGGTTGAAGAAAGTTTGCAAAAAGTACGTGCCATGAGCATGGTACATAATACCCTCAACCAAAACTCAAGCGATGATCCGAATATAAATCTAAAAACCTTTTTACAAGGTCTTACGCAATCATTGGGCCTCTCGTTGGGCTTAGAGTCAGACCAAATTTCTTTTACATATAAATGGCGAAAAGCAGAGTTTGACCTTGATTCGTTTAACGCTATTGGGTTGGTAATTAATGAGATGATTACCAATTCTGTAAAACACTGCGATTCTGATTCGCTTAAAATTAAGATCGGATTCTTTGAAAACTCAAAGTATAAAATGATTAGGTATTGGGATAATGGCCCAGGTTTAGACAGCAACTTTTTTACAAGCGACAAACAAATGGGTATTACCTTAATGCGTTTATTAGTGGCTGATCTTGGAGGTACTTTTAAATATGACGAACCCAAAGAAGGAGAGACTGGAATTAGAATAAACGTAAACATTAATAAATCAGGAAAAAATGGATAAACTGAAAGTATTGATTGTTGAAGACAATTCGCTCATTGCCTTTGAACTAAGCAACAACATTGAAAAAATGGGACATGAGGTAGTTGATACCGTATCTACCGCTGTAACTGCTGAAGCCGTATTGCAAAATCAAGAAGTTGATTTAGCTATTCTTGATATTACTATAAAAGGTGATAGAGATGGAATCTCAGTCGCCAAAACGGTTGAAGAGATGGGTATTCCGTTTATTTACCTTACATCTTACTACGATGAAGCTACACTAGACCGCGTTAATGAAACCAACTACGCCGCTTTTATTGCCAAACCATATACTGAGCTTGACCTTAAACTTAACATAGAACTGGCCCGTAGAAAATCCTTTGAACCCGTAAGGCAAAGAAAAAAAGAATACTATACATATACCGATAATAAAATGACCAAAAAAGTATATTTTAATGATGTGCTTTATGTAAAATCTGACGACAATTATTCGGTATTTAACACCCAAGACAATAAAAAGATTCTTGTTAGAATACCGCTAAAAAACCTTGAAGAAGAGCTGGCTGATGATCGTTTTTATAGAATTCATCGTTCTTATATGATAAATTCTGATAAGATTCAATCGTTCTCAAATAATACGGTAATTATTAATGGTGAGAACATTCCTATAAGCAACTCGCATAGAAAAGAATTTAAGGAGTTTATAAAAGAACTTTGGGGTTAGATTCGCGGCATTATGATGAACCATAAGCTTTTTAATAAGTGGGTTTTAGTCTTTAGCGCTGCTTTCGCCCTTTTGGTCATTTTCATGGCTTTTCAGGTGCCTTTAAACTATTGGCATCACTCAAAATTTGCATTCGGTAAAGACTTTGCCTTTAATGAGTTTTTCCCTTTTATAAATGTACTTGCAAAAGCTTTTGCCACCGAAGGCAGTGGACCAATTACACCTCAAAATTTTAGAAACTACAGTATTGCTTCTGCCCTATTGCTAAGTATTACAATTTGGTTGGTAAATGCCATATCATTTCAAAAAGGTGGGTTTACTGCAATTATTGCTGTAGCGCTTCTTTTGTTAACGCAACCCAACTTTCTTTGGCTATCGGTAATTTCACTAAAACTGGCCATGTTTGGTATAGGCTTAGTCCTCTTTATTTTCAATACCAAACTCACTGCAAATCGAATATTTAAAACCATAATTTTTGTATTATCAATTTACTTAATACTTGTAAGTTCATTAATTGGATGGTTGTTGCTACCAGCGCTTCTATTACCACTTTATAGAGACAAGATTCTATTTAAAAATGCCCTTATAGCATCAGTAGTGGCTATACTTTTCACCTATTTAAGCAATACAAGTATTTGGTTAAACGTAAGGTTATATTTTGACAATGCTTCTTACGCATTTTTCAATTTTAACAACCAGCAGATAACTGGCGAAAACCTCAGCTCCTCGTATTTTATCTTTAATGCAATACGACATATAAATTTAGCCTTTATCCCTATTGCGGCGGTATGGTTCTTTTTTAGAAACAAAGCAAATAAGTGGTTTTTTGCTACAAGTATGGTTATTCTCCTTGTTATGGTGCTTATTGGTCTTTTTGCACCAATTACCGTGGGTATTGGCTTATACAATTTCTTACCGCTTATACTCTTAGTAGCAATAATTGGGAGTCATGTTACAAAACAAATCCAAAATAAATTTGGCAACATATATAGCATTAGCGTACCTGTAATCATTGCCATAATTGGTATTAAAGGAATTCTTTCATGGTTTTCTTTTAGTCCCTATAACTACATGCTTACCCCTTTTCCATTTGATAAGCCAGCAACCACTATTGCTGAAAACGAAGGGGAATATCTAAATTTTTCAGGTATAGAGTTACTTGGCAATGCAATTGAAAATGCCAATGAAGGCGATACTATCGTTACCAACTTTTATCATCAATTAAATTTTGATAAAGGAACTTTATTAGGTGCCAATTATTTTAATAAAGATTTAAAATCCTATACTAAGGGGGTATTTATTCGTAAATATTTCAAGCCCGAAATTCAAAAAAGTGGCGCTTTTCCTCCGTCATATTTTGAAAACTCAATCGTAAAACATAAGCTTACTTTAGCATTATCTTATTTACCTAAACAGGCTATTAAGCGTGCTTACAATCTTATGCACCAAGGTAAAACTGGCGAATCTATCGTAAAATTCAAAGCCTTAAGTGACACCTTTCCAAAAAACGTTGAAGTTTACTACGGTCTCGCAAAGGCTCAATTTCAATTTAATTATTGGGATGATGCCCTTAGCAATGTTACAGCGGCTCTTAATTACCAACCCAATAACTTTAAAGCAAAAACACTCTTAGGAGAGATATATCGTAAGCAAAACAAAAACAAGAAGGCCCTAGAAATTTGGAACCAAAGCCTCCAAATCTGGAAAGGTTATAGCCGAACCCATTGGCTTATGGGTGAGTATTATCTTAGACTAGATTCAATTGAAAAAGCACAAAGCGCGTTTATAAACGCCAAATACTGTCAAGGTTTAATGAGCCAAAGGGCTGTAAAGAGCTTAGCCTTAATTGATTCACTCAAAAAGTACCCTAACAAGTTTAACGACGGTATTCCCAAGTATTTTATTTCTAGAATTAATTCGTTTGCTGCACTTAACGATACAAGTGTTTTAAGGCTAAAACAGATTATGGGCGAATTAAAAAACTACATTGACCTTGATAGTAGTAATGCACAGTTAAGAGCACATTTGGGCATAGCTTATATGATGCTCGAAAACTACCCTAAAGCGGCACTCACTTTCGAAAAAGCCGTTGAACTGAATCCCAATTACCCTCAAATGCGCGAGTATATGATTATTGCCCGCACCAACTGGGGAGCTGCTAAATTTGAAATTGACAGCCTTGAAGAAGCACTTTTTCATTTTAGATATGCGCTTGATTACCAGCCAGAGAATAAGGATATAAAAGCCAATATTTCGGTTGCTTACAACTTATTGGCCCAAAGAGCTTTTGATGAAAACAAGCTTGATGAAGCATATGCCACTGTTAGAGCGGCCATTTTCTACGATAGAGAAAATCCCAAAAGCTTTATTCAAATGGGACAAATACAAGAACAGATTAATCAAACCGATAGTGCCGAGATTGCTTATAACCAAGCCTACTTAACAGATCCTGCAAATGAAGAAAGCATTTTAACACTGATTGATTTTTACAATAGAAAAGGGGATAGATATAAAGTGAAAGTTTATACGGATAAACTAAAAAAGCTTAGAAGAAGAAACAAAAAGCTACTTAAAGAGTAATGCCGAACATAAGCGAAAAGAAAAGAGCACTCAGAAAGCAAATGGGGCAATTAAACCGCTCTTTTTCTGACACTTATTACTCAAATAAAAACAAAGAAATAACTGAGGCTTTATTAGAACATGCATTAATTCTAAATGCAAAAGTGATTCTGTCATATTGGTCAATGCCAAAAGAAGCGGGTACGCATACCTTAAATATTGAACTACAAAAAGCCGGAAAAACAATTATACTACCAGTAATTAATGACAATACGCTTGACTTAAAAGTGTTTTATGGTTTTGAAAAAATGAAACCAGAACCTAAATACGGCATATTAGAACCACAAGGTGAAATATTTACAGATTTTGGTGCTATTGATTTGGTAATTGTACCAGGAGTGGCATTTACCAAAGATGGAGAACGCTGCGGACATGGCAAGGGCTATTATGATCGTTTATTACCAAAAATTTCATCGGCTTACACTATTGGATTAGGCTACAAACACCAGCTGGTTGAAGACATTCCTATTGACGAATTTGATGCAACACTAAACGAAGTATATTGTGTCTAAACCCGAAAGCTTTAATCAACTTATTAGTGGTTGGGGCAATTACCCTAAGGTTGCCACAACGCTAATACCTTATGGAGCCAAAACAATAGAACAACAAAGAGTTTACAGAGGGTTAGGCAGAAGCTATGCCGACCAAGCTATTCTAGAAAATGGAGCAACCATTACAACCAATGGACACAATAGAATACTACACTTCAACGAAAATGAAGCCCAAGTTACGGTACAGTCGGGTATTTCATTAAAGGAGTTGATTGACACTTTTGTACCTAAAGGTTTTATGCCTTTTGTTTGCCCCGGCACCCAATATGTAACTGTTGGCGGTTCCATTGCAAACGATATTCATGGCAAGGGCCATCATATTGATGGTAGTTTTATAAATGCTACCATAAGCTTTACGCTTATTACCAGTGCAGGCGAAAGTCTAGTTTGCTCAAGAAAAGAGAACGCCGATCTTTTTTTTGCCAATGCTGGCGGTTTAGGCCTTTTAGGCTTTATAGACACGGTTACACTCAAATTAAGGCCCATAAAATCAGCCTATTTTAAAACTGAGAATTTTGTTGCCAAAGATTTTGATCAAATGCTCCATTTTCTCGATACTGAAGGTTTAAACTGGCATTATACAGTAGGATGGATAGATACTTTAAGAAAAAATACGCCAGGTGTATTGGTAGTAGGCAAACATCTAGAAGTTTCAGAATCAATTCCTGCACCCTTAAAAATTGACACAAAAGAGCCCATTTCAATCCCTGAATTAGTTCCAAATGGCATGCTAAATGGCATTAGTATTCCTATTCTAAATAAGATTATTGAATTTCAGCAAAAGAAAATTAAGAGTACATCACATTATAAACCATTCTTTTTTCCATTAGATGCCTTGGCCAATTGGAATACCGGTTATGGTTCAAATGGATTTTTTCAATTTCAGTTTGTTGTTCCATTGCACAAAGGGCACGAAAACTTAAAGCTGATACTAAAAGCCATTGAAAAATCGGGGTGCAAGCCATTTTTAAACGTAATTAAGCGTTTTGGCGAGCCTTCAGGACGATTCCTTTCTTTTCCGAGTATGGGCTACACCTTAGCGCTAGATTTTGCAGTTAATAAGAAATCAATTGCGCTTTGCAAGCACTTAGGAAGCTTAATTGCCAAAATGAACGGACGTGTTTACTTAGCAAAAGACGCTCTCTTAGATGCCGAAACCTTTCATTTTATGTATTCTGAGTTAGATTCATGGAAAAGAATAAAGAAAGAAGTTGACCCGAAAAATCAATTTACATCGTCACTTTCAAAAAGAATAGGTATTTAGTTCAACTCGCAACCATTTTAATTGTTTACCCGTCAGATAATTATGTAACAATTTTAAGTTGACTAACTCCTTTATACCTTTACAGCGATTTTTCTTTAGAGAAGAGAGCAAAAAACTCCCCAATGTTTACCAACCTTAAATTCTCATTCTTCTCGCTTTTGGTCTTTGCCTTATTAGGTAATGACCTAAATGCGCAGTGCAATACAATTGACTTTAGCGCCAGTCAAACCTCTGGGTGCGCTCCATTGCCAGTAACTTTTACAGCAAGTAATGTTCCTTCGGGTTCTAAGCTTGAGTGGGATCTGGGCGGTGGTTTTGTAAATGGCACCGACACGGCATTTAGATTTTTTACTATTAGTGGCAAAAAAACAATAAGACTTAGAATAACGCTTAGCGGACAAAGTTCAGCTTGTACTACCATTACAAAAACCGATATTATTGACGTACTGCCAAAACCAGATATCAATTTATATATAAGTGACACTCTTCTTTGTGCTGGTAGTGCTCAAGTACGATTTATTGATAGCACACTTAATGTTGCCAAGCGTACTTGGATTTTTGACGGTAATACAGAAACATCAACGGGTACAACCATAAATAAATTTCCGGCTCAAGGTGATATGAGTGTGAGCCTTTTGGTTGAAAATAGCCTGGGATGCCAATCGGTTTACCGTAATAGCCAGGCAGTGCGGGTATATGCCACAAGAGAAGTTGAAATATGCGCCAATATAATTGAAAGAGACACCGCTACAATTGCCAACTTTAGGGGTAATATTTTAACAAGTTCGGTAAAACCAGATAGTTTTAATTGGTCTTTTCCTAACGCGATTACAAAAAGAAGCACTGATAACAATCCGAAAAACATTGTGTACACCAACCCGGTGGGCACCAATGCGGTAACTATGGAAGTCATTTTTCCGGGTGGCTGTAGATATAGTGATTCTAAGAGCGATTACATAAAGCCATTTATTACCATTAATGATGATTCGGCCTGTATTAGACAAGAACTTGAAGTAACCAACCTTGCATCTGACAACAATCGCAGGGATTTTACAATGAGTTTTCCAGGGGCTAACTTTATTGGTGGCGATGTTAAAGATAAGTTTCAAATTTCTTATGTATCACTTGGTGCTAAAGACCTGGTTTATTCCTTTAAGTATAGCACTGATGATGAGGCTTGCGAAACATCAGTACGGGCAGATGATATTGTTGTAATTGAAGGCCCGCAAGCCAGGGCGTTTTCTAACGACAAAAATTTATGTACCCTAGACTCATTGCTTATACAGAGCAATAGTGTGTTGCCAACTACAGGAGACAATATTTATACCTGGCGAATTTTTGATGCTGATAGCAATATGATTAAGCCCACACCTCTTGGGCCCACCAAAGACCTCAGCTCCTTTAAAATTAAGTTTGACACATTTGGTGTTTATAATCTTTCATTAAAAGTTGAAAACACTAAAAATGGATGTGCCGATAGCACATTATTAGCCAATTACATTAGAAATAAGCCACCTACTGCTGGTATTAACTTTTCTGACACTGTAATATGTGCTGATGGAAGGGTTGAACTTACCGACAACACAGACCCCAAGCCTACAGGTGGAAACCCTTACAAATACCAATGGCTGCTTGAACATAGCGATAGTTCTAATATTCAATTTACCAGTGTAAGCCGAAGTTTTAGAAGAAACCTGTCTATGCCTGGTACTTACACTGTTAGGCTAATTGTTGAAAGTAATAATTCTTGTAAAGACACTCTTTTGCTCCAAGATTACATTGAAGTGAGAGGAATTCTTGCTGAAGTCTCAATTGACAGCACAAAGGGGTGCGAAGGTTTTCAAACTACACTCAGGTCAAAAATTAACCTTCTTTTCCCTGATACTTCAAACCCATCCTACATCTACAATTGGTCAGTAAGCCCTGGAGGAAACGGAGAAGTAACAATTGCATCCCCTAGTCAATCAACTACTTCAATTACTTTTAATGATGCGGGTTGTTATTCAACATCATTACAAATTGAAGACGTTTATGGCTGTAGAAAGAACCTAGATGCTGGTAGCACCTGTATTGGGGTAGAAGCAAATTTTGGCTGGGACGATGATGTTTTGGCCGAAACCTGTTTAAATGAACCTTTTGCACTCTCAGATAGCTCAGCATTTGCCGTATCTGAATGGCAATGGTCAGTTGATGATCATAGAGGTCTTGATTTTGTAGACTCTACTGAAAGATTTGCTAGGGTGATTTTTAGGCAAGCTGGTAAGTATAAAATTAAGCAAGTAGTATCAAGCGGGGCACCGGCATTTTGTAAAGACTCAATTATTAGAGAAATAGAGATTACAGCCCCTGAAGCCAACTTTAGTGTAGATAAGCCTTTATCGCAATGTGCACCAGAGAGCATAACATTTACAAACTCAAGTAAAAACGCCGACACATATATTTGGAATTATGATGATGGAAGCGGTTCGCAAAACAGCAATACCAACCATGTACATGTATATACTGAAAACAACTTAACAGGTTTTGTACCAAGCTTAATAGCCTACAAAAATGGAGTATTGGCTTGTGCCGATACTTTTGATCTTAATAGTAGAATTAGAATTATTGGTCCAACACCACTGTTTAGTGCCGATACGCTTTTTGGATGCGACACCACTGAAATTTCATTCTTTAACCTTACCAACCCCATTAATGCGAGTTATGTTTTTGATTATGGAGATGGATCGGCACCTGACTCTAACAGAATAAGAAAGCACACCTACTCTTATAATAGCACCACTAATGCAGACTCGGTGCTCTATTTCCCAACAATTATTGCCAACTCATTTGGCTGTAATGCTTTTTACTCCGATACCATTGTAATTTATAAATCGCCAAATGCATCTTTTGTTGCGGATACATTTGAAGGCTGTAGGCCATTAACCATTACTCTTGTGCAAAAGAGTTCTGTTAAAAGC
Organism: Bacteroidia bacterium; assembly: GCA_049115495.1. Classification (GTDB taxonomy): domain Bacteria; phylum Bacteroidota; class Bacteroidia; order CAILMK01; family JACPUW01; genus JACPUW01. Next base: position 235,313 of record JAGDZV010000005.1, on the reverse strand, counting down.
GACTTTTATTGGGATTTGTGGAACAACAATACAATTGATTCTTTTGGACAAGATACGGTTGTATGGACAATTGATACGGTTGGAAAATTTGGAGCTTCACTTTATGCTCAAAATGGCACTTGTTTTGATCAATTTAAGGTAGATAGCGCATTTGAAGTTGGAAGGGCGCCACAAGCTGGTTTTAGCTTAGATGTAAAACAAGGTTGCGATTCGATTACCGTGAACTTTACCAATACAACCAACCCAAGCTCAGCCGGTTTTGTAATTGATTATGGTGATGGTTCAAAACCAGATACGAATAAAATGAGCAATCATATTTATATAATTCCTGCAGCTCATCCCACCGATTCAATAATTTATTATCCAACTCTCACAGCTACATCTTTTGGTTGTGATAACATAACCCAAGATACAGTTGTTGTTTATCGCAGTCCAAGTGTAAATATTTCAATTGACACTTCAATTGGCTGTCAACCTTTCAACGCGGTATTATCAGCCACTATTTCTAATAATTTTGGCTTTGAGTGGGACCTCTTTAATAATGGCATTGTAGACACTCAAAATGTTGCCATTTGGCCAATTACGCTTGATACATTTGGTTATTTTGATATTCGCGTTTCTGCAACTTACATAGGTGGATGCACAACCACCCAAATAGTTGATTCAATTGTAAGGGTTATTGATTTGCCTGTACCTGATTTTACAATGAATGTAACTGAGGGTTGCGACTCTTTTGAAGTTGTTTTCAGAAATAACACCTCCCCTTCTTTTACAACATATGCCTTTGACTATGGTGATGGCACTGCCGCAAGCAACAACATTGCAAACCACACCTACTACTATGGCGGCACTGAAGATTCGATTGTTTACTACCCAAGAATTATTGGTACAAGGTTTTTATGTGATGCCGAGTTTAGCGATACGGTTGTTGTTTATAAATCTCCAACGGCTGACTTTGTTATAGACACCACATTTGGTTGCGAACCTGCCAATTTTAGCCTTTTGAGTACATCAAGCCCATACTTTTCATTACAGTGGGATGTATTTAATGACACATTGATTGAAAAAATAGACAACGATACGCTTGCGTTTTTAAGCGACTCGGTTGGCATTTGGCCGGTAAGACTTTTTGTTGAATATAGAGGTGGTTGCACATCAAGCAAAGTAGTTGATAGCTTGTTTACGGTATACAGAATGCCTGAACCGCAGCTGTTTTTTGATACCATTAGGGGTTGTGATTCACTGTCGGTAAACTTTACAACAAACAACCCATCTGATTCTTTTATTATTGAATATGGCAATGGTTTAAGCGATACTAATGTGGTGCAAACCGCTAAGTATTATTTCCCTACCAGCAGCACTACAGATAGCGCCCAATTCCTAACTATTTACAAAGTATATAATCCATTGCTCAACGCTTGTGCAAGTTTTAAAGTTGATACCTTACTCACTTTTAGAAGCCCTACTGTTTCTTTTTTGGCAGACACCACTGCAGGTTGTGCCCCATTTAGCACGCTACTAAAAAGTAATAGCCCAAGAGCTGCCAAATACTTTTGGGATTTTAATAATGATTCAATTAGTGATGATTCGTTAGAAATTGTTCAACCCATTTTTAGATCAGGAAAACAAACCATTGGCTTAGCTATTGAATCTATTGAAGGTTGCCGAGATACCCTTTACCTCAAAAACTACCTAACAGTTTATGAGCCACCGCGTGTAGATTTTACCATTTCTAGAGCTATTTCTTGTGCCAACGATCCGGTACAATTTAATGATGTTACCCAGGCAGATACTTTAATAAGCGAAAGAGAATGGAACTTCTCTACGCCAGTAAATTCTGATAAGTTAATTGTACCAAGGCCCCAAGTTGGGTTTCCTACCACAGGAATTTATGAAATTACACTAAGGGTAACTGATAGTAATTTCTGCACATCATCAGATACAAATACCATTGAAATTATAAATATTGACACTCCTACTACCGTAAATCCTCTTCTACTTTTTAATACCATAAGTGCCGGAAATCAAATAAGTTGGAATGCTTCAGCTTTGGGAGATTTTGAGAATTATACGCTAATAATTGTAACTGAAAATGATTCAGTTTCTCTAGACCTCTCAAACACCAATTACAGTGATGTAAATGGAGATGTGCTTGATTTAGCGAAGTATAGCATTCAAGTAACCGATTCTTGTAGCAATAAGTCCATTATTTCTCCGCATTTAAGTCGCCTTGTTTTAACTGGAGATAATGCACTTGAAAATGTTTTAAGAATTAACTGGAACTATTTGGGCAAAAACAATTGGACCAAGTTTAGAATACACAGAAGGTCTCCTAGTGGCACAACTTGGAGCATTATTGATAGCATTTCGGCGCCTAGTGTTTCTGAGTTTTTAGACAGTACAGCCTGCGATAGCGGATATGTTTACAGAGTTGAAGGAATTACCGATTATGGTGCTTCTTCAATGTCAAATGAAATTGCGCTTACTTCTCAATTTAGCAAGAAAACCAGTGCACTTGAAATGTACAAAGTCTCAATTGTAAACAACGATTATTTAAGGCTCGATTTTGAAAGAAACCAACACCCGGGTCAGAGAAAATATATAATTGACCGCGCAGGAGCTGATCTTGTTTGGCAAATAGGCTACGATTCTGCGTTTAGCAATCATTTTATTGACTCAAATGCCAATTTTAATCAGTCGTATTACTATTACAGGGTGTATATGCAAGATTTCTGTGGCAACAGAAACCCACTATCAAACTTAGGAACATCAATTGCACTAAAAGGCAATGGCTCAAACGGAAACATTAAACTTAATTGGAATGAATATATAGGTTGGCCATCAAACTATGATTTTGTGCTGCAAGTAAAGTTTGGGGCAAATAATTTTAGTGAATTAGCTAGGTTTAACCAAGATGGCACAAGCTATATTGATTACGAATTGCATAGCGAACTTGACACGCCTTGGTGTTATAGGGTAATGGCCGTAAGGACTGACGGGGTAGATTCGGTTTACAGCAATTATTATTGCGATTACCTATCTGATTCAATTTTTGTTCCTAACGCCTTTACGCCCAACAATGATGGGGTAAACGACTACTTTGTAATTGGTGGCGATATTTTAATGCGAGAAGACCTTGGAAATTTGCAGTCTTATGACTTAAAAATTCTTGACAGATGGGGCGAAATTCTCTTTGAAAGCACTGATCCTAAACTAGATTGGGATGGAACAAAAGCGGGGGTAACAGTACCATTAGGTCAATATTGGTACATGCTAACACTTGTTGATGGCGAAGGAAATGAAAGTTTAGAAACAGGCCCCGTATTTGTGATCAAGTAACAATCTTAAGAAACAAAATATATCTTCGCACAAACTGCAAGAACAAGATTATGATTAGAAAACTCCTTCTTTTTACCGCGCTACCTTTTTTAGGTTTTATAGCGGCATGTGGTGGCGATGATGACACACCAATTGACGACGGAAACAATGGCAATAATGAACCTACATCAGTAGATGAAATTGGTGCCATAATTGGTGGAGATGGTCAAGACAGTGTTGTTTGGGTAGGTAAAGAATGGTGGCAAGCCGCTTGGATGAGGACAGAACAAAAATTTGATGATTTTCAAGAAGTTACCAATGACGCTGATTACAGATTTACTGAACATGAAATTTGGTTTAAGTACGATGATTATAATACAGAAAGGTTTGGTTACCCTGTAGGAAAAGGAAGATGGACAGACCCGTATGGAAAAAGTGGATTCTACTACGAAATGGACAATGGAAACATGGATACTCTTTTTTTAAATAGAGGTGAAAGTTACCCTCCGAGTGGTGGAAGACAAGACTGGGTAATGGAAAAAATAACTAAAGAAGAATTGATTTTTGTAAGAGAATGGTATTACGGTAATGCGCTTAAGAAAGAGCGATTTATCTGGATGAAGAAATAAAAAAAAACTCCAAATAGCAAAGCGCAACTTACATGGTTGCGCTTTTTTTATGCCTTTTCTATGCGTGTTACAAGGTCTTTTAATACTTCTGGGTACACCTTGTGCTTGCCTTTAAACGAAATCCATTCTGGCCTAACTTCAAGCTTTTGCAAAGTACTTTCATTTTCAACTTTGGTTCTTGAGTTCCAAAACTCATCTTTATCGCCTCGCAACTGATAGCTTTTAAAACTCTTGTTTTCAAAAGCCTCTATATTCAAATCAGGCGGAAATATGCCCGCATATAGCACTAAAAAATCAGGATTAACATTGCCCAATTGGACCCAACGGCAGGCGGTGGCTGCTCCTTGGCTAAAGCCAAATACTACCCATTTGACATTGTCTGGCAGTCTAGTTTCAAAGCTTGATTTAAGATCATTTAAATACTGTACGTAGTCTGCGATATCGGTCTTACGGTCTTCTTTAGTCATCCAAGTGGCTCCAACTTTTTTGTCTAAAAGCCCTACCCCATTTAAATAAAACCTTGACTGAGCTTCGGGAACAATTACCAGATGCTTGTTTGAATCAAGCACTTCGAACTTTTTACTGAAATAACTGGCCAATTGGCCATAGCCATGTAAAGCCACCCACACGTATTTTATGTTTTCAAAAGAATTTGTATTGGTGTAAACCCTTACTGTTTTAGTGGTTTTAAAGTGGTGCTGGTGCATTGGGCAAAAATGGTTTTGAAATGCTTCATATCCAATTTCGCAAGTTGAAATCAAATGTTTTTATCAAGGCGAACATAATCGCACGCTCATAAAGAATTACGATCAAAACATTGCCATAAATTCCTAAGTTGGATTTCTGCCAAAACTCTTGTTTGCTGCTAAATACAAGGCATACAATACTGAGGACCAATGGTAGTATATAAAATGATGCTACCATGGAAATAGAAAGCGCCTATTATCTAAAAAGAAGGCTAACCCGATAGTTAAAATGCTGAGTAGAAAAAGTGCGGTTGGATTTTTCATGAGTACTTATTTTTAACAAATTCACATATCTAGAATCAAGTTAAACCCTGTCATTAATTTCTAATTACAAAACCACTTTTCAATCAACTATTCACCACCTTTGCAAGCACAAAACTCTTGATCAAAAATCACCATGATTCAACTTAAAAATCAATCGCTTTTTAAGACCCAAGCATACATTAATGGCAAATGGGCTAATGCTGCTTCAAACCAAGAATTTGAAGTAATCAACCCATTTAATGGTGAGCATTTAGCACATGTTCCTGACATGGATGGTACCGATACCAAAAAGGTAATTGATGCTGCAAATGAAGCTTTTAAATCATGGAAAAAAGTACCTGCGGGTAAGCGCTCTAAGATTCTGAGAAAGTGGTACGATTTACAACTTGAGAATGCTGATGATCTTGCAAGAATTTTAACCTTAGAACAAGGAAAACCATTGGCTGAAGCCAAAGGTGAGATCAAGTACGGGGCATCATTTGTTGAGTGGTTTGCTGAAGAAGCAAAGCGTACCTATGGCGATGTAATTCCTGGCCATGGTATTGATAAGAGAATTGTAGTAGTAAAACAACCCATTGGAGTTTGTGCGGCTATAACACCTTGGAACTTCCCCAATGCCATGATCACTAGAAAAGTGGCACCGGCATTAGCGGCAGGTTGTGCGGTTGTAATAAAACCTGCAGAAGCCACTCCCCTTTCGGCACTGGCATTGGCTGAGTTGGCCGAGCAAGCTGGTTTCCCTGCAGGTGTTTTCAACGTAATTACAACCAACACGCCAAAAAGTGTTGGCGATGAACTAACATCAAACCCAATTGTGCGTAAACTTTCATTTACAGGCTCTACTCCAGTAGGTAAGCACTTAATGGCGCAATGCGCGCAAACGGTAAAAAAGATGTCGCTTGAACTGGGTGGTAATGCCCCTTTTATAGTTTTTGACGATGCCGATATTGATGCCGCTGTAGATGGTGCAATTGCGAGTAAATACCGAAATGCAGGGCAAACATGTGTTTGTGCCAACAGGCTTTATGCGCAGGCAGGTATTTACGAAGAATTCACGCAAAAGCTGGCTGAGAAAGTAAAAGAACTTAAGCTTGGAAATGGCGTAGATGATGGTGTTGTGATTGGCCCATTGATTAATCAAGCGGCTATTGACAAAGTAAACAGTTTGGTAAGCGATGCGAGAAATAAAGGCGCCAAAATCATTTTAGGTGGAAACACTACCGGTGAAAAAGGCAATTTCTTTGAGCCAACAATTATTACTCACGTTGATGAAACTATGGACATCTCAGTTGAAGAGATTTTTGGGCCTGTAGCACCTGTTTTCAAATTTGAGACTGAAGAAGAAGTGATTGAAATGGCTAACAATACGCCTTTTGGTTTGGCATCTTATTTCTACGGAAGAGATTATGCTAGAATTTGGCGCGTTGCTGAAGGCTTAGAATACGGTATGGTCGGTATTAATACAGGAATGATTTCTACCGCTGTAGCTCCTTTTGGAGGCATTAAAGAAAGTGGTTTTGGTCGCGAAGGCTCTAAATACGGCATGGACGATTTTCTAGAGCTAAAGTATATGTGCTATGGTGGGGTAGAGTGATCTCGACTCCGCTCGATCACCTGAAGTATTTGATTTCCGACAAATTGAAATTGTATGAAATCCTATGGCAGAAACTCTATTCTAAATAGAAATAACGTAGCGCCACCCGCCTATTCATGGTTCTTGCATAGTCGGTAGTATCTCTAAAAACAGGGTAATCTTCTCCTTGGCCTCCATAAGAAAGTTGCTTTTTATTAACCCCTTTGTAAATTAAATAATCATATACATTTTTTGCCCTAATTATTGATACAACGGCATTGTCTTTTCTATTGCCAATATCGTCTGTATGACCAATAATTATAAGCCCAATATTGGGATGCGTTTTTAAATGCTCTGCTATTACTTTAAGATCTGTTCTATGCGCTTCTTGAATCTCAGATATGTTTTCAGGAAAATAAAGGTTACCCAAAATAGGCAAAGGCCTTGTGCTTTTTTTAGTAGAATCATTTTGGGCAAAAATGCTTATTGAAAGCATAATTAAACTTATGGTAAAAAGGTATTTCATAATCAATTTCAATTTTTAACCTACAAACTTTTGGGCTATTCTTAAAGGGCGCATTACATACCTTCTACGATGCCTATGGCCTTGCTGACGTTTTAAAATATTACTTAATGTCTCAATAGTTTCTATAATATAATCTCCCTTGTTTAGCATTACGCAATCGGCAGCAACCGAGTTAGCAGCATCGGTAATCTCGCTTCGAGAAGCCAAACCTGTTTTATTTAAACTCTCAAGTACTTGTGTGGCCCATACCACTGGTGTATGTGAAGCTCTACAAAGCCAAATTATTTCTTTTTGTATTTCACTTAAGCGCTCAAAACCTATTTCAACGGCTAAATCTCCCCTTGCTATCATTACCCCAAATGCTGCATCTTTCATACCATTTAGCAGTAGTTCGGGTAAATTTTCAACAGCATTTAAAAGTTCAATTTTAAGAATTAATGCCGGAGCCTTTTTAGGATTTATGGCGGCTAGTTTACTCCTTAAGTGATCAATATCCTGAGCCTTGCTTACAAAAGAGAAGCCAATTAGATCTGCGTGCTCAACCACAAAAGGCAAATTTGCCTCATCTGCCCTTGTAAGCGGTTTCAGTTTTAAATCAGATTCCGGAAAATTGATCCCTTTTTCAACTTTGAGCTTATTTTTCTTAATGGGTGCGCTAATAAACTTTAACAACAAACCCGCATTAGTTCTTTCTTTTATTACGGCTTCAAATTTTCCATCATCAAAAAATACAGATTCGCCTTTTTTCACCATCGCCAACACCTTTTTTGGCGCCATTACGATTTGGTATTGATTATAGTTTTTCTGTGGTTTTGAGCACAATAGTGCTTTATCGCCCAATTGCATTTCTAATAGCGGTTGCTCATTGTTCATTTTGTCAAGCAACTTTTTAACCCTAATTTTTGGCCCAGCAAGGTCTATATACACCTTGCATTCTCTATTTGTTTTCTCTTTGGCTTCGTTAATTTTTGAAATGAACATTTCCCAAATTTCTTCATTATCGTGAGCGCAATTAATTCGGGCTATGGTCATTCCGGCCAAAAGCATATTTTCAAATACCTCAGGCTCGTACAAATGCTTTTCTGATAAGGTAACCATAATATTTGGCTGGTCTTTGAAATGATTTTTGCCCAGCAGGTTAATCAAGTGTCTCTTGTGAATTTTTGAACTTTGTTCATAATCGCATGGTGTTTTAAGCTCATTAACTGTGGGGCAGTTCATCCACTTTAGTATTTGCACTATTTGATTCAGGATTTGACCTTCGCTATTGTCAAGAGACGATAAACCCATTTTATGCAAGTGGTCTTGCATTTCCCTTATATTTTGGCTGCGCAGTACCAAATAATGTATAAAGTTGACTGCACTTATTTGATGCTCTTTATGTACCAAGCCAATTCTATGGTTTAGAACTTCTTCTTTTAAAAGCATTTTGCTAAGAATGCTACGCAACTGCTCTTTTACCTTTTGCCTTTCATCTTTACTTTGATTTATAGCCGTAATCATTACTAATTATTGAACTGCAAAATGACGCTTGTTTATAGCTACTAAACAATGACCTAGGTTTGGTTTGGCCATAATGAACTTTTTGGGCAAAAAGAATCAATAATTGTATCCGCCAACTTCAGCCTTACTTGGGGTTACTTCTAAATTAAGCACTATTCTATTTACAAAATTGAAATAAGCAATAACCAAGGTGGCATCTAAAATTGATCTATCGTTAAAGCCCAATTGTTTTAAATGTGCCACTTGCTCCCCGTTTTGATTTTTGCCTGGATATTTGGTAAGTTGCCAAGACATTTCACAAAGGGCTAGATCGCTATTTTTAAGTTGAGCACTTCTATAATCTTGCTTAAGAGCATTACAGCGCTCCGTATTTTTCCAATAAAAGTTTAAAGCTTCAATATGATGAAGCTGGCAATAATTACAATCATTTGCTTTTGAAACAACTACAGCCATCATCTCTCTTTGATACCTTTTTAATGGAGAATGGCCAAACATAATGCCCATGTAAAGTTCCATGTGTTGCACAATGGTTTTTGGGTTTAGGCTCTGAATTTTATGTACTTCAGCAATTTTGCCTCTAGATTCAAGCAACTGATCATAAATTTCTTTAAGCTGTCCTTCAGCGTTTTCATACGCTATGGTTTCAATGTTAGGCATTCACATTTTTTTACATCTTCGGCTTGAATTTAAGGCATTTAGTATAAGTTCTATTGCTAACCTTGCACTAAACATAAAAATCCCATGAGAAAATTACTTTTTATTTTACTTGCTGGAGTTACACTTGCTTCATGCTCAAAAGATCCAAACCTTGTAACCAACGAAGCTTTAGAAGGAACTTGGAATGTAACCACATACACCATTGACAATGAAGATGTGTACGGTGCTGACAAATTAGTAGATAATGGTTCATTCGTTTTTACAATGAACGAAGACTTTACCGGTAGTGTAACTACCAAACTAACTGCTTTCCCAGGTACAGAATTTGAAACTACAACAAGTGATGATGGTACATATGTAATTAGTAATGAAGGCGCAACCATTACAATTACTGATTCTGATGGAGACGATACCGTTTCTTCAGTTACCATTGATGGTACTACAGTTACTATGGAGTATGTTGAGGATAATCAAACACACAACATAACTGCCGAAAAGCAATAAACTTAAAAGTTTAAAAAGCAAAAGGCCCGATTTCGTTGAAATCGGGCCTTTTGCTTTTATTGGTCTTATGTTATCTTATTCCTTTCCAGATTACTTCCTCAACGCCATTTTCTTTTGAAAGAAAACGACCCAATACAAACAAGTAATCACTAAGTCTATTTAAGTATGGTATTATGCTAGCATCAATATCTACTTGCTCATTTACTGCTACGCAAAGTCGTTCAGCCCTACGACATACACAACGGGCAACATGCGCATGAGAAACCCCAGGATGACCACCCGGAAGTATAAAATTCTTGAGTTCTGAAAGCTCTTTTTCCATGTCATCTATAGCAGCTTCTAATTCTCCAATTTCTTTTTCTTGAAGGTTGGGAATTTCCATTTTAGCATCAGGAATTGCGGCTAAATTACTTCCAATAACAAAAAGTGTATTTTGAACTTTGTAAAGTAGATTGTTCTGTGATTTGTTTTTAGTGTAATCGCGCACAAGACCAATAAATGAGTTAAGTTCATCAATGGTTCCGTAGGCTTCTATTCTCACATGATTTTTGGCAACTCTTTTCCCGCCAATTAATGATGTTTCTCCTAAATCTCCTGTTTTAGTGTAAACTTTCATTGTTTAGTTTAATGTATCTGTTTCTATTGCGCCATCTCTTAGCTTTATCACACGTCTTGTGCGTGCGGCTATTTCTGGTTCATGGGTCACAATAACAATCGTGTTGCCATTTTGATGTAAGTTTTCAAACAAATCCATTATTTCTTCGGTAGTACTACTATCAAGGTTACCTGTGGGCTCATCGGCAAGTATTAGAGCAGGATTGTTTATAAGCGCTCTGGCCACTGCCACCCTTTGCCTTTGTCCGCCCGAAAGTTCATTGGGTTTATGGTCCATTCTATCGCCAAGACCCACTTGTCTTAGCTTTTCTTTAGCCCTTTCTGTTCTTTCTTTTTTGCTAATGCCTGCGTATACCAAAGGCAAGGCCACATTCTCTATGGCCGACATGCGTGGTATTAAATTGAAGGTTTGAAAAACAAACCCTATTTCTTTATTTCTGATTTCGGCTAATTCATTATCCACCAATACGCTTACATCTTGCCCCCTTAAAAAATATTTTCCGGCTGTTGGGCTATCAAGGGCACCTAGCAAATTCATTAGAGTTGACTTACCAGAACCCGATGGACCCACCAATGATATATACTCGTTTTTGTTTATGCTTACACTTACTCCGCTGAGCGCATACACTTTTTGACTACCAATAATATACTCCTTGGTAATATTTTCGGTTCGAATTAGTTCTTCCATAGGGCTACTACTTACTCAGTACTTTAGGCACCTTAAAGTAGTCAGAATCTTTTTCAGGTGCATTTTTTAACGCATCTTTATGACTTATAGTCTCCATATTTTCATCTGCCCTAAACTCGGTAACTGTATTACTCACATGTATCAAGGGTTCTACCCCTTCAGTATCAATTTCACTAAGCTTTTCAACAAAGTTTAGCATCTTTTGAAAGTCTTCTTTTATTTTTTCTTTCTTCTCACCTTCAAATTCAAGCTTTGCTAAGTGAGCTAGTTTATCTACGAGTTCGTCGGTTACTTTCATTCTATTCAATGAATTAAGAGCAGGCAAAGGTATTGGTATGCCGCATACATATTCCTAAAACAATGCTAAACATATAAGCCTAACCAAGGTTCGGCATTTGATCAAATGTAAAATTTAATTGCTCTTATTCTAAGACTAAATCTTTGATTGCCAGCATTTCAGATATCGTTTCTCTAGTATATGATTCAGAATCTAGATAATAGTACTTATTCTCTATGTAATTATCTGAAGTTCCGCAGGCTTCTCTAATGCCTTTAGAATCGCTATGTATTTGTAGCCCCGAAGGATAGGATGTACTTGAATTGGTGGTGTAGTAGATATTATCAAGTTCATTTAAATTTATTGTTAAAGTGCAATATGATGACTTACCAATTAATTGCTTGTAGGTTTCATCCACTGTCCAAATGTATTTATACTCACCATGGTCTTCAAAAATGTCGTTAATATGCCTAAGCCTATCATCAGTTGACGTGCCATAACTCGCTGTTTTAGTACCTATTCCATTGGCCACTATACTAGCTACAGAATTCATTATTTCGGCAATTGCCACACCTTCCACAATTATTGTATCGTTAAAATTCAGACCCATTCTATAGGCTGAATTATCTTCATCGGCATCTTTTCTAGCTCCATAAGAATCGTACTCCATCAAACAAGTGCTATTGTCAGTACAATAAATCCTAAACCTTCCATTTTCGTCTATTTCATAGCTCGTATTATTGGCATAGCTCTTATACGATCTGTACTCATCTTTTACAGTTAGCGTTTTATACGCTTTGTCAGCCGAATACGAAGTCTCAAAGTCGTTATACTTATCAAACATGCCATTTACATATGATAGCGATGTTTCTACATAATCTTCACTATAAATATCAAACATATCTCTAATCTCATTTAGCTTTTCAACTACTGTTGGTGCATCAGAAATTAGTTTGTCATCATAATTAAGCCCCATGCCATAGCTCCAATAGGCCTTTTCTTGTCTTGTGCCATAAGTATCATATGAGCCAATCTCTTCTTCTTGAGAAAGAGATCTAAGTCTAAACATATTGCTCGAATAATCTAAATAGAATTCAAGCCTTGAAATATGTGCTTTTAATTGCCTCATATTATCACTGCAAGTTAACTCACCCGTGTATGTATTAATTGAGAACTTAGTATCGTAATCATTGTAATAAGAAAATTTGGCGTTAACATAGGCTAGATTCTCTCTAATTTTTGTGTAATCAACTTTTAATCCACCACCTGAACTCTTTATAGAAACCCCTAAATCACGTTTAATTTCATTCAGCTTGTCGTTAATCGAATATCCACTTGATGGAAACTGCCCATTATCGTCTTTGAAGGTCATATCGTAATTTTCAATAGAGCCAGAGCTTGTGGTAATACAATTATCACCGTCAATACAATATACTCCCAAATAGGCCTTATCAGAAAGGGGCTTAAACTCAATATCCTGTAGGTAGGCAGAGCGTTCACCATATTCATTATACCAAATCATTTTTTTCGCATCTTTATCAATCCTAAACATGGTATTGTAAGGGTTGTATTTGGCATATTCTTGATTAATGTATAAAATATTACTACTCGTAATATCTAAGTTAGATTGCCCCATTGCCTGTAAATAGACTAAACCCAATAGAATACCTAATGCTACTCTCATAATTCGCTCAGATTAGTATAGCTAAGATAATTATTAATGTAAGAGTAAAGGTTTTTAGATTGAAATTGAACCAATTATACGGTAATATACATAGGTGTTGCTCACTTGGCTTTTTTACTAAGGTTCTAACTTTTAATTTCGATGCTCAATAAAGGAACTTATGAAACTTGAATTTATACGTAAAAAACTAGTTGAGCACAACTCTGATGCCTATATTATTCTAAACCACGAAGGTTCTGGCCAACCAGACTCAGCGTATGTTGCCGGTTTTACAGGTTCTGAGTCTGTTATTATCATAACCCAAAGTGAACAATACATTTTAGTTGACGGAAGATATTTTACAAGATCAAGGCAAGAATCTCCCGATTTTAAAATGCTTGAAGCAAACAGAGGTAGGGTTTATGAAGATATGGGTAAGTATTTTCCTGAAATGGGCGTAAACAGCATTTTAGTTGACCCTAGTACTACGTTTTACACCAGCATTAAAATGTTTGAAAAACATATTCCTGGCCTAAAAATAAATACGGCCGCTGGCATGCTGCATGAAATTAGAATGGTGAAAACCGACGATGAAATTGCCAAACTACAAGCCAGTGGAGACGTAGCCTGTGCAGCATTTAACCAATTGGTAACAGAACTTAAGCCTGGCATGACCGAAAGAGCTATTGCAGGTAGATTGGAATATTTAATGAAAGAAATGGGCGCCGATAAATACAGTTTCGACTCAATTGTGGCATCAGGTACAATGGGTGCTTTTCCGCACTACGTACCTTCTAGCAAAGAGATTGCTGTTGGCGAACTGGTAACCATTGATTTTGGTGCCTACCTAGATGGTTATGCATCAGACATGACAAGAACAATAGCCGTTGGCGAAGTATCTGATAAACTTAGAGAGATTTACGAAACTGTAAAAGGTTCTCAACAAGCAGGGCTTGACGCCGCAAATGCTAAAATGACAGGAATTGCACTTGATAAAGTATGCCGAGACTATATTGAAGAGCGTAACTATGGTAAATATTTTGTGCATGGTACCGGCCATGGGTTGGGACTCGACGTTCATGAAATGCCATATGTAAATACCAATAATGAAGACTTACTTCCCGTTAATTCAGTAGTTTCAATTGAGCCCGGTATTTATATTGAAAACATAGGTGGCGTTAGAATTGAAGACTGCGTAGTGATTAAAGAAGACGGACACATTAACCTTAATGATAAAGTTACCAAAGACCTTATTACCATATAGTTTATTAATTGTGTGCTTGTGTTTTGCAAGCTTTGCTCAAGCACAGTCTACAGCCAAAGAGCGCAACGAAGTTGTAAAATTTGGCATAGGCCTACGAATGGTGGCAACATCTGACTTGCTTTCTGGGGCTGCCTCAGAAACGCTAGACCGGGGTGTACTTTTTAGTTATGAACCACGACTTTCTCGTGGAATAGACGCTATTATAAGATTCAAACTTAGAAACAGGTTTAGTTTCCAAACGGGTATTACATCTATAAGGCGATCATATAATTTTGGTATGAGCACCGATTCATTACAGTTTAGTGGTTCGTTGATTCAAACCGGGTTTCAAATGCCATTTACAGGAATTGTTGAAGTGCCTATTGCCGAAAAATCAAAAGTTGGTGTAGAAGGCGGCTTTATTGCCGAAATGATTCCCGGAGAAGTAGGAAGCGGCCCACAAGAAGACTATTATGCTTTTATATATGTGCAATCAAGATTAAAAGGATCATTTAGAGCCAGTGCCTTTATTAATTTTGATTTAGAAGGAGGTGGCAAAATTGAAACGGGTTTTACCTATGTAAGAATGGCTACCCGATTAGGGAGTTTTTACATGGATTATGACCCAGGGGCCGAAGTTATTTCTAATAGAAGAGACCTTCAGGGTCACTTTTTCACCTTTAATGTCGCTTTTTTCTTTCCATAAAGCAGCTTCAAAACATTTTTATGGTTCATAACAAAAGGCGGCAGCCACATACAGCTGTTTATTTTTGCTACGTTTAGCATTATAGTTGTTTGTAGCAATCCATTTTTGTGGAAGAGAATAAAGACCATATTGAACCAGAAAAAACGGTAAAACCAAAGAAGCGTCGATTTGGACGCATTGTTTTATGGTCAATGCTCGTCACCCTCTCTCTAATTGTAGTTTTTCAGCTCATTTTCTTGTTTTACTCTGATCAACTATTTGGAAGAGTGCTTAAAGAAATTGTCTTTCAGAGTTCAAATGGCATTTATACTGTTACCTATAAAGATGTAAAGTTTAACGTTTTTAAAAACGAAATTGAATTTACCGAGCTTGCCTTAAACGCTGATTCTGTTAAGTTTCAAGAACTTGAATATTTAGAAAATCGCTCCAACAGATTAATTGACTTTTCAAGTCCTTTCATTTCAATTCAGGGACCCAGCCTTATTAAGCTGTACTTCGATAAAATTCTAACCATCAATGAATTTGACGTTGACAATCCAAATTTGAAAATGAGGGTTTACGGTGAGTTTAGAAGTGGACAAACCGGTTTACGCAATTTTCATGAAATACTTTCACAATACATTGCTGTACTAAAAGTAAAAGAGTTTAACATTAAAAATGGCAATGTTGCCATTGTAGGTGTCTCAGAAAAAGGCCGAAAACGCATTGATATAAATGAGATTAATAGTGAGGTAAATGGCTTTGTGCTAAACAAAGAAGGGCTAAACGGCCTTAATGATTCACTTATGGCGCTTGAGAACCTCAAAATCTCTCTTGGGCAAAATCATATTAAGATTGATAGCTTAAACGCTCTTAAGTTTAGTAGCTTGGGGTTCAGTACAAAAGATTCGGTGGTAAGTTTTGAAGATTTCTCGCTTTTACCAAAGCAATGGATAAAAACTAAAAACCAGCCAGAGTTTACGTTTCGTCACTTTGATCTTAAAGGAGTTGACTTTCCTCAAATGTATTTCAACAATAATTTTAAAAGCAGAATTATTGTGGCTGATAGCGGCGTGGCTCATTACAGGATTGCAACAAAACCCGATTCTATATTTGCTTGGAGCCGGATAAACAACTTCTTTGATACCATACAAGTTGATCAGCTGGTTATTTTAAATACTCAGCTACACTACGAAAAAATAATTGGTAAAAGGCAGCCTAACTTACATCTACCAATTATTAAAATGGGTTTTGATAGGTTGCTTATTGATTCTAATGCCTTCTTTAACGAAAAGAAAAAATTCTATTCAAGAAATGTAGATCTTAACCTTGGAACTTTTGATCTAATCTCTAAAGACAGCGCACAAATTATAACTACCAAATCGCTTGCCTTAAGCACTCTAAATAGAGAATTACTTCTTTTCGATATTTCAATTAGCCCTTTAAAAAGCAATCAAAAAACAAGCATTGAAGGTAATATTCGATCAGTTCAAATCTTTGGTCTAGACCCACTATATGTTATACAAGATAGAACAATTGTTGGTAGAGCCATGCTTATTGAACAGCCTACAATTACCTTAAAACAAGGCAAAATACAAGGTCAAAAGTTTTCTGACGACGCCCTAAACCACCTTGTAAAAAAACAATTCAAAAAAGCTAGCTTATCAAATGTTGAAATAGAGAATGCCAATATTACCTATTTAAATAGGCTAGGTACTACTATTTTTAAACTTGATAATTCTAAACTATACTGTAGCGATTTTAATACTTATAGGGGTAAAGTGCCTTCTGATAAAACTCTTCTTTCTAATTGGATATCAGCTGAAGGCTCAAATGCATTTGTAAGGCTAAATGACAACATTCATTTAGCAAATATTTATGGCTTCAAGGTTTTCTCTCAAAAAGGCGGCCTATATGCTAACAAGGTAAATATTAGCGTAAGAGATGGACTAAGTGATTCGATGCTGCAGGGCAAAACAGTAATTAAAGAAGCCGAGCTATTTAACACCTCCATTGACGGGTTTGACTTAAAGGCCTTAAGCCAATCTAACTCTTTAAAAATGTCTTACGTTGAATGTAAAGGTGCCAATAAGCTTCATTTAAAAATTTCTAATGACTCTACAGTAAAAGAAAAATCATTAGCTGGCATATATATAGACGAACTAAATATTGACAGTGTTGATGCCGAAATTGAGATTGGCGATAACCAAGATGTTCTTTTAAAATCAAATGGAACCCTTTTTCAATTTTGCGATTTAGCATGGGATACAAGTTATGCTTCTGGTAGTATTGATCTTTATTCAATTCTTTTAGAAGGTCATGATTTTGGTGTTAAACATTCAAATTCAGAACATGTTTTGGCATCAAAAAACATTAAAATCAATAGTAGCTACGGCCTGGCGCAACTTACAGGAATAGATGTTCGCCCGATCTACGACAACTTTAAGGGTAAGAATGCTTTATGGTATTCAGGCACAACTTTTAGATTAGGTGGTTTTGACATACCTGCTTACCTTAAAAGCAGAACATTGTATGCTGAGAACGCATATTTTTCTAAACCATCTCTTGCCTACCATGGTGTTTCAGATGGTGATTACAAACTCGACGATTTTTTGAAACACCCTTATGACTATTTAAATAGTGTTTTTAGTAAGGCACAAATTGATGCATTTAGAATTCACAATGGTAAAATTCACTACACCAACCATTTAGAAAAAAAGGAGATTGAGTATAATCTCAAAGACCTTTCTGTATACCTAGAATCATTTGTTATTGACTCATTTACCAGCCAAACAGATACAAATATATTTTTTAGCAAAAAGGCTGAAATTGAGCTAAACGACTTTGAGCAGAGAGCCAATGATACAAGTATGATTTTGAGCTTTGGAGCAGTAAAAATGCACCCCCATAATCAAAAATTATGGGTTGAAAACATGCAAATTAAAAACAGGAAACCTGCAGAAAGTCTTGGTTACTTTTCCATTAATAGTGACTTAGGAGAGCTAACCAAATTTGATTACAACAGCTTTTTGGTTGACAAGCAAATTAGCATGCAAAAGGCCGAGTTTATTGACCCGGTACTACGAGTTGGTCTTAAAAACAAAACGGCAAACAATAAAGAATTTTTTGAAAAGGACATTCCTAAAGCATTAACCAAAAACTACTCATCAATTTACACTGACTCTCTGGTACTTAAAGACGCCATGTTTAAGGTAAGGTATAAAGAGAAAGAAAGTCAAAAACTCGCCATTGAATCGGTTGATGGATGGAATGCAACATTTCAAGTATTTAAAGTAAATAGGAACTATCAAAACCTTGACTTTTTATATTCTAGAGCCATAAAGGCTGAAATTGAAGACTATGAAAAACGCCTTAGTGATTCACTCAATACTGTAAAAGTTGGTAGACTAAATGTTGATGTAAATAGAGGTAGAATTTACTTTGACTCCGTTAGTATGGAGCCCCGATATTCAAAAGATTTATATGCTGCAACCTACGGTAAGCAAATTGACAGAATTGAGGTTTTCAATCAAAATAGCAGCATTGAAAATTTTAAATTTAAAGATTGGCTATACAACGGGAACTATACAGCTGATGAACTTAGGGTTAATAGAACCGAAATAAGCGTGTTTACCGATAAAACATTACCTGAGAATAAGGCGACAATTAAAAAAATGCCACAAGAAATTCTCAGAGACCTGCCATTTACCATTACCCTGAAAGAAACCAAACTCAACAACTGGAGCATTAGTTATGAAGAGAAACCTGATACCCAGATTGCTCCAGGAATAATATACTTTAATGAATTTGGTGGCACAATAACCGATATTTCTAACGACACTGCCTATCTCGCACTAAAAAAGAAAAAAGATAGTATAACTCACGTGCACATTGAAACCAAGTTGATGCAAAACGGTAACGTAATTCTTGACATGGATATACCAATGGATCAGCCTGTTGATGAATTTACATTTAGCGGTTCTTTAGATGGCATGGATATGAGAGAGATAAATCCACTTCTAATTAGCCTTACAAGAATTGAAATTGTGCAAGGCCGAACCCATGGAATGACCTTTGACGGCCAAGCCAATAAGTACTTTGCAAGTGGAGAAGTAGACTTAAGATATAGCAACTTAAAAGTGAATATTGTTGGTAAAGAAGAAGGAAAACGAAAATTAGGTGATATTCTTTTGGGAGCTATTGCCAATCGTTTTATAATTAAAGACAGCAATAGACTCTTCCCCAAAAAGGGTAAAATAGATTACGTTAGAAAAGAAAACAAGTCAATATTCAATTATGGGGCAAAAGCGCTGCTAACGGGTATAAAAGAATCCATAGGCCTTAAAAACAAAGAAGGAGTAGAAAGCTTGGCCGAAGACGAAGCGCTTCCGGGTGAAGCTTATGACCTCGACAATTTAGACGAAGATGATAATTAGTTTCACCTAATAGCCATCTCTTTCAAGGTCTCTGCAAATCTTCTTCTTATATCAATTACCTCATTATGATGGTTGAATTTAACCATCCACTCTCCATTTACCATGGTGCCCAAATTGGCCGTAGCATCTCCTGAATAAATGTAAGTGCTCATCACTTTTTTAAGGCTTGAAGTAGCGATTAATGGATAGTTTGCATCAAGGATAACTGCATCAAAAAGCTCTCCTTTTTTGAAGTACTCAGCATTGTTATTGCCCATTGCTTTTCTGCCTGAAATCAAAGCTTCTTTATAACCAAAAAGACCAGAATCTCCATTTTCTTGAGTGTAGAATGAATTACGTTTATGGCTGATAAGGCGCTGCCCGTAATCTAAAACTCTAAGTTCTTCTTTAGGGTCAATGCCTATATGACTATCGGTTCCAATGCTCCAGTTGCCATTTTGAGCTATAAATTCTCTCAACCTAAAAATGCCATCACCAAGGTTGCCTTCAGTAGTTGGGCACAATACTGCATTGGCTTTTGATTTTGCTATTAGTGATAATTCAGTATCAGATAAATGAGTAGCATGAACCAAATGCCAGCTCTCATTTACATCTGCGTTTTCATAAAGCCATTCTACGGGTCTTTTTCCGCTAAAGGCTATAGAATCTTCAATTTCTTTCAGCTGCTCGGCTATGTGAATATGAATTGGTTTTTCACCGGCAAATTGCAAAGCATTTTGAATGGCATCCTTGTCAACCGCTCTTAAAGAATGAAAGCCAAAACCTACATTGGCATGCGCATGATTCTTGGCTACTTGTTCTGTTGCTTCAAGAAGTTTTTGGTATTCGTCAACTGATTTTGACAAGAATCGTCTTTGCCCTTCAGTTGCCGCTTTTCCAAACCCACCGTTTTTGTAAAACATAGGAACTAAAGTGATTTTAATTCCTGCCGTTTTTGCTGCGTTTATTAAACGCTCGCCCATTTCTGCTAAATTGCCATAGTGCTCGCCATTTTTATCATGGTGCACATAATGAAATTCAGCAACTGATGTATAACCGTGCCTTACCATTTCACTGTATAGCATGGTTGCAATGGCTTCCATTTGCTCAGGATTTATACCCAAAGCAATATTATACATGGCTTCTCTCCAGCTCCAAAAATCGTCAGGTGTTTGGCTTGTGCTATGTATCTCGGCCAGCCCAGCCATAGCATATTGAAAAGCATGCGAGTGCGCATTTTGAAAACCCGGTATGGCGTAACCCTCTATATATTCAATGGCACCATCTCTTGGTTTTTCATTATGAGTTTCAACAATTCTACCTTTATCATCAAGTTCTATCCAAACTTCACCGCTCATGCCTTTTTCAGTTAAAAGACCTTTGAAACGCTTGTATCTAAATTTCATTTAATTGCTCAATTAGATTTTCAAATAGACTTTTAAGGTGTTTTGTCATTTCTTCTGCTTTGCCAATATCCAATTCCGTTTCATTGTTTTTCATATAAAGATCCTTACACCTTTCGAGCTGTAAAGCATGTTGGTTTTCATTTGGTCTACCAAAGGTTCTTGTAATGTTTCCCCCCTTAAAAGGATCGTTATGATTGATTTGATATGGTGTTTGTTTTAAACTTTTAAGTGATTCTTGAATCAAATTTTGGTGCGCACTTTGGCCATCGGCCGTACCCAGAATTATATCAGGAAAACGATCTTCTCTAATTGTTTTTACCAATGACCTAATACTGTGCGAATCATATAATAGCACTTTACCATGCTTGGCTTTTAACTCATCAAGTTCTAATTGTAACTGATGATAATAGGGCTCAAAATAGAGCTTTTTACGTCTATCAATTTCAGTTTGATTTGGCTCCATTTCTTCTTTGTAAATGGAATTGCCCAAAAAGTTAGTAGTAGAACAGAGGCCAGTAATGTGCCTACCATCTGTATATAGGGGTTTGCTCTCTGGGTTTCTA
The DNA here is from genome assembly GCA_049115495.1 of Bacteroidia bacterium. Classification (GTDB taxonomy): domain Bacteria; phylum Bacteroidota; class Bacteroidia; order CAILMK01; family JACPUW01; genus JACPUW01. Next base: position 214,038 of record JAGDZV010000005.1, on the reverse strand, counting down.
TTCAAATCAATTACCCAGCGAGAATGAGTAGCCCGCATAGTTGTAATACCCAATTGGCTTGCAAATGAGTACAATTTAGGCAAAAACCAATCGGTATCATCAATAAACTCAATGGCTTTGGGGTTATAGTTTGGTTTTATATCATCAGGAATAAAAAAACCACTATGCGGAAAGTTTATGAGTATTGGAACTGAGTTTGATTGGGGTTTATTAACTTGAAAGAGCTGCAAATTGGTTACTTTTAGCACAAATTTAACGCATGCCAAAGGCCTTTAAACTTGCTTTTACTTTAGTGTTTGCCACTTTAAGTCTATTAGCCACGGCTAACCCTATACATACGGTTAAGTTTTACAAGTACGGCTCAAAGATTCTTTTTAACGCGCATATTTTAGACTCAAACGAAATAACGGTGCTTTTTGACCCCGGAACCTATGCCTACATGCATAGTGGTACCGCTCAAAGGCACAGAATTGAATACTCAGAAACGGGTTCCATGCGATCTTTAGATAATAGCGTGCAACTAAATGTTTTTAAAGATTTTAAAGTTGCTTTTGAAGGCTATACTCATAAGTTTGAAAAAATACGATCACAAGCTACTGCGCCATACTTAAATAAGCGAATTGACATGGTATTTGGCAAGGAATGGGCGGATAAGTACATTATTGAGGTGAACTACGAAAACATGGAGCTTAGAATGTTTGAACGCAAAGGATATACGGTGCCTGAAGACTATAAAAAGCTAGAAATAATGAATTGGAATAGCTACCCAATGGCAAAGGCGTGGTTTAAGTTTGATAACGGCGATTCGGCAGAGTTTAATGTAGAGCTAAACTTAGGAAGCGAGGTTGGATTTCAGCTTGATAAATGGGCAACCAAAAAATACAAACTCCATAAAATTCAAAAAGACCGTGGCCACATAAGAATCTTTGGATCAGATGGTAAAGGGTTACAAGGCATGCTTACCCGGGTAAAATCGGTGCAAATTGATGGTATGAGAAAAACAATGGTGCGCGGTGGTGTATTTGAAGATGGTTACTCAAAAGGTAGTGGCGAGTTTGTGCACGGCATGGTAGGGCAAGACTTTTTGCAGTGGTACAATATTGTGCTTGATAGGTGGGGCGAGGCGGTTTATTATAAACCTGTAAAAATGGAATAATTCACATTTATGGTATTAGGTATAGCTTGGTGGGCTTGGATTTTAATTTTTCTGGGCATTCTTTTCGTTTATGACATATTCATTCAGCGAAAACACATTATTCAACACAACTTTCCTATTGTAGGTCATTTAAGGTATTTTCTTGAACGCATTGGACCCGAGCTAAGGCAATACATTGTGGCCAACAACAGGGAAGAAATGCCCTTTAATCGTAGTGAGAGAAGCTGGGTTTACGCTTCGGCGAAACAACAAAACAACTATCAAGGTTTTGGAACTGATCAGGACATACACCAGCATTCTTATGTTTTTATAAACAATGCTATGCTGCCTTTTAAGCCAAAAACAGAACATATTTTTCATAAAGAGCCCGACTTTTTACCATGTGCTAAAATAATGGGTGCCCATAGAAAAAAGCCATACAGACCAAAGTCGGTCATTAATATTTCGGCCATGAGTTTTGGATCACTATCGGCAAGGGCCATTGAATCATTAAACCGTGGAGCAGCAAAGGCCAATGCTTTTCACAATACTGGCGAAGGCGGATTGAGCCCTTATCATAAAAATGGTGCTGATGTAGTTTTTCAAATCGGAACAGGATATTTTGGCGTAAGGGATGAAGAAGGCAATTTTAGTTTGAAGAAACTGGTAAAACTCACCCTAGATAATCCACAAGTAAAAGCCATTGAAATTAAACTTTCTCAAGGTGCTAAACCGGGTAAGGGCGGTGTGTTACCAGCTAAGAAAATCACAAAAGAGATTGCCGAAATAAGAGGAATTCCACTGAATAAGGATGTTTTAAGCCCAACCACGCACAGCACTTTTGACGATGTTGACGGCCTAATTGATTGGATTGAAGAAATTGCGGATGCAACTGGCTTACCCGTTGGAATAAAAGGCGCTATAGGCAAGGTAATTTTATGGGAATCTTTGGCGAGCAAAATGGCCAAAGACGGCCGCGGGCCAGATTTTATTGCCGTTGATGGCGGAGAGGGCGGAACAGGTGCTGCTCCACCAAGTTTTGCCAATCACGTTTCCCTACCCTTTGTATATGGATTTGCTAAAGTTTACAAGCTTTTTAAGAAATATGAAATTACCAATAGAGTAGTTTTTATTGGATCAGCAAAACTGGGTTTTCCGAGCAAGGCGGCCATGGCTTTTGCTATGGGTTGTGATTTGGTAAATGTGGCGCGTGAACCCATGATGGCCATTGGCTGTATACAAGCCCAAAAGTGCCATACCAATGGTTGCCCTACGGGTATTGCTACTCAAAACCGATGGCTTGAAGCTGGCATAAATATTAAAGACAAAACCGAACGTACGGCCAATTACATTAAGACTTTTAGAAAAGAGCTATTGGCCTTAACACATGCCAGTGGCTACGAGCATCCGTGTAGGTTCAACATGAACGATATACACGTGGCCATTGACGATGCCAACTTAAACTCTACCCTGGCTGAAACATTTGGCTACGAAAAAGTTGAAGTAGATTTTGAAGGGTATGAGTCAATTAATTGAGCTTAGGTCTATGAATGTGCTTCTGAACGTTGCCTTATTTCTCCTTATTTTATTCTTGATTTTTATCCTATGGATGGTTTTTCCGAGAAAAAAAGAGCGAGAAGAAAAGGCTGCTAGATTAAGGAGATTAGAAGATGAAACAATTACAATTCCTGAAACTGGCGAGGTAATTAGTTTTGATCAAATTCAGGCTTCGAATTACATTGAGCTGGATGAAGTAGAAATCATTTCTGAATCAAAGGGAATCGCAAAGGAGTACCTTCAGTTTTACCTAGATTTTGTGATTGAAAAAGGGCTCGAAAGGAAAGATTTGGATCAAAAAGAAATCAATCGCTTAAACGAGCTTCATATTTTGAATGACTATGAAGAGTTCTATTTTTCCGATTATTATTCAAATAATTCCCTAACTATTTCTATAGTGAATGACGAAGAATCTCATTTAATGGGAGTTCTTAGTCAATTTGATGTTTTAGAATGGTTTCCACAAATGTTTAAAATTAGAAAAGACTATGAGAGTTTGATTAACCTAGAATATGAACCTTATAAAGTTAAAGAAGAAGAACATTATGAGTACTTCGTTTTAGATGAATCAGCAGGTGATATTTTCCAAGATCAGTTTATTAGAACACTCTCAAAAATTGAAAATACCTATTTTGAAATTAAAGAAAACAAAGTGTACATGTTTTTGATGATTGAGCATATTGAAGATGCGCTTGAAAAGATTCAAGTTCTTTCAAAAGGTGTAAGAAGGTGAATTTAACCATAAGCCGCCAGACAGCTAACTTCCTACTTGAAAGAGTTGTCTGGCGGCTTAATGTAGCTTCCTTCTAAAAAAGAAGTTCCGCAAGCGGGGATGCCTGCGGAACTCGAACAAAAGGTTTCTAAGGATTAGAATTAAGGTCAAAAATCTATGTAATAACACACCCAATCAAAAATGGTTTTGCCCAAGTGTGTAAAAAAATTACATCTGAGCTACAAAGACGCCAATTGTGCCTTTTGGGTTGTAAAGTCATTCCAAATTTCTTGCAATATTTCAGCTGCGGGCTTTATGTCTCTAATTGCGCCACTCACTTGGCCAATTTCTAGCTCTCCTGCATCTAAATCGCCTTCAAACATGCCCATTTTGGCACGCCCACGGCCCAATAATTCTGCCATTTCATCTTTACTTGCACCGCGCATCTCTGCTTCAATGGTTTGTTGCCAAAACTGATTCTTAATTAATCTAACAGGCGTAAGCTGTTTTAATGATAACTGGGTGCCACCTTCTGGTGCATCAACCACTGCATTTTTAAAGTTATTATGGGCTGATGATTCAATACTCGCCACAAAGCGACTGCCAATTTGCACAGCTTCAGCTCCTAAGGCGAAGGCTGCCAACATTTGCTTGCCATTACCTACTCCGCCAGCGGCTATCATTGGTATATCAAGCGCATCGGCTACTTGAGACCAAAGTACAAGCGATGTAGTTTCTTCTCTACCATTATGGCCGCCAGCTTCAAAACCTTCTGCCACAACCGCATCAACACCTGCCGCTTGGCTCTTTAAGGCAAACTTGGTGCTTGATACCACATGCACCACTTTAATGCCGTGTTCTTTCAATGGCGGAGTCCACGTTTTTGGATTCCCGGCTGATGTAAATACAATGGGTACCTTCTCTTCAATAATGGTTTCAATATGCTTGTCAATATCAGGGTAAAGCATGGGCAGGTTTACCGCAAAGGGTTTGTCAGTAGCAGCCTTGCATTTTTTTACATGAGTTTTAAGTACATCGGGGTACATTGAGCCTGAACCAATAATGCCCAAACCACCGGCATTACTCACGGCTGAAGCCAATTCCCAGCCGCTACACCAAATCATACCTGCCTGAATGATTGGGTATTCAATATTGAAGAGCTCAGTAATTCTATTTTTCATCAAAGCAAGTTTTAAGTCTCAAAGTTGGGATTTCAATTGCTTTGAATCAAGGTTTGGTGTGTTTCTTTTAAGTTGATAGTTTAATCGCTAATATAAAACCCCCTAAAGGGTTTCAAACCCTTTAGGGGGTTAAGCTTAATTATTCAATGTCAAGTGTAGTTTCGTTTTCATGCTTAGCTGGTAAGCCTGATAATTTAACTTTCATTGGTTGGGCATAATAAACTTGTTTGCTTTTGCTTACTGGAAGCCCATCGATATAGGTAATCACTTGGTTAGGCCTACACGTTCGAATGACGGGTGGATTGGAAATCACATCTTTTTGAACAAGTCGAAGTCCATTTTGATCTATGAGTAAGAGAAATTCTTCAATCTCAGTTTTAGGAAGCTCGTCAATCTGAATACTTAAAATATAGCGACAGCTTAGCTCCTCTGCAATAGAGATAGGTCTAGTGTATGGTAAGCTATCTTGGGCACTTGCCGAAATTGAATAGCACATAATAAAAAGAATAAAAGGTATTGCTATTCTCATCTCACCGGCATTTTAATAATTTTTTCCGTGCGAAAAGGAGTACTGCCGCCGTATGGTTCGAGCATTGGTGGACCAAAGTTGCAACCAAAACAGCAACGCGATAACTCTTCTGTTGCTGGCTCAAGCTCAATTTCGAGATATGTAATGTTTACAGCAGAAATTTTGAATTTGACTTCTGCATTTTCGTAACCAATAGAACTCACTTTAAGGATGTATTCACCAGGTTCTAAATTGGTGATTGTGGCTAAGCCAAAGGGATCGGATGCATTTCCTTTAATGAATTTGTCACCTTGATAAACAGCCACATTCGTTCCCAAAAAATCTTCCCCATTTTCATCAAATACATGAACCTTAATGGTGCCCGTAGTTATTTGGGTAAAACCAAAAAATGGCAGCAGAATAAAGAAAAGGATCACAAGCTTTTTCATCTTACTGGCATTTTTAGGATTTGGTCTGTAGAATAGGGTCTGTTTACACCAAAGTAATCAGTTATCATTGGCTTGTGCTTAACAATAATGCAGCAACTACAACACCTTAAACTATGATATTCCATTTGTGATTCAAGCTCTGTAGTAATATTTGAAATAATATTTACCTGAGCATTGAACGGCTGATATCCAATAAAAATAACTCTAATCGAATAATCGCCTGGTTCAAGCCCGGTAATCGAACAAGATCCATTTGAGTCAGTCGCATTTCTTTTAATAAATCTATCACCGTCATATACAGCCACACTTGCACCAAAAAAGACATCACCGTTTTCGTCTACAACGCTAACTTGAAGCGAACCAGTTGAAACTTGTGCAAACAAATTAACCGATATAAAAAGTGTGAGAATAAGTATTAATTGCTTCATGGCTTTGCTGGCATTTTAAGGATTTGTTCGGTTCTAATTTTTGAGTTCCCACCATAGGGCTCAAGTTGAATTAGTGGTGTTCTAATAATTGGCGGACCAATAATTAATTCATATTCTTTTAGCTCGTAATTCAAGAACGTCATCCTATCCTTTTTTACAGTTACCTTGCTTTTTAGTGTTTCATAGCCTACGTACCTAATTGTTAACTCATATTCTCCTAGCTCAAGCTTGTTGATTTGAGCTTTGCCATCAAAATCGGTTGCAAACCCTGTAACGAATTGAGCCTCTTTTTCAACTAGAATCTCGGCACAAATCAAAGGCTCTTTTGAACGCGAATCGTTTACTTCAATTTTTAAACTGCCCTGTTGCGCAAAAAGGCTAAAGGGAAAAAGTGCGAGAGCCAATAGGAGAAACCTTTTCATAATTCAGAATTACCCTACCAAAATCACTTTTTACAAATAATGATAAAAGCCATACCTCATATGGTGGGATTGCAAGTCCATAACTGTCATCTTGGCTCCGCCCGATGACCGGCTGCATGCTTTGTTATTATTCTGAATTGATTCTCTAAGTCACAAACAAACAGCGGCCGCCAGGCCGCCATATCTCGGGCGCTAGCCCAAATCACGCGAAGCATATCAATCCTTGCTCATGTTTAGTGCGGGTTTTCGAAATGAATCACGTTCCGTCGTAGCCAAAAAAATAAGTCTGAAAAGCTAAGCTACCAACTAGCAGTAAACCCAGCATTAAATATGAGCAATGTTAACTAAAGTGATTTTTTCAGCACGGGAAGTCCATGTTTTTTCAACATTTCGTTCGCTTTTTCCAATTTCTCTGGAAATAATACTTTGTCGTTGAAAAAGTCCAGGTTTTTGTCAATAATAACTATTGGCTTTTTCTTATTCAAATCTTTGATATTCATAGTTGTCTATTTTTTTCTAATTAAAAAACCTAAGTATTCTGTGTCAATTTCAAAATCTTCCCAACCGCTTTCGGTTTCACCAAAAATATCAAAGTCAGTTTTAACATCATCTATGTACTTTGAAATTCCCATTCTATATAGTCTTGTCCGAGATTTTGTACTTCCTGTTGCGTAAACCATCGCTTCAGGGTGTTTGTCGGTAAATGCATAGATTGTCGCCACTACCGTAGCCAATACTTTTTCGCTGTCGCCATTATTTGAAATAGCAAGGTCGTCGATTTCTCCAGTTTCAAGGTTTTTGTCTCCAAATCCAAGATTGTACAAGTCTTTATAGTTGGTCGACGAATACTGAATCATTTTCGTTATTCGTCCTCTAGTACCAACACTAACGAACTCAAAAACTTCGAGTTTTTCACCAGATTTTATTTCGTACTTGTCTAAATGCATTTCAGCAAATATCCGAACGGAATTTCAATTTACCACGATGTCCAGGATTGGAGCTAACTCGCCGCTATGGCGAATAACAAGCTTAAGCTTTGCATTGCTTTCCGCCTAAGTCTTATTAAGTTGCGCAGCGAAATTCTACAAACATGAAAATAGGAACTAAAGCCATTCACGCCGGTGTAAGCCCAGATGAAGCAACCGGTGCCATAATGACCCCAATTTATCAAACAAGTACCTACGTACAACCCGAAGTTGGTGTGCATAAAGGATATGAATATTCTAGAACTCAAAACCCAACCCGCCATGCGCTTGAAAAGAACTTAGCGGCACTAGAAAACGGTAAACACGGTCTTTGTTTTGGAAGTGGATTAGCCGCTATTGATTGCGTGCTTAAGATTTTAAAGCCAGGTGATGAAGTAATTTCAGGAAATGATCTTTACGGTGGTTCTTATCGACTATTTACCAAAGTTTTCGCTGATTTTGGCATAAAGTTTCACTTTGTAGATATGCAAGATTTGGCTGCAGTAGAAGCCAAGATCAATGAAAATACCAAACTCTTTTGGGTTGAAACACCAACTAACCCAATGCTTCAGGTAATAGATATAAAAGCTGTAACAGGCTTGGCAAAGCAACACAATATAAAAACTTGTGTTGACAACACTTTTGCTACTCCTATTTTGCAACGCCCGCTTGATTTAGGCGCTGATATTGTAATGCACTCGGCCACTAAGTTTTTAAACGGACATAGCGACGTAGTAATGGGTGCGCTCATAACTAGTGATGATGAGTTGGCTGAAAAGCTTTACTTCATTCAAAACTCTAGCGGTGCAGTTTGTGGTCCAATGGATTCTTTTTTAACCCTTAGAGGCGTAAAAACATTGCATGTAAGAATTAAACAACATTGCGAGAATGGTGAAAAAGTGGCCAACTATCTAAGAACACATCCGGCAATTGCCAGTGTGAGATGGCCGGGTTTTGAAGATCATCCAAACCATAAAATTGCCAAAGCACAAATGGATGGTTTTGGTGGAATGATCACCTTTACTTTAAAAGAAGATACCACTGAAGCTGCCCACAAAGTATTGGCCAAAACACACTTATTCAGCTTGGCTGAATCGTTGGGTGGCGTTGAATCTCTTATTGGTCATCCACCAACAATGACCCACGCCGCTATTCCACGAGAAGAGCGCTTGAAAGTAGGCTTGCTTGACAGCACCATTAGATTAAGCGTAGGTATTGAAGATGCAGTCGATTTGATTGCAGATCTTGATGCTGCATTATCTGCCCTTTAGGCAACCATTTTTAATATTCTGCATTTTAGCAGCATGAATATATTTCATAACATAAGGCCCTTTCAGTTTTGGAAGGGCTTCTTTAATAGCAAAATTGCCTTGCTATCTTGCTTGAGCATATTTGTATTGGCACCCACAAGTGGTAATGCTCAAAAGCTAAAAAAGCAGCTCCAAGCTGTTGACGAGTACATAGTTCAGGGAGAATATGATTATGCTCAAGAGCTTTTGGTTAGAATTTTAAGAAAAGATGAAGGTGTACACCAAGCGCATTACAAACTTGCCCTAGTTTACAAACAGCAAGATAAGGACAAAAAGGCCCTTGAGGAAGCAGTAAAAGCGGTACAGCTAAAGCCAGAAGAACCCAACTATAATGCATTATTGGCTTCAGTTTGGTTCATTTTAGAAGATGAAGAAAAGGGCATGAAATACATTGACAATGCATTGCTTATTGATTCAATGCTGCCCGAAGCGCTATTATTTAGGGGAGATTATTATAGCCGGCAAGGTGAATTTGAAGCCGCACTCGCTGATTATAAATTGCTTGAACAGGCCGTAGATAATGAACCACAAACGCTTTATAGAATTGCCTATTGCCATAAGCAGCTTTTTAGATTTAATAAAGCGGCAAAGTATTACAACAAGAGTTTACAGTTAAACCCTTTGGATGTAGTTGGTAGATATGAGTTAGCAGAGTGCTATTATGTGATGCAAGACTACGATGATGCAGTTTTTGAACTAGACCAATGCGAAAAGTTAGAAAGTAATGTGCCTGTGTTGCATTTGCGGGCAAAATGTAGAATAAAGCAAGAGCGGTTGTTAGAAGCCAAAAAGGATCTTCTCAATGCACAAGCCATGATTAAGTATGACCTAGATCTGCAGCTGAGCCTAATTCAGGTTGAAGAGATGCAGCGCGAGTTTAAAAAGGCCTTGGTTAGAGTAGATGAACTTATTGCTACTTACCCTGATTTGAAGCCAATTTTGGTTTTAAAAGGGAGAATCCAAGCTAAGCTAAAACGATACAACGATGCATACCGAACTTTTGGTTTGGCGGTAAACGGCTTTGTAGGAAGCAACACACCCTTTGAAAGTCAGGTATTGGTTTATCAAAACCTCTTATCGCACATATTAAGTAATGGTAAGGAGCAAAACCCCCAGCGTTGCGACTCATTTGCGGTTTACAGTTACTTTTTCTTTGGCATAAAACAAAACGGAGATTTTATATGTGTAAACGATCCGTACTTGTCTATTTCCAATAATGGTGTAGAAAGTTCGGTTTATCATAAGGTCATTTTTTTTAATGCGCTTCACAAAAGGTATTCGAACAAAGAGAGCGATTACAAAAAGGAGCTTGAACGTTTGATTGCGCTAAAACACTATGAAACCATAGATTACCACTTAGCTGAGATTCTGCTTGGTGTTGAGTGATTGATGTCTAAATTTATGGGATAATTGAATGGGTAATTGTAAAATATTGATTTGTCTTTTAGCACATGTTTGCTTCTTTTTTGGTTGTCAAGAACCCAAAATTCAAATGGTATTTGAAGAGACAAGAAATAGTAATGTCTATTTAATTTCAAATCATCCGAAGGGAGATAAAGCTTTGAAATCTTTGATTCAAGAACATTATGGTGCAAATCCAATTGATGGTCGTGGAAACAGATATTACATTAAAGAAAGTCGAGGCGACATATTAGTTGATAACAAAGATTATTTAGAAGAAGGCTGTGAATTTGACAATATGGACATGTTGTGTCGAGTGAGTTCATTAATCTTAAAATCAGGTAGGGATACTACTATTTTTCGATTTTATTATTAAGGCTCAAGGCAAGTTCTTTAGCCAAAGTCTCTGTCGCAAAGATGTAGTACGTTTTAGAAACTTCGGACATCGATTGTATCGGCATTGATGTCCGACACTTCTCGAGTGTCCGACATCTGAAAAAGTAGAATAATATGAGCCAAATCCCATAGGGATTTTACGTTTAAAAGGATTAATGCTACCTTTTAAGTTCGATTCCATTGGGGTCGTACGTTTTGGCCACCAAGCACTTTTATAAACGTTTGATACCTTCAGCATCCGTACTTTCCCTTTGAATAAATTATCAATTACTAAAGTAAAAGTCTTGCCTTTTTCGTGATATTGAAATGATTATCTGATTTAGATTCGATACATTTAAGATGTAATAGTTTTTGAAGAGTTGTTTCTATTTCATTCAAGTCAAGAAACTTATTAAAGCGATCTCTTATTTGATTTAGGTTTCTCCCGTTTTCAGATATTCCAATAAACCTTAGAAAAGCATCGTCTCTTTTGGTTAATCCATTATTGAAGTGAAGGTAGAAAGTGTATTCACTTTCAATAGCTTTAGTTGCCAAATTATAGTAGCGAATTAGGTCTAATACTTCCTGATGAGTTTGATTAAATCTCGGACTAAGGAAAATTGACTTTCCATTAAATTGAATTTTTTTATTGCTGTGGTTATGTTTATCCGATGGTGAATAATCTAATGAAATTAAGTGCTTGAGAGCAGAATTAATCTCTTCTTCAAGTTTTGATTTTAGCTTTTTAACAGTATCAATGTCGAACTCAATTACGCTTAAAGATTCATGCTCAATGTGCACAAATGCTTCTGGGAAATACTTGTAAAACAGGTTGTTCTTATAATCTAATGATTCAATCCACCTGCACTCATCCTTTGTCTTTAAAAACATCTTTACCCTGATATACCCTTGTTCATCTTCTTTGACTTGTTCCCTTTGCAAATTGCAATTGTAGCACAGATTTTTTTGCATGTTAGGATAGCGATTTGGGAACATTAGTTTTTTACAGGCATTACATTCAATACCACGTTCTTTTTCATGCCATCTCGGACAATTATTATCTGGGTCATTTGGAGAAGGGAAATAGAATTCCAAATCATATTTCTCTCGCAATTTTCCACCAATTTCTTTGGTGTAGTCAGCTTGAGGAAATGGGTTTTCAGCAGTACAAATGAAACTCTTGGTGGCCGAAGAAATATTACCTAAAAATTGTGTAGATAATTCTTTATTAATGAGCCCTTTTTCTACGATCAAATTCAGTTCAATGAACCATTCACCTAAATTTCTATGCCATAATGCTTCAATTACTTTTGGCTTTCCTCCAATATCTTTAATTAGCTCTAGGGCAAGTTCATATGTGAAAGCCGATTGTTTCATTCCACGTTTTCAATTCTAATTTGTTTTTCATGATACTCTAAGCCATTGTACCTTTTTATAATATTCGAAAGCATATCTGCTGAATCAGGTAGTTTTTTAGAAAAACTTGCCCAGTTAGTAAAAGTCAAAACTTTGGGCATTGGAGCAAGTCCGGTGATTGCATCCCAGAGGGCATGATGATTTTTGCCGTAAAAATTAGGGAATTTCAGTTCCTGCTTTAATAATTCATGCAAGTCGATTGTTATTTGTGAATTGCTAATTCGATCTATATGCTTTTCATCTTCAATTCTTTCCCATTCTATGTATTCATTCCATTCTAAAATTTGCTTTACAATTTCAATTATGCATGTTTTGGCTTCTTTACTTTTTAGATTTACCGTGACAAGCTCTAGATATAATGTTTTACCAATTGTGTTTTCAAGTTCATCGGTATTGTAAAGCCAATGGCCAAATTCTTCTGGAGCATTTTGTCCCGATATGTATCTGAAAAATTGTTCTTTCATTTCCTAAACAGTCTTCAACATTATTAGCAGTCGTTTTTTGGCAAAGATGTCGGACGTTTTAGAAACGTCGGACATCGATTGTACCGGCATTGATGTCCGACACTTCTCGAGTGTCAGACATCTGAAATAGCAATAATATGAGCTCAATCCCAAAGAGAATCAATAATGTTACAATTGATAGGTTTCAATTTCAATCAATAAACTTCCCATCAAAGCCTATTTTGTAAACGTTGTTTTCCCAGTCTTTTACAAGTATATGTTCTTCATTTATTGTGAATACTGTATCACCTTCGACGGTTGTAAAAATGTCTTTACCGCTTTGTTGCCATAAGATCTTTCCTTGGTTACTTAGACGAGTCACCTGTAACTCACCGTGCACTATAAAATTATCCTTGTAACTGTAAATACCAAAACATGTGGCACCGTCGGCTTTCGTAACCCAATTAAGATTAAGTTTAGGTAGGTCAAAGCAAAAAACAGAATTAGAACAGCAAATCGACAACAGGCTCCCGTTTACTGTAAAACTGTGCTTATGAAGACCAGTTCCACCACCCGAGGCTCCAATAAGGAAACTTTTTAAAATTACAGTATCACGAGCCAATTGAATACCAATCAAAGAAGTCGGACTATAGTCATCTTCATTTAGAAAGGTCTTGTCATAGCTAATCCAGTTGTCTTCAGAATCTAGTTTGTAATCATTTTCGTCAAAAAGCTTGATTTGAAAATCAGAGCATACTATTGTTTCTGTTGGTTCTTTCACTTTTTATAATCTTTGATTTGGGCTTCAGCATCACTTTAGAATGTTTCAATTGCAAAGATGTCGGACGTTTCTAGAACGTCGGACATCTCAAAAGTGCTTTAAAACAGCCATCTAGCATTTACCGAACCTGTTTGAATGAGCCTGTTATTCTCAGCATATCGGCCTTCGTAATTAATACCTATTTGAGCTTGTTTTGAAATTTGATAATTTGAAATAACCGACCATGTTATGTTTTGCCCTGGTTGTAATCCGTTTAGCATATTAAAACCCAACGGCGAATTTTGCTCACCGGTAAAATTTACATCTATATAATCAAGTTTAAGGGTGAAAATACCCTTTAGCGCTTTTGAATAAGTGAGCTCTACCCCAGCCAAGTTGCGTTGCACCGAAGCTGCTTGCAGTTCGGGTTCAATACCATTATACTGCTCAAAGTTTACTGCAAAGCGTAATTCGCTTCCTTTTTGAATTTGTCCTTTGAGCTTGTATTGGGTGTAATCTAAAATGTAATTTTTATTTTCAAACGACTCAGAAATACTTGTTATAGTACCAATAGATACCACCGGAAAAAGCGAGAAAACCTTTGATGTATTCCACCTCAGCTGCATCAAATTTTCTTCTCTTTGCTGACCTTCGAAACCGTAAACAAATAAATTTTTATTTAAAAGATTTAAGTAGGTATACTCTAAACTAAACTTTGAACTGAGCCTGTTAAAATAAACCGAGTTTCTTATTTGAGCATTTGTACTAATGAGATAATCAGAATTTACATTTAGTGCAAATGGATTAAACTGATCAATAGAATTGGCATCGGTTGTTTTCCTATTAATACTACCATTGGTTTGATTGCTAAATTTTGACAGAAACTTCTTAAGCCCTTTTTCGCCCGCCCAAAGCACTGCTGGCGTAAAATTTAGGGATTGATAAAACTCATTACTAATGGCATTTACATAATTGTTGCTGTTTACAATGGTGCGGACATAGCTACCTTGACCATTAAATTCTTCTGGCCTAAACTCGCCCAAATCTTGCTCACCGTTATTATTAAGGTCGGCCCATGTAAAATCACCCAATCCTTGCCCCACAAAAAGGTATAAAACCTCAAACTGTCTTTCTCTTCCGGTACCAATTTGATAATACGAATTGGTTTGAAAAAGCCCCTTAAACAGATTGAATCTATACTCTACTCTATTGAGCAATGTGTTTTCATTAAGGCTATCAACCCCATTGAGTGAAGTAAAAATTCGGTAGGTAGTATTTATATCTACGTTGAAGTTTGGGCCTTTACCAATGCCAATTTTTGCCGTTAAGTCATTACTTCTTGATTCATTTTTGAGTTCATTAGCAAAAGGTAAAGTATTGGTGCGTTGATTTACACCTAAATTAAACCTCACTATCGATGTGTCAGCATTTTCTATGGATGCACCAAATTGCCTTAATCCAAAACTTTCGCCAAATAGAGAGTCAGAAAACTGGCTTTGGTAACTATTGATCTCTTCAGTATAATTACTCTTTAATTCTACAAAACCCAGGGGCAAACGCAGTTCTGCGCCCCTAGATATTAGTTTTCCGTTAAACCCACTTACCGAATCATTTAATATGGTATTTACTAAAGAATTAAATGCCGAAAACGTGGCTTGTTTAATCTTGAATTGAAAAGATGATTGGTTTTGATTTCCGCTAAACGTTTGCCCAATGCTTAGCAGATTGGTTTCGTGCTTTAAATAGCTTTTATCTTTTGCCATTTTTATACTTCCGCCACCTACAAAAAGTTGACTGTTTCCTGTTATAATATTGGTTTGATTGCTCAGTTGACGATTCCATGTTCTATTAAATTCAACCCCTCTAAATCGTTCAATTGGTTTAAAAGTACTGCTAGTATATTCAGCATTGGCACTTGTAATCAATTCAATTTTCTTGCTTTTTAAGCTATCTTTTCTTTTAATAATAAGCCTTCCTCCAAAACCATTATCATCATCTCCGTCTAGATTAGAAAAGGTATTTTCATCATGCCTACTCATGGCTAAATCGGTTCTTAGCTCTGTATTATTACCTAATTTGGTTTTAGCCAAGCCTGTAATAAGCGCAGTGCGTTTTGGAGCAATAAGTTGAATTATTGGTTCGTAATTTCCCTGCGGAACCCCATTTAATGGTGCTACCCATTTATATATGCGTCCATTAATTAGCGTTGATTCTTGAATATAATTACCCTTATTTGCCCCAAGCAAACTATAAGTTACTCTATAAATACCGGTTTTTTCATTTGATGTTTGAACATAAACACCTGGGTATAGCACATTATTTACTGTAGTATCAATTCTCTTATATCTTATGGTATTATCGGTAATATTATTTGTATCTGAAGATTCTTTTACAGCCGCAGACAAATTGTCTCCTACCTGAGCTAAAGTTATAATATCCTCAGTACTAAAAGTAGTGTAAAATGGTTTGTTCCTATTATCCTGTTCTTGATAAAAATTGATTCTGAAAGTACTTTGAGAATCTATGGCTTCAACCAAACCATGGGCTAAAGACCTTTCGAAAGAATTATCAGCGTATTGAAATTCAACAACTATACGGTCAAGGCTAGTAATTAATTGATTTGGCGTAAAAGTGATTTCACCGGTATTGTAATCAACTATGTATTCGTTTTGCTCGCCCCTTTGTAATAGTTTTCCGTTTACAAATACCCTTTCGGTACCTGCAATCACTATTATAAAAATACCTCCGTTTTCACCTGTAAGTCGGTATGGGCCTTGATTTCCTTCTTCTCCATTAAAGGTATTCCTAGTAAATCTTCCGCGAGTAACCCCCACATTGGCACCTGCGGTTATTTTCTTATTCCCTTTTTCAAAACTCTGAAACCCACTAATGCCTTGGCTCTTTTTAAAGGTCTTAAAAAAGTATTCATCCTTTTCGTTTTGCACAAAAAAATCACCAAGTGTAATGTTAGTCCCTTTTCCTTTTAAGTTTACAAATACCTGATCAAATTCTTGAATGTTAGATGTAGTTCCTTCAGGCTGTATGGGTATATTTCTATCGCTTAAAGCCGCTACAAGTGTATAATCTTTTGACAGTTTACCTGAGAGTTGTAAATCTAAATTGGAATTAACGCTTAGGTTTTGATTATTACCAAATGCCACGCCCCTACTAATGCTTCCCACTTTATCAAGTTCGTCATTAGCGCTTAATCCCGAAGTAACATTCATTTCGCGCTCCAACTTCTCATTATAGGCAATCATTATTTCATCTTCAATAATATTGGTATTTCTTAGCGAATACTTTTGATTGAGATTGAAATTAAAGGTTCTATAGCTAACCTTAATAGAGTCGCTATTAGGCCTATTGTAAAATGTAACTGTGCCTTTTACCCAATTGAGCTCATAATTTACGCTTTTGATTGAATCATTTTTAATGAAAGCTTTGAAGCTATTGGGTACTATTGAATTAGAGTCGAGCCAAAGCGTTGTAGAATCTACGTCAATAGTCTTCTCCACCTCAATAATTGATTGTGCATGACCCACAAAAGGGGCCAAAACCAATGCAAGAAATATGTACTTGAGTGTATGCACAAAAAAAATGGAGTTATCTAAGGCTAAGATAACTCCATTCTGTTCGGTTTATGATTTTAAAAATCTACTTCTTAGTCATAAGCAGGTTAAGGTAATTTTTACCAGTATCGGTAACCTTATATGCTCTTTTGCCAACTGCTTCAATTCTACCTGAAGAAACGTTGTTTTTCATGTATTGAGAAGGGTTTGCCAACTCAACACCTTGGCTCTTGAGTAACTTAGATGTATTAAAAGTGCTAAAGGTATCAGAGTTTGTGCTGGTTAAAAAGTAATAACCCGCTGCCAAAATCCAATCTCCTTTCTTCATTTTTCTTTTAAAAGATTTCATGTAGGCGCTAAATGAACTTGCTACTTTAGGCTCTTTAGCTGCTTTGGCTGGTGCTGCTTTTTTAGCTACTACTTTTTTGGCTGCAGCCTTTTTAACAGGTGCTTTTTTAACAGGAGCCTTTTTTGCAGGTGCTTTTGTTGCTGCTGGTTTAGCCGCTGCTGGTGCCGCAACAGGATTTTTTCTAGGTCGGCCTCTACCACGTTTTACAGGAGCTGGAGTTGGTTCTTCTTTTGCAACTGCTTTGGCAGGTGCCGGTGCTGCTGCTTTTTTAACCGGTGCAGCCTTCTTAGCCACTGGTTTAGCAGGTGCTTTTTTAGCAGGAGCCGCCTTTGGAGCCGGCTTAGCAGGAGCAGGTGCTTCTTCAGTAATGTTTAATACGTTTTGAACGAGTCCGATATGTTCTTTTACAAACTGTTCTGAACCTGAGATTTCTACTTCTCCAGTTTCTCTATTGATTCTTATTCTTGCGCCGTTGTCCATAACAAATAAGGGTTTATTTTAAGTGGTGCAAATATATAACTAAATTAATACCATATTATAGTTTTAATCATTACAACTAGCTAACTCATTGTAATTGTAGCCCTTTAGTGACATATGTCACTTTAGTTGCTTGTGCTATTGAGTGGTATTTCAATAATAAATGTAGTACCTACAGGTACATTGCTCTTGTAATAAATACTACCATTATGAGACTCAACTATCTGTTTCACAATCGCTAAGCCCAATCCCATACCTGATGATTTTGTGCTAAAATTAGGAATGAAAATCTTTTCTTTCATTTCTTCAGAAATTCCACTACCGTTGTCAGTTATAGTTAACTTTAATTTTGAATCAACGCACTCACAAAATATTTTGATAACTGGTTTTATAGGTGTATCAACTGCCTGAATACCATTTTTTACCAGATTATTTATAGCCCTAAACAGTTGGTCTCTATCCGCCATAACAATCTGATCTGCATATGGGTTCTTTAAAAAAACAACGGGCTCTTTGCTATTATATAATTGCTCTATTTCATTCAAAATTGCACCTATACTAACAGGCTGAGTTTCTACTTTGGGCATTTTAGCAAAATTTGAAAAATTTGATGCTATGCGCGCCAAGCTCTCAATTTGACTAATAAGCACTTGCGTTACCTTATTAAATATATTTTCAACATTAGGGTGTTGGTCTTTCCACGCCCTTTGCAATTGCTGTATATTAAGCTTCATAGGCGTTAGTGGATTTTTTATCTCATGCGCCACTTGCTTTGCCATCTCTTGCCAAGCTTCTGCTTGCTTAGAGTCAGCCAATTGCTTTGCACTTAACTCAAGCTTATCTACCATTTGGTTATACTCTTTTACCAAAAGGCCTATTTCATCATTCTTCTCCCATGTTATTTTCTCGTTTGTACTTGTAAGCGTAGTATTTTTTAATTGCGTGGTTATTAAACTCAGTGGCTTTGTTACCGTTCTAAGAATCAAAGCGGTTAAAAAAGCCAATAATAAAAGAATAATGAGATATATATTAAAAAGCGTAACTACAAAGTTTGCTTGGTCTTTTCTAAGGTCTTGCTGCCTTTTAAAGTAAGGTAATTGCACAAAGCCCATAAAGTCTCCATTTTTAATAACCGGTACAAAGGCTGATATATAATTAAGCTTACCAATTTTCTCATCCTTAATGAATAGACTTTTACCGTTATAAGCAATTTCAAAAAATGCTGTACCATCTAGCTGCCCTTCTAGTATGCCGTTTTCATATAATATTTTTTGCGACGAGGCACGCAATTGGCCTGCTGCATTAAATAAATCTATGTCTGATTCATATAACTCAGAAAACTGTAAGACACTCTCTTGCAAATTATCAGTACTGGGCCCAAGATTTTTGGCTTCGGTAAAAATGTTAGAAAAATATAATTTGGCTTTATTGGCTTTGGCAACCAACGACTCAAGCGTTTTTTGTTCATACTTAGCCTGCGTGTAGGCATTTGTAGCAAAAGCTAACAGCACTAAGGCAATAAATACCGTTGCTAATGATGAAAACCTAATTCTATTAGAAAAAGTTGTGCTAAACCAAAGCCTTTTTAAACTGAAAATGTTTTTAATTGCCGCTTTAGCATACAAAAAGAGAAAGCTAAAACTTATAATTAGAAAAACAAATATGCTAAAGCTACTTGCATAGTTAAACCAACTTCGCTTTTTTAATGAAACAACAAATACCGTATTGGTATCAGGCGTGTAAAACAGATGGTTGTAATCTGGGTCAAGAAGTTTTTCAAAGTCGCTTTTTTTAGACTTCTTAAATAAAGGGTAACTAAGCACTCCACCAGTATTTAGTAGTTCATTTCCTTTATAATATGCAAAGTTTAGATCAGCATCAGTATTTGAACTGCTCTCGTCTATTAATAATTCGGGATAAATGCTTTGGTCGTAAAAAGACTTTTCGTTTAAAAGCACGTACATACTTCCTATAGTATCTCCTGTTTCGCCCTTATAATGAAGCTCAGTAAGATATGTATTGGCAATACCGGCTACCTTGGTGGTATATAGTCCTTCAACTATTTCGTTCTCTTGATCTTGCATTATTTCATTGATCTGCGAAACCAAATTATAGTCGGGTGTTATTCCTAATTTTATTTTTTTGGGTGCATAAACTACCTGGTGTTCAAATTTCTTTAAGTACCCTCTTAAATAGAGCTTGCTTATTCTCTCTTCAACTACAGATTTTGGTAATAGCGTATTAGAAAAGAAACTACTTACGTAGGCATCGTTAAGCAAGTTTTTTCGAAAATCAGATAGCAAAAACTCTGCTATATTGTCTCTTTTATTTACATGCTTTTTAACAATTAGCGGTAGTTTGTTTTGCTCTTTTTTAAGTGTTAGATATTCTACATTAACAAATGCAATTACAGCAATTAAGCTCCCGAAAACCAGTTTTTTGCCCGCACTTGAATATGATTTGTAGTTGCTAAAGTTAAGTAAATAAAACACCAAGTTAATGGCTACTAAGCCCCAATTCAACTTTAAGAATACAATTAGCGAAATGCTTACTATGAGTGATAAAGCGAATAAGATAAGGTCTTCTTTTTTATCAAACTTCTCTTTAGCATTTAAGGCCACATTTATTAATACACCAAATATTATAAATGATAGTAAGCTCCAAACGCTCAGTTTAAGGGTATTTGATGTATCAAGAGTAATGGTAGAGTTAACTACCAAATCATGAATTACAACAGAGAGAATAACTGATAGTGCGTAATAGATTAACTTTTTTAACCTTGAATTTGATGTTACTCTCGTAAGCCCATTTAAGACAAATACTACCACCAGCAAGTCAGCAAAGCAATTTAGCAAACCAGCATAAAGGCTGGCATCGTAAGCCAAGCCTTGATTTAATACACTTATGGCGCCTACATTTCTTCCAATTAAATAAAGTGCCACTGTAGCCAACAGGGTGTAAATACTTGCGCTTTGAGAATAGAGTATTACCAGAAGTAAGAACAATGTAAAATATGATAAAAATTCTGGTTTACTTTTTATTTGCTTTTGACTTACCGAAGCAATTACTTGACCTGAACTTATGGCAATTTTTTCTGTGTATTCATCTGGTTTGCCAATCTTATAATTTTCAGCAAAATCGTTGTATATGGGTGAGTTATCAATCAAATATTTATTACTAAATAAATAGTGATGAACTAGATTTATACTTACAACACTATGTTTATCGCCATTGCTCTTTACCCAAAATAAATAGCTCCCATTGTCAGTTTTATGATAAGTTGGACGGTAAAACTCTCGAAAATAAAATGGTGGCAAAGCTTCAATATTACTCCAAAGCTTTAGCGAGTCGTCATTGTAAATAAAAAATGAAATTCCATAGGGTAAAAACTCATTCTCCAACTCGGTAAAGGCTGCCTTATTTTCATCAAAAGTGTGTTCATTCAAACTGTCAAGAAGAATCCTTGCCTTATTTTCAGCTTTAAGTAATCCTGCCTTAAAGCTCTTTAGCGAATCTGCTTTCTCGTAGTTTAAATAGACCTGATTAAACCAATTGCCTCCAAAAACTAGAAATACTGCTAAAGCAAGCAAAATCCAATTTTTGTTTTTAAGAAAGGCGTTCTTCACTAGGGAATTTTATTCAACAAATCGTCGTAAACTACTTGCAAAATGTCAGTTCTTACATTCATGCTTATCAGTTTTTTGTTTTCAGCCGTAGGAAACACTCTGTTTGATAAGAACACGTAAATGAGATCATGCTCTGGATCTGCCCAAACACACGTACCTGTAAAACCTGTATGCCCAAAAGTTAGTGGACTTACATCGCTAATTAAAGGACCCGGAACCCCTTTTCTTTTCTCTGGTTTGTCAAAACCAATGCCTTTTCTATTGGTTTCGTATTGCTTGCTTGTAAAAAGCTTTACCGTTTCAGGCTCAAAATAATTTACTTGATTGTATGAGCCCTTTTGAAGCAACATTTGAAACAGTTTGGCTACATCATTTGCGTTTGAGAAAACACCTGCATGGCCAGCTATTCCGCCCATCATTGCGGCGGCTGGGTCATGTACATATCCATGCACTAGTTGTTGCCTAAAGTAGTTATCATTCTCAGTAGGTACAATTTCAGTTTTGCCGTATACTCCCAATGGGTTGTACATGGTGTGTTGCATACCTAGCGAATTATAAAAATTGGCATACAAATACTGTTCATAAGCACCAGGGTTGATCTTCTCTAAGATTTTTAACATGTAGAAATAACCTAAATCACTGTATAGGTATTTGCCACGCACCTTCATCTTTGAGCTATTGATCATTTTGTAAATGGTATCCTTAATCCCTTCTTGCACAAAAAGCGAGTCGGCCACCTTTAACTTAAAAAATGTATTTGGCGCATAACAATAGTTGCTATCACACATTCCGCCTTCGGTAAGCGTGTATTTGTAAAAAGGAATCCATGCTGATAACCCTGATTGATGGGTAAGAATTTCGCGAAGTGTTAAGTCCATTTTGGTAGAATCAACTTCGGCACCCAAATAATCATAAAGGGTTTTATCAAGGTCAATTTCGCCAAGCTCATAAAAACGCATTAACAGCATTGTGCTGGCCATTACTTTGGTAATTGAGGCTACATCATAAAGTTTAGAGTTGCTTATACTTACTGTACTATCGTAATCAAAATGGCCAAAAGCTTTTTGATAAATTACCCTTCCGTTTTTGGCTACAAGTACCTGGCAACCCGGCGTTGCTCCTTTTTTTATGGCATTATGGGCTATGGAATCAATACGGTTAAGATTTTTACTACTAAGCCCTACTTGCTCAGGCAAGCCATACGCAAGCAAATCTCTTGACTTACTGGTTTTGCCTTCACCAAAATCATAATCATTGGTACTTACAGGCAGGTTTCCTGTAATTGATACGGCTCCATAAATGGCTTGTGCGGCTGACATCTGAATTTCTGGAAGCTGTTCATAGCACTGTAGAATTACTTGGTGTTCACTTAAACTATTGATTAAATAAGGGGTTCCAAAATTTACAGTAACCGTAGGAGCACTAAAAGAAGACATGGCAGCTTGCACCCGTGCAACAAGCTCTTTGTTATAATTAAAGTTTGAAGCTACCCTATATGGGTTAGAATTAAACAGGCCAATTACCACCTTTTTGTATCGGTTTCTATTTTTTAGCTCAGATAACTTGTCTAAAGCAATGGATCTAACAGGTGCATATTGCTTTAGAGCCGATTCAAATATGGTCTCATTATTCTCATTAGCTTTTATAAGCAGAAGTGTATCGTGCAAATTTTTAAAAGCTTTGCCCAGCTTGTTTTCAAGCAGTGTGTTGCTTGCCTCAGCTATTTGATTATTTACCTTTCTATATTCAGGTGTATTTAGTGAATCAAAAAGACTTTTAGCTGTAAGCACCGTATCAGGGCTATTTCGTTTTTTATTTATCCAACTTTTTGCTTTTAAAATTCTTATCACTTTTTGATTAAGTGTGGTTTCACTAATCTGGCCTTTTGCTATGGCGCTTTTGATTTTTTCTACCGATTGTTCTAATGTGGCCGGAAAAAGCAAAATATCATTACCAGCTTCAAAAGCTTTTAGATCGATTTCTGATTCGGGCACATATTTGGTAACCGCTTTCATGTTTAGGGCGTCTGAAAAAGTGAGACCTTCAAAGTCTAAACCCCTACGCAATAGTTTATCACTCACTTTTTCTGATAAAGATGCTGGCCCTTCATCATTACCCATATATGCGGGTACGTTTAAGTGAGCCGTCATGGTTCCGGCAATACCACTGGCAAAAACGCGTTCAAAAGGATACAGCTCTACTCGATTTATTCTTCTTTTTGAATGTTCAATTTTTGGTAGCTCTAAGTGTGAGTCTAAATAAGTATCGCCATGACCAGGAAAGTGCTTGGCCACAGCAATTACTCCATTGTTTTGTAAGCCCAAAAGGTATTGAATGGCTTTATCGGCAACATCATATTTACTTTCTCCAAAACTCCGCATATGAATTACGGGGTTAGCAGGGTTTGAATTAATATCAACCACCGGACCAAATGAGACATTTACGCCCATTAGCTGCATTTGTTGTCCAACATTTTTGGCAAAGCGTCTAATAAGTTTATTGTTCTCAATGGCGCCCATGGTCATTTGCTTAGGGTATTTTATAACACTATCAAGGCGCATGCTTAAGCCCCATTCGGCATCCATTGCAACAAAAAGTGGGATTTTAGATTTTGAATTAAATGCTTTGGTCCATTTATACTGTTTATATGGGTGCCCTTTCATAAAAATCACACCTCCAATATGGTGTTTTTCAATAAGTGCAATAATCTCTTTCTTATGAAAACTAGAACGATTTGAATACACAGGAACCATAAAAACCTGGCCAATCTTCTCCTCAATGGTCATGTTTTCAACCACCAACCTAATTGAGTCGTCATTTGAAAAAACACCAAAAGTATCGTTGTACTTTTTGGGTACTACTATAGAACTACCAACTACACTTATAATGATTAATGTGATTGGAATTAAAATTCTATGCATGGTTATGGCCGCTTATAAATTCAAACTTCTTAAAATTCGTAGGTTGTTACAAATTGAGCAATCTTAAGTGTAAAAACCATGAGAATTAAACCATCAAAGAACATACTTATTTTAGCATTAGCGCTGTTTTTTATGCACGGCAGCTATGGTCAGCTTTCGCAAAACGCATTTTTGCAAAGAACAAGTGTTTCAGTTGGTATTGGTTTTAGCAAAATTATTTCTGATTCAATTTATGATCAAGATCTTGGAAGAATGAGTTACGGACTTAATTACACTCACCCAATGAACGAAAATATTGATATTGATTTCGGAATTCTTTACAATCAGCGAGGTGGAAAATCTTTTTATGAAGGCACTTTGCAATCATTTGGTTTTATTGATGCCCCTTTAAGAATGAGCTACAAGTTTGGCGACGATTTAAAAATGGGCCTTGGTTTTCAACCATCTTACAACTTGTTTAATTACACCATAAAGCGTGGTGAGCGCTCAGTATTAGACCCTAACCCTCACCCTTATTATCCAAAGGTTGTTGATTATGGAGTTACAGGTTCGGTTGATATAAATCTATCGGACAATACAAGCCTTGGTTTAATGGCCATGTATTCTTTTAATGGCTCAACTAAAGTTGAAACTCCGCTCAATTTAGGTCAGTTAGGATTACACCTAAGGATTGGGCTCGGTGGCTCAGCTCAAAAAATAGAAGATATTACCTATGAGAGCAGAAGAACTGAAATAGACCTTGTTCGTTTAAAAAGCGGCTATGTGATAGTATGCTTGAGCGACAGACAAGTACAGTCCGACTATTACAAAAACAAAGGAGATACCGCAAAAGCTCGAGCAACCTTAAAGGATGCCTACATTAAAAATAAATCTATAAAGCAAGCCTTTATTGAACATTATAACTACTCAAAGGTGGTTTTTATTGATGTGAAAGACCTGGCCAATGTATGCAGCGGGAGCAGAAATGCACAAATCGAGGATAGTGAGGGTAATAAAGTGTCAATCGAATCAATCAATAGCGAGTTTTTTGTTTTCTTCAAGCCCGGCACCATTTATGGCAATGTTTCAGGTTTTAGTAAAAACGGTTATGAATTTGTAGACAAGGAATGTAAGAGATTAGAAGATCCATTTCCGAGCGAAGAATTTGCCATGCCAGGCCATACCGACGACATGAAAAGAATGGTAAAAGACCTTAATAGGAGAATGCAAACGAGAGAAGCTAGTATTAGATCTAAAAAATACTTTTCTGAAGATCTACTAAATGTAGTGTATTAGCATGGTCAAGAATTAGCGCCAAAACCCAAACGTAAAAAAGAAGTTGTCTTAATATTTTTCGCTTTTTACCCAGAATAGAAAAACACAATAGCCCTGCTATTGGGATTGCTGCAATCTGAAAAGCGCTTTGATGTGTATCAAACACAATAGCCACGGCAGCAAAAGTAAATCCAATACTAATCCATAATTGTAACCACGATCTCGATTGTACAGACTTGTAAGCTTCTGAACTAAGCGTGGCTAGAATTGAAATTAAAGCCATGATTCCAAAGAAACCATATGACAACTTATCGATGAAAGCCACATTAAAATCGGCCATTTTTAAAGAAAAAATAGAAAAGTAGGAATCAATAAAAACTTGCCCATTATTAAATAGGAAATTACCCGTCCAAATAAGGTAAAGCGTAATTATATACCCAATTAGCATCAAAAAAAGCACTCTTGAAAGACTATATCTCGTATTTATACTTCGCCACAAAGCCCAGAAAATAAGTAGTAACACAAAGGGATTAAAAACTGATCCTAATGCTATAAATAGCCCTATAAAAAAACTCGAGTTCACCTCATTTGTAGATGATTCGAGCTGTTGAATAAAAAATACAGCGGTTAAGAAAAACAAAATCATGAATTGATTATGCAGCATATAACCAACGGGCGAAGCAATGGCCGAAACTAAAATGAATAAGGCCGCTGGTAAATGGCTACTTCTTGAACTGCTTTGCCGCTCAATAAAAAGACTATTGAGTATTACCGAGTTAAAAAACCCAATTATGACCACTAATACATATACTAACCACTTGTACTGGAGCAATGAGACCATTGCTACGTGGTTAGGGCCTGAAAAATTGTAGGGTAGCGGCTCTGGATAAAACGGTATTACACCAAAACAAAGCGCGGCCAATGCCAGCAACGCCAAGTATACCGAAGGGTGACTATGATTAAAAAGACGAATCAAAAATGTATTGGGCTTTTGAAGCGGCAAATCACGGAAAAAATTATGGTAACCCGAGGCAACAATATTTGCCAATAATTCAAGTTAACATTGCACCAAATTTTAGATGCTTTGACTCAAAAGCGCATAGCTACAATTGTATCAATACTTTTTACTGTTTTTGCCGCCTATGGCCAAAAACAAAATGCCGTTGTTAAAGGAAGAATAATTGACGCCGGAAAAACCCCTTTTGAAGACGCCAGTATAATAGTTTTAGGCACTAGTATAGGTACTAGCACAAACAGCAACGGATATTTTGAACTTAGTGTACCGGCCAACCGCCCAATTGCTTTAGAAATTTCGCATGTTGATATGAATATTGATAAGTTGTATCAACTTACGGCTTTAAAACCGGGTACAGTTAAAGAAATTACAATTGAAGTACTGCGCGGGGTGCACCTTGCTCCAATAGATTTTGAAGCAACAAGAGGAACCAAAGGGAACACATTTGTGGTAATTGAACCCGAGCAGCTTGAAATACCCAACCCTTCAGGCGGTATTGAAACTGCCATTAAACTTTTAGCTGGTGTTAATTCAAGCAACGAGCTAAGTTCACAGTACTCAGTACGTGGCGGAAGCTTTGACGAAAACCTCGTATACATAAATGGTATTGAAATATATCGTCCGTTTTTTAACAGAAGCGGGCAATCTGAAGGGCTTAGCATTATAAACCCAAACATGGTACAATCACTTGCATTTTCGGCAGGTGGCTTTTCTGCTTATTATGGCGATAAACTTTCGTCAGTTTTAGATATTACGTACAAGAAGCCCACCAAAAATGCGGTAATTCTACAAGGTAGCTTTTTAGGAGGCAATGCACATGTTGAAGGCATGACCAAAAACTACCGCTTAAACTATATGTTTAGTACAAGATATTGGTCTAACCGCTATTTGCTCAATTCACTTGATGTACAAGGAAGTTATAATCCAACTTTTACAGATTTTCAGAGTTTTGTGACTTATAGACTTACAGATAAAGCTTCACTTAGTTGGTTAGGATATTTTGGCGGAAACAGATACTTAAACGTACCAGAAACTCAAACTACAAAATTTGGTACCATTAGAGACGCCAAGCAGCTTACAGTATATTACAGAGGCCAAGAACTTATTGAATATCAAACCTATCTAAATGCGCTTCAACTAGAAATTAAGCCAAATGATAGTTTGTATCTCAATTTTTCGGGAACCATATACAGGGCCGACGAAAGTGAAAGGTTTGATGTGCTTGGACAGTATTTTTTGAGCCAGCTTGATAATGAACTTGGATCGGAAACATTTGGCGATCCCAAATATGTTTTGGGCGTTGGTTCATATTTAAACCATGCAAGAAACTTTCTACTTGCCACAATTGTAAACCTGCAACACCGTGGAGATTTTAGCGTTGGAGATCATAAAATAAGCTGGGGTGGTGTGTATCAACAAGAGCTAATTGACGATGAACTTAAAGAGTGGCGTTATTTAGATTCTGCTGGCTATGCCGTACCTAGGGGTAATCCAAGAACAATTGATATGTCAGAGCTAGTTGTTTCAAACATAAATCTGAACAATAACAGAGCGAGCGCCTATTTGCAAGATGAGTGGGTTCTTAATGAAGCAACAAACACCAAGTTAAACTTAGGCATACGCGGTAATTACTATTCTTACAGCGGACAGTTTCTAGTGGCGCCAAGGTTGTCTTTCAGTTTTGAACCCAATAGAGATCATAACGCTAAAGCCCTTCAAAAGGGTTATGACAAAGATTCTCTTAAACGAAACTTAAGAATGAAAGCGGCTTTTGGCTTGTATCAACAACCCCCACTTTACCGTGAGTTGAGAACAAAAACTGGCTCAGTGGTAAGAAATATTAGAGCCCAACAAAGCTTGCATGCTGTTATAGGAGCCGATTGGAATTTTGAATTATGGAATAGAGACAAGCCATTTAAATTTAGCGGAGAGCTGTACTATAAATACATGTGGGATTTAATCCCTTATGAAATTGAGAACGTAAGAATTAGGTACTTGCCTGAATTTACTGCTGAAGGTTACGCAGTAGGAGCTGATTTTCATGTAAATGGAGAGTTTATTCCTGATCTTCCATCATGGTTTAGCTTTTCGCTCATGAGCACAAGAGAGAATATTGATGGCGACACCTATGTAGACCTAGATGGCGAAACACAAGAAATTGGGTGGCTTGCAAGGCCAACCGATCAACGGTATAGCTTTAATATCTTGTTTCAAGATTTTTTAAAAAACAACGAAACATACAGGGTACATTTAAACCTGGTATTTGCACATGGGTTACCTTATGGCCCTCCTGGCTACGCCCAATGGAGAAATGCGCTAAGAGTGGCCCCTTATCGAAGAGTAGATATAGGATTCTCAAAAGTTTTGTTTGATAAAGAGAAATCTGTTGTGGCATCAAGCTTGGTAAACAAGGCCGAAAAAATTACACTGGGAGTTGATATATTTAACCTATTTGGAATTAGAAACACGATTTCTTACCTGTGGGTAACAGACGTTACAAATAATCAATTTGCTGTGCCAAGCTACCTTACCGGTAGAAGATTTAATGTGAATCTGACCATTAAGCTTTAATACCTTTTGGGCATGAGCACCACTGAGAATTTGCTTACTACAATTGAACAAAATCTTTGTAAGCTCAAAGGGTTAGATAAAAAAATGCATGTTTTTGGCGCATCTCATCATAAATACATCTTCAATAATAAGATTGATAACAATGAGATTTTTGCATTTGAAAAAAGACATGAAATTGCTTTGCCAGTTGAATACAAAGACTTTTTACTGCACTTTGGTAATGGCGGCTGCGGACCTGAATATGGCTTGTTTAAACTTGAGCAAGGAATATATGACTTGCCCCAAAACATCAATAAATCAGACATTATACGACTAAAGGAGCCTTTTAGGTTTACTACGTTTTGGAATATGAACTATTCAGATGCAGCAGACCTAAAAAAATGGCAAGATGATTATGACCATAACTATTGGAATGACGGTATGCTAAGAATTTGTCATTTGGGTTGTGGCACTTTCGCAACCCTTGTAATGAACGGAAAAGAAAAAGGTAATGTTTGGATTGATGATAGATCAAACGATGGTGGAATTTACCCTTATGGATTTTATAGCGGACACAATAAAACAAGCTTTTTAGAATGGTATATAAATTGGGTTGACCTATCGTTAAAGAAGTTTGAAAAATGAGTAAAGAAAGAATAACACTCATATTAGGGGCCAGCGAAAGCAAAATTCGCTACTCAAATAAAGCAGCCGAAAGATTACTTTTTGGCAATGAAAAAATAATACAAGTTGGTAAACGCATGGGGGAAGCTTATGGTGAGCCCATACTTACCGAGTGGCCAATTGATGCTAATGTTCATACAATTACCCTCTATTTAAACCCAGGCCATCAAAAACCTTGGTATAAGCAAATAATTGATAGCAAACCTGAGCGCGTTATTTTTAACCCTGGCACCGAAAACCCTGAGCTTGTTGCACTATTAAATGAAAACGCAATTCCCTTTGAATATGCCTGCACGCTTGTACTTTTAGCCGTAGGACAATATTAAACTAAAAACCTACACTACCCCCAGCTTTCTTATTGCCACTGGTGGGTTTGCAATAGCGTTCCTTTTTGATAGGGAAATATTTTAAAACAAGGTTTTCGTTACTTAAAAAATAACCTACCGGGGTAGGACCAAGCCCCTTACCGTTGGTTGAAATTTTAACCTTACGCCCGTCTTTATAAATGATATCAAAACGATAACATGTTATGTTCATTTTTAAACTCGGAGCTTCTTTACATACGTTTAAGTCTTTCACAAAAAGCTCATATTGCGCGGCATCAAGTTTATAGGTTTCTATTGCTGTGCCAGAAAACTGATCTTTAAGTACCAGGTTTATTGCTTTAATATTTTCAGGCGGAATTTTTAGATACTTTTCGCTCTTTGCCGAAAGGTGCAAAATTCCAATTAGAGATATGAAAATAATGTGTCGCATGTAAAGCGACATGAAGTTACAAAATCCGCCGCTATTAGTTGTTAAGAGCTGTTGAATCGGCGCCTTTTTCTTTAATTCTTTCTAAAAGGTCGGCCGGGTCTATACCCGTTGTAGTAACTATTTGCTTAGCCATATCATTTAGCTTATGGCCCGGAAACTTGCGCAAATACTCATCTAAATAATAAATGGCCTTGTCACTTTTCTTAAAATAGGTTTCCATTATTAAACCACGTTTAAAGAATGAAACTGGTGCATACTGAGTTTCAGGATAATCTTCAGCAATTGAATTATAGTGCCCAAAGGCCTCAGGGTAATTCTCAAAATACGTTTCATTAAGCCTAGCTGCCTTATAAATCAGCTGGGCTACTGCGGTATCTTTACTATTCTTGGTTGCAAAAGTTATAAGCTCAGTTTCTAGTTTTCGGGCCACAGGCATTGCCGCGGTTCTATTATCATTTTTTGCTAACTCTGCTTCTAGTTCAGTTATTGATTCAGGAAATAGAAAAGTCTCTTCGGTTACAATTTCCTCCTGTTGTTTTTTAGCATCGCAAGCTCCAAAAAGCATTGCAATTGACAGAACTAAAAAACTAATATGTCTTTGTAACATCTTCATCAATATAAATCATAAAATCAGCATCAGGTTTAGAGCTATCGTCATAGGTACTAACATCATTTACTTCTCTGCTGCTGATGGTAACAATTTTAAGCTTCGACTTTTTTTGTTTTAAATACCAACTAATGCCTTCAAAATTATTGCTGTGGTATGCGCCATTGTAGTGTAAAAAGGTTTGTTCTTTACCAAGGTTCTCTAAAATAAAGTGAGCCATAGTGGCGTCTTTAATTGCCTGTGCGTTCATAAAGTTTTCGCTGCTGCCGTGCGGCCCCATATTCATATGCAACAAGGCATTATACCCAGGCAAAGTTGAATCTACATCAAAAGGCAATTTGCACATATAGCTTTTAGCTTGTTTGCTAAGGTCATCTAAAGCTTCTACACCTTCGTAGGCAACTTTACTGGCGTAGCGTCTTGGTATATTAGTGGCAACAAAGTGCAAGCCATTCTCTTTGGCAAACTTTACTAATGGCTTGTAATCGGTACTGTAGTTGGGCCACAACTTGCTCTCTTTCTCAAAATTCTTCTCAGTTATTTCACCAGTTAGGTACTCATCTAAAAGTAATTGACCGTCGGCCTCAAACATTTCGGCACCAAGCACTAGGTTGTTTCCTTTTTCTTTTTGCAATGCTTTGGTAAGCTCTAATTGCAGCCAATGCGCAATGGTATTGTTGTGTAGCTCACCAAAAAGCACCACATCGGCTTCTTTAGTAGCAGCTACTAATTCATCAAAATCAACACTCTTTAATTGCTTGCTATAAATCTTGTAAGCATTAAGACCGGCTGCAATTGAAATAGCAGCAGCAATGGCCACAAATCCGAATAGAAGTCTTGCTTTCATAGTTGCGAAGATAGTTTTAGCAATTGCAAAATTCTTGATTGACAATACTTGAATTGGCTCAATCTCAATTGATGTTTCGCATCAAAACCTTACTTTGCCAAAAATTCAGTTGAACGCGTGTTTAGGTTACTCTTATTATCAACTCTCGTAATTCTTAATTCCGCTGCTTTTGGTCAAGTGGTACAAAATGTAAGAGGCAAAATAATTGACTCAGATACTAGGGTTCCTATTGGAAGAGCTAGAGTGTTTTTACTATCTGACAGTACCGCTCGCGGAATGGCAACCAACTCAAAAGGTGAATTCATTTTGAAAGATGTGCCTACTGGAAGGCACACGGTAAGAATTCAGCATAAAGGACATCGCACTAGTGTGCTTAGCAATGTTGTGGTAAGCTCTGGAAAAGAAACTGTTTTAAATGTAAAACTTAGAGTTGCGGCATACTCTGAAAATGAAGTTACAACAACCGTAACAAGAAATGGCGAGGTAGGTAATGCCATGGCTATGGTAAGTGCTAGAGAGTACACCGTAGATGAAACCATAAGATACGCTGGTAGCCGTGGAGATCCTTTGCGCGTGGCGCTCAACTTTGCAGGGGTGCAAGGAATAGACGATTCTAGAAACGACTTGGTC
Organism: Bacteroidia bacterium; assembly: GCA_049115495.1. Lineage (GTDB taxonomy): Bacteria > Bacteroidota > Bacteroidia > CAILMK01 > JACPUW01 > JACPUW01. The sequence goes on along the minus strand of JAGDZV010000005.1, from coordinate 181,691 downwards.
ATTAGAGGAAATTCTCCCTACAGCATGGCCATTCAAATTGATGGTGTAATTATTCAAAACACCAACCACTTTGGCACGCCGGGCACCAATGGTGGCCCTTTAAGTAAAATCAGCTTTAAGGCGCTTGACAATTCAGATTTTTACTCTGGCCTAATGCCGGCAGAATTTGGAAATACAACCAGCGGATTAATGGATCTTAAACTTAAGACTGGCAATAATCAAAACCATGAGCAAGGCATTTACTTGGGTGTTTTGGGTGCCGATATTTTTGTTGAAGGACCAATGAATCGAGAAAAAGGCTCATCTTATCTAATAAATTACCGATACTCAACGGTGGGCCTATTCTTAAATATGGGGCTTGATTTGGGTACGAGTTCTGAACCATTTTATCAAGACTTAAATTTCAAATTCAATTGGCCAAACAAAAAAGGTGGCGAATTATCATTTTGGGGGGTAACGGGCAATAGCATTTCTGATATTGTACTAAGCGACGACACCGAGCCATCTCTTGAACTATATGGAGATAATGATCGAGATCAATTTCTTGAATCAGGACTTGATGTTCTTGGGTTTACGCATAGTAAACCCTTTAATGAGCGTACTTTCTTAAAAAGTACATTGGCTTATACAAACGGATATGTTTATACCACCGATAATTATATAGTAGCTAGAGACACGCTTACCGATGGTGGATTTAATCCTGATGGAGTTGAAACCACTCCGGTTTTAAATTATGCTTTTGAAGAGTCTAAAATCTCTTGGGTACAAAATTTGAGCAAGCGTATAAGCAAGAATAAATTGCTTAAACTAGGCTATACAATTGATTTTTACAACTTCGTGTTTATTGATAGTACAAGAGATCTTTCAGTTAATGATTGGACCAATAACGAAGAATGGATTACGCGCTGGAACCAAAGAGACCAGCAAACCATGTATCAGTACTTTGCTCAGTTAAAACAAGAGTTTGGCGAAAAGCTTTCGGCTACCATCGGTTTTCATGGAACATATTACACATTGGGCAACAGCAGTGCATGGTTTGAGCCAAGGCTAGGAATGAGCTATAACTACAGCGAAGGCAAAACACTGGCTTTTGGAGCAGGCTTATATTCTCAAATGCAGCCGGTTTATTTGCATTATTATCTCAATGAATTAGGTGAAACTTTTAACAACCAAATGGGCTTAACAAAAAACTGGCAAGCAGCCTTGAGCCATGCGTGGGATATGAACTCAAAAATCAAGTTTACTACTGAAACGTATTTTCAATATTTATTTGACATTCCAGTAGAAGTAATGCCTTCTCCCTTTTCTATGATTAATGCGGGTACTGGTTTTTCTAGAGTGTTTCCGGGCGAATTGGAAAATACTGGTATTGCGGTAAACTATGGCTTAGAACTTACACTACAACGATTTTTTGACAATGGTTATTCCTATTTAATTAACGGAACCATTTTTGAAAGTAAATACCGCGGAAGCGATGGCGTAATGCGCAATACACACTTTAATGGCAATTACATGTTTAATGCGCTAGGCACCAAAGAATTTAACATATCAAATACTGCAACTTTTGGTGTAGGAACCAATATTACTTATGGTGGTGGCCGTAGATATGGTGAGTTTGATGTAGAGGCTAGTGAACAAGAAAAAGAAGTAGTTTACAGGCATGATCTCACCTATAATGAGAATAAATACAAAGACTATTTTAGGCTTGATATAAGAGCCAACATTGTATTTAACCGAGCTAAAACTACCCACGAACTGGCATTTGACTTTATTAATGCCCTAAACACTCAAAACGTATTGGATTATGCTTGGGCGCCTGGTGTAAATACCAATTCAAACTTTGCTTTAAGGGAGCAAATTGGTTTCTTCCCTATGTTCTATTATAAATTGGATTTTTAATCTTCAACAAAATCCATTGACACCGAATTGATGCAGTAACGCAAGCCTGTTGGTCTTGGGCCATCATCAAATACGTGACCTTGATGGCCACCACATTTGGCGCAAAGCAGTTCGTCTCTGGTCATTCCATAGCTATTGTCTTTACCCACAATTATGCTGCTATCGGTAGCCACATCATAAAAACTTGGCCAGCCGGTTCCTGATTTAAACTTGTGTTTTGAACTAAACAAATGATGTCCGCAGCCTGCGCAATAGTATTCCCCTTTCTTTTTGTTGTCCCAATATTCACCAGTAAATGCACGCTCAGTCCCTTTTTCTCTAAGTACTCTAAACTCTTCACTCGTAAGCTCCCCTTTCCATTGCTCTTCAGTTTTAACCACTTTATTTTTTACGGGGCTTGTAAACCCTTCTTGGTCCTTTACCACTTTAGACGCACAGCCAATAATAACCACCGCCAACAACAATACAGTCCAAATATTTATCCATTTACTCATGCAAGAAAAAACTATAAGATTTGGATTTGGTTCGCTTGGAATGGTTAAAAAAGAAAAAAGCCTTTGATTTGGGCGTCAAAGGCTTTTAGGCATTAAGTGTGTTTACAGGTTCTTTATAAGGATGTTCAAATATTCAGTTACTCAATTGAATTTCAGTAATTTCCAATTCAATTGTAGATTAAGTTTAGATGAACATGCTAACCTTGGTTATTATCTAATCCAAACGTAACTACTGGTAGGTCAATATGATTAATTACACTTTCGGTGTAGCTGTGGTGAAAAAAGCGTTTAAGCCCTGTATAGCCATGCGTGGCCAACACTACCAAATCAATATCATTATGCTCGGCAAAACCCATAACACCTTCTTCTACCGAATTTTCATTGTAAATGTGCCAATCGTAGTTTTTGGGCTTTGTATCGGTAATAAACGAGTTTATTCTTTCCAACGATGTTGGCGTATCTAAAAAATTAGATGGAGTATTTACGTAAACAAAATGCACCTTGCTAAGGCTATTGTCAAACAGCTTTATAAAATCTCTGTAAATCTTTTTCTCCCCTTCTTTGGTAAATGTTGAGTAGAAGGCAATGTTGCTTAGCTTTTGTGGCGGTTGCTTAATTACCAATACAGGTATTTCGCTATATCTTACAAATTTTTGAGTGTTGCTGCCGATCAGCGCCTCTTCAATGCCTTTGCTGCCATGCGAACCCATAACCACTAAGTCGCATGCCAAGGCTTTGGCTTCATCTGCCAAATCATCAAACATTGCACTTTCTATTTTGGCCGTTTTTATTTTTACTCCATTTTGTACGGCTAATGCCTCAATACCTGTAAGTTGCTTGCTAATAAAGTCATTTCTTTCTTTAATAAAATCGTTGAGCTGATCAGCGCTCAATGTACCCGGCACACCCTGAAAAGGAGTTACATAATCGCTGGTGATAATCTCAGCACTCGGATTAAACCCATGTACCACGTATAGCTCGGCCCCATACCTTTTACATAGTTCAATAGCATAATCAACTGCATTATCGCTGCAAGGCGAAAAATCTACTGGGACAAATATTCGTTTCATGGCTGCTTGTTTAAACAAGCAAATTAGAATTAGAAGCGCCCTTAAACGATGACTTGAATCATGCTTTAGTATTTCGGAATCAAAGTCAACCTGATCCGCCAGCTGGCAGAAAGGATCTCCTTTGGGTACAAGCTCTAGCAAAGTAGTTGCCCGAGAGAGAAGCTTCGTTCCTCAGCTTGACCATACTTGAAGACCTAGTTTATAATCAGCTTCTTAAAAACGCTTGCTTCTGCAGAATAAATCCTTATTACATAAGTGCCTTTTTGCAAGCCACTAATTTGTGTAATGGATGAATTAGCATTAATGCTTTGTACTACTTTACCGTCAACTGAGATGACATCAATTTGGTAGTTTTCGTCATGATTCGTTATTGAAATATTTACCAAATCGTTGGCAGGGTTTGGAAATACATTCACCTTTAATTCGGCCGTTGGAGCATTCTTTACATTAACACCGCCAGGCTTCCAATCAAAGCGCTTTCTAATAATAATACCATCACCTACAGACATGAAAGTGATTATATCGTTACCATGGAGCTTGTATTTTGGAAAATAGTGACAACCAAAATCAATCCAATTCAAATTCTTATCAGTTGGGCTTGTGGTGTCTTGCTCCAATGCTTTAAACCTAAAGTTTTTAAGCTTTACAATGTAACCATTATTACCAACAGAATAGGCCAAAGGAAATTTCAGATCATCTTGCCACCTGTAATGAAAAGCCCCACCATTAATTTGTTCTTTTGAGCCTTCATAACTAGATATCACTCCAGCAAAAGACCAATAGATAAATCGATTATTATCAAATAATTGCCACTTTAATCCCATGAGCGGTTTACTAAACTCATAACATTGATTTACATCAACTAATTTCTCACCATTTGGGCTGAAATCTCGATTTTCATGAATGGTTTCTAAATTATCTATTGTAATTCGCTCATCAAAAACTGACGTATTTAATGCGTAGGATGTATCTCCTCTATATGGTCCAGCAAGCAAATCAATAATATTCTCATTTTGAAACATAATAGCAAGTGGTGATTTTCGGTACCATGTATCTCCAAAATTCTTCGAAACCATAATCAAAGAACTATCGCCCGCTACGTAGAGAGAATTTGAGTTATGAAGCTCACATCTAATGGTATTTATTGGAGTAAATGAAGTAAGGATTTCTTTCCAAGTTTCACCGCCATCAAAAGTTCTAAATACTTTTCTTCCATTGGTGAAAAAGGCGGTATCAGGATTTGTAACTTCAAGGCAGGTAATATCACCGAATCTTGCATCGCTTTGGTTTACCCAACTTTCGCCCCCATCATCAGTGCGATAAACGGCCCCGTTTTTACCTACCGCTGTTGCGGTTAAATGATCCCAAAAATCAATGTAGGTAAACGTTACATTTTCATTTTCAAATACAATTTCCCAATCATATTCGGTTTGAGCCCATAATTGCCCGCAGCCCAGCATCAATAATGCTCCAAATAGCCAGTTTTTCATTTGATTAATTCTTTGTCTTTTTACAAAGGCGAAAATAGAAAACTACTAAAAAAATAAACCCGTTAGATTTTCAAAACCTGACGGGTTTGGTGTTTTCTTAATTCTGCTCAGCCAGCTGGCAGAAAGGATCTCTTTTGGGTACAATCTTTAGCAGAGGAATTACCCGAAGGAGAAGCTTCATACCTCAGCTTGACTGAAATCTTAATGCTATTAATCTTGTAGCCATGGCTGTATTGGACTCAACCCCTTGGGAGTTGAATTAATTTCAATTGAGCGAATTTGGTGCAGTGCAGTACTTATTTTGGAAAGAGCTCCCAAGGGGTTCTTAATTTCGAGAAGTAAGTACCAACGGGACGAAATAACTTAGGATAGTGCCCATGTTTCGAAACCTTCTGTAGAAGAGCTATTCAAATACACAAAAGCAAAAGAATTACCCGAGAGAGAAGCTTCGTACCTCAGCTTGAACTTTTGATTTTTTATTTCTTTACCCTCTTAATCTTATAACCTATAGCCGCAATGGTCATAGTCATTATTGGGCTAATTAGGTTAAAAAATGCATAAGGCAAATACATTTCTGGCCCTACGCCCAAAACTTCTCTATGGTATGCACCGCAAGAGTTCCATGGAATTAAAACAGAAGTAACAGTACCCGAATCTTCAAGTGTTCTACTGAGCAATTGTGGCTCAAGGCCTTTGTCTTTATAAACATCGGCAAACATTCGGCCTGGCACTACCAAGCTTACATATTGCTCACTTGCGGTCATGTTAAAGAAAATACAAGTTCCAGCAGTGGAAGCCACAAGAGCAAAGGTTTTCTCAACTCGTTTAATAAGCACATTTACCATAGCCTGCAAAAAGCCCGCTGATTCCATTACACCGCCAAAAACCATGGCCGTAATAACGAGTAGAATCACAAACATCATTCCCATCATTCCGCTTGACTTTAGCAAGCCCGCAACCATTTCGTTATCGCTTGCTATTTGTATATCGCCAAACATGGCTTGTGTTATTGCTGAGTAGTAGTGCTGCCATGTTGCGGTAAAATCGTCAGGATTTAAAGGGCTAAGACTCAACAAAAGATCCTTATCAGAAAACCAGCCTTGAAACACTACAGCGCAAACTGCACCTAGCAAAACACCCACTAGCAGGGCTGGCAATGCAGGCACCTTTTTTACAATCATAAAAATTACTGCCGCTGGCACCAAAAAGAGAATTGGTGTTATGTTAAAACTGCTTTTAATCGCTTCTTGAACCGTTGCAATATTGTCAACGCTAATGCTATTATCAGCTGTAAGGCCAAAAATTATAAATAGAATAAGTGCTATTGTAATTGAAGGAATGGTTGTAATGAACATGTACCTAATATGGGTAAATAAATCGGTACCAGCCATTGCTGGGGCAAGGTTGGTGGTATCGCTCAATGGCGACATTTTATCGCCAAAGTAAGAGCCTGAAATTATTGCTCCAGCTACCAAACCGGCGTTTAATCCAAGCGCATTTCCAATTCCCATTAGCGCCACACCTACAGTTGCCGCTGTACTCCAAGAACTGCCAGTGGCCAAGCTTACAATCATGCAAACAATGCATGCGGCAAACAGAAATACCTTGGGTGTAAGCACGTGCAAACCATAATAAATCATTGCAGGCACAATACCGCTAATGAGCCAAGTACCAGCCAAAGCGCCAATGAGCAATAAAATGAGAATTGATGGCATGGCATGGTTGATACTCGTAAGAATTCCCTTCATTATCTGCTCCCATTGCATACCATTTCGGTAAGCTATTAATGCGCCAATAGCTGCAGCAAGTAGTAATGCAATTTGGTTGGGGCCATAGGAAGCGTCGCCTCCAAAAAACACTACGTTAAGCACAAGAATTAATACTAAGAAGCCAATGGGCACCAATGCCTGCAAGGCCGTTCCCTTTTTATAGTTGCTCATGAGCCAAATATATACTTATCAACCGTAAACCATCTTTTTATGAATGAATTGTTAACTATTGACATCTAACGGAATAATGAATCGATAGATTTGTTATGTATTAAGATTCTTAATAAAAAACGCCCTATGACCAAGTACCTAGCTGCATTTTTTGCCATTTTACTCATTGTATCTACATCCTTTTTGGGCAATAATCAAAAAACTGAAAATCAGCCTGAAACACTTACTAAAAGTGGAAGCAATGGCACCATTGATGCTCCCCAAGAAATTACTTCGCCACCGGTACCTCAAAAACTAACATTTGCAGGTGAAGTGGTTCCTTTACATCAGCAAGAAATTAAAGAACGGTTAGAGCGCGAAATATTAAGTAATACATTCTTCCACTCAAAAACGCTTCAAATCTTAAAAGAAGCCAACCGCTGGAAGACTCCAATACAAAATGCACTTAAGGCAGAAGGAGTACCTACTGATTTTTTCTATTTGGCCGTTGCTGAAAGTGCACTTGATAATAATGCAGTTTCATCAGCAAAGGCAATTGGTATGTGGCAGTTTATGGCAAGTGTGGCCAAAGACTACGGTTTACAAATAAATACTTACGTTGATGAGCGAAGAAACCCAGACTTGGCAACTGTAGCTGCTTGCGCATACCTAAAAGATATGAAAGAGCAATTTGGCACTTGGACCAATTCTGCTGCAGCTTACAATAGAGGAAAAACGGGTTTGAGCAACGCCCTTAAGGGCCAAAAGGTAGATAGCTATTACGATTTGTTTTTAAACCGTGAAACCTACCGCTATATATTTAGAATCCTATCTTACAAGGTAATTATGGAGAACCCTGAAGCATATGGCTTCAATTTGAATAAAGACGAATTATACCCCCAACACGAGTTTACTACAGTAAAAGTTGACACTACAATAAATGATCTCCCAGCATTTGCAATTAAGTACAAAACCACGTATAAAATGCTAAAATGGCTCAATCCATGGCTTGATATTAATGCCCGATACATGCTTTATGTTCCGGCTGGAACGGCGTATGAAATAAAAATTCCAAAGCCCTAAAAGCAACCAAGCACTTAGCCATTCGTAATCAAAGATTATGAGCCAATCTAAAAACAACTTACTGGCCGGAGCAGGTCTGGCCATAGCGTTAGCCATGGCTGTTTACTTCATTTTTAGCAAGTTTTCTAAACCTGAATCTCAAACATCAGAATACAGCTATCTGAAATCAAACAGCGAAACAAATAGCCTAGAAAAAGAAAATATTGCAAACGATTCACCTGAATTTTTCAAAAACCAACCTGTAGACTCAAATATTTTAATTGAAGCAACAAACATAAAAGGCGAAGATTTAGCCAGCTTTGAAGATATTGATGCTGAAATGCAAATTATCTTTAACCGCATTGACAAAAGGCTTGATAAGGCGCATAGAATTAAAACTGGCTTAAAAAAACGCGATATACTTTTATCTGAAACTGAAACATTAATAGATTCAGCACTCTTGGTATACAACAACCCATTTTTTAATGTGAGTTTAGGAGACCTTAAAATGTTGCAGGGTAAAAATACCGATGCTGTAAAACAGTACGAAGTAGCCATGCTAAAACTGGGAAATCTTGAGAGCATAAGAAGAAACCATGCGGGCGCTTGCTACAATGCGGCAATAGAAATGATAAATGCGAATGATACCGATCAGGCAATAAAGCTCATGGAAACATTTCATGCTTTTGCGCCGAATGATGAAAATGGGCAGGCCATATTGGTAGATTGGTACACCAAGCGCTCTGTTGGTTTACTACGCGTTGGTAAAAACCAACAAGGTTTGGCGCTTTGCCAAAAAGCCATTGCAATAAATGCTTTTGAGCACGCACCACATTTCAATGCGGGAATCGCCCATTTTAGAATGAGAAATTATGATAAGGCGATAAAACAATTTGAAAGCTGCTTGGAGCTAAACGCAAATGATCAATACTCTAAAAACTACCTCTACACCATATACATGAATCAGGGGAACGTTAATAAAGCTAAAGAGTATGAGACCGAAGCAATTAATGTAGAATTACCCGTTGATTAGTTTCAAAAACAACCTATCAACATGATTGCTACACATTTAAAACACTGCTTAGGGCTATTACTTCTTTTTTCTTTTGTTGCGTGCGAACGAAATTTAGAAACTCCTGAATCCGGCAGCTTTGTGCTAGAAAGCTCGGCCAGTAAAGAAGCAAATATTGAATCAAAAGCAGAAAACCCCAACGAAAGAAAGCTTATAAAAGAAGGTGAAGTTGAGTTTGAAACCAATGATTTGAACGAGACTAGAACAACTATTCTTAAGGCGGTAAATAAATACGATGGCTATGTGTCTTCAGACCAAGAATACAATTACTCAGGAAAAAAAAGCAATACCTTAAAAATTAGAGTTCCTTCTAAAAACTTTGATAACTTTCTAAATGAAGCCACCAAAGGGGTAGAAAAATTCGACGATAAAGTAATTGAAGTAAAGGACGTTACCGAAGAATTTCTTGATGTTGAAGCTAGACTAAAAACAAAAAAGGAACTTGAGCAGCGCTACATTGAGCTGCTTAAAGAAGCCAATAACGTAATTGAAGTTTTAGAAATTGAAAAACAAATTGGCCTTTTAAGGTCTGAGATTGAATCAATTGAAGGCAGGTTAAAATACTTACAAGATCGTGTTTCTTTCTCAACCCTTGCCGTAACATTTTATGAGCTGACCGCCGAAGAAAAAGGTTACGGTTCTAAATTCTCAAGGGGGTTTAGCAATGGATGGGAAAACCTAGTTTTATTCTTTGTAGCACTCGTAAATATATGGCCGTTCATCTTAATTACAATTGGCATTGTACTTGGTATTCGACTTTACCGGAAAAGAAGTAATAGGTAAACCCCATGTGTTATTATAACTTTTTTAACTTCTTCTAATTTTGAGTTGGTGTCGGTTTTATCTAATATTGTTAATCAATAAAGAATATAAATCAATGAAAAAGATAGTTTTAGGATTAGGACTTGCTGCATTCATGATGATTGGTGGTGTTAGCGCCAGCTATGCGGTAATTGCAAACGAAGATGCATCAACAGTATTAGTTGAGAAGGAAAAAGAGAAAGATAAGGATAAGAAAAAGAGAAAAGGTAAAAAGGCGGCTTGCTGTTCTGCTGAAGAAAAAGCAAAATGCGAAGGCAAAAAAGAAGCTGCTAAAGGTGGCTGTTGCGCAAGCAAAAAAGAAGCATAAACTCAATACTGAGTTCCAAAATATTTAAAACCCGTTCAAATTGAGCGGGTTTTTTGTTTTATTATATAGTGGCTTTAGGAATGATTATGAACTTATAATTTCTTCCATGGCTTCTATCAATCCAGAAAGGTCATCTTGGATGATTTCCCAAACTATTTGATAGTCAACCCCAAAGTACTCATGAATTAATCTATTTCTATAGCCTTTTAACTTTCGCCAAGGAATATTCGCATGGTCAATTTTATAGTCTGGGTCAATTTTTGAAGACGCTTCACCAATTATTTCAAAATTTCTAACAACTGCATCTATTGTTTTATCATCTTCAATGAACTTATTGTAGTCATATTCCTGTGTGTATTTTTTGATTTTTAGAGCAGACTCAAGCATATCATGAATCAAGGTCATGTTATCACGCTTAGACATAGATTAGGTCACTTTTAATAAAGTTAAAATACCTAGGCTTAATTCCATTTCTCGAAACCAAATCAACCTTTTTACCAATTACATCTTCAAGGTCAAAAGCAAGATCAATGAATTCCGACCCAATTCTCCCATCAATTTCCACCAAAATGTCAACGTCACTATCTTGAGTATAGTCGTCTCTTGAATACGAACCAAAAAGCGCCAATGAAGCAATAGGATATTTTTTAGCAAGTTCATCCTTTGCTTTTTTCAGTTTAAAAAGTATTTCTTCTTTGGCGCTCATTTTTCAAAAATAGTATTTGCGTATAACTAAGAAGGAGTAAAACCCAAGACTACATACGATAATCAAAATTCCTTTTCTTATAAACCATCCTCGTTTGTGCCTTTTGCATTTCGCGTTCAATTACCAAATGGGCTAGTTTTTCAGATGGCGCATCTGCAGAAGCAATTGCTTGTTTTACCTTTTGCTCGTTAAGATCAATTCGATAGAAAACTTGCATCAATAGTTCAAATTCATAATCAAGCATATGGGCAATGCGCTTGGCCAATGCGTCCAAGATTTGTTGGTATCCATCTTCAACAGTTTGTGGCAGATTATCCTTTAAATCTTCAAAATAGAAGTCTTTTTGCACTAGGGCTGCCGTCTCCTTAATTACTTCACTTCGGTTCACACCACTTTTTCTAAAATTCCAAGACCAAATAAAGCATAATCGTATTTAACCGGATCTTCTGGATCAAACTTTCTTAGGTTTTCTGTTAGCTCTTCAACCGCTTGCCAATCGCGCTGCTTGCGCTTTAATAATCCAAGGCTTCTACTTACACGCTCTACATGTACATCAAAAGGACACATTAGCTCTTTGGGCGAAATACGCTTCCAAATTCCTAGATCTACCCCTCCTTTATCGTCTCTCACCATCCAACGCAAGTACATATTTAATCGTTTGCAGGTAGATTTTCTGGCTGGTGTGGCAATGTGCTTTCCGGTTCTGGTTTCAAATCCTTCGTAAGTTTTAAAAGCCAGCTCAAAATTTGTAAGTCTTTCTTTAGCACTATTTCCCTTTGAAAAAAGAGTTTCTAATCCTCCTTCATTTAGGTACGCTTGCTTTAAACGTTTTATAAAAAACGTAAGATCTACAAAATTGAAGGTTCTATGCTTGAAGTTAGTCAAACGTTCAAGGTCAATATTAGAATGGTTTAGCACAAAATCATGTGGTGCCCAATCCATTAAATTCATTAATTCTTTACACTTGTTTATTATGGTTATACGTTGCCCCCACGCAAAAGTTGCCGCGAAAAATCCAGCAATTTCTATGTCTTCTTTTTGGCTAAACTCGTGCGGAATACAAACAGGATCATCGTCAATAAAAGCAGAAGTATTAAACTGTTGGTACTTGCGCTCTAGTAGTTCATAGAGCTCTTGGTGTTTCATTATAGCAAATAAAGAAAAAGCCCGTCAATGATCAATTTGACGGGCTTCAATAAACAAAAGAAAACCACAATTTCTTTTTATTTGTCTTTTATATATTCCAGGCAAACCCTGCCAAAACAGAGTAATTCATATTGCCAAAACCACCATGACCAAAAGAATGAGAATAGCCCATTCCTAGTCTGGCTTCGGCATTTAAGGCTAATTTATCCATTAGTACTATTTCTCCTCCTACTGGTATAAAGGCTCTACCTACCACACTTTCTTGCAACGCGTAAGACATGTCATTATTTGAACCTGTATTTCCAAAAATCCACATTTGGCTTCCAATTGTACTACCAGCACTTAAGCCAATTCCGGTGTAAATGTTCATTACATTAAAAAATGAAATACCTCTCCTATAAACTCCTGATAGGTTAAGCTCATTTTGCATATCGCAATACGTGATTGAGTTTGAATACATATCAGTAGATTGATGGTCATAAAAATCTATCATTACTTCACGTCCTGCATGTACGCCAAGGTTTACCTCAAAAGCCTCGTATTTTCCAAAACCAGTGTTTTTTGGTGTTCTAGAAAAAATGGCACCAAGGTTAATATTTACGCCGGTGGTATTAATAACATGGTCTTGTGCTTCATAGCCTGTTAAATCTAGCCTTTGGTAACTATCATCGTTAATTCTGCCTTCCATATAATCAAGATTCATTTTAAAGAAATGATCTCCATGGGCGCCTAAGTTTGATTTCAACGATTTAAGTTTCCAGGTTCCTGGGCTTTCTGCAGAAATTTGAGCGTAACTACTTGTAAAGGCAAAGGCAAAAACCAAAGCCAGCATAATTTTGAATTGTTTCATAGTTAATGATTAAGAGTGTTGATGAAAAGGTGCATTTTACATTTTTGGTTGCACCGATAGCACAAACGCAATTTAGCTTTTTTATTGTGTATCGTTAAATCATTAACATTGGTCAGATACTAAAGCTGCATTGTAGATAAGAAAATTGCAATTTTATTCATCCCCATAAAAACTCATTACGTTTTGACCGTAATGGCGAGCTTGTAAAAAATGAGATAACTTAGAGAAATCGTGCACAGAATGATGCTCCATCACAAAGATTCCATCCTTATTTAATAGTTCTCTTTCAAATACAATTTTGTGTAGCAGCTCATAATCTTTTGTGGCAAATGGCGGATCGCAAAAAATTATATCAAACTTCTCAGGGCAGCGTTTTATAAAATTGATTACATCTTCCCTTACCACTTGCACCTGATTAAAGTTAAGCTTTTCAACTTCACTGTAAATAAAATCGGTGCAGCCCTTAAACCTATCAATACAAATCACGCTTTTGGCACCACGTGATGCAAACTCGTAAGTAACATTTCCGGTGCCCGCATAAATATCAAGCACATCACAATTCTCAAAATTGTACCAGTTATTAAGAATATTAAAAAGACTTTCTTTACTCCTATCGGTAGTAGGTCTTGTAGGTAAACCTTGCGGAGCTTTTATTTGATATCCTTTCTTTGATCCTGCTATAATGCGCATAGCGGCAAAGTAAACACATCGGCATAAAACACTTGGTGCATTGGGTTAATACAAGTGTCAAAATTTAGCGATGCAGAAACCCCTGTGGGCTTTAGGTCAGGAAAGTACTCGTGAAGCAATTTTTTTAGGTCTGTTTTTGGCCTTAGATAGCCGCTATAGGTAATAGGACTGGTTTTAAGATCGAGCTCAAAATTGTTTACTGAAGCCGCCAAATAGTACAATATATCTTCTTTGGCGCTAAAGCTAAATTGATTTGCCATTTGAAGTTTACCACCTTTTACCACAACAATTAGAAGTGAATCTATATCTAAATGAAAATGTATGTAATCTTGGCTTTGTAAATTCTGATAAGCCAAAAGTTGATTTATGAGGCAGGCATAAAGGTTGTTGTGTGATTCGGTTCCCTTGTGATCGTACACCATTAGTGTTCTCGCAAGTTCAATTTCATCAATAACAAGCCTACTTTGCTCACCATAATCTAATCCAGTAGATTTAAAATAGGTTGGCATTTGGTCAGAATCAAAAACCATCTGTGGCACCAAAGCAAATCCATTTGATTTTATAGCCTTGTACGTGTGCCGAGTATCCCAATTTAACCAGGGTGCTTGGCTTCTTTCAATATTAGTTTGCGCATACCTGGCACCAATGGTTGACAGCAGTGCCATAAACACAGATTGCTCTGGGTGGTATAAAACCACCGTGTATCCGGCATTTGAAAGTACTTGATAAGCAGTACATTGAGCAGTAAGCTCGGGTGTAAGCTTAGCCGAACATAAATTGTAAATTACTTTTTCCTGGGGTCTCGATTCAGGTCGTAGTTAGCGGTGTACATTTTGCCAATTTGCAATGGATCTTCGTCTGGTCCACTTGGCTCTTCTTGTTCTGGATCTTGAAATATAGGCTTGGTATCGGTAATCTGCATTACGTCTACTCTTACACCTCTCAAATTAATCTTGTCAGCTTCAACTTTAAATGAATCATTTGCACCTGCATAAGGTATGTGCCAAATGGTATCGAAATAAGCTCTATCGCCATTAAATATTGAGTCTAGCACACTTACCTGTGTGGTATCTCTTTGTACAACTTGTGTTGTATCGTTTGGATCGCCAATAACTTTTACCACGTTTATTACACCAGAATCAACAAACGTATTTAGTTCGTCCCAACTTTTTGCAAAACGTCTGTTTTCATCTCTAAATGTAAATTGAAGGGTTCTTATTTTCTCCATTTTAACTACTCTAGCAGTTTCCTTTCTGGTTTTTACTGCTGCAAAATGGATGTCTTGATAAATTACATCAAATACTTTATAACCTAAAAAGATTATGAGAACCCAAAGAACTGCTCTGATAGCTATTATCTTCATTTGTGCTTATTTATGCCTGTAGTTGAGCGCGGACAAATCTAAAAATATTAATTGACTTAATGCTTTTGAAATTGTGTGGTAATTAAAACTTAAAATCTAACTCGTATTTGAGCCTTTACTTCGCTTCGTGTATTATCATCTATTAATTCATTACCGCTACCTATCTGATTGCGGTTAAAAAAGGTAGTTTGGCTGTATCTAAACCAAAGATCAACGCGGCGTTTTAGTTTGATTCTAGTAAGTAAATAAAAGCGCATGCCCTGGTCTTGGTAAGCCGGAATAGAGTAGGAATACAATACATCATTTTCGTAGGTGTAAATTCTAGCATTAAAATCATCAACATTAAAGATCGCATAGCGGCCAATTACTTGATATGGCTTTTCAAGGGGTCTAAACGCAAGGTCTTGAAAAAGCAATACACCATTTGCCGGAGATTCATCATCTATTCTATAACTGGAATATTCTACCCTACTAGTGGTAGTTAGTTCTTTTGTGATTTTATACCTGAATTGAAACCTGTAGTGGGTGTTGTTGTGAGCAGATAACACATTAAGTGGAGTTTCATTATCCGGCAAATTCTGCTCTTTAATTTGTGTTCTAACTCTACCATACATTTCAAAATTTCTGCTTGGCCTATAATTCAATTCTGCCAAATACTCATGACCTCTTGATGGTAAATCGGTTCTAAATCGCAACCACGGAAACTGAAAACGATCTAAATAAAGCCTCAATTTTAAAGCGTCGCTAAAGTTTATGTGCATGCCAGTGTAGAAGCCCACCTCATTTTTAGCCCTGCTTTGTTCCCTAAACGGGCCATTATAAAGCGCATTAAACTCAGGATCATAATACCTATAGATTGCAGCCAACTCAACCTTATTGGTGAGTGAAAAAACGGCTCCGTTAATACTGCTTAAAGTGTTGGTTTTAAAGTCAGAAACGCCAGTTTCGCCAAACACATAAATTCTGCCAATTAGCCCGTTGTAGTACAGCCCAGTATTGCTAAGATTACTACCGCCAAATTCATGAAACTGATATGGCCGTGCATTTCTTTGTAATGATGGATTATAATTATAGAAAACCTGAGTGGCCCCAAATGTGATGCCTTTTATTTGGGTTTCTAAATTGGCTCCAAAAATTCTTTCTTGAATCTTGTTTTTATCAGCTACCTCATTTTTTGTTCTATGAAAGCCTGAAATCTGCAAAGCAGTGAAATAGCTTTCTTCACTATTCAGTGTGTCTTCTTCTAAATTACCGTCTACATATTTTTGACTGTATAAAACACTAAACTGTGTTTTATCTCCGCCAATGGTTATAGCTGCTCCTCGCAAAAATTGATTCTCATTTACCGATCTGTAAGGTTGTATTTTTCTAGCACGTCTAACTACATTCATGGCGTCGGCACTTTTTCCAAATGATAAACCGCTCCAAAGGGTCAAACCTTGACCAAATTGTACTTGATAATCGCCAATGGCAAGGCTTCTGAGTTTTCCTATTTTACCTACGTATAAGTGGGCACTGTAAAAATCGAAACCATTTTGCTGGCTGCCTTTAAAAAACTCTTCGCCCATATCTTTTTCGGCAGTATAACCGAGCGAAACTTTGTTTTTATAGCGATAACTAGCTCTATTAAAGAGTTGGTACTGACCTCCTAAATAGTCGCTATTGCCTAAACTATCTAGTTTATAACCTTCTTGGTCTTCTAAAATGGTACGGTACCTCAATATAAACTCTCCTCCACTGCCCGTAAGCACTTTATTTAGGGTGGTTTTTTCATCATCCATATACTCGGTACAGGTTACAAAGTATTGCAAAAGCCTAAGGGTTTCGCCACTTAAGCCTTCAACCGCTTGCAACTCAAAAGTTCCTAAAAAATCGCCGTATTCATTTCTATGCGTAATAATTGCTACAATTTCAGCTTCAGAAACAAAGCCTAATTGGTTAAGGTCATTAAAATCTGCCTTATTTAGGTTTATGGGCTTTTGCAGTTGACCCAATAGGTCTACTTGCAAATCGGTAAAATCAAGTTCTTCTTCACTTGTTTCTAGTAAGTATTCCATTACCTGAGCTACAATTTGCTCTTTGCTTATTTGCCCTTTAAGTATTAAAGCACTTACTAAAAAAAATAGGGTGAAACTAGTTTTGCGCATAGCTAATGCCCATTTCTGGCGTGGTGCCTAAGTATTGGTGATAGCTAAAAGCCAATAGAATACAAACCTGCTTCAACTTAATATCCATGCCAAAGCTTGATTCTAGTTGATTGGTTGAAAATCCACCCCGTAGATTCAATTTTTCGTTAAGCTTGTAAACTACACCTGCATGAAATTTAGAAGGTCTATTGGTGCTTAAACTGGTTTCTGCCAAAAAGCTAAACTTCTCGTTTACCTCATAGCTACCGCCAATTCTTGCAATTACTGGCAGGCGTTCGTCTATGCTTTCAATAAGCACTTGCCCAAATAGGTTTTGAATTTGCAAACCAAGTTTTAGGTTGTCTGAGGGTAATACAAGAAACCCTAAATGAGCATTTAAAATAGCTCGGTTGCCATAGTCAAACATATTGAGGTAAAGCCCCTCTAGTTGTAAGCCTACCGCAAAATTATCTCCATAAAATCGGCTTAGAGAAACACCTAGCTTTTGCAAACCATACAAATCGGTAACCCCCATGTGATCAAAGCTTACACCAATGGTAGCTGCCGAATTTATTGGAATAGCTGCTGCCATGCTGGCCATAGAAAGCTGATCTATGTTGTAAACTCTCGTAGCTGCCGCCCCAACCGAAAAATTTTGAATTTGAGCCAAAGAAGCCTGATTATTAAACGCTGACCAAGGATTGGCTAAAGTAAGCGAAGCACCACCCAGCGAACGTGCAATTGGGCCTCGGCTTCCAAAATAATCAGTAGCTTGTAATTGAAAACTAACCAAGTAAAAAGCTATAATTACAATTGCTCTTTGCATATGGGTTGCAATTTAATGCAATTGCTTTATGCCCTGTTTTAAGTTTGCTTAAAGTCTATTCTAAAATTTCAACTTGCTGCACGCTCCATGCGGCTGGCTTATCATCAAAAAGAGATTTTGTAAACTTCCAAACTGCTTTAAATAAATCTGAATTTCTGTACTTATTCAAATGATCTTCACTTTGCCATTTGCTGTAAGTAAAAAAGGTGTTCTTATCATTTACATCTCTCCATAATTGCAAATGTTCGCATCCTTCAAACCCTCTTATACGTGTTTTCACAGTATTAAAATTGTCAAGAAACGGCTCAACACCATTTGCTCTAAACTTCATTTTCACCACTCTTGTAATCATCTACTCAAATTCAATTCTAATGTTTTTACCTTCAATAAAGCTTAATAAATTTTTAGCATTACCTCCGTGAATTCCCAACTCTAAATAGCCATTAAAACCAAAAAAACAACCGGCCACACCCTCTGGTAAATCATGATATGAATTATGAATCTTATCAAAATAGTCCATTTTGTTGTAGTGAATCTTACAACTACTTAATCCAGTAAATGATTCAAAATCTCTTCTATGAATGTTTGTTGTTGCATTATTATATGGTGTTATTCTTAAAATAACTCCGGTAATACTATTGCTGCCAATTGAGGGTTGCATTAATCGGCGCCTAATGATTTTCTCAATGGGTATTCCTAGCTCTTCAGGTTTTGTTCCTTTTAGAAATTTTACGGCAGCAGCAGCCAATAAACTCCGCATCGGAAATTTTAACTGTTGCTTACTTTCAATGTTGAGTTGATAAACCCATTGGGGCTCTTGGCTTGATATAAGAGAAAGCAAACCATTGTTTTTGGTGAAAAAGTAATGGTCGTCAAGCTTGGCAATAAGCCATTCTTTTCTGCGTAAAAAATCACCTTCAACCCCTACAATATGAATAGTTCCTAAAGGAAAATCTCTAAAACAATTCTCAAGCACATATGCCGCGTCTATATAATGAAACGGCTTTATTGAGTGTGTAATATCAATAATATTGAGCTGCTCATGCGCACCGAGCAAAACACCTTTAACCGCCGCAATTTGGTAGTCGGCAGTTCCCAAATCAGAGGTAAGGGTAACAACGGGCATTAGGTGCTTTTCTTAGGCGGCAAAAATATCTGATTTTGGGTCTAAATGCTTGCTAAATTGTGAGAAGTGTGCTGTGCACGGGCCAAGTTTCAAAACCCAATTGGTAAACGAAGCATATTAAAGACATAGCAATTATTTGAAGCCATTAAAAATCATTTATTTTGATTAGAATTTAGAGACCTTTGCCAATAAATTTAGATTTTAAACTGTAAACTGAATGACGGTTTGATAGAAAAAAAATTCTTGCTGGAGCAAGTGCACCCTGTTGAGCTTTTTGGAACCAACAACGAGAACTGGAACCTTCTAAAAAGAGCTTTCCCTCAAGTAAAATTCGTAGCACGAGGAAATGAAATTTCAATTAAAGGCGAAGAAGATGACATTGATGTAGTTGAAGAAAAACTGCTATTAATTATAAAACTCACTAAACACTCGCCACTAAACGCAGAAAAGGTGGCCGAAATTTTGAGCAACTCTAAAGATGACTCGAAAAAAGAAATTGCGGTACAAAAAGGTGGGGTAATTGTAAGAAGTGATGGAGGCGCTCAGATAAAAGCAAAAACTATTCACCAACACGAGTTGGTTGAAAAAGTACTTGAAAACGATTTGGTATTTGCCATTGGGCCTGCGGGTACGGGCAAAACTTATACTAGTGTGGCCTTGGCTGTAAAAGCGCTAAAGCAAAAGCAGGTAAAGAAAATTATATTAACCAGACCCGCCGTTGAAGCAGGAGAAAATCTGGGCTTTTTGCCGGGTGATCTTAAAGATAAGATTGATCCTTATTTGCGCCCGCTTTATGATGCGCTTGACGATATGTTAAGCCCAGAAAAACTAAAAATGCTTGTAGAAAATAGGGTAATTGAAATTGCGCCTTTAGCATTTATGAGAGGTAGAACTTTGAATAATGCCTTTGTAATTTTAGATGAAGCACAAAACTGTACCGAAGCGCAACTGAAAATGTTTTTAACGCGTATGGGACCAGAAGCTAAGATTATTGTTACAGGAGACTTAACCCAAATTGACCTGCCATCAAAAGTGAGAAGTGGCTTACCAACGGCACTAAGAATTCTAAAACACGTAAACGGAATTGAGCAAATATTCTTTGACACCAGAGACGTAATTAGGCACAATTTGGTAAAACGAATTATTACTGCATACGACAACGATAAAAATGAAACGAAATGAGCAACATAGGTTTAGAAAAAACAAACTTTGAGTTTACAGGCCAAAATAGCAAATACACCGGTAAAGTAAGAGAAGTTTACGAGCTAAAAAACCGGCACATTGTAATGGTGGCTACCGATAGAATTTCAGCTTTTGATCATATTTTACCCAGACCAATTCCACATAAAGGTGAGGTATTAAACACCATTGCTGCTTACTTTTTGAATGAAACAAAAGATATTGTTCCAAATTGGCTAGTAGAAACTCCGCATCCTGCTGTGGCTTATGGTGTAAAAGCTGAACCCATTAGATTAGAAATGGTAATACGCGGCTATTGCGTTGGTCATGCATGGAGAGAATATAAATCGGGAAAACGCACGCTATGCGGAGAACCCATGCCTGAAAGTATGCAAGAAAACCAAGCATTTCCTGAGCCAATAATTACCCCCGCCACAAAAGCTGAAGAAGGACATGATGAAGACATTAGCCGAGCTGAAATTCTTGAACGCGGTATAGTTTCAGAAGAAGTTTACACCCAACTTGAGCACTTTACCAGAGCCTTGTTTAAACGTGGAACTGAAATGGCAGCTGAGCAAGGCTTAATCTTGGTAGATACGAAGTACGAATTTGGAATGTTTAACGACAAGATAATTCTTATTGATGAAGTGCATACTCCTGATTCATCAAGATACTTTTATGCTGATAATTACGACCAGAATCTAAAAGACGCCAAACCTCAGAAACATTTAAGCAAAGAGTTTGTAAGAGAGTGGCTTATAAGCGAAGGTTTTCAGGGCCTTGATGGGCAAAGTATGCCTGCAATGAGCGATGAAAGGGTAAACATAATTAGAGACCGATATTTTGAACTTTATAAACAAATTATGGGTCATGATTTTAAGCCTAGTAATAGGGTAAATTTAATGTCAGATATAGAATCAAGTGTTGAAGAAGTGATTTCAAGAACTTAACAAAGGGCTTTATTTAATACTTTTGAGAATCGTAAACAAAACCGACAAATGAAAAGAAAACATTTACTATTAACTCTGCTTCTAGTTTTAACCATAAGCTTTGCTTGGGCGCAACGCTATGAAGTAACCAATTATGGAAATAGCGCAGGTGCCTATGGAATGACTTACGATAGCCGTGGTAATTTATGGGTATCAAACAGTGGTGAGCATAATATTGCATATTTTGATAACGACGATAAAAGAAAGGTTGCCGCAGGTGGTGTAAACAACCCAGGATATGTAGATGGTCAAGGTGTAGGCATGAGATTTGACTCACCAAAAGGAATTTTGGCCATTGAGCGAGGTGGTGTTGAGGTTTTAGCAGTTTGTGATGCGGGCAATAATGTAATTCGATTTTTAAATATTAGTAGCTTAACTACAATTACTTCAACAAAAGCAACCGATGTGGGCGGGTTTAACGATCCAAGCGATATTGAAGCGGATGCTAGTGGAAATGTTTATGTAGCTGACCGACAGAACTACGTTATTAAAAAAATTGATGCTACAGGTTCGGTTACAATAGTTGCCGGGCAAGCGGGCGTTTCTGGAAGTGCAAATGGCGATGCTTTAACTAAAGCTACTTTCACTTCTCCTACAGGGCTTTACATTGACGGAAGCGATATTTATGTTGCTGATGGAACAGCACTTAGAAAAATATCAGATGGAAAAGTTACTACCATTGATCTTGAGCCTGACTTTGGTTGGTCATATAACCTTGGTGGTATTTTTAACGCTACTGATTTAGAAAAGATTGGCAATACTTGGGTAATGTCAGATGGTTGTACCATTAGAACTTGGGACGAAGGCGATAAATATTTTACAGTTTTTGCAGGTAGTGGATTTGCTAATGATTGTGGGAACGCAGTTGATGTAAAAGATACTTTTGCACGTTTTCAAACCGTTTATCAATTACTTTACAATGAAGACAACGGTACAATTTACGCTGCAGACTACGGTAATAATAAAATCAGAAGTATAGCTATGGGCGGTGTAAGTGTTTCTGAGAAAACACTTAAGTCTACCGTTTTATATCCTAACCCTTCAAATGGTCAGTTCTTTATAAAAGGTCTTGATGCTAACAAAGGCAATCAAGTGAGTGTTTCAGTAATTAACATTACTGGCAAGATTGTATACACCCAAAACCACAGAATAAACGGCGACCAAGTTGCTATAAATCTTAATGAGTTTAACTCTGGATTATACCTTGTAACCATGGCTATTGGCAACGAAGTGGTTACCAAAAAAATGTACGTTAAGTAAAAACAAACCTTAACGCATAAACAGAAAAAGCCCCATTATGGGGCTTTTTCTGTTTATAAAATTAAATTCTATTCTTTATAGAATGATGCTAAATAATCAATAGCATTAGCTACTTTGGCGCCTTGTTCAATGTATTTATCGCGGTAAGTACCGTCATCAAAAGTGCTGCTCATTACAAGAGTAAGGCCGTCAGTTTCGGCCAATTCGTCTCCAGAATTAGCTGTTGCACAGTATGTTCCGTTTTTGCAATTAAGCTCAACAGTAATTAGTTTTTCAGTCTTTAGTTCAGTTGTAATCTTGTCTAATGGAATATTAGCCACTACTGAACCTTGTTCCGATTTTAGAATTACATTTAGCATTCTATTGCTCTCGTCAAGCCGAAACTCAGGCATGCCACCTATCCAAATATTAGCGTTATTTAGATAATCAAGGGCATCTTGTCTATTTTCAAATTCAGTTTTAAAGCCAAAAAACGCAGTAATGGCAATAAAAAGTAAGGAAATACGAAGCATAACTAGTTTGTTTGAGCAACAAAGGAAACGAGCACAGTTTATTATGACAAGTCAACTTGTTAGCCTAAGTGTGGAATGGAATTTTGTTGAAGTTTAAAGCTGGTATAGCAGCTGAGCGAGGCCGAAGCTAGAATACCACTATGCCCAAAACATCTGCAATCTCTTTCCTGGTGTTTAAAAGAGATTTATAAGCCTTTAGTGCAATGAGCATATCATCGCTTTCGGTATTGCCCTTTATCTCTTCCATAGCCTGTTTTATGAGTTGCTGCACCAACGAAAGTTTATACCTTGCCAACACCCTTTTCATGGTGGTACGGTAGTTTTCATCGGTTCTGATTTTCATTCCTATTTTCTTAATCCAATTTTCGCTGGCCTGATACTTTTCTTCTAAGAATTCTATTGCAAGTTGTCTTATTTCTTCGTTTTCGTGATGTAGAAAATCCTTTAACTCGGCTACACCCCAATGGTGCAAATGGTCTTCATACTCTTTTAAAATCAATACCAGTAATTTGTTCTCTGGATGCGCATCATGCTCTTCAATGAATTCAAGAATGTGCTCAGCCACGGTTTCCATCTGCTCATCATCATACATCAAATGCCCAAAGCGTAAAATGAATTTAACCAACTGCTCTTCTTGATGCGCCATTAGGTCAACTTCTTTCTCAAGCCTTTGCGGCTCTTGACCTAATTCTTCGGGTGGAACTTGAGAAGGTAAAGGGGCTTCATTGCGCTCACTTTCTTCTTTCCACTTTTTTTCTTTTTGCTTTAGTACGTTGGTAAGTTGCTTATTAAGCTCAGTTACCAAAACTGTTTCATCAATTCTTAACTGTTTGGCACATTGCTGTACATAAATACTCCTTTTCAGCGTATCAGGAATTAATGCAATTGACTTTACGATCTGTACCACAGCATCAGCCTTCTTGATAGGATCATCGCCGACTTCCGGTAGAAGCAGATCAGTTTTAAAGATGATGAAATCCTTTGCATTGTCTTCTAGAAAAGCCTTTATCTCAGCTGTGTTGTGAGCTTTTGCAAATGAATCGGGATCCTCACCTTCAGGCAAGGCTAGCGCTTTTACATTAAGTCCTTCTTCAAGCGCGAGATCAATGGCCCTTAACGATGCCTTTATACCAGCAGCATCACCATCAAATAAGAAACAAATATTGTTGGTATAGCGCTTTACCAATCTAAGGTGACCCTCTGTTAAGCTAGTTCCGCTACTTGCCGCTACATTGGTTACGCCTTTTTGGTGAAGCGATATTACATCGGTATAACCTTCAACAATGTAGCACAAATCAGTGCTTTTGGTTTCTTTCTTGCCTTGAAATAAGCCGTAGAGCACCTCGCTCTTGTTGTAAACTTCGCTATCAGGACTGTTTATGTACTTGGCTTCTTTCTTATCGGTTTTCATTATACGTCCACCAAAACCAATAGTTCGGCCCGATAATGAATGAATAGGAAACATTATGCGCTCCCTAAATCTGTCAATTAAATTACCATTATCCCGCTTTATTGATAAACCCGCTTCAACCAAATACTCTTCTTTGTAGCCTGCCTTAAGTGCGGCTTGGCTAAAGACATCCCATCCGCCAGGGCTATAACCAACCATAAAATTCTCAATGCTCTCATCGCTAATGCCCCTTTCTTTCACATATGGCAAGGCAATAAGCTCACCTTGATCGCTGGTTTTTAGTTGCTCTTGATAGAATTTCTGAGCATAATCAAGCACTATGTAAATGCTCTCGCGCTTGCTATAAGTCTCTTTCTGCTCATCGGTTAGCTCTTGTTCAGGTACTTCAATGCCATACTTTTTAGCTAGATATTTTAGCGCTTCAGGATAGGTATAGTGCTCATGCTCCATTAAGAACTTTACGGAGTCGCCACCTTGCCCGCAACCGAAGCATTTGTAAATACCCTTGTTTGGCGAAACGGTAAAAGATGGTGTTTTCTCTTGATGAAAAGGACATAGCCCCAAATAATTGGTACCACGCTTTTTAAGGTTGACGAACTCCCCCACCACCTCATCAACATGGGCTCGTTCAATTATATCGTTTACTATCTCCTTTGGAATCATAAAAGCCGAGCAAAGATACCTTTGAGATCATGAAATTATTGATGTTGGATTTTGGATGATTGGATTGTTTTGGGCCATAGCCATGATTACAAGCATCGCAGGAGTGACTTTATTTTGTTTCATTTCGAAGCTGGAGCTTCGAAACGACGGTATCAGAAAATCAGAATCGATGGATTTTAATCCATCGAGTGATTAAATCATTCATCCATCAAAGCGAAATACTCATCAAGGTTAAGACTAAAACCTTCAATTACTTTGGATGAGATTATATCACCTCGGGTAAACAATTTCGAGGGCACATAAGCGCCATCAATCAAAGTATAGATCAAAATGTTTTCAAAATCGGGCTGAACAATCCAATATTCTTTAACTCCGGACTCTTCATACACTTCATATTTTGCTGAAGCTCTTTTTTACTATTGCCTTTACTTAGGATTTCAACCACTAAATCAGGTGCGCCAATACAGCCAAGATCATCTAGCTTTTCCTTATCGCAAATCACACAAATATCGGGCTGCACCACCGTGTAGATCTTGTCGTTTTTTTTTGATTTTACAGGAAGGCGCACATCAAAAGGAGCTGCATATATATTACAAGTATGTTTTTCAAGATGGTTATACATCTTATTAAAAAGTTTACCTGAAAACTCCTAATGTATCCGCTTTGGTGCTGGACTCATCTTAAAAAGCTTGCCTTTTATAATTTCAAAGCGCTCTTCAATGGTCCATTTTAAATAATCGGCATAGGTGTAAAGCCCACCGTACTCTAAATTTGGCTCTTCTACCTTGTTTTCCATAAAATCAAATTTACGAATTACTACTTCTACTTAATCTAGGCAACTTAGCCCTTACTCATTATGAAATAATTTATCGATTATTTGTTGGAAAAACTTTCACTTTTTTGAATCCAATTTTCGTCCATCATGATGAAAGTGTTGGTTTCAAAAAAGTGATTTACGAGATAAGCTTGACTAAAGCGTTTAAAGAAGCAATAAAATGCTACTTTGTGCTCCAACTATGAGAGCAAAAGAATTTAACAGTAATAGGTTTTTAGAAAAAGCCATTTACCTATTTTGGGAACAAGGATTTAATGCCACTGGAATTAAGTCTTTGGTAGAAACTACTGGGGTAAATCGTTTCTCAATTTATGAAGCATTTGACAATAAACTTGGTGTATTAAAGAATGCCTTTGAACTTTATAATGACCGCTACCAAAAGCCCAGAATTAAACTACTAAATGCTGATTTAGACCCTAAGTCGAAGTTGATGTCGTTTTTCAACTCATTTATTAATCATGAAACGCATGCTATAAAAGGCTGCTTTATGGTTGCAATGACTTTAGAAGTAGGGAAAACTGAAAAAGAAATTGCTGAAAAACTAAAGACCTACATCGATGGACTTAAGGTACTTTTTCTTGAAATAATAAGTGATAATAAAACCGCAGATCAACTAACTGCATTGTACTGCTCAGGTATGTGTATGAGCAGTTTTTTTAGCTTACACGAAATGGAGCAATACTTTTCAAAAAACCTTGATGTTATACTTAATCCCCATTTAAACTATGCCTAGAACCCTAAACCAACCTTACAACGAAATGGTAGACAAAGCCAAACACTTGTTTTGGCAAAAAGGCTTTAGAGCGGTTAGCAACGAAGATTTAGCAAATGCACTTGGCGTAAGTAAATCAACGGTTTACAATAGGCTGGGCAAGGAGCAACTCTTTATTGACAGTTTAACATCTTACTTTAAGACAGTAACTGACCCTACCATGGAAACTTTGAGGAATGAAAAAGGAGGCCTTAAAACATTTGAGAATATGTTTTTTGGATTAATTGATGCTCTTTTTGATGGATACTTTCCCAGAAACTGTTTAATGGTAAATACCTGTGTAGAAATGCGGGCTGATATAGATGAAATTACTCCCTTTTACGAACCCTATTTTGCCAATATAAGAGAGAGCTACATTGTAGTTTTAGAAAGAGCTTTTGAATTGGGCGAAATAAAGTCAAGAGCCAGCATTCCGAATTATGTTGAGTTTCTATTCGGAGCCATTTTTACTATAAGCGTGTTTTCTAAAATAAAAACACGAGAAGAATTAAAACAACATATTTCTGACCAACTAGAGCTAATCAACTAGTTTCTGAACGGTTTTTTTTAATGCGTTTTGTGCTTGTATGAAGTTTGAATCATCAAAACAAAAAACAAATAAAAATGGCACAAGTAAAAGTTCAAGTAATGTATCCGCAAACAGACAATAGCACTTTTGACATAGAATATTATACCCAAAAGCATTTGCCTATGGTTGGCGGTTTGTTTGGCGACCTTGTAAAAGGCTTGTCAATTGATAAAGGAATCTCAGGTCCAATGCCCGATTCACCAAAAACCTATATGGTTACTGCAAATATGCTTTTTGATTCGGCAGCAGAGTTTTCTAATGCATTTGCCAAACATGCACCCGCAATTTTAGAAGATATGCCCAACTACACCAATGTAGAGCCTGTTATTCAGATTAGCGAGGTAATAGGATAGTATAGATAGTATTTCCTTTCCTAATTAATACCGGCTATTTATTCTTTCAAGAAAATGCTCGCTTCGAAGGCAATTTTTCAATAGAAAAACAGCCACTTTTTAACCCGTTATATGCAGTAGGAGTTGTGATGATTACAAAGAAGCTCCCATTGCACATAACGGGTTATTTATGTCAACATAAATTCAATTAGAAAGGTCTTCCAATATCCTTGTTTTCATTACATCTTCTTCAAGTGGCTTTTTAAACCAACCAATCGCAAGCCCCGATTCAATAGCTGACCTTAATCCTTCATTTTTGAAATATGCCGTGAAAATGTACCTCTTTAAATTTGGGTTTACTTCTTTAACCATTTCTAGAAGTTGGAAGCCATTTATATTAGGCATCATTAAGTCGCTTACCACAGCATCAAAGTGAGCGTCACCTTTTTTTATCATGTTTAGTGCTTCTTCTCCAGAAGTGGCAGTTGTAACATCAAAATGGCGGTTCATAACTTTAGAAAAAATGAGAATATTCATCTCTTCATCGTCAACGTAAAGTAGATGTTTCATGTCTTTGCATTTAATGGTCTTAGAATGGTGAGGTTCATATGAACCAATTACTCAAGCCTAAGACTAACTTATTCATGCAAATTAGACTTTGTCAACTTCAAAAATGATGACTTTGGTTAGATGAGAGAAATTGTTAGGACAGCTAGCTGACACAGCACCTTAGCAAATGAAGAATTAGCCTAAATTCAAAAAGGAAAGACTTTTTCTAAACCAGACTCATCTAATCAATGGCAGTTATTTACTGCCTAAGCAAGAAGCAGATACTTCTTCTACTTTCTTTTGAACTTTATTTCGCTCTTCTTCTGAAAGCGCCTCTTGTTTTATCTTATAGTCTTCAGTCACCTTAACCAGACAGTCATTACGCTCAGTTAAGTCTTCGTATTTCTCAGTGCAATCGCAATAGGCATTACCTATTTCCGTTCCAAGATCAGTTTCGCCGCATGATGCTAAAAGAAATAAAGCCGCGCCAAATAGTAGGGTCGTTTTCATGATTTTTATGTTGCAAAAGAAGTGTCTAAGAATCTCATTTAAAAGGGCCGTAGAGGTTTTCAAAGATTAATTGGCTCTTAATTTATCTATTGCTAAACTACCTTCAACTTAAGGGCTGCATTGAAAGTAACTTTCAAAGTTGCTTACACATTCCTGATTTAAATAAAGAAATGGCTGGCTTTAATGAAGTTGACTTCCTTGAGCCTTTAAACGTGATAGGGCTTCTTTGGCTTCCAAACAAATCGAAATAACACCTTCATTATTTTCATCAACTGGATTTATTCTAATTATTGGCCAACCGTTTTTTGCTAACCTTTCACCTATCTGCCTAAGGTACGGAAGTTTTGTACCAGCACCAATTTCAATAACAGCAACACTTCTATTTTCAGATTTAACCAACTTTAGAAACTTAGAGTACACTTTTTCTTGGTCTTTAGAACGCACCGAAAGCCAGTACCAGTCTTCAAATAATCGAATGTTAGGCCTAGTTTTTCCACCACAATTTGGGCAAATTGGTGGCAAATCGTTTAATGATTCAGGCATTAACCAAATTTCTTTTTCGCATAAGGTCAGGCATTGGAAGTACTCCAATGTGCCGTGCATTTCAACAATTCTATTTTCATTAAAATTAGATTTTACAAAAAGGCTATCTATGTTGGTTGTAATGACAAAATGCTCTTTTTCTTCACATAAGGATAGTAGGTTTATGTATCCACTATGTGGTTCTGCCTTACTTATTGTCTGAATTCGATCTTTTGTTAATTCCCATGCTAACTCATAGTTTTCGATAAATGCATTGTGCGTATTAAGTTCGGAGATGGGAACTGCACTCCCATTTACAGCTATGTCTTTTTGCCACAAACCATCTTTATCCCTATAAACTGGAATTCCTGAGTCGGCCGACATTCCAGCCCCTGCCAAAACGATCAGGACATCGGCTGCGCTGATTTTGCTAGCGACATTTTTCAGGCTTTCTTTCATGTATTTGTGTTTGCATTTTCTAAATCCGCTATTAGACATGTCATGTTTTAAAAACATGACATGTCTAAGCCACTTCGTTTTATTTCAATCTTCAAGTTGAAATGTTCTTTCTACCTCATTTTCTATATCATGAAACTTGACAAACTCATCTCGGTTTTCAAACCAATTCAAGACAAAATCACGACTTAATTTGGTTGGTTTAGTTGAAATGATTGCTTGGTACGAACTCCATTGATAATTTGTAAAATCATACATTATCCCATGTTTTCTTGGGTTATGATGGATATACCTAATTACTGCTGAATAATAAGACTCTTTGTTAATGTGCTTTCTTTTGAATGGTCTTGTAAATAAACCACCATTTCTTCCTTTTTGCTTGTTCAATGCCTTAGTATAACTGATAAACCAAGACCTAAAAGCATTTGTAAGCTTTTTATCTTCTACATTTTCATTTACCCGAATCAACAAATGAAAATGGTTGTCGAGCAAACAATAGGCATGAAGTTCACTAAAGGGCAGTAAGTATTCACCTAGTTTGAGTAAAAAATAGCGTCTATTTTCATCAGAGAAAAATAGCTTTTCAATACCAACAGCTCTATTATAGACATGATAAAACTCATTTTCAATGAATAAATCTTGGTTTTTCAATGGCCGCTACTTTAAAGACATGTCATGTTTTTGAAACATGACATGTCTGAGTTATTCTCTTAACCAGCCTCAACCATCTCACCTGTTTTTCTTCCAACCAATCCTTTCGATTTTCGGAAGTCGATGGCAACAACCTTATACTCTGGACACATAGCTTCAGAGTCGTGTACGTCACCTGTAAGTTCATTTACCATAATTTCTGGAAAATGGAAGGTTGTACTCAAAACGCCTTGACGTACTTCATCAGTAATTCTTGCTTGTAAATCAACCTTGCCACGAGGGCTAATTAGGCAAATGCTATCACCGTCTTTTATACCTTTTGCTTTGGCATCTTCAGGGTTTACCATTACGGCATCGTGCGTATGAATCAATACATTATTGGTACGCCTTGTCATGGTACCGCAGTTGTAGTGCTCCAAATCTCTGTTGGTAGTTAATATGAAAGGGAACTCTCTTCCGTGGTCAACAATCTCGGTAGTTTCAGCAAACTCGTTGAATACAAAGCGACCTTTCCCACGTTTAAATTCTTCGCCGTGTAAAATTTGGGTATCAGTTCCGTCGGCTGCCACGGGCCATTGCTTACCGTTTTTGCCGAGCTCAGCCCACTTAATTCCTTTAAAAAATGGCACAATTTGAGAGATTTCATCCAAAACCACTGCTGGATCATAATCTGGCTGCGGATAACCCATTCGGTTCATCACATCAACCACAATTTGTCCATCTGCCTTGGTACCTGGAAGCGGCGCTACCACTTGGTTTACGCGCTGCACACGGCGCTCACCATTTGTAAAAGTTCCGCTTTTCTCTAGGAATGATGCTCCTGGAAGGATAACGTCAGCCATTTCTGCTGTTGGACTCATGAATAATTCTTGAACAATGAGTAGATCTAAACTGTCCATGGCTTTTCTAACCTTGTGCGTATTCGGGTCGGTTTGCACCACATCCTCAGCCATAATCCATAGTGCTTTTAGCTTGCCATCAATGGCAGCATCAAACATTTCTGGGATTTTATAGCCAATATGGCTTGGTACTTTTCTGCCATAAAAATTATTATAAAGTCCGTTTACATCAGGATTGGTAACATCCAAGTAGCCAGCGCCCTGATGTGGTTGAACACCCATATCGGCCATTCCTTGCACGTTGTTTTGACCACGTAATGGATTTACTCCTACGCCTTTTCTACCAATGTTTCCGGTAATCATAGCAAGGTCAGCAATCTGCATTACGGCAAATGTTCCTTGGCTGTGCTCGGTTACGCCTAATCCGTGGAAACTCATGGCTCGCTCTGCACTTGCATAAGCCAAAGCGGCTTCTCTAACCAAGTTCTTGTCAACACCAGCAATCTCGGCCATTCCGTTTATGTCAGTAGCTAAAACTTGCTTTTCAAATTCTTCGTAACCTTCAGTTCTGTTTTTCACAAACTCTTCGGCCACATAACCTTCACTAATGATATAGTACAACATCATGTTCATTACAGCCACATTGGTTCCAGGGCGCAATGGAATATGATAAGTAGCGTACTTCGCTAGTTCCGTTCTTCTGGGATCAATAACAATTGAAACATTACCATCTTTCATGGCGAATTGCTTCAAACGAGCTCCTGTTACTGGGTGACCCGAAGTTGGGTTGGCACCAATTACCATGATGCAATTGGTATGTTTCAGATCTTCAATACTATTTGTTGCCGCACCGGTACCAAAAGTATTTTGCATACCCAATGCAGTGGGTGAGTGGCAAACTCTAGCACAACCGTCAATATTGTTGGTTCCAACTACAGCACGAATGAGTTTTTGCATTAGGTAATTCTCTTCGTTTGTACAACGAGCAGAGGAAATACCCGCAATGGCATCAGGCCCGTCAGACTCAATAATTGACTTGAATTTAGATGTAATTAAGTCGTAAGCTTCATCCCACGTTGCTTCTTCAAACTTTCCGTTTCGCTTTATTAATGGTGTTTTTATGCGGTCTTCGTGGTTATAAAATCCGAAAGCATATCGGCCTTTTAGGCAAGTATGACCTTCGTTTACTTCCGCATCATAAGGTGCTTGAATACTTAGAATTTCTCCATTAGCCGTACTTACTTCTAGGTTACAACCCACGCCACAATAGGTGCAGACGGTTCTGGTGGTTTCAGTTGCCTTAACCGCTTTACTTTGGAAAATATCGCTAATCGCTGAAGTTGGACAAGCCTGCGCACATGCACCGCAGCTTACGCAATCACTTTCAAAGAAAGTCTCGTCCATGCCTTTAATGATCTTGCTATCAAAACCACGACCCGCCATGCTCAATACGAACTGACCTTGAACTTCATCACAAGCCCGCACACAGCGGTAGCAGTTGATGCACTTGCTCAAGTCAGATGTCATATAAGGGTGGCTCAAATCCTTTTGACGATCTAAGTGGTTTTCACCTTCTGGGTATCGAACATCTCTAATCCCCACACGAGCGGCCACATCTTGTAGTTCACAGTTTCCATTCACTTCGCATGTCAAGCAATCCAAGGGGTGGTCTGTTAAAACCAACTCAATGATATTCTTACGTAGCTTTTGAATGTTCTGGCTTTCAGGATATATGTAGCTCCCTGCTTGAACAGGTGTATGACAACTTGCTTGCGTTTTGGTATTTCCACCTTGCTCTAGTGCCACATCTACTGAACACACTCTACATGAGCCAAAAGGATCTAGGTTAGGTGCATC
Organism: Bacteroidia bacterium; assembly: GCA_049115495.1. Classification (GTDB taxonomy): domain Bacteria; phylum Bacteroidota; class Bacteroidia; order CAILMK01; family JACPUW01; genus JACPUW01. Next base: position 148,818 of record JAGDZV010000005.1, on the reverse strand, counting down.
ACAAAGTGTCGGAATAGCATTCTGTCCGTGATAACGTTTTACAAATTGTAATATAGTTTCGCCATCTTCAATGGCAAAAGGGCGGTCGTTGATATAAGCGATTTTTGACATGGTCAAACGAGTTTAAAGAGTTAAGTTTAAGGTTTAAAGGATTCACGTTGACCGTAATTTGGTTCTGGTTCCATGAATTTTGATCCTTTAATTTCTGAGTTTGATATATAATTCATCAGACATTTAAGCATTCGACTAACTTCTTCTGCTTTGGCCTTTAAATCTTTCATTTCGATGGTTGAGACAAACTCAACTATATATGCTCGATGTATTTGAGAGCGCAGTTCACCTGCTGAGCCTTTTGAAATTGAGAGAAACTGGCGATATTCTCTGTTTCCTTCTCTTTCGTATCCTTCAGCAATGTTATCTGGAATTGAGCCTGCTGATTTTCTTAGTTGCCTTCTTAAGTCAAAGTCTTGGTTAAATTCAGGGCGTTTTGTTATCTCAAAGATTTCTTTATAAAGTTGACAACCTTTCTGCCAAACTTTCAAATCTTCAAATGATCTAACTGAACTCATTTACTTCTTTAAACTTTGAACCTTAAACTTTAAACTAGAAACTGTTTCAATTCATTTTCGAAATACTGAAGCCCATTCCTTATCGGCAATGGAACCCCACCACCTAAGGCGCATAGCGAGCCAGTTTCCATGGTATGGATGAGGTCGTTGAGTAATTCTCGTTCTATCTTATAATCTTCGTTTTGGGCTTTGTGAAACATTTCTGATCCACGTTTTGCTCCTAATCTGCAAGGGAAGCATTTTCCGCAACTTTCGTGTGAAGTGAACTCAAACAAATGCTCCATATATTTTACCATTGGGAATTCTTCGGGTACGCAAAGCATGCTCGCGTGACCGAGTAAGAATCCTTCTTGTGCAAATGATTCGAAGTCTATGGTAAGGTCTTCAATTTTATGAGTGGGCACTAAGCCGCCCAATGGACCGCCAATATGCACCGCCTTAACAGGCTTTTTGAATCCACCAGCGATATTGTAAACCACTTCTTTCAACGGCGTTCCCATATCTACTTCGTACATGCCGGGCTTGTTAAAATGGCTATCTAATGAAAGTAGTTTAGTTCCAGTTGACTTGCCCCGGCCAATGCTAGCATAGTTGTCACCACCTTTTTCAAGGATATAGTGAACAGCAGCCAACGTCTCAACATTATTTACGATGGTTGGCTTATTGAAAAGACCATTTACAACAGGATAAGGTGGACGAACCCTTACTTCAGGTCTTTGGCCTTCAATTGAATTTAAAAGGGCTGTTTCTTCTCCGCATATATAAGCACCTTGAGCTTTGATTACTTTGAAATTGTAATTGAAGCTTGTCCCTTTTATGTTTTCACCAAGCCAACCTTTGGCATAAAGATCTTTAATTGCGTTTTCTACAATTTCAATTGATTCTGGATATTCTGCTCTAATGTAAACGGCTCCATAATCGGCTCCTGTTATAAAGCCGGCCATCATCATTCCAAATAATACAGCATGCGGTTGTTCTTCTAATAAGTACCTATCAGTGTAGGCTCCGGGATCTCCTTCGTCAGCATTGCAAACAATAAACTTTTGATCAGCTTCTTGTTTTCTGCAACCATCAAGTTTGATCCACATTGGAAACCCAGCGCCCCCTCTACCTCGTATGTTCGACTTTTTCAAGTCTTCGAGACAAGCATCTTGTCCACGCTCAATCATGCTTAATAAAAGTTCATAATAGGCATCAACTCCTGGAAAGGGTGCTGTTAAAACCTGTGTACCATGGCACTCAATAGCATATTTATCTTGGTTGCCCTGTACTCCATTTTGCTTGCCTTGCGTGGCAATTTGGGCAATTTGAGCAGCTGACTTTGCTGAGTAGTTTTTTCCATCAATATGAAAAGCACCATTCTCATGGCAACGACCCAAACAGCACATGTCGCCAATTTCATCTGCTTTGTAATGTTTTTCAAGTTGGGTTCTTACGCCATCTTGTGTTCCGGCACAAAGGCACGCGCTTCCATTACATACATAGGCTTTTTTGCCTTTGTTTTCTGGACGCATAAAATCGTAAAAGGTAGCTGTACCGTAGGTATTGGCTTTGCCTACGAGAAACTCTTCAGCCGCTTTAGCAAGGGCATCTTTATCAGGGCTGCCATCTTCAATGGCAAGTTTCCCTAGTTCGTCAAAGAGATTATACTTCAGTCCTTTCCTACCCGAAAGTTCGCTTAGATTTTTTGACATAATCTTATTTAGAAACCTGTAGAAGTTTGTTCGAGGTCTCTAAAATAACTGATTTTCATCAAACAGATAAATTGTTTTAATGAATGGCTTCCATAAAAACCATCATTGATGTTCTTTAATAGTATTAAAATTCAGCTACTCCATATTTCATTTCCTATTTTAGCTTCAATGAAAAAGCTTGCTATTCTTTTGTTTTTATCTAGCTTATGCATTTGCCGTATTTATGGGCAAATGCAACATTCTACGCAAAAGGAGTATGTTTCTTTTTCAAATAAGTTTTATGAAAATAACGGCCTTCATTTAATGGGGCAATGGCAAGATGAATTTGGAAAAACCAACTTTGGTTTAAAAGCACTAGCTACTACAAAAGACTCTATTGCCATAATTGAAAAACTTGAAATAAGCGGCGAAAACAGCAGATTAACACACATTATCACCAAGCCAGAAGGTGGTTATGTGGGTATATATTTTGAAAAAGGTTGCCGATATGCTGCAAAGGGAAATTTCATATTTCACTTGAACAGCGATTTCACCATTGCCAGGGCACCAGTTAGAATTCAATACTTTTTCAGAAATATTAAAGAGCCAATACACTCTGCACATTTCATTTACAAAAACACGCTGGTGCTTGCTACTAAAAAAGATGTTGTAACCTATGATATTGCTACAAGAAGGGTTATATCTAAAAATGACACCTTAAGTACATACGACATAGTTTTTCCTTATGATAATCAATTTGTGTGTATTGAAAAAAACAAGTTTCATATATTTAATGTGTTTTGCAATGTAGTAGGCAGTCAGGTAATTGACTTTACGCCTAAAAGCCTTTTTAGAACCAGAAGTGGTAATGGGTTTATAGGTATTGGCAAACACAAAGTGGCCGTGCTAAATGAAAAAGGCGTTGTAATTTTTGATTATAATTGGCAAAACCTATCGAATGACTTTGACTCTTTAATTTCTGGACATTTTCATTCAGATACTTTGATTGTACTTGGTAAAAAAGGGACCAGTTTTAAATTGGCCAAAATGAATAGCCAGTTTGATATTTTAAACGCCTATAATATTGGATCAACTACTTTTTATCAAGACCCCATACTCTTGGCCGATGTTTACCTTAAAAACAACAAAGCTTTTATAATTAAAAGTGCGCTAAGCAAAATTGAGTTTCAGAACTATCTTGAGGTATTTAATTTATCAAAGCCTTCCATTACCAAAAACGCCGACATTCAAATTGGATTGGCATCAATTGATTCACTAAGCTCAAAATCTGAGGGAAACCAGTTGCATTGTAATTTCTATGGCCAATACAGTTTAACCAATATGAGTACTGATACCCTTAGAAGTTTCTTTTTTAAATGGAAGTCAAGTGCAAATGAAGAATGCAATGGTCCGCAAAAAGCTGAATTGGTAACTTGTTATATTGAACCCGGAGCGCAACAAACCTTTAAGTATGTTGTTTCTGATTCTTTTTTAATTCCTGAAGCCGGTTATTCTATTTGCATAAATGTAATGGCTCCGAATAAAGGAGTAGATACTTTGTATTTAAACAATAGAAGCTGTACCAACACCATATTACCGCCGGTTTCGGTTGAAAATGACTTTGATGACAAATGGAAAATGCCTAGCATGCTTAGGGCTGGTGATGTGATTAATATTGAGCAGGAAATTGAAAATTGCTTTGTTGTTAATGCAAATGGCAAGAGCTGGCAATTGAGCACTCAAAATCAAGTAATTAATCTTCCAATAAATTTAAAATCAGGCATTTACATTATAAATCTAATAACTGAAACAAAACGTTACAGCCAACGGTTTTTAATCGTTAACTGATTTTTTATATTTTGGCAGGCAGCCTTTCAAGCATAACCTCTATTATTACCCCGTGAAACAGATTTTCATACTATTTAGCATCCTGTTACTTTTTACGGCCTTTGATTCTATGGCACAAAAAGTGACTGTTTCGGGATATGTTTTTGAGAAATTGTCTGATGGCGACTCTTCCCTTCCTGTTGGAAACATTAACATCATTAACCTAAGAGATTTTAGTGGTGGGGTATCTTCTCGATCTGGTTTTTTCTCTATAAGTGCCCGAAAATCGGACACGCTCATATTCTCTTCAATTGCGCATGAAAGTGACACCTTTGTTTGTGGAGATAGAGATAAATATTTTATCTCAGTAACCCTTAGGCCCGAATACTACGAGTTAAACCCAATTGATGTTTACGGTAAAGATTTTGAGGGCTTTAAACACGACTTTGTGAACCTTGAAGTAAAAGATACAGTATTTATTAAGCTTGCCCCACAATGGCAGTTTGAACCAGTGAAAGAAGGCTTTGGAATTACAATTAATGGCCCATTAACTGCGCTTTACAATGCCTTTAGCAAACAAGGTAGAGAACTTAAAAAACTAGAATTGCTATTGGCTGCCGAACGTGAGCAATCATATATTGATTCGGTTTACAAACGGCCGGTGGTGCTTCATTTCTTAGAGCTCAGCGAAAATGAGATTGAAGAACTTGTGGGCTTTTGCAACTTTAGCAAGCAGTATGTAAATAGAAGTACCGATTATGAGCTGCTTCTTGCATTAGAGAACTGTTATCAGAACTTTAAAAGATTCAAAGGGATAAGGGAAGACGATTAGAACGGCTATCCCCTATCATGATTTCTTGGAACTAATCTAATAATTCTTTCTGCAAGCCTAGAGAATGGCAATGACTGTAAGTAAACGGTACCATGCCCCCGTAGCGTAGCCAAGAATATCCCTTCGCCTCCAAATAGCATTGATTTAAGTCCGCCAGATGCTTGTATATCATAGTCAATTCCAGACGTAAAACCTACTATGCAGCCAGTGTCTACTTTTAGGGTTTCTCCATTCAGGTGCTTCTCTACTATGGTTCCGCCAGCATGTAAAAAGGCCATTCCATCGCCTTGTAAACTTTGAAGTATAAATCCTTCGCCACCAAAAAAACCGCTACCCAACTTTTTATTAAGTCTTACTGAAACCTTGGTTCCTTTGGCAGCGCATAAAAAAGCATCGTTTTGGCAGATTATTTCGCCTCCCATTTTTGCCAAATCTATTGGCATAATTTTTCCAGGATAAGGCGCCGAAAATGCCACTTTCTTTTTACCACCTCCCATATTAGTAAAATGGGTCATAAATAAAGATTCGCCTGTTAAAAGTCTTGCACCAGCCGATTTTAATTTACCAAAAAAACCACTTGATGTTTCTGAACCATCACCCATCCTGGCTTCAAAGCTAATTCCATCTTCCATCCAGTTCATAGCACCGGCTTCGGCAATTACGGTTTCTTGCGGGTCAAGTTCCACTTCAACAGTTTGCATATCGTCTCCGTGTATTTGATAATCAATTTCGTGGCTTCTCATTTTTTTCTTTCGAATGTATTAAATCACTTTTTGAAACAACTTATAATTACCACTAACGGCAGTTTAAACCACCCAATCGGAGATATATAGTTTTGACTTGTAGTTGCCTTTTTGGCCTTTATTTTTGCACCAAATTTTAGCAGCGTGTCGGCAAAAGAAATAGTACTAAGCGGAATAAGACCAACCGGAAACTTACACCTAGGAAATTACTTTGGTGCAGTTAAGCAATTCATTAAAATGCAAAATGAATACAACTGCCTATTTATGATTGCCGACTACCATTCGCTTACAACGCATCCAAACCCAGAAAACTTACAGGCTAATGTAAAACAAGTGTTGGCTGAATATTTAGCCTGCGGACTTGACCCTAACAAATCAGCACTATTTGTACAGTCTATGCTGCCAGAAACTGCTGAAATGTATTTGCTTTTGGCCATGCACGCTTACAAGGGCGAGCTTGAGCGTACCACTAGCTTTAAAGAAAAGGCGCGTAAACAGCCTGATAATATTAATGCTGGTTTGCTTACTTATCCAGTATTAATGGCTGCTGACATTTTAATTCATAGAGCCCATAAAGTACCTGTAGGAAAAGATCAAGAGCAGCACCTTGAAATGGCAAGAAACTTTGCCGGAAGGTTTAACCGCATTTATAATCAAGAAATTATTCCAGAACCAGAGGCCTTTAATTTTACGGGCAAACTTGTGAAAGTACCTGGCCTTGATGGCAGCGGTAAAATGGGGAAAAGTGAGGGACCTGGCAATGCCATTTTTTTAACTGATGATGAAAAAACCATCTTGAAGAAAATGAAGAAAGCCAAAACTGATAGCGGACCTGAACAAATGAATCAAGAAAAGCCTGTTGAAATTGAGAACTTATTTACAATTGCCGAATTAATAAATCCGGAAACTGCCGCTAAGTTTAATGACGACTATAACAATATGACCATTAGATATGGCGACTTTAAAAAAGCAATGGCTGCTGATATTTGGGAATTTGTAAAACCCATAAACGAAAAAATTGCTGAAATAAGAGCTGATGAAAAGCTATTGGAAGAGGTAATGGAACAAGGCGTAGAAAAGGCTCGTAAAAGCGCTCGCGAAACCTTAAATTTGGTGAGAGATGCGATTGGTCTTAAGCGCATTTATTAATTGCAGGTAAAATAACATGACACAGGAAACTCCATTTAGGCATTTTGCCGTTGCCGGTAATATTGGCTCAGGTAAAACAACACTTACTCGCTTATTGGCAAAACATTACGGTTGGAATGCTCATTATGAAAACGTATCTGACAACCCCTACATAAGCGATTTTTACAAAGACATGAAGCATTGGTCTTTTCATATGCAAGTGTTTTACCTAAATCAGCGCTTTAAGCAAATACTAGACTTTAGAAAACAAGACCAACCGGTAATACAAGACCGCACCATTTATGAAGATGCTCATATCTTCTCTACCAACCTTCATGAAATGGGTTTAATGACCGAACGTGATTTTGAGTGCTATCAAGAGTTGTTTCAAACCTTTAGCAGGCTAGTTGAGAAGCCTGATCTTTTAATTTATTTAAAAGCATCAATACCTACTCTGGTAGATCAAATTCAAAAACGTGGAAGGGAATATGAAGACTCTTTACGACTTGATTACCTTAAAAAACTAAACGCCAAATACGATTCGTGGATAGAATCATATACAGGTAGGCTATTAGTAGTGAATGTTGATGATCTCAATTTTGCTGATAAAACTGAAGACCTAGGCGAAATCATCAATAGAATAGAATCTGAGCGCGTAGGATTGTTCTAGAGCTTTTATGCTTTCTAAAGAACTCATTTCTCAACTTCAATTACAAACGGGCTTAAACTTAGCTCAATGTTCGGTAAGCCCAATTAGCGGTGGTGATATAAGCAGTGCATTTTTGGTTAAGGCTCAAAATGCTAATGCCCTATTTCTTAAAATAAACAAGGCTGAGCTACATCAAATGTTTATTGAAGAAGCCAAAGGTTTGGCTGCACTTGAAGAAGGATGCGCAGACGCTGTACCTAAAATATTGGCTCATGGAGTATCGGCCAATCAAGCTTATTTGGCTTTAGAGTATCTTGAGCCAACTCAAAAAACTGATAACTTTTGGGGAGCATTAGGAGAGAAACTTGCAAAGGTTCACTCAAAAACCAATGATCAATTTGGCTTTGAATCTCAAAACTACATAGGCTCGCTGCCCCAATATAATTCTAAAGAAAGCACATGGCCGGCATTTTTTGTTGAAATGAGACTTGATGTTCAGCTTAAAATGGCATTTGATTCAGGGCTATTACCAAGAAAAATTATCAAAAAATTCAATGCATTTTACTCAAATGTTGAATCAATATTTCCGCAAGAAAAGCCGAGCTTAGTGCATGGTGATCTTTGGTTGGGTAATGTACTTTGCTCTAATTCCAAGGCATATTTAATAGATCCGGCGGTGTATTATGGCCATAGAGAAATGGACCTTGCTTTTACCTTTATGTTTGGCGGCTTTAGTCAATTGTTTTACGAATCTTATGAAGCCAATTTTCCTCTAGAACCAAAATTTGGCACTAGAGTAGATTTTTACAACCTTTACCCTACACTGGTTCATTTAAACTTGTTCGGAAAAAGTTACCTTGCACCAATAGAAAACACTCTTGCTAAGTTTTAAAATTAATTGAGCCAGTTTGGCGTTATTGCTGTTCTATGAAAACAAATCACCTTATAGCCGCTTTAGTTTTATTGATAAACTCTGGCCTAAAAGCTCAAGAAGGTAAGTTTATTGATTTTATAGCAATTGGCCATTTTAGTAATGTTGTGAATGACTTTGATTCATATTACGGACCGTATAATGGGCTTGGTTTCGATTTTGAAGTACCGCAAACTTTTACTTATGGCGGGCAACTACTTTATACTCAAATGAGCGAAGGATACGTAGGTTTTAAAACTGGATTATCATTTCTTAATTACGCCCAAGATTTTAGCAGCAGAGTTGAATTGGCAAGAGACGATAGCATCTCATATAACGCACGGCTAAATGTTCAACAATTTTCGGTTCCGTTACTTGCTAATTTTGCCATAAATAGTGGTAACTCTTCAGATAGAGTTTACTTTAATATGAACTTTGGGTTTCAAATCAACTATTTAACAGGGGCCAATTATAGCATAAGCACTGATAGGCCATATAATGCCGTTACGGAATTTGAATTCAATGAGTATTTTCACAGATTGGGTGCTTCTTACATTTTAGGGCTTGAACTAAAAATAGCACTTGGTAGAAAAGACAAACTCTATTTTATAGGGGGTGTACACTACGATAAAACCATAGGTGGCATTGAAAAACGTGAAAAGAACTTTGGCCAAGAAGAACCAAGAGAACTTGTGTTACCTCTTGGTCCACTAAAAGACTATGACTACGATGTACCCAACGAGCGCATGCGCAATAGAATGAAGAATGAAACCCTTGCCATACGGTTGGGTTTCAGCTATAAGTTATTTAAGTAATGGCGCCACTTATGTATTACGGTATTTTCTCTTACCTATTTTTTTTACTTTAGTACTTAGAAAACAATGAAGTCTATGACATTTAAAATATTATCAGCTCTTGGAATTGTATTTGGTCTATCGCTTTTTGCGGCCAATAATGCAAATGCCCAAGATGCCTACGCCGATTCTTCTTTTACCAAATTAAACTCTGGTAAAAAGCTGATTAAGAAACTAGTACTTGATAACAATACACTTGATTTTGACGATATAGACACTGACAAAGAAAACTCAAACAATGAGAATACCGATACTTACGGTATTGGCAATGTAATTGGAAAGAAAAAATCTGGTAAAGCCAATAAAAAGGCGGGCAAATCAATAAAGGTAGAAATTAACCTAACAGGCTCTAAAGTTCTTGAGTATGAGCTTAAAGTTGACAAGGGGAAATTCTCTTTGAGTAGAGAAATTCTTACAGATTAACAACCGCGTTTAAAAAACATAAGGTCACGGTAAAATCTCAAATCTATTTTTGCCGTACATATAAATTTAAAGCTTGATGTTTTCATCAAGCTTTTTTTTTGTAGACTATCAAGTCATTTATGTCCAAACTAAAACTATTCATTTACATACTCATTTTTTGTCCTTCAATTTCGTTGGCACAAATTGCTAATATTGAGGTTTCTAGATTGAATGATAATAAACAAGGATTACAAGGTCTGGCCGACTTTAAATTCTTTCTCATACAAAACTCAAACACCCTTTATCAATTTAGTAATCGAGTAAGGCTTCAATATGTAAAGGATAAACATAATTGGCTTTTTCTAAACGATATTAACCTTAGTCTTTCTAACAATCTCACTTTTGAGCAAAACGCCTTTCAGCATGTTAGATACGGCTATATGATTGACACTTCATTTGTATTAGAAGCCTTCGCACAGAATCAATATGACCGTATTCAGTTAATTAGGCAGCGTGTGCTACTGGGTGCCGGAACACGTATAAGGTTCTTACAAAAAGGCTTAATTAAGTCATACTACGGACTTACCTGTATGCTTGAATACGAAGATGAGCTTAAGACAGAAATTAGGCGCTTTAATACTAGAATGAGTACATACATAAATTTTAAGTTTACATTAAAAGACTGGCTCAGATACTACAATACCACATATTACCAGCCCTTGTTGGCTAATTTTTCTGATTTCAGATTTACAACCAATAATACCCTAGAATTTAAGGTAAACGGTAACCTATCAGTTATTACACAGTTTACAATGACCTATGATTCTAACCCCGTTGAAGACGCTTCGGTACTCAATCAAAACATGCGGCTTACTAATGGATTTGCATATAATTTTAAGTAAGCCAAGTCGAATCTTCAACTTTTAGCAAGGACTGATATATAGGCAATTTGGCCTAAGAAGGCATTGCTTTGGAATTTGGAAAACTCTTGCAATTCTCTTACACCAATGCAATAGATAATCTATTGTAAATTTAATTTACTCCAAATCAGCCTACCCGTTTCTTTTTCCTCCCTAATCAAGTATTGCTTTACTCACTATGCAATTTAATTGTCAAGGCAGGCTCAGGTTTGTTGAGGCCTAAAACCTCTTCATAAATCCCATCAAATAATCGAGTTAGGAACTTGGGCTATTATTGCTTCCCATTGTGTTCTGAACATGTTAATCATAGCAAATTCATAGAGTAATCTTATCTAAAATAAGATAGTTTATAAGGCAATTTGGCGTGTTTTAAACTAAACCTACTAGCATAAAAAAAGGCTCCTGAAAAGGAGCCTTTCTATTATTTAGAATGTGGTTAATTCTATCTTACCAAGGTTATGCTACCTGTAATTGTTTGTAGCTCTTCTTCTCCTTTAAACTTGTATTTGAACACATAGAAGTAAGTACCAGCTGTTGCGTTGCCGCCAGCTATTCTATTTGTTCCATCCCAGAATTGGTATACTTGAGAACCCGTAGATTCTTTTTCGTACTTAACCCATTCTGATTCTTGATCGCCTTTTACCATAAGCTCTCCCCAACGGTTGTAGATGAAAATTTCAAACTCTGGTGAAGCTTGTAGCTCCATTTCCCAGAAATCATTTTTACCATCTCCGTCAGGTGTAAAAATATTGTAAACAACAATCTTAGGATTCACTTCCACGTCAACAAAGTCTATATCTACACAAGCTCTTGGATCGTTAGGATCAGCAAAATCTGAAACCATTAACTCTACTTTGTATTCACCTGAAATAAACAACTCACGCTCTATTAATCTAGAAGTGTCTGTTCTAACAAATTCAGCAATTGGATTTGTTGTATCAGGTCTTGCGTAAATTCTCCATCTATGATATAGTGCATTCTCGCTAAAGTTCATAAAGGTGTAGTAACCTAAGTCTTCATTGCTTAGTTCTTCATTGATCTCTACAATTGCTCTCACATCTTTTACAGTTACCGTGGCAGTAATCGTATCAGGACAAGTTAAGAATTCACCAGTACCTGTTAAAGTAACAGTGTAAGTACCAGAAGAATCATAAACCTGAGTAATCTCTTGGTTTATCAATTTCATCTCATCTTCTTTACCTACTCCTGTATTCCACATCATGGTGTCATACTTCTCAAAAGTATTATCGGCATCTACAGTAAACGTAACCTCTTCACCTGGGCAAATAAGCTCATCACTTTGGGTAAGAGTAATCTTATCAAGACCTCTTACGGTAAGTTCAATATCTGCTTCAAGCGGATCATCAACGTTAGGATACTGATCTTCGCAATCTTTTACAACACCAGTAAGTGGGTCAACTACTTTAGATGCTACTTGCATATAAATTTTGTACTCACCTGGTTGATTTATTGTCCAATCAATGGTATCACTTCTAGGAGTTTCTTGACCCTTACCACTCACATTTCTAGTTGAGCTAAACGGATCAGTTGTCCATACGGCTGTATAATCTGTTCTTGAGTAAGTTCTATCAACAAACTGAATTTCATTGCCTACACAAATAGAGTCTTCAAACACTTCAAAGTCAGCCTGTGGTCCTAAAATCTTAACCAAATTAATTGCTTTAGTTGAATCTTCACAACCTTGGGCCGTTTCTACAAATAGTCTAATAGTGTAACCTTTCTCGTTTGCATCTAAATATGTATGACCAGGATGTTGAATAAGAGAGACATCTCTCTTATCTCCCCACTTCCATGTCCATTTTACAATCTCGTCATTTGCTCCTTTGGTTACTGAATTACCTGTGTTTTCAATAATTACAGATGTATCGCGCATGGCAATAGTGGCAGGTGTACAAATTAATGTGTCTTCACAATTGTCACAAATGTTAAATCTTGCTTCAACACCTAAAACCGTAATGGCATCTTTTTTAGTATATGGCATCCAGCACCCCATACTATCTCTGGCCCAAAGTGTAACATCATATACACCAACACCATATTTAGGATGAGCACCGTACTCCCAAGTTACAGGACGCGACCATGAGTTTTGTGCCCACTCTGTATTTTTAGCCATTGCAACATCTACAGTGTCATCAACATTGTTCCAAGTTTGGATTTCATTTGCTGGATCTATCCAAACTTCAATATTGGCAGGATCCATATCTCTCATCCAATCTTTCATTCTAATTGGTTGACCAAAATTATTAAGTGAGTCTCTGCTTCCATCAGCTGTTTTCAAGAATCTTACCGCATCAAAATCCCATGCAATCATTTCTTTAAACTCCGGTCCGGCATAGCCCGGAATATTATCATAGAAAAATTGTCTTACTGTGTTTCCGTCAGGGTTGTAGAAAAATGCATTACTATCTATACATGTGGTATTATCAAACCAGTTAGACAACTCACAAAAGATTTGACCACCAGGATGCCAATAGTAAACAGAATCGTAGAAGGTAACTGATTGTCCTTCGCAAAGTACACTGTCATCATATCTAAAACATTGGTGTTGGCCCACCCAAATTTCCTTACCTGCACCACCAAAGCAAAAATTAGGTCCGTGCTTGGCTCTTGCGCTAGAAGAAATTCTGTACTTACCAGCAGACTTAATGGTGTAGTGCATTGTGTCTCTCAAGTTCACCAAATCAACATGGCCACCATCTACTGTCTGGTATCCATTTGGATGAAGAACTAGCGAATCATCAAAAGATCCTTGATTGCCAAAGTAAGCACCACACTGATCTGCAGTTTTAATGGCAACATATCTAAATGTTCTAATTGAATCTAGTGCATCACATACAGGGTCTGCATCAGGACCATTAGGATCGTTACGCTCGTAATCTTCAACCGAAAGGGTCATTCTGTATGGCAGTTTTGTTGGTAATAAAGTAGGATCAACGGGATCTTTACATACCACAAAGTCAACATCGTCTACTATACTTTGTCTTATTCTACTTGGGTCAGCTCTATCAATAGTTTCTTCTTCAATTGCCAATGTTCTTGGGTTTGGCGACAATAAGAAGTTACCGTTGGCATCTAAGAAGTAACGATAGTCTTCGTAAAAATAGGTGTGCATACAGTCTCCTACTTTAATTCTTAAACCAGGAGTTTTACAACCTGCAGTGGTGTAAGACCAGCGCATTCCTATTAATTGAAGAATCATTTCAGGAATCCAGTTACACTCATACCAGAAAGTATCAATTTGTTCATATCCGAATACTAAAATTGAATCAAATGCAGGATTCCAACCAATTTGAGCCGAATCTGAGAATACCATCTGAATTTTGGCACCATTGGCAAAACCACCATTGTTTTCAGTAACATTCACCGTATTCAAAAATCCTAGTGGCGCAATGGTAGCTCTACCGCGAGCATGAGTTTTACCCCATTTTCCTACACCAAGCACTTCTCTAAATTCAACATCATAAGTACCTCCGCGGTGTGCTGAGCCTCTGTTTTTAAAACTAAGACTGCTTTCTATGAGTTTACCATTACCATCGGTAGTACATTCATTCTTCTCGCAATCATTATCAGCAGGATCATCAAACTCACCTTGGTGTGGATCATCTCTGTTAAAAATCATCCAGAAAGTTTCTCTACCACATAATGGCACAGTCTCTCCAATATTAATTCTTTGGAAATAAGGGTTTTGAGCATTACCCACACAAGGTGCTGCTCCTACTCCAAGCTGTAAACCTTTTCTAAACTCGTCGTCGTCTTCATTATTTTGAAAAACCTGCTGGTTATAAAAGTTTACATCTTCTTCGCTAAACGCAGGACCTTTTGGATTGTCAGGACCGGCATCTGGAAATTCCATTACAATCGGCTGAGATGATTGAGATTCACAATCGGTAACAGGATCGTAAACTGTTAAAGTTGCAGTCCAACAACCATCTTCTACATAAAGGTGTTGCGGGGCTACTAACTCAGAATACTGACATTGTAATGGGTCTACGCTTGGATTTTGACCCTTTACTTGAATGTTTCTATTCGCATCGTAGTAAGTAGTACACTGATCACCTTGATCACCAAAATCCCAGAAGTAATTCAAACTATCACTTGACCATGGGAAGTTGATTCCTTCAGGTGAACAAGAATCTACGCTTACCACCTGGCTACCAGGACCACCAAGATTACCCATAGACAGGTTGTCTATATCATGTATGCCATGAGTAGGCTTTTCGCTTCGCTTACGACCAAAAAGTCTGTACTTGGTAGTATTGTTTTTAAAGGTTACAAGGTTTGGAGCTTTACAGTCAATTTTGAACTTATCAGAATCGTGCATGGTTCTCCACTCAGTACCACAATCAGGTGGTTGTGTACCTGCCCACATTGGTGGGAAATAGAGGCCACCCGTATGTCTTATTGGTGAACTTTGAACCCTGTATATATAGTCGGTTCCGCCAATATTTAATCTATGAATTCCTATGAAAGGTGAAGTAATATCGAAAGTGGTTTCAACCTTTGGCCCACCTCCAACAGGGGTTACAAAGTCTTTAATGGTTAATGAGGCAGGGATTGGAATTGGATCTGTAAATTCCCAATCTGGCCTAAATGTTTGAGAATATCCATTCATATTAAATCTCCAATTACCGTTTACACCATTAATTGGTTGCTCAAACACAGCAATTGAATCCATTACAATAGGGTTTCGCGGAATCTGATCACCTTCATGAAATTCAAAAGAATCGCAATAAACGGTGTAGTCGCCATCTCCATTGGCAGTTAAAGTTTGAAGCTGCCCTTTCATGTCAACATACTGTCTGCTTTCTCCATCCTCTAAGAAAATGGTAACTCCTGAAGGGAAGAAATCATCACGACTCCATGTCCATGTAGTAGCATTTGGATATACTTTTCTAAAAATATCTTTTGCTACCCAACCCTTTTTCTGCGCAATAACAAAAGAAGGACCGCATGATGCTGCTCCGTCTCCTGCTGTACCCGCAGTAAAGGCAAATGAATCAATTAAAGGATTACAATAAACAAAGTAGCTATCTCTTTTAGATTTCTGCCTAAAATCGGCCCAAACGTAGGTAAGACCATCTCGCATTGATGTTTCTCTATAGCACTCATCGTACTTAAGCCTCTCAAATGTATCAAGCGGAATTTCTCTTGGATCTCTACAGCTATTTGGTGGAAAGGCTGGTGGCGGTGGTAAATTAATTGCCGCGGCAGGTCCTTTTAGCTTTACAAAACAAATTACCGTGTCTTGCACCGGACACGGTGGCTCAAGTACAGCAAAAGAAATATTATAAAAACCTGGACCACCTACAAACACGTGTTCAGGGCTCCAGCTTTCTCTATTTACGTTTAACTGCATTGAAGCAGGGTCTCCAAAAACCCATTGCAACTGAGTAGCATTTGGCCTTGGAGGCATATTGAATCTTATGTTATTATCAGTAAAGCATGGTGTATCAGGCACCCAAGTAATATCGAAACGGAAATTAATTACTCTAATAGCGTCTTTCTGGATAATTGAATCTCTACATCCATCTTTTGCAACAACCAATAATTTAGGAGAGTGGTATCCATCTTTATTATACATTCTTTGGAAACCAGTCCACATGTCAGGATAATCGTCTGGATAGTAGAATGTATCTTTATTTCTTCTACCGCCATCACCCCAATCCCAAACCCAAAAGTCGATGTATGTCTCTTCAACAGGTGTTTTGTTATTGAAAGTAATATTGGTTTCAGGACAACCTACTGGCCCTACAACATTAAAAGCAGCACCAATTTCTTCGTATACTTCAGGGTAATCTACTTTTACTTTTGAGTTTGAACAGCCTTTCTCATCTTTAACAGTTAATACTACATCAAAAACCCCTTCTTGCCTGTAACTGTGGCAAATAGGAAGTTTATTGTAGTTAAAACCGTCTCCAACGTCTAAAAACCAATCTACCAGCCTGTGATTTTCAGCACCAGGTTTTGATCTGTCTTCAAAGCAAAACTCATTGCCTTTAAAGCATTGAGATCTGTTCACATTTTCATCTGTAATTACAAAGTCTGCTACAGGGTTGGTGTAAACCTTTATAGGTTCAGGCAGCAAATAGTCTTGCCAAACACCTCCTACTTTGATTCTTAAAATTGGATTGTAAGTTCCTGCTTTTAGGAAACGAGAAATTGTCCAATCGTTTCCATTTACATTCCAATCATCGTGTTGTACAGCTCTAGAGCCGCCATACCAAAGTTCAACCGAATCAATAGTACCGCTTATACTCGCATTAAAAGTTACAAGGTAATCCTCGCAACCCTCGTACGGGTTTCCGCTAGCACTAATGTTATAGGTTACGGTTTGCGCCATCAGGGAGGCAGAAGACATCAAACCAAACAACATTGTAAGCATAAACTTGCCAATGTTTGAGTTAATCCGTTTCATGTGCAATAGTTTAAAGTGTTCAAAAATATTATTAATGGTTGTTAACATCATCGTGTAATCGAAATTAGTCCTGTTTTAATTACTTGATTGCCGGTAGAACAAGGGTCATTTACCTTTATTATGTATGTATAATAGCCCGGTTCGCAATCTTTTCCAACATTCATAAACTGGCCATTCCAAGTTTTGTCAAGGCTATTTGACTCAAATACAAGGTTTCCGGTTTGGTTGCTCCTTATTTCATATTGTCCATCATAGCGCTCTAAGCCTTTGTTTAGTGTGGTTATTTCCCACTCATCATTTTTGCCATCATTATTTGGCGTAAATATGGTTGGAATCTCTAATTCGTCTAGAGAAACCTCTTTTTTAGCAAATACATCTTTTGAAAGTGTATCTGCACAGCCATTGGCTTCAGCAATTAGGGTTACTTTCTTGAATCCGGCCTCGTTAAAACTTAAATTGACCTGTTTACCGCTTATGCTTTTGTTTTCAACGGTCCAATAGCAATCAGCAGAGTTGCTGCATTCTGAATTAAGTGTTAGCTCACCACACGCCGTGTTTTCGGTGCTAAATTTTGCCTTTGGCTTTGGTTTTACGTTTACAACACCTGTATACATAAGCTTTTGTTCAGCTCCGTTCATTTCAAAAACCTGCACTGAATAAACACCTGAAATTGTAGGCTTTATTGTTTTTTTACTTTCAAATGCTCCAGTTTCAATAGCCCCATTTTGCTTGTGCTTCATCTTATACCAGTACAATTTCCCTGCTTTGCCGTTTTTAACCGTCATTTTAAGCCCCTCATTTTGACATATATTTTCTGATGAAAGAACTATTAGAGGTTTTTGCTCAATTACTTCTTCTTTTGGATTATTTGTCATTTTGCCATCAACTTCAGCAGCATCTACTTCTTCAATTTTTTCACCGCTTGGTGTGCTGATGTTTTTGCCCTTATTTTTCTCCTTCGCATCATTTGAGCTTGAATTAAATTTTGCATTTTGTGGTGATGGCTCAAGTTCAGTTGTTGTTTCTGTGGCTTCTTCTGAACTAAAGGTTTCTAAAATTGTTGTTGATTCGGTTGCTGAAATTGGCTCATCACTAGCTTTTTCCACTATTAATTCTTCGGGAGTATTTAGAATTGTATAAACACCTATTGCGGCACCCACAACAATTAGTGCTGCACCAATTTTGGCACCAAGAGAATTTAAAATACTAGAACCTTTAGCGCTTGCACCAGCACTTGTGCCCGAAGCACCAGCAGCACCAATTTTGTTGGCTACCTGTTGCCAGTCGGCTTGCATCTCATCAGCTCCAAATGGCGCCTCGTATTGCTCAAACATTGAGCCGAGATTATTCAGGTTATTATTTTCTAAATCGTTCATTATCTCAATCTATCGCGTTTATTTCTTCAATTTTCTTTCTTAGCATTAGCTTGGCTTTATTTAACTGAGACTTAGAAGTACCTTCTGCAATGCCAAGCTGTTCGCCAATTTCTTTATGTGTATATCCTTCAATAACATACAGGTTAAAAACAGTACGATACCCTTTTGGCAAGCGTTGTATCAGTTTAATAATTTCTTCATAACCCAAACCAGAAAACACGTCAGCTTCAACTGACTCATTCTCTAAAACAAGCTCATTATCAGATTGGGGCATTCTTGCGTCTCTTCTGTATTGGTCAATGGCATTATTTACCATTACCCTCTTCATCCAGCCTATAAATGAGTAGCGGGTATCACATTGGTCTACCTTATCAAATATCTTTACAAATCCTTCTTGAAGCATATCTCTTGCTTCTTCTCTATTTGGCGCATAGCGCAAACAAACCCCCATCATTAGGCCATAGAATTTTTCAAAAACGTACTTCTGCATTATGGCATCACGTTTTTGGCATCCTATTACCATCTCTTCTTCAGAATATGTTTCGTTTGCTTTATCCATTTAATGTGTTGTGCCTTACGTAAGCCAATAATTATAAGTTGCCCGAATGTGCGAAAATTTAAGCGTTCACAAAATGTACATTTATCTTTGATACCTGATTAAGTCCCAATGAAGAAAATTTTAGTAGCCAATAGAGGCGAAATCGCATTAAGGGTAATTCGCTCAGCCAAAGAAATGGGCATTAGTACTGTTGCAGTATATTCAGATGCTGATGTAAATGCGCCACATGTAAAGCATGCCGATGAAGCCTATTGTTTAGGGCCGGCACCTTCATCTCAGTCATACCTTTTAGGTGATAAGATTATAGATATTGCAAAAAGTATTGGGGTTGAAGGCATACATCCGGGCTATGGGTTTTTATCAGAAAACTCTGTTTTTGCGCAAAAAGTAACTGATGCAGGCATAAAATTCATTGGTCCTTCTCCGCATGCTATTGATGTAATGGGCAATAAGCTTGCAGCTAAACATGCAGTTGCCAATTATGATATCCCAATGCTTAGTGGAACTGACGGCGCAATTACTGATATTGAAGAAGCGAAAAACGTTGCGGATAAAATAACCTACCCTGTACTTATAAAAGCAGCCGCCGGTGGTGGTGGTAAGGGAATGCGCGTAGTTTATGAAAGAGAGCATATTGAAGAAGAAATGAGACGTGCCATTTCTGAAGCGCAATCATCTTTTGGAGACGGCTCGGTATTTATCGAAAAATATGTTGTTGGCCCAAGACACATAGAAATACAAGTATTGTTCGATGCCCATGGAAATGGCGTTTATCTTTTTGAAAGAGATTGCTCTGTACAAAGAAGGCACCAAAAGGTTGTTGAAGAGGCACCTTCGGCAGTACTTACACCAGAAATAAGAAAAGCCATGGGTGAGGCCGCAATTAATGTTGGTCGTTCTTGCGGATACGAGGGTGCAGGTACAGTTGAGTTTTTATTAGATGAGGATAAGAATTTCTTCTTTTTAGAAATGAACACGCGTTTGCAGGTAGAACACCCGGTTACTGAGCTAATCTCAGGACTTGACCTTGTAAAAGAACAAATAAAAATTGCTAGAGGAGAGAAGTTGGCATTTGCTCAAGAAGATTTGTCAATAAACGGACACGCTATTGAACTAAGGCTATATGCTGAAGACCCAGCCAATAACTTTTTACCGTTTACCGGTACTTTACATAGATATAGACCTGCCGATGGTCCTGGAGTAAGAATTGACAGTGGTTTTGAAGAAGGCATGTCTATTCCTGTTCATTATGACCCCATGATTGCCAAAATATGCGTACACGGTGCCGATAGAACCGAAGCCATTGAGCGAATGATTAGAGTTATTGACGAGTTTGAACTTGAAGGCATTGAAAGCACTTTGCCTTTTGGAAAGTTTGTAATGCAACACGAAGCATTTGTTTCAGGCAACTATAATACCCACTTTGTACCTAATTATTTTAAGCCTGAAATGCTTAAAAACGACAATAAGGAAGATGAAGTATTGGCAGCGGCCATTGCTGCATTAAGTTATGAGAGCAATAACGAAAAAAGATCTACCACCAATAACAATTTAAATGAGAATAGCGCCACTTGGCAAGCTAGAAAATGGAAGCCAAGTCGTAATTAAAGCATGAATTCAAAACCCTATTTGGTTGGGATTACCGGCGGAAGCGCAAGCGGCAAGAGTAGGTTCCTAAGAAAAATATCTGGCCTTTTAAACAAAAAGGTGGCCGTGCTGTCTTTAGACGATTTTTACAAGCCTATTGAAAAGCAAAAAAAAGATGAAAATGGCATAGTAAATTTTGATCTGCCAGAGAGTATAGATAGAGCACAGCTTGTATTGTGTTTAAATCAGCTCAAAGCCGGCAACAGTGTAAAACTTAAGGAATACGACTTTAATAATCCAAACACTACCGAAGCGCGTTTTAAAACTGTAGAATCTAGGCCAATTATTCTAATTGAAGGATTATTCATTTTTCATTTTCAAGAAGTTTTTTCGGAGCTTGATCTTAAGATTTTTATTCATGCCGATGATCAAATTAGGTTTGCTCGAAGAATTGCAAGAGACACTCAAGAAAGAGGTATAACACCTGAAATGGTAACCTATCAATGGCAAAACCATGTAAAGCCATCTTATAACGACTTTTTGGCACCGTACAAAAACAAGGTTGACCTTGTGGTAAACAACAACCGCAGTTTTGATGAAGCCTTGATTATGCTACACCAGTTTTTACAAAATAGATAACACAAATGGCGAATAAGTTTGCTGTAATTGGTTTAGGAAGATTTGGAACCAGAATTGCCAGGACCTTAGCTCAAAAAGGGGCTGAAGTTTTGGCCATTGATAATACGCAAGAAAGGGTTGAATCAATTAAAGACGATGTGGCATACGCGGTGGCTTTTGATTCTACCGACCGCAAGTCGCTAATTGCACATGACATACAGCAAATGGATGCTGTTGTTGTGGCCATAGGCGAAAATTTTGAAGCATTGCTTTTAACTTCGGCTTTGCTCAAAGATTTAAAAGTAAAACGAGTTATTACCCGTTCGGGATCACCAACCCAAAGCACCATTTTACAACAAATGGGAATCGATGAAATTTTATCTCCTGAAGATGAAGTTGGAATAAATGTAGCGCAAAGGCTATTAAACCCTGATGTACTTACGTTTTTTGAATTGCCAGATGGTTATGAAATTGTAGAAATTACCACACCAAATGGCGTGGTAAACAAAAGCGTAGCAGATATTAAGCTAAGAGAAAAATACCACCTAAATCTAATTACAATTAAGCGCGAGTTTGAAGAAATGGAAGGCAAAGAACTTACTAAAGTGATGCATACCATTGGTGTACCAAAGCCAACAACTACCATATTTCAGGGAGACTTACTTATTGTAATGGGCCAACGTAAGGATATTAAAAAATTCATTGAAATCAACCGATAGGCTAGGCTGCAGGTTGTGTAATAGGCCCTTCTGCCTTAAATTCGCGGCTTAACATCAATAAGCTTAGGCTTACTACCTGTAAATCAGGGAGTTAAGGCCGATTAACCAAAAGTACAGATGAAGAGTAAAGGTGCAATACAAGCGTTTACCATTGCCTTAGCATTGGCTTGCTTGTTTTACATGTCATTTTCTATTGTTACCTATTCGGTAAACAAAGACGCTGAAGAGTTTGCTGCAAACGCCCCAAGTTTGAGCAAGATAGATGACGAGAAAGAAAGAGAAGTAAAGCAAAAAGAATTAGAGGCCAATTATCTTGACTCAATGATGAGTGAAGAAGTGTTTAACATAGGAATTGCTTCTTTCACATTCGCTGAATGTAAAAAACAGCAGCTAAATCTTGGCCTTGACCTACAAGGTGGTATGCACGTAACTATTGAAGTTGCGCTAGATCAGCTAATTCTTAATTTAAGTGCTGATAAAACAAATCCAGACTTAATTGCAGCCGTTGAAAGAGCTAATGAATTACAAATTGAAAGTCAGGATCCTTATGTAGACCTGTTCTACACTGCTTTTCAAGAAGTAGCACCGGGCAAAAGCCTTTTTGCGGCATTCGACTCGCCAGGCAATGCCGATAAATTTGATAGAAATGCCGAGGATAGAGATCTTGAAGTAATCAACTTTATAAAGTCTGAGAGCGAAGAAGCCGTTTCAAGAACGATGGATATCTTGAGAACACGTATTGATCTTTTTGGCGTTACCCAGCCAACTATTAGAATCGAAGGTTCTCAACGTATTACTATGGAGCTACCAGGCGTTGATGATCCAACACGTGTAATTACACTAATTAAGCAATCTGCAGAGCTAGAGTTTTGGGAAACCTACACCGCTACTGAAGTTTTAGGTCAATATTTTGGCGATGTAAACGAAGTGCTTGTAGACAAGCTTGGACTTGAAGAGAAAGCTGAAGAATCAAATGAAAATAGCGCGGCCAATTTGCTTACTGGCGACGATACTGAGAATGCAAACCTTGATAATGGTGATGACGCTGTAGCAGCCTTAACTGCTGGCAACGACAGCATGGATGCAGGTGTTGATTCTCCTGAAGTTGACCCCGTGGCAGCATTGACAGGAGAAAGCGCTAGCGGCGATTCTTCTTTGAATGACAGTTTAAAAGCTGCACAAGCTCAAGAAGAATTTGCTTCTAAGAATCCTATTTATAAATACCTATCTCCTAGTGTTGACCAAACCAATGGCCAAATTGTTGACGGACCTGTAATTGGTAGAGCCATGGAGAATGAAATGGATAGAATCTCTGAGTACCTATCATACCCAGAAGTAAAGTCAGTTTTGCCGGCTGACCTAGAGTTTAAATGGGGAGCCAAAGAAATTCAAGAAGGATCAAGGGTTTATAATTTATTTGCTGTTAAAAAAGTAAGAGGTAAGGCACCACTTGATGGTAGTGTGATTACTGATGCTATTCAGAGTTATGATCAGTTTAGCGGCGAACCACAAGTAACCATGAAAATGGACCCTACTGGTGCAAGAACTTGGAAGGCACTTACTGAAGCCAATATTGAAAAATTTATTGCTATTTCTCTTGATGGAAGAATCTATTCTGCTCCTCAAGTAAACCAAGTAATACCAAATGGTAGCTCAGTAATTTCAGGTAGCTTTACTATTGAAGAAGCAAAAGACCTTTCAAGCGTACTTAAAGCTGGTAAGCTGCCTATTACGGTAGATATTGCCGAGCAAGAAACTGTAGGACCAACACTAGGTGCCAAAAACGTATCAAACGGCTTACAGTCTTTAGTTGCAGGTTTCTTACTTGTACTTGTATTTATGGCATTCTACTACCGCAAAGGTGGTTGGGTGGCCAACATTGCACTATTAGCCAACTTATTCTTTATTATAGGAATTTTAGCATCGCTAAAAGCCTCATTAACGCTACCAGGTATGGCAGGTATTGTACTTACTATTGGTATGTCGGTTGATGCTAACGTTCTAATCTTTGAGCGTATTCGTGAAGAGCTTAATCTTGGAAAATCTCTAAAACAAGCTATTAGCGATGGTTATAAAAATGCTTACTCATCAATTATTGATGCCAACTTAACCACTTTCTTAACTGGTGTTATACTCTTATTATTTGGTAAAGGACCTATTAGCGGATTTGCTGTAATCTTAGTAATTGGTATTTTAACTTCACTTTTCAGTGCGATTTTCCTTACCAGATTAATTATGACTTGGATGCTAGACAAAGAGCAGTCTATTTCATTTGGCTCAACCGCCACTATGAAAGCATTTAGCAAATTAAACTGGGACTTTATAGGTAAGCGTAGAATTGCTTATGTGGTTTCTTCTATAATTATTGTAGCTGGTCTTGCTTCATTATTTACCCAAGGCTTAAATCTTAGTGTAGATTTTGAAGGAGGTAGAAGTTATGTGGTGCAGTTTGAAGAAAACACTTCAGAAGAAGATGTACGAGGTGTGCTAACTGATGCTTTTGAAAGTGCCCCAGAAGTGAAAACTTTTGGATCTGAAAGCAAGCTAAAGATTACCACCAAATACCGAATTGATGACAACAGCGAAGAAGTTGATCAAGAAGTAGAAGAAGCATTAGCAACTGCCCTATCAGGTAAATTTGGTGAATCGTTTAAAGTTGAGAAAAGCCAAAAAGTAGGACCAACCTTTGCCCGGGATATTGAAATTTCGGCAATATGGTCAATCGTAGTTGGTCTAGTGGCCATCTTCTTATACATTATTGCAAGGTTTAGAAAATGGCAATATGGACTTGGTGCCTTATTGGCCTTGATTCATGATGTATTATTTGTAATTGGTCTTTTCTCATTGTTATGGAAAATTGTTCCGTTTAACCTTGAAGTTGATCAGGCCTTTATAGCAGCAATACTTACGGTGGTGGGTTACTCTATTAACGATACGGTGGTTGTATTTGACCGTATTAGAGAGTCGCTTAACCTTCATAGTAAAGCTCCATTGAAATCAACTATTAACGAGGCCTTGAATAAAACTGTAAGTAGAACCATGATTACTTCAGTTACCACTTTATTGGTAATATTGATCTTATTCATATTTGGTGGTGAAACCATTCGCGGTTTCTCATTCGCCTTATTGTTAGGTGTACTTGTTGGTACTTATTCATCATTGTTTATTGCTACACCAGTTGTGGTTGACCTTGATAAATCAGGCCGATAGAATATTTTGAAGTTTTAGACTATTAATATTACAAGCCCGTCTTGCTGAAAAAGTAAGACGGGCTTTTTGTTTAATTACAACTGTATGAAAAACCTACTCTTACTCGCTGCATTCATTTTTACATCATTTACGGTATTAGGACAAAAAAAAGCCATAACCATTGATGATTTTAATAAGTGGAAACGAATAGAAAGCACTAGAATTTCTACTAATGGCCAATATGTAATGTATAAGCTAAGCCCTGAAGTAGGTAACAAAACGCTAGTAATTCACAATATAAAAAGCGATTTAGCTGACACCCTAAAACGTGTTTCAACGGCAAACTTTGCCTTTAATGGTAAATATGCCATAGCAACTGTGGTAACAGACCATGAAGCGGTAAGGCAACTTAAATTCAAAAAAGAAAAGAAAGAAAACTATCCAAAAGACTCTCTTTATCTGGTTGACTTAAAAACTTTTGATCGTCAGTTTATTGACCTTATTAAAAGCTGGAAAACACCTGAAACAAACGGAGATTGGTTGGCGTATTTACGCGAAGAGCCTTTGCCTAAACCCGAACCAGACAGTACCGCGACCGATTCAATAGAAACTGAAGAAGAAAAAGATTTTCCTGCCGCTGCTTCAGCCGCCAGTACTAAAAAAGATAAAGACGCAAGAACGCTAGTGATATACAATTTGAAAACGAAGGAAAGCTTCGAATATTCTGGAGTAAAGGATTATGGATTTAGTGATAATGGATCTATTTGCTATTTCTACTCAGTGGGCGACAGCACCTTTAGTAAAGGGGCTTATTTATTCAATACAGGATCTAAAAAAGAAAACCATATTGAGTTGGAACATGAAGAACTAAAGGGAATAACCACCGATACCATTGGTACTCAAATTGCATTTTTCTACTCAAACGATGATGATAAAGCAAAAAGTAAGTCTTTCGATATTGCTCATTTTAATGTTTCAAAGAACACCCTAAATATCACTGATTCAAACCAAATTGCATTGGGCCATAGCATTTCTGAAGACTACGCATTAAGCTTTACAGAAAATGGAGAACGCTTATTTTTTGGAATAAAACCAAGGTTGAAAGACTATCCTGAAGACACGCTTCGTTTAGCCGAAGAAAAAGCTAAACTAGACATATGGAGCCATATGGATGGTAGGTTGCAACCTCAGCAACTTAAGGAAAGAAAGAGAGACGAGAAACGCTCAATTACTTGCTTTTTAGATATTAAGAAGAATAGCATAACACAAGTAGGTGAGCATGTTTTTAGCAGTGAAAATGTTGCACAGCAAAAACAAGGAAGATATGCCTTAATCTCAGATTCTAAACCGTACTTTAAAGAAAGAAGTTGGGAAAGCCCTTGGGCTCGTGATGTGTATTTAAAAGACTTGAAAAAGGGAACTAAAGAGCTTCTATTTGAAAAATTCAAAGGCTCTGCAAGTATTTCGCCTGGTGGTGACTATCTATATTGGTTTAATATGGAAGAAGGCTATTGGTGGCTTATGAATCTGAAAAATGGAAAGAAAACCTGCCTAACCCTTGAGAATAAAAACGACTACATAAATCTTGACGATGACCACCCAATGATAAAAGGTAGTTACGGCATTGGCGGATGGTATGAAGACGACAAATTCATTTTTATAAATACTAAAAACGGTTTTACCGCCTTTGACCCAACGGGTAAAAGAAAGGCAACTGAGTTTGGACAAAAGGGAAATTCACGCGAAAGAATAAAACGAAAGAGTAGAGAACCATTCATTTTGAACAATGAAGGTTTTTTTATTGAGGTATTTGATTCCAAAACCAAAGAAAAATCACTTTATGCGAGCAATTATGTAGTTAGTGAAGACGATTTTATGATCGGTGAAATACAAGCTCCGTCAAGAAACGGTGATGACTACTACAACTTCTATAGCTACTCAAAAAACGGTGAACTCGGTTTATGGCGCATTGAATCGAACCAAAAATACCCTGACTTATATGTAGGAACTAAAGATGGATTTAAGCAGCTGAGCAATGCCAATCCACAACAATCAAAATACAAGTGGTACAAAACAGAATTAATTAATTACTTAAGTGCTGATGGTGATTCTCTACAGGGCATTTTATACATGCCTGAGAGTTTTGATTCTGATAAGACGTACCCAATGATTGTTTATTTCTACGAGCAAATGAGCGATTATTTGAATTCTTATCAAATGCCAAGACCATCTTATAGCACAGTTTCTAGATCATTTTATTGTAGCAACGATTACTTTGTATTTGTGCCAGACATTGTGTACTCTGATGGTGAACCTGGGCAAAGCGCCTTTAATTGTATAATACCTGGTGTGCTTAATGTGTTGCAAAATCACACTTATATTAACCCTCATAAAATGGCCCTTCAGGGGCAAAGTTGGGGTGGTTACCAAACAGCTCATTTAATTACAAGAAGCGATCTTTTTGCCTGTGCAATGGCCGGTGCGCCTGTTGCCAACATGACATCTGCCTACGGCGGAATTAGATGGGGAAGTGGCTATAACAGAGCATTTCAATATGAGCATGGCCAAAGCCGAATTGGTGGAAGCCTTTGGGAGAAACCGCTAAATTACATTGATAATTCGCCACTCTTTTTTGCCGATAGGGTAAACACTCCTTTGCTAATGATGCACAACGATAATGATGGCGCTGTGCCTTGGTACCAAGGTATTGAATATTATACTGCACTTAGAAGACTTAATAAAGACGTTTGGATGCTGGTTTACAATGGTGAAGAACATAACCTTACCAAAAGACCCAATAGAGTTGATTTAAGCAATAGAATGTTTGGGTTTTTCAATTACTATTTAAAAGATCAAGAAATTCCGATGTGGATGCAAAATGGAATTCCTGCGATTGATAAAGGCAAGTACGAAGGTTATTAGAAGCTGCAAAAAATAAGTTTTTTAGCAAGGACCCACTATATTAAAATAGCAAGGGCTTTAGGGTCTGGTACTTGTAGGTGAAATTGGAGCACTAATGCGGTAGCTTATTTTCTTAACACCAAAATGAATTGCATTAATACAAACCTATTTACGCCATGAAACCGTAGCATAACGGTTTGAAAATTAAGTGCTTGAGAAGCAGAATATTTAATCAACAAAGTACATCTCAAATTAGCCGTGAATAGCGTCATTGTAATCTAGAAAATTCAACGTTAGGTTAGCTTTTCTTAGTCGATTAAAGGCAAGACCAGTCAATAACAGGTTCTTTGTAGCTTTAATTTAAAATTGGCTGGTGCAATGGGCAAAACAACAAACTATTAAGAGCTTATTTGCTTTGCTACTTCATTTAAAAGGCCCACAACATCATTAACCTTAGCAGGCTTACTTAGCACTGAGTTAAAACCTTGGGCCTTAAACTCAGCAAAGTCTTTATTAAAAATATTAGCACTAAATGCCACAATATATGGCTGTTTAAGTTCTTTAAATGATCTAATTTGCTCAGTAGCTTGGTTACCGTCTACTTCGGGCATAAGTAAGTCCATCAGTATTAAATCATATTGTTTCTCTTTAAATTTATCAATAGCCACCTGGCCATTCTCGGCTATTTCAAGCTCAAGGCCTAGCTTTTTGAATATCTTTTTAGTTACAATTTGATTTACCTTATTATCCTCAGCAAGTAAAATACTTACGCCATCAAATGCGGCTAAATCTTGTACCTCACTATTTTCTACTGCTTTTCGTTTTTTGAGTTTATCAATAAAAAAGGCCTGAAAACTGTTTCGCCATACGGGGTTGCTAATGGTACCGCTAATACCTATTGGCTGCTCTTCATTACTTTTTTCGCTTGAAGAAACCACCTTGTAAACACTTTTAGCCTGTCCTTTCCAAATGTTATAGAAATCAAAGCTCATTGACATCTCATCTACAAAAAGTGCATCATAAGAAGCATCGTCGTTTATGGCACCCACATCATTTAAACTCTCTACAACGTTTGCTTCCATTCCTAACTCTTTGGCATAAACCGCAAGTAATTTATTGGTTTTAGCGCCAGAGGTAGCAATAAGCAACTTATGCTTTGGAATATCATAGGTCTTTGGTTTTCGCTTTTCGCCTCTAAACGGAATTTCTATTGTGAATTTAGATCCTTTATACTCCTCGCTGGTTAGACTAAAATAGCCGCCCAAAAGTTGGGTCATGCTTCTAACAATAGCCAGGCCCAAACCTGTTCCACCAAACTCTCTTGTGCTTGAGTTGTCTATTTGGCTAAAAGCATCCCAAATTTCTGCTTGTCGTTCTTTCGGAATACCAATACCTGTATCGTTAATTTCAAACTTGATATATTCTTGACTCTCTTGTTTAGAGAAACCCACGTTTACCGAGATCTCACCCTTTTTGGTAAACTTAACAGCATTAGATATTAGGTTATTCAATATCTGCGAAATTCTATTTCGGTCGCCTTCAAACTGCCTTGGAATAGCCTCATCAATAAAGCAAGTTAGCTCTAAGCCCTTGCCGTGGGCCCTTGAAACGTGCCCTTCAACTGTGTTTTTAATAGATTCAACTATATCAAAATTCACAATTACAGGTTGTAGTTTTCCTGATTCTATTTTGCTATAGTCTAGTATCTCGTTGATAATGGCAAGCATATTATCGCCACACTCGTTGATTATGCTTAATTGATCACGTTGCTCCCTCCCAAGATCACTTTGCTCCAATAAACCTACCGAGCCCAAAATTCCGTTCATTGGAGTTCTAATTTCATGACTCATGGTGGCCATAAATTCAGATTTTGCCTTATCAGATGCTTGCGCACGCTCTTTGGCCACTTCAAGTTCGGTATTTTGCCTCTGCAAAATATTGGTTCGCTTGTTTACCTCTTGCTCAAGTATTCGGCTTCTCGCTTTCTCCCTATTTATTCGGTATACATAAATGCCAACACCAGCAGCAACAATAAGCACAACCATTAGTACCCTAAACCATAGCGCGCTATAAAAAGGTGGTTTTATAATAATTGATAATGAAATCTGATTTTCGCTAAGCTCGCCCGAACTGGCGTAAGCTCTAATTTTTAGTTCGTACTGACCTTCGCTTAAGTTAGAAAAAGTTACCTCATTGCTTGCACCTAAAGAAACCCAGTCTTCTGAAAGGCCGCTCATTTGGTATTCGTAGTTTACTTTATCAGCTCCATTATAATCAATGGCTGCAAACTCTAATGTAAATCCAAAATCAAAGTAATCAACTTCAAGTTCATCAATTTTTAAGGCATCAAATGCACTAAGGCTTTCGTTTCCCGCTATACTTACTCCAGTCAAAAATATCTGGCTTTTTTCGCCCGTGGCGTTGAGTTGATCAGGATTAAGTTTAACCACACCGCGCCTTGTGCCAAAATATAGGTTACTGCCTTGCTCAAAGGCCAGCTGCTCGTTAAAAATGTTGCTAACCAAACCATTATGTTCGTAAAAGCGCACCACCCTATTTTCGGTAAGTAGCACTAGGTTTAACCCGTATTGAGTACCAGCCCAAACCTTTCCTTTTTTATCTACTACTATTGATGTAATGTGGCTATTTGTTAATTCAGATCTGAAACTAGAGTTTAAAAAGTAGTCATTTCCTTTTTCGTTCTTTAGCTTATAAAGACCATAGCCGCTGGTACCTAGCCACATACCTTTACCTACTGACCGTATGGCAGTAATTGCACTCAATTGACCATCTGAAAGGCCATCAACTTTGGGTTTAATTATTCTATCGCCTCTTTTTAAATAAAGCCCCTTGTTTGTAGAAATAGCAACGCCACCTTTGTTTTGGGCAATGCACTTAACAGAGCCTTCAATATCTTCAAGGGTCTTTGATATTCCTGTTGCAATATCTAAAATAGAGACCCCCTTGGTTGTTCCTACAAGTAATCCATCATTATTTACATATAGATTGGTTACCTCATTTGAAGGTATTGTAAGTCCATTTTCGGCATTGTGCATCCATTGGTCTACCTGACCACCAGCATTATCAAGCACCACAATGCCTGAAGATGTTGTTCCTAAGAAAAACCGACCACCATAAGTTGTGATAGACTTTACCTTAAATGGCTGTTTTGTATAAACATTAATTGTTTTTTCAAGGTTAAAATCCTTGTCAAAAACCAAAAGTTGATTTTCTAAGTACAAATAATTATGCGTGCTATCAGAGCACCAAACCTGGGCGTTGTAGTACTTCCTATTGCTTAATGCTACTAAATTAAAAGGCGAAAACACCGCCTTTAGGTCAATGTGAATTAAACCATCTCCACTAGTGCAAATAAACAGGTTGCCCGCTTGATCTTGAACGCTCCTAGTAATATCTGAATAGTAAGGATAAGCTTCTGACTGACTTAAACAATTGGTTACTTCATTTTCTATTTTATCAATAAGCCAAAAGCCGCTCTCTTCGCTGCCAAGCATAAGCTTATTTTGGTAAAAGCCTATTAATTTAAAATTGTAGGCCGCGGGCTCAAAGTTTTCTATTTGCAAAGGGCTTATAGAAAGCTGTGAGTTTATTTTATAAATGTTGGTTTTACTTATGGCCCAATATTCCTTTTCGTTAGATGCAATGTCAATAAGCTTTAGTTCTTTTGAATTGGGCACCCTAAATAACTTGCCTTGCCCCCTTTGTACAAAAAGCCCTTTATCACAACTCATCCATACCATTCCAAAAAGGTCTTTTTTTAAGAAGTAGATTTTGCCCGTATTGGTAATGGAGAGCTCTTTATTTATGGCAAAGGTTTTTTTGTTAATTACCCATAGCGCATTGCTTTGTGCAACAAAAATTTGATCTTTTGAAACCTCTAAACCCTCAATTCTCTCTCCCCTTAGTTCATCTAATTTTATAGTTTCAGTTTTATTGGTACCAAGATTTACTACCTGTAGTTCTCCGTAGTTGCTACCTACAATTAAAGTTTGTTTTTCAATAAAAGCGAGACTAGCAACACTCTCAAAGGCTAGGCCAAGGGTATCTTGCCCCTGCCTAAGGCTAATGGCATTTGCGCCATCATATCTATTAATCCCATCTTGAGTGGCGAGCCATAAAAATCCGTATTCATCTACTGCCACATCATTTATATAAGATGTGCTAATACCCTGTTCTACATCTACTTTGTTGAATTTTATTCTACAATCTTGGCTTATTCCAATAATTGGAACACACAACCATATATAGACGATAATATATTTAACCTTAAACCAAGTAAACCACTTCATTTAGCTTTTCTATTCTCGCTAATTGAGTTTTAGCCTATCCTAATAATCTTGCCTTTCTAATAGTTGTAAAGCTCAATAAGGGTCTCTTTTAACCTGCTTTTGGGCAAAAACTGCTTTTCAAGTTCTTGATCAAAAGGTACAGGTGTATCAAGCGAGCCTAAACGCTTTACCGGACCATCTAAATACTCAAATACGTTTTCACTTACCCAACTTGCAAGTTCTGCGCCAATGCCTAAGGTTTCGGTGTCTTCATGCAGTACCAGCACTTTACCTGTTTTTTTAACTGATGCTTCAACGGCAACCTTATCCCAAGGCAATAGTGTTCTTAGATCCAATACCTCAATAGAAACATCTTCTAATTCTACAGCGGCATCTAAAGCCCAATGCACACCTGCACCGTAGGTAATTATACTAATATCATTGCCTTGCTTTACTACTTTGGCTACTCCTATTTCTGTGGTATAGTATTCTGTAGGAACCATTTCACTTATGCTTCTATATAAGGCTTTGTGCTCGAAAAACAACACTGGATTAGGATCTTCAATACTGGCCAACAATAAACCTTTTGCATCTGTAGGGTTACTAGGGTAAACCACTTTAAGCCCCGGCGTATGTGCAAACCATGCTTCAGTACTTTGTGAGTGAAATGGCCCAGCTCCTACGCCTGCACCTGTAGGCATTCTTATTACCATATCAACATTTTGCCCCCAGCGGTAATGAAGCTTGGCGGCGTTATTTACAATTTGAGTAAAAGCACAGCTCACAAAATCAGAAAACTGCATTTCTACTACGCTTTTTATTCCTTTTAATGATAAACCCACACCAATACCAACTATTGACGATTCACAAATAGGCGTATTGAGTAATCTATCTTTTCCAAAATCATCAATAAACCCTTCAGTAATCTTGAATACGCCACCATATTCAGCTACATCCTGACCCATTATAAGCATTTCAGAATGTTTTTCCATTGCCAAATGCAAGGCATCTTTGCAGGCGTCGACCAAGCGCAGTTCAGAACTATGGCCGCCCTTGGTATTTACACCCATAGCTTTATACGGCGCATAAACATCAGCTAACTCTGTTGTTTTATTTGGAACAGGTTTCTCAGCAGCAAAAGCCTTCTCTAACCCTCCATTAATAGCTTTCTTATTTTCAGCTTTTAAGTCCTCAATAGTTGATTGCTCAATAAGGCCTTTATTCAAAAGCCAATTTTCAAAATTTGAAATTGGGTCTTTTTTAGCCCATTGTTCAAACAACTCTTTTGGAACATATTTAACACCCGATGCCTCTTCATGCCCGCGCATTCTAAAGGTCATGCATTCAATTAAAATAGGTCTTGGATTTTTTCGAATTGACTTTGCATACTTATCTATAGTGCTAAAAACTTCTACTACATTGTTACCATCAATGGTAATTCCCTCCATTCCGTAGCCTTTGGCCTTATGTGCCAACTGCTCGCAAGCAAACTGCTCGTTTACTGGTGTTGAAAGCCCATAGCCATTATTTTCAATCAAAAAAATTACCGGTAAATTCCAAACGGCTGCTGTATTGAGCGCTTCATGAAACTCTCCTTCACTTGTACCGCCATCGCCCGTAAAAGCGATAGAACACTTTTGTTCTTTTCTGAATTTGTGAGCCAATGCCGCACCTGAGGCCACACTTAATTGCGGACCCAAATGTGAAATCATTCCGGCAATGTGATGCTCGTTGGTTCCAAAATGAAAAGATCTATCACGACCCTTGGTAAAGCCAGTCATCTTTCCCATCCATTGCCCAAATAATCTTTCTAAAGGAACTTGCCTTGTGGTAAAAACACCCAAGTTTCTATGCAATGGCATTATATACTCATCATTAAGCATGGCCATGGTTGCGCCAACGCTTATGGCCTCTTGACCCATTCCCGAAAACCATTTGCTTATTTGCCCTTTTCTTAGCAGTAGCAACATTTTTTCTTCAATCATTCTAGGCAAAAGCATGCCTTCATAAAGCTCAATTAGCTTCTTTTTTGGAAGCTTGGGTTTAGCAAAATTCATAGAGTACGAGTGTAGGTAAACGAATGTAGCAGATTGATGTGAACTAAAATAGCTGAGTTAGTAAATTCAATGATTTAGTATTTTGATTTGTAGAATTCTTGATGTTGTGCCCAAGTTTGAAACCAGCCGGCAAAGCTTTAAACCCCTTGGGAGTTCATTCAACAGCCGATGCTGCCTTGGGTCAATTTGACTTTTCTTAATTTAGTTCAACTCCCTAAGGGGTTATTTAATGCTAAATTCAGTAATCCGCATGGCCGGTTGTATTGTGAAAGGCACGAGCTACAAGCTCGCACCAGTGTTGGTTTATGTTTGGCACATAAACTCCTTACGGAAGGAGCCTGGAGCCGTTACGAAGCTCCAGCTTCGGAATGCAACAAATGGCAGGTGCTCCTGCGCCGTTTACTCCTTAACCACCTGCTGCACTTCTACAAAGCCATTACCTGTTATTTTGAGCGTGTAGACACCCTTGGCTAAATGGCCTAGGTTTATGTTGGTGGTGACTTGATTGCTGTTTTGATCAAACACTACTTTGCTATCTTGTGCAATTATTTTGTTTCGCACTGAAGTATGAGTTGAAAGCTTGCTGTAGCAAAAAGTTTTCAATATTCAAATAAAATGTAGTTTTAAACATCACTTTGAGATTTCCTTTCTTTTTTACCTTAACCTTTATCCTTTTATTCGCTAATTTATAGATTATTTTAGACTCGTGAATTCACCATCTGTAATGCTGACTACACCATTGTCATTTGAACATTCAGCACTAAATATTCCCGTAATCACACGTGGTTGAGAGTCATTTCTAGTAATTTGCAAGGTGCCAGATGTAGAAGTATAGGATGATGATGCCGACCCTCGGGTGAAATTTATGCGAATTCCAGAAGACGAACCTACTTCGTACTTCCCTTTTTTGATATCAGCATCAAATACTAATGTTATGGACTCGTTCCCGGACGATGTGCCAATAACCGTCATTACATTGCTGAGATTAGCCCTTGTAATACTAGAAGCACTGAAATCGACATCGTCAACTTTTGCTTTCAAAGATTTAGTAATTTCTTCGGGCTTTTCTGCAGTGGTAAATGACAGCTCATTTCCGTATCGAGTAACATCACCGTCTGTAACATAGGCTCTAACATAGTACTCGGTTGTTGGTGCTAATCCCTTGATGTGGCGATCAAACCTACCCTCGAAGTAAGGAGTGCTTCTTTGGCAACTGTCATTAAAATTAGGACGTTTTTTGGTACCCCAACAAAAACCGCAGGTAATATCAAAAGAAGTATCTAGATATTCACCTCTAACCAAGGCTTTGTTTGACTGTATGTCTGTAACTTCAACAGTAGTTACATCTGGCAGGCGATTAAATTTAGTACAACCTGCTGCAAAGAAAAAAATGAGAATTGCTAAAGAAAGACTTAAAAGTGTAGTTGTTTTACTTTTCATTTCTATTGTTATTTAACTTAAATGCTTTTTTATTTTACTCCTTAACCACCTGCTGCACTTCTACAAAGCCATTTCCAGTTGTTTTGAGTGTATAAACACCTTTGACTAAATAGCTAAGGTTGATGTTGATTGTAGCTTGACTGCTGTTTTGATCAAATACCACTTTTCCATCTTGGGCTATGATTTGGTATTGTAAGTTTTGGCCAGTAGTATTGGTAAAGTTTAGCTCCTGGCTAAATGGATTTGGATAAACTTTTAAGCCTTCTATTTGACCTAAAAGCAAGCCGGTATTCAACACCACTTTCACAGAATCATCTGATGCCAAGGTATCGGTACAACCTGTTTTAGCATCGGTTGCAATTAGAGTGATGCTATGCATACCCAGGCTATCCATAATTATTTGTGGTTCAAAACCCGTTTCCGTTTTGTTTTGTGGACCATTGATAATCCAAGTGTAATTGGTACTGTTAACCTCGATGGTTTGGTTGATGAGCTCTAAAGTGTCTTTTTGAAACACCACTGAATCAACATCAAAAGCTGGTTTTGGTAAATCGTTTATGATGGCAATTGCTGTATCAGCATTTGAACACTGGTTTGAGTCTTGGTAGCTGTAAACCACTTCGTAGCTTCCCACTCCAAAAAGGCTTGGGTCAAGGCTAATTTCATTGTTGGTACTACTAAAACCCTGAGTGCTCCAAGTACCACCATTGGGCTGGGCTGTTATCTCTAGATTATCGCCGTTTAGGCAAGTGATTGCTGAGTCTGTTACCGTAAGAGTTGGCTTATAATCTTCTACGTTAATCAATAAGCTATCGGTGCTACTACAACCGTTGCTATCTGTACCTAAATAGGTTAGATAGTTGGCGCCTACTTTGGCTAGGCTTGGTGTAAAAGTACCATTGCTATTTATTGCTGCACCAGTCCAGGTTCCACCTGTTGGGCTTGCACTAAGCAGGGTGTCATTACCTTCTTTGCAAATGGTAAAGCTTTTGATAAATTGGATTGTGGGCACCCCGTAATTCTCAATTACTGCAGTATCTATTATACAATTTGCGTTTTGTTTATTTAGATAAACCAGGGTAAGTACTTGCTTTGGTGCTAAGTGACTATTGAAAGTATCATTTTTAACTCCGGCACCTGTCCAACCTGTTTCATTGTTGAATAAACCTAGTGGCAAAATGGTATCACCATCTAGGCAATAACTGTGATCTATTTCAAGGTTTCTTTCTTCATAGTTTTTAACCGTGGCATTTACCTTATGCTCAGCTTTGCAACCAAAACTGTCAGTTACGGTGTAGCTAAATGCCAGATTTTGAACGGTTGACTGTTTATTAAAACCTAAGCTAATTTGATCTGACTTTTTATTACCGCCTACTACATTGATGGTGTTGGGTATGTTCCATTGTAAAGTAAGAGTGCCATGACCATCTTTTGCATTCATCCCTAAATCAAGGGTTTGATTTGCGCAAAGCACAGTATCAGAATATTCCAAAATTGAAATGGGTACTATACCAGTAATTGCAAGAGTGGTATCAAATGTTTTGTTTGAACACCCAATATGATTCACTGAAATCTTATGGCTACCATTGGCATTGAAGTTATATTTCAGCTTGGTTCCTTGTCCAATTTCTAAGGTGTCATTCAAATACCATCTTAGCTCTTGCATTGGGTTGTTGTTTACTTCTAAAGCTTCAAACTCATATCTACCACAACTATCTAATTTATTGACTTTTATCCTAATTTTTGAATCGTAATAGGGAACAACTTTAACCCTATATACATAATTGCTATTTGATGGTATTGGGCATACATTATCGTTTACATTTAGCATCAATTGCAATTCCTTACCAGTATCGGCATTGGTGGGGGTATAGCAGAATTTTGCTGAATCAATGGCATTGCCATGTGAATAGACTTGAAAATTTCCAAAGGTGGTGTCTCCTATTCTTTGTAGCGCTATACTATCTGCGGTATCAGCATCATTTACACAGATTGAAAAACAATTTGATTGACCGCCACAAGCAATAAAATCAAAGTTTTGTGATGATGGTGTGCGGCAATTTGTTCCTGAAATAACTGGAGCATCATTATTGGCGCATTTTATTATAATTATCGAAAAATCGCGCATGGTTGTTGCCACCACTTTGCCATTTTTCCAAATCCGTACTTCTATTGCAGCAACGCTTTGTTCTATTCTTTTTGCTCTAAATTGCAATAGGCCATTGGTTGAATCTAAATGAAATCCTCCAGGTAAGGCAACGTTTTCGTTTGGCCAACCTTGAAACCTTACAGGTCGGTTATATTTATAAGGATTATTATATTTAAGCAAAGTCGATGTATCAATTTCCAGTGGATTGACCAAATGATAAGTATAAGAGTAGCCCGAATTATCGCTCTCTCCTCCTAAATCAAATTTGATGTCTGCATTTAAACAGTTCAAAACTGGTGATGGACTTCTATATTTTGGGGTAGACGGCATTTGACTGTCTAAAACAAGAGTATTTTTTACGGTCAGACCTTCTCCGCTTCCACCGTTTGTCAAACTTGAGGAGCGACTGTAACCATCTTCCCAAATGGTAAGAGTTTTAGAGTTTCTATTTCTCCAATAGGACAGATCTACAAGTACTGTAATTCCAGTGGCTTCAAGACCATATTTAAAGGAACAACTTGACGATGAACAAGTATTACATGTCTTTTTACAAACAGGTGTAACATCATTTATAAATCGCGTTTGACTCCCATAACTTTTAGTATGTGACCCGTCAGATATTTTAAATATTACACTACCAACTAATGTCGAGTTACAATCGGTATAATAGGTTTGGGTGATTTTTATTGTATCTTTATTAACTACCTCCCATGTTATTTCATGTCCATAATTATGCGTTGCAAAAGCATTAGCAAAAACAAAAAACAAAACGCTAAGAAGCACCAATTTTCTCCATAAAACAACCATAACGAAATACTTTATATAACTGTGTTAAAATAGGCTTTAGGCCTTTGAACTCAAAATTTACCTAAGGAAATTACTCCACCGAAAAATAGTGAACTCTAAATTTCATTTTTGATGAATTAATATCTCCAGTTTCTTCTATTTCGGTGATCTCAATGATTGGATAATACCATCTTCTACCGGATAGGTAGTCGCCAACTATTTCGTAATCCATGGCGAACAATGAGCCTTGTTTTATCTTGATATTGTCGGTCCAAGTTTCATTTTTTGAATCAACATGATCTTGCACGGTGAGGTCTTCAATTCTGGTGCCTTCAGGAAATAAATAGTAGGTAGCTTCATTGTTTTTACCTGCTTTAAGTTCGCCTGAGAAATTTCTCTCTGATGCATCCGTTGCATCGGCAAAATCCATGAACTTTTCATCGCCTTTGCCTACACCTTTTAGTTTTTCGAAACTGAAGCCGTAAGCATTGCCGCTTACTCTACGTTCAATAAAAAAGCTTGAACGCTTTGCGCTGGCATTATACTTATCATTTGCGGTAAGCTCTACTGAATTACTTGATATGTAATGGCCATCTAGATCGTCTAAGGCAAACTTTATGGTGCTTTTTGCATGGTAAAAGCGCTTATCTCTTAAAAAGTTGTACTCAAATAAGCGTGGCTCAGTGGTTTCGGTACAAGTAGTATCAAATATTTGAAATGAATCTCCTTGCTCGGTAAAAATGTAGCCATAGATCTTAAAACGATTAACCTTGGCATAACCTGAAACATCTATTTTAAGGCGTTGGTGGTAGTTTATGTTCGTAGTGTTGGTGGTAATGTTTATTGATTGTCGTGGCCTTTTTACCACTACTTCTTGCTCTATGGTTTCGCCATCTACATCGGTGCCCTCTCCTAGTGCGGTAAGGGTTACGTTGTAGGTACCTTCTTCTCTGTATTTATGTGTTGGGCTTTCTTCGGTGCTGGATTTGCCATCGCCAAACTTCCATAAATAAGTAGTGGCATTGCGTGAGCAATTGTTAAACAAAATGGTGGTTTCATATTCTGATACCTGCTCAGGCTCAAAGCAAGCTCTAAGGCCAAAGCTGTTGCATGCTGAAAAATAAATACTAACAAGGGCTAATGAAGAAAACGCCACTAATTTTTTCAAATACAAATTCATTATTATAATTTTTAATTAATGACAAATTACCCCCCCCCATTTTTTTAAAGCAAAATTTATTTGCAATTAAATGTTTGGTCTGCAAAAAACACTTGGATTTGTAACCTGACTGCAAGTCAAACTGAGTAACGACATTTCTATTTTGGGGTACAAGCCTGGGCTAATGAAGTACCCGATGGAGACCCTTCCTTACGTCGGGGTGACTATACCGAGATCTCCCAAAATCACATCTCTTTTTAATCTTTGCTTTGTAGCAAGCGCATTGAATTATATTAGCACTGGCAATTAAGTAAATGGCACAAGTTTCAAAAACGATTAAAGCTAAGGTTAACCAATCGGTTCAAGAGTATTTTCTCAGCTCAGTGTTAGATAGGTTTAGCACCTATAAGTCAATGCTTAGGCAGCTTTCTAACGTTTTTGAATCAACAGGGGTTGATACAACCGAAAAGCGCAAAAAAGCCAATGAGCAAGTAAAGCGATTAATAGAATACAACTATAACTTTAAGCTTAACAGTAGTTTTAAAAATGAGTTTACCTCATACCACTACGCTATTGATGCGTTGCTTAGCCAAGTAAATGAGGAGCTTGTTGAAGAACAAGTACTTGAGCACTTTAAAAGGCAAAGCACCGATGTAATAATAATTGCTACTGCCAAAGGGCTTAAATGGCTTGCCCAAAATATGAGCTGGGCAGGGCAAAGGGTAAGCAATGTATTTAGAAAAGAGAAAAGAGAAAAGAAGTACTTTAATAGAACCATTCCTTTACAAGGTTGCTACCGCTACTTCATAAAAATTAGGTTAGGGAAACATTTGCTTGAAATGCTTGAGAATGCCGAAAATAACCTACTACATATAATTGATCAGGCCGATTCCATTTGCCGAAGTGTAACTCAAAAAGCAGCAAACCCACTTGCCAATGGCTCTTCACACAACAATATTGGTAGCTTAAAAGATTTGGCGGCCCAAATAGAGGGAATTAAGAAAGATATTACCGAAGATGTTAATCACAAACTAGAGCAAGAGTTTAGGCTTCTTCAAATTGCCATAAATAAGGCCGGAACTTTAGAACTAAATGCCAGCTTTTTTAGTGAAAGATTAAACAAGCGACGCGAACAACAAATTGATTATCAATACGGTAAATGGACCAAAAGTGTTGCTAGAAACCACAAGATACTTAAAGACAACTGGGTACTTAGCCATGAGATTAATGTGTTTTTTGAAAGTTTAAAGCTTGCTTCAAAAAAGGTTTGTGATAGACTTAACCATAAAGTTCAAAGGCAACTTTTTAATCAACTTAATAGAATTAGCAAATACCTGAGTGAATCTTACAGCGCTTTTGAAGATAGCCACGAAGACAAAGAGTTGCTGAAGACGGCCATTTTACAAGAGCGATCAAAAATTAGCGGAAACTTTAAAAAGAAGCTGATTCCAAACTCGGTGCAAATGATGCTTTTTCAAAACTTGCCCACCGTTACCTTGGCGCTAGATCAAGATTTTGAAAAGGCACTTACCGCAATAAGTAATCAAGTAAGTATAAAAAGACATTTTAAGGTAGACGAGAAGCTTAGAGAAAACGAAATAAACACCATAAACCCTAGCGAGATTATAAGCTTTGAGTACTTTGATGATCTACAACTGGCCAAAGATAATTTGCACAATGAGCTTGTTAAGCTCAATAACAGAATTAGGCCTTCTATTATTGAAATAAGCAACATACATGCCTACACCTTTGAAACCGCAATTAACAACTTAGAAAACAACACCGCATCTTTAAAAGAAATAGACCAAACCATAAAACAAGGTTTTGAGCGAACCTTTGAAAAAATAGAAACCCTAAAAGCTGAATTGTTAGAGGTTGCCCAGCGCGCCACTTTAGAGCTAGATAAAGCGCTAAACATTTTAAATAACGACCTACAATATCTAAACAATACCGATAGCGCTTTTGAGCTTAATGTAAAACTGCTCGAGAGCAAGGCCAGGCAACGCACCAAAAGCTATAGAGCCAAAATTTTTAGCGCGATAAAGGTTAACCTTAAACGCCTTGGAGCCTTTATAAGAAAGCATTATCGTCAAATCTTAAGTCTTTACAAAACCACAGAAAAATCGCTCATAATAAATGAGGCAGCTACTATTGACAATAAGTTGGCTAACTTTTTAAACACCGCAAAACAGAGCTACGATAAGCTCCCATTTATTTACAGATTGCTATTTAGGCTAGAACCACTTGATGATTTTAACTTCTATATTGACAGATTACAAGAATTAAAGCAACTTAAGGTGGCTTATGAACACTGGGAAAACGGACAAATAGGAAGTAGCTTACTTATTGGGCCAAAACGAAGTGGATTAACCAGTTTGTTCAACAAGTTTGAAGATGACCTATCTGACGATATTCAGGTAAATAGAATTATACCCAAACAAAACATATCTAACATACAACAGCTCATTGCACTATTAAAAAGCACCTTTAACCAAAGTAAGTTTGAGAATAGCGAAGATGTTGCCAATTATTTAGTGAATTGTGGCATTAAGCGTGTAGTGCTAATAGATGAGTTTCAGCGTTTCTTTTTGCGCAGGGTAAACGGATTTGAAATACTAAACGAACTACAAAAGGTTATTAGAATAAGTCAAGACCAAGTTTTTTGGGTGGTTAACCTGGCAGAAATCAGTGCCAATTACCTTAGAAAAACCACCTCAATTCACGAATTTTTTGCTTGGAATATTCATCTACAACCGCTTAATCAAAAACAAGTAAAACAGCTTATTATGAAAAGACATCTTGTAAGTGGTTTTAAACTCATTTACACAGATGGTATTGCACCCAAAGCGGCCAAACTCTCAAAAATGAATTCTTTAGAAAAGCAAGAATACTTAGAGAACTTGTATTTTGAAAAACTCACAAAAATGGCCGAAGGAAGTTTAGGCTTGGCCTTATTGCTATGGGTGTTGTCAATAAACGCTATAGACAAACAAAGCCTACAGGTTAATTCGTTGGTACCTGTAAACGATGTGCTTCGTGGTTTAGAGAGTAATAAACTTAGCATTTTGCACGCTTTGGTTTTGCATGATGGCCTGGGCATTAGAGAGTTAAATGAAGTACTCAACTTTCATATTAGCAAAACAAGAAATCTGCTTTCGGCATTAGAAAAAGATGGTGTGGTAGAAAATAATGACGATTTTCTTAAAATTAACCCATTATTGCATTGGAGCGCTGTAAATGCAATGAACAAAAGAAATGTAATACACTAAATTGAGAGCTGGATTAACCATATTGGCATTGCTTATTGGTTTGCACCCTATTGCACAACCAAACGCAACTGATACTACGGCCGTTTTGAGTGATAGCAATAGCATTCTTAAAGAAATTCAAACAAACCCTGGGCCCGGAGAAAAATCGATTATTAAAAAACTAGACTCAATTATTGACGCAAGAAGCAATGCACTAAGACCAAATGAAGAAAACACCAGCCCAAGAGATGATCTCGGAAAACTGGCCGGCGCTACAATTTTTACGTTCAGAAATATTCTTCTCGCCATTTTGGTGCTGTTTTTTAATTGGTTTATAATTAGAAGCATACAGCGCGTTTTGGCCGCTTTTGCCGAGCGCAGTACAAGACATAGAATTACCATAATGGGGTTTATTCCCTTAGTAGCTATTATACTTTGGGGGGTGGCGGCTTACTTAATTGTGGTAAACATTTTTAACCCTCCCCGCGAAACACTTATCGCAAGTTTGGCCTCAGTTGGAATTGCTGTGGGTTTAGCCGCTCAAGATGTAATAAAAAACATTTTTGCAGGCTTGGTTATCATATTTGACGATCCATTTAAAGTAGGCGATAAGATTGAAGTAGGGAGCCATTATGGAGAAGTAACGCGTATTGGCTTGCGTTCAACAAAAATTACAACGGCCGATGATAGTATGGTTACCCTACCCAATGCAGAGGTAATGAACAATGCAGTTTCAAACTCAAATACTGGCGAAGCCAATTGCCAAGTGGTTTCTGAGATTTATTTGCCCCCCAATATAGATACCGTATTGGTAAGAAAAATTGCGGTTGAAGCTGCGCAGGTTTCAAAATTCATTTACCTAAATAAGCCAATTACGGTTCTATTTTTTAATACAGTACAAGATGGGGTTCCGTTTTACAAAATGAGACTAAAAGCTTATGTGAGCGATATTAGAAACGAATTTGCTTTTAAAAGTGACATGACCGAGTTGGTTTTGAAAGAATTGTTTGAAGAAGGAATTTTAGATAAGGACTACTATTTGAACCATGGCTAAAAAGAATAAAAAAGCACCTAAAAAGGATTTGATATTTGAAAACCGAAAGCTTTGGCTTTTAGCTATTTGTGTAATTTCTATAATAGCATTTAGCAGTAATTTTAATGGCGATATTTTAACTTTTGACGATAATCAATACTTTGAAGATTACCCTGATATTGTTGATCTAAATTGGCAAAATGTAAAACGATACTTTACCGAGAAGTACGTGATCATGTATCACCCGCTGCCCATTTTAAGCTTCGCAGTGCAGTATGATATGCATAAGCTCAATCCGCTGCCCTATCATTTATTCAATTTCTTGTTCCATCTCATAAACATTTTACTTGCTTATTTACTAGCTAAAACCTTAAGCCGCAAAACTTTGGTGGGCCTTGTTGTAGCTTTAGTATTTGCCATACACCCCATGAATACTGAGGCCGTAAGTTGGATTTCGGCCA
This sequence comes from Bacteroidia bacterium, assembly GCA_049115495.1. Classification (GTDB taxonomy): domain Bacteria; phylum Bacteroidota; class Bacteroidia; order CAILMK01; family JACPUW01; genus JACPUW01. The sequence continues at coordinate 104,304 of JAGDZV010000005.1, read as the reverse complement.
GAAGCAGCGTAATGTACTCCTGCTTTTTTATGGCGGCACTTTTGGTGTATTGGAAATACATTACTGAACCCCAAAAGCATAATATAAAATGGTTAGGTTTCGCTTTTTTACTAGCTACACTTTCATTTTTTAGTAAAGCCAATGCACTTCCATTACCAATTGTTCTTTTGCTTTTTGATTGGTATGCTAAAAGGTTTTGGATTAAACTCCCAGATCCAAACCTTGAGCCGGGTGAACTTTCTTTATTGCCAAAAAGAAAATTCAATACTAAGGTGCTACTTGAAAAACTGCCTTTTTTTGGATTGTCTATAGCCTTTGGGCTTGTAGCATTGAGCGGCTCTGGTACACAAGAAAATTTAGACATTGGCAGCAATGAGTTCAACCTATTTGAAGGTCTTTTGCTTTCAATTTACAGTTTTGGTCATTATTTAGTGCAGTTTTTTGCTCCGTTTCATTTATCGGCCATTCATGTATATCCGGTAAAAGATGGCGGTACCTTGCCCATGCTATATTACGCTGCTCCCGTGCTGTTTGCAGTGTTAGCTTTTTGGGTGTATAAGAACAGACAAAATAGAGAACTTCTATTTGGTATAGGATTTTTCGCTCTTGTAGTCTCGGTTACGCTACAAATAGTGCCTTCGCGATTGTTTATGATGGCCGACAGGTATGTGTATTTGCCGTACGTGGGTTTCGCCTTCATATTAGCCTCCTACATTGCTAATCTAAGAGAATCTAAGAATGTAAAAGAGCAAAAAAGAGCGAGTAATCTACTTACTACCGTTGTAATCTGGAGTTTGATTTTAAGTGTAATTACTTATAGCAGAAACAAGGTATGGAATACCACCGAAAGCCTTGTTACCGATATTATAGAAAAGAATCATGAGCACGAATATTTGGCACGAGCTTATGGCATAAGGGCCGCCATAAAAGAGGGAAACAGAGATAGCCGTAGTGCTTTGGCCGATTTAAGTAAAGCTATAGAATTGCGTAGCAACGAAGGCGAAAGCTATTACAATAGGGGGCAAATCTATTTTCGCCTAGCGCAATACGAAAAAGCTCGAAATGACTTTAAAAAAGCTGAAACGCTGCTCGGAATTCATTTTACCTTAGCCAATTTTTTAGGAGGGTGTGAGTATAACCTCAACAATTATGTAAGCGCTTTGGAATATTATAATCAGGCAGTTGACCTTAAGCCCGATTATGCTGAAGCGATTAGAAACAGAGGAAGTGTGTATGCCAGCATTTTAGAATACAATAATGCTATTAAAGATTATGACAAAGCTGTAAAGTTGGTACCAAACGATCCTGACGCCTACAAATTCAGGGGATTTGTATACTTAAAGCTTAATAATCGTGAAAAAGCATGCAGTGACCTACTACGTGCGGAACAATTAGGAGCACAAGGTGTTGAACAATTTATTGAAGCCAATAACTGCGCTAACAATTAAGAAATGAGACAGACCATTTGGAACGATATAAAATTTAGAATAATTGGGAGCCAAAACTCTTTGATTCACCTAATAGCCATTAATGTAGTGGCTTTTTTGGGCATGGCCATTCCAGTAGGGCTGGTTGGGCTTTTTGGCGTAAACGGTATGCAAAATGCCTACGAAGGTTTTGGAGAGTGGATGTTTTTACCCGGAGACTTTCTTACACTTCTTACCCGGCCTTGGACCCTCGTAACACACTTTTTTTTGCATAGCTTTAGTATTAGACACATACTTTGGAATATGCTTTTTCTTTGGTGGTTTGGTAGAATTTTTCATTCACTAATGGGTAATCAAAGGTCTATTCAGCTCTACGTACTTTCTGGCTTAGTTGGTGGTTTATCATTTATGATAGCAGCCAATATACTACCCACCATGAGTCCTGAAAACCGCTTGGTTGGTGCATCAGGCGCCGTAACCGGGTTCATTTTAGCAGCAACAACACTAAACCCGCTTTATAGCATTAGATTATTATTTTTTGGCGATGTTAAAATTTGGATGATAGCAGCATTTTTTGTGGTTGGAGACCTAATATTTATTGCTGAAAACACTGGAGGTAGAATAGCGCATTTAGCCGGTGGATTAACAGGTTACTTATTTGTAACTCAACTCAAAAATGGAAATGATTTTGGCGCTTGGATCTCAAGGTTTAATCAAGCTGTGTTGGCCTTTTTTAAACCGAAAGAAAAATCAAAATTCAAGGTTCATAGCAACCCATCAGGCAAAGCATCTAGTGGCAAAAGTCAAAGCTCGTTTAGCAATGCCGTGAGTCAAGAAGAAATTGATGCCATTTTAGACAAGATTTCAAAAAGCGGATACGATAGCTTAAGCAAAAGAGAACGCGATATCTTGTTTAAGGTAAGTGATAAGAATTAGCCACCAGTTTTATGACGATGCTGTCTAAAAAGATGAAAAAACGTCAACCTGAACTTGATTCAGGATCTTGAAAGTTGAAATGCAACACGTACAAGCAGATTCCAAATCAAGTTTGGAATGATGTATGACTTTATAGACAGCTTCTTGTTCATTTGAAATATTATCGTTATTTCCTTAAAAATCAACAGATTGCGGGTAAACACAACAATAACGTAGAATGGAAATTGTGCCGTTACCTATCAAGTGAGTGCCCAATGTGCTCATTACAATTGGTTTATTTCTAAGATCAAATTTCTCTTTTTACATTGCAGTAAATTATTGTGCTTTTTTGAAAAAATTACTCCTACTTATACCTACAATTTACCTATGCATGGGTGCATATGCTGAAACTGACACCCTTACCTGGCAATGGAATAAACAACTTACTTGGGACGATTTTAAAGCTGAACCCTCAGCATATCAATCCCTAACCCACAGCATGAGCATGCGTTATTCTTATAGAGATCTTAGCGGATCTGACGAACACCTTAATCCGCAAATAAATGTGCTCGTTTACTTTGAGCGAAACATTTCATGGGCCCATGATTCATGGAAAACAACAGAGAACCTTCTGAAACTTCAAAACCGCTTTGACCTATTCGAATTGGGCGCCAGAAAAGCCAGGTTTTTTCTAGATTCTGTAGTAACATCTGGCGGCTCATATTATTACAGCGATGCCAAAGATTACATTGAGCTTGCATTTGATTGGTATGATAGAATGACCGATAAAATGTATGCTGACTATAACAACTCAAGACGCACAGGTCAGGTTGCAAAATGGGAGCGTAAAATTGATAGCCTTTTTAGGGTTTACAAGGAATACAACAGATATATTAAGGCACCTACGGGCAATGTTGGGTTTGAATTTTATATGGATGCGGGTCCTGCCTTTTGGCTTAACCGAAATGATCAACTAGTGCAAAACAGTGCTGCTGTATGCGGTGCATTTTTCTCTGGATTAGTTCTTAAAAGGTCAACTATAGGGCTTAAACTATCGGTAGCCAATAATATGGCATATCCCGAGCTTAAACATAGACTTAACTTTGAGCTTGATGAGCCTGATCAATTAAGCACAACTGATCTACATCTCTACTGGTGTAGAAGGTTATTTGAAGGGAATAGGTTGAGTTTTTCAACGCAACTCATGGGTGGCTTATCTTCGGTAGGTTCAATAAACTATGCAACCACAAGAACGCTTGGATATGGTGCAGGAGTAGTTTTTGATTTTCATGCTTTTGACAAAAGCAAACCCAATGTACCCTATATGGAACTAAACCTTAGACTCAAATTAGAGTACACTAGAGCCAATTTTACCTATTTCTATAATCAAGAACTTTTTATAATAACCTTGGGACTTGGTTCTCATGGTTATTCAACAAGGTATAATAGAGCCAATACACCAATGAGATTTAGGTAAAATGAGAATATCACTTTTAATAACTTTAATTGCATTTTCCTTGGCCAAAGGATCTTTTGGTCAAACACTAGCAATCCCTCATGGTCTATACTTAGTTGATTCGATAGTTGGTGATCTGAATAAAGACAAGGTGAGCGAGCTAGTAGTAGCTTACAACGTTGGTAAAGAAACTAAATATGAAGGTGTACAACGCTTATTGGTTATTTACAAGCTGAAAAATGATAAATGGATTGAATGGAAAAGGTCTGAGCAAGCGCTTTATGGTAGTAGAGATGGTGGAATGATGGGTGACCCTTTTGGAAAGATTGAAATTATTAATGGTATTCTTTTGATTTCACAATCGGGGGGTAGCAGCTGGAAATGGGGGTTTACTGACAAATACCGTTATCAAAATGATGAATTCTATTTAATTGGTTACACCAGTAAATCAGGAAAAATTTGTGAATACTGGAAGGACATAGATTATAATTTATCAACTGGTAAAATGATCATAAAAAAGGAATATGAATTATGTGAAGGTGAAAATCAGGAAATCTACAAACGCGAAAACGAAACCATGTATCAAAAAGAATTAAAGGTCATAATTCAAAACAGACATAAAAAAGAAATAAAAATTGTTTCACCTAAATATGGTCATGAAATCTACATTTCTACCAAAAACGGTTAGAATACAAATGATGCATATTAATAGTAAACTCACGATTCTAATTGTTTCAATACTGCTTTTGCTTACAACCGCCGTATCAGCCCAATCAGATACCGTACGTTGGAAATGGGGTTTAAAACTAACTTGGAATCACTTTTTAGAAGACCCTACTGGCAAGGGTTACGATTGGAGTTTAAACTCTTGGAAAACCGTTTCTAATCTTGGCGGCAAAAAAGGTGAAAATCCGAAAATACAGATTACCATTTACTTAAATAAAGCGTCTAGCTATGTTCAACCTGAAGCTAAAACCACCGATAATTTAGAACGCATAAACCACACTTTTAATTTATACGAATTAGGGGCTAGAAAGGCAAGATACAAACTTGACTCAATTACAAAAAGTGGTGGGAAATACGATGCTGAAAAGGCGCGGATTGTTATAGAACGTGCTTTTGATTGGTATAATTTTATAACAGAAAAACTGGCTCAAGACTATAATGGCAGAGGCAGAGTTAACTTTAGACCTTTTTGGAGAAACAAAGTTGACAGCCTATTTAAAGTTTACAGAGATTATAATAAATATGCCTTAAATATTAAGTCAGACTTTGGTGGTGAATTTGATTTACAACTAGGCACGGCTTCATGGGTTCCTGCCACTCCTTTATATGTAAAATACCCCTTAAATATTCACTTTTCAATGATTGCTGGTGGAGTGTACAAAAAGAACTCGGCTGGAATGAGATTAGGTGCAAATGGCAACACTGCAACGCCTGTTCTTATACAAAAAATGGGGTTAAACATGCCTAGCGAAGAAGCCTATATTACCCAAGGTGACTTACAGCTATATTTAGGAAGAAGAATATTCCAAACTACTCGGTTTGGAATGAGTTTCTATGTGGCAGGTGGTGGGTCGTATTTACAGTTTGCAACCAGACCACTATTTTGGACGTGGTCTTACACCCCATCAATTGCTTTTGACTGGGATATGTTCGCCCCCGAGCTTAAAGACAACCAACATTACCATGTAAACCTTAGGTTTAAAGTAGATTATACTGTTGCCAACTATTTCGATTATTATCAGCCAAGGCTTTTAACCTTTTCAATTGGGTTTTCAGGTTTTGGTTATAGTAGAAATTACGGTGTAGCAAAAACACCAGAAAGATTTCGAGGTTGGTTTGATTAAAAAAGAGAACGGCAACCCAATTATGAGCCGCCGCAACCCCTATATTGTTCATTTCCGTTAGGTTAATTTCAAGTGAAAATAATTGACCTTAAACACTTAACCCAGCATCTTTTCGCAAATCAGATTGGTTAATAAATCAATAAAAAAAAGCCGTTCAACTGAATAGAGTTTTTATACCAAACCAAATAGCACTTTGCCACAAAGAGAGATTCTATTTACATTAGGATTCTAAAGGCGTAATTTCGCTAAAAAAGTACTAGTTCGATTTGAATACGTCAAAATTTTTATACAAAATTTTCAAATACTTTTTACTTGTAACAAGCTTTTTTATTCTTGGATATGCTGTTAATAAATGGGGCATGTTTCCCAAAAATCACATAGAAAACGGAATTAGAGCTGCTTCTGAACTTGGCTCTCTAATTATTAATCAAAGAGGAAAGGACCAAAAGTTTGAAGGTAATTTCGTGGTAAATGGCAAACTTGTTTTTGCAGAAAGAGATAAAGAGAACAATAGTTTTATTAGGGTTTATTCAACATCAGGAGAGCTTTTAAGAGAAGTACAAGTGGACTTCACGAAATATAGGAAATTATTTAAGGAGGATAAAGATCGCGATAGATTTAAACCAACACATAAATACGCTAACCCGTTAATAAACGGGATAGTCCTTCTTAATAATGGTAGGTTGATTTTTAATATAGAATATGAAGGCATGGTTTGTCTGGATAAAAACGACTCTATTTTATGGACAAGAGGAATTTTCACCCATCATTCTATTAATATGGGTTTAGATAGTTCAATATGGGTTTGTGGTGGTAATTTTTTTGAAAAATCAGCTTTTAAGGAAGAATGTTGGGGTGACGAAAACATAATCAATTTGACTCTTCAAAATGGTGAAATAATTAAAAAATGGTCTATTAGGGAGTTATTTCTTAGTAATGGTAAATCTGGTCATGCATTTCCAAACTCCAAAAATATTTGGGACCCATTCCATATTAATGATGTAGAGCCATATACCTTAAGTGACTCAGCTGGTCTTTTTTCAAAAGATGATATTTTGATTTCAGTAAAAAATCTGCATATGGTTTTGGTTTTAAATATTGCTAAAAACAAAATAACTCATTTATTACAAGGCGGCTTTCAATCCCAACACGATCCTGATTTTTTATCGGGAAACGAAGTTTCAATTTTCGATAATTGCTTCACTTCAAATCCTACTCTTAAACAACGTTCAAGTAGAGTTGTAAAGCTAGATGTAAACAGTGACCATTATTCAACTATTTTTCACAAATCAGACTCTGGGGAGTCAAATTTTACCAACTGGATGGGACGACAGCAGTCAATTAATGATTCCTTATTATTAGTCACTTATTCTGTCCCAGGTCAAGCGATATTGGTTAATCTTAAAAACAATCAAATATTATGGAAGCATAATAATCTAAGTGATAAAGGAAGGCCACAATGGATATACGATTGCATTTATTACCCAAATTAGCTTTTATCACTCCTATACCACTCTTCAACCTTTTCCCTCGCCCAAGGCGTTCTTCGCAAGAAATGAAGGCTCGATTTTATTGACGGATCAAATTTGAAACATCTAATATCTATTCGCTTACCCATTTCTCGCCAACCGTACTGAGCCACCAAATATTCTAATATATCCTTAAGCTTAACCCCATGCATAGGATCTTGCTTTTGAGCCTTGGGTTTTTCAGTTTCTCGCGGCTTGTCAGCTTGCGTTTTACGTTTTTGAATTTTCAAAAATTTTGGCTTCAAGTGTTATTCAAAGGTTATGAAATTGTTTTAATGTTCAATAGCTCTGGGTTTAAACTATAAGCTATAGAGTTAAATTCTTAAATTTGGTTTAATGGAAAACGAGGTAAAAGAACCAGATGTAACCTACGGTGGCCCCTACAGCTATGCCGACTATTTAACTTGGACCATTCAAGAACGATTTGAGATTATAAAAGGTAAACTGTTTAAGATGAGTCCCGCTCCAAAGCGTTTTCATCAGAAGGCGTCTGGAATAATTTTTAATAAAATATACAATTTCCTATATGGTCATAAATGCGAAGTTTACGAAGCCCCATTTGATGTAAGGCTTCCACTTAAGTCAAAAAAGAACGATAAAATCTTTACCGTGGTACAGCCTGACATTTGTGTAATATGTGATAAGGAAAAGCTTGATGATTTAGGCTGCATAGGCGCACCTGATATTGTTATTGAAATACTCTCAAAGGGCAACTCAAAAAAAGAACTTCAAAACAAATACGAAGTTTACGAAGAGTCAGGTGTAAAAGAATATTGGATTGTAAATATTGAAAACGAAAGTTTTATGGTTTACACCTTGGTAAACGGCAAATACCAACCGTCAAAGCTCTTAACCCGTGGCGATTTTATTAGAACTGAGATTTTACCAGGATTTGAGTTAGACCTTGATGAAGTTTTTGAGATACTTGACGAATAAATAATGAAAATCTACTTTTTCGTATTCTTCATAGCCTTATTTAAAAATGGATTTTGTCAAAATCTCTATGTTTTAAGTCATGATACCATGCAAGTAATTAAGGTTAGCAAAGATGATTTGATTAAGGTTGTAATTAATGAAGATGACACCATAACAGGCAAAATTGAATGTTTTCGGGATTCAATTCGAATCTCTAATACTCTAGTTGCAATAGACGATATAAAAATTGTGATGATTAATTCAAGAGCCAAAAGAAGCGGGGCTAATACATGCTATGGAGCAAGCACACTCTCAATGGCCACAGCCGGTTTTACAGCCTTATTATTAATGGGTACTTATCCTGTTGATATGGGAGAAACTTATTTGCTTATGTTAGGATTGCCCATAGGCGGCCTGGGCTATTTGATTAGTAAAAAGTATAAAAATCACTATAGCAATTATGTAATTTCTAGTAGTGGTTGGCAATTAAGGATCAATTAAAAAGGCAAAAAGCTTACTTCTTTCCCTTTGGTATTAAAGGCGAGTTGTAAACCGATTTCGTGCTCATGCCATGGAATCATACTATTTCTACCAAGGTAGCTGTAAGTAAGTCTTATTTTTTTAACGCTATAACCGGCATAAAACCTTGGATAAAGTATTACACCATTTGATGTTTCACCTTCTGGCAAAACAAATTGAAACCCTGAGCCCAAATCTAAATTTTTTATCCGTAGAGCCGCGTAAGCATCATTTTTTGTTAACCCTCTGTGCCTAGAAAATACAAGGGCATAATTAAATTGAATTATATCTGAAAAATCAATCCTATGAACCAAACTGAAATTATAACTCATTATTAAACTCGGTTGCCTTTTTACTGGGTACTCATTTAAGTGTAATAAGTGAATATTTTTACTTGAAAAGCCCAATTGCACTCCTTTGTATTTTAAACTCAGCCCCAAGTTTCCTTGCAAAAATGCCGCTCCATAATACGATGAATCAACACCTGGCAAATGAACATTTATTCTTGTTCTATTTGCAACAAATCCAGCACCAGCAGAAATCACCCAATCATTCATCTCAAGTTTGTGTGCATAACCAATATTAAATTCACGAAAAACAACAGAAGTAGGGTTTCCAGAAGCATCATTTAAAAAAGAGCCAAATAAGGCCCCTTTCTTTAATGGCTTAATTACTTGTAGCAGATTTCCTGTCCACAAATTCATGTTGTTGTTGTAAGAAAAAGATGCAAGCGGTGTTTCACTTAAAGTTGCGAAAGACGGATTAGTATAAGTTGCCGCAGTATAAAAATTATTGAAATAAGGGCTTTGACCATTAACTACTTGAAATAGCGTGAAACATAGAATTAGATGAGTTAGTTTTTTCATTTAGATAATTTTCCATTTGTTACGTCAAGTCGAAGCTATTGGTTGCTCTAAATCAAGAATCGCCTTCGGCACAGCTTTTGGTAAATACAAAAGCATTAACATTTCATTAATCAAGAAAAAAAGATGTTAAAGCATAAACAGGCCTTATATCAACTCGTTAATCCATTAAAATCATATCCTATGCCAAAATTCATTACCCTTTCTGCCTTTTTAGTGTTCACTATTTTATTCACCAGTAGCTGCATTGTTATACAGCAAGACGAAATTGCCGTGAAACGACGCGTAGGTAAATTAATAGGTGAACCCGTTAGTGAAGGTGCCAGACTCTACAACCCATTTATTTCAACCTACCTCACGGTTCCCATCAGAATTATCAATAAAAAAATTAACCTTGATATTCCGTCTAAAGAAGGGTTAACTATTAGCTGCGAAGCTTCAATTCTTTACCGAGTAAATCCTGACATGATTAAAGAGCTTCTTAGAAAAGTAGGTACCGAATACGAAGAAGATTTAATTGCACCTGTATTTAGGTCGGCATTGGCTGATGTAAGTTCAAGGTTTATGGCCAAAGACATGCATACCGGAGAGCGTGCTGTTATTGAAGACCAAGTAAAAGAGCTAATGCTCGAAACCTTAAAAGAAAAAGGAATATTTATTGAAAAAGTATTATTAAAAAGAATTATTCTACCAAGCACGCTTACTAGAGCCATAGAAGAAAAACTTGCCGCCGAGCAAGAAGCTCAAAGAATGCAGTTTGTGCTTCAAAGAGAAAAACAAGAAATAGAAAGAAAGCAAATTGAAGCAAAAGGTATTGCCGACGCCAAGATTATTGCAGCAAAAGGTAATGCCGAATCACAAATAATTGAAGCTGAAGGCGCGGCCAAATCTCAAGAAATTGTAGCTGAAAGTTTAAATGATGAAGTACTTCGATTTAAAATGATTGAAGCCTACCTAAAACTTGCGCAAAGCACCAATGCAAAAGTTATAATTAGCAATGGCGAAATGCCTGTGATGTTAGAAGAATAAAATATCTCATATCATAATGCCTTTTGTAAATCCCGTTGGCCCAGCTGGCGGGATTTTTTTTGTGATTCAATCCATGGTTGAAATCATGGATTTTGGCAGGCGGTGGGTTTAATCTAACAGCTATTGATGCCGCCTATCTAAAAAATGATATACGTTATTGCTCAAGCTATATTAAAGCCTGTAATTTGGACACCTAAAATAAAACGACTCAATGAGCGAAGTAAGAAACCTGGAACCCAAAATAGTTTGGAACCATTTTGAAGACTTAAATGCTGTACCACGTCCTTCAAAAAAAGAAGAAGCTGTGGTAAAGTGGATGATGGAATTTGGAAACAGCCTTGGCCTTGAAACGGTATGCGACAATTGTGTTGCTCCGGGCTTAGGAAACGTAGTAATAAAAAAGCCAGCCACTGCTGGCATGGAAGATAGACCAACCGTGGTTTTGCAGAGCCACTTAGATATGGTTCACCAAAAAAATAACGATACCGATTTTGATTTCTTAACCCAAGGCATACAATCGTATATTGATGGAGAATGGGTAAAAGCTAAAGGCACAACCCTAGGCGCTGACAACGGAATGGGCGTAGCGGGTACCATGGCAGTGCTATCTTCAACCGATATTAAGCACCCTGCCATTGAGGCTCTTTTTACCATTGACGAAGAAACAGGCATGACCGGTGCTATTAATTTAAATAATGACATCTTAGGAATAAAAGGAAGCATAATGCTAAACCTTGACACCGAAGATGATGATGAGCTGTGCATTGGTTGCGCTGGTGGAATTGATACCAACGTAAGCTGGAATTACGATCAAGCTGAAGCCGCAGGTACAGGAATGAAACTTACCGTTAAAGGTTTGGTAGGTGGCCACTCAGGTATGGATATAATTCTACAACGTGGCAATGCCAATAAAATAATGAACCGCCTTCTATACAAAAGCCGTGAGCTTTTTGGGGTAAAAGTAGGAAGCATTAATGGCGGTGGTTTGCGCAATGCTATTCCACGAGAATCGGAAGCCATATTGGCCGTTCACAAACCAAGTGAGTTTACAGCCCATGTAAACAAAATGACCGAAGAAATAAAAGCTGAATTCAAAACAACTGACCCCGATCTAGAAATAAGCCTTGTAAATGCTGATTTACCAGGTAAAGTAATGAGCAATGCTGCACAAGATGCATTGATCAATGCCGTTTCTGCACTTCCACAAGGCGTTTACCGCATGCACCCAGAAGTAGCAGGGTTGGTAGAGACTTCAAACAGTTTAGCGAGAATTATTGTAAGTAATGGTGATTTTACTTGTCAATGTTTAACCCGTAGCTCAACCGAGTCGGCTAAAATGGACTTGGCTAACGCCATTAGATCAACATTTGAACTCATTGGTGCTACCGTGCAACAAGGCGGCGAATACCCAGGTTGGGAACCATTACCAGATGCACCAATTCTAAAAACAATGAATAGCCTTTATACCAATATGTTTAATGAAGATGCCAATGTGTTGGCTTGTCATGCAGGTTTGGAATGTGGTATTTTGGGTAAGCATTTTCCTGGAATGCATATGATTTCTTTTGGCCCAACTATTAAAGGCCCTCACTCACCTGACGAGAAAGTGAAAATTGATTCAGTAGATAAATTCTGGAAGTTCTTACAAAATACCTTGGAGCACATTCCGCACATGGACTAGCGAATTGGTTATTAGTTATTTGGAAAATAGTTAATGGAAAATCCTGCTCACAGGGCGGGATTTTTTATTTTCTATCGCCACGTTCCCACGTGGTGATGAAACTTCAATGGGCGCTCCTGCGTCCACCTTTGTAAATTTGGAAAAGACATTTAGCCATCATAAAGAACTATGCCCACCGCCATTCAAGTTTTCACCAACTTCAATCGCCTTTTTAAACACAATTACAAAGAGTGGCGAGCCAACTACGAATGGCCAAAAGCGATAGAATCCAAGAATGGGTCCATAGAAGATAGGACATTAGTTCTACCTAACTTTATAATTAATCAAGACGCCCAAAAAGCCAACCTGATTATAATAAATGATATTATTGGGTTTGACAAAGAAGCACAATTAAGAAAGTATCTTAGAAAAGATTTACCTGATTGGTATAAAAACAGAATACAAGAACAGATAAAGCAAGTAAAAGAGCATTACTTTTTTCAAAACACAAGCTCAATTTGCAGGGTTGAAATTCTGAATTTTAAGCAAATAGCGAACGACAATATTGAAGTTTACTTAGACTACCAAAATCACAAAGGCACTATTGGAAAACCTACGCGGCAAAACCATAAAATAGCTGAGTTAAGACCAGGAAGTTTTATTAGATATTCAATTAATGGTAAGTACGATTTCAATTTATCAAGCGGCGCTGAGCGAACTTATCACGAATACGACTACATAATAAAACACCTGGGTCAATTCAATGATGTAGAGTTTTTGGGGCAAAAACAAATTAGTAACTATAAGCAAATTGAGCTACCCAGTAAATGGGTTAACGAAAAGAAGGTGCTTTTTTGAGACGTTTAGAATTTTTCTGATTTTCATCAAAACATAAAAAGGCTATTTGGAGTTAGCCCTTAAACCTTCACCAATGTTTAAATCAATATACAAGGGCGCCATTTTTTTTATAGTAGTAACCCTCTTTTCTTTTAATACCAATACCAACGATTGGAAACTTGCTTACAATAGCAGCGATATAAATGTTTATACAAGAAACTCTGCCGAAGGCTTGTCAGAATTTAAAGGGATTACAACCATAAACGCACCGCTCGAACAGGTGGTGGCACTAATAGATAATGCTAAAAATCAGGCAGATTTTGTACATGGCGTAAAAAGAAGCGAGCTAATTAAAGAAATAACACCTACGCAAAAAGTGGTTTACTCAGAAGTTGAAATGCCTTGGCCTCTTGACAATAGAGACATTGTAAGTAAAACTGAAGCCAGTTTTGATAAAACAAACAAAACGGCGATTATTAAAATGTATGCCGACCCTGATTATGTGTCGGAAAAAGACGGTTTAGTAAGAATGAAAACAGCAAGGGGATTTTGGAAGTTCACTGAAATTGGCGAAAATAAAACTGATGTTACCTACCAGTTTGTATCAGATCCTGAGGGCTTGCCAGCTTGGATAGTTTCTATGTTTATTGTTGATGCGCCAAAAGAAACTTTATTGAAAATGAAGGAACTAGAAGACAAACTGAAAATAGCCAAAGAAAAAGTGAGTTGGATTAAATAGTTCACATTAACTAATTAGGCCTTTTCATATAATTAGCTACTGCAAAGCCCTTTTTCTATTCTATATAAAAGTAGCGCGGGCATTACCTATAAACGTAGGTAACTCCTCAAAAACATAATTTCACCCATTTAGAACGATTTATTGGACGCAATGCTTTTTACTTTTGCAGGCTCATAATTTTTTAACCATGAAAAAGCACAACTTACACGTTTACAACAGCTATACAAGGCAAAAAGAGTTGTTTGAACCTATTAAGCCGCCGTTTGTAGGCATGTATGTGTGCGGTCCTACGGTTTATGGCGATCCGCATTTGGGTCATGCTCGTCCTTACATCACTTTTGATGTACTTTTTAGATATCTTAAATATTTAGGTCACAAAGTGCGCTATGTGCGCAACATAACCGATGTAGGCCATCTGGTAAACGACGCAGACGAAGGCGAAGATAAAATTGCTAAAAAAGCTAAGGTTGAACAACTTGAGCCAATGGAAGTGGTGCAGCAGTACACCAATAGTTTTCATGATGCTATGCGTGCGCTCAACAATACGCCGCCTAGCATAGAACCATCAGCAGCAGGTCATATTCCTGAGCAAATTAAGATGGTTGAAGAAATTTTGGAAGCGGGCCTAGCCTATGAAAGTAATGGCTCAGTGTATTTTGATGTTGAGAAATACGCTAAAACCAATGATTACGGAAAGTTATCGGGTAAAGTACTTGAAGATCTTATTGCGGGCAGCGATAGAGATGATACAAGAAACCTTGATGGGCAAAAAGAAAAGCGCAGCCCGCTCGATTTTGCCATTTGGAAGAATGCATTGCCTGAGCACATTATGCGTTGGGAATCGCCTTGGGGACTGGGTTTCCCTGGTTGGCATATGGAATGCTCGGTAATGAGTAGAAAATATTTAGATTATCCATTTGATATTCATGGTGGTGGAATGGACTTGCAGTTTCCGCACCACGAATGTGAGATAGCACAAGCACAAGCTGCCACCGGCCAAAACCCGGTGAAGTATTGGATGCACAACAACATGATTACCCTTGATGGTAAAAAAATGGGTAAATCATACGGCAACGGTATTAACCTTGACCAATTCTTTAGTGGAGATCATGCATTGCTTGAGCAAGCCTACACGCCAATGACCATTAGGTTTTACATTTTAATGGCGCATTACCGTTCTACATTAGATTTTTCTAATGATGCTTTAAAATCTGCTCATAAAGCCTATCAGCGATTAATGAATAGCCTTGATTTGCTTGAAAACATAAAGCCAGGTAAAGAAAGCGGTTGGAATTTAGCGGAATGGGAAAAAGACAGTTTTGCGAAGCTTGATGACGATTTAAATACCGCACAGTTATTAGCCAACTTGTTTGAAGGCGTTAAGATCATTAACCAATTAAACGATGGTAAAATTCAGCTTAATGAAACTGACCTATCAAGGTTTAAAGAGTTGATGAATGCTTTTGTTTTTGATATTCTTGGTCTAATAAATGAAGAAAAAGCAGCCCAAGGCACCGACTCTGTTGATGGTCTTATGCAATTGCTCATTGATATTAGAAACAATGCCAAAGTGAATAAAGACTGGGCCACTGCCGATAAAATCAGAAATCAAATTACAGAGTTAGGTTATAAGATTCTTGATGGTAAAGATGGTAGCCGTTGGGAAAAGGCATGATCTAAGAATTTGAAAATGTCAAAATTTGAATATCTCTTTTGAACGTTAGTGTTAACCAAAAATCTATAGTGAATAAACCTTTACTATAGATTAGTTGAGTTTTGAGTTATAAACTACTTCCAACCAAAATCAACTTTCGAAATGGTCATCTCGACGTAGGAGAGATCTTGTAGAATAATCATAATACCCATCTGCTAGCGCGAGCTTGTAGCTCGTGCTTTGCAAAATGTAGATAAACCACTCTCATTAATATAAGTATCAGTAAGCCATTTATTAATAATCTTGACTTAAGCAAGTGGACAGAAATTATTCATGGTTTGTGAGATACGAGCTGCAAGCTCGCACCAGCTATGGGAGATCTTGTGGAATAATCATAATACCCATCTGCTAGCACGAACTTGTAGCTCGTGCTTTGCAAAATGTAGATAAACCACTCTCATTAACATAAGTATCAGTAAGCCATTTATTAATAATCTTGACTTAAGCAAGTGGACAGAAATTATTCATGGTTTGTGAGATACGAGCTGCAAGCTCGCACCAGCCATGGGCCGAGAGTAAAGAAATAACTGCTCTTACATTGTTTTGTACCGTGAATTTAAAGATGCCAGTAATGAATTTAGGTTTGCCGCAACGGTAGCATCTTGGAGCTTGTTGCTCAGAGATTCAGATTATAAAGGAACATCTAACTACAAAGACATTGAGAATTGGGCTAAAAATGCAATGGGTTTAAATAATGATGGCTCTAGAAACGAGTTTATTGAATTGGTTCAAAAAAGCAAAAAGCCGGATAAATAAAAGACTTAATTCTACTGTAGCAAAAAGGGGTGAAACAATTGTTCACCCCTTTTTTATGTTTTCATATTTGTTGATATATCCTACTCTCCAACGGCTTCTACAATATTCTTAATCTCAGGCACCGCTCTTTTTACGCTTTCTTCAATGCCATTCTTCATAGTCATGCCGCTCATGTTGCAGCTTGCACAAGTACCTGTTAGCTTTATGCTAACTTCAAACTCTTTGCTTACATCTATAAGCTCAACATCGCCCCCATCGCGCTGCAAAAAAGGTCTTATGCTCTCAAGCGCAATCTGAACTTTATCTATAAGTTGTTTGTGTTCTTCAACTGTCATGTGGTATCAAATATAAACCCCTAAGCGTTTTCAGCTACCAACTGAGCATTTGCTATCGCTATGCGTTGGGCCACTTTTTCTACCATGTCTTTAAAAGGCTCGCTCATTAATGGCAATCTGTTTAAAATGGCAGGCACACCATTGTCGCTTCTTCTATCTACCCCTACAATTAGTGGTATCTGCGCAATAAGCGGAAGATTGTATTCTCCGGCCAAGGTGTTGCCACCACCTTCTCCAAAAAGGTAGTATTTCTCATCAGGATGCTCCTCAGGCGTAAACCAGCTCATGTTCTCAATAATACCAATAACCTTAACCGCAGTTTGTGGGTTAATGAACATCTCAATAGACTTTCGAGTATCTGAAACTGAAACCTGTTGCGGGCTGGTAACAATTACTGCCCCTGTAACAGGAAACTGTTGTGCCAAAGAAAGATGAATATCACCAGTGCCTGGAGGCAAGTCAATGAATAAATAATCTAGATCACCCCAATTTACGTCCATTAAAAGTTGGCGTAGCGCCGAAGCTTGCATAGGGCCTCTAAATACTAAAGGCTGATTCTTATCTACCATCATTCCCATTGAGATAATACTTACACCGTATTTCTCTACCGGAATCATTTTATACTTCTGCCCTTCTTGTACCATTCCTGGTTTTTCATCTTCAACACCAAAAAGTGTTGGTAATGATGGGCCATGAATATCAGCATCAAGAATACCTACTGTGGCACCTTTTTGAGCCAAACCAACAGCTAAATTGCAAGCTACTGTCGATTTTCCAACACCGCCTTTTCCAGAAGAAACAAGCACTATGTTTTTAATATTTGAAAGCTCTGCCGAATTGGTATCGCGTACTGTAGTAACCCTTGAAGTAAAGTTTATTTCAACTTCCAACTCAGGGTATATTTTGGCCACAGCATCTTTTACATCTGTTTCAAATTGACCTTTTATAGGGCAAGCTGGCGTGGTTAAAACAAAAGTGAATTTGAAAATATCGCCATTCACTTCCATATCTTCAACCATTTTTAGGCTTACTATATCTTGGTTAAAGTCTGGATCAATTACCGTTGAAAGAGCTTTTTCAAGCTCCATTATGCTATAGCTCATTTGTATTTAATGTTTTACGCCATCCCGAGCTTGAGCTTTCAAATACTCAAAATCACCAGATCTTGAATCCCGAATCAATCGAGACGAGAAGTTCAGGATGATGTATTAATGGTACAAAAACACCAAAGTTCAATTCAAGTTTGAACTTTGGTGTATATTTAAATTCTATCCTATTTTACCAACCATTTTTTCTGGTCTTACCCACTCATCGTATTGCTCGGCAGTAAGTAATTCTAGCTCAATAGCAGTCGCTTTTAAGGTCTTATTTTCAGCATATGCTTTTTTAGCTATTTTGGCCGCATTGTCATATCCAATCTTGGTGTTCAATGCAGTTACTAGCATAAATGAATTGTACAAGTGCTCATTAATTCGCTCTTTGTTAGGCTCAATACCTACAGCACAATTCTCATTAAAACTCAAGCAGGCCTCACCAATTAATCTTGAAGAAAGTAATGTATTGTAGGCCATTACTGGTTTAAACACATTTAATTCAAAATGGCCATTTAACCCTCCAACGGTTACTGCTGTATCATTTCCAATTACTTGAGCACAAACCATAGTCAATGCTTCGGATTGAGTTGGATTTACTTTACCAGGCATAATTGAAGAACCAGGTTCATTTGCAGGAATTAAAATTTCGCCTATAGCACAACGAGGCCCTGAAGACAACATTCTAATATCGTTACCAATCTTCATTAAACTTACGGCAGCCCTTTTAAGCGCTCCGCTCATCTCAACCACTGCATCATGTGCTGCAAGTGCTTCAAACTTATTAGGAGCCGTTACAAAGGGTAAACCCGTATACTCAGCAATGTAAGCAGCAACTTTCTCAGAGTAACCCTCAGGTGTATTTAGCCCTGTACCTACAGCTGTTCCGCCAAGGGCCAATTCCGCAACATGCTCAAGGGCATTTTCTATAGCCTTAATACTATGGTCTAACTGAGATACATAACCACTAAATTCTTGACCTAAAGTAAGCGGCGTTGCGTCCATAAAGTGGGTTCTGCCTATCTTAACAATTTGCATAAAGGCCTCGGCCTTCTCGTTAAGCGTTTCTCTTAAGGTACGCATGCCTGGCAAACATACTTCTACCACACTTTTATATACAGCAATGTGCATTGCTGTAGGAAAAGTATCATTTGAAGACTGTGATTTATTTACATCGTCATTAGGATGAAGAAATTTATCACTATCGGCAAGAGTACCGCCTTTAACAACATGACCCCTGTTAGCTATAACTTCATTCACATTCATGTTGCTCTGAGTACCTGACCCAGTTTGATAAACCACCAACGGAAATTGATCGTCAAGCTCACCGTTAAGTATTTCAGCAGCCACTTTAGCTATTGCATCTGCTTTTTCCTGAGAAAAATCAGTAAGGTCTGCATTGGTTTGTGCTGCGGCCTTTTTTAGAATAGCAAATGCATGTATAATCTCTGTGGGCATTTTAATATCGCCAATTCTAAAGTTTTCAAGCGAACGTTGTGTTTGTGCTGCCCAATACTTATCAGCGGGTACTTTTACATCACCAATAGAATCTTTTTCAATACGGTATTCCATTACTTTTTCTTTTTATAGATGGGTACGGTAGAGCAAGCTTCACCGTACATTACAGATTTTGCAAATGGGGTTAATCTTTTTGTTAGCTCTAAGTAAGCACTATCAGGAATAGGGTATTCTCCACATCCTTTAATTATTATCCTTGAATCTAAGTATTTTTCGTAGTTATGTATGGCAATGTTTTTTGCCAAAATCTGCCGTGCCACTTTGGTTTTATTACCAACATAAAACTCAGCGCCACTTTCATGTAAATAAGATGCCAGCAGCATATAAGCCCATTGTGGTATAATGGCATCAGCGCTGCAATAAACACCTACACACTTTTGATTGTACTGGTTCCAATCGTGATCGGCAAGGTACTTTCTAAAGTCTTTCTCTTTCAACAACAAACCCTGGAATAACCAGGGTTTGATATCAAGTTCTAATATGTTTTGTTTTGGATAAAAATCGGCCGGGTCTAAATTTATAATGCCACTCTCGGCAACCCGATTTCTGATTTCTTCAGACACAGTTGTGATTAATAGAAGTTGTAACGTCTATCTGCAATCTCAATGGTTTTCTTAAGTGCAGGTAAAACATCAAATCTTGAACTTGTTGCTTTACTGCTAATCTGATTGCCTTTGTATTCGGCAAAGCTTTCTGGTAGTTCTACTTCAGATGCGCCTTCAAGCATTACAACATAAATGCCTTCAGATCCGCGAATTACATTTGAAACTGCGCCATCTTTTAAACCTGAAACTGCACCAATAACCTTGAGCTCGCTACCCAAATTGGCAATTAAAGGTGTATTGAAATTAACATTTGAAGCTGTTTCAACTTCAACACCTAAAGCAGATGCTATGGCATCAAGATCGGCAGTATATGCACCGTTCATTTTTGTTTCAAGCTCATCTAATTTCTTTTCACGAATTACGCTGGCCTCAATATCAGCTTGGTTATCTACAATATTTAGATCTCCTTCAACCTTTATTTCAGTAAGCATTGCAATTACATAAGAGTTATCAATTGTCATAATATCTTTAGTAATAGCATCAACTGCTTCTTGCTTAAATGCCCAAGAAACCAATCTTTTACCATCTGTAAAACCGGTAATCGTATTATCGTCTTGCTTAATGTTCTCAGCAACACCAATATTTAAATTTAGCTCACGGGTAGTATTAATAAACTCTTCAGCTGTTTGCGCTTTATCCCAAAATTCTGCTGCCTTGGCATAAACATTCTTTTCTGTTTGTTCTGATGGGATAATCTGTTTTTCAATTACGGCAATTTTTCTTCTAACGTTTACCGGATCATGAGTAAGGCTAATAACATGGGCACCAAATCTCGACTTAACTACTTTCAAGTCTCCTTTGCTCATACTATTTACTCCATTTTGGAAAGCCTTAACCATTCCGCCATCTTGCCACCATCCAAGATCTCCGCCTTTATCCTTTGTGCCATCAGTACCAAATTCTTTGGCCAGTTCTGCAAAATCTTCTCCGCTTTTGGCTCTATTCAAAATCTTGCGTGCCTCAGCCATTGCAGTAGCCGTATCAGCATCGGTATCGCCTTCTGGCTTAATAAGAATGTGAGCAGCTCTAAAATTAGTATTAAAGTTTAACTCAGATTTTTTGCCAATTACGTTTCCTTCGGCATCTCTCTCATCAACTTCAATTTCTGCTTGAGCTTCTTCTTCAAAAACCTTAACAATTTTGTAGGTACCGAACTCGTAGGTTGGGCCATACACAGTTCCAATTGAATCAGTGAAAATCTGCTCAGCTACATCTTGAGCAACTATGCCAGATTTTGAAAGATCTGCAATGCTGTAAAATTGATCGCCACCAGTTTCACCATCGCTATTTAATCTTGCAAAAGAACCAGCTCTCTCTTCTGTTTCAAATTCTTTAGCTAGTGTATTTACCTCATTTTGAGTTGCCGTTGTGTCTTCTTTACTGGCATCAACCGTAAAACTTACATACTGAATGCTGCGCTCATTGTTTTCGTAAACTTTATCGTTTTCTTGAGCATACTTTCTAACTTCCTCTTCGCTTACTTCGAAATTTTCATCATCAAGATCAGCTGTTTTTAGCCTTACAAATTTGATTGAAGATTGCTTGTTTTGACCTAGGTACTCATCTTTAGCCTCAAGGTCAGTCATATAAAGCGCTTTAGAAATCAATGAAAAATACTTGGTTCTAATCTTATCATTCTTCACGTCTTCTAAAAGATCGTTCCAAGCAATTTGACTTTCTAATGGCACTTGATCAAAGTTATTTACAAACTCTCTCAGCTTAGCGGGATCAAACTGTTTAGCCTCGTTTTGAAAAGCAGGAATTTGAGTAAAGTACTGATGAGGTGTAACGCCATAAGCGGCATCATTCATCTCTTTTTCAGTAATACTCATACCTAATGACTCATACTCTTGGGTAAGAAGCTGATCTTCTACAATGTATTGCCATGTTTGATTGTTTACCTGAGTTCTTTCAGCAGTAGAAAGCTCTTTGGTGTTTCTTTGGTTCTTGGCATTAGACAGATATCTGTCATACAGTTGCTCAAAATACCTTGCGTCAACTTCTCTTCCGTCTATAGTACCTACAGATGTTTCTATGCTAGGACCTAATAAACTCTGATTGTTGCTCAGAACATCGCTCAATAAAAACAGCAATAATGCCGCGGCGATAATGAATATAAGCGCACCTGAGCGCTGTCTAATTTTACCAATAGTTGCCATTCGCTACAAATTCTATTCGTCTTCGTGTATTGGGGTTAATATGTAATGGTGAAAGCCTATCTAAGGTTGAAAGCACTAGTAGCCAATACCTTTCCGTCAAGATAAATGTCTACAGTGTAATCTCCTTTAGCAAGGTCTTCTGGTAGAGCAAAGGTTGGGTTAGATGATGTTTCTTTACCGTTGTACTTCAATTCGTCTTTATGAGTATAAGAAATTCTCTTTCCGCCATCTAATTCAAATTCAAAGCCTTCAGTGGTAAAAACGTCTCCACCTGATTTTGGCTTTACAATTATATAAGCTGTCTTTGTTCCTTTATCGGCTATAGCGTTTGCCGCAACTGTATACTTAACTTGAAGCTTTGCTGCTTGGCTTGCCTTTGTTGTTGGTTTAGCACTTTTCTTACCACTAATTGTTACCAGTGATTTTATGTTACCAGAAAGTCTTTTACCAAGGTTTACTTTGTTTTCGAGTTGCTCTCTAGCATCGTTCATTTCGTTTAAACGTTGAGTGAGCGTATCGTTTGCGTTCTCTGCTTCTTGCGCACGCGCTAAGGCCTCTTCTTTCTCTTGTTTCAGTAGCTCAATGTCTTTTTGTGCTTGATTATACTTTTCTTCATAACCCTTGTATTTCTTGTACATATCCCTGTATTGCTCAAGGGTAGAAATGTACGAGTCCTTATCTGAGAGTTGTGATTTGAGTGTTTCAAGCGACTCTTTTAATTGTGCTAGTGTGCTATCTTTAAGTGCTGCTTCGCTATCTAAAACTTCTACATGAGAAGTTAGACTATCTACTTTGGCTAATAACATAACCCTTTGCGAATCAAGCTCTGCAATTTCAGCCTCTTTTTCTTTCAGCTTTTCTGTTTGGCTATAAATATTCCACCCTAGAAATACGTTAAGCCCTACAAGCGCTGCAACCGCAATAATTAAAACTACACGAGAACCTTTTCTTGGCTTCTCTTCTTCTTCCTCGTAGTCTGATTCGTAAGAATCTTGTGGTTCGAATTCTTCGTTGTCGTTGTATTCTTCAGTGCTCATAAACCGTTTTATTCAGGTTTTCGCCAAAAATATGAAAAAAGATTATACCCTTTCTAATTGAGAGAAGTAGAAATTAGCCTCAATTTGAGCATTTTCGTCGGAATCTGATCCGTGCACAGCGTTTGCTTCTATAGATTTTGCAAACTTCTTTCTAATTGTTCCTTCAGCAGCATCGGCAGGATTCGTAGCACCTATAAGTGTTCTAAAGTCAGCCACGGCGTTATCTTTTTCTAATACAGCAGCTACAATTGGCCCTGAAGACATGTAGTTGCACAAGTCGTTATAAAAAGGACGCTCTTTATGTACTTCGTAAAAAGATCCGGCGGTTGCGGCTGTTAGTTGTACTGTTTTCATGGCCTTAATGCTAAATCCAGCTTCTAAGATCATGTCTAAAATCTTGCCTGTGTGTCCTTCTGCAAAAGCATCAGGCTTAATCATTGTAAATGTAATGTTGCTCATTTTGTGCTAATCTTCTAAAAAATCGGTGCAAAGGTATTTTTTAAATGCAATAAACAAATATTTGAGTTCCTAATTATTGATATAGAGACTATTCGCTACCATATGCTTCCCAACCTTGCGACCTTAATGGGAATACATTTTCGTTTCTCGTAACCAAATTGCAAATACCGTTTTGATCTGTAATATGTCCTATTATGCTAATATCTTTTTTCTCAGCTAATGCGGCGTAATGGCCTGGATTTACTGTAAATAACAACTCGTAGTCTTCTCCGCCGTTGAGCGCGCAAGTAGTTGGGTTTAACTGAAACTCTTCTGAAACCTCAACTGTAGATGGATGCAGTGGTAATTTGTTTTCATAAATCTGCGCCCCTTTAGATGATTGAGAAGCCAAATGCATAATTTCTGAAGATAAACCATCGCTAATATCAATCATTGACGTTGGTACAATTTCTTTCTCTGCAAAAAACTTGATGATATCATCGCGCGTATCTGGTTTTAAAAAACGCTGATACAAATACTGGTTCTCTTCTTTAAGCTCAGGCTGTACTTCTGGGTTTGCTATGTAAACCTTCTTTTCTCTTTCTAAAAGCTGTAGTCCAAGATATGCGGCGCCTAAATCTCCCGTAACGCAAATTAAATCGTTAGTTTGAGCACCATTACGGTAAACTACTTTTTCTTTTTCGGCTTCACCTATGGCGGTTACATTTATAATCATTCCGCGCTGCACGGTGGTAAGGTCGCCACCTGCTAGGTCAACATTATAATCTTCGCATGCTTGTTCAATTCCATCATAAAAAAGATCGAGCATCTCAACTGAAAAATGACTTGAAAGGGCCAAAGACAAAAAAACTTGTCTTGGTTTTGCGTTCATTGCATATATATCAGATATACCTGCTACAATTGCTTTGTAACCCAGATGTTGAAGCGGAAAATAGTCAAGATCAAAATGCACGCCATGTACAAACATGTCGGTGCTTATTAATGAATGACCGTTGGGGTAAAAAATTTGAGCAGCATCATCGCCAATTAGTTTTAAGCTACTGGCATTTCGCTGCCTAAACCTTTTCTCAATTCTATCTATAATTTGAAACTCTCCAAGTTCTGCTAGTGGAGTAAAACTAGGGTTTGGGCTTTCCATTACTGTGATACCTTTTTAAATAGCCTGCAAAGGTATCGGATTATTTACTCAAAAGGGTTGTATTCTACCCGCTTACCGTTTTCTTTCTTAACTATAAATGCATCGTTAAAACCTGCCTTTCTAACTTTTTCGTAAAGCATTTTGGCCTGGCTTTCATCATCAAAAGCACCCATTAGCATTTTACTATATCCGTTTTCCTTATCAACATAAAACGCATTTTCGCTTTTGCCAAAAGAAGGGTGGTACTGCTGCAGTGCTATTAGCTGTACTTGGTAATAAGTGCCTTTGCTTAAATCTACACCTTCAAATGCTGGTGTACCATTATTGCTAAGCACTTTCGATTCTGAAACCGTATCCTTTGCCAACTCCAAGCTCACAGCATTTAGCTCTTGAATTTTAGTAGTTAATTCTTCTATAATCTTTTGCTGATCTTCAAGTTCCTTTACTTGCGCCGAATATTTTTCGGTAATGGAATCGAGTTGACTCACATTGCCGCTGCTTCTATGCGCAAAGTCTATTGAAAAGCTTTTGCCATCATAAAACTGATAATAACCTAATAATGTAAGGGAAATTAAAAACAGTGTCAAGAAAATCCAGGTGCCAATTGCTACTGGTTTTTTATTTCTTGGAGGAAAAATCTCATCAAAAGATTCATGAACTTCTTCATCTTCGCCTTGACCTATTGTTTCCTCTTCTTCAACATAATCATCAGAAAAATCAGATGCGGCCAATTCTTTTTCACCTTCATCAATCTCGGCCAAAACTTCATCAATTTCTTCTTGCGTAATATCATCTACAGATGGTAAATCACTTTCATCACCCTCCGTTTTAGGTTCATCGTTCTCAATTTCAAAAACTGGAGCGCTTATTTCATCACTTACATCTTCGCTAGAACTGTTATTCTCAGGGCCATCCTCTTCTGGTAAATATTTATCGTACCAATGCGTATCATCATTAGTTGTCGATTCATCTTTATCAGCATTTGCAGTTGATTCATCGGCCGATGAATTATCGATAGGCGGGGTATCTTTTTTCTTTTTTTCTTTCTTCTTATCCTTTTTGGAGTTTTTATCGTCTCCGTTTTCGTCAAAGTTGTCTTCTATTTCACCGTCAATCTCAAATATGTTACTCATCGCCAGCCTATTTATTGTTTTTCGAAAATACCTATTCTCTAAATAAAACCCTTACTGCGCCATTGCCTGATTAAGAAAAACCCGAACAACATACCACCTAAATGCGCAAAATGCGCCACATTGTCTCCAGGGTTATTGCTAAGCCCTAGAAAAAGCTCAAGCACGCCATAACCCAAAACAAAGTATTTTGCCTTTATGGGAATGGGTATAAAGATCATCATTAATTCTACATTGGGAAACAACATACCAAAAGCCAGTAGAATACCAAAAACAGCACCTGAGGCCCCTACAGTTGGCGTGTAAAGGAATTTTAGAAATGAAACCTCAAGATCATTTGTAAATCTATAATCGTAGCCCAGTTGCATTATTTCATTAGCCACATCAGTTCCTAACTCGCCTACATAGCTAAAGTATTGAAGATAAGCTACGCCTAAATGCAAGGCCGCAGCCCCAAGGCCAGTAATTATGTAATAGGTTAAAAATCTTTTAGCTCCCATTCTATACTCTAGCATTGGGCCTAAAAAGAACAGACCAAACATATTACCCAAAATATGATTAAAGCCACCATGCATAAACATATGTGTAACGAATTGATGTGGCATGAAATACTCTGACTTTGGAAAGTAAAGTGCGAACTTTTCGAACATAAAGTCTGGGTACAATGAAAGCGCTAAAAAGAAAAGCCCATTTATTATTAATAGGTTTTTTACAATATCAGGAAGTCTAAAATTCATTTTTTAAAATTTGTTATCGAGCTCATCAATTGACATTACTTGTAGAGTTTGCTTACCATCAATTGAATAATATGGTTCTTTACAGGCAAACAATTGTTCTATAATGGCCAACACTTCTTGCTGGCTTAAGGTTTTGCCTGTTTTAATTGCAGCACCCTTTGCCAAAGATTTTGCCAAGCTATCTTTTAATGACAAGGTGTCATCGGTATTATCTTTACTAAATTCATCGGCCATTTTGCGTACCACCAGTTCGCAGCTATCATCACTTACTTCTTCTGGCAAACCATTAACTAGAATGGCATTATTACCAAAAGAAGAAAGCTCAAAACCAATATCATTTATTTGATTTAAACAAGCCATAATGGCTTTGTATTGATTGGCATTGAGTTGAACCACTTCAGGGAAAAGCTTTTTTTGGGTTTTTGACTTTCCTTCTTTTATACTCTTGCTAAACTTTTCATACAGTACTCTTTCATGAGCTCTATTTTGATGCACAAGCAACAAGCCCGACCTAATTGTGCTCACCAAATACTTATTGGCCAATTGAAAGGGCTTCTTGTCAATTTCAAAATCAACTAGGCTCTTTAGACTGGCCGATGGCTTTTCACGTTCTACATTTTGAAGGTGATTTCCTTTTTCATGACCAGTATTTTCTAAACCCTGATAAAGGCTTTTCCAATTACTGGCGCCTTGGGCCGGTTGCTGGTTTAAGTATGCCGGAGGTGTCCAAATTGAACTCACCTTATTTGTTAATGATTCTTTGCTACTGGCGTGAGCAGAAAAGCCAATATTTTTACTTGAATTGGAACCTTGCATCCAATGCTCTAAGTTGGCTTTATCTTGGTCAAAATCAATTACGGGCGCTACATGAAAATCGTTTAAGGCCTTTTTAATAGCCGCGCTAAGTATGGCGTAAATGGCTTTATCATCTTCAAACTTTACTTCGGTTTTTGTTGGGTGCACATTTACATCAAGTTTTGAAGGCTCTAACTCAAACTTTAAGAAATAAGCTGGATAATAACCTTCAGGTATAAGCTTTTCAAAGGCGCCAACTACCGAATGATTGAAATATGGACTTTTTATAAAACGACCATTGGCAAGAAAAAATTGATCTCCCCGTGTTTTTTTTGCCATTTCAGGTGTAGCTACATATCCGCTAATTTTCACAATTGCTGAGTCTTCTTTTACTTCAACCATTGCCTTTTCGTAGGCTTTACCAAATAGTTGAATAACTCGCTTCTTAAAATTCCCCGACCTTAAGTCGTAGGTCAAATCATTGTCGATATAAAATTTAAAAGCTACATCTGGCCTAGATAAGGCTGCTCTTACAAACTCGTCTGAAATATGCCTTATTTCTACTTTGTTTGATTTTAGAAAGTTTTTTCGGGCAGGTACATTAAAAAAAAGATTTTTAACTGTAATGCATGTTCCATTTTTTGTTGCTGCCGGCTGCTGACTTAAAACCCTTGAATCTTCAATTAAAATCTCAGTACCAAGTTCATCATGTGCTTGTTTAGTTTTAAGCTCAACCCTTGCTACTGCACCAATTGATGCCATGGCCTCACCCCTAAACCCAAAAGTGTGAATATTAAAAAGATCATCAACCTTTTTGATTTTTGAAGTGGCATGGCGCTCAAAGCACATACGCGCATCAGTTTCATTCATGCCTTTACCGTTGTCAATGATCTGTATCATTGACTTACCTGCTTCTTGAATTGAAAGTTGAATTTCTGTAGCCCCAGCATCAAGAGCGTTTTCTAATGTTTCTTTAACAACTGAAGCTGGACGCTGTACTACCTCACCAGCCGCAATTTGATTTGCAATGGCATCTGGCAACAATTCGATTATACTCGACATTAAATGCTGCTATTCGATTTCTTTATAAAATAAACCAAAAAGACAAAAAGAATGGCAAAACCAAACATCACCTTGGTAAGCTCACCACCCCAGGCCTCAGAAATCACAAATGCATCAGAATACATTAAGTAAATAACCCCCATTAGTGCAATTAGAAGAATAAACTTGGTAAACTTATGTACTGATCGCTTGGGCGTTCTTTTTGCATATTTAAGGTTTCGCATGCTGCCGGCTACTTCTTCTTTACGCGCCAAAAAAGCACCTTCTTCTCTAAAGCTTATTACTTTTTCCTTATTATCACCCTTAGCATAGCGCGGTTCATAAGAAAATCTGCGGTGTTGAATTTGTTTTGATTTCGAAAAAATCATGACTTACAAGTTTACAAAGTTATTTAATGAAAACGGCTATGAATTCAACTACCATATACCAGATATAGATTGGCCCAATAAATTTGCTGCATGAGTATTCCTGCACTTTCTATTAATGATTTTGATTACAATCTTCCTGATGAAAGAATTGCTAAATATCCATTAAAACAACGCAATCGCTCAAAGTTGCTGGTTTATGAAAATGGCCAAATAAGGGATGCTATTTTTAGTAACCTTGAATCGTTTTTGCCGCCCAATGCTTGTTTGGTTATGAACAATACCAAAGTGGTAGCCGCCAGGTTAAAATTTTCTAAAGCAACAGGCTCTCAAATTGAAGTTTTTTGTCTTGAACCTTTTGAAACTGAAATTAACGTGGCCATGCAAGAAACCAAAAGTGCCATTTGGAAATGCATGGTGGGTAACCTTAAAAGGTTTAAAGACCATGATACACTTGAATATGCCACGACTAAAGGAATCTTAAAGGCGAAGATTTACAAAAGACTTAACGATAGTGTTTTGGTTCAATTTGATTGGGATAGCGGTGAGGCATTTGCTCATATACTTAATGCAGCTGGCGAGGTGCCATTGCCTCCTTACCTTAACAGAAAATCAACTGAAGACGATAAGAAAAGATACCAAACCGTTTACGCTCAAAATAATGGTGCTGTTGCTGCGCCAACCGCAGGACTCCATTTTACCGACGAACAATTGCAAAAGCTGTCTAATGCTGGGGTTGAACAAAACTATGTAACGCTTCATGTAAGTGCTGGAACTTTTCAACCTGTAAAAGCCGAAACGCTTGACAAACACAATATGCACCACGAACATATTGTTGTAAGTATAAGTTTTCTTAAATGGCTTTTGAAAAAAGATAAGATAATAGCTGTTGGCACCACTAGCCTAAGAACACTTGAGAGCCTTTACTGGCTTGCCTTAAAATCTAAAAAACAAGGCCGGTTAGCAAACCAACTATTTACCTCTGATTCTTATGAACTTGAAGCAAAAATTAGCAAACAAGAAGCCATTAGTATTTTAATAGACAGATTAGAGCAAGAAGGGCAAAAGGAACTTAAGGCAACTACCGCATTATTTACAATGCCAGGATATAGTTTTAAAATGATTGATGGTTTAATTACTAACTTTCATCAACCCAAAAGCACGCTATTGGCGCTAATTGCAGCTATAGTTGGTAATGAATGGAAAACCATTTACTCGCATGCGATAAATAATGACTATAGATTTTTAAGCTATGGCGATAGTAGTATTCTAATGAGATAAGATAAGCAGCACCTAAAATAATTCTTTTAAAAAAGAAAAGCCCAGGTTTTGGGAACCGTGGGCTCTTCAGGCTAACTAGGCTTCGATTATTGGGCTAAATTTTAATTCTGATTGCTTACTATAGTTTTTACAAGTACCGTGCCAAAAGCAAAAACAATAAGTAAAAGGTGCTGATTTTACTGTTTTATACTTGTGTAAATAAAATATGAATTAGGGTCTCCCAAAAAAAGAAAAGCTTTACCACAAGGGCAAAGCTTTTCTTACAAAGAATGATATATGTGTGTTAACGACTTACCACTACTCGTTGAACCATAGACTCACCACTTGAAGTTCTAATTACTACCATGTAAATACCACTTCTTAGTTGGGTCAAATCAACACTTACTTGCTGACTTACACCACCTTCGGTAAACCCGTCGTATACATTCAATAATTGCTTTCCTGCCATATCGGAAATAAACACATTGGCATTAGCAGACTCATTAATTATGAAGTTAACCTTGGCAAAACCGTTAGTTGGGTTTGGTGATATTGATAACTCACTAGCATTGATGAATTGATCATTCATATTGTTAATTTCTCCACTAGTAGCTGTTTCTTTATTGGCAACTGTACTTCTAGTAGAACTCGCTGATGTTGTACCTACAGTAAAGGTTTCTTGACTATAACATCCGTTGGCATCCGTAATTGTTAAAGTGTAATTTCCAGGGCAAACATCCGTTAAATCTTGAGTGGTTTCCCCATTTGACCATGAGTAGGTGTACGGCGCAATACCAGTGTTAACTGTTACATCTATATCACCAGTACATACTGAGTTCACTGAACAAGAGTTTCCGTCACCATCTACATAAGACTGCACATAGAAATCGCCATAAGTGTTACCCAAAATATCAATTGAACAAGAAGTGTGAATTTCAGTAAAACTGCCACTTCCAACTCTTAAATGCACATATGCTTCATGTCTATTCGACTTATCATAGCCATCAAAGCTTAATACATCTCCATTATTAACCTTGTTGAAAATCTTTTTGATACTCTTTTTCTTTTTGTTATATAATCTAACAGTAACATCTTTTCCATTGCCTTGGTAAACTACTGTGAAGTTTCTCATTCTTCCTTCGCAATCGCAGTTAGAACTTGTTTGAGCAAGTGAATTTGTAATATCTGCACTTACACTTGGACCAACTGGAGCGGCTGATGTATAATCAGCGGTAACTTCACACCCGCTTGCATTGGTTACCACCAAAGTATAAACTCCTAGTGCTGCATCGCTAATTGTTGTTCCAGAAAAAGTAGTTCTATTTCCATTGAACAACCAGTGATAAGATGTGTAAGAGCCACCTATTGTTCCTTCTATTGTAGGTAACCCACCTTGGCAAGTAGATGCAACTATTTCATTAATACTTACAGTAGGCGCATCTTTAACAATTAGGCTTATAACATTAGATGCTAACCAGTCGCTACAGTTTTCTCTTTTGGCTAATCTCACTATATAAGTAGTTTCAGAAACTAACCCTGGTTGAAGTGTAGCTGAAGTTTCGCCGTCGAATTTGTTCCATGAATTATCAGTTGAGTTATATGTATTGCTACTTGTACTGTAATACCATTCATATTCAAGGTTTCCGGCTCCTCCAGTTGCAGACGTTAAGTCTTCAATTTGACTTGGAGTGTATGCACCACAGCTGTTTTGGTTGCCGGTAATTTTACCAGCATCTGTTACATTACAGCATGCTTCTCTTTCAACTACTACCTGAATTTCTTTGCTACAACCATTGGCATCTGCTACAGTTACAGTGTAAGTTCCTTCACATAATTCTGAAATATCCTGAGTTGTTTCGCCATTATTCCATGTGTATGAATAAGGTGCTGTTCCTCCTATAACACTTAGGTCAATTGCTCCATCACAAACATCTTGAGCACAATCATATTTTATATCTCCTATACCGCCCGACGTTGTGAAATAAACAACCATCTTGGATACGCCGAAAGCATTCAGCGTAATATCCTGTACAGAGGCATCTCCAGCATTTGCTATTGACTTATTAATAATTATGTTATTAGAAGCGTCATAACACTTAATCCATCCATTGCTATTTTCACTATCAACAAATTTTAATGATGTAATAGCTCTTGGACTTGAGTAATTGAATGTAATGGTTCCACCTTGTGCTTGATCATCTGGATCATCATAGATTCCATCGTTATTGTTATCCGTGTTATTTTCTGGAAATATTAATATGTTTCCAATATTAACTTCTAGATCAGGGTCAGATGTATTTGTTTCATTGGTATTAAATACTATAAGCTCGTTCAAGTGTCCACCATTCGCCACAGCTGACACTGTAGTTCCTTCTGATACAAATTGACCAGTTATTAATTCTCCATGCGACAAACCCGATAAACCTAGCTCACATATTGAATTTGGAGTTTGATTAACAGAGCTTACTCCGTTCACATCTACAAAAGAAACTATTTCAAAATCAGATGAAGAAGCACCTATAATACCATTGGTACAATCAAGAGAAATCGATTGACAAGTTGCGCTATTAGCATTTCTAACATACTCTCCGTAGCCAGGACCATCATTACTAGAATTACAACCCGACTTAATCCAAACACCAACTATCTCTTTGCCAGCATTTGAACCATTTCCTGAGAAGGTATGGCATTTGCCAACACTTAAGTTGTCGAATTTATATTCTGTGCCGTCAGAGAATTTCAATACAACATTTGACAAGTCCTTAGATGAACAAACATAAACGCTCTCATTGTTACATGAGAAAGTCGCATTTACACTAGGCTGGCATCCCTGAGCAATATTTTGGCCATTTTGTTTGCCTGCACAAGAAGGGGTACAAAGTTCTATTGGTCCTTGAATGGCACTTGAAGATGTTACAGATAAGATGTCGCCATTATCTACATTAACAAACGACCCTAGGGTAATTCCGTTAGCATCTTTCACAACAACGTCTGTTCCGTTAGCACCTGTGAAAAGTATTTCTAAAGCCTTGATTCCGTCTTCGCATATTGGCTGAGCCGGTGTACTTGGGCAAGATACCTTAGCAACATTAGCATTTAACTCTAACTCGTTTGGTTGAGTAACCACAAACTGTTTTGTTACAGAACATCCGTTTACATCAGTTACTGTTACCGTATAGTTTCCGGCTGTAAGGTCTGTAATATCTTCAGTAGTTTCATTGTTTGACCAAAGTATGGTGTAGTTTGAACTGTTACCCGGTGTGTTTGCCGTTACAGTTACATTGTCTACAAAATAGTATTCACTTGTTGTTGTAGAATGCGCCCAAACTTTAAGTTCAAGGTCATCTCCGTTTAATCCGGCTACAGTGGCATGAATATTATTACTGCTTAATTCTCCTTTTGTATCATAATTGGTATCAAAAAACTCCCAACTTCCGTTGTCTAAGCGGTAGTAAACTCTAATCCAGTCTACATAAGATCCGCTTGCATCAAGCTCGTTTCCTTGCACTGAACCTAATTCAATATCTACACTTACATTGGCCATGTTTGAAATGTCAATTTTCTCAGAATACCATTTGGCATCACCGTCTGACATTTGGAATACCTTACCAGCATTGTTTGATTTTACTTTAGCATAGTTACTTGAAGAGTTCTTCCAGCTATGCCAAGCGGTTGTTCCATTATCAGATGTTGCATATAGGCTGTTATCTTCAAATGTCTCAACCCAAACGTCAGATGTGGTATATGTAACCGTTCTTGAACCCGAAACTGTTACATCATCAAACCAGTGATATTCGCTTGAAGAAGAGTTTTTGGTGTATATAATTAGCTTAATTGAATTACCTGACAAACCAGTAGCTGTCGCCGTTTCACATCCAAAGTCATCATGATGTATACCGTTTGTTAGAGCTACTTCATTTCCACCATCTATCTGGTAGTATACTTTTATAAAATCACCTGACTCTAAATTACCATAATCGTACAGTTTTGCTGAAATCTCAACATCTGTGTGATTTGAAATATCAATTGATTCAGACTTCCAAGTAATTGTATTATCTGTATTGTTCATATCAAATGCCTTGCTTCCGCTAATTGATTTTACTTGCGCATAACCAGTGGCATAGCCTGAAACAGACCAAGCCGTAGAACCATTATCATTTGATACACAAAGGGCAAGATCTTCAAAGTCTTCAACCCAAATATCTTCATCAATAGTCATTGTTGATGTGTTGGTACTTGAGCCATTTATTGATAGATCAATTTCTCCTGTGTTTCCACCAAAACAGTTTACATCATCAATTACTGCCTCAAGATCAAAAGCATCTTGTATACCTATTGTAACACTACCCGTTGCAGAACATCCTTTTGCATCGGTAACAGTTACTTCGTAAATTCCACCATCAAGATTGGTTAAATCTTCAGTATTGTCAAATGGCAAACCATTCTTGGTCCAAGCATAAGTAAAAGGAGCTGTACCGCTACCAACCGTAAGGTCAATGGTTCCATCGTTTCCACCTGTACATACTGTAGCCGGTGCCTGTAGGCTTACTGTTGGTACTGGGTTAACAATCATTGCTATAATATTAGATTCACCTATCCAATCTGTACAACCTACTCTTCTTGCACATCTTATGTAGTATGTAGTTTGAGTAATTTGACCTGGATCATAAGTAGCCGCATTTGAATTTGGAATTGGAGACCATGCGCTGTTTCCAACTGTATTTGGAACATTTACATTGCTTTGCAACCATAAGTACTCAAGTGCTCCAAGACCCCCTGATGGGCTAATTGTATTTGTTATTGCTGCAGGATTAAAAGGACCGCAATTTTCTTGACCGTTACCAATGGTACCACCACTTGTTACGTTACAACATAATGGACGTGCAATTGAAACTGAACCTGTTGTTGTACAGCCATTAGCATCTGTAATTGTTACACTATAGGTACCTGAACTTAAGCCGCTAATGCTTGATGTAGTGGCATTATTGCTCCATGTATATGAGTAAGGAGATGTACCACCACTAACGTTAACTGTCGCAGAGCCATCAGTACCCGTTGCACATGTAGGGTCAGAACCACTAACAGTAGCTACCAATTTACTTGCTTCGCCCACTGTAAAGTTTACAGATTTAGAATTACCATTGGCATCTGTTATGGTTATTGAATAATTTCCTGCCGATAATCCGCTGATACTTGTTGATGTACTATTTGTAGACCACAAGTAAGAGTATGGCTCACAACCACCACTAACAGTTGTTGTTGCAGAACCATCAGCACCGCCATTACAGCTTACATCGCTAGTGTTTACATTAACCACTATTGGAGATGCGTTTACTACAACATTAAATGAAGCAGTTGCCGTATTTCCAGAACCATCTTCGGCAGTATAAGTTACCGTTGTTGAACCAATTGGGAAATCATCACCTTGGTTGTAATTAGATGTAAGGCTTACTGTACAGTTGTCATTCGCTGTAGGTGGAGTCCATGAAACTGATGGTGTACAGTCGTTGGCGTTTGCCGTAACAGTAACTGTAGCCGGAACACCTGAAATCGTAGGGTCTTCATCGTCAACTACAGTTATAGTAGATGCACAAGTTGAAATGTTTCCGTTAACATCTTCAACCGTGAGTGTAATGCTATTATTTCCTATGTGAGAGCAATCAAAATCTTTTTGAGATAAGCTCAAATTTGCTATTCCGCAGTTGTCAGTTGAGCCATCATTTATATCAGAAGCAGCTATGCTTGCGTTGCCATTGGCATCAAGTACAACTGTTACATTCTTACAATTGGCTACTGGATCCAAATTATCTTCAACACTTACAGTAGTAGTACAAGTTGATGTATTTCCGTAAATATCAGTTACTGATAATACTACACTTTGAGGTGTTCCTACATGAGAACAGTCAAATTGAGTTGGGCTTACCGACATGGCATCAATTCCACAAGCATCTGAAGATCCGTTATCTACATCACTTACGGTTACTTGAGCCTTACCACTTGCATCTAAATAAACAACAGCCGTTTTACATAATACGCTTGGTGCTACATTGTCTTCAACTGTTACTGTTGATTGACATGTTGCTGTATTACCATTAACATCAGTAACGGTAAGCGTTACTGTATTGCTTCCAACGTTTGAGCAATCAAAGCTTGCTGGCGATACGGTCATTGATCCGATGCCACAATTATCAGTAGAGCCATTGTTCACATCTGCAGCTACAATTGTTGCCGTTCCATTTGAGCTTAATTGAACTGTAATATTCTTACAATTAGCTACCGGAGCTACATTATCGTCAAAATCTACAACTACCGATTTTGTTGTAGCACAGCCATTAGCATCAGTTACCAATACCGAGTAAGTACCGGCCACTACATTATTAATTGTTGCCGTTGTTGCGCCATTTGACCAATCATAGCTATATGGTGAAGTACCACCGCTTACACTTACTGTCGCTGATCCATCATTTGCATTTAAACATGAACCATCAACGCTAGAAGTGGTAGCAACTAATTGGCTAGGCTCGGTAATGGTTACCTGCTCAGTTGCTGAACAACCGTTGGCATCTGTTACAGTTACTGTATATGTACCTGCATTTAAGTTATCAGCGTCTGCTGAATTTGAACCTGATGACCATGAGTATGAATATGGTGCAGTACCTGATGATACATTTACTGTTGCTGATCCATCACCAGCTCCAAAACATGTAATGTCATTGTTTTTTGTAATTGATATGCTAGGGGCAGCGTTTACTGTAATGGTTATAACATTTGATTCTCCAGCATAAAAAGTACAACCAATGCTTCTTGAGCAACGGATGTAGTATGTAGTTTCAGTTATTAATCCTGGATCAAAAGTTTCACTATTTGAATTTGGAACTTCTGTCCAATATGGATTACCTACTGTATTTGGAACTAAGGTGTTGCTTTGTAACCAAACATATTCTACGCCACCAAGACCACCGCTTGGTAATGTTAAGCTAGTAATTGGATTAGGATCAAATGGTCCGCAGTTAGATTGGTTGCCGCTTATGGTACCGCCATTTGTTACGTTGCAACATGAAGGCAATGTAAGGGTAGTTGAAACTATTGTTTGACAACCCTTTGCATCGGTTACTGTAACTGAATACATTCCGGCATTTAAGCCACTAATAGATGTTGCAGCTGCACCATTTGACCATGAGTAGGTATATGGTGATGTACCTCCTGTTACGCTTACTGAAGCTGATCCATTGTTTCCGGCTGAACAATCAGGGTCGTTTGCATTGATTGATGCTGTAAGAGCTGCTGGTGCAGAAATGGTTACTGTTTCTGTTTTTATGCACCCGTTGGCATCAGTTACAGTTACAGTATAAGTACCTTCACATAGCTCGTCAATTGTATTTGTATTGCCGCCGTTTGACCATGAATAGGTGTAAGGTGATGTACCTCCTGAAGCTGTTGCTACAGCACTACCATCACATTGGCTATCGTCTGAACAGCTTGCATCAAAGTTGAAATCACCATGGCCGCTCCAGCTTCCTGTATAGTTGAACCAACCACTCATACCGAAATCGCCATCTTTATCATTTGCGCCAACTCCAATTTGGAATGCAAAATTTAAATTAGATGGTTTATGGGTTAGGTTTAGTACATCGCCTTGGTAGTCTGATAAACCTGTTAAAGTATTTTGTTTGTTTGGATCCATCTCATAGAAAGTCCAATCAACATTGTTTCCGTTTATAGTATTGGTATTTCCTTTAATACTTCTTCCTAAAGCATTCCATTGTGCCCAATCTCTTTTGTTGTAGAACCAAACACTTACTTCAAATCTTTTTCCAGCATCGCTAGCATTGTAGATTTCTCCTGTTAAGTGCGCTGTTCCGTCAGGGTATTGGGTTAAAGTACCAGCGTTGTTGGTAAACCAAAACTTGTTACTTACTCCGTTTGGCAAGTTTGGTAGCCAAATCGCATGGCTATTATTATTATATCTTGATACGGTACAAGTTTTTACTACTGTACCACCACAAGTTACATCGCTACTTACAACAGAAACATTTATATCAGATGGCTCAGTGATTATAACAGTTTTAGTAACTGAACAACCATTGGCATCGGTTACAGCAACATTGTAAGTTCCGGCAGTTAAATTTTGAGCGTTTGCTGTGTTATTGCCATTGCTCCATGCATAAGCGTATGGCGCTGTTCCGCCTGAAGCTGCACAAGTTCCTGCTCCATCATTTCCTCCGTTACATGTTGGATTGGTAGAAGTAACTGTTGCGGTTAGTTCTGTGGGCTCAGTAATTATCACCTGCTCAGTTGCCGAACAACCGTTGGCATCTGTTACAGTTACTGTATATGTGCCTGCAGTAAGATTATCAGCATCAGCTGTAGTTGAACCTGATGACCACGAGTATGAATATGGTGCAGTACCTGATGATACATTTACTGTTGCTGATCCATCGCCAGCTCCAAAACATGTAATGTCATTGTTTTTTGTAATTGAAACACTTGGTATAGGGTAAACAGTTAAAGTAATAACATTAGACACTCCTGTATAATCAGTGTTTCCTGCTCTTCGTGATAATCTTACAACATACGTGGTTTGTGAAATAAGACCTAGATCAAGGTCTTCAGAATTGGAGTTTGATATCTCAATCCAATTGTTATCTCCAGCGGTATAGGTAGCGCTAACCGTACTGCTCATCCACTTATATTCTAAAGCACCTAAGCCACCACTTGGAGAAGTAATACTTGTAAATTGAACAGGGTCAAATGAACCACAATTGGCTTGACCACCATCAATTGAACCACCATCGGTTACGTTACAACCGCTTGGCTCGTTAATAACTATGTCTGTTTGCGTGGTTGTACACCCGTTAGCGTCGGTTATTGTTACAGAATAAGTTCCTGCGCAAAGAAATTCTGCAGTCTCACTATTTGCTCCATTTGACCAAGAATATGAATAAGGTGCTGTGCCTCCTGAAACCGAAACGGTAGCTATACCATCACAAGCTTCAAAAGTTGTGCAAGATGCGTCAAAATTAAAATCTCCATGACCACTCCAGCTACCAGTATAATTAAACCAACCACTCATTCCATAATCTGCATCTTTATCATTTGCTGCAACACCTATTTGAAACGCATAATTGAGATTGGCTGGTTTATGAGTAAGGTATAAAACATCCCCTAGATAATCCGATTTGCCCGTTAATGTATTCTGCTTATTTGGATCCATTTCATAAAATGTCCAATCAACATTGTTTCCATTTATCGTACCTGAATTTCCCTTTACACCTCTTCCAAGAGCGCTCCATTGAGCCCAATCTCGTTTGTTATAGAACCAAACACTAACATCAAATCTTTTTCCAGCATCGTTTGCGTTATAAATTTCACCTGTTAAGTGAGCTGTTCCATCAGGGTACTGTACAAAGCTACCTGCTCCATTTTCGAACCAAAACTTATTTGAAACTCCATTTGCAAGGTTTGGCAACCATATGGCGTGGCTTGAACTATTATATCTTGAAACACTACAAGCAACTAATTCTTCGCCATCACATGTTGCATCAGTTTTCTCAATTGTAGCAGTAAGCTCTGTGGGTTCTGAAATTGTAAATGTTTTAACAATCGGACAATCAGAAATTCCGCAATTTGTAACGGTCACAGAGTAGTTTCCAGGACCTAGATCAGTTATTTCATTTGAAGTCGCTCCATTTGACCAAACAAAACTTGATGGAATCTCTAAGTCACCTTTGTTGGTGGTTCCATCTACAAAGTTTTCATTAATCATTGAAGCAATATCGTTAACATCGGAGAACGAGTAACTCGTATTACAACCTCCAATTACCTCATTTGCTATAACTAAGAATTCCCCAACAGTCATTCCATCAAATGGCGAACCGTTTGCAATAATCTTTAGATTACTAAGACTCGCTGGTGAAGATCCAAAAGAAGGATCTGCGGCATCAAAACCTACACTTAAACTTAATGCTACTAATTGACCAGCCAAAACGCCAGCAGATGTTGATGTTGCATTAATTGCATTTGAGCTTAAAGCACCCGGTGAACCACCAGCAGGTAAAAAGCTTTGAATAGCCGAAGAAGTTGTAAATGTTGCAGAATTTCCGCCTGTGCAACCTATTGTTAGACCACTTGGAAATGCCGTAACGAAATTCGCATCTCTATAACATCCAGGGTTATTACCATTACATGATGTGCCCCACCCACCTTGTGTTTGTGTTCTAAAACCATCACATGTTAGGCTTAAACCAGTAGCGCTAATGCTAATTGAACCATCATTGGCACCAAAACAAGAAATATTGTTTACATCAATATCAAGATCAACTCCGTTTGTGCTAATTACCTTAACCGTAGCTGTACATTCACTGCACTGACCTTGATTGTCACAAACCGTAAGCGTTACGAAGTTGTCTCCTATATCAGAACAAGTAAAAGATGTCTTATCAATGGTCATGGTTTCAATACCACAATCATCAAAAGAGCCGCCGTCAATATCAGCAGCTGTTATTTCAGCTTCGCCGTTAGCGTCTAGCTGAACTGTTATGTCTTGACATATTACGGTAGGTTTTTCATCCTGGAAGTTGACAGTAACTTCTACAGGACAACAGGCCATGTTGCCTGCAAAGTCATAAACACTTAAGCTAACTTTCTTTGTACCTGCGTCTGCACAAGTAAAAACACTATCTGTTAAAGTAGAGTACCAAACACCTGTACAGTTGTCGTAACTTCCTAGATCAACATCGGCAGGTGAAATACTTGCGAAACCATTTGAACCAACAGTTACTTCAATATCATCACAAAGAGCAACTGGTGGTAAGCAGTCATCTATGTTTACAGTTACTGAGTATTCATCAATAACATCATTCTTTACATAAACCAATTGATTGCTCACAACTGATTTGGTATATGAATCAGACTCGCTATTGCCTGAACCATCTACAACCGTTACAGTTACTTGAGCTGTTGGTAGGTCGGTACAATCAAAACTGGTACGGCTGATGTTATAAACCAATCCTGAACCACTTCTATTGTTACCAACACAAAGATCATAAGACTGTAAGTCTATATTACTCTTTGTAAGCGTTGCTTCTCCATTGGCGTCAAGCTGCACTACAACTTTGTTCTTAAATTCTATTACCGGAGGGGTAATATCAACCGGCTTTACTGTGGTTGATCCATTCCATTCATTTCCAAAAGCATCTCTTACTTTAACGCCCATGGTAAATGTTTGACCAACATCATCGCAATCAATTGCAATAGTGTCGTACAAAATCTCATAAGAGCTTGCTTCTACAATACTTTGTATCAAATCATTTGGATTTGCAAAGTTGATAACGTTAGAAGTATC
Source organism: Bacteroidia bacterium (assembly GCA_049115495.1). Classification (GTDB taxonomy): domain Bacteria; phylum Bacteroidota; class Bacteroidia; order CAILMK01; family JACPUW01; genus JACPUW01. The sequence continues at coordinate 63,060 of JAGDZV010000005.1, read as the reverse complement.
TACTGGTACCTCAACTAAAGTATAGAGTTGTACAATTGGCGGATCAGTATCTGGTGGCATCTGAGGAGTGAAAAGCGCAGATGAAATAATCTCCGGGCTTTCTGAATTGGCAAACGCTTCCAAATTTGGGAAAGAAGTTATTCCCAAAATTAGCAGCATCAACCAATATTGACGCGAAAAGGTGGTCTTAGCGATGGACCACAGATAAGTAAAATTCACTCTCATTTCCAATGTGTTTTGTGATAATGTGTTGTTCGAAACCTTTAAATAGTTACTGTTTTCGCCGTTTTGGAGCATAAACTCCTTCATCGACGAAGATTCTATTTCCTTTTGTGTTGTGTTGACTTTCAAAGTACTGCCTTGTTAGCTTACTTATATATTGGACAACCACTATACCAAAGACTACATGAATTGATTATTTTTACTTTAACCCCCTAAATTCTATTGAAAACGAATTATCCACAGTTAACTTTTATTGATTTGACCCTTTAAAGACCACTTTTATTCCACCATGTGGAAAAACACAAACCATCAAGAAAAAAACATCAAAGCCTACCATCTATATCGTATCAGGTGATGGATTAGACCTAAAATCAGAGAATTTACCGACTAACCTGCCTTATTCATTGGAACTAAGCCGATAACAAAATGAAAAAAAGGGTGATAATAAGAATTTGTAGATGAGCTTACTTTGTGAATCCAAAACCAGCGTAAATCCCAAAAAACTATCTCATTTCTAAGAAAAGTATTTCGAAACAAGTATAAAATGATTTAAGCGCTCAACAAGATTAGAGCTTATTATGTGATGTGTTAATTAAGCAAGTTGCTCTTTATATTATGGTAAATGAAGTAAGCACAGCATTGAAATAGCTTCGTGCTATAGGTACTTCTCCTTGTTGGGTACGCAAAGAGTTGCTGTTGAATTTTAGAATATGTTTCTTGTTTACAATATATGATTTATGCACTCGTATAAACTGATCATCAGGAAGTCTCAATTCAATTTCTTTGAGTCCAACTCTTAACAAATAGCTCCTATCATTACTTGTAAAAATCTCAATGTAATTTCCACTGGCCTGAATCCAAAGAATCTCATCAGAACCTATGCGCAAATAGTCTTTACCATTCTTTACAAATAACTCTTCAAGCTTTTGACTTTTAGCAACTGCTGATGATGCATTATGAAGCGATTGTTCAATGTTAATAACACTTGAAACGGTGCTCATTGGCGATGTGAAATAACCTGTAGGCAAATACAGTTTGTAATCTTCAAATGTTTTCAAATCAGCATTTTGAAGTACGAAAAAGAAGGGCATGTGTTGCTGTTTGGCCTTATCTACCAATTTGCTTATTTCTCCTTTCTCAAAATCGTGTACATCAATGAGTACAACAGGATTAAAAAAGGTTTCAAGGTCTGTATTATTCAATTCATCTATTCCGTTTACGGAAATGGCCCCCCAACCTTCGCCTTGAACATAGCTGATGAATTCTTGAAAATTAGAAGGACTTTTAGTAATTACTAACGCGCTAAATGTTGACATACCTGTACTGCTTGATGCACCAATGATAACCGTTACATAAAACTCATTGTAAAAAGTAATCCACTATAAATAAAAAAAGGCCCGCATTTGGGCCTTTTAAGATATTGGGATTTGTAAGCCTTTTAATGCTTTAGACTACTTATAACTTGCCGAAAATTCTATTATGTTCTTTTCAACTTTATTAGATGGTTTCATTACCAACCTGTCTAATTCAAACTTTAAAGCGGCATAGGTTTCAAGAGTTTTTAAACTAGGGGCATCATCGTCAATTTTGTCGTACAAATCTGCCGTGTCAGCAAAGCTTAATTCTCCGTAAACAAATTTTATAAGTTCTTCTTGAGTAACGTTTCTATCCATGTACCATTTTTAAAGTTACATGAGCCAAAACGCTGCCAAGTGAACTTTATTACACCCAGCAATAAATATTTTACTAAAAGGCGATATTATGCTCTTCAATTAGCTTTCTAAGGTTGTTTAAGGCATACCTCATTCTACCTAAAGCAGTATTTATACTCACATTGGTTAAGTCTGCAATCTCTTTAAAGCTTAGCTCAGCATAGTGGCGTAATACCAATACTTCTCTTTGCTCAGGTGGTAGCTCTTCTACCAATCTTCTAACTTTTTGTTCGCGTTCGTTTCTAATTACAAACTCTTCTTGGTTTTCTTCTTGTACGTTAATGTACGAGAACACATCGTTTCCCTCACTGTCATTTACAGTTGGCATTTTCTTAGCCTTTCTAAAATGATCAATAACCAAATTACGGGCAATACGCATAGCCCATTGAATAAACTTACCTTCTTCATTGTATTTTCCACTTTTTAGGGTAGATACAATTTTAACAAAGGCATCTTGCAAAATGTCTTCGGCAATGCTTCGCTCTCTTACAAGCATATATATTGAAGTAAACATTTTGTCTTTGTGGCGATTAACCAACATGGCTAATGCTTTTTCTTGACCAGATAAGTAAAGTGATACAAGTTCCTGATCGCTCATGATTTGCTGACGCATAGTGTTGCTTTTTTTGGTGTTAAAAAAATGTTTTAGTCAGCGTAGAACTTGTCGTATAGGCTTGTGTTAATTATTAAGTTTGAGCGATTTTTTGGTAAAAAGTAGATGCTAATATAAGTTTATTCTGCTTTGCACCAAAAAATAAATTGATAACATTCAACTACTGTGATGCCTGAAACCATAAGTGTAGCAAAAAAAGCCATAAGAGAAATTCAGATAAAAGGAGCTCGACAAAACAACCTGAAGAATATTGACTTGAATATTCCTCATAATAAGTTAGTAGTTATTACGGGTGTAAGTGGATCTGGAAAATCTTCACTTGCCTTTGATACTTTATTTGCTGAAGGGCAACGCAGGTATATAGAAAGTTTGAGCGCCTATGTTCGGCAGTTTGTTGGAAAGATTGAAAAACCCGAAGTTGATTTTATTAAAGGTCTATCACCGGCCATTGCCATTCAACAGAAGGTAAATACCAGCAACCCTCGCTCAACGGTTGGAACAACCACTGAGATTTATGACTACTTAAAATTACTATTTGCAAGAGCGGGTGTTACCATTTCGCCAATTAGTGGCAAACCCGTAATGCGCCACACGGTAACTGATGTGCTTAAATCGCTAAATGAATATGAAGACGGAACCAAAGCAGTTGTACTCGCTCCTTTAGTTAAGGAGCATGGTAGAGAACTGGCCGAAGAACTTAAAGTGCTTATGCAAAAAGGCTTTGGAAGAATAATGCATGGCGATAGAATTATTAAGGTTGAAGAAGTTCTTGAATTTGTAGAAACAGATAAAAAGAAAGACAAAAGCGGCATTTCTGAAACACTAAAAACCTTTAGCGACCTTGAAGTGGTAATTGACCGCGTTGTTGTAAAAAAAGGAAATAAAGAAAACGAAGAAAGAACAGCTGACTCAGTACAAACTGCCTTTTTTGAAGGTGGTGGCAACTGTAAAGTAAAAGTTTTTAGTACCGATAAAACCACCCAAGATCTAGAATTTAGTAATAGATACGAGCTAGACGGAATGACCTTTGAAGAGCCTTCAGTTAATCTTTTTACATTTAATAATCCTTATGGTGCCTGCAAAACCTGCGAAGGCTTTGGTACCGTTATTGGCGTTGATGAAGACAAGGTAGTTCCTGACAAATCGCTTTCAGTATATGATAATGCTATTGCCTGCTGGAAGGGCGAAAAAATGGGCGAATGGAAAAATTGGTTTATCAAAGAATCTCAACAGTACGGTTTCCCAATTCATAGGCCTTACATTGAATTAAGCGAAGATGAAAGGGATTTACTTTGGAATGGCCGTGGAAAGCTTGAAGGCATAAATCAATTTTTTGAATACCTACAATCAAAGGCTTACAAAATTCAATACCGTGTATTGATTTCTAGATACAAAGGCAAAACCAATTGCCCCGATTGTAGAGGAACCCGCCTGCGAAAAGACGCCAATTACATAAAAGTGGCAGGCAAAACCATTACTGACATGGTGCTTATGCCTATTGACGAGCTGAATGTTCTAATTGACAATTTAGAACTAAATGAGTACCAACAAGGCGTTTCTAAAAGAATATTGGTTGAGGTAAAAAGCCGATTGAAATTTCTGGTTGAAGTTGGTCTTGGCTATTTAACTCTAAATCGTGATGCGAGAACACTCTCTGGTGGTGAGTCGCAGCGTATTCAATTGGTTACATCACTAGGTAGCAATCTTACGGGTTCAATGTACATATTAGATGAGCCTTCAATTGGACTACATTCTAAGGATACTGAGAAGTTGATAAAGGTGCTAAAAGATCTAAGAGATCTTAAGAACACAGTTATTGTAGTTGAGCATGATGAAGACATTATAAAAGAAGCCGACTACGTTATTGATATTGGGCCTTTGGCGGGAAACAATGGTGGCGAAGTGGTTTTTGCAGGTCATAAACACGAATTCGATTTTGAAGCCCCTACCCTTACCGCTCGTTATATGCGTGGTGATCTTAAAATAGAAATACCAAAAGAGAAAGCAACTCCGAAATACAGCATTCAAATAAAGCAAGCCTATAAACACAATTTGAAACGAATTGATGTTGACCTGAAGCTTTTTAGAATGAATGTAATTACTGGTGTTAGTGGTTCTGGAAAATCTACTTTGGTAAAAGAAGTGCTTTATCCTAGCCTTCAAAACAAAATGCGCAATGCCAAAGGCGAAGCCAAAAATTGCATGGCGCTTGAAGGCGATTTTAGCAAGATAAAAGCGGTTGAATACATTGACCAAAACCCAATTGGAAGATCATCTCGATCAAACCCCGTAACCTACATTAAAGCATACGACTCCATAAGAAGTCTTTTTGCAGGTTTGCAATTATCTAAGCAACGTGGCTACACTCCCGCTTTCTTCTCTTTTAATGTAGATGGTGGCCGCTGCGAAACTTGCAAAGGCGATGGCTTTTTAACCGTAGAAATGCAATTTATGGCCGACCTACACTTGGAATGCGACGAATGCAAGGGTACAAGGTTTAAGCGTGAAATGCTTGATGCACAATACAAGGATAAAAGCATTGCTGATGTTTTAAACATGACCATTGACGAAGCACTTGAGTTTTTTGAGGGTCATAAAGACATTACCAAGAGACTTCAAATTTTGCAAGATGTTGGTCTTGGATACCTCGGCCTGGGGCAATCTTCAAATACCCTATCAGGTGGTGAAGCGCAAAGAATTAAACTGGCTTATTTCTTAGCCGAAGGAAGCAGAAATGATTCTATGCTTTTCATTTTTGACGAGCCCACCACAGGATTGCATTTTCATGATATAAAGTTCCTGTTGGCGGCTTTTGAAAAACTGATTGAGCAAGGCCACACCCTCCTGGTAATTGAACATAACCTAGAAGTAATTAAATGCGCCGATTGGCTCATTGACCTAGGCCCCGAAGGTGGTAAAAACGGCGGAAATCTTGTTTTCCAAGGCCCACCAAAAGAGATCCTTAAAGTTGAAGAAAGCTTTACAGCAAAGTATTTAGAGGATAAGTTGTAGTATTTTACTTGGTTGTCAGAGTGCCGTTTTGAAGCTCCAGCTTCAAAATGAAATAAACGTAAGGCGTTCCTGCGCCAATGGATACGAGGCGCAAGAGCGCCTTTTCCTTCTTGAAGTTCAGAAGCTAGAGCTTCAGAACGGCATATTATATCAATCCATAGCTTGGGGAGCTATGGATTGGCGTGCAAAGTCTTGCTGACGAAGGAAGCATCTCACAAGGGTACTTCTTTGGCAAAGGCCTGTACCCGAAGGAGACCCTTATTACCTCATTGTGACCAAAAACCAAAAAAGAATACGTCATTCCGCACTTCTGAAAGTACCGACTTATTCGGTAGAGCGCAATCTGTTCGTTTGTTTGAACATCATGAATCTCGGTAAAATCAAAACCCCAGTTCCAAATCAGCAGATCCCGGATCAGGTCCGGGATGACGTAAATAATTAAGATTTACTCCTTTACAATCTTTTGAACCTGCGTACCGCTACCGTTTGTGATTTCTAAGAAATAAACGCCTTTGGATAAGTTGCTGCCCAATTGCAGGTCAAATGAATTTGACGCTACATTGCTGTAGTTTTCTTGTACCAAAACCTGACCTTGAAGATTGCTTACTTTAATGCTAAGCGGCTCATTATTTTCTAAGTGAGCAAGTGAAATATTAAGCGCTCCGGTAAATGGGTTAGGGTAAGCTGTAGATGAAACTTCTTTTTGAACAAAATCTACACTTGTACTTGGATTCCAATCAATGTAGCACATCATTATAACACCGTCACCAGCAATGCAAACTGTACCATAAGCGAATTTCCTGCTGTTTTCTTCAATATACTCACTTGAAAAATTTATTGCCTTTAAGTTTTTTGAAGTGGGAGATGTAATAGGTTTGTATTCTCCCCCTTCTAATTTAGCATAATACTCGGCAAGGTAGCCATTGTCTCCCACAGCCCAACCTAGCCAAAAGCTCTCATTATTTTTAGAACTAATCATTTCAGCTACCAATACAGCATCATTTAACTCTGTATTGGTTGAATGGTCAAGATCATATAAACTTGAACCCCACGCTAATGAAATATTTCCGTTATAGTCAACTCCAACAATATGCTTTATTGAGTACCAAGGGCTATGGCTATTGCAGTTGTTGATTTTCTTAAGCTTTGTGTTATCAAAAAATTTATTTTGACTTTCAATACTACCAAATCCGTTATCTGCTAAAACTCTTCCCGTTTCAGAATACACCAAATTATAAACGGTATCATTCACAGGAACACCAAAGAATAAAAGAATATCATCTTCTTCGTTAAAAACCTTAATGTTCGATTTGTACCATTTGTCTCCATTCGATTGTGAGCGAAATACTTGATTCTTGTTTGCGCCAATATTGATGTAAGGTTCATCTAGGTCGCCCGAAATTCTTTTAAATTGTTTCTCACAATATTTAATGTCAATCTCGTCATTTTTAAAGATCATTTCGCTGCTTAGGCTGCTTCCGCTCAAGCGATAAACTTCATGTTGGTTGAACAAATAAATCTCATCGCTTTTGTACATGTCAACACCTAGAATATCACCAAAAGACGTGCTGCTGTAATCGGTCCAAGTTTGGCCGGCATCATCAGTTACTTTTATTACTCCGTTTTCGCCAACTACCACGCCATTTTCATGGTCATAAAAGTCAATGGCTGTAAATACTTCGTTGTTTGATTCGTAGGTGATTTGCCATTTGGTCCACTCTTGGGCATACGCTGTAATAGCAAAAAGAAAAGCTGCAAGGCTTAGCGCTAGATTTTTCATGTTTTTTCAATTTGTAATTAGCCGCAAAAAAAAAAAGAAGATTCGGGCAAAGCCAAGGGATTGGCTGGATTTTTTTCAGCATGCGTCTTTGCAAATCTGCACAGTGTCATTTTAAAGTAAGAGCTTCTGAATGACAAAAAATATTACACAGTGCTACCGAAAGATGTTTTTAAAACTTATTCCCAAATGTACTTAATTTAGAAATTCAGTATCCAAGAATTGCTAATTTCATGCAAAATCTAGCAAAATAAGATTAACCTTAATTCCCTCAATTTCTCAGTTAACTTCATTTTTCATTTTATTTGCCGCTCAAAATTCAAACCCAATACATTATGTCAATTTCTGTAGAGAACCTTAGTAAACACTATGGCTCGCAGAAGGCGGTAGACAACATTAGCTTTAAAGTAAATTCAGGTGAAATACTTGGTTTTCTTGGCCCAAATGGCGCTGGTAAAACCACTACTATGAAAATACTCACTTGCTATTTGTCACCTACCTCCGGAAACGCAAGCATTAACGGTATATCAGTTCTTGACAACCCCGATGAAGTTAAGCGCAAGATTGGATACCTACCAGAACACAATCCCCTTTATTTAGATATGGCCATTTTCGATTATCTTGAATTTGCAGCAGCCATGCAAGGCGTTCAAAAATCAAAAATTCAGGGTGCTGTAAAAGAAATGATAGGCATCTGTGGTCTTGAAAAAGAGAAGCACAAAAACATTGGTGAATTATCAAAAGGTTACCGCCAAAGAGTAGGTTTGGCTCAAGCCCTAATTCACAACCCTGAAATTCTAATTCTTGACGAGCCCACTACAGGGCTTGACCCCAATCAAAAAGTTGAAATAATTAATCTCATCAAGAATATTGGAAAAGAAAAAACGGTAATATTTTCAACCCATATATTATCTGAAGTTGAAGCCACTTGCGATAGGGTAATGATTATTAACCGTGGTAAAATTATTGAAGAAGGTACCACCAAAGAGATTAAGAAAAAAAGCCAAGGCAATGAGATTGTAAATGTGTGCATAGAAGATGCCCAAGACAACAATCAGTTATTTAGCCAGCTCAGCGCCATTGAATCGGTACATTTGGTTGACCCAATAGAGTTGATTGAAGGTAAGTTTCAAATACAGAGTAAACCAAAAATGAGCAGCAAACGCGACATCTTTAAATTCTGTGTAGATAAAGGCTATTTGCTTACCGAAATGAGCAGCTATGAAACAAGCCTTGAAGACATTTTTAGAGAATTAACATTAAACTAGCCATTGGTATGAAAAAGATTTGGATACTCGCAATACGTGAATTGAAAACATTTTTTGATTCCTTAATTGCATATATAATGTTAGCCCTTTTCTTGGGTTTAACTGGTTTTTTTACTTGGATCATGTTTTCTGATATATTCTCAACCGGCCAAGCAAGCTTAATTCCGTTTTTTAATGTGGCTTACTGGAGCTTGTTCTTCTTTATTCCAGCATTAACCATGAAAATGTTTGCCGAAGAAAACCGCACCGGAACCATTGAACTATTACTAACAAAGTCAGTAAGCGATTGGCAAGTAGTGGTGGGCAAGTTTCTTTCTGTTGTTTTATTAATAGCAATTGCTCTATTGCTCTCATTGCCTTACTATATCTCAATTACATGGCTTGGCGAAGGTGTAGACCACGGCGGTATTTTAACGGGTTATTTAGCACTACTTTTAATGAGTGCGGCTTACTCTGCCATTGGTATTTGGACCAGTAGCCTTACCAACAATCAGATTGTAGCTTTTCTTTTAGCTTTAATCATTGGCCTTTTCTTCCATTTACTTTTCGGAATGCTAGCTAGCCAATTTAGCGGCGTACTTTCTAATGTACTCTACAACTTAAGTACTTTCAACCACTTTAGCTCCATGATTCGCGGTGTATTAGATAGCCGAGACATTATATACTTCATCACGCTTTGTTTAGCAGCTTTGGTACTTACTGAGCAAGAACTTTCAAGAAGACATAAAGCATAAAACTAGCAGCAATGAAAACAAAAGATATAAATATAAATTCTTCGTTTGGCACAAAAGCCATTTTGGTAGTAGCCATTTTGGTTTTGATCAATGTGGTTGCCAACATGCTCTATTTCAGAGCCGACCTTACCAAAGACCAACGGTATACTTTAAGTAATGGCACAAAACAGGTAGTAGAAAACCTTGAAGATGTGGTTACCATTAAAGCATACATGTCAGAAAACTTAAATGCCGAGTTTGATAATCATCGCAGAGAAATCGTAAACATTCTTGAAGAGTACAAAGAGATTTCAAATGGAAACATTGAGTTGGTAATTGTAAACCCAGTAGATGACGAGCAAAAAGAAGAGGCTTTAAAGCTTCAAATTCCTCAAGTAAACCTGCAAGAACAAGCCAAAGATAAGCTTGAGGTAGAAACCGCCTTTTTAGGTTTAGCCTTTGAAATGGGAACTCAAACAGATGTTATTCCAATTTTGGCCCCTAATTCACCCATTGAGTATCCTATTACAAAAAGCATTTATAAGGTGGCTAACGATGTAAAACAAAAAATTGGCGTTGTTAGCGGCCATGGAGAAATGAGCAAAGACCAAATGCCACAACTTACACAAGAGGCAGAAGTATTCTATCAATTTGAAGATGTTGTACTTGGAAGTGCTAATTTACAAGATTACAAGGCACTGCTTTGGATAAATCCACAAGATACCGTTACCGAAATAGAGTTTGGAAAAGTAAATGACTTTATGCAGCAAGGCGGCGGCGTTTTTGTTGCTTATTCAAATGCTTTTATGAATGGCGGCCAACAAAACCAACCGCTAATGTTTAACGATAACAGCGGAACATTTGAGACTTGGCTAAACAGTAAAGGCGTACAGTTTGAAAATGCCGTATTGTTTGATATAAATGCACAAGATGTACCTATAAGTATGTTTGAGCAGCGCAGAATCTTCTATTTCCCTATTATTCAAAACTTTGGCGAACACGTATCTACCAGCGGTTTATCTGTGGTTACGCTGCAGCTTAGTTCACCTATTAGTTACCAAGGTGTAGGTTCTTTTTCCCCAACATTGTTCTCATCTGAATTATCAGGAAGGTCTAACATGCCGGTATTCTTTAATTTGAACAAAGAATGGGCTGAAAATGAGTTTAACGAAAAAGCAATACCCATTGCAGGTGCAATAGAAAATGGATTAGAAAAAATGGTTGTAGTTTCAAATGCCGAATTCATTTCAAATGGTCAAGGCCAAAACATGCAGCAAATTAATCCAGGCAATGTTAGTTTGGTGCTAAACTCACTTGATTGGCTTAGCGAAAACACCGCTTTAACAGCGCTAAGAGGTAAGGGAATTCAATCTACTCCAATAAAAAACATAGAGGAGAGTAAGAGAAACTTATATAAATACGGCAATTTTTTGCTTCCACTCTTTCTTATTGTACTGTATGGCTTTTTACGTTTTCAGTCTAAAAAACGTAAGCGACAGAAATGGAGTGAGATGTCTATCAAGTAATTATATTTGATTTAACTGAACCATACCATATGAAAATCTTTACCCTTTTGGGGGCTATTGTATTATGCTCCTTTTCTGTTTTTGGGCAAACCGGCGGATACCATTGCTTAAATTTTAATGGCGGCGGAGATGACGTAACAATTAAAGACAAAACTGCCTTAAACCCTACCAAAGAAATAACTATTGAAGCCTGGATAAAACCTGAAAGCTTTGCCCGAAATATTTATGAAAATACAATATTTGGTAAGCATGGTTGGGGGAGCGGAAACGCTGGTTACGTATTGAGGTGTGGTGCCTCTGGCCAGGCATCATTCAATGTAGCATCAAGTGCAGGGTCTTGGCAAGAAGCACAATCATCAACCGGGGTTTTAACCACAAATACTTGGTATCATATTGCTGGCACCTTTGATGGCGATACCGTGGCGGTATATGTAAACGGAATACAAGTTGGCACAAGATTATACAGTGGGGTGCTGACCCCTTCAACTGGTCTTGATGCCAAAATTGGTGAACTAGCTTACGGCAGCGGCAGAAATTTTGATGGCGATATAGATGAGGTTAGGGTTTGGAATAAAGCAATTGACCGAGATACCCTACGGGCTTGGATGTGTCAAAAAGTAAATGCACAGCACCCAAACTATAAAAGTTTGGTGGCTTCTTTTGAAATGAATAGCGGTAAGGGTACTTCGCTTTCTGATAGTTCGTCAAGCAGTTTATCGGCCAAAATAAATGGCGCAGATTGGGCCAACTCAGGTGCGGCCATAGGAACTAACTCAGTAAGTAGTTTTTCAAGTGTAAACTCACTTAGTATTACTGGAGACAGTGCTGATGTAATGAGCATTAGAAACATTAAGGGGAATTATAGCTCAGTACATCTTTACCATAGCACAGGAAAAACACAAATTACCAGTGTAAGCGGAGGCGCAGCTGCCATTGACACCTTACAAACTTGGGGAGTGTTTTTTGCTAAACCCAATAATGTTAGCTATAACGCCAGATACAATTATGCCGGATTTAAGGGTAAAAACAGCATTAATGAATGTACTGTAGACCTTTATGGAAGAAACAATCTTGCCACTTGGCAGTGGAACCCAATAAATACCAAAATATACAAGTTGGCAGACTCTATAACTTTTACCAATAAAGGGTCGGGCGAATTAGTTATAGGAAATGCCACTGTAGGCCGTACACTTACAACAAACACAGGCGATTCATCTTTTTGTTCGGCTGAGAGTATAACCATTATTGGGCCTGTAGGCACAAGCTTTGATTATAAGTGGTACAAAGATGGAACTCAAATAGCCAATGAAACAGATCCAACTATTACAGTAAATAGCGCGGGTAAGTATACCTGCGAATATTCAAGAGGCACGGGCTGTGTTTACAAGAGCGTGGTAAAAAATATAAGCTCAGTGGCATCGCCAAAAGTTAGTTTAAGTAAACCAGCAGGTGTGTGTATTAATGTTGATTCTATATCCATAAGTGGTGGTTTGCCCGGCGGCGGAATTTATTCGGGGTCGAGCATAAAATCTGGTGATTCATTGTTTTATCCATCAACCCTAAATGCAGGTATTTATCAATTAGTATATAGTTTTACCAATGGCAATAATTGCACAAGTACCGATACGCAGAGCATAGAAATATATGGTCTTCCAAGGGTTTCTACAAGAAAGGCCTTTGACATGTGCGACAATGAAGACACTGTTAAGCTTACAGGCCAGTGGCCTTTAGGCGGTACTTTTTATGGAAACGGAATAAGCAACGGAATTTTTTACCCAGACTCAATAAACAGAAAAACGGGTAAATACAACTATACATACAGCTACACTGATAATAATGGTTGTACTAACACTTCAAAATCATCAATTAGTGTATTGGCCTCTACACCAATTACCTTCAATGCCATTGATTCAAGTTGTGTAAACGACCCAAGTTTTAGAATTAAAACCAACCCAAATCAAGGAACGTATACTGGCAAGGGTATGAATGGTAGAAATTTTAATCCATCAGTGGCTGGGGTTGGCGCTCATTGGATACGTTTTAGTTTTAAAAACTTAAATGGCTGCACAACAAAAGATTCTCAAATTGCAGTTGTAATGGGCATTACCAAGGCCAGCTTTAGCGCTTCTACCACGCTTTGTGCAAATGACGATACGCTTTTAATGAAATCTGGCTTACCTCTTGGCGGTGTTTATTCAGGAAACGGCATTACCAATGGCATATTTAATCCAAAAACAAGTGGTGAAGGCAAGCATATAGTAAATTACGTTTACACTAATTCTGATGGGTGTAACGATACTGCAAACGCTACTATTACCGTGGCTGGTCTTACCGAGCTAAGTTATACCACTTTAGATGCCCAATGCTTAAACGGACAGGCATTAGAACTAGAAAACGCTAGTCCTACAGGTGGAAATTACTCAGGAAACGGCGTTTCAGGTGGCATGTTTAACCCAAAATCGGCAGGTTCTGGAATACATAACATAGGCTACTCTTATACCAATACCGATGGATGTACAAGCGATACTTCTTTTACTATTGAAGTTTTTGAAGCTCGTGAAATAAAGTTTAGCCTTGCTGATGTCTTGTGCTCAAATAGCGACTCTATTGACCTAAGTAGTACTAGACCAAAGAATGGTACGCATAGTGGCCCAGGCGTAAGAAATGAATACTTAGTGCCTGCTAATATGAATACTGGCTCTAATTGGATTAAGTACTCACAAATTGATGCTAATGATTGTGAGAATTTGGACTCAATTGAAGTTACGGTAACTGATGTGCCAAATGTGAGCCTTGCCAATGTAGCCTCGGTTTGCGAGAACGGCGATAAACTTACATTATCAGGTGGAATGCCCGCCGGCGGCACTTACTTTATTGAAGGAACTGAAGCTACAGAAATAGACCCTACAACACTTACGGCAGGTAACCAATATGTTGTAAGCTATATTTTTACCGTTAGTGGTTCAAACTGTTCTGATAATGCATTGAGCTCATTTTGGGTAAATGAAGCACCTCAAAAGCCAAGCATTACCGAAAATAATAATGTACTTAACTCGAGCGCTAGTACAGGAAATCAGTGGTATAACGATAATGGGCCAATTAGCAATGAGAATGGCCAAAGCTTTACTCCCAAAGCTAATGGAGACTATTATGTTGTTGTAACTAACGATTCGCTTTGTAGCAATCAAAGTGATGTATTCAGCTTTACCAATTCATCAATTAATGGTGCTTTGGCTTATGGTATTGAAATGTATCCAAACCCATCAAATGGATTGGTTTTCATTCAAAACCAATCAAATAAAACTGTTACAAGCATTACTGTAATTGATCTTAGTGGCAAAACGGTAGCAATTAAAACCAATACAAACGGTGTAAACTCAATTGACCTTAATGTGCTAAACAGTGGAGCATATTTTGTGCATTTTACCACAGCCAACCAAGAGCAATTCATAGAAAAACTGATTATAAATAAGAACTAAAATATTTTCTATTCGTCATCCTGAACTTGATTCAAGATCTGTTGAAACAATTGAGTATTTATTGGCAGATTCTGTATCAAGTTTGGAATGACATTTTTTAATTGTTTTTGAAAATCACAAAAAACTAACCCAAGTTGCTAAACAAACTAAATACAAAGTCACTCCTTTTTTTTCTCGTAATCTTAGTTGCTATTGCTGTTATTGTAAAAATGCAAAAAGCTGATGGCCCAAAAAGCACGTTACCCCAAAATTTAGCTCAGGTTGATTCAGCTGCGGTAACACGAATGGTAGTTAATCCAAAAAACGACGGCCCTTATGAGCTCCTAAGAAAAAACGGTATCTGGAAACTGAAGTTAGAAAACGGTAAAGAAGTAACATGCGAAAGCAAATTGGTAAACAACTCCTTTGCTGGCCTATTCAACTCCAAGCCAAGTCAAATTGTATCTCGAAAACAAGAGAAATGGAATGCCTACGAAGTTTCTGACTCAGCGGCCATTAAAATAAGCTTATACAACGGCGAAAATGAGCTTGGTGGCCTTTTTATTGGCAAGTTTGATTTTAACCAACAAACCAGCTCTATGTCTAACTATTTAAGAATTGCAGGCTCAAATGATATTTTAAAGTGCGACAAACCCTTAAGTTTCGATTGGAACAAATCATCGAATGATTGGCGTAATAAAACCATACTATCTATACAAAGCAGCACGGTAAGTAAGGTTTCTGGTAGTGGGCAGGCCAATTTCTCTTTGGTAAAAGATGACCTTACAGGCTGGACCTCTGAAGGAATATTGATGGACTCAACAGCCATTACCAATTTTTTGAATGACATTTCAAATTTGAACGCCAAAGATTTTGACGATAATATGAGTGTTTCTGATTTAGGCAGCCCAGTGCAAACTATTGAAGTTTACACCGAACTTGAAGATATTACCATAAGCTTGTATGAAACACCAGCGGGCCCAAGGGTTCACTCAACGACAAATGCTCAAAATGTATTTGTAGCCGACTCATTAATGATAGGCAAGTTGATACCGATTAATGAAGAATTGGTAGAGGAAGAGTAGCACAGATAGACACTTGCTTTCACTTGTCCCGAGATATTCGGGAAACGAATGTCAAATACGTTTTTTAGAGTTATTTTGGCTTTTAAATTGAAATCTATGATAAAATGAAAAAGCTAGGGTTGGCCATATCTTTTTTGCTACTATTGGGTAGCACACATGCGCAACGAATTTATAATAATAGCTGGCTTGCAAGCGCTGTAGACAGACAACCCGCTTTTTATTCAAATCACTCAAATGGTAGCCATTGGGCTGATTTTTCACATCATAATATTAGAAACTGGGCTCACCCTTACTATGATTACATGTTCAATGGAAATATTCCATTTGCAAATGGCAACATGCATTACTTGGGCTACAATCAATCAATTAAAGGCTATGGGTGGGAAAATAGAGGTGGCAGGTTTGGATATAGCAAAGTATTTAAAGTTGGTGAATTGAAAATAGGCGCAGGCTTAGATGCCGCACTTACGCTAATCAATAGAGGGTATATGGATACATTTTCATGCTTTAATTTGAATTATGGCACTTCAATAAAATTCAGAGACTTTAGGCTTCTTGTTGGTTATATGAAATATCATGATGCAATGGAATCTGACAGATACTTCTGTTATAACTTCATTGGTAATCACCAATTTGAAGAGCTAAAGATTCAATATGGCATAGAGTATTTCAACAATCGCGGAAATTTTAATGCCGCAATTCAATACCGTAGCTTTAAAACAGGTTTGGAGTATTCTATGGTGTTTGGTCCATTTTCACAAGTAACCTATGGAAACATTTTTACCAGATTGGGTTGGCATGGCGAAAAGCTTTGCGTCAATTATTCGTTTACACCAAACATTTTCTTTCGAAAAGGCAACCCATTTATAAAGCATAATATTACAATGGGTTTTTATCTCAATGGAAATGATAAAGGTGTTCCATTATTTTAAACCATTTATACGCTTGCTTCCAAGCAAATGTCAAATACGCTCTAAATGTGGTAATTAAAAATTCAACTATAAATTAAGATGTTGTCTAAAAAGAAAAAAACGTCAGCCTGAACTAGATTCAGGATCTTGAACATTGAAATACAACACTTAAGAACAGATTCCAAGTCAAGTTTGGAATGACGTAAGACTTTTTAGACAGCCTCAATTGAAAATATTCAAACTCCTATTCAACCACAATATCAATCTTAGAAACGGTCTTAGTTTTAGTTTCCATTCCTGCTGAATTCATAGTCATGGTATAGTCTTGTACCATGTTTGACTTTAGAAGCCACATATCACTCAATCGGTAATAAGAATAACCAGATTGTGTACCCGACAAGTCGGTAGGGCTTACTTCGCCAGTGAATTTTGTATTTAGAAAATACTTTCCATCAGCTTGTATTTTTACCACTCCATTTTCAACTGAAACCAAAGTATATGTGGTAGTAATACCCATGTAGGTATTCTCATTATCAATAGTTTCTGTCCAGCTGTAGCCAACTTTAATGGGTTCTTTTGGGAAAACAGACATGCTCATAGCACTTGTGGCATCAGTAGCTGCTCCACTCCCTTGCCTAGTAGAGGCTAGGCCTGTGCCTCTTTCTCCCGGATCTTGTACAATCTTGCTTGTTTTATCTTGAATGGTAATAAACGTGCTATCAAGCAAATTGCTCATCCCATCATGCAGTGCTTTGGCCATGTAATTGTCAAGGTCAGGGTTTCTAGAGTCATAGTTCACAACTCCCGCCATTGAGTTATCTTGCTTTACCGTAATGTAATCATACTCCATCTTGCTAGTGGTAGTTCTTGTATTTTGACTAATAATTGAAAGACTTGAAGCCATGGTCATTATTTGTTTTACCTCAACGTCAGAAATGTTTGGCATTTCCATTTCCATACTCATGTCTATTGACATATTCATTTTACCTTTTGTACCTACTGCTGGTTCGTACTTTAATAAATAGCCTTTGTTGTTTGAGCTTTGAGAGGCTTGGTCTTGACCAAATACAATTGAAAAAGCCAAAACAAACAGAATAAGACTGGAAAAACGGATCATTTATTCATCAATTAGAACATTACCTGCAAGAAACTAAATTTAATAGTATAATTACCTTTTACAATACTTTTGACCCAAAATAAAGCTACTCTGAAAAACAGCCATAAGGCCATATTGATAACCTGCCTCGCTACCCTAATCTACTTCTTAGTTTTTCATCGGTTAGATGTAAAGGCCATTTACTCTTGGGATGAATCCTTGTTTGCTACCCGTGCTTTTTACTTGGCTCACCATGGCGAGTATTTTACCAATTGGAAACAGGTTGACCATTGCAACTTGCCACACCCTAATACCAAACCCCCGCTTGTAGGTTTAATTCAAGCAGCATTTTTTAAAGCATTTGGATACAGCAGGTTAGCGCTAAGAATGCCCATTGCAATTTTAGGCGCCTTTCTTTCTATATTTCTTATTTTTTGGAGCAGAAAAGCCAAATTAGGATTGGGTATTGGTGTAATAGCTTGCTTGGTGTTATTGAGTAGCAATGGTTTCAATGTAAACCATGTTTTGCGTTCCGGTGATCATGATGCCGCATTAGCACTTTGGCTCACACTTTCAATATTCTCCGCATTTCAATTTTCAGTTTCTTCTAAAAAGAATCTTTGGGGCATTTTACTTTTTGTTTTTACCGCTATGGCTGTGCTTACCAAAAGCATTGTTGGCTTTATGATGCTACCACCAATTGCCATTTTTCTTTTCGTTACAAACAAACCAATTGGCGTTTTCAAATCGTGGGGGCTTTATGTTGGTCTTTTACTTTTATTAATTGGAGTCAGTTCTTTCTATTTAACTATTGAAGCAAGAGAAACGGGTTTTCTTGAGTTGGTTTGGCAAAACGAAATAGGTGGACGATACGGTAAAACGATTGACAACCACAAAGGGCCGTGGTATTTCTACCTCAGCGATTTTTTTATAAATGGTTTTAACCCTTATTTATGGTTTGTACCTTTAGGTATAGTAGTAGGTTTCAAAAGTAAAAATGCAATTAAACGTAAACTAACTTTACTTCTAAGCCTTACAAGCATATTTTACTTTGTACTTATAAGCATAGCTGAAACCAAGCTGCACTGGTATGCCGCACCTATATATCCGCTTTTCTCAATGCTAGCCGCCATTGGCGTTTCGTTTATTTGGACCGGTTTATTAGCCCCAAAATTGAAATGGAAACCAATACAATATGTACTATATATCTTAATTATAGCCCCTGGTGTGTTTGTAAACATAAATCAAAATGCAACAGAGAATACGAGCTACAAACTAGAGCGATACGAGATAACTTTTGACAGGTTGAGAAAGCAGTTTCCAGCGTATAAAAACATAAAGATTCATTCTAGAGATGAGTGGTATCCTAGTCTGGTGTTTGTAGCCAACAAATACAGCAAGATTTATGATTACCAAATTGAATTGTGTAATTCAAAATCGAAGGTTGAAAAAGGTGATTTGATTTTTGGGGAGTATCTTGAAAGGTTAAAGCACTACAACTTAGAGAAGATCGCTGATTTTCACGACGGTATAAAGTTATTTAGAGTACTTGATACTAATTCTTAGCAGCTTCTATTCCTGCTTCAACTTCTTTTTTGGCATTGCCTGCAAATAGTTTGTCTCCTATAATAATTACTGGCCGTTTTAAAAAAGTGTATTCCTTTAAGATTAGCTCTTTAAAATCATCTTCTCCCAACTCTTTGTCTTTTAAGCCCCATGCCTTGTATTTCATGCTTCTTCGAGAAAATATAGCTTCGTAACTTCCAGCCAGTTTGTGCATTTCTTCAATCTCGGCTTCAGTAATTGGCTCTGACTTTATTTCCCTAAGCTCAAAATCTTCGAGATTATGCTGAGCCATTATTTTCTGATTGGTATTGCAGGTTTTAAGGTAGAATATGGTTTTTTTCATGGTTTCAAAAATAAACGAGCAACCAAAAAAACGCCGATTGGACTTTCAAGGTTGAGAGAAATTAGCCATGGCTTCAGATTCATTCAATAGCCCCCCTTCGGCTTCGTTAAGTGGCTACCGTTTTTTTCTTGTAATTCACGTCGTTGCGGGTGAGCCTGTCCCGATTTTATTCGGGAAGCCACAATTGTTCATTGTTTTACTAAATATTGTATCTCGAAGAACTTTGGAGGTTCAGCTTCAATTCGACAGATCCCGGATCAATTCCGGGATAACTGTTAAAAACTAAGCTTCTCTATGGGGTACTTCCTTTGCACTGGATTGGGCACTCCGGAGAGCCTCCACATGAAGCTTAAACCCTGTAAGCTATGGCATTAATGTTCATACCTGCACCCACTGATGCAAACATTATTAAGTCACCTTTATTAATCTCATGACCTTCTTGTTTGCCTTTTCTCACTTCATCAAACAAGGTAGGTACAGTGGCTACCGAACTATTCCCGTATTTATGTACGCTCATGGGCATTATACTTTCAGGAACATTCTTAATGCCGTACAGTCTAAAAAATCTCTTAATTACACCTGCATCAAGCTTTTCATTGGCTTGGTGAATAAACACCTTTTTAACATCATTAATATCAGCTCCTGTTTTATCTAAACAGTCTTTCATGGCTTGCGGTACGTTCTTAAGCGCATATTCATACACCTTTCTACCATGCATTTTAATATATCTAATTCTAGGATCGGCTCCCGGAAAGTTTGATTTGCCTAAAAATAAATAGTAAGCCTCTTCATGGGTGTGAGACATTGAAGCTGTAGCCAGAATACCACTCTCTTCAGAGTCTTTGCGTTCTAGAATACATGCGCCTGCACCATCAGAAAAAATCATACTGTCTCTATCATTCATATCAAGAACCCGAGATAAGGTCTCTCCTCCAATTATAAGTGCTTTTTTGGCATCACCTGCCTTAAAGTAGGTATTGGCCTGAATTATCCCTTGTATCCACCCCGGACATCCAAATAAGGTGTCAAAGGCCACGCAGTAAGGATTTTTTATGCCCAATTTATGTTTAACTCTTGACGCAAGCGCTGGTAGTACATCAGTTTGAATGGTATGCTTTTGTACATCGCCAAAATTGTGTGCAAAAATTACAAGATCTAGCTCTTCAGGGTTAACACCAGAATCTTCAATGGCTCTTTTCGCAGCTATATAACCAAGGTCTGAAGCGTTATTTGTTTCGTTGGTCCAGCGGCGTTCTTCAATACCTGTTATTTCTTGAAACTTGGCCGTAATCTCAGGTGCCGGCGTTTCAATTGCTTCTTGCTTTTCGGTAAAAAACCTGTTATAGTGAAAATCAGAATTTTTTGTAACCCAATCAGGAACCACGCTTCCAGTTCCCGTAATAATTGTTTTTGAACTCATCTAATTCCTTTGAGCAAACAATATTATTCAATTATTGTAGAATCTACTATAACTTATATCATGAATTGATACTTTGATGAAAAAAACCCTAAAAAGCTTCGCCAATAAACAGATAGTAACCCAAACCTTCGCTTGTAACCGCCACATCAAAACGAGTAAAAATATCTTTTCCTGGAAAAATGAGAAACCTAATTCCCGCACCAGCTGCTCCCTTTATTTTATCCAAGCCAAGATCAATGGCGTTTGGGCTTACTGCACCTACACCGGCGAAAACAGTTCCACCAAAACGCTTGCTAAATGGGAAAGGTAAAAACCTGTATTCAGCCTGCGTGGCTAGCAAAAGGTTATCTCTGTACCTACCCAAGTAGTATCCACGCATTAAGCTTTCGCCGCCCATTAAGGCCAATTGACTAAAAGGAACTTTACCGCCATTTTTTGGCATGGCAGCATTTATTAGAAACTGATAGGCCAAAATTTGATTCTTAAAGGTGGGTTGATAATATCTAAAGTCTAAAAAGTAATTCTGAAAAGAATAATCACTACCTATGCTTTGGCTATAGTTTAAAAAACCCGCTTCTAAAAACATACCTTTTCTGGGGTTAAGCACATTATATCTCTGGTCAAAAAGAAGCCCCAAACCAAATCCAAAATTTGTAAAACCATTAATGCCCGTTGGGCTTATAAATTCTGGTGTTTGCTCAGATATTTCTACTGAAGATAAGTGACTAAAATCGAACTCAAGACCTAGATAAAGGTTCTTTTTTACTTCTCGCGAAAACCGCTCTCTAAGTGAAAGTGAAAAGCCATCAATACGCGCAACAGGGTCATAAGGTGCGTCAATTCCAATGCCATGGTATAGCAAAGGAAATTGCTGCATTTTAAATTTTCCTAGAATAAAGTTTTTGTTCTTATCGGTGTAAATGGCATGATCAAGCCAAAGTCCGTACTGGTTTTCTAGGGTAAGAAACGTAAAAGCATAGATTTCACTTAACCTATTTTCAAGGTCGTTTTTAGCATTGTAAACATAAAGCGCGCCTGCTCCAAACTCCCAGCTGGTTTCGGGGGTAAAGCCAATTACTGGGTAAGCAATAAACTTTGGTTTAGCTACAATAGCCGTATCATTAAACATCTTATTTACCAGCTCAAGAACTTTGTTTTGCTCTTGGGCTAAAGAGCTTAAGGATAAAAAAAGGAAAAAGACTACAGCTTTAAAAATTCGCATTCAAACCTTTACTTATTCTCAACTTCAACGATAGACTGAAAATAATTGAATTAGAAATGTTTCACAAAAGAAATACTTAATGTTGTCCAATTGAATAGACCAAAGACTTTCTTCTATAACTTCACTTGGTTTCGAGTTCAAAAACAAATACTAAAAAAGTATGTTGCGCAGGTTAGGTTGACACATTTTATGAAGCGCTCTTACTTTTTTTACGGCTTAAATAGTTCTAAACCTAATACCTCACTGCCCCAACATTAAAGTGAACAGATAAAAAAGTAATAAATAGATATTCTTAATGCCGAAAAGCAGCCTTTCCATTTTAATTCGATAGTCGAAAGGCAAATAACTTGCTGAAACATGCTAAAATCGTCGGCTGACTATTAAACAACTTTTAAAGTTCTTTCAAAGTTGAAAAACCGACTTCACTTGTTCCTATTTATGGTATTCGCTAAGTAGCATATGTCAAAGAAAGTCCAAAAGGAACCAACTTGGTTTTCTCAAAACACTCACCAATTTTGGTATTTGAAAAAATACGATGGTAACCCAGTTTATAGCTGCCTAGGTAGAAGCAACTAAAAAAGTTATTGAAAAATGGTCAATTGTTTTGATTTTGGGTAAACCTTGAATATCAGTATAAGAAAATATAAAAACAGAACTTACTTATTAGATGCTTAAACCAATTTGCTGTAATTGCAGCTGGTCGATTTTGTTGTCTCTTTCACTAAATATTAATTCTTATGGTAAAAAAAGATATTTATGCAATTAATCATTGGCAAAATAATTTCAAGCATTTGTAAATTATTTTTGCTGAAAATATAGCTATGAAAAAGTTTCTTACTGTAATACTAAGTTGTTTGACTTTGAGCAGTTTTTCTCAAAAAAAAGAAGTTTGGGGCACGACTGTAGGTGGTGGGCAAGAAAGCTTAGGAATAATTTTTAAAACAGATAGTGCAGGTAATAATTACAGTGTAGTAAAACACTTTACAAGCATTAGGGCAGTACATCCTAGTTTTCCGCCAGTAGTTCATAGTAGCGGAAAAATATTTGGCGTTGCCAAAGGCCTAGATGATAACGACCTAAGTACCATCTATGAATATGATAATGGAAAAGGAAGGGAAGTACACAGGTTTGGAACAGTTTCTCGTGGTAGAAAGCCCCTTTTTTTAGGAGATGACCCTGATGCTAGTTTTATTGAAGCTGCAGATTCCAAATTATACGGAACCACTACAACGAATGCCAAATTTGGCAAAGGGTGCATTTATAGATTCAATACTCAAACATTAGAATACAAGCAACTATATCACTTTAAAGATTCAACAGGATACCAACCAAAAGGTGAACTTATTGAGTTTGAAGATGGGATGTTTTATGGTACAACTTCAAAGGGTGGCTTAAACGGCTACGGCACCATCTTTTCTTATGCACCTGCAAGAGACAGTTTTGCAATTCTTTATCATTTTAATGGAATGAACGGAATGAACTGCGAGGGTGGCTTGTTAAAATATTCTGACAGCCTTTTAATAGGAACTACAAAAAACGGAGGAAATTCAAGCTTTGATGGACCAGGACTAGTTTTTAGTTTAAATATTAAGACCAACAAATACGAAGTACTAAGATATTTTTCTAAAAGGAAAAGTAATACGGCCTTTGGGTTTGAGCCAATTGGTACACCTAAAATTGATGAGAATGGTTTTATCTATGGAGTTTGCGAGAAAGATCAATTTGAAGATAAATCCATTTTGTACAAATTCAACCCAAACTCAAATGATAGTATCGAGTTCTCAGATCTTAGTTTAGATGGTCTAGGAAAAGAAATTACCCCGCCAAATAATGGAAAAATCTATGTTAGTTCTGCCAATGAAGGTCTATATCAAGTTGAAATTAAAACCATGAAAATGTCAAAGTTATTTGACAACGGCAATGAAACTTATGTAACGCCAAGTGGTGGTTTGAGATTGGACTCAAATAGGTTGCTTGGTGTTAATTTCTATGGTGGTAAATTCCGAAATGGCTCTTTATTTGAATACGATATAACTAAAAGAATATCAAAGTCGCTTTTAAGCTTTGGTGGCACATACGCAGGTGGTAGACCAAGATGTAAGCTTGTAAAAGTTAATGACGAATTGTATGGTCTAAGCGATAAAGTATTTGACTATGGGTTTGTTATTTATAAAATCAACACCAATAATGGCGAACTAGCACCCGTTTATTGGTCAAATGGGGTTGCAAACGGCACCGAACCTATCAGTTTTATTAAGGCAAGTAATGGAAAGCTTTATGGGGTTACTAGAAAGGGCGGCAGTGAAAATGAAGGTGTGATTTTCGAATTCAATCCTACTAACGAAAAATACACTGTGGTGGCCAACATTGGAGAAAGCACCACTGGTTTGAATCCAATAGGCAGCCTTCTTGAACTATCTGATGGAAAACTCTACGGAACGTGCTATAATGGAAGTCTTAATGGTGGAGGGGTAATTTTCTCTTTTAATCCAAGTAATAAAAAAGTAGAGAGACTAAATGACCTTCATTTGCTACCCTATTCTGGATTTATTAGAGCTTATAATGGAACTCTGCTAGGAATTGCCACAAAACCACCCGGTTCTGATGAAAACATTTGGCTATATAAATTCGATGTTGATCGCAAAAAAGTGATTGACTCCTTAGACCTATCTCAATTCTCAATTTCGGGTCAAAATTTCTTATTGCAAACATCCAATGAGAAAATAATTGGTGTTTCAAGATTAGGAGGCAATGGTTATGGAACTATTTACGAATATGATATTCAAAACAATACAATTATTAACCTTCACAATTTCGACAACTTATTTGGGTGTAATCCAGTAGGTGAAATTTCAGAATTATCAGAAGGCATAATATGCGGAAATGCCCGTGGAATTGATTCTGATGGTGCTTTTTATACTTATGACTTTGAAAACAATTCACTTACTGTAAGACAAAAGGTGGATTCAACACTTGGTAGGTTCTCCGCTTATGGACCAACAGTTATTAATTATTTACCTACGGGTGTTACAAAAACAATAGATGATCAGAATTTTGAAATTTCAATTTATCCAAGCGTTTTTAATGCAGTGCTTAACATAGAGAGTTCTAATATTACAAACAATAACCTAATTGTTACCATAATGACTTTAAACGGATCTATAGTTTATGATATGAATCACAATTTAGGCAAAGATTCAACAATCAGTTTGCTAATATCAGACTTAAAAAAGGGGCCCTATATCATTCAGTTAAAAGATAGTGGAGGGTCTAAAATACACAATCAATTGATTTTTAAAGAATAGAAATCTGAGCTAATTATCTCTTACACACCTAAATCTTACATGATCGTGGCTTGCGGTTGAATACATTCTTCTTGAAGTTCTATAGCCCGCGCAATAAGACGCATTGCACAAAAAGGAGCCGCCTCTAATTACATGATCCTTTTCAGTGGCATTTTCCATCAGTGGGTTTTCTACCGTACTTTCTTTCCAATGCCTTTCATAACTTGATTCTGAGTAGGCATCTTGACAATACTCCCAGACATTGCCTGCCATATCAAAAAGTCCGTATCCATTAGCTTTAAAACTCTTTATTGGAGCTGTAATTTCATGTCCATCTAAATTTGAATTGTAATACGGAAAGCTGCCTTGCCATAGATTGGCTTTATGGTCATTATAGCTCAGGCCTTCATTTCCCCAAGGATAAATGGCGTTTTCGATACCGCCCATGGCTGCCCACTCCCATTCTGCTTCAGTAGGTAATCTTTTGCCTGCCCACTACGCAAAAGCATTTGCATCATTCCAACTAATTTGCTTCAATCACACTCCCTGAACCTGAAACTCTTTGCTCAACACTTGGATTGCCTTTGTAATAAACACTGCCTGAGCCACTTATTGAAGCTTCAAGGTTGTCCATAGTGTAGGTCTTACTGCTTCCTGAACCTGAAATATGAATCTCAGTACTTCTCGCCACAAGGTCAAAACCACTAAAACTACCAGAACCGCTTATTCTTTGTTCTAAAGATTCTGTAGAGCCCGAAACCGAAATGTTACCACTGCCCGAAATACTGCATTTTAATGATTTAGAATCTGTTTCTGCAGCTACACCACCTGAACCTGCTATGCTAATCGATTTCAAGTTTAAAGCATGGTTGCAAGAAACAATACCCGAGCCAGAAACAGCAATATCTTCAATTGCATTTGACGTTATAGTTATGGTAAGGTTCTTATAACTTTTAAAATGATTATTGGGTAATTCAATCTGCCAATGACCTGAGTTCACGCTTTTGTTGATTTGGTTTAATGTTTCTGTTGGACCTGTAATTTCTACTTTTTGAATTGAGCCCTCTCTTATTATCACATCGCAGGCCATTGCCAAATTAATGCTTGTAAACTCACCTAAAGAAAACTCTTGTGTGATTACCGGACTAGTATCTTCAGTTTTACAACCGATTACTATTGAAGATAAAAGAAAAATAACTAATAGGTTTTTCATATGATCTAGGTTGGTTTTTGGTGTTTGCTGGAATAATTTCTATACCAAGGTAAACAAAGTCTTTTCGTTTTAAAAAACTTGAGCTTAATACTCAGGTAAATAAATGAGAATTAATTTTGACCAACAAGTCAAAACCATGAAAAGAGGTCTTATCATAACCGGAATAATTGTATTCCTACTAGCACTACTAACTTTTGTTATTGCCTATAACTTGAATTATAGCGATGGATTTAGGTCAGGAACCGTTGTAAAGCTAAGTAAGAAAGGAACCATGTTTAAAACCTACGAGGGCCAACTATTAAGTGGAGGCTTGGCTACTGGAGAAGGCGGCGACATTGCTAGCAACCTTTGGGACTTTTCTGTTGAAAAAGGAGATACAACTGTACTTAATGCAATTGAGGCTGCTGTAGATGGAAGTTACCGTGTAAAGCTTAGATATAACGAGAAGTATTTCACCTTTTTTTGGCGAGGAGAAACCAAATACTTCATTTATGCAGTAGAGCAAGTGGGCAAAAAGACAACTCCAAAAGCTGAGGAGTAGATGTTCTTTGTTCTTTCAAAGATTCTTTCTTTCCTAACTGCGCCACACAATTGGTTTTTCTTTCTTTTTATTTACGCGCTTACAAGAAGAGATAAGGTTAAAAAACTTAGATTAATCAAATGGGCTTTTGTGGGCTTTCTCTTTTTTTCAAATGGTTTTATTTACAATGAAGTTAGGCGACTTTATGAACCCAATGAAATAGCAATCTCATCAATTGAAAAGACCTACGATTACGGCATAGTGCTTACCGGAATGACCTTTTTGAGTAAGGAAACAGGTGACGCTCATTTTGCTGGTGGTGGTGATAGAATTATGCAGGCTGTAAATCTTTATGGTTTGGGTAAAGTAAAAAAGATCTTAATTACAGGTGGTTCAAGCCGAATTTTTGATACTGAGTATAGAGAAGCCACTTTCCTTAGAAACTTTTTACTAAACCTTGGTATTCCTGAAGAAGATGTAATTGCTGAATCTGAAGCACGCAACACCTATGAAAATGCTCTTTATACGGCACACATGCTTGATTCAGTAAAGTATAATAGCTTACTATTAATTACATCGAGCATGCACATGCCCAGATCTATAGCATGTTTCAAAAAGCAAAATCTTGAATTTGATATTTTTACTACAGACCCCACAAGATCAAGAGAAGATTATGACCTGAGAACCTTTCTACTACCCAATGTAATAGTATTCGGCAACTGGGCCAGTCTTTTTCATGAGTGGATTGGCTATGCAGTTTATAAGGTAAAAGGCTACGCTTAGCGTTCAATGAGTGACTAATGCTTTTTTCGGAAAAGCTGTTTCAGTGTTAGGGCCGTTATTTTAGAAACTTCAACCCACAAAAAAACCCGACCATTTGGCCGGGTTTCTATTTTTAGAATCTCTTCTAGCTTACTGCTTCAAGATTTGGCCGGTAGTTACTTCTTCACCAATTCTCATTTGGTAAGTGTATACACCGTTCTCTAAAGTGTTAAGCTCAGCATCAACTTGGTAAGTACCAGCAGATAGGTTACCGTTAAATACTGTAGCAACTTCTTTACCTAACATATCAAATACGCTAATTACAACTCTGTTTTCGTTGTTTAAAGTGTATTTAAATGTAGTTACATCAGTAGTTGGGTTAGGGAAAACGCTTAAGTTCTCAACTGATTTAATTTCGTTCATGCTTACAAGAGCATCGCTACCGTCGCAAGCTGAGCAAGAATCGTAGCAATAGGTAAGGCTAATGTTGTTAGAAGGCACAACTAACTCACGGTTAATATTACCAGCACCATCATCAACACCGCAGCCACCAGTAGCAATACCACTAGTTTCGCCACCTTCGTTGGTACCCCAATCACCGTTTACAAACTTGAACAATTGAGTAGTTCCAATTGCATCAGCTTGATAAACAACAGAGATAGACCATACATTGTCACCTTCGTCAGTCATTGCACATTCAGCATTTGCCGGTGCCCAATCAGAAACAGCAGTACCATCAGCTAGTGCGCCACCAACTGTAGTAAAGTTACCACCAATTCTCATTCCGTTTTCATTTAGCTCAACACCATCGCCGGTAAGGTAGTTTGTAATGTCTACCTTGTAAGTAACGGTAACTTGAGCACTTACTACGGCCGCTACGAATAGGGCCAATGTCATAATGTAGATTTTCTTCATAAAAAAACTGTTTTAAAAATTTTAATTTACCTTAGTGTCAAATTTACACTAAGTACCATAAAAAAAGAATTTAAAAATTTAATTTTTGCAAAGTAGAAGCATTATAAAGGCAATTTGGATGACCTAGGTCATTTTTGATCATGCTTATGTAAGGCTAATATTGACAACCGCGAACCGAACAAAAACTTTCTAACTTATTAAAAAATGAACAAACTTTTACTTAGAATTTTGGGCCTTTTAGTTATTGGTTTTTTACCAATGAGCCTATTTGGTCAAAATGCTATCCTATCGGGGAAAATCCTTGACGAAAATGATGAAGGCTTAATTGGAGCCACCGTTATGCTTCAGGGAACAACCAAAGGAACCGTAGCCGATCCAATGGGTAACTACACAATTTCTGATATTGCCCCAGGTACATATCAAGTAGTATACTCCTTCATTGGTTACAAAACAGTAGCAGAATCCGTAACCCTTTCCGCTGGTCAAAGCCTATCGCTTAATAAGAAATTAGAGGCTGATATTCTATTTCTTGACGAAGCCGTAGTAGTTGGTTATGGTACCATTAGTTCTGGAGATCTTACAGGTTCTACCAGAGTAATTAAAGACGAAGACTTTACTAAGGGTAATGTTACCACCCCTGAGCAGCTTATTACAGGTAAAGTATCAGGTGTACAAATTACATCTAATAATGGTGCACCAGGTAGTGGTAGTAGAATTAGAATTAGAGGGGGTACATCAATTAACGCCAGCAACGATCCTCTAATTGTAATAGATGGCGTACCTGTTGATAATGAAGCCATTAACGGTTCACCTGACCCATTGAGTTTAATTAACCCAAATGACATTGAAAGTTTTGTAGTTTTAAAAGACGCCTCGGCCGCTGCAATTTACGGTTCACGTGGTGCAAACGGTGTAATTCTTATTACCACTAAAAAAGGTAAAGGAAGTTCAAGGTTAAGATTAAACCTTCAACAAAACTTATCGCTTTCTACAGTTGCAAAGCAGGTACCCGTACTTAGCGCCGATGAATTAAAAGATGTGGTAAACACCTACGGAACTGATGCGCAAAAATCAGTTTTGGGAGATGCCAACACCAATTGGCAAGATGAGATTTACAGAAATGCATTAATATCTGAAACCAATATTGGAATGAGTGGTGGGGTTAAAAACTTACCATATAGACTCACTCTAAACTATAAATATGAAGAAGGTGCACTACACAGGCACCAATTAGAAAGAACTTCAGTTGGTTTAAACCTTACTCCATCGTTTTTTAACGATAACCTTAAACTAGAGATAAACACCAAGTTTACTATGATGGATAACTTTTTTGCTGACCAAGGAGCAATTGGGGCGGCAATAAGTTTTGATCCTACACAACCTGTAAATTCAGGTGCCGATGCATTTGGTGGCTATTTTGAATGGCTAAACCCTGCCGGAACTAAACCAAACAATTTGGCCATTAAAAACCCAGTTGGTTTATTAAATCAAAAAGACGACGTAAGTAACGTTTTAAGGTTTATAGGTAATGCAAAAATGGATTATCGCTTCCCTTTTCTACCAGATTTGCACGCCGTAGTTAATGTAGGTACCGATTACACAAATAGTAATGGATCAGTAACTATTTCTGATGCAGCTGCTTCTCAATTCTTACAAGGAGGTGAGCGTAGCCAATATGAGCAAACAAAAACAAATGAACTTTTAGAAGCATATTTCAACTATAAAAAGGCACTTCCTGGTGCAAAAAGCGAAATTGACCTTACTGCAGGTTATTCTTACCAGTTTTGGACTAGAGATGAGCCAGCATTTGCACTTTTAAGTTATAATTATGATACCGTAAGAGCCGCTAACATTCCTTTCTATACTGAGAATGCACTTATTTCTTACTACGGTAGAATGAACTACACTTACAACAAAAAGTATGTTTTAACAGCTACTTTGCGTAGAGATGGTTCTAGCCGTTTTGCTCCAGAAAATAGATGGGGTATGTTCCCTTCAGCAGCATTTGCTTGGAAAATTTCTGACGAAGACTTTTTAGACGGAAACCTAGTAGTTTCTCATTTAAAACTAAGAGCTGGTTACGGAATTACTGGACAACAAGATATTGGTAACGACTATCCGTACCAAGCCAATTACCAAACAAGTACAACAACAGCACAGTATCAGTTCGGAAACCAATTCTTCAATTTACTAAGGCCTGATGGGTTTGATTATAACATCAAATGGGAAGAAACTGCAAGTAGCAACATAGGCTTAGACTTTGGATTTTTAAATGACCGAATCTATGGTTCATTAGATTTTTACGTAAAAAACACTTCAGATCTTTTGGCTATAGTTGATGTACCAGCAGGTGCTAACTTTAAAAATGAGATTTTAACCAATGTGGGTTCAATGACTAACAGTGGTATTGAGTTTGAATTTAATTGGGTAGCTATAAGCGATGGTAAAAGAGAGTTGATTTTTGGTGCAAATGCTACGGCAAATCGCAACGAGATTACCAAACTTACTAGGATACCAGACGAAAGCTCAGTAGGTATTTTAACCGGTGGTATTGAAGGTGGTATTGGTAACAATGTTCAAATTCATGCGGTGGGTCATCCGGCCAATAGTTTCTATGTGTATGAGCAACTTTATGGAGACGATGGCAAACCACTTGAAGGCGAATTTGCTGACAGAAATGGAGATGGACTGGTGAACGAAGACGATAGATATATTGCTCAAAACCCTAACCCAGATATGATGCTTGGTTTCTTCGGAAACTACCAAACAGGCGATTGGACTTTTGCTTTTAACATGAGAGCTGAGTTTGGAAGATACGTTTATAACAATGTAAACTCAACTCGCGGGTTCTACCAGGCTATTCCTGCTGAAAACTGGATGATTAACTTAAACCCAAGTTTCTTTGATAGCGAAATTATTGCAGCCTCTACTGAACAATATTTATCTGACTACTGGATTGAGAAGGCCAACTTTTTAAGAATGGACTACTTTAGAGTAGGCTATGATCTTGGCGAAACATTTAAAGGAAAAGCCAATGTGCAAGTAGGCGCCACTGTAAACAATGTATTTGTATGGTCTCCATACAGCGGAATTGACCCTGAAGCAATCAATGATGGTAATCTTGGCATTGACCTTAACCTTTACCCGCGTCCTAGAATTTTTGCATTAAACTTAAACGTAACTTTCTAAGAAAATGAAAAAGAGAATTATATATACCGCCTTTGTTTTGATGACCAGTTTCATCATTACCTCTTGTACTGGCGATCTTGACCTAGTACCACGAGAAAGCTTTAGCTCTGCTAAGGTTTATAATGATGCGGATAACTACGTAAATGTATTGGCCAAAATATATGGTGGCCTTGTACTTAGTGGTAACGAGGGGCCTGCGGGTAATCCTGATATTGCCGATATTGACGAAGGTTTCTCACCTTATCTACGTGTATTTTGGAATCTACAAGAAATACCTACTGACGAAGCTGTTTGTGGCTGGAACGATACCGGAATTCCAGAGCTAAACACTATGACTTGGGGGTCTAGCAACTCGTTTGTTAAGGCCATGTATTCAAGATTATTCTTTCAAATTACACTTTGTAATGAGTTTATAAGAGAAAGCTCTCAAGAGAATATGGATCGTAGAGGTTTTTCTGCCGAAGATCAGGCCAGAATTACAAAGTACCGCGCAGAAGCCAGATTCTTAAGAGCACTGAGCTGGTACCATGCCCTTGACCTGTTTGGTAATGTACCTTTTATGACCGAAGAAGATGGTATTGGTGCTTTTACTCCTGAGCAAACAAACCGAGCTGATTTATACGCTTATGTAGAAAGCGAACTAATTGCCATTGAAGCCGACCTTCTTGAGCCTAAAACAAACGAATACGCAAGAGTAGATAAAGCTGCTGCTTGGTTTTTATTGGCACAACTTTACTTAAACTCTGAAGTTTACATTGGAGAAGGCAAATGGAGCGAATGCGCCTCACAATGTGAGAAAATCATTAATGCCGGCTACAGCCTTCACCCTAACTATGAAGGATTGTTTTTGGCTGATAATCATACGTCGCCAGAGGTGATTATGCCCTTGGCTTGTGATGGCTTGTATACTCAGTCTTACGGAAACATGACCTTTTTGGTTCATGCATTTATTGGCGGTAGTATGGATGCTGATGAGTTTGGTGTTAATGGTGGATGGGCCGGTTATCGCGCAACAAAAGCTTATACAGACACTTACATTGAGCAAACGGATACGGCTACTGATTCAAGATTTATTTACCATCTTGATGGACAAAAGCAAAGCGTTGATACTATTGGTTTATTTAGCAATGGTTGGGCGCAAGCCAAATACAAGAACGTAACAAGTACTGGCGAGGCTGGTAGCGATGGCACAGGAAACTTTGTTGATACTGATTTTCCATTAATGCGTTTGGCCGAAGTTTATTTAATGTATGCCGAGTGCGCGGTTAATGGCGGTGCCGATCTTGGACAAGCAGCTAACTATGTAAATGAACTAAGAGAAAGGGCTTATGGCAATGCCAGCGGCAACATTACTTCTGGCGATTTAAATGCTGACTTTATCTTAAACGAGAGAGGTATTGAGCTGAGTTGGGAAGGTAAAAGAAGAACTGACCTTATTCGATTTGGCAAGTTTACGAGCGGCAACTACCTATGGGAACACAAAGGAGATGTGCCTACAGGTACAGGTGTTGGCGAACACTTAATTCTTTACCCGCTGAGTGCCGATGATATTGTTGCAAACCCTAATCTAACCCAAAACCCGGGTTACTAATTAGTAACGTTATAAACTAAAAAAGCCGTTTCATTTTAGGATGAAACGGCTTTTTTTATATCTAATTCTTTCTAGCTAGGGTTTTAGCTCCGATAAAATATCGTCTCGCTTATTCTTAATCTCTTCAAAGCTCATGAGCGTTTCTGTACGCTGTACACCTTCTACATCTTGTATTTTCTTTAATACTTCTTTTAAATGTGAAGGCCCCTTTAACCTTACTCTGCAAATAATGGCAAAGCTTCCGGTGGTAAAATTTGCCAATGTAATTTCAGGAATACTAAGAAGAGACTCACCAACCGAATAAGTGTACTTACCCTCCGTTACATAAATACCAATGTAACAAAGCAGGTTATAGCCTAGTGCTTCGTAGTTAAGCACTATGGTACTCTTTCTAATAATACCTTCATCAAATAGTCTTTTTACCCTTTGTTGTACCGCTGTGCTTGTAATACCAAGCGCTTTAGCCATTGTGGTATAAGAGCTCCTTGCGTCATTATTCAAAAATCCTATAATGCGTAAATCGGTCTTATCAAGCTTCATGAAGCAAAGTTATAAAAACGATATCTGCTCACCATGCTGAGATAGGTCAAGACCTTTCTCTTCTTGATATTCTTTAACCCTTAACGGTATTATTATGTCAACAAGTTTGAAGATTGCAAGGCTCAAAGCAAAAATTAGTACTGAAAGCACTACCAAGCTACCAATATGGGCCAAGAAAGTATTCCACTCGCCATAGATTAAGCCAACTTCATCAGCAAAAACACCTGTTAAAATCATTCCTAGAATACCGCCTACACCATGGCTCGGAAACACATCTAGTGTATCGTCAATACCTGACTTATTCTTTAGCTCAATTGCATAGTTGCTTACCAAAGCAGCTATAAAACCAATAAACAAACTATGAGCAATACTTACAAACCCTGCAGCTGGCGTAATAGCTACTAGCCCTACAATGGCGCCTATACAAGCACCCATGGCCGACATTTTTTTACCTTTTGATCTATCTAAAAATATCCAAGCAATCATACCTGAAGCTGATGCAATGTTGGTGTTAGCAAAGGCTTTAACAGCATCTATATTAGCGCCTAAAGCAGATCCTGAATTAAAACCGAACCAACCAAACCAAAGTAAACCCGTACCTAAGATGATATATGGAATATTTGAAGGTTCGTGAACCTGTTCTTTTCTTTTACCTAAATATACCGCGCCTGCCAAGGCTGCAATACCGGCCGACATGTGTACTACCGTGCCGCCAGCAAAGTCAAGCACGCCAAGGTTTCTGAGAATTCCATCAGGGTGCCAGGTCATGTGCGCAAGTGGTGCGTAAATAAATATTGAAAACAACACCATAAAAAGGATATAGCTCCTAAACCTTACCCTTTCAGCAAAACTACCAGTAATTAATGCCGGTGTTATGATAGCAAACTTTAATTGAAACAATGCAAAAAGTAAAAAAGGTATGGTTTCTGAAAAATCTGCATTGGCTGCCAAACCCACGCCTTTAAAATTAAAATAAGTTAGCGGATTACCAATAACACCATAAATGCTTTCGCCAAAACAAAGGCTAAACCCAACTATTACCCAAAGCACGCTAATTACACCTAGTGCTACAAAACTTTGCATCATGGTAGAAATTACGCTCTTTTTATTAACCATTCCTCCGTAAAAAAAGGCCAAACCCGGAGTCATTAACAGTACAAAGGCACTTGAAACGAGCATCCACGCTATGTCTCCACTATCTAAACCTTCTGTGCCTGTGCTTATAATTCTGTTGTCGATAAATAGGCTTAAAAACACAAGTGCTAACAATACAAAAAAGTAAACCTTACTTCCTAAATGCTTTGCCATAATTCAAATATTTTGAACAATACTATTGAAAATTTCAAGTCAATTGCAAAATATAATTGAAATTTTATCCTGTTTTTTAACAAATACTTTGATTCTACTTGTAATGGCCAGTTTGTTTACCAAAGTATATAATAGAAAAAAGGCCCCAAAGGGCCTTTTCCTAAAATGAATTAATTTTTTATTAGTCTATCTCAATAATGGTAAGTGACTTACCGGCCACCTTAATTGGCTTTGTTAAACTATATTTTTTGCCTGTAAGCGGATCAGTGCCGCTTGTTTCACCAACCAACATTTCGGCATACTCTGTTAATGGAACCACTGAGTTTGAGCTGTTTTTATTCATTAAAAACATCACCTTTTCAGATTCTGAATATCTGAAATAAACATAAACGCCCTCATGTACTTCAAAATGCATAAGGCTTCCATTTTGCACAGCTTCTGATGTTGAACGCCACTTTAATAGCTTTCTCATATAATTTTGTGCATCAAGCTGTTGTTTGGTAAGGCCTTTTCCCGAAAAACCACTCACTTCATCTCCTTTCCACCCACCCGGAAAATCGCTTCTTATTACACCATGATCTTCGGTGCCGGGGTTGGTCATTAGAATTTCGGTACCATAATAGAACATAGGTATACCTCTGGTGGTGGCTATAAAGGCAATGGCCATTTTATAAAGGTCGTAATCTTCATTAAGTGCGGTATATATTCTACTTATATCATGGTTATCAGGAAAAGTAAGTAGGTTCTCTGGGTGTGCATATAAATAATCATGGCCCAAAAGCTCGTAAATCTCAATTAAACCCTCGCCAAAACTTTCTTCATTATTCAAGGCATCAACCAAAGTGAACTTCATAGGGAAATCGCAAAGTGTTTTAAGATAAGATGTATAGCCATCAAAGTTTTCTTTGTCAACTTGCCAGTAAGAAACAAAGGTTGGCTTGTTAAACCACTCTTCACCCACAATATTAAAGTTAGGATACTCGGTCATTATTGCCTTAGTCCATTCTGTTAGAAAGTCTTTATCACTGTAGCTGTAAGTATCCATTCTTATACCATTTAGGCCCAAAAACTCAACCCACCAAATGCTGTTTTGAATAAGATATTTAGACATGTAGGGGTTGGCTTGATTTAGATCGGGCATGGTTTTTACAAACCATCCTTTTTCATATACATCTTTATCTCTTTGAGAAGCATATGGGTCAACTACGGTAATTTTTCTATGTGATGTTTGTGTGTATTCGTCCCATTGATTTATCCAATCTTGCATGG
Source organism: Bacteroidia bacterium (assembly GCA_049115495.1). Lineage (GTDB taxonomy): Bacteria > Bacteroidota > Bacteroidia > CAILMK01 > JACPUW01 > JACPUW01. Next base: position 26,525 of record JAGDZV010000005.1, on the reverse strand, counting down.
GTAAATCGTTCATCCACCAATGGTTACTGCCGCAATGATTGGCAATCATATCCATAATTACCTTCATGTCTCTATCATGGGCATTTTGCACCAGCTTTTTGTATTCTTTATTGCTTCCATAACGAGGATCAACCTTATAAAAATCGGTAGTTGAATATCCGTGATAAGAAAACTCCTCCATGTCATTTTCAAGCAGTGGATTTATCCATACGCAAGAAAAACCAAGGTCTTTTATATAATCTAAATTCTTATCAATTCCTGCAATGTCGCCGCCGTGCCTTCCGCCTGGGTTTTCTCGGTTTATTCGCTCCTTCATTACCTTAGAGTTGTCATTGCCTTTATTTCCATTGGCAAAGCGGTCTGGCGTAATTAAGTAAATTACGTCTGTGCTATTAAAGCCTTCAAATTCTTCTGCCTTACGCTCCCTTTCACGCAATTCGTAGTTAAAGCTTTCTACAGTGTTTCCACTTCTTTGAAAAATAAGCTGTCGATTACCCGCTTCTGCAGTTGGCGCTATTTCAATATCAATAAATAGATAATTGGGGTTATCAACTTTGTGCACTTTATTAATTGTAATGCCTTTGCCGTCAAACTCAGGACTAAGGGCGTTTATGTTTTCGCCATACACCATTAGCTGCAATTTGTTGTATTTCATACCAACCCACCAATTAGCAGGCTCTATTCGTTGTATTTGTGCATTTAAAGCACCTACCGAACCAATTAAAAAGAGGAAAAATATCGTACTTCTCATAATACATCAAAGTAAATGCTTTAAAAGTAAAAAGCCACTGTTCGGGGCTGAACAGTGGCTTTTAAAACAAAACTCTACTTGCTATGAAAATATACTGGAAACAATTTTGGTACTTTCTACTATAAGTAAAGAAAGCATGTGTCTTTAACACGGGTTCAAATATAAAAGAAAAATACTAAGTGTACCAAGTACACTTAGTATTTTTTTAAAAATTAATTACCAATGTATCAGCTCGTTACCAAACCTCATAAAAATATTTACACCTTATTGGCCATTAAAATCAGCCATGCGGTATTCAAATCGCCCTTTTCTATTTGTTTTTTGGCAAGGGTGTGTAGCCTTACTTCTATGGAACCTTCGTTCAATAAATTTTTTAATTCGGTACTTGCATTTACAAAATCTCTTACTTCTTCGCCCGTTGGTAGTTCATTTACCTTACCTAGTTGCCCAAGGTCGTTACCTGTAAGCACCTTAGAGTTCTTAACGCGCTCTGGCATTTTGTCAAAACCAATATTGTCTTTTCCTCTTGGATTTGCAATTTCAAACAAAGCATCTTTTGGTCTTGTATAGTACAAGCCACCACACCTACCTACAGTATCTATTTTAAAAGGGTCTATTTTGGCATCATCGCCAAGCACATTGGTTTTTACGTGAATCTTTACCACCTCAGCAATTATTAGATTGCCTCCGCCTGCTAGTTCGCCGTAATTAATAATATCAAGTACTTTACACTCCATTTGACTCGGAGATTCTGCTACTCTGGCAGGAGAAACCAATTCTGACTTTTCAGGGGTAAAACCAGCCTTTACAAACTCATCAACATCAGTTGCGTAATCGCTACTGGCCAGCACCATTTGATGGGTCATATTATAATTGACAATATTAACCGTGCATTCCCCTGTACGTTTAATATTCTCGTAGGTATCTTTAGTAGTATTATCTCTACCCCTACGCGCTGGTGAAAATGCTACGATTGGAGGGTTGGCCCCAAAAACATTAAAAAAGCTAAAAGGGGCAAGGTTGTTATTTCCGTTTTCATCAACCGTAGCCACAAAAGCAATGGGTCTGGGGTTTACCGAACCTAATAAGTAGCCATGTAATTGTGGTACTGGAATGGTGCCTGGCGTAATAGTTTTATATTCTGACATGAGCTAATTCTGTTTCATACAAAAGTACTTGAATGAGCGGCGCGTTTTAAGTGTCAATTATTGCACAATAGTTATAGCATTATTACTCAGTGTTTTAAACAAGTGTGTATAATAATGCCTTAATAATTGAACCAAAGCCCTTACTTAGCTATACTAGCAGTACAAAACATGATTAAAACACACGTAAAGTGGGTAATTTATGCTCTTTTGGTAGGGAGCATGAGTGGTTGCTTGTCTAAGCAATCCACAAAAATTATTGACTTATCCACCATTAAATCAACAGATACGGTTAAAGCGGGAACGCCAAAGGGCATGTATCTATATTTAAACAAAGACCAAGCACTTAACTTAAACGATCTTTTAGCCGAAAAAGGCTTTGGCATCACTGAGCTAAAGCAGCTAAATGTAAAAGAAATAAGAATTAAGGTTGAAATTCCTGAAAATAACTTTAACCCAAATACCATTGAGAGTTTTAATACTTCTTTTACACAAAAGGGCAATCAAAATACTGTAATTGAAAGCGATGAGCTAGCTTATACCGAAAGAACTTACATTATTAAAGTGCAAGATGGCCTAAGCACACTTGGAAACATAGATGACATTTTTGATCTTAATGGAGGGCTAAGGTTGCGTGAAGCCCTTGAGCAAGATGTAGTTTTAACTACTAGCGTAGTGCTTGAAGCTGAAGTAAGCGCTAATTAACAGGCAATTTATATGCAAAACCAACCCTTGCACTAAAGCCACTTGGCCTGTAAATTGCTTTTTCGGGTGGTAAATCATCAAACATAACTTGTGTATACTCGCTCCTAAAAGGTAAAATCACCTTCTCAGTTTGGTCTGGACCAATTTCGCCTTCAATTTCAATGGCTTGATTGTAAACAAGCGCCACTTGGTACATCATTGTAAACCTAAACTCAAGCAAAGGTGTCATATTAGCTACCAATGATATTTTTGGTTGAAAACCATATTGCTGACCACGATAAAACGCAGTAAGCTGGGTATTGGGCTGAAATTGTATACCTTTAAGTGTAAGCCTTTCTGGACTATAGCTTGATGTAAAACCTAAGGTATCTGTAAGCATTCCCCAGTTTAATAAAAACTCACCCTGCAAGCGCATAAAGTAGTTTAGGTTGTATCTATAACCGGCTCCTAGCTGTATACCTAATCCGGGAATTCGCTTTCGATTGTTTGACCCAATATTAAAGTCAGACTTTACAGATACAAAAATGTTATCGTATACCTGAGCTTCATAACCAATGCTCAAAAGGTTCATATTGTTGGGCGAACCTATTGCATGCCTTCCTTGCACAAAAGCAGTATCTGGGTAAAGGGTATCGTGCCTAAACGAAAAAGAACCTGGTGTAACCCTAAAGCCCTTAAAGCCCACCTGTATTTCAAAATTATCGAAATCTCTATATTGAGAAAAAGCGGCTGATGCCACAAATAGGGCAAAAACTATTGCTATTGACTTTTTCATGATTTGCTTTGTGCGTGGCTAAAATAAGACAAAAGCCTATTTGAGGGCATTTAACTTAGCTTGATATTCTTTTGACTTGGCTTTTTCTCCTACATCTCTGTACACTTTAACCAGCCATTTTAAAGCAGACTGATCTTTAGGGGCAAGTTTGTGTACTTCTTCCATATTCCCTATTCCTACACTAAGCAGTTGATAGGCTCTTTCTTTGTTTTCTTTTGCGTTTTGAGACTTTGATTCATTTAAATAGAAGTAACCCATATCAAAATACAAAGTGGCCATTGAGAAAAAAGCTTCAGGATCATATGGGTTAATATCTATCGCGTTTTGATAGTGTAATGATGATTGCCTTGGATTAATTTCTCTTAGTATTTCTGCATAGTTGAACTGAACAGAATACACATCTTTATAATAATCTATTCTCTCATTATACAAGAGCAATAAACTATCGGTACTCAATACTGCCGGTGCCGTTTCAAGCTCAAGAAGACCTAAGTTATATTGATTATTAAAGTAAATAGCCTTGTTGTCTTCAATCACTGTTTCGCCAAGTTGCTTGGCATTTACTTTAATAGTACTCCACTCTACCTCATTTATTTTATAAGCCTTTTTGGCCATTAGGTAGGCCTTTTCAAATGACGTTTCAAGCTCTTGAAGGGCCAATGCATAGTATACGGATGGTATCCTAATATTATCAGGCATTAGTAATCGTTTTGCATTGTAATTGTCAATAGCACGTTGGTAATAGCTTATAGCCTTGCTTGTATCGCCCATTATGTAATGGAGTTGTCCTTTAAGCTCAAGGGGAGTATAACCATCGGGCATTATGGTGGCAGCCAGGTTGGTGTAACCTTCAACCAACATTGTAAGCTCGTTGCCAGAGCCTTCTTTTTCTACTAATAATTCAAGACAAGTAACCGATGCGCTTAATAGTGTTTTAAAGAGGTTTTGAATTTCTGGACCAGCTTTTGGGCTCCATCTGGGTATGTTGGCTTTTTCAAGCTGTAGGTAATTATTATACACCGTATAAATCTTAAGCTGAACATCAATTTGAGCAAAGCCATTATCTGCTTCTCCCATTTCAATGGCCATTCGCATAAGGTTTCGGTTGTAGAAGTAAAATGCCTCGCCATATTGTGCTTGGCTAAGTTCATTTTTTCTGTTTAAAACACGCTCAAGTACAGAGTCGCAAACCACCAAGCTATATCTCCTATGAGCTTCAACACCTTTTTCAAGACTCTTAATCAAATGATTTTGCCCAAAGGTTGACAGTGCTATTGCACCAAAAAAACAAGTTAGAAAAAGTGTTTTCATTGAATTAGAACTACGGTTACAATCTGTATGTGGTTGTACTCTTTGCAAATCTTAACGCTTTATTTACCCTTCAAACTCATAAAAAATCTTGTAGTAATACTGCCCGCGCTGAGAATCATAACCACGTTCTATAACTTGATTGTTTCTGTCTTGGTGGTTGGGGTTTAGCTTGATCTGAATTGAATCGTCAAGGGTTATTTGATGCCTAATGCGCTTCTTCTCCTTTTTAACCGCAGGTGCCGAAATCTCGAAAGTATCTTCTTCTGGTATATCAAGCTCAACCGCCTTTTCTTGCTTAAAACTTTTAAAGCTCTCTTGCACATCTGGTTCTTCAAAAACGGTTTCAGCAAAGTTTTCTAATCTAAAATCATCGTTCTGCTCAAAGTACTCTACCGCTTTATCCATTATCTCAAGGCTCTTCTTTTTACCTACATCTGGTTTAGAAGCCATAGTTTCTTCAACAAAATCTTTGGCCAAGTTTAAATAAGCTTTTGTTGTATAAACCGAATCTTCAATGGGTCTTAAATTCAAGAATTCATCCTTCCAAAATTTGGCTTCATCGTTTTGCCCAGCAAGAGCGTCAATGGTTTTAATCATAAAGCCGTCTTCTTCAAGGGTGTTAAATATTAACACACCTTTATCAAGCTTTTTTGTACTAATACCTTCGTAATAACCAATATTTAGGCTTTGACGCATCTCATTAACCTGAATAAATGTGCTTTTACTCTCTGACTTAAAAATTCCAACCGCATCAACCAGCTCATCATCAATAAGCACATCTCTAAACAAGCAAACGTATAATTCACCTCCTTTCACTTTTGGATGCGTGCTTTTATTGTATAAATGGTTAAGTATATGCTTTGACATTTCTAAGAATGTCTCGGGTTGATTAAAAATGTTTTGACAATAGGTGTACATGTCGTTCATTCTAAGGTCGGCCGTATGGTAGAATTTGAATTGATCTTCGCCCTTAAAAGAAGAGAAGAAAAAATCGAATAGAACCACCTGAAGTTGATCGTCCATTAGATCATGCTCTGCTTCAGATGCAAATACACCTTCTTCATTAGCCTTATTGCCAACCCTATGAATTACAAGCTTATCAAATAACAAATGCGAGAAATCGAACATTGCTTAAAAAATCGTTTTTACGAAGGTAAGCTTATGAAAAAGTTGATTAAGAAATTGAATCCGAATAAAACAGAGAAGAACTTGTTAAGGCTTTAACACTAAAGTGAAGGATATATAGCGTTACACAAAGCCGGGTGAGCAAGGCTTCAGCTGGCATCCTTAACATTTTTTGCTTAACCCTACCCTCCTCGGCTACTCCAGAGCAAGGTAAAAGTGGGGCATTTAAATGAAAATTAGAAAGGTGAGTTTATAGGTGGAAAATTTGCCCAATGCCAAATTCTATTTTAACATCCAAGCACCGTTTACGTGAGCTAACTCATATTCTTTGCCTAAAACTAAAGGCCAATTGATTTAATGCCTTTTGTATTTTAAAACATCTTAAGATCAAGGTTATTTATTTATTAAAGAATGACTTAAGCCATCATTTTTATGGCTATAAATTTTCTAAATTTACGTTTTAGTTAATGTATTTAGAGTAAATAATTTTTGAGAGATGAGTGAGCACGAAGAAAAAAAGCTATTCAGGGAAATGGGAATCCAAAAGTCAATAGCTTATACCGCTGGGCTTATTCAAGGTGATGTTACAGTTAAAACCCTTTTAGAGTCTTTGGCCGAGGGGGTAGTAATTATAAATGAAGAAGGTAGAATAATACTCATTAATAATCGGCTCTCTGAAATGACGGGATACGCCAAAATTGATGTAATGGCCGAGCCATTATCAATTTTTATGGAGAGCGAACACCATCACAACCACCAAGGGCATCTCAAAAAGTTTTTTTCGAGTCCGCGAGTTAGGCCTATGGGTATTGGTCTAGAGCTTCAAATGAAGAAAAAAGATGGCAGCACTTTTCCCGTTGAGATTAGTATAAGTCATTTAACTTCTGAAACCGGAAGACTTGGTTTGGCCTTTATTACCGACATTACAACAAGAAAGATTGTTGAAGATGAATTGCTAAAACGAAATAAAGAATTGGACTCTTATGCGCATACGGTGGCTCATGATCTCAATTCTTCGCTGTTAGGAATTGTTGGACTGAGTGATATATTAGCTGATCCAGAAAATGGAATACCAAAAGAGCAGCGGGCTGAATACCTACAGGTGATAGCTGAACGCGGTAAAAAAATGGTAAACACCATTAAGGAGCTCCTTCTTTTTGCCAGTATGAAAAAGGGAGAAATTGAGCTCAGAAGGGTTGATATGAATCTTGTAGTTGATTCAGCTTTAAAACGTTTAAAGTTTGATATTGAAAAACATAAAGCCAAAGTAACGTTTGAAAAAGACCTTTCACCTTGCCTAAGCTACTCCCCTTGGTTAGAAGAAGTGCTTTACAACTTTATTAGCAACGCCATAAAATACGGTGGAAACCCACCAGAAATAAAAATATGGTCAATTATTAATGATGATGAAACCGTTGAATATTGCGTAGGCGATAATGGTAACGGGGTTGATCCTAGCTTTTTGGCTGAAATTTTTGAAGAAAAAAACAACGAGAAGGAGAAGAAAGCGAAAGGTTACGGCCTTGGTCTTTCGATCGTAAAAAGAATTGCGGATAAATTAGAAGGTAATCTTAAGGTAGATTCTAACCCTAACCAAGGTGCTGTTTTCAGTATCACCCAAAAGATTATTGACTAAATTATAACTGAGTAAATCGCGCGTTTTAAAAGTTTTTTTCTATTTAAGTACCCAGGTTCCATTCTGGCTTTTTAATCTATAAGATTTGCCTAAAACTAAAGGCCAATTGGTGTTTTCATGCCCCGCCTTTAAACCAAAAGCAATTGGAATATCAAGATCGCCAAATACGTTTTTTACTATTTGTTGTATGCTTTCGCCAAAAGGATCATCATTGTCTTTTATGCCAGAAAAATCACCAACAATTACTCCATTAAGCCTATTAAACCTGCCCGAAATTTTCATTGCCCTTAGCATTCGGTCTATTGCGTATAAATACTCATCAACTTCTTCAATAAAAAGAATCTTATGATCAAAAAAATCCCGGTTCAATGAAGAATAAAGGTGTGATAAGGTAGCCAAATTTCCGCCAACAATTTCTGCTTTTATATTTCCGCTATGGCAGGCTTCCGACGTTTTCCATTGGTACTTGGGCTCTGCTCCTTTTAGGTATTGAAAAAGCAAATTGGCAGAAACATCTTCTTCAAAATTATAGTCAATAGTTTTGGGCATTGGCCCATGTAAAGAGGCAAAACCTAAATCATTTGCTTTGGCTAATAGGTTGGTAATATCACTAAACCCAATGAGCCATTTGGGGTTTACTTTAAACCCTGTCCAGTCAATTTTTTCAAGTATCCTTATGGTTCCGTAGCCACCACGCGCTAGCCAAACCGCTTTAATCTCTGGATCATTTAAATAGCCTTGGAGTTCTGTAAACCTTAACTCATCGTTTCCTGAAAAAATATTATGCTCAACTCCAATGGTTTTTGACACAATAGGCACAAAACCATGACTTTCTAGAGCATCGATACCATTTTGAACATCGGCTTTCGAAAGCTTTCGGGCAACACCTGTAATGGCTACTTTATTACCTGGTTTTAAATATGGGGGTTGAATCATGATTTGATATCAAAAATAACTGCTTCAATCATTAACAATTTCCCATTTGCTAAGTCCTTTTCTTTTTAAATCTAAACTAGATTCAGTTTAAGCTTGAACTAAGAAGAATGAAAAAATTGGGAGGCCAAAGAATATGAATTTCCGCATAGCTTCTTTTTTAAGCTTGAAATATATTAATTCTCATAACAAAAAAGGCCCTCAAACCTGAGAGCCTTCCTATGCGTAAATAAACTATTGAAATTAAGCCTTTGTGGCTTCTTCGGTGTCTTTTAATCGAGTAGTTAAGAATGCGGCAAGTAGCATTGAAACTCCAGCGAGCACAATGGCAAAAATGGCTCTATCGCCATACATGTATTTTACCATAGGTCCGCCAATTACACCATTTACAATCTGAGGAATTACAATGAAAAAGTTGAAAATACCCATATAAACACCCATTTTTCCGGCAGGAATTGAACCTGCTAGCATGGCATAAGGCATTGCCAAAATACTGGCCCAAGCCATTCCAACGCCAATCATAGAAACTACCAAGTAGTCAGGATCGCTAATGAAAAAGAAAGAGATTAATCCTAAACCACCTGCTGCCAATGATATGGCATGAGTAAATTTTCTACTTGTGGCTTTTGCAATTTTAGTTAGTAGCAAAGCATAAACGGCAGAAATGGCATTATAAATACCAAAAATTACCCCTACCCAATCGCCTGCTTTATTAAACAGTTCTGATGAATTATCTTCAGGCGACAAGCCATACATGTGCTGTGCAATAGCCGGTGTGGTAAAAACCCACATACCAAACAAGGCAAACCAAGATAGAAATTGAATTCCTCCAAGTTGTTTCATTTTTGCCGGCATATTGGCAAAATCCTTGAAGATTTGCATAAAACCAGCATCTTCTTCTTCACTATCCTCAGGAAAAAACTTCTTGTATTCTTCAGGCGGATATTCCTTTGTTTTTAATACGGTTACTAGTATGGCAAAAACCAATACAGCCGCACCAACATAAAAGGATATAATCACATTATCCTTTACGGCTCCTTCGCCACCATCAAGGCCAAGCCAATTGGCTAGTATGTATGGCAACCAACTCCCTGCAACGGCACCCAAACCAATTAAAAAGGTCTGTATAGCAAAACCCTGTGTTCTTTGCTCATCAGGAAGCATATCTGCCACCAATGCTCTAAATGGCTCCATGGCTACGTTAAATGAGGCATCCATGATCATTAACATACCAGCGCCTATAAGCAACACTGGAAGCACCGTGGCCAAGGCATCAGAGTTTGGCAGAAAAGTTAAGGCAGCAGCAGCCAAAAGTGCGCCTGCCAAAAAATATGGCTTTCTTCTTCCGAGCTTATTCCAAGTTCTATCGCTATAATGGCCAATAATTGGCTGAACAATAAGACCTGTAATGGGTGCTACCAACCAAAACCAAGATAGGTGATGCACATCAGCACCGAAGTTTTGCAGTATTCTACTTGCATTGGCATTTTGCAAAGCGAAGCCAAACTGGATTCCTAAGAACCCAAAGCTCATGTTCCATATCTGCCAAAAACTTAGTTTTGGTTTACTTATCATCAGGCATAGTTTTAATGGTTTCTACTTTGTACTCCCAGGCTTCGAGTGTTAGCTCATCACCCGCATTCATTTCAAAATTATTTAAATGGCCAAATTCTGGCAGAGCAAATGTTTGAGCATCATTGCTCATATTAAAAAAGGCGATTAAGGCATCATCGCTTCCTTCTCTGAAAAAAGCATATACATGCTCGTTTTCAATTTTAAATGATTCAAAGCTACCACCGTTGGTTCCTACAGCCAATGCGGTGTTCTCATGTTTCATTTTTACCAAATCCTTGTAAAAATCAAAGTAACCATCATTATCACTCCAATCAAATAGGTCCTTTTCAAAGAATAGGAGTCTTTTGTTGTTTCCTACCTCTTGTCCAGAATAAATTAGTGGTAGGCCCGGAGCCAAGAAGGTTAGGGTAGCAAATGCTTTATTGGCAGAACCCCATCTTTCAATAGCGGTACCTTCCCAACTGTTTTCATCATGGTTGGTAACAAAGTTCATTGAAAGGTTGTATGGTCCCCATGTATCAAAATCAAGATCATGGAGCAACCAACGTGCATTGTCTTCACAGCTCATTTTCACCAGAGATTCTACATTGCTTTCACCTTCGGTAAGTTCAACAAATACGTTTTTTAATGGCCAGCCATAGATAAAATCGAATGCTTCGTAGAAACGAGCGTCTTGCCACTCAGCCAGCATGAATAACTTTTTGTTTTCTTCAATTTGCGGTCGAGCTTGTAACCAAAAATCAAGGGGAACCATACCTGCCATATCACACCTGTAGCCATCAATATCACATTCGTCAACCCAATACTTTAAGGCGCTGATCATTTCATTGCGCATTTCTTGGTTTGAGTAGTCTAAATCGGCCACATCCCACCAATCGGTTCCTTCTGGTGGTACTGGGTAGTTGCCTTTTGCATCTCTTGTGTAGAACTCTGGATGTTCTTCTACCCAAGCATGGTCTGGTGCAGTGTGATTTGCCACCCAATCGAGCACTACTTTAAAACCCATTTCGTGGCAGGTAGCTACCAAGCTTTTAAATTCTTCTACGGTTCCTAAATCAGGGTTTACGGCTTTATAGTCCCTTACCGAATAATAACTACCAAGTGATTCTTCTGTTTCTTTTCTATTCTTTAACCCAATTGGATGAATTGGCATAAACCACAGAATATCTACTCCAAGTTCTTTTAGTTGTGGAAGCTTTTTTTCAAAAGCTGCGAATGTTCCTTCTGGGGTGTACTGTCGGGTGTTTACTTCATAAATCACCGCGTTTCTTACCCAATCTATATTCTGTTCAACATTTTCCATTGGATTTTCTTCATTAGAAACTTCGGTTTCGTTGGAGCTTGTTTCTGCACTTTCAGTTTTACAACTCTGAAAAGTGAATAAAATAGCGACAAGCGCCCACAACTTCATTTTAATACTCATCGTCCTTTTCATTTTCTTCTTTAATTTCTTCGGGTTTCATAACTTGAAATACCTGTACTTCCCACGGGCCTAAACCAATATTTCTCTTTTTGAAAGGAGTTGACACCTTTAATTGAAAATCAGGTTCAGTAGTACTATAAAATGAACTAAAAATCGTGTAGATAATACGTTCATTGGGGTTCTGAACAATGACCCCTTTTGCTTTAGGACTCAAATTGGCAACTATTAATAGCGTATCATTTTCTGCGGCTCTTTCAAACATAAAAATGTCTTCATCATACCATTCTTTAATTTTAAAGCTACCTGGGTTATCACCTATGTTTAGTGACGGATGGTTGTGCTTTATCTCTACCAGTTTGGTATAGAAGCCACGTAGACTATCTTGTGTCCAATCAATTGTATCCTTTTCAAAGAATCTAAGTGATTTGTTCATTGCTGCTTCTTGACCAGAATAGATCAACGGTAAGCCAGGTAAGGTAAAGGCCATTGTGGCAAATGCGGCGTGGGCATTTCCAAATCGTTCAAAAACTGTTTTGTTCCATGAATTTTCATCATGGTTAGTAGTAAAGTTCATTTGGTTATTGAAATTACCCCAAGGCTCAATCTCAGTTGGATCTCCTAGCCAACCCGTTTTAGTTTCATTCTTAAGGTTTTTCCAATCAGCAACTGTTTGCTCTCCTTTAATTATTTCATTCATTATGTGGTGCTGGTGCCAACCATATGTAAAATCGAAGGCCTTGTAAAATTCTGCGTCTTCCCACTCGGCCAGCATAAATAGCTTTTTATTCTTTTCTAATTGCGGGCGTGCTTCAACCCAAAAATCAAGTGGAACTTCACCAGCTACATCGCATCTAAAACCATCAATGTTATAATTATCTACCCAGAACTTCATAGCATCAACCATAGCAGCTCTCAAGCCGGGTTCATCGTAATTTAGATCAGCAACATCCCACCAATCTGTTCCAACGGGCGGAATAGGGTAATTTCCAAGCGAATCTTTCGTGTAATACTCAGGGTGTTCATCTACCCAGTGATGGTCAGGAGCCGAGTGGTTGGCCACCCAATCGAGCACCACTTTAAACCCCATTTCGTGGCATTTCTCCACTAAGCTTTGAAAATCTTCGTTAGTTCCAAAGTCTGGGTTAACTGCTTTGTAATCTTTTACAGCATAATAGCTGCCCAAAGAAGTGGAATCAAGCTTTCTGTTTTTTAAGCCAATAGGATGAATTGGCATAAACCAAAGAATGTCAACACCTAACTCTTTAAGCTTTGGCAGGTGCTCAGAAAATGCTGCAAATGTTCCTTCAGGAGTATACTGACGAACATTAACCTCATAAATAACAGCATTCTTAACCCATTCGTTAATTCCCATATCTTGGGTTGAAAGGGCAGATGAATCTGTATCAGATCCATCCACACCTTTAGGTGCTTTGTTCTCACAACCAAATGATAATACAAGCACCGATAATAACACCAAAAACCAATATCTTACTTTCATTTCAGTTTAATTCTTTTTTGTCAATACTTCAAATTGATTTGCTCCTACGGTAAGTGAATTACCCTCAAGCTGACCTGTAAAGTTTGTTTTTAGATTTTCGAGTCCGTCAATGGTTACTTTTTGAACCTGATTATTATTATTGATTACTAGAATAGCTTTTTCGTCAAAAAAGGTTCTTTCGATTACTAAAATACCTTCATCAGCAATTAGTACATTGGTTTGGCCATAAATGAGCGCTAAATTATTGTGTCTAATTTGAGCCAGCTGGCCAACTTTATCCTTTAGCTCCTTCTCCTTTTTGGTTAGGTTCTCAAAGCGCATCATACGGCGGTTATCTGGATCGTTTGCGCCGCACATGCCAATTTCATCGCCATAATAAATTACAGGAACACCAGGAACTGAGAAATTGAAAGCCATAAGTAAGGCCATTTTGTCGAGTGCCGTTGAGTCTTGAATTGTAATCTCGCGTGTCCAACCAGCGGCTTTTGCATCCTCAGCAAAACTCACGCTACCATCGGCATAAGAAACAAAACGACAGCGATCTTGATTACCAGTAACGTTACCCATTAGGTGATGGCTTCCGTAGGCCTTTAAGCTTTTCTCTAAACCTTGAGCTAACCTTGAAATATCTTCGCCTCCGGCAAAAACGGCTGTTGCATCGTCATAAACATTAAAATCAAACTGTGCGCTAAGCTCACCAGTGTTTACATAAGAACCCACCAACCCTCTGCTTCCATAGGTTTCTCCTATTTGATAAATATCTCTGCCTTCAGCTTCAATTATTTCTGTTTTGAGCTTTTGAGTAAGTGCACGCCAAAAATGGTGGGGAACGTGTTTTGTAGCATCATGTCTAAAGCCGTCAACTCCGTATTTCTTTATCCAATAAAGCGCACTATCACTTAGCATATTATACACTTCGGGTTCATAAAGCTTAAGAGAAGGCATATGGGTGTCAAACCAAGTGCTCAATCTGTGGTCGTCCCATTTTTCAGTATTTAAAGTACCATCTTTTAAATATAAATTGGTGGCCCAATCTTTATTGGCTTGATAAACAGGGTGCTCCTTATGCACATGATTGGCTATGAAATCAATAAACACGTTAATGTTTTTGTTATGCGCCATGTCAACCAACTCTTCAAGGTTGGTGCTAGTGCCCATTCTCTTATCAATTTGAGTAAAAGATGTAGGCCAATAGCCATGATAAGCTGAGAATTTGGTTTCAGGCTCAGGCCAATAACCATAGGCACCTTTTGTGTTTTTCACTATTGGTGACAGCCAAACGCCGTTTACACCAATGCTCTCAAAGTAGCCATCGTGAACCTTTTCAACTACTCCTAACACATCGCCACCATGGTAATTAGCTTGTGGTAAAATGCTATCGTTTGGTGTTGGAGAATCGTTAGTGGAATCAGCATTGTTAAACCTATCTACAAAAGCATTGTATAGCACTAAATTGTGGTAGTCGGTTCGGTGTAGTTGACTTATTTCTGAAAGCACTTTTCCTTGATGAATTGGAACCATAACGTCATTTCCAATACCAGCGCTATTTGATACAAAAACCCTAATATAGCTTCTTACAAGTTGCTTGGAGCTCTCAGGAACTTTGACTTGAAAAACGCCTGATTTACCACCTTCAATATCAACTCTTTGGTTTTGCCAATACGCCTGAACATTGATATTAGGAATAGTTTTAAAGCTAATAGTGGTTTCTGTATGGGTCAATGCAATTACTGTAGGAACTTCACCCCCTTCTCCTTCAACATTTAAGACAGAGTTAAAACCACCCAATCCATTTGGCATATTTTCTGAATTCGAAGGGTCTTCGATTTCTTGGCCATCAGCCACCAACTTGTATTGGTAAGTGCCTGGCTCTACTAAAATTGAAACACTCCACTTTCCGTTCTCATATGTGAGCGGTGCCGCATTTGGGTTCCAGGCGTTCATTTCGCCTTTGAGCTTTACTTCTTTGTATTGCCGCTCAGAATCGTCAAATGCAACTGTAACTTCCTTTTTATTAGAAAGAAATAGTGGAATAAAATAAGGTGCTCCTGCAGACCAAAAAGTAGCTTCACTAAGCGCATCACCATTTGCCAATGGTGCTTTAATAAGCAAGCTATCACCTGCTCTATTCGCTTCTATTCTTTCTTCAAATAGAAATGAGTCTACTTTCTTAGGGTTATGAAAATAGTCAGACAAATACAGCACATTATTGCCAGGCTCTAGCTTGTAGGGCGTGGCAAGGCCAATTATGGCGTTATGAGCTGATGGTATGTTTTCTTCCTTTTTCTTTTCTTTTGGGCTGCAGGCCGCTAATACTATTAAGCTAAGCCACAGCGTGTTGAATTTGAGTTGTGAATACTTCATTGCCAGCAAGGTTTTGTTTGTTGCCATAAACAGTAAGTGAGCATGCCTTATCGCTCAGGTTGCTTATCTCAACAGTATCTTTAGTTACTTTAATGCTTAATAATGCGCCCCTAAAAGTAATTCTAAATGTGTAGCTATCCCATTGGCTTGGAATAAACGGGTTTAGCTTAACTGAATCGTTTTCAATTCGCATGCCTGCAAAACCTTGAACAACTGCTACCCAGCTACCAGCCATACTTGTAATATGGCAGCCATCGCAGGTATCGTTGTTGTAATCATCAAGGTCTAAACGAGCCGTTCTTAAATAGTACTCGTATGCTTTGTCTTCATTGCCAATTTTTGCAGCAAGTACTGAGTGTATACAAGGTGATAAACTTGATTCATGAACTGTAAATGGCTCATAGAAATCGAAGTTTTTGCGAATTGTGTCAGTTTCAAATTCGTGCTCTAAGAAGTACATGCCCTGCAGCACATCTCCTTGTTTAATGTAAACTGATCTTAGAATTCTATCCCAACTCCAGTGCTCTACAATTGGTCTTTCTTTTGCCGGAAGGTCAGATACTGGAATTAATTCTTTGTCTAAGAAACCATCTTGTTGTAAAACCACGTCCTCTTGATCAGGGTGAGTAGGGTAATACATATTGTCAATGATATGTTGCCACTTCTCAGTTTCGGCCTCAGCAAAGTCAGCTTTGCTTAAAATTTCATCATATCTATCGGCATGGTTTTCCTTAACGTAATTCAGGCTCTCAATACAATAACGCATGCACCAGTTGGCCAAGTAGTTGGTATACCAGTTGTTGTTTACATTGTTTTCAAACTCATTTGGTCCAGTAACGCCAAGCATCACATATTTTTCGTGATTTGCACTCCAGTTTACCCTTTGCGCCCAAAAACGTGCAATTCCAATCAAAACATCAAGACCAAATTCGGCTAGATATTTTTTATCGCCAGTATAGTTTGTGTAGTTATAAATGGCGTGAGCAATCGCTCCATTTCTATGAATTTCTTCGAAAGTGATCTCCCACTCATTATGACACTCTTCACCATTAATGGTAACCATAGGGTAAAGTGCAGCTCCACAAGTAAACCCAAGTTTTTCGGCGTTTTCAATTGCCTTTTGCAAATGATTGTGTCGGTAAACCAATAATTGACGGGCTATACCTTGCTCTGCCGTTGCTAGGTAAAATGGAAGGCAATACGCCTCGGTATCCCAATAGGTGCTTCCTCCATATTTTTCACCTGTAAATCCTTTAGGACCAATGTTTAGTCTTTCATCTTCGCCAGTGTAAGTGTTGTACAACTGGAAAATATTGAAACGAATACCTTGTTGTGCAGCTACATCTCCTTCAATTTGAATATCGCACTCAGCCCATTTGGCCAACCATGCTTCTTTTTGCTCCTTTTCTAAGGTTGCAAAACCTTTGCCTGTTGCTACCCCAAGCACATTGAATGCATTTGTAAGAATAGCATCTCTTTCATGATTTAATGAAGAGAGAATACTTACTGTTTTGGTAATTGTTACTGTGTTTCCAGCTTTTGGCGAAACCACATAAGCTTGTCCAATTTGTTTTTCGGCCGACACTTCGTGAAGTGGTTCTACAAAACATTGTCCGTTACAATGAATCTCTGTATTGCAAGCTGCGGCTACAAGAAATTCGGTTTTTTTGGTTTTACCAACAATGCCAAAATCATTATCATTTTTACCGCGGGCCTCTTCGGTCCAAAACTTCTCATCATAGTTTGAATCTTGATTTACAATATCAAAATCAAGAAAACTTACTACCTCAATTTTCGCATCTACATTGGGCGTAATTTCATATTGTAAAGTACCTAGCTCGCTATTGGCAATACTGCAAAACCTGCGGGTTTTCACTTCAATTTCAACACCATTTTTTAGCTTGGCATTAAAGCTACGGTAAAGAATACCCTCTTGCATATTAAGCTCTCGCCTAAAATTGCTTACTTCACAGTTATTAAGGTCAAATACCTCTTCATTAATCTTTATATGTAAACCAATCCAGTTTACATTATTAAGCACCTTAGCAAAGTACTCAGGATATCCATTTTTCCACCAACCTACACGTGTTTTGTCCGGATAATAAACACCTCCAACATATGTACCTTGTAACGTTGGTCCGGTATAGGTTTCTTCAAAGTTTCCTCGTAATCCCATAAAGCCGTTACCAAGGCTCATAAGGCTTTCACTTACCAAATTATATTCTGGCTTTAAGCCCTCTTCAATAATGCTCCACTCGTTGTGAACGATGTAATTTTTCATAATTGGTTAATCTTCGAATTGTTTTAAAATGGTATTAAGGTTAATGTCTTTAAATCCAGGAATTACCAAGTTGGCATGGCCTAATACATTATAGCTGCCCACACCTACTGAATTAAAACCACCAGCTTTGGCAGCGTCAACGCCCTTGGGCGCATCTTCAAAAACAATGGCTTGCCAAGGTTCTACATGCATTTGTTCTGCAGCCATTAAAAACACCTGTGGGTCAGGTTTGCCTTTAGTGGTCATATTACCGTCAATAAGCGTATCTAAAAAAGTACTTATGCCAAGCTTTCTAAGAATTAGATTGGCATTTTTACTTGCCGAACCAACGGCTACGTGTAGTCCTTTTTCTCCAATCTCTGTAAGAAACTCCCTTACTCCTGGTAGTAGGTCTTCTGGGCTCAGTTGATCGCATAGCTCTAAATAATGGGCATTTTTTGAAATAAGCGCCGCTTCTTTTTCTTGATCAGAAATTTGAAGGTTTCCCCATTCAATAATTCTTTCTAATGAATCTACCCTGCTAACTCCTTTTAGCTGTTCGTTTTGTGCTTCAGAAATATCGGTTCCTAAGTCTTTGGCTAGCTTTTTCCAAGCTACAAAATGAAACTTTGCGGTATCAACCAAAACACCGTCAAGGTCAAATATTATGGCTTTAATCATTATTGGCTTACGGTTTGTCGGTGAAACTCAACTAAACTTTCAATGGGTTTTTTAATTACTCTTCCTAAAGTAATACCTCTTTCGCTACAGGCTTTGTGCAATGTATCTTTAAAGTAATATGCTATTGAACCTACAAAATGTACAGGTACTTTTTTATAAGCGTTAAAGCGCATTACATGCACTTCTAAAAATCTCGAAAGACCTTCATACACCAAATCTTGTACGTATTGCTCTTTTCTATGGGCCGAAACCAAGCGCATAAACTGAGAGATGTAAACATTGGCATGGGGTTTCATGTAAACATTCTTAATGATCACATCTTTATTGAGCTTATAAATATCCTTAAGTTCAGCTTCCATTGCCGGTGGTAGGTTACCGTATAAGAAGTCGGCCAAAAGTTTTTTACCAAAGTAGGTGCCGCTGCCTTCATCGCCTAGCACATAACCCAAACCTGAAACTATGGTGTGCATTTGGTTGCCATCTGAATAAGCCAAGTTGCTTCCCGTACCCAAGATACAGCTTATACCAGGTTCATTGCCAGCCGTTGCTCTTACTGCTGCCGTGAGATCATGGTCTACATGCACATTGGCATTGGTAAATATTTCAACCAGTCCGTTTTCAATTATTCGATTTAAAACTTCATTTTGACAACCCGCGCCATAGTAAAAAATTTCACTCACATACGGCGCCTTTGCAACAAAGTTTGGATTGGCTTTAATACCATCTACCACCATTTGAGATGTGTGAAACATAGGGTTAAAGCCTTGGGTTGAATAAGGCTTAAAACCGTTGTCATTTAAGAGTGCCCAGTCGCACTTTGTTGAACCGCTATCGGCAACTAAAATCATCAATTAATTATTAAGAACGAAGAGTGAACCTTCTAAAAACTATTCGTAAACTTGCTTAGTGTAAAAAGTACACTTTCAAAAGTATGAAAATTCCTCGGTCATTAAGTAAAGCCTTTTTTCATTGCTATTGAAACCACTAAAGACAAGCAAAAAGAGAGTGATAATTTGAAAACGATTCCTAATATATCGGTAGACTGTGTAGTGTTTGGATATAATGGTACAAGCGTAGATGTGTTATTGATCAAGCAAAAAGAAACATCAACAAGCTTAGATTCTCAATACGCTTTGCCAGGAAACTTAGTAGGGGTTGAAGAAGACCTTGACGATGCCGCTGAACGTGTACTAAAAGATCTTACACAACTTGTAGGAATATACCTTAAGCAATTTAAAACCTTTGGAAACCCCCAAAGGGTTACCAACCCAAAAGACCGAGCTTGGTTAAATGATGTAAGGGAGTTTCCTAACGAAAGGGTAATTACAGTGGCCTACTACTCTCTGGTGAGCGAAGAAGACTATGAACCTGTTCCTTCTGAATTTGCAGCAACTACCGAATGGGTTCCGCTAAAAAGCGTGCCCCCCTTGGCATTTGATCACGATGAAATATTGCGCCAAGCAGTTGCTACTCTTAGAAATGAGTTGGTTACTGAAGATATTGGGTTTGAACTGCTCCCAAAGAAGTTTACCCTAAGCCAACTACAAGAGCTTCATGAAATTATTCTAGACAAAAAGCTTGACAAGCGAAACTTTAGAAAAAGCATGAAGAAAATGAATCGCCTTATTGCACTTGACGAAAAGCAAAAAGGAGTAGATCATAAACCTGCTCAGCTTTTTCAGTATGATCCGGAGAGTGAGCTGGGAGAGTAGCTTCGGCTTCGCTCAGCTACCTTAAATATGGCTTCGTTCAGCTGACTTAACAAGCGATTAAAATCGCTGGCTTCTGATTTTTGAAGTTGAATTAAACTGCTTTATACTCATATTGGCTCAAAGACCTGTCACTTCTACGATCCTAATCGATACTTTCTGGAATTTGCCGAAAATATGGGCTCCTAGTTTGACTTTCCTAGTAGTCTTGAATTAATACTTCAGTGGGAATATGAAGACTTTCATGGAGTTTTCGAATCATTGATAATGTGAGCTTGCGTTTTCTATTTAGTATCTCGCTTACTCTACTTTTAAAACCTACCACTCTTGCCAACTCAGATTGATTCATACCCATTTGCTCCATTCTAAATTTTATGGCTTCAATTGGATCAGGCATTCCAATAGGAAAATTCTCGTTTTCATATTTATCAATTAGAATTGATAAAATTTCAAGTTCATCACCTTCATTAGTTCCCTTCTTGGCATCAAAAATTGTATCTAATCTTTCAAGTGCATCTTGATAATCTTCCTCGTTTCTTATTGGTCTAATTGTCATGGTTCAAATATTATTTGCATCAATTTTATCATATTCCGCGTGAGTTCCTATAAATCGAATCCAACACAATTGGTATTCGAAATTGAACTTCACGATTAAACGATAATTGTTTCCTTTAATGTTGTAAACAATTCTGTTGTCTTTGAGAATGCTCGCGCTAACTAAATATAGGTTTCAAATAAAAGCGTTTCGACCCTATCTGTCCCCAACAATGTTGGCGACATCTTTCCCTAAACAGGGAAAGGGTATAAATCGAAAACAAAATGCCAATCTAACAATTCTTACCGATACTAACAAAGACTGACCAAAAGCTACCATTAAACGAAAAAAGTGCTGATTGAGCGAAGCCAAAGACACGTTTTAACCTTTTAACATCCTACCTTTTAACCCAAAAAGGTCTAAGTACATTCCCGTATTTTGGTTACATCTGCATAAGTTTTCATACTCATTAATAAATCGGTGGCGTTATCTTGCCATTGGTGTGTAACCCTAAATTTATTCTCATGAAAAACCTGTTGTTTGTTTTACTGCTATGCCCACTTGCGCTTTTTGCACAGAATAGAGCGCTTGA
This sequence comes from Bacteroidia bacterium, assembly GCA_049115495.1. Classification (GTDB taxonomy): domain Bacteria; phylum Bacteroidota; class Bacteroidia; order CAILMK01; family JACPUW01; genus JACPUW01. Next base: position 5,507 of record JAGDZV010000005.1, on the reverse strand, counting down.
TCTTACCCTAAAGTTTAAAGACCTAAATGGTGCCAATCTAAAAAACATGAAAGTGATTTTGATTGAAACCACTACTAACGAGCAGGTTGAATTAACAACAGATAATCAAGGCGTTTGCCAAACGGTTTTAACCACAGGTGATAAATGGAGTATCAACTTTCTTGACATTAAAGAATACGATTTTGTTGAATTGCCAACTGCTGGAACAAGAACCCAACGAAGGTCAATAACCTACATACCCGCCAAGTTTAGAGAAGAAAAAGAAGTAGCCGATAGAACAGGGGTTGAATTTGAAACTATAAAGCAAAAGGCAACCCTGCGCACCCAACCTAGCGAAAGCGAAAATGTACTTGCACTAAAAGTAGTAAATAGAGAAAAACGCGGACTTCAAGGAGTTAAAGTAGCGCTTGTAAATACAGAGCTTAAAAAGAAATTCTTAGGGACAACCGACCCTCGTGGTTGGGCTTATTTTCTGCTTCCAAAAGGTAAAACCTACGAAATCGACGTTCCGGGAATTGAAGCTTTTAAACAAGTTGAAATTCCAAATAAGAGCTATGTAAGCATTGAGTTTGAGATATTGTTTGTGCCTACCAAGGTAAACGAAACCGCTGCAAACGATACTACGGTTCAAACGGTTTCGGCAACCGAAAACGCTACAACTGAAAGGGTTTTGATGCGCGTTTTAGTAAGAGACTTTGATGGAAATGGCATTGCCAATGAAGATGTGTTTTGGGATGACACCAAAACCGATAATGTAATTACAGCAAAAACCAACGATCAAGGTTATGCTTATTTCTTGTTGCCAAAAAACAAGAGCTACGTGCTTAACCTTACCTACGAAAGAGAAATTGAACTTTTTACATTCAGTACAAAAAACGGTGCTATTGCCAATGGAGCCATAGAAGTGAGCTACCGTGGAACCGAGTTTATTGAAGAATTCTACAAAACCACCAAGCGAGATAAAGAAGGCTTTGTAATTGATTTTATGGAAACCCCCGTTGAAAACGGTGCCATTACCAGCAGATATTTCAAAGAAACCGAAACGGGCTTTGAGCTTGATTTTGAAAGCGAAGACATGATGTACACGCCCATGGTAATTGATGGTAAGCTCTTTACGAGTCATGGTTTTTACACCAATGATTTCAGTTGCTTTGATGCTGAAAACGGCGAAATGATTTGGACTACAGAGCTTGGTGAAGGCGGTGCTTCTCCGGCAGCTTATTATGATGGTTACGTGTTGCTTATTACCGAATCATGCTCTTTTTATCTGATTGATGCTGAAAACGGTCAATTGGCTTGGAGTAAATGGTTGGCACCTTATGTAATATGCACACCAAGTGCAAGCGATGGTAAAATTTATGTGGTTTACGAAAACGATGCTACGGGTTTTGGAACCGAAAGCAGCGTAGGCAAACAGTTTGTAATGGCTTGTTTTGATATTAAAACTGGCGATATTGAATGGCAGCGTTGGGTTGATGGCGAAGGATTAGCAACACCTGTAATAGCTGGCGACAAAGTTTACTTAAGCACCCATGCTGGCCGTCTTTATGTATTTGATAAAGTTGAGGGAGAAGTTCTTTTTGACAAAGACATTAGGGCCTGTTCTGCACCAACTGTAACCGATGAGTTTGTTTTTGTAAGCCAAAGAGTTGATGAAAACAGCCAAGCACTTTGCGTGATCAATCAAAAGGATTGGAGTTTTAAAATGCTGGGTAAGGGAGGTAAATACCTACCTGGTGAATTTGATAGAATGGGCCACATGAAATACATGATTCCTTACGAAGGGAGCCGCGCTTTAATAAAAGATGAAGTAGCCTACTACACCGTAGATAATGTGCTTTATGCCCGTACCCTTAGCGGCAAATTGATTTGGCAAAAGGGCATTACCTCAGCGCCTGATTCTGTACAGTTTGGAATTACTACTATGCCCATTCCTAGCGGTAAAAACATAATGGTGGCCACATACGATGGTAGAATACTAACCTTCAACACCAAGAGTGGCGATCTTGAAAACACCATTCGCGTGGGCGAAAGCATGAGTAACCAACCTGTGTTGGCCAATGGATCAGTTTACGCTGGCTCGGTAGGTAAAGTGCACATGTTTGACACCAAAGAAAAAGACCACGACAACTGGCCTATGTGGAATGGCGACAGTGAGCACAATACATGGGTTGAGTGATACAGTCATGGCGCTGGAGCGCCTAGTCTTTCATGAATTCGGAAGCTGGAGCTTCCGAATGGCTTCTTAAATTAAAGGCTGTTTTGAAGCTCCAGCTTCAAAATGAATTAATAGAAGGCGCTCCTGCGCCGAATAAAAAGCGCGGTAGCCGAGCTAAGCCGAAGCTACTGCACAACCAATTTTTTAACCGAAATCCCCTGCTCAGACGCTACCCTTACGGTATAAATCCCTTTGGCAAGGCCCTGAATAGTGAATTGGTCTTGATTAGCGCTTTGACTAAACACCAGTTGACCGCTCATTGAAACCACTTGAACATTAAGCGTACCTTCAATATTTAGGACCACAACATTTACCGAACCACTACTAGGGTTAGGGAATACTGAAACAGAAATGGTTGTTGTTTCTCCAATTGAAACCGGTTCTGGCTCCCAATTAAATCTCTTTCTTATGATAATACCGTCACCTACGGCTATGAAAGAAACTGTATCACCGCTCATGGTCCAATAGTCATACTTCTTTCTATATCGACCTGGATGCCCCATATCAATCCAATTTAGATCACTACTTGTTGGGCTTGAATCATCATCAATCATGCTTTTGGCTCCTAAACTTTTGGCTTTCATGATATACCCGTTTTCGCCCACAGCATAAGTCAACATATTGTCTGTATTGTTCGTGAACCAGGCATAACTCTCTACTGAATTAATATTTTTCTTGGCATTGTTAAAGCTCCAGCCAATTGTGCCACTATTATTTCGCATTCCAACTGAGTTATCAGTATTAATGAAAGCATAGTGCCCACCAAATAGTCCACTAACTTCATCACCGAAATATTTAACTTTTGATGTTTGTTGTTCACCCCAATCTGATTTATTAAAAATTTTAGTGAAGTTATCTTCTACTGCCAACTCGTGAGTAATTGATGTATTAACCAAATATCCAGTATCTCCTTTATGCTTAAATGCCGCAACACTAAAAACAACTTCATTTTCGTCAAGGATTGAGTTTACATCGGGGTTTCGCCAATTGTCCCCAAAATCATTGCTCAATAAAAGAGTTCCACTATTCCCAGCAAGGAAAACAGTTCTAAAACTCAAAAAGTCGGCGCCCACGTAGTTTATTTTGTCATCAGAAGTGAACACTTTCTCCCAAGAATCACCAAAGTCAAAGCTCCTAAAAACATCATAACCATTGCTGGCAAAAATGGTGTCGTTATCTACCAAATCAATGCAAGTAATATTGCCTAAAGTAGCATCAGAAACATCTTCCCAAGTTTGGCCCTTGTTATATGACCTTAGCACAGCGCCATTGTCGCCCATGGCTACAATTCGGTCAAATTTCCAGTTGTCGCATGTGTTTAGAACTACCCCTTCTTTCTCATAGATAATCTCCCAATCGTATTCTGTTTGCGCTAGTAAATTACCTCCCCCAATTAGCATTAATAGTCCAAAAAGCCAGTTTTTCATTAGATTTTTTTAAAAATTTTAATGCTAGCGAAAATAGAAAACTTCTTTTCAAAAAAAACGTCAGGTCTCGAGTTTTCGTCATCCTGATCCGCCAGCTGGCGGAGTGGATCTCAATCCGGGTACAGGCTTTAGCAAAGGCACTACCCCATAGAGATGCTTCGTGCCTCAGCTTGACAATGTTGGTGTTTTTTCGTCATCTTAAACGGAGTGAAGGGTCTATTTCGGGTAAAACCTTCACCAACGGCATTACCCGATTGAGATGCTTCGAACCTAAGCATGACTACAATATGTAAGAGCGAAGCCGAAGTTACTGCACCACCAATTTCTTAACCGAAAGCCCTTGCTCAGACGCTACCCTTACGGTATAAACCCCTTTGGTAAGGCCTTGAATGGTAAATTGATTTTGATTACAGTTTTGACTAAAAACCACTTGCCCGCTCATTGAAACCACTAGAACATTGAGCAAGCCAGTAAGATTTGGCACTACCACATTTACAGCTCCATTACTTGGATTTGGAAAAACAGACGCAGAAATTGATGGTGTTGAATTTTCATTAATTGAAACTGGATCCGGCTCCCAATTAAATCTCTTTCTTATGATAATACCGTCACCTACGGCTATGAAAGAAACTGTATCACCGCTCATGGTCCAATAGTCATACTTCTTTCTATATCGACCCGGATGCCCCATATCAATCCAGTTTAAATCATTATTTGTTGGGCTTGAATCATCATCAACCATTCTTTTTGCTCCTAAGTTTTTAGCTTTCATGATATACCCATTTTCCCCCACAGCATAAGTCAACATATTGTCTGTATTATTCATGAAAAATGGGTAGCCTTTTACGCAATTGACTGCTTTTTTGGCATTATTAAAACTCCAACCAATAGTTCCACTATTATCACGAATACTTACGGATCCGTCGCTTGAAGTAACGGCAAAGTATCCTCCAAACAAAGCACTAACTTCATCACAATAGTAATTCACCATTATTGGTTTGCTATCACCCCACTCACTTCTTCTTCTAATTGATTTGAAGTTATCAATTGATAATAGTTCATGGGTGTATGATGTAGTTACTCCATAAGTTGTATCTCCCTGAAAAAGACCTGCTGTAAGCCCGTAAACATGCTCATTATCATTCAAGATTTCATTTAAATCAAGGTTTCTCCATTGAGCTCCAAAGTCATTACTAATAAGTACTGTTCCATAGTCTGCACCTAGAAATATTGAACGATGTTTTAAAAAATCAGCTCCCAAGTAATTAATCTTCTCATCAGAAGTGAACACTTTCTCCCAAGAATCCCCAAAGTCAAAGCTCCTAAAAACATCATAACCATTGCTGGCAAAAATGGTGTCGTTATCTACCAAGTCCATGCTAGTAATGTTGCCTAAAGTAGCATCAGAAACATCTTCCCATGTTTGGCCCTTGTTATATGACCTTAGCACAGCGCCATTGTCGCCCATGGCCACAATTCGGTCAAATTTCCAGTTGTCGCATGTGTTTAGAACTACCCCTTCTTTCTCATAGATAATCTCCCAATCGTATTCTGTTTGCGCTAGTAAATTACCCCCCCCAATTAGCATTAATAGTCCAAAAAGCCAGTTTTTCATTAGATTTTTTTAAAAATTTTAATGCTAGCGAAAATAGAAAACTTCTTTTCAAAAAAACTGTAAGGTCTTGAGTTTTCGTCATCCTGACCCGCCAGCTGGCGGAGTGGATCTCAATCCGGGTACAAACTTTAGCAAAGGCACTACCCCATAGAGATGCTTCGTACCTACCCATGACAGAGCTTTTATGGTTGTACTACTTTTAGGTTGAGTTCTTTGCTTAATCTATTGATAGCTTTTATTTTAGATG
>JAGDZV010000022.1:0-43650 GCA_049115495.1 Bacteroidia bacterium | reverse complement strand
GAACTAGAAGGACAGCCGAGCCAAAGAAAATATTCTTGTTGCGCTTTTCTTTACCTAGTTCTTTTTCGTGGTTCAATTCCTGCTCCAGGTTTGCTTGCAAAGCCACAAGGCTATCAGCTTCTATTTTTCGAAGCATTTGGGTTTTTACTATGCTTGCTGTAGCACCTAGATCGTCAATTGAGTCTTTAGCCTCTATGTATTTATGGAGATAATTAAGCGATAACTCAAATTGGCCTAGTACTCTATACGCTTCAGACAATCCTTTGTATGAATTCACACGGTCGTCAAGTCCCGATTTATATGATATTTTCAATGCTTTTTTATAATAACCCAAACTTTTTTTATTATTTCCCCTAATACCATAACACTCGCCAAGTTTTAAGACACAGGCTGCTTCGCTTGGTAAATCTTTTATTTCATTGTAGTGTATTGAAAGTGTATCATAGAGTGCAATAGCTGAGTCAATTTCTCGGATATGTATTAAGTAATCTCCATAGGCAGCATCGGTTAAAGTTTTTATGGTTTCATTTCTAATGAGATCTCTCTTGTATATTGATCTTATTTTTTGACCAAATTTCTCATAGTTTTCAAGTAGCTGATAATTAGTAGCCTTGCCCATTTCTATTTGCCAAAGTAGACTAAAGCTTCCTGACTTTTCAGCATAATAGGTCGCCTTTTCGTAATATTTATTACTCCATTTAAAGTCTTTTGCTTGTGCACTAAAAGCCGCGACTGCTGCACAATATTTAGAGCATCTGTAATAATTTTCCAACTTTAATGCAAGCTGTAAGGCCTCATTGGAATATTCTATTGATTTTGTCCTATCTCCCCTAAAATAGAAGTGATAATTAATCAATTCATCATATACAATAAATAATGAAGGGTATAAGCCTTGTTCTCTACACAATCTACGGGCTATTAGCAACCTGCTTTCTACGCTATCTAGTTCACCAGTTTTCATATCAAAAACAGCCAATAACCTTTGGTTAATAGCTATAGATCTCTTGTATTGTGCTTTTTTAGCATATTTCAAGGCCAAAGACCTCATTTTATATGTGGAGTCTAGACCTACATTATTGTAATTGAACCCAGCCATTAAGCTGTAATACTGTGAAAGTGATTTGTTGTCTTTTTTTGCGTATTCTATGCTGAATGCATCTTGAGTGAGCTCCATTTTTTCATCGTACTCTTTTGGTGCCTTTTCTGCACTATAAACTGAAAGATAAAAGGCATTCAATCTAATGGAGTCATGTTTGCTTTCATCGAGCCAAAGGTTCCATAACGAATCATGCCATTTTCCAGCGAAAACATTGATAGAACTACAGGTTGCGAAAATTAAAATGAGTAGTAAGCGCATATATCAAAAACCTAGCGCTAAAGATAGTTTAAAGTTTAAGGTTTCAAGTTTAAAGTCCTTTGAACCTTAAACTTCTGTCTTTGAACTGACAAAAAATGTCTTCATCATTCCCTTACCTTTTATCTCATGCTCTTCTCTTGCTTCAAAGGCGAATGTGTCATCATCTTTCAAAAGCTCATAAGTTGCTTCACTAATGTTCACTTTACCCACTTCTCCGTGGCTTTCCATACGGCTTGCGGTGTTTACCGTGTCGCCCCAAATGTCGTATTGGAATTTTTTCACTCCTACAATTCCAGCTACTACTGGGCCGGTGTGGATTCCTGCGCGCATTGAGAAGTTTAAAGTTTCTGGTTTAAAGTTTAAAGTGGTCATAAACTCCTGTATCTCCAAAGCTGCCAATACAAGGTTTGCAGCATCCTTTAAACCTTGAACCTTCTCCTTTGAACTGCGGCCAAGGCCGCTTGCCGCCATATAGCTGTCTCCAATGGTCTTGATCTTCTCTATACCGTATTTATCCATAATAGCATCAAAGGCCTTAAAGCAGGTGTTTATTTCATTAACCAGCTCTTTTGCGTTTAGTTTTTCGGCGGTTTGGGTAAACTCCTTAAAGTCGGTAAAAAGTATGCTTACTTGGTCAAAGTGCTGGGCTTTGGACTCTCCGGTTTCTTTGAGCTCTTCAGCAACTTCTGCAGGTAAAATATTAAGTAACAGTTCATCAGAGCGTTTTCTCTCTTGATCGGCAAGTTCTTTTTCCTTTTCTATAACACCCTTTGCCTTGCTTATATATCTATTTCTATTAACTACACCACCAATTAATAGAATTAGTAATAAGCCAGCCCCAATTGCTAGATTTTTTGTTCGGTCCTTTTTATTTAATTCGCTCTCGTATTGCTCCCTAACTATTCTGTCTCTTTCTACTTGTTTCAAACTATCAGCCTTCTGTTGGTCTTGTAATGTGTAAATTTTCAGATTTGAATACTTTTCTTTTGCATTTATTCTTTTTTCAATGTCATAAAATTCTTCATAGTATTTAAGCGCTTCAGTAGGTTTATTGAGCATTTTGCACGATTCAAATGCAACTACCCGTAACTCAAGTTTTTCTATGTCGTCTAGGTAAGGGTCTATAACCTTAAGGGCTTTGCGAACCATTTCATAAGCCTGTTGAAAGTCTTTTTGCTTTAAATAATAAATACTTGCTGCGGTGTAATATAAACCGTCCTTATTTTCAGCCAATGAATCTAGATACATTTTAGCTTTTTGAAACTCCCCTGTATAAGAATAGGCGGCAGACAAGTAACAATAATGTGTGGGTTGGCAGTCGCAATCTAGTCGTTCTAAAACTTCGATAATTGAAGCAATTGCTTTTTCATATTCTTTGTCATAATAGTATTCTAAATACCTAAGCTTCTGTACTTTCATTATGCCTTTTTGATGATCAATTTTCTCAAAAACATTTAGGGCACTTCTTAAATGTTTATGGGCTAACTCTGCACTGCCAATATGTATATAGAAACTTGCTATTGAATAGTGGAGTTCAGCAAGGAGCCTTTTATCGCCTTTTTGTTTTGCCTTTTTAACTCCGTGTTTAAATGTTTTTATTGCCATAGACTCATTAGAAAATTTATAAACATTAATGAGTTTAAAGTAAGCGTCATTTCGGACGAACGGAATTTCTTCTTTTTCTGAAAATCCAAATAAGTAATTAATGAGAATTTCCCGTTCCTCTTTATGTTGATTGTCTTTGAGAATACCTAATAGGTCAAATATGGCCTCCGACATTTTCGTGCAATCCTGAGCTCTAAAAGCAATTTCAAAGGCTTTTGCAAAGTTCTCAACTTTGTTTGAGTCAAATAAATAGCCTAAGTTGGAATAGCCGAAATAAGCAATTGTGTTGTACTTATACTTGTTGCCAAGTCTTGCAGTATTTATCAGATAAAAGAGGGCGCTGTCTGTGTTCCCTAAGTCACTGTGATATAATCCAAGCAAATCATATGCATAGGCAAGATTTCTTGTGTCATTTGCAATTTTACTTTCTTTTATTATAGAATGTAAGAGTTTGTAAAGCTTGATATATTCGCCCTTGTTCAAAAGCATCAACGCTTTGGTATTTGCTAATTTTAGCTGCTCTTGTTTTACAGTAAGATCATCATTAGTTGATATGTTTTTAAGAAGTGAAGACACTTTGCCAAGATAATATTTGGCTGAATCGACATTGGTTCTAAGGTCGCCTGAAGAAAATTCCCAAGCAATTCGATTCATAAGTTTTATTCTTTCTAGCTCCGTTTCGGCATTTGCTAGTTTGGTTCTGTAATAATCTAGACCGCACTTGCACTCAATCGTATCAATTGACTCGATTTGTTCCGCAGTCTTTTGCCAAAAGGAGTCCGTATTGAAACTTTTACTATACGAAAGAAATGGTATTATAATGACCGTAAATAACAAAAGGGAGAGCCTAGGGATGAGTGAAAGTTTAGGCATATATTGGATTATACTTTTCTTGCACAAAATACATTTGCATGTCACCCTTTCCCTTAGCTTCTATCCTCCCACGGTATTCAAAGGCCAAATCAGGTTCATCAATTAATAACTCATAAGTCGCCTCACTAATATTCACCTTACCCACTTCTCCGTGACTCTCCATTCGGCTGGCGGTGTTTACAGTATCGCCCCAAATGTCGTATTGGAATTTTTTGACACCCACGATGCCAGCAACTACAGAGCCGGTGTGGATGCCGGCGCGCATTGAGAAGTTTAAAGTTTCTGGTTTAAAGTTTAAAGTGGTCATAAACTCCTGCATCTCCAAAGCTGCCAATACAAGGTTTGCGGCATCCTTTAAACCTTGAACCTTCTCCTTTGAACTGCGGCCAAGGCCGCTCGCAGCCATATATGAATCGCCAATGGTCTTAATCTTCTCAATACCATATTTCTCACAGATGTTATCGAATGCTTTAAAGCAGGTATTAATCTCATTTACCAATTCTTTGGCACTAAGCTTTTCGGCGGTTTGGGTAAACTCTTTAAAGTCCGTAAAAAGTATGCTTACTTGATCGAAGTGTTGTGCTTGGGATTCTCCTGTTTGTTTTAATTCTTCGGCAACTTCGGCGGGGAGAATATTGAGTAAGAGTTCGTCTGAGCGGTGTTTTTCTTTTTCTATTTCTGCTTTCGCTTTCCTAGTGAATCTGAGTCTGCTATAGACACCAATCATTATTAATAACAAGAGTCCCCCACTTACAAAGGCAATATTTCTCGCTTTTTCTTTCTTTCTAAGTTCTTCATTGAAGGCTTTTTCGACAAGTAATCGATTGGCTACATTTTCTAAACTATCATGTTTAAGCTGATTTTTAAAATCTGAAACCATTATTTTCTGAGCAAGCTCATTTGTATTTTGATGATTTCTATATTTCAATAGTTCTTCGTGGTATTGGAGCGCTTTGTCTAGTTTGCCTATTTGTTTATATCCTTTATAAAGAGTTCGTAAGGGTGCGTACCTATAAGTATTGTCATTTGAACTAATAGCAAAATCCAGACTTTTTAAGGCCGATTCAATTGATCGTTCAAATTTTCCTAATCCATAATGTGCTTCGGCTTTAACCGATAATACATATCCTCCAGCTTTAGGATTAAATTGTTCATAAAGTGCAAATGACCTTTCAGCACTGTTAAGTGCTTTGGAATAATCCCTTTTTAATAGATAGACAGAAGCTTGATTTGATATAACATTAGCTTCGGCAGTTATCTGTTTTAATTCGTTCTTTTCATTTGAGTTTTTTAAATACTCTAGCCCTTCGTTAATCAAAAACATGGCTGAATCAAGCATACCCATCCCTTTGTAAATGGTTGCCAGATTTGATGTGCTATTTGTTAGATAAGCACTGCTTGTTTCTTGTTCTTTTGTAAAATGAAGAGCGCGTCTTAAATATCTGACAGCCTGAATGGAATCTCCAATACTTAACTTCAAAAAGCCCAACATTGTAAGGGTGCCGGGATGCTTTACAGAAGCTAAGTCGAGGCTTTTTTGAAGGTGCTTCTGCGCTCGAATTAGATCTCCCTTAACAAAATATCCATGACCCATTAAATAATGAGCCTTATGCTTACCATAATCCAATTCCTTTTCACTAGAGAAGTTGTAAAGTTTTTGACCATAAACTATGTATGAATCTGGTGCGCTGGTGTACTTATAATAAACATAGTTTAGATAGGCATTTGCTCTTAGTGAGTCGCTTTGGTTTTCGTTTTGCCAAATGTTAAAGAGTGAATCAAAATTTATTGATTGTCCTGCAACTGTTTGAAAAATCCAAGGCATTATAAAAAGCATTATTAATCTGCGAGCTCTCATACATTCGAATTTTTACTAATAAAAAACATTTTCACTTCACCCTTTCCCTTAGCATCAATCTTTCCTCGATCTTCAAATGTGAAAGAACTATCATTTTTTAAAGTTTCATAAGTAGCTTCACTAATATTCACTTTACCTACTTCACCGTGGCTTTCCATGCGGCTGGCCGTGTTCACCGTATCGCCCCAAATATCATATTGGAATTTTTTGATGCCTACAATGCCAGCTACTACTGGGCCGGAGTGGATTCCTGCGCGCATTGAGAAGTTATGAGTGTTAAGTTTTGAGTTATAAGTTGACATGAACTCTTGCATTTCTAATGCTGCGAGAACTATGTCTTGCGTCCAATGTCCAATGTCTGTTCCACCAGTACGGGATAGACCTGAGTCTTTAGACTTTAGACCAGAAGCACACATGTAGCTGTCCCCAATGGTCTTAATCTTTTCTATTCCGTATTTCTCGCAGATATTGTCGAAGGCTTTGAAGCAGGTGTTTATCTCGTTTACCAATTCTTTGGCACTAAGCTTTTCTGCGGTTTGGGTAAACTCTTTAAAGTCAGTAAAAAGTATACTTACTTGATCAAACTGTTGTGCTTGTGATTCTCCAGTTTGTTTTAGTTCTTCTGCCACTTCAGCTGGCAGAATGTTTAGCAAAAGGTTGTCACTTCTTTTCTTTTCTTTCTCAACTTCGGCTTTAGCTTTTCGAGTAATGTGCAATCGGCCGTATACAATTAGTGCAATTAGTAAGAATACACCACCAATGGCTAATGATAGGTTCCTGAGATTATTTTTAGCCCGAATTTCCTCTTGATGTTTCTTGGCTAAAATTGCCCTTTGAGCAACCTGTTCAAGACTATCTTCTCTAATTTGGTTTTTGAAAGTTATTTCAACTGTCTTTTTGTTTAACCTTTCAATTTCAATGCTTTTTTCAAGCTTTCGTAACTCTTCCAGCGTATAAGTAGCCATTTTCCAGTTTTTAGCCACTTTAAATGCTTTATAAAGGCAATTACATGCTTCAGATTCTTCATTGAATTGTTGTGCAGACCGTGCATAATTAATTGCAGTACTACAATTGCTAATGGCGAGTTCAGATTTCCCAGTTTCGAGATAGGACAATCCTTTTATGACATAAGAAAAGGATGAATGAAATTTGTTGTATGAATCGAATAGCAATATCGACTCATCGGCAACTTCGATTGCTTTTTGGTACTCTTTCTTTTTTAGGTGGACAGATGCAATATTGCCGACTACTCGAGATTTGGTTACTATATCGTTAAACTCATCACAAAGAGCTAAGCTTTTATTTAAATAAAACATAGCGGAATCAAGCTGACCAATTTCTCGTTGTATAATGGCGATGTTTGAATAGGCATTTGATAACCAGCGTCTTTCGTTTAAGTTTTTGTGAGTTTTTAGTGCTAAATTAAAGTAGTCTAATCCTTTGCTTGTGTCATCTATAGCCACGTAAATAAAACCTAATAGGGTATAGGTGCCTGCGTGAGGCATTTTGCGTAATTGATCAGATAGGGAAATGTATTTTAAGGCATTTAGAAAATCTCCTTTTATAAAACTTGCCGTACCAATTAAGTAAGCAGCCTTGGCCTTGCCATAATCATAATTAATTGACTCTGAATACTCAAACAACGAATCAGCTAGAGTAATTGCTGAATCAGGTTTTGAATAATATCCTTGATAAATGTAATCAGAAAAGCTGGCAACTCTAATTGAATCAGACAGGCTTTTATCATTCCAAACAGTTAACAAAGAGTCGAGCTTTTGAGTTTGTGCAAATCCTGTATTTGTGAATATTAATATTCCCAAGAATAGGTTTATCTGAAAGAATCGATTTTTCATTATTCAAACTCTCGTTTTATTACGAAATACATTTTCACTTCCCCTTTACCCTTAACATCAATCATTCCTCGATTTTCGAATGAGAAGGTATCATCGGTTTTCAATGCTTCATGAGTAGCTTCACTAATATTCACCTTACCTATCTCGCCGTGGCTTTCCATACGACTGGCGGTATTTACAGTATCACCCCATATATCATATTGGAATTTCTTGACCCCAACAATCCCTGCTACCACTGGACCGGTGTGGATGCCGGCGCGCATCTGAAATGAGCTGTGAGTATGGAGCTGAGCGCTACGAGTAGTTATAAACTCTTGCATTTCTAGTGCAGCCAACACTGTATTTCTAACTGAATTATCTGTGGAAACTGGAAGCCCACCGGCTGCCATATAAGAGTCGCCAATTGTTTTAATTTTTTCGACTCCGTATTTCTCACAAATGACATCAAAGGCTTCAAAACAAGTGTTTATCTCTGCTACCAATTCTTTAGCACTTAGTTTTTCTGATGCTTGGGTAAACTCCTTAAAATCAGTGAACAAAATGGTTACTTGGTCAAAGTCTCGTGCATCGGCTTTTCCTTTTTCTTTGAGTTCTTGGGCTATTTCTTCTGGCAGTATATTAAGAAGCAAATCTTCAGATCTGTCTTTTTCTTTTTGTAGTGCTACCTTAGATTTTCTTATGTACCGAACCCTTGCAAATAATCCCCCGGCTAGAATAACCAAAACAAAAGCACCAATGATTAAGTAGTTGCGTGTTTGGTTCTTTTTCCTAAGCTCAGCTTCATGCGCCAAATGAACTTCTCTTTCTTTCTCAGCATTGGCAATACTATCAGCCTCAACTTGTTTTTGAAACTCCATAAGTTGGAGTTTTTTAGCGGTTTCCTCAGATTTTAGATTATCGTCAATTTCATTGACCATTTGTAGATATTCAAGGGCCTTATTTCCCTCTCCTAAAGCTTTATGGGCATCGAATAGACACTGACAAGCCAGTTTTTTATTTGGCAACATGCCAATGTTATCATATTTAGTAAGTGACTTTTCACAATTCTCAATGGCCGTTTCATTTTCCCCATTCAATTGATAAACTATACCAAACTGGAGCTCTATTTCGTCCATTCGTTTCTGATCACCTATTTGCAAAGCAATTATGTTGGACTCAGTCAACCAATTTATTCCCATTTCGTATTCGCCTGTAAGTCCATGTAATACCCCGATTCTCATTTTTGAGAGTGCCAAATCTTTCAAAAAATTAGATGCTTCATAATAATCATGGCTACTTTCATATAATTTAAGGGCTTTATTATAGTCTCCTAAAGCCTGGTACGCCCAGCCAATTCTTTCTAAAACTGAAGCCGCTAAATATTCATTTCCAGCTTTTTTGGTAAGAGAAACAGCCTGATTATAGTAGTTAATAGCATTTTCATGGTCTTTTTGATATTCATAAACGGATCCAATGTTTGCAAGGGCAACAGCTATGGCCAGTTTGGATTCTGACTTTTGTGACCTACTGAGCAGCGTTTTAAATTGTTTTAGAGCTTCTGAGTAATACCCGAAATCTCTATACATGATACCCATATTGGCGTAAACATCACTAATGCCATTATCATTTTCTAAATCCAAATAGAAGTCACGACTTAGCTTATACGATTCTATAGCGAGGTTTAAATTACCTTGTTGCATATAAAGCTTGCCTAGTTGAAGATATGAGAAGGCCATACCTTCATTATGTTCCAATTGTTGGTATGCATTAATGCCTTCGTTGTAATTACTTATGGCATCTTTGAAATTCCCTTGCTGAGTATTCATATTACCCAGAAAAGCGTAACCCATTGGAACACCTCTCAGATAGTTATTCTCTTTAGAGAAGTCAATAAGTTCATTGGCCAATGTTTTGAAACTATCTGGTGTTAGGGAGTTAGATAGGTATGCAAGGCAGTACCTTAAAGCATCAACCCGTATTGAATCGGATTTATCGGGATCTTCCCAAACTTGAAAGAATGAATCAATTTTTTGGCTTTGCCCAAATGAATGCACAGTGAGCAATAGAAGCACCAATAAAAACTTTACTGTCATTTACCTTTCTTCTTATTATTTCCTTACATCTACGGCTAGACGGTAAGAAAAACTGAAATCTTTGCCTTTTAAACAATAGTAAATATAAGAGAAAAAGCTATTTTTTGAAAAAGCTAGAGCCTAATTTTTTGCTTCCTTAATTTGAGAAACGAAGTATGTTCTCATTTGTCCTTTGCCTTTAATATCAATCATTTGCCGCTCTGTAAATGATAAACCTATATCGCTTTTTAAGATATTGTAGGTCGCTTCACTAATATTTACTTTTCCTACTTCTCCATGGCTTTCCATGCGGCTAGCGATGTTTACAGTATCACCCCATATATCGTATTGGAATTTCTTGACACCGACTATACCCGCTACCACGGGGCCGGTGTGGATGCCAGCGCGCATTGAGAAGTTTAAAGTTTCTGGTTTAAAGTTTAAAGTGGTCATAAACTCCTGCATCTCCAAAGCTGCCAATACAAGGTTTGCAGCATCCTTTAAACCTTGAACCTTCTCCTTTGAACTGCGGCCAAGGCCGCTTGCCGCCATATATGAGTCACCAATGGTCTTTATCTTCTCAATGCCGTATTTCTCGCAAATGTTGTCAAATGCTTTAAAGCAGGTGTTTATTTCATTAACTAACTCTTTTGGACTCAACTTTTCTGCTGTTTGGGTGAATTCTTTAAAGTCAGTAAATAGTATGCTTACTTGATCAAAGTGTTGCGCTTCTGATTCACCTGTTTCTTTTAGTTCTTCGGCTACTTGGGTAGGCAGAATGTTCAGAAGAAGGTTGTCAGATTTTTCCTTTTCTAGTGTTATTTCCTTTGTTGCTACTGCTATTTCGTTTTCAAGTAGATGTTGTCTTCTCCTTAAATGGCTTGTTCTAATTCTAATAAAGATGCCAATTTGCAAAATAATAATTATAGACCACGCTATAAGTGCCCAGGTCGTGATCCACCAAGGAGCCTTTATTTCAAAATCATACTGAGCTGTATCAAATTTTTGTGTACCATTAATAGCCATCACCTTTAATGAATATTTGCCGGTAGGCAATTGACTATACTTTTTCCGGTTGTACAATGATGGTTCAGACCACGAATAGTCATACCCATCTAGCTTAAATGAATATTTGGTTCTAGACACATGGTCCCAGTTGTTACTTCCGAAGATGAATTCTATTGAATTCTCTTTATTCTGGAATGATTTTTTTACCGCGCTTTCAGTATTTATGCCCTTTAATCCCAGCTTTTTGTGCCAATGATATATCGAATCATCTTGGCTGCCCGTTACTATAATGCCTTTGATTTCGGTTTCAGCAATACTGTTTGATGATGTTAGCTCCTTATAATTAATTCTAGAGAAATTATTATTACTACGAACTTCCAGAATTTATTCTTGGGTAAACCTACCGTTAAGAGCAGCCATTTCCTTAAAACCACTTCTAGTATTATAATTCCATTTATTGTACTCAACATTGCCATTGTTTAGAAATGCGACTTCTAATTGATCTATTCCTAAATTAGAACCTATCCATGGATTACCGCTATCATCAATAGCACAAAAGCTAATTCTATCTGATGTTATACCATTTCTTGTGTTAAACCGAAATAATGAGTTGTTATGAATACAATAAAGCCCTGATCCATATATGCTAAACCAAATGTTGTTCTGTTTATCAACTTCAATTGATTTTAACAAAACCCCTTTAAGCTTCTCGCTTCGAAATTGCCAAATGTTTTTACCATCGAATTTTAGTATGCTAGGATCACCCGAAACGGTCATTAATATGTTGCCATTAGCTGCTTTAGTCAAACCCGTAATTTCACCAGATTTGCTCATTAAACCAGACAAATCGTACTTTGTTAAACCCAATTTAGTATAAAGCAACATTTCTTTGTTTGTTGTCGCGATCATTCTTTGAGCATCATGATCATACTCTAGCCGACTAATGTCTGTAGGGTAACCATGTTTAGGCATAAGGTGGTAAAACTTGTCGCCTCTAATTTTTAAAAGGCCTCTATTTTTAGTACTCACCCACAAAAAGTTGTTTGAATCTCTTTCAGAATCAAATGTTCTCAGTCTATTGGTTTTTGGGTTTCCTATGAACTGTAGATTTGAATTATTTTCACGTATTATTCCAAATTTGGTAGTTCTATAATATTTGTAATCATTGTGTACAAACGTCTCAATAATGTCGTTGGTAAATCCATTGTGTTCCCCAAAAGACCTGAAGCCATTATAATTTAGAACGCCAATTCCACTTCCCATATGGGCGCTAAATAAATTTTTAGCTGGCTCATCATAAACAAGATCATGAACATTGTTGCTTACTAAACCATGTTCCTTTTTATAATGAATATACATCTTATCCGTTATGTGATAAATACCATCTTGGGTAGCACACCACAGGGCTCCGTTTTCGTCTTCGGTGATGTCTAAGATTCTAATGAAGGGTTGGCCAGTAATTTTATTTAGCGTTGTAATTGTTCTAGTATTTATATCGAAACTCGACAATCCTGCCGTCCAATTTGCCAACCATACGGTTCCGTCTTGCGATTCGTATATATCCATGACATATTTATCGACAAAACCCGTGCTATTGCTGTATAAACTAATCTTTTCATCTTCCATTATAGCCAAACCACCTCCCACCAAACCCATCCACAGCCTATTAGACCCATCACAGTGAAGAGTATAAATTGCATCAGAGTTGGTTATGTGCTGAATTGGGTAAAACGTTAATGTATCATTGAAAAACCTTACCAAAGAGTTTGACCTAGATGTGGCCCAAATAGCGCCTAAATCATCCTCTACAATGGAGCTTCCCTTAATTGCTCCATTGTATACTTCCGAATCTATGTAATAAGTAAAAAATGAACTTCCATCAAACCTGATAAACTTATCGGTGAAATTAATCCAAATATTTCCGGATCTGTCTTCAGTAATACCTGTAATTCCTCCATTAACAAACCCTTCTGCAATTGAAAATATCTGAAAATACTCTCCATTAAAAGCAATTAAACCTTCATTTTGGGTACCTATCCATAGGGTACTTTTACTGTCTTTATAAAGACAGGTAATGTTCGAAGTAGGCAGTCCATTTCCAGATGTAAATGACTCGAAATCTAAGTAAGCATCGGCCTTTCTAATTCCCTCATTGGCATCAACAACATTGGCATAGGATGCTTTAGTAACTACTGGAGCAATTATGGTATCCTTAGCATAAGCCAAATGTTCATCACCGATATTCCTTATTATTGGTTGACATTCCGTTGTTTCTATGGTGAAATTTTGGTACTCTGGAACTTTTTTTGGCACGGTTTTATAAACGGGAACATCCATTAGCTTGGGTTCACTATATGGGCTAAATAGTTCATTATATGGCTCAATATCTACTTTAACCCATTTCACAGAATCAATAATCGGTTCTATTTGAGCAATTATTCGTTCATTATTATTCTTAGATTTTTTGCAAGAAACAATGGCAACTGCAAAGAGCAGTACAGATAGATAAAATCCGTTTTTAATTCTAGCCAATTTATGTGGTCTTAGTATTCCCAAGCAATTCTTTATTCTGGATTGAATAGCTAACATACCACATTTTCATTTCACCCTTACCTTTTACTTCTATTGCTTCCCGTTCTTGAAAAAGAAATTCATCAATACCATTTAGTAATTTATAAGTCGCTTCTGATATATTCACTTTTCCAACTTCTCCATGGCTCTCCATTCGGCTGGCTGTGTTCACAGTATCACCCCAAATGTCGTATTGGAACTTTGTATCACCTACAATGCCCGCCACAACAGGGCCAGTATGAATGCCGGCGCGCATGGTAAAGTTTAGTGTTCCTTGTTTAAAGTTTAAAGTGATGAACTCTTGCATTTCTAAAGCTGCAAGTACCAAATTGCGTACTGATTCTCTACTTGCTACTTGGTTCTCGCTACTCTGCCCCAGTCCGCTTGCCGCCATATATGAATCTCCAATCGTTTTGATCTTCTCTATGCCATACTTCTCACAAATATTATCGAATGCTTTAAAACAGGTGTTTATTTCATTTACAAGTTCTTTGGCGCTAAGTTTCTCTGCCGTTTGGGTAAATTCTTTGAAGTCAGTAAACAGTATGCTTACTTGATTAAATTGCTGGGCTTGGCTTTCTCCGGTTTCCTTTAGTTCTTCAGCTACTTGCGCAGGGAGAATGTTTAATAATAAATTATCAGACTTTGTTTTTTCTTTTTGAAGTGCCTTTTTCGATTTTCTGGTAAGGTAGAGTCTACCATATAAACTTGCTGCTATTAACAGAATAAAGGCACCTGAGCCAAACAAGATAAATTGGTTTCTTTTATTTTTGGAAGCATTTAATTCTGCTTCTAGGTTTAGTGCTTTAATCTGTTCTTCTTTTTTCTCAGATTCATACTTACTATTCATTTCTGCTATGGCTTCTAGCTTTTGAATATTCATCAGAGAATCTTTTAGATACATGGCAAGCCACAAAGCATCGTAGGCTTCAGCGTTTTCATTTATGTTTCTTAGTATTAAAGCCTTGTTTTGACTGATGGTTTGCATCATATCGAGGTTGTTACTTTTATAAGCCTCTTGGTAGGCGGAATCCATATAAGCTAGTTGCTGCTGTGGGCTACTACTAAGCCCTGATAGATTAGAAAATAGATTGGCAGTGATTTCAGGAAAAGACCCTTTTGATAAATTTAAAGCGCAATTGAAGTAATATTTTGCGGAATCAATACTTGATGCTGTGAAATAGTAATATCCTAAGTTGTTAAGTGTTTTTGCCTTTAGATAAGTTAGGTTGTGCTTAAATGCCAAATTATTAGCCTTTTGCAAAAAAAATAGTTTTTCTTTTTGACCTAAATCGCTTTTTACAAAAAAGCTGTAATAGGAGATTATTAGAGGGATTTCTTTTTTTTCTTTAAGCAGAAAATTCAAGGCATTTCTGGCCAATGAGTTACTTGTTGAATATTCTTTTTGAGTAAAATGTAAAAGTGTTTTCGGTAATTGTGATTTAAAAAATACAACAGAATCACAGTTGCTTTTTTGATATATGACTTCAGCAGCGATTGCAGTTTTAGCCAGCTTTGCGTAATCTCCTTTTCGGTAGTAATAAGTGGAAAGTTGACTGTAAGTCGCCGAAAGGGCACACATATCTCCTTTTTGTTCAAAGGAGTCAATTAGTTCGTTACAGATTTTATATAATTTCGAATTGCTAAATTCATGCCGACCACTTTCAATCTCATAAAGTGTCTGATGAGATGTTGAAGCTGTTGAGTCTTTTGCGAGCGAGTCTTGAAAATTAAAAATATTCAGCAGTATTAATGCAAGAGGAAAACCAATTTTCATATAACAGGTATGTGAAAAGATGCAAATGGAAGAAGCAGAGCTAGAATTCTGGCTCTAGTCCAGCATTAGGTACATAACCTCCACCGTGAACAATTGGAACTACTATAAACTTTTGCTTTGGTGGTTTAACGGGGTCTTTTTCAGCGAACTTCACATTATCCGTAGGGTTGTCGCTAAGGGTCAGGTAAAGTCCCGATTCAGTAGATTTGAACATGTAGTAACCTTCACCGCAATCTTCAGCTTTAAGCTCAACACTTTGTGGCATAAGCTTGGCGTTATTGGTGTTTCCATGCCCAAGGTAAGTTGAAGGATTAGGTGCATTTGAAGCAACAAAAACATCATTTCCTTTGTCTTCACAAACCCACACATCGTGGGCAGCATTTCCTTTTACATTTACACCGTCAGCGCCAATGTAAACATCTTCTCCATTACCATTATTACCTACTATATTATACTCACCTGAAAACATATTTCCTTTAAATTTAGTCTTACGAATATAGCTAAATAAGGATGTAGTTAGTTTTTGGATAATTGGCGTGGCTGCAATGGTGCCAATAGATTGATTTAAGGTCTTTTAAGGTCATTTGTTTTTTAGCTCTAATCAGCTGCCATGTTTTTAATCCTAGTAGGACTGAAGCAAAACTCCGTTTGAGCAAACAGCAAAGAAGTCTCTCTAATTCTAATAAATTTACAAGAAATTAATCCTTTCCTTGTAAGAAGGAAAGCCCATACCGTTTTATAGGTAGGTTGTGAATAATTTGCCCCAATCGTATTTGTGGTAGCCGAAGTATAATGGGTGAGTATGCTTTTAAACAAAATGTGACGTAAATAAAATAACCAAAAAAAATCTCATGCCAATTGACTAGGGGCTAATGTAGTTCAAAGTTCAATGGCCATTAAACATTGCTCTTTGAACTTACGAAGTAGGTTTTCATGATGCCCTTACCCTTTATTTCTATTTCTTTTCTTGCTTCAAAATGCATATGGAGCGAAGTCGCATCATCATCTTTCAGCAGCTCATATGTAGCTTCACTAATATTTACCTTACCAACTTCGCCGTGGCTTTCCATGCGGCTGGCTGTGTTTACAGTATCACCCCATATATCGAATTGAAACTTTTTTAGGCCTACAATGCCAGCGACAACCGCGCCAATATGGATGCCGGCGCAGGGTAAAGTTTAAAGTTCCCTGTTTAACCCCGAATTGGTCGGGACTAGAGTTTAAAGTGATGAACTCTTGCGTTTCTAATGCCGCGTAAACAAGGTTGGCAGCATCCTTTAAACTGCGGCCTAAGCCGCTTGCCGCCATGTAAGAATCACCAATAGCCTTAATCTTCTCAATGCCATAAACCAAATATAGGTATTGTGATGCTAGGCAAAAAGCTAATTGATAATGGGCTTATGCTTTATGAGAGAAAATGGCATGTAAGCCTCCCCGTATACCTAAGGTAATAGGGGTTATTAGTTTCAGGTCATTTTTGTTAGGTGCAATTGAAAAATTATTAAAAAGAGATTGAGCAATAAGTTTCATTTCAAGCATGGCAAAATGATTGCCAATACAAATGCGCTGACCAGTGCCAAATGGAATGAACGCTTGCCTAGGGTAGGAGCCAATGAATCTTTCAGGGAAAAAATCATTAGGTTTTTCCCAAAGTTGAGGGTGGCGGTGCATGGCATAAATACTCAGAAATACGGTTGAACCTGCATTGATCTTTTCTCCCAGAATAATGTCGTCTTCAAGGGTATTTCTGCTAACAGCCCAGGCAGGAGGGTAAAGCCGCATGGTTTCGTTGATTACATGCTCCCAGTTTAATGGGTTTTCAGTATCATTTACTTTATCAATAGTTTCAGGATACTTACTCATCAAATAACAGAGAAAAACTAGCGCATTGGTAGTGGTTTCTTGTCCAGCTAAAAATATGGTAATAATCTCATCAAAAATTTGCTGGTCGTTCCAATTGTTAGTTTTTAATGCTTCTATCATTTGCTGTATTAAAAGGCTACTGTTCTCCTTCTCTCTTGAAGCTTTAAAAATATTAGAGATAATACTTTCTAATTCTGACATAGAGGCCTTAAACTCTTTGTTTGCCTTTGTGGGCCAACCTGGTGGTAGCATCATTGGATTTTTCATCCTGTTATTGGCATAAGTTCTAAGTGTCCACAGGTTATTATGTAAATGCTCCATTCCTTCAACTTCGCCTGGGCTTAAGTCAAACAAAGCTTTTAACAGAATGTCTCGCGTCCATTCAAGAAAAAGCTTTTGCAGATCAATGGACTTTTTTAAAGTTGTTTCTTGCAACTTTTTATCAATAACAGCTTGCATTGCCATTTGCATTTTAGCAATCTCTTTTTGGTGAAATGCGGGTTGTAGTTTTCTTCTGTTCTTAAGCCACTCGTCTCCTTCAGCGGTTAAAAGTCCGTTGCCCAAAAACTCCTTTAATCCTTTATAGGCAAAGCTCTTTTCATAGTTTTTATTATTCTTTTGAAGCACATGGGTAATGGCTTCTTGATCAAGAAGTACTATAAATTCTTTAAAAGCAATTTTGGCTTTGGCTAAGGGCAACTTTGCTTCTGCACACTTTAAAACGAATCCCAAAGTGTCTTTTGCAAAATGTGGGGTATGCCCTAAGAGCCAATGCTTTTTAAAAGGTACTTCAGCAATCATGTTTCAATAGTATTGAAATTTTAAAATCTAAACTTGCTCATCTATGGATCTGAATGAAATACTATGAGCTAAGCTTAAGCAATCCTTTAGTTTTGAAGCGATACAAAAAGCAGCTCCTTGTTTTAAAAAGCACTGAGCTAGATATGAATTGCAAAACATGGAACCATTATCAAATAGAGCACTTATTAGTAGATTGTACAGTTCAGCCAACCATGTAATTGAAGAGGCCAATTACGATAGTGCTAGTTGGAAAGCTTGGTACCAAACAGTACAAGGTCTAACTGACCCTGAAAAAATGGTTTACGTAATTGTAAAGATGAATCAAACCGTTACACACGGTGGCTTTACTGAGTTTTATGAAACTGGGTTTGGTGTTTTTGCTCCTGAAATTATTCACGTGCTCAATGCGATAAAAGCCACCGCAAGTGCCAATATTGTTGAAAGCTCATTACCAATTGTAAACCCCAAAGGCTTGTTAGATGACGACTATAAAGGTTATGTTTTTAACATAGAATTGAACCCTAAACAAAAGGCCGCATTGTACGCTTGTGATATTAAATATGACCAACTGCACGGCATTGAAAACTTAGAAGACCTTTTGGGTAATTATTTGCAGCATATTATTGGTTAAGTTAATACCTAGTAGTGAGTGCTTATAGTGATTTAGGTTAATTATATGGTCTTGAAATTTTTCATTTATTTTATTCAATCAAATGAATTACTATGGCAAAGATTAGTCAAACATAAAAACTCGTGTACATATTTCTTTTTTTATATTGAACGCGCAGTTTTCAATCGCGTTGTAGGAGCAATGTGAGAATAATATTAACAAATCTATGAGTAACCAAATCTTCAATAAGGGTTTTCATTCCAAAATAATTGAGTTGCTTAAGAGTGCTCGTCAAAAGGTGGTGCAGGCCGTAAATCATACTATGGTCTTAACCTATTTTGAAATTGGTAGAATGATAGTTGAAGAACAACAGAATGGAAAAGATCGAGCAGATTACGGAAAATCAGTGTTAAAAGAATTATCCCAAATACTCTCTGAAGAATTCGGTAAAGGTTTTTCAGTTGACAATCTTGAAAACATGAGACGGTTTTATCTTGTATATGGGAAATCCGAAACACCGTCAAGGAATTTTGATAAAGGAAATTCCGAAACACCGTTTAGGGATTTATCGAAATCAACGCCATTATTAAATCAAGCACGATCATCAAAAAAAACAGTTAAACTCAAATTAAGTTGGTCGCATTATTTGATTCTAATGCGAATTGATAATGTAAAGGAGCGCTCATTTTACGAAATTGAATCCGCAAAGAACAATTGGAGCGTAAGAGAACTAAAGCGGCAATATAACTCTGCATTATATACAAGACTTTCATTAAGTCGAAATAAAGACGAACTCTTAGAATTGTCAGAAAAAGGGCTAATAATAAATGAGCCAAAAGATGCTATTAAGGATCCTTACATTCTTGAATTTATAGGATTGCCAGAAAAAAACATCTATTCAGAAACTGATCTTGAAGAAGCCCTTATTAACAAGCTTGAACATTTTTTAATGGAATTAGGTAACGGTTTCACTTTTGTAGCAAGACAAAAACGCATTTCATTTGATGACAAACATTTTAGAATAGACTTAGTTTTTTATAATAGAATCCTCAAAAGCTTTTTGCTTATTGATCTCAAGATTGGAGAATTAAGGCATCAAGATTTAGGACAAATGCAGATGTACGTAAACTATTATGATAGGGAAGTAAGACTTGATGATGAAAATAAAACCATTGGATTGGTTCTTTGTCAAAATAAAAGTGAATCTGTTGTAAGATATACCATGCCTGAAGACAATAAGCAAATATTTGCTAGCAAATATGAAACAGTACTCCCAAGTAAAGATGTTCTGAAATCTTTAATAAAGCAATATTAGGGACAGTCAATTTTCACACTAGAAATACTTAACGTTTCTTTTGTTTCCAATGCCCCAAAACCCAACTCCGAAAATCCAGATAAAGGGTGCGAAAACGCACAACCTAAAAGACCTTTCGCTAGAAATACCTCACAATAAGTTTATTGTGGTTACAGGTATTTCGGGTTCAGGAAAGTCGAGTTTGGTTTTTGATGTAATTGCAAAAGAAGGACAGCGCCGATATTTTGAAACCTTACCTTCATTCGCTAGACAGTACATGGGCAAGATTAATAGGCCCGATGTTGACAGCATTGAAGGCCTATCGCCCGTAATTGCCATTTCGCAACAAAGCAGCAGCGGGAATGTTAAGAGTACCGTTGGCACCATGTCTGACATTTATGATCTATTGCGACTGCTTTTTGCTCGCACAGGTAAAAGCACAAAAGACATCAGCCTTTCAAGGTCCTTATTCTCATTTAACTCTAGCCTTGGAAAATGCCCGCACTGCAATGGTATTGGTAAAGAAGAGCAGATTGATATTGATAAACTCATTGCTTTTCCTAATAAATCAATTAGAGAAGGGGCTTTGGCGCCTACACTTCCTAATGGTTACATCGTGTATTCTCAAGTAACGGTAGATGCCTTAAGTCAGGTTTGCGAGGCCGAGGGTTTTAGCGTAGATACGCCTTGGAATCAACTAACCAAAGCTCAGCAAAATGTTGTGCTTTATGGCAGTGAAAAAATCAAAGTTCCTTTTGGTAAACACAGTTTAGAATCGCGATTAAGATGGACCGGAATCAAAGCCAAACCGCGAGAAGAAGGCTATTATAAAGGCATGATTACCATTATGTCAGACATACTTAGGCGTGATAGGAATGCTAATATATTAAAGTATGTTCATGCCATTACTTGTACTGCTTGCAAAGGCACACGTCTTAATGACAATGCGCTTTCAGTTACTGTAAAAGAAAAAACCATTGCTGATGTATTGGCTTTTGAGCTTAGAGAGTTAAGAGAATGGATAAAATCTAATAAATGGGAGACCTTAGCGCACGCGATTCTCAAGAAAATTAAGGTCCAAATAGAAGTATTGGAAGATTTAGGCTTGGGGCATCTTACCCTTAACCGATCTTCAAAATCTCTTAGCTCAAGCGAAATTCAACGCATTAGAGTAGCTAACCAAATATTGGTGCCGCTGAGCGATGTGCTATACGTTTTTGATGAGCCATCAATTGGGCTTCACCGAAGTGAGAATGAGCGCATGATTGCCCATTTTAAAGCCTTGGTTAACAAAGGGAATACGGTAATTGTGGTTGAGCACGATTTAGAAACCATTGCCCAAGCCGATTATATTATAGATATTGGACCCAAAGCCGGCGTAAATGGCGGAGAGCTTGTTTTCAATGGGCCGCTTGCTGAATTTTATAATAAAAAGGAGCTAATAGACAAAAGCCCAACGCTCAAAGCTTTGATTGCACCGGTGGAGTTTGCCCAAGCTGAAAATGCCCAAGCTGATAAAGCCTTGCGTCTATTCGGTTGCAAAGAACGGAACCTCAAAAATATTGATGTTGATTTTCAAATAGGAAAGCTGAACGTGGTGAGTGGCAAGTCGGGCTCTGGGAAATCTACTTTGGTAAAGCGCACCTTGCTAAATGCGGTTCAATCATATTTGGAGGTAGAAGGAGCGGAAGATATAAAGCTGAACGGGCATGAGAACCTTGAAGCCATTAACAAACTTATATTTATTGACCATTCGCCAATTGGCAAAACGCCACGAAGTAACCCCGCTACTTATTTGGGTCTAAGCGATCATATTCGCGATGTTTTTGCTAGCCTACCTGAAGCTAAAAAGAGAAAATACACCAAATCTCGTTTCTCCTTTAACACTTCGGCTAAGCTCAGTGCAAGCAAAGGTGGCCGCTGCGAAACCTGTCAAGGAGCAGGAAAAACGCAGATTGGCATGCACTTTTTGGGCAAAGTAGATTTACGTTGCAGCACTTGCAATGGCGATCGTTTTAATAATGAAACCCTTGAAATTAAATATAAAGGGCTCTCAATTGCCGAGGTCTACAGACTCTCAGTAAATGAGGCTATTTCATTTTTTGATGGGCAGAAGAGAATATTAAAAGGGCTGAAAGTTTTGCAAGAAATAGGATTGGGTTATCTAACGCTCGGGCAATCATCTACCACGCTTTCAGGTGGCGAAGCACAGCGTATTAAAATTGCCAACCAATTACAAAAAAAGGACACGGGAAAAACGCTATATGTCATTATTGAGCCAAGTATAGGCCTACATCATAAAGATATCGGTTCGTTGCTACAGCTTTTTGAACGCATTAAGCAAAAGGGAAATACCATAGTTTGCATTGAACAAAATGAACACATCATCTCTCAATGCGATTGGCATATAGAACTTGGGCCTGAATCGGGGATTGCAGGAGGTGAAATCATACACCAAGGCAAACCAAAAATGTTAGAAAAAGAGCCTTTCAAAAAAGCAAAGGCCGAAGAAGTAATAAATAGAAAGAATTACATTGATTTGAATGGTGTGAAAACGCACGGTCTCAAAAATATCAATGTGCGTATTCCAAAAAACCAATTGACGGTAGTAACGGGTCTGTCAGGCAGTGGAAAATCATCCTTGGTTTATGATACGCTTTTTGCAGAAGCCAATGCACGGTTTACTGAATCTCTTTCGGCTTACAATCGCAGCTTTTTACAGCAAAACAGTCAAGCTAAAATTGAATCATTCTCAGGTTTAGGGCCTGCCATTGGTATCAACCGAAAAGGCGGAGCTGCATCAAAACGTTCTACCGTGGGTACGCTCTCTGGCATTTATGATGCTTATCGACTGTTGTATTCGCGCATTGCCCAATACCAAGGGTTTGGCTATACAGCGCAGCACTTCTCGTTTAACCACCACTTAGGAGCTTGCCCTAATTGCGATGGTTTGGGCGTGCAATTAACCTGCAATCCTGAAGAAGTAATTGCAGCTCCAAAAAAATCAATTTTTGAAGGTGCTTTTGCTAATAGCAAGTCATTGAATTATTATGCCGATAACAATGGACAGTTTATGGCCACATTGCAAGAAGCCGCCAAGCAAAAAGGCTGGAACTTAAACCAAGCTTGGCAAGATTTAGATGACGAAATAAAGCAAGTCATACTCTTTGGAACAGGTGAAGCAGATTGGCATGTGAATTGGGAGTATAGCAATAAAACACGCAAAGGCACACAGCAAATTACCGCCAAGTGGAAAGGTTTATGCAATTACATTAATGATGAGTTTGAGCGTACCCAGCATAATAAAAATACCATCGCAGTTGAGGCTTTGTTGCACCCGGTAGTTTGTAATACTTGTTGCGGTAGCCGCCTAAAATCTGAGTTGCTGCAAAGCACTTTTCTTGGCAAAAACATATACGAATTGTCATCACTTTCAATTGTCGAAAGTCTTGAATTAATCTCAAAGACTGACGCTAGTGATCCGACTATTGCGGCCATTAGCCAAGTTGTAATTCCTAATGTAAAAGCAACTTTACAAACATTGGTTGATCTTGGATTGGGCTACTTGAATGTGGATAGAGCAGTAAACACACTTTCGGGTGGAGAGCGGCAAAGGCTTACACTTGCTGGGCAGCTAAGTAGTCATTTGCATGGAGTTGCTTATGTGCTTGATGAACCTAGTATTGGGCTTGATGCTAAACAGGTGAAAGTGCTGTGCCAACTACTCAAAAAAATAATAAGCAAGGGTAATACCGTTGTGGTGGTAGAACACGATCCTGCATTTATTATTGAAGCGGACTATTTGATTGAAATGGGACCGGGTGCTGGTAGTTTTGGTGGAGAAATAATATACCAAGGCTCGGTTGCCAATATTATTAAAAGCAAGGAAAGTCTCAGCTACAAACTCCTGTATGAACCACTAACCAAGGCAAGTAAAAAAGAACATAAAAAAGGTCGAGCTTTTGGCATAAAGGGCGCTCATGCCAATAACCTGAAAAATATTGATGTAACTTTTAATTCAAAGCAGCTGATTGCTGTTACTGGCGTTTCAGGCAGCGGTAAGTCTAGTTTGATAAAAGATGTGCTATTTAGCTCTTGGCAAAAAAAGAGAGCGGTTAATTGTAAAATCATTTTTGGATTTGAACAGTTTGCCAATGTGGTTCTCATTGATCAAGAATTAATTACGCTAAATAGCTTAAGTACGCCCGCAAGCTATACTGGTATATTGAACGACCTAAAAATACTGTTCTCTAAAACCGAAAGGGCTAAAGAGTTGGGTTTAAAAAAGGTCGATTTCTCTTACCAAAGCAAGAAAGGAAAGTGTGCCAACTGCTCAGGCCAAGGCCAAGTGAAAACGAGTATGGATTTTATGAGCGATATATGGCTCACCTGCGATGTTTGCAAGGGTTTAAGGTATAATGATGAGATACTCAAATGTAAGTGGCAAGGCAATAACATAGGGCAGGTTTTACAAATGACATTTTCACAGGTTAAAGCTCTATTTGAAGATGATAAATCAGTTGCGGAACGTTTAGGGCTTATAGAACAACTGGGCTTAGGTCATTTGCAATTAGGGCAAGCGGGTAATAGTCTTTCTGGTGGCGAGGCACAGAGACTCAAGCTTGCAAATTCGCTTTTTGGCACTTTGGCTGGATTCAGTAGCACAAGAAGAATAGGAGAGACCTTGTATCTCTTTGACGAGCCAAGCACCGGCTTACATTATTTCGATATTCTAAAACTCATTGATGTGTTCCAAATCATAATTGATGGTGGCAATTCAATAATTATTATTGAGCATAATAAAACACTAATTGATGCTGCAAATCAAGTGCTAACACTTGGGCCTGGTAGTGGTGTTGAAGGTGGTGAAATAGTGATAGTTAATTAATTTTACTTATCTGCTTTAAGAATAACCGTTTTCAATTTCTTTTCACTTACCTGATGTATTCCAAAAAGCGCCAAGGCAATAGCAGTATTAATGGCTATTTTCCAACCTACTTCTCCATTGCTTACACCGTCAACCCATGGATCAAGCACAACCAATAGAAATTCAAATGTTAGAATAAAGAAGATGAAGATTAAACCGGATGCTAAGCGATGGCTTATTTTGAATTTTGTGAAGATGGCTAGGGTAGTGGCTAAAAGTAGTACTATTATTATTACTGCGCTGTATTGGATTCGGTTCTTTCTCTTGCTATTTTTTATAGCTTTTGCGACCAAAGCTTGTTCATGTTTTAATCGTTCATCTATTCTTAAGCTATCTTGGAAAGAAAAAAATTGCCTATTCAAGTCTTCCTGAAGTTTTTCATTATTTAATGAATCTTTGAGTAGGTTATATTGTGTTAAGTAATGGAAAGCACTATCATAGTTTTCGGCTTTATTGTTTAATTCAGATAAGTTTTTATATGCTTCAAGAAGTTTGATTTTTAGGTTTAGTTTTCGTGAAATTTTCCTAATTTGATGATTGTATTTATAGACAAGATCTGTGTTTTTTCTTTTGCTTTCAATGTCGATTAAAATAAAAAGAATATCAATTTGCTGAAAAGGTACTTGAGAAACTTTTACCAGTTGCAGAGCAATACCTAGTTCTTCTTCTCCTTTCTCATGTTTACCCATGGCTAAATAAACTTCACCCAAACTTGCATGATAATCGGCTTTGGTATCTACACGTTTTTTAAATGTGTCAATTAGTTCGTAGTACTTTAAGGCTTTAGGGTATTCTTTGAGCTCGTAACAAATTTTTCCAAGGTTTATAATTGTCGTAGCAATTTCTTCATTTACTTTCTCTAATTTTAAGAAAGACTCATAAGCTTTTAAGTAGAAGACTTTGGCAGAGTCATAATAATTTGAATCTTCACTGTAGATGTTGCCTATGTTCATGAGTACAGATGCTTTTCTAAACTCCGATTTGGCTTCTTCAGCAATTTTTAATGCTACTAAGTATCTATTGAGGGCAAGATCTTGTAGCCCCATGTTGTAATAAATAGATCCAATGTTCATTTCCATATTAGCAATGCCTTCTTTATCATTGCTAGCTTTGAAATTTTTAATAGCAAGCTCCCATTGACTCAAGGCATTAATATAATCTCCAGCTATATAGTCAAGAATACCTAATGATTTTAATGCATACCCTTTTCCTCTTACATAGTTAGCATTGTTTGCTTGCTCTAGCGCATAGTTGGCCATTAATCTGGCGCTATCAATATTATTAGCACGCAGATCATTTGCTATTTCTAAGATGCTATCGATTCTTAAGGTATCATTGGCCAAAAGGTATAATGAATTTGTACTTAATGCAAAAGCGATATATAAGACTCTAAATCTCATTTATCTGATTTTAAAATTACGGTTTTCAATTTCTTCTCACTTACCTGATGAATTCCAAAAAGCACTAGGGCAATGGCGGTATTAATTGCTATTTTCCAGCCTACTTCTCCATCACTTATAGAGTCTACCCATGGGTCTAAAACCACCAATAGAAACTCAAAGGTGAGTATGAAGAATATGAATATTAGTCCTGAAGCCAACCGCGGGCTTAT
The DNA here is from genome assembly GCA_049115495.1 of Bacteroidia bacterium. Taxonomy (GTDB): domain Bacteria; phylum Bacteroidota; class Bacteroidia; order CAILMK01; family JACPUW01; genus JACPUW01. Next base: position 17,590 of record JAGDZV010000022.1, on the reverse strand, counting down.
TTTAAAACGGGTAACTATCGCTATAGCTGTAGCAAGAATCAATACTGCAATAATGGCAAGGCTATATTGAATTCTGTTCCTTCTCTTTTTTTTCAAAAGTTCGGATTTAGCGATTTCTTCTCGCTTTTGAAATAAGAGCACTTGTTTTAAACTATCTGATAATATGGTTTGTGAGTTTTCCATTGCTTTAATCTCTTCTGAAATTTCATACACCCGCATTTCATCTCTTATTCTGTGATAAAGCTGGGAGTATTCGAAAGCACGCTCATAATTTTTTTGACACTTATATGCTTCTATCAAACATTTACATGCATATTTATTTTCGTCTCCAATATTTATATCTTCGGATAGGCTAATACCTGAAATACACTTTTCAATAGCTTCATTATATCTTCCAAGTGCATTTAATACTTCCCCAGTTTTTATCTGATTCCAAACGAGTTCATAGCTTATACCGTGTCTAATCTTATGATCTATTCCATTTTGCAAATAGAATAGAGCGCTATCGTATTCTTTTAGTAAAGCATATGTTTCTCCTTTATAAGCTAAGGCATTAGCCATTGTAACATGGTTATTAGTGCGTTTGCTATTTTCTATGCTTAAATTATAAAAATATATGGCGCTATCGTATTTTAAATTTTCTTGCAGCACATATCCCATATTATGATACAGCCTTCCCTTATCATCTGATTTATACTCTCTTTCTCTTAAATCTTTTCTTTGATATTTTAAAGCTTGTTTCATATTGCCCATGTTAAACTGTAAAACTGCCAATAAACCATATAGTTTTCCGGGCGAAACATTCTCTTTTTTACTAAGTGTAAGGCCATAGTTACAATAGTCTATTGCGTTCTTAAAATCTTGCCTTCGATGCGATATTCTAGCCCTTGATTCAATTGCTCGAATTTTATTGTTCCACGACTCATGCTCTTCTGACAGTTGCCAAAGCTTGTTGGTAAATGTTTCAACTGATTCCATGTTATCATCAAACCAGGTTATATCATCAACAATATTGGCCAAAGCACTCATTTGTATCTCCGCTGAGCTGTTTTTATCAGTGGCTACAGAAATTAAAGAGTCTATTTTTTTACTGGCACATACAGCCGAAGTAAGCCCTAACCCTAATATAATGAGAGTCAATCTCATCTATCAACTTTTAAAATGGAAGTTTTCAATTTTTTCTCACTTACTTGATGAATGCCAAAAAGCACCAAAGCTATAGCTGTATTTATGGCAATTTTCCAACCTACCTCGCCGTTACTCACACTGTCCACCCAAGGGTCTAATACCACCAGCAAAAACTCAAAAGTGAGAATAAAGAAGATGAAGATTAAGCCGGATGCTAGGCGAGGGCTTATTTTGAATTTGGTGACTATGGCTAGGGTAGTCGCTAATAGTAAAACGATTATGATTACGGCGCTGTATTGGATTCGATTCTTACGTGTTTTTATTGCCAGCAATTTGGCTTCCTTTTCTTTTTCTAAACGAATAGTTTCTGCTCGCTCGAGACTATCCTTAACCAATTGTTTATCAAACTCCATCTGCTGGAGTTGTTTTGATGTTTCATCTTCCTTTAAGCTATCGTTAATCAACATGAGCATCTCATGATAGATCAAAGCCGTATTACCATCTCCTTGCTTTTTATGCGCTTCATATAAACACTCACAAGCTCCCTTTTTATTTAAAATAGTTTCAATTTGATGTGCTTTTTCTAAAGCCAAGTTGCATAAGCTTATTGCGCTATCAATTGCATTTGTATGTAGTTTGATTTTGCCTATTTGCACAATACTCTCAACGGCACTACTTCTATCTCCAAGCTTTTCAGACATAACTCTTGACCTTCTTAAATAATTGATGGCTTTGTTATATTCTTTTCGCTCAAATAATGCAATTCCAATCCCCAAATTGGCTTGTGCTTTATGAAAATTATCGTCGTTTTTGTTTGCGATTTCAAGACATTCCAGATAATATGTTAAGGATTGATCAAAATCTCCTTCGCTATTGGCTATATACGCTAATGAAACTAGGTAGGAAGCTTCAAACCTTTTGTATGATTTCTCTTTATATAATTCTAGACACCGTAAAAGATACTTTTTTGCAAGACCCAACTCTTCTTGGCTAAGGTATATGGCCGCAATAGAACCAAGAGCATTGGCTTTAAATTGTTTTTCATTTATTTCATCACAAACTACAATTCCCTTTTTTAAATATTTCAGCGCCTTAGTATACTGCGATTGCAGCATGAAAAGTGTTCCTAAATTGATCAAGTTTCCAGCAATTCCTCTTTGGTCATTAATCTCAGTCCTTACGGCTAAACTTTGATTGTAAAAGCTCTCAGCCTCAGTAAATTTTCGCTGAATAGAGTAGGAGTTACCAATGGTATTTAGAGCAAGTCCCATTTGCTTTTTTAGTCCTTTTTCCGCGGCAAACTCGTACTGCTCATTGGCATAATATAGAGCACTATCAGCATCATTGAACAAATGATAATCAAAAGCGATTTGGTGCATAGCGTTCAACCTAACGGTATCTTCTAGTTTTTCATCTTGCCAAATGGCAAACAATGAATCCACATTTACTTGGGCATAAGAAATGGATGAAATAAGCAACATTAAACCAAAAAAAACAAAATGCATAATCGAAAATCCTTGGGTCTAAGATAAGAGAAATTTGTACTTAATAATTTGACTCAAACCTTTTAGTCTTCAGTGGCTATTTTCTTCTTCTCCTTTTTTTAATTCTTGCCAAAACAATTGGTCCAGTTACTAGGCCAACGACACCTCCTACGAAAAATAGAAATATGCCATATATAGGAACAAGTAAGTTTCCTGCACTTGTACCCATTTGATTGTCTGCTAGTGTTGCCCCGAGCCAAGCTCCTGCCAGGGCGCATAAAAGGGCATATAGCAGTACCAACATAACATTAGAAATGCTTCTAAATGTTTTTTTCTGATATTCGGATACGCCTTCTTTTTGGTTCGTTGCACCTTCAAATTCCTCACTGCTTAATTCTACGTTTTTACTTGAACTGGCTTTCTTCTTTTTATACCATCTAAAATATATGAAATAGCCAATGGCTAAGGCTATTAATATTTTAGGCAAATTCATGAGAAACCAAAATACAAAAGAAATTATACCATCAAAGGGTTTAAATGCAGCTCTTTGTCTTTCTTCGCTGGCCCCAAGCGATAGTTCACGGCCATGGCTATACAATATGGGGAATGATGTAAATGGATTAAAACCATTGACTATTAGAACATCTTCAAAAACTGCTGTAGCCCATCCTAAAGAATGGTAATTATTATTAAAATAATAGCTGCCATACAACCACGAGCTATCATGATCTTTTAATGCTGAAACAAATTTTGAATTCATTGCATCAATTAGCGAATCTGGAAGAGCTTTCAAGGTCTTCAACATTGTATAGGTATCCTCTTTGTAGAAGGTTCTCCAAGTCCGTTCAATTATTTCAAGTGTATTTTCTATATTTTCTACTTTTAATAAGTCATACGCTGATGAGTCGTAAAAGTCACTGTAAATGAAATCAACGCCATATTCCATTTCACTTAATTGGACACTATTTGAGTGATATCTTACTGTAACAAACCCCCTTCTAATGGATTCATTATAACTGGCCGACTCAGATGAATCTTGAATGATACTTACACCTAGAAGATAAGTAATGGAATCAATTCTAAATACTTTATGTATTTTCCAGTTTCTCTCACCAAAATACCAAGGATAGCTAATTGCACTGTTATTTATTACAAGCCTTTCTTTAGAAATGTTGTTTTCTTCCAGATATCTATCATAAAAGTATTCTCCCGTTTGTAACAATGCTGAAGGCTTGGCACAAAACTCTGTAAATATTTTTTCTTCAATTATGGCTTTATCTTCATTTTCAAGAATATTTTTATAATAGCTTTTTATCCCCGACCAGTCTCTAAGAATGTTCTTGTTCCCTAAGTCAGTTATTTCCTTTTCGTAAGCTAATTGCTTTGCTGTATCTCTTTGATATACAAATGCTTCACCCATCTTCCGGTACACATCTTGCATTTCCCCAATATCACCATTGAGATCATTATTACTTTTGATGCATAATCGAGCCATGCGCTCAATTTTTTCTAAATCATCAAATTCTGATAAAAGCATTAACCCTTCGTATGAGCTTTCTTTCGCCAATGAAAGTTTGTCTAGTTTATAATTTAAAAGACTAAGTTGCTCATACCAGTAAAAAAGGTAACTATTGTCTTTTAACAAGGAGTTTTCAATTCCTTCTAATGCACTCAGTTCATAAACCATTTCATAGGCAATTCTTCGGGCTATAACTGGCTCTTTTGTTCTATATTCTAGAAAAAGGTTTCTATAAAGAGCTGTGTCACTATCCTTATGGTTATTAGGGTTTAAGATTACTTTGTTAATACCAGAAATTAATTCAATTAGAGAATCAACATTAGTTTGCCCAATTAGAATGTTTGAATTAATTAAAAGCCATAGGGTCAGAGCAACATTTCTTAAATGCATATTTTGAAGTAATTACCTTGTGATTGATACATTAATATCGTATCGTTCTATCCAAACTCCCGTTTCATTGTTAATTAAGCCCCCAATGTGTAATTCAATTTGCTCTGTATTTTCGTTTACCACTTCGTGATCACTAGACCGAAAACTAAAGTAAATGTCATCGTTAAAGTACCCTTGATACCAGTGATGTCTCTTCATATCATTTAGGTCAAGGTCTGCTTGGTGGTCATTGACATCCATTCCATAAACATCTTTATCAAATAGCACCATAATTGTGTCTGAACCAGTGCCAGTTATTTTTAAATATCCATCACCTTTTTCGTCGAGGGATAGTTCACCGCTGTATTCGATTGCGGTCGACAGATAAAATGGATGATCTGCATCGAAGGACATTCTATGTTGATCCTTATTGACTATCCAATTTCCAAAAAGTGTGTTTTCTGCCTTTTTAACCTTGCGACAACCTATAAATGAACTTAAAAGAACAAGAATGGTAAAAAACCGAATGTTTCGCATAAATTATTCAAATTAATCAATACCGTAAAGCTTCCCAAAATTAGTGATGTAGTTGTTTAAATTATAATGTCAAACATTATCTATTTTTAAAATTAGATTTTTCAATCTCTTTTCGCTTGCCTGGTGAATGCCGAACAGCATAAGTGCAATGACTGTGTTAATACCAATTTTCCAACCTACTTCTCCATTGCTCACCGAATCTACCCACGGGTCAAGAACCACTAAGAGAAATTCAAAAAGAAGTATGAAAAATATGAATATTAATCCTGATGCCAAGCGTGGGCTTATTTTGAATTTTGTGGCGATTGCAATTACAGTCGCTAATAATAAAACTACTATTACTACCAAGCTGTATTGAATGGTATTTCTTCTAACCAATTTAGCAGAAGAGTACTTTATAATTTTCGCCCTTCTCAAACTGTCTTTAGTTATTGTGTTCCGCAATTGCATCTTGGCATTTACACTTCTTAGCTCAGTTTGATTAAACTTGTCTTTTAGCTGTATGAATTCTTTTTGAAACGCGAATGCTGTATCAAGTTGGCCAAGACCTTCATATGATGCTACTAAACATTCACATACCCGTATTTTAAGCCTAGCACTATTTTCGATAGCGTAGGCTTTCATACAGAAATCCCTCGCCAAACCGTAGTTGTTATTAATTAAAGCAATTTCCCCTTTTTGCCTGTAGAAAATTGAAAGATATACTCTTTTATGAGACTCAGCTACATTTATTGCGCTGTCTATGTAGTGCATTGCCAAATTAGGATCATCCAATTTTAGTTGTACCAAGGAGAGTTTATAATATGCACTTGAAATCCCCATAGATCTATTTAACGCTATATTTATTTCGCGGTGTTTTGAGAAAAAGTGATTGGCTGAATCAAGTATGTTGGAAGCTAAATACAGATTACCTTGCATTACCAGGTTAATTGAGTAATTAATGCTGTCATTTAAGGAGATATAAATATCAGAAGCTTTTGAAAAGTGACTAATTGCTTTCTGTTTGTTTACTGCAGATATTAGTCTTCCGCATAGGTTGTGGTACCCCGCTTTTAGTTCCAATAATTCTTTATTATTAATAGCCGCGGTTATACTCAGTGCTTTTTGTAGTGTTTTTCCTTGTTTACCTTCTCTAAAAAGGTCTTCTAACACATATTTTGCAAAAGAGAGCCCTTCCTTTTTGTTAACGCAGTTTTCATAAGCTTCTATGCTTAAAAAACTATATTTTGAGTATTGCTCTATGTTACCTTGGCCAATAAAACTTTTGGCTATTTCAAAATATGCATCTCCAAGTGATTCATACAATAGGTTAGATTTTGAAAACTCAATAAGTTTGAATTGATAATATCTGAGACTATCTATGGACAAGGAGTCTGTATTATAAAATGTTTGCAGTGCATGACTTCTCTCTTTGGCCGGTTGTCTGATATCACTCCAGATTTGCCAAAGTGAATCCTTCTTGTGCTTGACAATTGAATTTTGACAAAGAACCGCTTTGCTGTACAATATGGCCATAATAACTAATGCAACCCTCATCTATCCGCTTTTAAAATGGCGGTTTTCAATCGTTTCTCACTCGCTTGATGTATGCCAAAAAGTACCAAGGCAATAGCTGTGTTAATACCAATTTTCCAGCCAACTTCCCCATTACTAATAGAATCTACCCATGGGTCAAGAACCACTAAGAGAAATTCAAAAAGAAGTATGAAAAATATGAAGATTAAACCTGAAGCCAAACGCGGGCTTATTTTGAACTTAGTAGCCACTGCGATAGCAGTTGCTAAGAGTAAAACTATAATTACTACCAAGCTGTATTGTATGAGATTTCTTCTGTTCGTTGCCTGTTTTGCCTTCGCTATTTTATTTTTAAGTTCAAGTGTTTGTTTGGCTTGGTCAATACTATCCAAAACTTCACTTATTTCTGTTTCAAGTGCTAAAACTTCTCTTGATGCAGCTTGGCTGTTCAATTCCTTTTCTATTTCAGAAATTCGTTCAAAATAGTAAAGTGCCATATCGTTTTGCTTAAGGCCCTTAGTTGCCCTGTATAAGCAGTTACAAGCTAATTTTTCTGAAGTAATATTCCTTCTTTTTACTATTTTTTCAAGCGCTGATTTACAGTAATACATTCCTTTATTATAATTACCGTTTTGCACATGCGCATTGCCGAGGCTTATATATAGGCCCATTTCGTCGCTGTCTACTACATCACCTACTGTTTGGGTTAATGCTTTTTCAAGTGTATCAATAGCTGCTAGAATCTCGCCTTTTACAAGCATAATTTCGCCAAGGGTGCTAAGAGCTGATGCCAGGTGAAAATTGAGGCTGTTTTTACGGATATAAAAAAGGCTTTTCTGAGCGTAAAGTAAGGCCATATCTAAATCATTTTGACTTGTGTAAATTTTTGCCAAAAGATTATAACTGCCTGATAGGGTCTCATGGTTACCAATTTTCTTAGATACTTCAATGCACTTGTTGAGTGTTTCAATGGCCTTATTATAGTCACCAATAAGTTTGTAGGTACTTGCAAGCTCCATTAAATTAGAAACTAAGAAATAGTCGTTATTTAACTCAATTAAGTGTTTTGAAGATTTTTTTAACGCATTTATGGCCTTGTTATAATCTCCTAAAAGTTTGTAAGAGCCTGCTAATGCTACATAGCTTAAGGCCATTTTATCCTTTGTTCCTAGCAGCTCAAAATAATGAATACTCTTTTTGAGGTTTTCTACGCTTTTTTCATAATCGCCAGTATTCTGATAAAATCCTCCAATATTACCATAAGACCTGCCAAGACCTAGGGTGTCTTTAATTTCCTGACGAATTGCAAGGCTTTTAGCGTAGTAGGCAAAGGCTGAGTCTTTATCATTTCTTTGAATGTGGTGGTAACCTAAAAAATGATATGCATTTGCTTCGTACTTCTTAGAATTTTTATGCTGGGCAAAACGCAGCATTTTTCTGGCTACTTCGTCTATTGAATCGATAACTGATGAAACATAAAATTTATAACACACTTCATCAATTGATTTTAAGCGTTGTTCTATTTCAGCCTCAGTATTGTTAAAAACAGCCCATAAAGAGTCTTTAGCTGATCCATAGATGCTTGCGCTCACCAAAGTAAAGAGCAAAAACAGTAAAGGCCATTTGAAATTCCTTGAAATCATATTTATAAAAGTAAACAAAAAGGAAGCAATAGGGACTCTAGACTGGATATATGGTTTTACCGGGTTACTTAAATGTTTTACCTTTCACAAGGTTTTTTTGATTATTAAATGAAATCAACTATCTGTCGGCTTTCAGAATGGCATTTTTCAATCTTTTCTCACTTACCTGATGTATTCCAAAAAGCACTAGGGCAATAGCCGTATTTATCGCAATTTTCCAACCTACTTCTCCATTGCTTATATTGTCAACCCATGGGTCTAGCACCACTAACAAAAACTCGAACGTGAGAATAAAGAAAATGAAGATAAGGCCTGATGCCAAGCGCGGACTTATTTGGAATTTGGTGAAGATGGCAATAGATGTTGCAAGTAGCAAGACAATGATTACCACAAGGCTATATTGGATTCTATTTTTTCTTGTTTTCTTCTCTAATTGCAACTTTTCTTTTGCTTCAAGAGAACGCAGCTCATTTACCTTAGCAAGGCTGTCAGCCATGGCTTTTTTCTCAAACTCTAATAATTGCAATTCTTTACCTGCTTCATTCACTTTTAGGCTGTCAGTTAAGGCCAAATATTGCTCATGATATTCAAGTGCCAATACTGGTTTATTAGTTGCCTTGTAACACTCATAAAGGTATTTGCAGGCATTTGCTTGACTGGATATCACATTCAATTCTTTGGATAAATTTAATAACTTATGGTAGTTATAAATAGCATTGGTGTAATCATTCAATTCTTGATATAAATATGCCTTTGAAAATGAAATATTGGATTCTACCTTTTTGTTATTGAGCTTGTGGCTTAGAGTTTCTGCCTGTTTATATATATCTATAGCTTTATTAAGATCTCCTTTTTCTTGATAGCACCAGCCCAAAAGTTGCAAGGCCGAAATTTGTCTTCCAATGTCCTGAGATTTAATGCTATAATTCAATACTTCTTCAGCATAGTCTATAGCTGGTTCAAAGTCTTTTTTAAACGACAATAGTGTGCCCAGCATTGATTTAGCGTCTAAAGTTCCATTTTTATCGTTTAATCTAATGGCATTTGCAAGAGAGAGCTTTGCATATTCTTCTGCTTTGTCAAAATCACTAATAGAACGGTAAAGAGCCGCTACAGCTAATGTGGCATTTACCTGTGAGAAAACATCTGATGAATTTTTTGTTATTTTTAGTGACCTAGAATTGTACTGTATGGCTTTGGGATAATCGCCCAGCTCGGCGTAAAGCCCACCTATTGATGTTAGTGCATGTACAATTAGTGGCTTGTTATTTATCTCTTCAAAAAATGCGAGTGCTTTTTTATAATGCAAAAGTGCTTCAACTACGTCTCCATTGTTTCTATATACTGCACCCATATTGGCCAGGGAGCGTCCAATGCCCTTTTTATCATTTATGGTTTCTCTTATGTCTAAACTACGCTTAAAGAGATCAAAGGCTTCATCAAAATTTCCCTTGTACAAAGTGGCTGTTCCCAAATTATGTAGTGCATTTGCTTCATATTTTTTTTGATCTTTTTCAATGGCAAATTCAAGCATTTGGTTTGCAAGCAAAAGCGAAGTGTCCAAATTTATCATTCTATAATGCTTGAAGCTTAGATCATCCATGGCTTGAAGACGACTTGTGTCAGGCTTCGTTTTATCTTTCCAAACAGACCATAAGGAATCAACATTGATGCCGGCACTCATGAAATGTTGTAAGCAGAGTATTATGATAGTAAGAGCTCTTTTCATTTATCAGAATTAATTAGAGCGGTCCTCAGTCGTTTTTCGCTCACTTGATGTATTCCAAAAAGTACCAAAGCAATAGCTGTGTTAATGCCAATTTTCCAGCCTACTTCACCATCGCTTATTGAGTCTACCCATGGGTCTAGTACTACTAGAAAAAACTCGAAAGTAAGAATGAAGAATATGAAGATTAAACCTGATGCTAAGCGTGGGCTTATTTTGAGTTTGGTAAAAATGGCAATAGCAGTTGCTAGCAAAAGCACAATTATTACTACTAAACTGTATTGAATGCGGTTTTTTCGGGTTTTAATCGCTTTTTCTTTTGCCGCTTCAAGTTCCCTTAATTCAAGCATTTTCACCCTTTCCAAACTATCTTTAGTTAACTGTCTTTTGAGTGATAATTGGTACAATTGGTTGGTTGCATCCAGTTTTCTAAGGCTGTCTGCCCAAAATTGCTTTTGTTCAAAATAAAATAGTGCTTTACTATCATCGCCTAGCTTTTTGTAGGCTGAGTATAGGCATTCTGAGCACTTTCCAGATGATTCTAAAAAATTTAGGGAATCGCTTACTTTAAATTCAAATTCACAAATTGAAATTGCTTGTTTAGGTTCATTATTTTCAATTAGAAACTCGGCATAATCAATTTGAATATAGTTTTTATTATCAGTTCTATAATTACCATTATGAAGACCAATTGCTTTTTGATAAAAGAATTTAGCACTGTCTAAATTATTTAATCCTTCATGCCCTTTTGCTAATTGATGATAAAAAAATGCCATTAATGGCTCAAATTTGAGTGCTTGTAATTTCAATTTGGCAATATTACATATGGATATTGCCTTGTTAAACTCATTAAGCCCATTGCAGGCTTCAGCAAGGTTTATTTTTGCTACCAGATAACCGAAGTTTTTGTTTGTTGACTTTAAGTAGTCAAGATTAGTTTGAATAAGTACTTTGGCCTTTTTATACTCTTTTGTAGAAAGGTATGTTAAAGCCAACCATGAAATGGCGTTATTAAGAAAATCGTTTATTTCATGCTCTTCACAAACTTGCATTCCTTTAAGTAAGTACTGTCTTGCGGATTTATAATCGTACATTGAGAGATAGGCGCTTCCAGTATTAATTAGAGCCCCTGCAATTCTCTTTGGAGCTGCATTTGGACCATAGACATTAATTGCTCTAGTATACGATCTAATAGACTCATTGTAAAGACCCTGTGATTTTTGATATAATCCAATATAGTTATATGCTCGACCTTTTAGGTAGTTTGAATTTGATGAATTGATTAATAATTCTAATTTGTCGAAAAAGGGTTGTTGAGTTGAGTCGAAGACTTGAATATTATCAAACTCATCAATTAAATACTTAATTAAAACGCTAAACTTAGCAGTGTCATGATAAGTACTGTTTTCTATGGTGTTAAGAACTGAATCTACGTTTCCGTTTACCGTTTTAAATAAACAAAAATTTAAAAGGATTATACTAATAACTATTTTCATCTGTCAGCTTTTAATATAGTATTCTTTAATTTCTTTTCACTTACCTGGTGAATCCCAAAAAGCGCCAAGGCAATAGCGGTATTAATGGCGATTTTCCAGCCTACTTCGCCATCGCTAACAGAATCTACCCATGGGTCTAAAACCACCAAAAGAAACTCAAAGGTTAGTATGAAAAAAATAAAAATAAGTCCGGATGCCAGCTTTGGACTTATGCTGAATTTAGCAATTACTGCAATAACTGTAGCTAGGAGGGCTACCAAAATTATAATAAGGCTGTACTGTATTCTATTCTTTCTTTTTTTGCGTTCATTCTCGACTTTAATCGCCTTTAGTTGCTCTTCTTCTATGCCCACCTTTACTAGACTATCTTTTACTTCAAGCCTGTGAAATTCAAAGCGCTGAAGACTTTTCTTTAAATCTCCCTCTTGCATTTCGATCTTTAAAGAATCACTTAAATGGTAATGAAGTGTTGCCTCTTTAAACATATCAATTGCTTCATAGGATGATATTAATGCCTGATGAATCCATAACTCAGGCATTAGTTGGGCATGACCACTTATTCCTTTATGTGCATCTTTGAAATGTTCAATTGCTTTTAGGTGGTCCTTGTTATGTTGCTCAATTAAGCCTTCGGCCAAATGCACCAATCCAATACTAAATTCTGTAATAAGTCCAGGACTTTTTTGTTCGGTTCTAAACTCATCAATTCTTTTTTGTGCATTGGTATAGTCTCCTGACTTTACCAAAACATAAATAATGCGTGATCTTACCAACTCCAATGCTAAAGAGTATTTACTTTCAATGTAGAATTGCTCAACCTTTAGCAGTAAATCTAGGGCCTTTTCAGTGTCGCCATTTTTAAAGGCAAGTGTGGCCATATGGTCATATACATTCATTTCTTCGCCTATATTCCCAGACTTTTTGCTGTACTCTAACGACCTTTCATGGTAATATTCGCCATCTTTACCCATATCTATGGTAAGATATACATCTGCCATATTATGGTATGCTTTTGATAATCCAACCCAATCTCCTAACTCTTCTGCTATTTCAACATTTCGTTTGGCATAATAGAACTGTTTTGTGTTATCACCATTTAACGCGTACGCTGATATTAATGCACTAGAAGTAATTAATTTACCTTTCAGATCGTCTAAGGAATCCATTATTTCAAATGCATCAAGACATAAAACTATTCCCTTGTCGGCCTGGCCCGTGTAAGAATTTATAAGGCCATCAAAACTTTTGACTAGTGCAGTACCATAAGCATAGTTCAATGTTTCAGTAAGTGAATCGGCCAAATCTCGAAAATTATTAGCTTCATTTAGCTCATTTGAAAACACTTTTATATTGGCCACAGCCATAAGAGCTTTTATCCTTGTTTCATTTGCCCCTGCTTCACTGGCCAAATTAATTAGCAGAGTCAAGTATTTCATTGATGAATCAATACTTGAAACAATTCTCCCATGACCAATTAGTTTCTCAAGTGCTTCAATTTTAACGCTGCTGCCCTGATGTGTGCTGTGGTAGATCGAAAGAAGTGAGTCGGTATTTTTGGCTTTAATGCTTATACCTACAAGCAGTATCGTTAATAATAAAATTACTTTCCTCATCTATTTATTTTAAAATAGCATTCTTCAATTTCTTTTCGCTTGCCTGGTGAATACCGAAAAGCCCCAAAGCGATGGCGGTATTAATTCCTATTTTCCAGCCTACTTCTCCATCACTAATAGAGTCTACCCATGGGTCGAGCACAACCAATAGAAATTCAAATGACAATATGAAGAAAATGAAGATGAGACCCGATGCCAGACGTGGACTTATTTTGAATTTGGTAGCAACAGCAATAACAGTTGCCAATAGTAAAACCGCAATTACCACAAGACTGTATTGAATTCTGTTTTTACGCGATTTTGCAGTTGCTATTTTATCTTTTTCTAATTGAGCCAATCTTAATTCTTCTACATGCGCTAAACTATCTTCAAAAAACTGTCTTTCATATTCCATTTGCTGCAATTTCTTGGCAGTTTCTGCGGTGTTCATGCTATCGTTAATTGTCTTGGTTAAAGTTTGTAGTTTTTCTAAAAATTGTAATGCTTCAGTACCGTTCCCCAAACGCTTATTGGCTTTATAAAGACAATCGCATGCATTTTTCTCTAAATCGATAATTGCTTCCGTTTTAGAATAGGTATAAGCTATATCACATTCAGCTATAGCCTTGTTAAACTTTCCCAATTCAACATTTAGTAGCCCCTTACCCAAATGAACACCCACTTCTCCTTGTTTATCATTTACTTCTTTAAAAGATTTAAGAGCAGCTTCTAGCTTAATGCCTGCCTCAACAAATTTATCTTGCTCAAGAAGCACAACAGCAATCATAAAGCGCGCTTTTCCAATCAATAATTTTTTATCAGTGCTTATTACATATTCAAGAGTTTTATGTAGTATTTCCAGTGCCTTATCGTATTGCTTGAGTTCTTTATAAATGTTAGCCACTGCAGAACGAAAAACAATTGCACCAATATTTTTTTCCATTCCAAGATCTTTAAGAATATCTAAGCATTGATTATAATAGGAAAGCGCCATGTCATAATCTTTTTGCATTTGGTACTGATATCCTATGTTACCCAAGGTATAGGCTTTAAACTCATTTTTATCGGTTTCATCGAGTATTTTTATGGCCCGTTTATAGCAGTTTAACCCTCTTGATACAAAACCAACCTTAATGTAGCTACCAGCTAAATTATTTAGAGAGGAACCTATGCCTTCCATGTCCTTAATATTTTGCCTTAGGTCTAAACTCTGTTTGTAGTATGTAATTGACTTTGAAAATTCCTGTCTATTCGATGCAATGATTCCTAGCGTATTGAGGGCATGAGCCATGTGAAATTCTAGTTGCTTGACTTTTGCATACTCAAATTGCTTTTCAGCATAATGAATTGCAGAATCCTCATTGGTGTATAGTAAGACATCATGCGAAAGTTTCTTTACAGCATCAAGTCTTAAGGAGTCTGTTTGTTTTTTGTTATTCCATTGTGCCCTAAGAGAATCTGCATTTAGTTGGGCGTTGATACCATTAGAATTAAAAAGTATTATGACGATAGCTAAATATCTCATTTCTGTGTTTTAATTAAAACAGTTCTCAACCGTTTTTCACTTATTTGATGTACTCCAAAAAGAACCAAGGCAATAACAGTGTTTATTGCAATTTTCCAACCTACTTCTCCGTTGCTTATTGAATCTATCCAGGGGTCTAGCACCACTAAAAGAAACTCAAATGTTAGAATAAAGAATATAAATATGAGACCTGAAGCTAACTTAGATCCTATTTGAACACGAGATGCCATGGCAATAATGATTGCTAGAATTAGAATGATAATTATGGTTAGGCTATATTGAATACGGTTTTTTCTCTTCTTAACGTCTAGTATTTTCTCTTCTTCTTTTTTGATAATCCTGATGGCTTCAGCTTGTTTTAAACTGTCTTCAAGCAATTGCTTGTCAAACTCCATTTGCTGCAATTTCTTAGTGGTTTCTTCAATATTAATGCTATCACTAAATCTCAAAATTTCTTCGTGATACGCTAATGCTTTATTCCCGTTGCCTTGCAACTTATACGCGCTGTACAGACATTCGCAGGCCTGCATATCGTAATGATAACTTTGAAATTGTTTGGCATTTTCAAGCACATTATTGCAGATAAAAATGGCGCTATCTGTTTTGTTAGCCTTTAGATAGATATTAGCAATTTGAATTTCGGACTCTATAAGACCAGTATTATGGCCAATTTCTTGTGAAAGTAGGTTGGCATTCTTTAAACATGTAAAGGCTTTAGCATAACTACCCAATTCGTAATAAGCACCTCCAAACCCCATATTTATTTGAACAATTAGATAATTATCTTCCTTTTTTTTGGCAAGCTCCAAGCTCTCTTCATAATAAGCAAGTGCTTTTTTATAATCTTTTTCTTTAGCAGAAATAAATCCAAGTGCGTACAGCGCTAAAATTTTGCCGTGATTATTAGTTGTAGCATCATAAATGGCTTTTGATTGTTGAATGTACTCTTTTGCTAAATCCCATTCTGCTTGAACGGTGTAAATATTGGCAATTGCTGTTAAGGCATTTGCTTTAAATTCTTGTTCACCTATTTGGTCGCAGGCAGCAATTCCCTTTTTTAAATAAATAAGGGCTTTTGGGAATTGGCCTTGCATGGTATATAAGCTGCCCATGTTAATTAAACTTCCGGCAATTCCTTTTTTGTCTTTAATTTCTTGGCGAACACTAAGACTTTGCCTGAAATTACTCATTGCCTTTATAAAATCTTGCTTAAAAGAATAGGCGTTGCCAATTGTATTGAGCGCCAAGCCCATTTGCTGTTTTAGCCCTTTGTCTTTTGCGTACTCAAACTGTTTAGTGGCATAATGAATAGATGAGTCAGTATTCTTGTATAGAAAATGGTCAAAGGCAATTTGATGAATGGCCTGAAGTCTTATAGTATCATCAAGGTTCTTGCTTTGCCAAATGGCCCGCAATGAATCTACATTTACCTGTGCATAGGTAAATGACGATATTAGAGAGAATAAAACGAAGTGCCATTTGTACATAATCTTAAACCTTGGGTCTAAGGTACTCGAAACTGTTCAATTGGGGTTTTTATAATCTATGCTTAAGCCTTATCTACCCTAAGCAACCAAATTTTAAGTCTTTTTTCGCTTACCTGATGAATACCAAAAAGCACTAAAGCAATGGCAGTATTTATGGCTATTTTCCAGCCTACTTCGCCATTACTAACGGAGTCAACCCACGGATCAAGAACCACAAGGAGAAACTCAAATGTAAGAATGAAAAAGATGAAGATTAAACCTGAAGCTAATCGCGGACTTATTTTAAAACGCGCTATGATGCCAATTGCCGTAGCAAGGATAAGAACAACGATTATAGTTAGACTGTACTGAATTCTATTTTTCCGTTGCTTACTTTTCGCTATTACCGCTTCCTTTTCTTTCTTTAATCGCTCTGCATCAACTCTGCTCATACTATCAGCTATGAGCTTATTTTCAAATTCATACTGCTGCATTTTTTTAGTTGCTTCAACTTGCGTAAAGCTATCTTTAACGGATAAATACGACTCATGATATTCTAGCGCTTTTGTGTCATCATTTTTTAGTTTGTACGCCTTGTACAAGCAATCTAAGGCTTCTGACTGTTCTTCAATATTATTGGCTCTTTTTGAATATGAAAGGCATTTCTGGCACCATTCAATAGCCTTTTCAGGTTGATTCTTTTCAATACTTATGAGACCCATGCCTAATGTGCCTAAAAATAGGTCTTGCCATTCTTCAGTCAAATAAGCTATTTCATATGCATTTCTATAATAAGTAAATGCTGAATCAGTTTTTCCCATTTCTTGATATAAGTAGCCTTTAAGTGTAAAGTTGCTTGATAGAATTGTTTTGTTTTCAATTTTCTTAGCCAATAAGATAGATTGATTAACATAATCCATTGCTTTTTCTCCTTCATCTAGATTTAAGTACGAATTGGCAATAAGTGATATTGATATTGATACTCCAATATTGTAATTGATCTTTTTAGAAACTCTTAGCGCTTCCTCTGCGTAGAATTTCGCCTGTTTGTAATCGCTAATGCCCATGTAGAAATCCGCCGTGCTAATAAGAACACCAGTGTACAAGTAGTTTTCACCCAAACCCTTGCGTATTTCAAGGGCTTCGTGGAAGTAATCAATGGCCTTGTTGTATTGAGCGTAGCTAGAATAAAGACTTCCCATGTTGTTTAAAACATGCGCTATGAGTTCCTGATCTCCAATTTTTCTAAAAAGCACAAGTGCTTCTTCATAATATTTTAGTGATTCAATATGCTTGCCCAATCTTTGATGAATGGCTCCAATATTTGCTAATGAACGCCCAATGCCGCGCTTGTCGTCTATTGCTCTTCTAATTTCAAGGCACTTTTTATTTGTTTCTAATGATTCATTAAGTTTTCCTTTTCGTTGGGCAATTATTGCCAGATTATGTAACGCTTCTGCTTCATATTTCTTTAGACCTTTTTCTTTGGCAAATTCTACCATTTGCTTAGCATAAATAAAGGCAGTGTCTAAATCATATAAAGTATAATGATTAAACAATAAATTATGCGGGTATCGGCAATGTTACCAA
>JAGDZV010000004.1:0-503890 GCA_049115495.1 Bacteroidia bacterium | reverse complement strand
AAAGCGGGGCGCAAAAGTAAAACTAATTCTAACTCTCGCAACTCTTTTTTAAAGAAAATTTTCAGCTTGTTAATTCCCGAATTCCGCTCCCTTCAAAAGCGGGGCGCAAAAGTAAAACTAATTCTTACTCCTGCAACTCTTTTTTAAAAGAAATTCTGAAACAACTCAAAATGCTAAATCCGCTCCCTTCAAAAGCGGGCGCAAAGATAAACCTATCACCAAACCAAAAACAAATAATTATTGCTGTTTTTTAGTAAAGAAATTGAAACCTTCAAGTTACCAGATAGTTAGACTTGAACAATCTTCAAAACCCACAAGTTTTGGGGGGCTTTTATAAGACGACTGAGTTAAAACTTAGAAACAACGGAAACTTTTAACACTTAAAAAGTTTCTGAACTATTGAAAGTATCCTACGTTTGTACAACGAATGGAAAACAAAGAATTACACGATATTCTTCAAAAAGTATTCCCACTTATATTTAAGTATGGAGTTAGGAGCCTTACAATGGACGATATTGCCAATAAATTGGGCATATCTAAAAAGACCCTTTACTTATACTTTGAAAACAAAGCCGATCTTATTGAAAAGATTATGCTAATGCATATTGCTGGCGAAAGGGAATTATGTGAGAATGTTATGACAGACGAAACAAATGCCATTGACCAACTCGTACAGATATATAGTTACAATTTAAAAAGTGTAGGTAACATAAACCACACGCTAATATTTGAACTAAAGAAGTACTATGGCTCGGTTTGGCAAAAATTTGAAGAACATAAGAACAACTATATAATACACTCTGTAAGGACGAATATTGAGCTAGGACAAAAACAGGGTTTATTCAGAATGGATCTGGACTCTGAAATAATTAGCAGAATTCATACCAATAGAATAGATATGATAATGGATGGAGATGTTTTTCCATCTACCGACTTCTCTCTAAAGGATGTCATAAAAGAGTTGCTGGTGTATCACCTACGTGGAATCAGTACCGAAAAAGGAATTAATTATTTAGAATCAAACCAAATGAAACTATAAGAATGAAGAAACACTCACTACTACTTATTGTAGTATGCACATTTTTTTCTCAGATCGCCTTGGCACAAAGCGACTCGCTGATGAGCTTTAGCCTTGAAGCGGCTCAGGCCTTTGCCCTTGAAAATAATGATACTATAAAACTTGCGAAGCTTGAGGAAGACAAATCTCTGGCCCAAATCAAAGAAACAAGAGCTATTGGTTTGCCTCAGGTAAACGGAAAACTTGGTATGCAATACTTTTTTGACATTCCAACACAGCTACTACCCGACTTTGTTACGCCAGCTGTATATGGTGTTCTTTTGGCTGAAGGTGTCCAAATTCAAACGGATCCAACCAACATTCCTATGGGTGGCATGACTCCGGCACAGTTTGGTACCAACTACAACATATCTGCAGAAGTTAGTGTAAACCAATTGATTTTTGACGGACAATACATTGTTGGACTAAAAGCATCTAGAGCAGTAAAAGACCTTTCTGCTTCTTTGCGAAATACAAGCGAGATTGGAGTAAAAGCTAATGTAGCTAAACTATACCTTCAAACCTTAGTATTAGCCGAAAACCAAGAATTGCTTATTAAGAATCAAAAAGAGCTTGACAAGAACATATCTGAGATGAAAATCTTATTTGAAGAAGGCTTGGCAGATGAACTTGATGTTGATAGACTAGTGTTAACAAAACAAAGAATTGACAACCAAGTTAAAAACATATTAAATGCCCATGCCATGGTTAAGCTTCTGTTAAAATTACAAATGGGTTATCCGGTAGAAAAACCAATTGAACTCACCGACAATCTTGAAATGCACACCAACAGCGGAAGTGAATTAGCTACCAACAAGGCCAACCCACAAGCAAGACCTGAGTACCAAACACTTCTGCTTAACAGAGAATTGCAAAGGCTAGATATGAAAAGATGGCAAGCGGGCTACATACCACAATTCGTTGGTTATTTTTCATATTCAGAAAACGCCCTTGTAAACGAATTAGACATGGCGAATGAAGGCGACAACTGGTTTCCTACTACTGTTGGTGGCTTGCAATTAAACGTACCAATATTTGATGGTCTCACTAAATCGGCAAAAATTCAACAAAGTAAAGTTGAAGTGCAAAAAGCAGACATTCAATTGCACCAGTTTGAACAAGCTGTGATAATGCAAGTAGAAGGTGCCAAAAACAATTATTTGTTAGCTCAAAGTGAATTTGAAACCGAGAAAGCAAATCTTGAATTGGCTCAGAAAATCTACGACAGATCAAAAATTATGTATGAAGAAGGCGTAGGAAGCAGTTTTGAACTCACTTCGGCACTTACAGATCTTTATACAGCGCAATCTGCTTACCTACAATCATCTTATAAACTCATTACAACTCAAATCAACCTTGAACAAGCTCTTGGTCAATACAACTAAAATCAAATTGAAAATGAAAAATCAAATCATAACCTACCTTAGCATATTTGCTCTATTTGTAGTTTCCTGTCAACCACCTAGCGGTAATGGCGACTTAGAAACTCTTAAAACCGAATTAAAAGGACTTGAAACCCAACGAAAAGATCTTGATGATAAGATTAAGGATATTGAAGAGAAAATTGCCCAACTGGACACTACTATTGAAGAGACAGTACAAACGCTAGTAACTGTCACTATGCCTGAAACAAAAACCTTTACATATAAGGTATCTGTTCCTGGCGTGGCTGATTCAAGACAGAACATTGTAGTTGGTGCAGAATCAATGGGTAATGTGACCAAAATTTTTGCAAGAGAAGGCAATATGGTTAGAAAAGGGCAAACTATTGCTTCTATAGACTCAGAAGTAATGTACACTCAGATTGCTGAGTTAAAAACTAGACTTGAGCTTGCCGATGAACTTTTTGAAAAGCAAAAAAGGCTTTGGGAAAAGAAAATAGGTAGCGAAGTACAATACCTGCAAGCCAAAAACAACAAAGAGTCTCTTGAACAAAGTATAAAATCACTACAAGCGCAGGCTTCAAAATCAAATATTACAGCCCCGTTTACAGGTTATTTAGATGAAGTATTCCTAAGAGAAGGACAAACTATTAACATGGGACAGCCAGCTGTTAGAATAGTTGACCTAAGCGTGATCAAACTTTCTGCAGATGTTTCTGAGAAATATATTGGCCAGTTTTCAGTAAACGATACCATTGAAATCAGCTTTCCTTCGGTAAACAAGAAGTTTAAGGTTAAGATTGACAACATAGGACAAGTTGTAAGCAGTGACAACAGAACCTTTAGTATAGAGGCCATAATAAATAATGAAGATGGAGCCATTAAGCCTAATGTATTAGCTGATGTAACCATACCGGTTTACAATAACCCTAATGCATTAACTCTACCTACTTCACTAATTCAACAAGGTAAATCTTCTGATTATGTTTTTGTGGTGGTTGATGGCGAAAAAGGGCTTGAAGCAAGAAAACGCAATGTAAAAGTTGGTAGAAGCTACAAAGGCAAATCAGAGATTGTTGATGGTGTTACTAAAGATGATCAAATAGTTTCTCTTGGCAGCAGACAAGTTGCTGATGGCGAGCCATTGAAAATACAAAAACAGTAAGGACAATATGAGCACAGAGAACCAAAATAAGAGCAGGCAGTTTCCCCTGACCAACCTGGCTTTAAGTAATAAGACCAGCGTAATAATATTGGCCTTTTTGGTATCAGTTATGGGTATAACCGCCTATAATACGGTTCCAAAAGAATCCTTCCCTGAAATTGTATTGCCTACTATATATGTAGGTACAGTATATCCTGGTAACTCTCCTGTTGATATGGAGAACTTGGTAACCAGGCCAATTGAGAAAGAAATAAAAAGTGTTTCGGGAATTAAAAAAGTAGAATCTACTTCAATTCAAGATTTCTCAACGGTAATTGTTGAATTTAACCCTGATGTTGAAATTCCTAAAGCATTACAAGATGTAAAAGATGCTGTAGATAGGGCTAAAAGCGATTTGCCTACAGATCTTGATCAAGAACCTAATATATTCGAAATCAACTTCTCGGAGTTTCCTTTCATGTTTATTAATGTGGCTGGTGACTATAAAGAAGAAACGTTGAAAGAATATGCCGAGTGGCTTCAAGACGAAATTGAGAAGTTTAAAGAAGTAAACGAGGTAAATATTAGAGGGCTTAATGAAAGAGAAGTACTAATTGCTGCTGATATACAGGCAATGACAAGAAACCAAGTAAGTTTTGGTGATATTCAACAGGCTGTTGGTCAAGAAAACATGACCATGTCTGCTGGTGATATACTTACAGGTGATTTCAGAAGATCGATTAGAATTTTAGGAGAATACAAAGACCCTTTACAATTAGAAAGCCTAATTGTAAAAAAGGAGAACGGTAAAACAACATACCTAAGAGATGTAGCCGATGTAAGCTTTGAATATAAAGAGGCAGAAAGCTATGCTAGAATGAACGGCCAGCCGGTATTAACTCTTGAGGTTACCAAGCGAAGTGGTGAAAATATGCTTGATGCAGCAGATGCCATTAATGCTCTTATTGTAGATGCCAAAACCGAAGGTCGTTTTCCTTCTGATGTAGAAGTTACGGTAACCAACGACCAATCTAAATTTACACGCTCAATGGTAAGTAACCTTGAGAATAGCATTATTGCTGGTGTAATTTTGGTTGTTTTAGTGCTTCTATTTTTCATGGGAATAAGAAATGCCTTGTTTGTTGGGCTTGCCATTCCACTTTCAATGTTCATTAGCTTTATCATTTTGAGTTTTATAGGATTTACACTCAATATGATGGTGCTCTTCTCTTTGATATTGGCTCTTGGACTTCTGGTTGATAACGGAATTGTAGTTGTAGAAAACATTTACCGTTTAATGGAAGAAGGTTTTTCTCCCATTGAAGCGGCTAAAAAAGGAGTAGGAGAAGTTGCTATGCCAATTATCTCTTCTACGGCCACTACCCTAGCGGCATTTTTACCCTTAGTATTTTGGGATAGTTTAATTGGCGAGTTCATGAAATTTTTGCCAATTACGCTAATTGTGGTACTTGCTTCTTCTTTATTAGTAGCACTCGTTTTCAACCCGGTTTTCACATCGGTTCTAATGAAAATTCAAGACCCTAATGATAGAGGCATCAATAAAAAAGCTGCATTTATTGCCATACTGTTCGTAGTTTTTGGTTTTATAATTAGAATAATTGGTGGCAAGTTCTTTGGAGGCCTAATGATCGCTTTTGGTCTTATTGGTTTAGTAAATGCAGTTATTTTTAAACCTGTATCCATTTGGTTTCAAGAGAAGTTTTTAATCTGGTTAGAAAGTGCTTATGAAAAGACTTTAACGTTCGCACTTACTAAGCGCAGGCCTATTTGGTTCTTTATTGGCTCAATTGTTCTACTATTTGTATCAATTGGAGCTGTTGGTGGAGCTGGCCTAAAAACACTATTCTTTCCTGAATCAGACCCACAGTACATTAATGTATATGCACAATTCCCAGTAGGTACTGATATAGAGTATACCGACTCGGTGGCCAGAGAAATGGAAAAGAATATTGAAAGCACAATAGCTAAATACCGCGATATGGGTATTATAGAAGCGGTAATTGCGAATGTTGGTGCAGGTACAAGTGACCCTAACGAAGGACCTCAGCAGGGAACTTCACCAAATAAAGCTAGAATTAACGTTTCTTTTCCTGAATACAACCTAAGAAAAGGCATTTCAACTTCACTTATTAAAGATGAAGTAAGTAAAAATCTTGATCAGTTTCCGGGTGTTACTATAACTGTTGAAAAGAGTTCAACTGGACCACCAACAGGTAAGCCAATTAATATCGAAATCTCTGGCGAGAATGTTGAAAAACTTATTGAGCTCTCAGAAAAAATGATGACTGAGATTAAGCGAACCGGAATTGAAGGTATTGAAGAGCTTAAAATTGATATTGAGAGTCAGAAACCTGAGCTTATTGTAAACATAGATAGAGAAAGAGCCAGAACCTATGGCTTATCAACTGCTAGTGTTGCTCAAGAGCTCAGAACTATGCTTTTTGGTAGTGAAGTAAGTAAATTCAAGGAAGGTGAAGATGATTATGAAATTAACGTGCGTGCCAAAGACAAGTACAGATATAACTTGCCAAATCTAATTAATCAGCAGATTACATTTAGAGATGCAGCTACAGGTAGAATTTATCAAATTCCGATTTCTGCTGTTGCTGATCTTGAGTTTTCTTCATCATACGGTTCAATTAAAAGAAGAGACCTTGATAGGGTGGTAACTGTATTCTCAAATGTTGAAGAAGGTTACAACCCTAATGTAGTAGTGCAAGAAATCAAAGATGCTCTTGCTGACTACGAGTTGCCAGAAGGATACACCTTCAAGTTTACTGGTGAACAAGAAGAGCAAGCAGAAAGTAGTGCTTTCTTAGGGAGGGCAATGCTTATTGCAGTTTTCTTAATCTTCCTTATTCTGGTTTCTCAATTTAACTCTACAAGTAAGCCGTTTATAATTATGGGTTCAGTACTTCTTTCTACTATAGGAGTATTTTTAGGTCTTGTAATTGCTAAAGATGACTTTGTAATTATTATGACCGGGATTGGTATAATTTCATTGGCAGGAATTGTGGTAAACAATGCCATTGTATTAATTGATTACACTGATTTAGTACGAAACAAATTCAAAAAAGAAAAAGGACTCGGTGAAAAAGAGCTTTTACCACCTGCTGATTTTGTATTGGCGCTTACTGAAGCGGGTAAAACGCGTTTGCGTCCTGTTCTTTTAACAGCACTTACCACAGTTTTAGGTCTTATTCCATTGGCTATAGGACTCAACATTGATTTTTACGGACTACTTAGAGACCTTGAACCAAATATTTACTTTGGTGGAGACAATGCTGATTTTTGGGGACCAATGGCTTGGACTATTATTTATGGTCTAACTTTTGCTACCTTTTTAACCTTAGTAATTGTACCCGTAATGTACTCTTTGGTTGATAGACTTAAGTTCGCTATAAAATCAAGATTTAGCTAAGAGATTATTTTATAAGTATAAAGTTTGGTTTATTGAAAGCCCCGCTACTCTTAGTGGGGCTTTTGTTTTATTGTGGACATAGAAAAGCGAAATGATACCTTTGACATAGACATATTATCTTATGAAAACTCAGTTACTATTTGCTTTAATACTGATCTTTACTTCACACATATCAATCGCTCAGGTCACCATAATTCTTGATAAAATTCCAGAAAACACACCAAAAGAAGACCCTATACATATTGCAGGAGATTTTCAAGGTTGGAATCCAGCTAGCCAAGATTACGTTTTTGCAATTGACTCTGTAACTGGCTTGCACGTACTCACCATGTATTTTGTTGAAGGCGAAATTGAATTCAAGTTTGCGCGTGGTAGTTGGGATAAGGTTGAATCAACTGAAAATGGGGGATTTAGACCAAACAGAGAAGCAATAGTTGCTGCTGGCGATACTCTTGAACTTGAAATATTGGGTTGGGAAGATTTGGATGGTAATGGTGGTGGCAATAGCACGGCCGCCGCAAATGTTCAGATTCTTACTGATAGCTTTTACATTCCTCAGCTCAAGACATATAGAAGAGTTTGGATTTACCTTCCACCTGACTATAATGAGACAAGTCACAATTACCCCGTTTTGTATATGCATGATGGCCAAAATGTTTTTGATGCTAAAACTTCTTTTGCAGGAGAATGGAAAGTTGACGAAACACTCAATGAACTTCATGCAAAAGGTGACTCGGGAATTATTGTGGTGGCAATAGATAATGGCGGAAGTAATAGAACGGCTGAATATACACCCTGGGAAAATACTCAATATGGTGGTGGAGATGGCTCAGAGTATGTCGATTTTCTGGTTAAGGAGCTTGTTCCTTATATAAACACCAATTATCGTACACTAGCCACTCCAAGAAATACTGGAATAATGGGTAGTTCATTAGGCGGTCTGATTTCAACATATGCAGCAGTTAAGTATCCAGATGTTTTTGGAAGAGTTGGCTCCTTCTCCCCTGCGTATTGGATTAACCCTGAAATATTTGATTTGGAATATAAAGAAGGGAGCCTTGCCAGTACAAAGTTCTACCAAATCGCAGGAAACAAAGAAAGTGAGACCATGGTTTCAAACATGATGAAAATGCATGACTCCTTAAAAAGCCATGGGGTAAATACCGAAAACATTGAAAGCATTGCAAAAACTGATGGCGCCCACAGCGAATGGTTTTGGGCAAGGGAATTTGAAGATGCCTATCTATTTCTTTTTAGAAATAGACCTTCAAGTTTAGAGCAGCCAAACCTTACATCGTACTATTTCGAGATATTTCCCAATCCTACTCAAAGTGTCATTAATATTAGGATAGCAGCTCAGGAAAGAGGTCAAATAACCGCTACACTTGTTGATGTAAATGGCAAATTGATTGCTCCTTTGATCAACGACACAATTGAGGCTGGTGTTAAACATTTCCATTTTAACAAAGGCCAATTTGCAATTGAGCCAGGCATCTACTTTGTTAGAATTGAAAGCGAAGGAGCTATAAAAACCAAAAAGGTGACTATTTTGGAATAATTGAAGTCCGACGTCATATTACACACTAGTTCCACACAACATCTTCAAATCTTCAAATTCTGAAATTTTCAAATTGAACTAGTTTTGAAAGCATGCAGACCGATGCCATTTACAACCTATTTCAGCAATCAAAAGGAATTTCAACCGATACAAGAAGCATTGAACAAGGACAGCTCTTTTTTGCGCTGAGCGGACCCAACTTTAATGCAAACAAGTTTGCTCAAATGGCTATTGATAAGGGCGCGATTGCTGCAGTTGTTGACCATGCTGATTACGTTGCTGGAGACAAATTTATTTTGGTTGAAGATTGTTTGGCACAATTACAAGCTTTGGCAAACCATCATCGAAATCAACTAAAATGCACAGTAATAGCAGTTTGCGGTAGCAATGGAAAAACCACAAGCAAAGAACTCATTGCAAGGGTTTTAGAAAGCAACTTCAATACATTTTTTACACCTGGAAATTTCAACAACCATATTGGAGTGCCATTGAGCTTGCTAATGCTTTTGCCAGAGCATGAATATGCAGTAATTGAAATGGGCGCCAACCATGCAGGAGAGCACGAGCTTCTTTGCCAAATAGCTGAACCCGATTTTGGTGTAATAACCAATAATGGCAAAGATCACCTTGAAGGTTTTGGTAGTATTGAAGGCGTAATTAAAGCCAACGCAGAGCTATTTGATTATTTAGAATCGAACCTTAAAACAGCCTTCGTAAATGCAGATGATGATGTCTTAATGACCAACTCTGAAAACATTGCGCGCATTTGCTACGGTACAAATAGCAATACAGATTGCCAAGTGAGCTTGCTCAGCACCTTCCCTTTCACCAAAGTAAAACTCAACTTTAATACGCCTGAAGCTTGCGAAGTGGTTTCAAGCAATATGTTTGGTTCGTTTCAACAATATAATTTGGCTTTGGCTGCCTGCATAGGAAACCATTTTGATGTACCCGCAGAAAAAATCAAAGATGCGCTTGAAAGCTATAAACCCGCCAACATGCGCACGCAGCTAACACAATGGCAAAGAAATGATATTCTGCTAGATGCTTATAATGCCAATCCTAGCAGCGTAATGGCCATTCTAAGTGACTTTGTAAAATTCAATCACGCTAAAAAAGGAGTTGTGCTAGGCGATATGCTCGAGATGGGCGAAGCTTCTTTTAGCGAACACAAGGCTGTAGTTGGCTTTTTAAAACAACATCAATTCAGTTTTGTGGCTTTAGTGGGCAAAGAATTTTCCGAACACCAAGTTGATGGTTTTCATTACTTCGAAAAGAATACTGATGCTAAATCTTGGCTTTTGGAGAATGGTATAAATGATCATTACATATTGATAAAAGGTTCTCGTGGACTAAAACTTGAAGAAATTGTGAAATTAGAAAGCTAAAGGGTGTAAGCGCCTACAAGTCCCATGATCATATAATCTGGTTTAGGAGGCCTTCTCCTAAACAAATGCTTTTTATGTCTTTCTTCAATAAAATAGGATAACTCCACTTTTTTCTCAACTGAATGGTTTGCCGTATTGGCCTCAATTGCCACAGTTTGTGGTTCGCCTACCTTTTTCCCAAGTTTAAAAAGCTGAAAACTAAACTCGGTTTGTGCTCCATTATATTCATAAGTAAACTCTCCGTTCTCATCAGCAAACACCATGTGTCTGCCATTAATTTCTAGTACGGCATTTGGAAAGATCTCATCATTTAGCATGACCTTACCTTTTATTACTACCTGTCGCTGTAGGAGATTCTTAGCATTATTATGCTTAAAACTATCTTGTTCTTGAACTTGTGTTTGTGGGCTTTGGCCTTCGGCTGAATTTGGCAGAAATGCTGTGGCTCCTACAAAGATTGTAGCTGCCACCTTAATTAAATCAAAACTGCTTGCCTTTTTAAACTCAGGAATTATGGGTCTTTGCAATTGATCATTTCTTACACGACCACATACTTTTTGCCCCTGCCTTTCTTTTAGATAACTGTAAATTTCTTTATCAGTCATAATGCTAAAGTCAACCACATGCGCTTCGCAATTTGTACAAAACCTTGAGCCATCTCCCTGAATCATATCGTTCCAAGACTCTTTGCAGGGATTGTTTATTGTAAGTTTCATTGGTTTTGATTTAGTCATGGCTTTGATTTTTTGAATTTTTAAACGAATCAATGATTCGCAAAGTATAAAAACTGCTATTAGGGCCAAAGTTAAATTTTGTGCCCCCTTAGCTTTTTGCTCCCTTCTTTTTCGACTCATTTAGCCCTGAGTTTGATAAAACTGCTTCAATCTTTGGCTTATTTTCATTAGGATGCTTTGGTTCTTCTTTTTCGTTTGTATTACTTACAACCGGTCTGATTGCAGTATCACTGAAACGATTCTTAATCTTCTTTAGCCGTTTTAGAACTTCGCTCGGCCCAAAAGTTCGAATTACACCTTTATTACTTGAACTTCTTTTGGGGTTATGCTCACTTTCAATAGGGTAAACCTTTTGTATTTCATTTATCTTACAATCTCTTATATAATCAACAGAAGTCCATCCAAAAGTATATGAAGGAGATACTGACCCCACGATAAATTCATCGTCCAGTTTACTAATATCTAGTTTGACAATGTTTGAATTCGAATCGTTTTCAGTTGAATCACAAATGAATTCTGAACTGATTTCACCAGCCACCCCAGACACAAGCGCAAAAGAATCAATAGGCTCTATTAATTTTAGGTCATAATTTAAAATTGATGAGTGATTTGGAGCCAAATGTCCGATTTCAATTGTGGTTTCAAATCTTAATTCTTCGCTTTCAACTGTTATCGGAAGTGTATTTAGTTCTCCATTATATTCAAAGCTGTAATAACCCGCCGAATCAGCCTTTACAATACTTGAGTCGGGCAGAACAATTGACGAATTTGGGATTGGTGTAACATCTTTAAGCACCTGCCCAGTTACAATTACTTGTCTATTGCCATTGTCATTTTCCTTTTCTTTTTCTGAAACTTGAACTGTATCTAGTGGAGCTTGAGCCTTGCTTGAAAGTACTGTTCCTAATCCCACAAAAAGTGATGCCGCATATTTGAGAACGCTCCAATTGCTGGCTATTTCTTCCTTCTCAAAAATGGGTTTATCCAGCTGTTGGTTGCTAAACCGTCCGCAAGTATTAGCCCCTTTATTTTCATTCAAGTATTGATAGATCTCCTTATCAGTGAATTTTGAAAAATCTACTACCACTTTTTCACAGACAGCGCAATGCCTCCCCTTCTCTTTGGGAGTCATGTCCAACCAATTCTCATGACATGGTTCGGGGATGCTAATTTTTACCGCCTTTCTTTTTTTCTTCATTGAGTTCGAAAAGTACATATGTTTACGAATTACATGGGTGCTGAGTTGTTTAACGGTAAACCTATTGTGGTGAAGGACATAGTATTAAATCATTAACTCCTTTTACCTTTTCAATTTGAACAATACCTTTTGTTCTGTTTTTACCTTTGCAGTTCCAAAAAACCAACAATGAATATTAAACGTCCAAGTGATTCTATTACCACAATGACCAACTTAGTTATGCCTAACGACACCAATATTGTAGGCAACCTTTTTGGTGGTAAGCTCATGGAATGGATGGATATTTGCGGCGCACTTTCTGCGGCTCGCCATTGCAAGCAAGTTTCAGTTACGGCATCGGTAAACAACATATCTTTTAAAGAACCTATACACTTAGGCGAAACTGTAACCTTGGTTTCTAGAGTTGTTCGCTCATTTAATACTTCAATGGAAGTATATATAGAAGTATATGCAGAGAACATTAGAAAAGGAACCAAAAGAAAATGTAATGATGCATACTTTACATATGTGGCAGTTGATGAGAATTATAAAACGGTAAAAGTGCCGGCAATTCAACCATTGTCTGCCGAAGAGCAAGAACTTTTTGAATTATCGCTAATAAGAAAGCAGCTTAAGCTTTTGATGGCCGATAAGATTACGTTAAAAGATGCTCCTGAGCTTCAAAAACAAGTGATGGATTGGCTTAAAGAGTGTGAGATTGAGTAATTTTATTCTTTCGGTTTAATAGAGAATGTTTTATACTCAAGATTTACGCTAAAATCATCTTTTTCAACTTGTTCAAGCATTTCTTTATCCCAAATGCCAAGGTTGAAATAGGCATTAGCTAAAGCTTCATTTTTATTCTTAGCAATCCAATTATCATATTGAATTAATGCCCACTTCAAGGCATCATCATTAGGAATATATGAATCTGTAGCACCTGCATCAACTCCATTATTTAGGTAAAACTCACCATAACTATTAGCAAATGAAAACTGCCAATAGTTTACCATTCTTGTTAGTTGAGAAGCCATGTTGTAACAACTGGCATAAGTTACAATTGGGTTAGCTTGTTTAACAAAAAGTGCTTCTTTTAAATAATGACTTTCACTTGGTCTTTCCTTCAATTCAACATCAAAACTAAAATTAGGGCTTGGGTTTGGTTCCGTTTTCACTATTTGCTCCAATCGCTTAAAAAGAATGTCATCATTTATTCTACCAACTGATGAAACTATTTGAGGTCTTCCAAGCTTATCAATTAGGCTAGCTCCTTTTGCATCAATTCCTTTAGATTCTAAAGACTTGTAATAGGCTTCTTTTCCACTGGCCCACCACTTTAACAAGCTGTCTTTGTCATTTTTGTAGTAGTTGAAATTAAACAGTTCTTGTTTTCGCCATTCGTGTATATACTTAATTCTATAGCTTGTTTCATTCAGTACTTCATTGAGTAAATCGGTGGCCAATTCGTATTGCTGTGGTGCAAAAGTGACACCCAATTGATGCATGCCATTTCTAGATTTAAGTTGCCATTTGATTTTATAATCTTCACAAAGGGCTTTAAACTCGTTTCTATTGTGTTTCTTAGTACTGCCATGAATTGCAGCCTTTAACCAGGTTGCCTTTTCTGCAAATTCGTCTTCTGCATCTGTGCTAATCCACAACAATTGAATTGAAACAGGCCCCTGCCTCTTAAACTCATGTATGTAATTAGTAGAATCGGTCTTACCAAAACTTAAGCTGACAGCTAAAAGAAAAATTACACTAAATAATCTACTCTTCATATTCGGCAATTTTAAATACAACTTTTTCCTCAGCTACTTTTCCAAAAGACCTTCTATATATGAAATTAAGCTCATTATTAATTGACTTTGTATCCAAATAAGCAGCCAATTCTTTAGCTCGCTTTTCATTCTTACGTTTATTGGCTCGTCCATAAATCATCACATCTACCTTTTTCCATGAAGTAAGGTTAAGAATGTAAGCAACGTGTTTTATAGCTTCAATGTCAGCCGTATCAAGCTTTGCTTCTCTCTTGTCACTATACTCAATTACATACTCTTCAAGTGGTTTTGTATTGAAAATATAGGACTCAACTTCCTTTTTTTGCTCAGCATTGGCTTCAACAAATAGCATAAACGGTTTATGGTTTATATACTTTCTTATGAAATCCATCAAATCAACTTTAGTCACTTCATTTACGGCATCCTTGTAAGTACCCATAGTAGAAAAACCCGCATTATTAAGTCCAATCCAAAAAGGCGCAAATCGCTCAAGGTCATCTTGCAAAAATTCAATCTCAATCTCAATTTGCTCCTTTGCCAAATCTAGCTGCGCTTTACTTGTGTAATCAAAAAGCGGCATGGCATATAGCTCCTTAAAAAGTGCTTCAATGCTTTCTTTAATACCAAAAGGATTTGGTTTTACTTGAAATGCCAAATAATCATGCGCCCTTGCCGGTTGAAATGTCAAGCCCGCTTCTAAAGCCAATCCACTTTGAACCATTCGTTCATTAAGCGTTGAGTTTCTTTGCGCTATAATGGCACATAATACATGGTAAACTGGTAGATCTTTGCTTTCAATCCCATTGAAATAGCAGCTTATTGTGGTTTGTTCTTGACCATCATCAAGCAAAAGCACTTTGCTTCCGGCGTGCTTATAGTCTCGGTTTTTCTCAAATTCAATTGAAACATCGTCTATTGTTATTGGAATATCAACTTTAGTATGCCTGCCAATTTTAATGTTGGTTTCATAATTACAGATGGCTGATTTATTCCCTTTAAAACCATCGATTAATAGTTTGAGTAAATTTTCATTTGAGTATTTACTTTTTGTACAAATGTCAAGTGCGTAGTATCCATCAGAGAAATGATTAGAAATATGAATGGAATCATTTTGACCCATTAGCACCTGTGTAAACAATTCTTCACTTGCCTTAACTGGGTTAAAATTGAACTGATCGGCAAGCACAATTCGGCTTTTATAGAAATTGCCTTCAAATCCTTTAATGGAAATTATTGTGTCTCTAATTTGTGCCTGAGCAAGAGCAGAAAAAAGAACTAAAATGGCAGCTAATTTCAATTTCAGCAACGGTCTAACTTTCACAAACTTTACCTTTGAATAATTTTAAAAAACGGCTTTACTTATGAACAAAGTCTTTGCAAACGCAGATGAAGCACTGCATGACGTAAAGGATAATATGACCCTTATGCTCGGCGGTTTCGGACTTTGCGGAATTCCTGAAAATTGCATTTCTGCATTGGTTAAAAAAGGTACTAATAATCTTACTTGCATATCAAATAACGCTGGTGTTGATGATTTTGGCATTGGACTGATGCTTCAAAATCGTCAGGTAAAGAAAATGATTTCATCTTATGTAGGTGAAAATGCTGAGTTTGAAAGACAGCTTTTAAGTGGTGAATTAGAAGTTGACTTGATTCCGCAAGGTACTTTGGCTGAAAGATGTAGAGCCGGTGGTGCGGGTATTCCTGCATTTTTTACACCTGCTGGCTATGGCACCGAAGTAGCTGAAGGCAAAGAAACCAGAGAATTTCATGGCAAAATGTATGTAATGGAAGAATGGTTAAGGGCTGATTTTGCCTTAGTTAAAGCTTGGAAAGGAGACACCAACGGAAACTTAATTTTTAAAGACACTGCAAGAAACTTTAACCCAATGATGGCCATGGCGGGCACAATTACTGTGGCTGAAGTTGAAGAGCTTGTTGAACCTGGTGAACTAGATCCCAACTTTATTCATACTCCCGGAATTTTTGTGCAACGAATTATTCAAGGTGTAGATTACGAGAAAAGAATTGAACAACGTACTGTTCGTCCTAAATCTTAAGAAATGTGCCAATTTGTTAATACGATAATGAGTTAATTTTTGGTTACTGCAAAGCAAAATATCATACTTGAAAGGACTTTAGATTTCGCTATTGACATCGTTTCTTTCTGCGAAGAGTTAGAATCAAAAAAGAAGTTTGTAATCAGTAGGCAGCTTTTGAAAAGTGGAACATCAATTGGAGCCAATATTAGAGAAGCTCAAGGTGCTGAAAGCAAAAAAGACTTCATTCATAAATTAAAAATCTCCTACAAAGAAGCTGAAGAAACCGAGTATTGGTTGATTATTTGTCGAGAATCGAAAAATTATCCATTTCAAG
Organism: Bacteroidia bacterium; assembly: GCA_049115495.1. Taxonomy (GTDB): domain Bacteria; phylum Bacteroidota; class Bacteroidia; order CAILMK01; family JACPUW01; genus JACPUW01. The sequence goes on along the minus strand of JAGDZV010000004.1, from coordinate 487,851 downwards.
AAATTCTTCTAGAAAACCTAGTTGTAATTAAAAAAATCCTAAATAAGATTATTAGCTCGACCAAATCAATTAGCACATCAACCAATTAATCATAAACGAATAAAACTATGCTTGATAAATATGGAATAGCGAAAAGAATCGCACAAGAATTAGAAGACGGATGGTACGTAAACCTTGGAATTGGTATTCCCACATTGGTTGCCAATTATATTCCTGAAGGAATATCGGTAGAGCTGCAATCAGAAAATGGCTTGTTGGGCATGGGTCCTTTTCCTTTTGAAGGCGAAGAAGATGCTGATTTAATAAACGCAGGAAAACAAACTGTAACCACATTGGCAGGCTCGGCCATTTTTGATAGCGCAACTAGTTTTGCGATGATTCGTGGCCAGCATGTGCAGCTTACCGTATTAGGTGCCATGGAAGTTTCGCAAAATGGCGATATCGCCAACTGGAAAATTCCAGGCAAAATGGTTAAGGGCATGGGTGGTGCTATGGACCTCGTGGCAAGTGCCGAGAATATCATAGTGGCCATGATGCATACCAATAAAAAAGGAGAATCTAAACTACTTGAATCATGCTCTCTGCCTATTACAGGTGTTCAGTGTGTTAAAAAGATAGTAACCAACCTTGCTACGCTTGAAATCAAAAACGGAGCTTTTCATTTACTTGAAAGGGCCCCAGGCGTAACTGTTGAAGAAATACAAAATGCCACCGCCGGAAAACTGATAGTAAACGGTGATGTACCCGAAATGCAAATTCAATAATTTCTATAAAAATTAAAATCCACTTAAATGACTAAAATTAGTGTAATAGGTGCTGGTAACGTAGGTGCCAGTGTTGCTGAGTATTGCGCCATGAAAGAATTGGCCAATACAATCGTATTGCTTGATATTAAAGAAGGATACGCTGAAGGTAAAGCCATGGACCTAAACCAGTGTGCCACCCTAAACGGCTTTAACTCGCATATTGTAGGTTCAACAAATGACTATACAAAAACTGCAGGTAGTGATGTTGTTATAATTACTTCAGGTATGCCACGTAAACCAGGTATGACTCGTGAAGAGCTAATTGGTGTAAATGCGGGAATTGTAAAATCAGTTACCGCAAGTGTACTTGAACATTCACCAGAAACTATTATTGTAGTAATTAGTAACCCAATGGATACTATGACCTATTTGAGCGCAAAAACAAGCGGTCTACCTAAAAACAGAATCATTGGTATGGGCGGTGCTCTTGATAGTGCTAGATTTAGATACAGATTGTCTGAAGCCATGGATTGCAACCCTAACGACCTACAAGGTGTAGTAATTGGTGGCCACGGCGATACCACTATGATTCCATTAACTAGACATGCTACTTACGGAAGTACTCCAGTATCATCTCACCTTAGTGCCGAGAGACTTGCGCAAGTAAGTGCTGACACTATGGTTGGCGGCGCTACACTAACCAAACTATTAGGAACTTCTGCTTGGTATGCTCCAGGTGCAGCTGGTGCAGCTGTTGCTGAAGCTATAATCCGAGACCAAAAGAAAATTATGCCTTGTTCAGTTTACCTAGAAGGTGAATACGGACAAGAAGATATTTGTATTGGTGTGCCAGTTGTTTTAGGTAAAAATGGTTGGGAGCGCGTTGTTGAGTATGACTTGAACGACGACGAAAAGGCAAAATTTGCTAAAAGTGCAGATGCTGTTAGAAATATGAACAACGCATTAGAGCTTTAAAAAAAGCTTTCATTCTAAATAAAAAGGGTCAATGCAAGCAAGCATTGACCCTTTTTTTATTTTTTCTAAGATAGCTTGCAACCACTTAATTGTGAATTTCATCTTTAAATAAGAAAAACCAATTAACCTGTTTACAAACCTTTTACCAAATTACCCAATCGCCACCTAGTGGCGCCTTTTTAAAAATTCAATGAAACCTTGAATTTTTCCCACAACACAAAACCCGATTTGCTTTGCCGATCGGGTTTGTTTTTTAGGTATCGTTTTCAGGACATACTTGAATAAGAAAACACAAAAAAAGCGCATCGATTACTCAATGCGCCTTTTTGTTTATATAATACTTTAGACTAGTTATTCGCCAAGTATTCAGCCACACTCTCGTGAGTACCTTTCATGGCTTCTTTACCTTCTTCCCAGTTTGCAGGGCATACTTCTCCTTTTTCTTCAGTAAACCTAAGAGCATCTACCATTCTTAGCGTTTCATCAACGTTTCTACCTAATGATAAGTGGTTGATAGTTTCGTGTTGTACAATGCCTTCTTTGTCAATTAAGAATGTACCACGGAAAGCGATCATAGGACCATCAGCAACCAAGTTACCTTCTTCATCGCCAGAATAATCGCCAAACAACACACCAAAGTTGGTAGCAACTGTTTTGGTAGTATCTGCTACTAATGGGTAAGTAACACCTTCAATTCCACCTGCTTTTTTAGCTACTTGTAGCCATCCCCAGTGACTTTGCTCAGTGTCAGTTGAACATGCCACTACAACAGTATCTCTTTTTTCGAATTCAGCTAATTTAGCTTGAAAAGCGTGTAGCTCAGTAGGGCAAACGAATGTGAAATCTTTTGGGTAAAAGAAGAAAACCACATATTTTTTGCCTAGGTATTGGTCTAGTGAGAAGTCTTCAACAATCTCTTCGCCGTTAATAACCGCTGAAGCTTTAAATGATGGTGCTTTTTTTCCTACTAATGACATTTTGATTTATTTTAATTTTTGTAATTAACTGGTTTGTTTGGATCTAATACTGATCCGTTTACTTGAAGTTGAACATCTTCAACTTTAAAATTGGTAAACTGCTTATTAGCCAAATAGTTCTGAATTAATTGCTGAAGCTCAGGATCTTGAAAATCGAATATGCGGCCAGTTTGCTCACAGTAAATATGGTTATGATTATCTAAATTGCCTTCAAAGCGCGTTTTACCATCTTCGCTCTTCACCTTTTTCACAATTTCCGCATCCACTAATGTTTCCATAGTCTTATAAACCGTAGCTAAAGAAATGGCGGGATTATCATCTTTTATGTTTTCAAAAAGCCAATCAATGGTTGGGTGAATTCCGCTATTTACCAAAGTTCTTAAAATGACGATTCTTTGCTGCGTAGCTTTTAATCCTCCATCTTTTAGTCTTTGCTGTATGTCAGCTACTGAAAACAATTTCTTAAATAATAATTTTTATCGGCTGCGAAATTATTGCTTTTAATATCCTAGCCAAAAAAGCAACGCCATATTTATCTAAATATGATGTTAAGAAAGTTTAATGAACTGAAGAAGTCTAAGACCTACTTCCCTTTAAACTCAGGCTTGCGTTTTTCAATAAAGGCGTTCATGCCTTCTTTTTGATCTTCAGTGGCAAATAGCATGTAGAAATTCTTGCGTTCAAAACGTAACCCTTCTTGCAAGAAGCTTTCTGCGCCTTGGTTTATGCTCTCCTTTATTGCTTCAATGGCCAATGGACTCATTGATGCAATGGTTTTAGCCATTTTCTTGGCCTCATCTAAATACAATTCAACGGGAACAATCTTATTGATTAAGCCATAATCGTAGGCTTCTTGGGCAGAAATGAAACTACCTGTCATGGCCATTTCCATGGCTCTGGCTTTACCAACTGCGCGTAGCAATCTTTGTGTGCCTCCTGCACCTGGCATTACGCCAATCTTAATTTCAGGTTGACCAAATTGTGCAGTTTCTGATGCCACTATCATATCGCATAACATGGTAAGCTCACAAGCACCTCCCAAAGCATAACCCGATACCGCAGCAATAATTGGTTTCTTTACTCTTCTAATGGTATCCCAGGTAGTAAATTGATCAATTTTTAACATATCAATGGCCCCCTTACCTGCCATTTGCTTTATATCAGCCCCGGCGGCAAAAACGCGCTCACTACCCGTAATAATGATACATCTTACATCTTCATTAGCATCGCAAGCCACAAGAGCATCGCGCAACTGCCCCATTAATTCTAGGTTAAGTGCGTTAAGCTCTTTTGGGCGGTTAAGTCTTAAAATGGCAATTTTATCTTCTGCTAATATTTCGGTAAGTATGAATTGATTTTCCATCGATAGTTGAGTTTTTGGGCTTCGAAAATACCAAAGAGAGCGGTTAAGTTTAAAGTTTAAGGGCCTGAAAGTTTAAAGATGATTGGTTTTCATTCTAGGCTTTGAAACTTTATCAATTTGTTATCTCAAGCGAGCGAGAGATCTTAAATCACAAGCGTGATTCTACTACGAGATTTCTCCAAGTCGAAATTACTCTAGGAATTCTTGAGAGCGTAAAAAGAACTTTGAGCCGTTTAAATTTACACCCAAGGCTTTTTTAATCACCCTTAAGGAATTAGAAACTAATGAATTCATTCACTAGAAGAGTAAAAATTGGAAACGATGGACTTCAATCCATCGGAAAGCGGCGCAGGAGAATCGAAACAGCAGAATGTTTTTACAGGTTAAAGCCCTACCAACCGATTATAAACTAAACCAACACCTAACCCAATTGCACTGCCTATTGCACCGCCAACTAAAACATCAACCGGATAATGAACTCCCACATAAACCTGGGCATAGGAAACTATAGCTGCCCATAAAAGCAGGGGAATTATTGCCTTTTTGTATTTGGCCCACATCATAGTGATAAGGCTTAAGCTTAAAGCAAAATGATTGGTAGCATGGGCAGACGGAAAGCTTTTGCCCCCACCACAATTAACTCTGAGAATTACTTGATCTAGAAAATTGGGATCATTGCAAGGCCTATCAATAGCGAAAATTGGCTTCATAATTTCTGCACTCAGCGTATTTGAAATAGCGAAAGAAATACCGCAGGCAGCCAACACCCAAAAGCCTTTCATTTTATGATTTCTTACAAAAAACCAGGTTAAGAAAATGTAAAGGGGTACCCAAAAAAATTTATGTCTAAGCCAGGGTAAAATAGCTTCAAAAACAGGGTTTGTCCAATCGCTATTTATAAGAATGAACCACTCAAAATTCCATTCGGGGTAAAAGGGTATGAGCTCACTAAATGCCATTTATTTTTTTACCGCGTGTATTATTAGTCTATCTGAATTCTCTTCACTAAAGGCATTCAAATCGTAATCTCCAAAAACTGACTTTATATTAAGCCCACCTTTTCCGAGCATTTGCTCAAAGTCTTTGATACCAAATCTTCTCACCTGCTCGGTAAACTCAAACGATTTATCGCCATCTACAACATCAATGTTTTTTCTAATGAATTTATCGTCAGCCCACCTTTTGATTTTAAATTTTATTCCATCAATTTCAACTTGATCATTGGCAACAAGGTTGTTAGCTACTTTATGCTCGTTTAAATAGTCTATTACAAAACAAGCACTTGGCTTTAAACTTTTTGCAATATTTGAAAATGCCATTAGACTATGCTCATCCTTGTCAAAATAGCCGAAGCTGGTAAATAAGTTTAGGGCTAAATTGTACTTTTCTAATCCAAAATCATCAAGAATATTCTGTACGCTAAACTTTAAGTTTTCAGATTCAAACTGTTTGGCAAAAGCAATACTTTCTTCAGCCAAGTCAATTCCCGTTACACTAAACCCTTTTTTTGATAAATAAAGTGAATGACGCCCTCTGCCACAACAAACATCAACTACACAACAATTGCTACTGGGTTTTAGATAATCCAGCAAATTATCAATAAAGTGCTGCGCTTCAGCTAAATTTCTATTTCTGTATAATTTCAGATAATATTCAGAACCAAACCAATCCAAATTGCCTGTTTTATTGATTGCCAAAAATAGCTACACATAAATGGTTCTTAATATATCAAAATCATTAATTACCAAAAGGCATCAATTCGGCTTTATTGAACAAAAGGCATTTTATCTTTGCAGCTTCAAAGTAATTTAAAGACTCAAGTGACTTTAATAGCATCAATATCAGGGGTAAGAGGAACTATTGGCGGACAACAAGGCAAAGGCCTTACGCCTCAAGACATCGTAAATTTTGTATCGGCTTATGCTACTGTATTAAACAAAAGTGGTAAGCCTCAAAAAGTAGCCATTGGCCGAGATGCCAGAATATCAGGCGAAATGGTAAACCATCTTGTTGTGGGAACATTGATGGGCATGGGCATTGATGTTGTTGATTTGGGATTAAGTACAACGCCTACTGTAGAATATGCTGTTCCACGACTTGAAGCAGGTGGAGGCATAATTCTTACTGCAAGCCATAACCCAAAACAATGGAATGCACTTAAACTCCTTAATGAAAAAGGTGAGTTCATTTCAGCAGATGAAGGAAACGAACTACTTGCCTTAATTGACTCAGGTGATTTTTCTTATGCCGATGTAGATGACCTTGGGAGCTACACCCAAGACAATACCTGGATAGACAAGCATATTGAAGGCGTTTTGGATTACGACCTTGTAGATAAAGACGCCATTGCTTCCAAAGGATATAAAGTAGCTATTGATGCAGTGAATTCAACTGGTGGAATTGCCTTGCCTAAATTGTTAAAAGCCTTGGGCGTTGATGATGTTGTGGAGCTTTATACGGAGCCAAATGGTGTTTTTCCTCACAACCCAGAACCATTGGCAGAAAATTTAAGCGACTTAGCCAACACGGTTAAAAAAGAAGATGCCGATCTTGGCATTAGTGTAGACCCTGATGTTGACCGATTGGTTTTAGTTAGGGAAGATGGTGTTTTCTTTGGTGAAGAATACACCTTGGTTGCGGTAAGTGATTACATACTTCAAAACAGAAAAGGTAATACGGTTTCCAATTTATCATCTACTCAAGCATTAAAAGATGTTACCGAAAAGCACGGTGGTACATACCAAGCCGCTGCCGTGGGCGAGGTAAATGTTGTTACTAAAATGAAAGATACCAATGCTGTAATTGGTGGAGAAGGCAATGGCGGCGTAATTGTACCTGATTTTCATTACGGCAGAGATGCACTTATTGGTGTGGCTTTAATATTGAGCTACATGGCAAAGGCTGGTAAAAGCGCTGGCCAAATTCGATCTACATACCCAAATTATCATATTTCTAAAAATAAAATTGCCCTTGAAAAAGGCATGGATGTAGATGGTATTTTAGATCAGGTAAAGCAGAAATACAGCAAGCAAGAAATTAATGACATTGATGGTGTAAAAATCATTTTTGACGGCGAATGGGTACATTTGAGAAAGTCGAATACGGAGCCGATTATTAGAATATATTCGGAAAGTAGCTCAAAAACTACCGCAGAAAATTTAGCAACAAAACTCATAGAAGATATAAAGGCAATTATTAAAGGATAAGAATTATGAAGGTTTACTTGGACAACGCAGCTACTACCCCAATTGACGACAGGGTAATTGAACTAATGGCCAGGGTTCTTAAGGAGAATTACGGAAACCCAAGCTCAATTCATTCTCATGGTAGAAAATCAAGAACGCTGATTGAGAAATCAAGAAAGAAGGTCTCAAAGGCACTTGGTGTTGCTCCAGGCGAAATATTCTTTACATCAGGCGGTACTGAAGCTGATAATATGGCTTTAACCTGTGCAATTAACGACCTTGATTGTAATCACATAATTACATCTCCCCTTGAGCACCACGCTGTATTACACACAGCTGAGCATATTGGCGATTGTCATAATGAAGTAAAAGTTAGCCTTGTAGGCTTAACAGAAAATGGTCATATAGACACCGACAATCTTAAGGCCCTTCTAGAAGAAAACAAAGATCGCAAAACCATAGTATCTCTAATGCATGCCAACAACGAAATTGGCAACATGATCGATTTGGCTGAAATAGGGGGAATTTGCAAAGATCATAACGCCTATTTCCATACCGACACCGTACAAACTATTGGCCATTGGGATGTAAAACCAAAGGAATATGGTGTGCATTTTCTAGCAGCCTCAGCTCATAAATTTAATGGCCCCAAAGGGTCTGGATTTATTTATATTGATGAAAGCGTTCAGGTAAAACCATTTATTCATGGCGGCGCTCAAGAGCGCAACATGAGAGGCGGCACCGAAAACCTTGCAGGAATTGTTGGATTGGCAAAATCTTTAGAGATTTCATTGGCTGAAAAAGATGAAGTTAAAGCCAACATAATGGCCATGAGAAACCACTTTATCAATCGATTGAAAAATGAAATTGACGGAGTGAGCTTCAACGGCGATTACGAAGGCAGAACAAACTACATTCCACTAAATGTTGCATTTCCTAGTCATAAAGACAGCGACATGATGCTCTTTAACCTTGACATTGCTGGCATTTCTGCATCTGGTGGTTCAGCTTGCTCAAGCGGAAGCAATATTGGCTCTCATGTACTGCAAGCCATAAAAGCCGATCCAAATAAAACCAGTATACGTTTCTCAATTGGCAGATACAACACCATGGAAGAAATTGATTATACCGTTGACAAGCTCGTAGAGATTGTGGTTGGGAAAACTGAGATGGTCTAACCAATATTTAGCTTCTTCCCGAATATCTCGGGACAAGAGTCTTTAGTTTAGAGTTTCTGGTTCAGAGTTTTAACTCGATTTGAATCTAGCGGTTGAAAATTAACAAGTAACTAAAAACTCTAAACCGCTTTTTGCGCTTCTTCAGCCATTTTATGTGCTTGTTCTTTACCAAGATATTTCTCAATTAAGTTGTGCGCCACATAAATTAATGGCGTTGAAATTATAGCCACAACAAATTTGTAAATGTAGTTTACCACCCCAAGGGCAAGAATATAACCTGTAGGAAGCAAGCCAAAAAAGGCAATGAATAGTACAACATAGCTATCAATAAGTTGAGAAACTAAAGTTGATCCGGTTGCTCTAAGCCAAATTTTCTTTTCCCCAGTAATGCTTCTGATTTTTCTAAAGGTAAAAACATCAACAAACTGTCCAATTAAAAAGGCCGTAATTGAGCCTACAATAATTCTCAAACCTTGGCCATACACGGCATTAAAAGCAACAGACATGTCTTCAATACCATCTTCGGCTTTCATTGTTCTAAAGAATTCTGCAGGTTCTACTTTTATGGCCATGTATATCATTACGAAGCCATAGCTAATTAATCCTGCGGTTAAGAAAGACAGTAACCTAATGCCTTTTTGACCATAATATTCGTTCAAAACATCAGTTAGAATAAATACAAAAGGCCACAGCAAAACACCAGTGGTCATGGTAAATCCGAGACCTTCTTGCCCAAAAATGGTAAGATCCAATGGCTCAAAACCTAATGTGGCTTCTACACTAAAAAGTTTAACGCCTAAAAACTCTGCAAGCAGGGCATTGGTGATAAAAAATCCACCTAGAATTACAAATAGCTTAGATGATTTATTCTTCAAATTGAAAAGTCTTTAAGCAAAAGTATAAATCAATAAGCTTCGTAAGGGTTTTAATTAAGTTTGCGCACCAATGGAAACGACTTACTTAATCATATTTACGGTAATAATAATTGCCAATTTTATTCTTGACAAAGTGCTGGATTTCTTGAATAACAGCAACCGACCAGCAACTGTGCCTGAAGAGCTTGATGACTTCTACGATCAAGAGAAATACACCAAATCTTTGGCTTACAAAAAAGAACATGGTAGAGTATCTGACATAGGTTCTTGGATTAGCTTTATTGCCATTTTGGTCTTTTTGTTCAGTGGTGTTTTTGGGCAGCTAAACACTTGGCTTCAAGGTTTCGGACTTGCTGGCATTCCTTTGAGCCTGGCCTATTTTGGTATTCTTTTTATTGCCAGCGATATTTTGGGCATGCCGTTTTCGCTTTACAGCACCTTTGTAATTGAAGAGAAATACGGTTTCAACAAAACCACTCCAAAAACTTACGTAATAGACAAACTCAAGAGCTATTTGATGACCGCCATTTTAGGTGGTGGCATTATGTACTTACTGCTTTGGCTTATTGAAAGCATTGGACCAAACTTTTGGATTTACGCTTGGGTACTCATGGTGGCAATTATGCTGTTTATGAATTTCTTCTACACCACGCTTTTTGTTCCAATCTTCAATAAACTAAAACCACTTGAAGAAGGTGAACTAAGAACTGAAATTGAAAACCTATCAGCAAAGCTTGATTTTCCATTGCGCAAAATCATGGTGATGGATGCCTCAAAGCGAAGCACTAAAAGCAATGCTTTTTTCTCAGGTTTTGGCAAACTAAAATCAATTGTATTATTTGATACGCTTATAGATCAACACAGTACCGATGAACTTTTGGGTGTTTTGGCGCATGAAATAGGTCATTACAAAAAGAAGCACATCATTAGCAATATGGTCACAGCCATTGTTAGCACAGGGCTTATGCTATTTGTATTGAGCTGGTTTATGTTTAACGAAGCCCTATCAGTTGCTCTTGGCGCCAATGAATTGTATTTACATCTCAACCTAATTGCTTTCGGAATCTTATATGAGCCAATAAATACTATTACAGGCTTGATAGGAAATGTGCTTTCAAGAAAACATGAATACGAAGCTGATGAATATGCAGTTTCTCACACTAAACCTGAAGCCTTTAAAAATGCTCTAAAAACACTATCAACAGAAAATTTAAGCGACCTTATGCCCCACCCTGCTTATGTTTTTGTGCATTATTCGCATCCCACAGTTTTGCAACGAATTAGGTTTATTGACTCTATGAGTAGTTAAAATGTTAAAACGTAGAAAGGTTAAAATGTTTGCTTGAAGGTGTTAAAAGGTTAAAATGTTGAATGGTTAAGTAACTTTCAAAATGAAAAGAACAAAAAAGCACGGTATAGTTTGGAGTGATAAAATCGAAAGTAAAGAGTTTAAAGACATTCTATTTGAAGAACTAAACGTTAGAAATGCAGAGATAAGTAATACTGCATTTAAAAATGTTCACTTCAAAAATTGTTATCTCGGATTTTATTCGAAATATATTAACTGCACTTTTATTGATTGTAAATTTTACGGTAAGTTTAGCTCACTCGGAAGGCCAGCAAAGTTTTTCAAATGTCATTTTACAAATTGTCAATTCATTGGCTTAGATTTATTTACAGGGCAGCATTTTTATGATTGCCGACTTTCTGGGCTAATGAAAAATTCAATCTTAACTGATGAAAATTCAGAAATACGAAATGAAGAAACGGTGTTTACGGATTGCGATTTGAGTGGTTTAACTTTTGACAATATAAGTATTTACGGAAAAGATATTTTTCAGGATTGCATTCTTCCGGAAAAGGGCATCCGGTTATTTAGCAATACCAATGATGGCTTATTAGAAAAGGCTTCAAAGGTTTGTGAGGAAATAGAATCTGGTGATAAAGTCGAATCTGAAATATTATTTAAGAAATCTTTTAAACAAGGTCAGAATCCAATTATTCTTGATGAATTATTCTTAGAGACGTTTTTTAAGACTGAAAATTCAAGGAGAATATTCGAAAATATTGTTAGTGGTCATGAATTGAATTAATGAAACGACTTCAATATTCTTTTATGACAAAGCGCTAAAAGCAATGTTTCTTAATCCATATCATCTTCAATCGTTTACTAACAACTAGGCTAGCTTTTTGCAGAATTCCCTGAGAGTAAGAAAAACCATGGGTTTAAAGAATATTCATTGTTTTTGAAGATGTCAATTCGGTTCTTTCATAACTTTTTAACCTTTTAAACTTCAACACTTTAACTCGATTTAGTGAAAATACCCCGTCTCCATAAAAAAGGTCATCTCAGTAACAATGCTGCGGTCATTTTTAAGTCTCGGCACTTTGTGTTGTCCACCTAGCTTGCCTTTTGATTTAAGCCATTGGTAAAAAGTACTTTCAGGAACTTTATGTGCTTTTAGCTGTGTCAAAGCCATATCCCCTTCTCTTTTAGCATCATAGTCAGAATTGGTCTTTCTAATTTCATCGTCAAGGCATTTAATGAATGCATCGAAGCTTTCTGGTTCGTGTTCAAACTCAATGAACCACTCGTGTGCGCCTTTATTGTTGCCGTCAAAATAAACAGGACCAGCAGTAAACTCCTTCACCAAACAGTTGTGTGTTTTGCTCGCTTCATAAATGGCTTTCTCAGCATTTTCAATAATGAGTTCCTCTCCAAATGCATTTATAAAATGCTTGGTGCGTCCACTTACTTTTACCCTGTATGGTTTTACTGATGTAAACTTTACGGTATCTCCAATTCTGTAACGCCATAGGCCGGCATTGGTACTTATAACAAGCGCATAGTTTTTGCCAACTTCAACTTCATCAAGACAAATGGTCTCAGGGTTTTCATTATCAAGTTCTTCCATTGGAATAAACTCATAAAGAATACCATAGTCGAGCATTAGCAGCATGCCATCTGTTGTTGGATCATCTTGGAGAGCAAAAAATCCTTCAGAAGCATTATAAGTCTCCAAATAGCTCATTCTATCGCTAGGTATAAACTTCTTGAACAAATCACGGTAAGGGCTAAAACTTACACCGCCATGTATGTATAATTCAAGGTTTGGCCATACTTCAGTAATATGATCTTTGCCTGTAATCTCCAATATTCTGTTGAAAAGCACAACGGTCCAGGTAGGAACACCAACAATATTGGTTACATTTTTATTGATGGTTTTTTGAGCCATCATCTCAATTTTCTCTTCGTAGTTTGGGTGTAGCGCGGTACGTAAATCTGGGGTTCGGAGCAGTTCTGCCCAAATGGGCAAGTTCTGGGTAATTACAGCCGAAAGATCGCCGTAATAACTGTTCTCATTCAACTGATTTATGCTATGGCTTCCACCCATTACAAGGCTTCTACCTTCTAAAAAGCTGGTATCAGGATGGTTTTCAATATGCACACCAAGTACATCTTTACCTCCTTGAAAATGACATTCTTCAAGCGATTCAGGTGTAATTGGCAAAAATTTACTTCTATCTTGGGTTGTGCCGCTAGATTTTGCGAACCACTTTACGGCACCGGGCCAAAGAATATCGGATTGCCCTTCAAGTGCCTTATGTATGTAGGGCTTTATGCCTTCGTAATCTCTTACAGGTACCGCTTTTTTAAATTCATCAAGTGAATCAATTTCATGAAATCCATGATCAATGCCAAAAAGTGTATTTCTGGCATCATTTAAAAGCCTATCAAAAACTTTTTGTTGAACTTCAATAGGTCTATTCCTGACCGCATCAATCTGCTCTAATCGTTTTTTGAAAAGCCAAGCGTATATACCACTAGAAATACTCATTTAGCACTTTTAAGCCTCAAATTCAAAAGTACATACTAAATTATGAGTAATTGGAATTGGTCTACTTTGAAAAATCGATCTTTTTAATGAAGGTGCTATCAACACAATAAATTCCGTGAGTTATAAGCCAGTTATATGTAGAAAAAATCAATGAATTCAACAGAATATTCAACGCTTTTCAAAACTTACGTGAGTATGCAAACATAGCCTTGACTTACAGCAACATGCTTAACAAATGCCAATTATAAGTTTGCAGTTGATATTATATTGGAATTTCACTTCCTTTCTAATAGTTCTGTAATTCAATTTTAGCCATCCATATTTATTTCTTCTATTTGTAAAAATGATTCAACTCCCCGACTTAAGTTGTTTTTACGATCCTCAATGTATTGGTGTAAATAACACCTATTCATTGCCAGATCATGAATCGCACCATGCTTTAAAAGTACTTCGATTAAAAATTGACGATGAATTTTTAGTATCGAATGGTGTTGGTGGAATTTACTTGTGCAGAACAATTGAAGTTAGCCGCCGAGATTTGATTTATTTGGTAATTGCCAAAAAGGTTGAGTTAAAAGAGTCGATGTTTAAAAACACGTTGGCTTGTGGTGTACTAGGCTCACAGTCTAGAATGGAATGGATGGTTGAAAAACTAACCGAAATTGGTATAAATGAAATTATTTTTTATCACAACAAAAGGAGCAAAAGAAAGAACATTAACTTATCAAGGCTAAACAAAGCAACAATATCAGCTCTTAAGCAAAGTAGAAAGGCCTTTTTACCTAAAATAAGTGAAGTTGAATTTGAGCAACTTCTTGAGTTAAAGTATGCTTGTAAACTTGTCGCAATATGCGACGAAAATGATTACGGACATATTGTTAAACATAAAGAAGCAAACAACCTTATTCTAATTGGGCCAGAAGGTGATTTTTCTTCTGATGAAATTAACTTACTTTTAAGAAATGATTTTAAGCCTTGTGCGTTAGGAAGCGAAAGACTTAGAAGCGAAACCGCTGCATTGTATGCCCTAACCTGTTTAAATATTAATTCAACACCTTAAATGATAAAGAATATTACTTCATTGGCCCTATTGACATTTTGCAGCATTCTTTTTCAAAGTTTTGCTGAAAACGAAATCAGAATTGCACGCTTAAAATACAATGGTGGAGGTGATTGGTATGCCAACCCTACTTCATTGCCCAATCTCATTGCATTTGCAAACCAAAATTTGGGCACCAACATTTCAGTCGAAGAAGAAACCGTATCGGCTGGAAGCGAAGAGATTTTTAATTACCCTTTTGTGCACATGACGGGTCATGGAAATGTGGTACTGTCAGATTCAGAAGCAGAAAATCTTAGATTGTATTTGCTCTCAGGCGGTTTTTTGCACATTGATGATAATTACGGCATGGACCCTTATGTAAGACTAATGCTTAAAAAAGTTTTTCCTGAAAAAGAATTAATCGCATTACCCTTTACACACGAGCTATACCACCAGAAATATGACTTTAAAAATGGTCTGCCAAAAATTCATGAGCACGATGGCAATGCTCCTCAAGGCCTGGCCATTCTGCACGAAGGACGCGTTTTGGTTTATTACACATTAGAATGCGATTTGGGCGATGGCTGGGAAGATGAAGATATACATAACGACCCTGAGAACATAAGACTTATGGCACTAATGATGGGTAGTAATTTGATACAATACGCGTTTACTGAAAACTAAAAAAGGCTTGCAAAGCAAGCCTTTTTATATCTATTTTAACTTTTTAATCTAGGTATAGTTAATGCTAATCTTCTTTTGAATCTCTTCTACATGATCTTTAAACATGCTATCCGTATCCATTAAATTGCCCACGGTTTGGCAAGCATGTATAACTGTTGAGTGATCTCTCCCTCCAAAATACTTACCAATATTAGCCAGTGAAGTTTTGGTGTATTTCTTTGACAAAAACATTGAGATTTGTCGCGCTTGTACAATTTCTCTTTTTCTAGTTTTTGATTTAAGAAGATCCAAAGGCATATCAAAATACTCACATACAAGCGATTGAATATGATCTATGGTTAGCTCTTTAGAAACGTTATTAATGAAGTTCTTAAGAATTTCTTTGGCAGAGTCAAGATCTACCGGTGCCCTATTAATTGATGCATGAGCTAAAAGAGAAATAAGCGCTCCTTCAAGCTCTCTTACATTAGAGTTTATGTTATAAGCAATGTACTCTCTTACTTCTTTTGGTAATTCAATACCATCTAAGTACATCTTGTTTTCAAGAATAGCAATTCTTGTTTCAAAGTCAGGGTTTTGTAGGTCAGCGCTTAAGCCCCACTTAAATCTTGAAAGAAGTCTTTCTTCAATTCCTGTTATATCTCTGGGCGAGCGATCAGATGTTAAAATAATCTGCTTTCCATTTTGATGCAAATGGTTGAAAATATGAAAAAAGATATCTTGGGTTCTTTCTTTACCAGCCAAAAACTGAATATCGTCCATAATCAAGCAATCTACTAACTGATAAAAGTTAATAAAATCGTTAACCGAGTTAGATTTAATGCTTTCTATAAACTGATTACAAAACTTCTCAGATTGTACGTAAAGCACTACTTTACTTTTAAAGTCTTGCTTTATTGAGTTACCTATGGCTTGTACCAAATGAGTTTTACCAAGTCCTACCCCACCATATATCATTAATGGGTTAAAAGAAGTACCACCAGGGTTTTTAGCCACAGCCATTCCTGCAGATCTTGCAAGCTTATTGCACTCACCTTCAATTAAGCTATCAAACGTATAATTTGGATTTAATTGTGGATCAATGCTAAGCTTCTTTATTCCTGGTATTACAAATGGATTTTTAATGCTTCCACTAATATCAACAGGAATACTCACCCCCCTATTAAAGTCACCTTTAGAAGGGTTACCCGGCATATTAATGGTATAGGGTTTTTTATTGCCCGAACTGTTTTCAACAACTATGTTGTACTCTAACTTGGCATCACTACCTAACTCCTTTTTAATCGTTTTTTTCATTAGAGTAACATAGTGCTCTTCTAACCATTCATAAAAGAAAAGACTAGGTACTTGAATAGTTAAAACACTACCATCTAGTGCTATTGGTTTAATTGGTTCAAACCAAGTTTTGAAGCTTTGTCTATTAACATTATCCTTAATAATATTGAGACAATTCTTCCATATTACTTCATGATCCTGACTCACGTAAGCATTAGTTAAAAGTTTAATAAAATATCTGCTTATTGACCTGCAAATTCGACCGCTAAGATGTGGGTTTTTTTCTTAAAGATTCAACTACATCCTATTGCTTTTTTAGATTTTTTTACAGGTGTCAAAAACAGGCTAAAATGGGGCATTTTAAAAACATGCTCTAATTCGCTGCATTCGCACACATTAACAAACAACACTCTATAATACAACGAATTACGATTTCCACATTTTTTTCACAGCTCTAACAAAAACTAATTTTAGCCTAGAGAAGAAGCTTCTTTTTTCAACAGGTAAATAGCCTCTAATGGTGGTAATAATTCTTGTTGAGTAATATGCTGAATTAGAGCATTTACCAAATGCTCAGATTGGGCATTTGGATCCAACTGATCTGCTGTGTTATTCACAGTGTTCATAACGTAGGTTTTGGCTTCAATTATCTTATCCCAACATGCATTTGAAACATACAATTGTTGAGACAAATTGTGCTCAAATTCATGAGTTACATTTTGAAGCAATTCTAACTTAAACTCAACCACGCTCATTCCACTTGCGCTAAGCCTTAGCAACATATTATTCAATGAAATTCTTTCCATTAATAATACCAATCTTTCATAAGCTTGGAACTTAAGCGGAAGAGATGTTTCTTTATTTCTAAGTTTTAACTCGTGATCGCGTTTTGCGTTCTCATTTCTGAAGTGTTGCATTAATACTACGGCAATACTACCGGCAACTATTAAGGCAGGAATAGTTGTTTTAAGAACATCTTCTAATAATTCCATGTTACTTGTGTTTACAGATTAACCGTTCTACTTAGCTTTGAATCGCAAATTAACGCAATGCATGAGCACAACTCCCAAAACTTTAGCGCTTCCTATAAATATTACGCCTAGGGCTTTGCAAAAACTCTCGGAGTATAACGAACTTCTAAATATTGATAACGAAGCATTTATTAGACTTGGTGTGAAGAAAGAAGGTGCACATCAAAAAAAAATTCTTGGTATTGACGAGAAACGCTTTACTGATCAGAAGTACGAACATGAAAACTTATGTTTTGTTATTGATAGAAGAGAGCTAAAACACCTTGAAGGGCATAAACTTGACTTTAAAGAAACCAGTAATCAAAAAGGATTCGTTTTTAGGCCTTTAAAAAATGAAAAAGGCAACTCTTAATACACTTTTAACAGCATTTTACTCTTTAAGGGTAAATAAACTGAGAGCAATAATTACAATGCTTATAATAGCCTTGGGTATTGCATCTTTAGTAGGAATGCAAACAGCCATTGACGGCTTAAAATGGAGTTTGGTAAATAATCTTAATAGCCTAGGCAACAATACCTTTAGCATTAGCAAAGATGCCAACCCTTTAAAGTTTGGCGGCCGAAGACGTGTTGAAGATATTGCTCCTGATATTGATTACAGACAAGCAAATGCATTTTCAGATATAATTGACGGAACACTAAAAGTATCGGTTTCTGTAAACGCATCTACTCAAGCAAAAGCTAGATTTAAAAACAACGAAACAAATCCGAACATTGCAATTACTGCAGGCGACATAAATTACTTAGAATCAAGTGGATTTGAATTGGAAGCCGGAAGAAATTTCACCCAAACAGAAATACAACAGGGCATAAATGTTGCTGTAATCGGCAGAGAGTTAAACAACCTTCTTTTCTCAGAAAACTTTTTAGGAATTGACAAACAAATCTTTCTAAATGACATTCGCTACACAGTAATTGGTGTTACAAAAGAAAAGGGTAGTTCTTTTGGAATTTCACTAGATAAAATGGCGGCTATCCCAATGCAATCAGCTAGGAAAAACTTTGCGGCCAGCATGGGTAGTAATTACGGAGTTAAAGTAACTGTTCCTGATGTTTTTAGCATGGACCAAGCCATTGCACAAGCTACTGGAGCTATGCGTATTGTAAGAAAATTAAAACCAGGAGCTAAAAACAACTTCGCTATTCAAAAAAGTGAAAGTTTACAAGACCTGCTCGAAAAGAATTTGAGTTTTGTGAGCTATGCAGCGGTAATTATTGGACTCATTACCTTAAGCGGTGCCTTAATTGCACTCATGAATATAATGTTTGTTACGGTAACAGAGCGCACCAAAGAGATAGGAACTCGTATGGCCGTTGGCGCAAGTTCTGGGGCCATTAGGTTTCAGTTTTTAAGCGAAGCAACAGTTATTAGTTTATTAGGCGGTGCATTTGGCATAGTTCTGGGTCTTTTAATCGGAAATGCTGTAATAACTTTCTTAAATCTGGATGCCAATATCCCTTACCAGTGGATTTTCATATCTTTTGTACTGTGTGCATTTGTTGGGGTAGGTGCAGGTTTTCTTCCAGCAAGAAAAGCAGCTTCGCTTGATCCAATTGAGAGTTTGAGATACGAATAAAGTTTAAAAAGACATATTTACGATTGATATTATTGGCTACTGCATGCGCTTCAAAAAATCACAGTGTAACTTTAGTCCGAATTTTGCAGCTTTGAGCTGTTCTTCATAAAATCATGGCATTGAATAGAATCTATATCATTTTAGGCATAATAAGCTTTTCATTGAGTGTTTACGCTCAATCTCCGCTTCTTCCAACAAATTCTTTGAGTAATTATCTTTTGATAAGGGGCGAAATTGCTTCTGGTAAACTAAATAATAAAGCTCATTTTAATTTACAGCCTATGCATAGAAACGATGCAGGGGATTATTTGAGAGAAAACAAAGAGCTTTTTGTGTATGGAAGTGACTCGTTCAATTTCAGGTACCTAATGAACGACAATACAGGTTGGGCAAAAGAGAAAGTAAATACAGCTAAACGTAAGCCTTTTCTTGGCGCCTTTTATAAAGACCCTGCCAACTTGTTCGCATTAAATCAAGATAAATTTCAGGTGTTTGTAAACCCAGTAATTCTTTACACTCAAGGATGGGAGAGAGAATCTAAACTTGAAGATCCAATTTTTAAAAATGAACGTGGACTTGAAGTAAGAGGTAATTTACTTCATAGGCTCTCTTTTTACACTTACATGAGCGAAAATCAAGCACGATACCCAGAGTATGTTAGAGACTATATAAGACAGTATGGAAAGCTTCCTGGTGAAGGGTTTTACAAAGGTTTTGGTGATCAAGGCGTTGATCACTACACAGCCAGAGGGCATATAACGTTTAATGCCATTGAGGACCATGTACAAATGACCTTTGGCCATGGAAGAAATTTTATAGGTAATGGAATTAGATCTATGATTCTATCAGATTTTGCAAAAGACTACTTACACCTGAGAATTAACACAAAAATTTGGAGGTTTAATTATCAAAACCTTTACGCAGAGCTTTCTGATTATCAAGGCTATAGCTCCATGAATCCAAGGCCATTAGTTTATCCCAAAAAATACTTAGCTGCCCATTATTTAAGCTTAGATTTACTTAAGAATTTAAATTTTGGAATTTATGAAGCTGTGGTGTTCTATGATATTGATGGCAGCGGACGTGGTTACGATATTAACTACTTGAACCCAATAATTTTTTATAGGGCTCTTGAACACAATGCAGGTGCTAGTCCTGATAACGTTCTTATGGCGGCAACAATTAATTACCTACCTACAAAAGGTTTATCACTTTATGGACAGTACTTAATTGATGAGTTCAAATTTTATGAAATGACTAGCCGAGACAAATGGTGGGGCAATAAATATTCACTACAATTAGGCATGCATTCGGTTGATCTTTTTGATGTTAAGTATTTAGATTACAGATTAGAATACAACATGGTGCGGCCCTATACTTATTCTCATAATTATACGGGAACAAACTATGTACATTTTAACCAAACGCTTGCACACCCTTTAGGGGCAAATTTCAAAGAGATTATTAACCAAGTGAAGTACATGCCTGTTAAAAATCTATTCGCAACAGTTACTTACACATATTCAACTCAAGGTTCTGATACTGCTGGTTATCATTTTGGCTCAGACGTTCTAGAACTTTATGCAAATAGGCCTTTTGAATACGGTGTACTTGCAGGCCAAGGCCTTACTACAAACATTAATACTGTTTTTGTAGAATTGAGTTATATGTTAAGGCACAATTTCTTCATTGAGTTTAACATGATGCTTAGGAACTATAAATATGAGTTTGAGCAAGTTGATAGAAATGATCTTGTTTTTAATTTTGGGGTAAGATGGAATGCTGTAAATAAAAATCTGCACTTCTAGTCATATGTCGAATCCAATTTTAGTGGAGCGAACTCGTGGCCAAATCGTTGAAAGCTTTCATTCAGGATCAATTTGTTTAGTTAATAAACAAGGAGAAATAATTTTCTCACTCGGAGATGTTAACCAGCTTTCATTTACGCGTTCTGCCCTTAAACCTTTTCAGAGCATTCCACTTATTGAATCTGGAGCGGCTGATGGATTTAATTTAACGGACCAAGAAATTGCGGTAACCTGTGGTTCTCACAACGCTGAAGCTGAACACCTACAGGCCGTAAATTCAATTCTAAAAAAAATAGAATTAGATAAATCAAATTTAAAATGTGGGCCACAATTACCCACAGGTAGAATTCCTAGAAATGAAATAAGAAAAACGGGTGCAAAGGCAGAAGACATTCACAACAACTGTAGTGGAAAACATGCCGGTTTTTTAGCACTATGCAAATACCTAGGTTGGTCTACCGACAACTACATTGATGTGGAGCATACTTCGCAAATTCTAATTAAGAATACGTGTGCCGAGCTCTTTGAAATAGCCCCCGAAGCATTTATACTTGGTGAAGATGGTTGTTCAGCTCCAAATTATGCCACAACACTATACCAGCAGGCTATCGGATATAAAAACCTAGTATCGAACAACCATTCACAAGTAAGAAATTTAAGCTGCAAAAGAATAGTACAAGCTTGCTTAAGAAATCCTTTATTAGTGGCTGGCAGAGAACGCTATTGCACTGAATTGATTGAAGCTTCAAAGGGAAAAGTATTTGGAAAAACTGGAGCTGACGGTGTTTACTGTATGTCTTTTCCAGATCTAGGCTTTGGATGCGCTATTAAAATTGACGATGGTAAAATGGGGCCCCAATACTTTGTGGCTCAGGCTTTAATTAATGCTTTGGGGATTGACCTTAAAGGAAAACTCTACCATTATATAAGTTCTCCTGTTAAGAATTGGAATAAGCATAATGTTGGAGTTCAAGGGCTTTCAAATGTTCTTATCAACGCCCTTAAAAACCTATAAGTTATAAGACTCTTTAGCTTTTTTGGTCAAGCTCTTAACCACAAGATTATACGAGTGATCAATTAGTTCTTTAATCTCATTATTGCTCAGTCTACTTCTTAGCACTACAGTATTCCAATGTTTTTTGTTCATATGGTAACCAGGCCTTATGTCTTCAGGAAATTGCGCCCTTAGTTCAAGGGCTTTCTCGGGATTACACTTTAGATTAACTGAAAATGCTTCAACGACATCAACGAGTGCAAACATTTTACCTGCAACCTTAAAAACCAATGTATCTTCTCCAAAAGGAAAAGATTCTGAGCTAGCTTTCTTAGACAAGCAATATGATCTTAGCTCATCAAATTCCATGGGCTAAAAATAAAAACCTACTCCTAAACTTGGTAAAATTGGCAATTGATTAACTCTAGCATTGGTTACTCTATCAAAATAGAAAACATTTTGTCTGTTGTAAGTATTTGAAACAGAAAAGTTTGCTTCAATTTTTTTCCGCTTATCCAACTCTTTCCACCATTTTACAGACACATCGAGTCTATGGTAGGTTGATAACCTGCCGCCGTTTAAATCACCGTATAAAATTCCCAAATCACCATTTCCTGAAAGGTAATCTGTAGTAATTCCTCCTCCAAAATCTAAAAATTCATAATACCCTTGAGTTTGTGTAAAAGGAAAACCAGAGCCAAAATTCCATCTCGCGCTGAATTCTAAATTCTTCTCTTTACCTGCAACATAACTTGCCAAAAGATTTACATTGTGCCTTCTATCCCAGTGCGGATTGTAAGATATTTTCTCATCTTGCCTTACTACCCATGTAAGGGTATAAACGCCCCAGAAGTAAAACCTTCCTTTTTCGTATTCAAGGGTTAGGTCACCTCCATAGGCATCTCCTCTCTCTACAATGTAATCGCTCTTTATGTATTCATCTTCGTCTTCATACTCGGGCGAGTCATCAAAAATCTTATTTCTATTAATGTTTGTCAGATGTGTAAATCGCTTATAAAATCCTTCAATGTTTAAATAGAGATTATCACTTAAGTCAAGCTCAAAACCCGCAATAAAGTGATTTGCTTTTTGAAGTCTTGTATTTACTTCTTCACCTCTAAATGTTTCTGGAATGTCCTCTGGACCGGTCAGAAATCCATAAAATAGATTTACTACATCTCTATCGCTTCTGGCATCAATTAAATTTTGCGCATACATTCCAGTAGCAAACTTGAACCTTACATTTTCGCTAATTAGAATTTTTCCCATCAACCTAGGTTCAGGCGACATTTCTGAAAGCGATGCGAAATAATGAAGACGCAGACCGGGCTCTAAAATAATTCTATCGCTTTTGTATTTATAGTGCATATAACCTGCTAGCTCTGTGGTGTAAGCTGCTTGACTCACCGTTCTGCCTGCCGCGTTGGTGTAACTAAAGTCTGTATTAAAACCAATGAACTGTGCACCGTATTTAAATAAGTTAGTTCCACTGAAATAACTAAAATTCACACCACCTTCAAACCCTGATATACTGCTTTGCCTTGGTTTGGCATCTGCTTCAGTCTGAACCATTCTATAATCTGACCAATTAAAATTCGCCTCTACTACCGTTGAAGTTTGAGGTGGCAAAAACATAATTTTGGTTCCAGCTCCTAAAGCATTCCAATTATAGTTTGTAGCATTTTCAAACTCAACATTATCGTTAAATGAAAAACCAAACACATCGAGCTTACTTCCTTTTGGTGTTTGAACACTCCACTTGCCATAAAAGTCATTAAAAACATATGGTAAACCATTGGTATCGGCATAGGAGTACAATACCGGTGCGGTTTGCTTTAAATAAGAAGAACGCGCAGAAAACATAAAGCTACTGGTTACATTATCATCTTTTAATGGCACAATGGGCCCTTCAAAAAGAAGCTTTGAAGTAAAAGGGCCTGATTCTAAATGGCCACTAAATCGCTTTTTGTTACCTGCTCTAGTTTTTATATCCATTACCGCAGAAATTCGACCTCCATACTCTGATGGGTATCCACCAGTATAAACATCAATACTATTGATAATATCAACATCAAAAACCGAGAATAGTCCAATACTATGAAAAGGATTGTAAATGGTCATTCCATCAAGCACAACCTTGTTTTGTATAGGAGATCCTCCCCTTACGTAGAGTTGCCCCCCTTGATCTCCAGAGAATACTACACCTGGTAAAATTTGAATGTATTGCGCAAAATCAGCCGTTCCGCCTATTGTAGGTATACGTTTTATTTTATCTGGGGTAACCTTTATTACACTAACCTTTGCTTCATTTTGGCGTGCGGTTCTTTCTTCATTAATTTCAACCTCAGCCAACTGATAATCAGCTGCATTTAAATAAATGTTTTTAGTAATAATTTCACCTTTTGGGAATTTGAGCTCTTGCTTAAAGGTATCAAAACCAATTGAAGTAACTAGGAAAGTGTAGTTGCCAGGTTTTATTTTATTAATGGTAAAAAAACCATTAAAATCAGTTGTAACACCAGTTGTTGTGCCTTTTAAAAAGACATTGGCTAAAGGAATGGGCTCGCCAGATTCTTCGTTGTAAACAAATCCTCTGATTTCGGCAGTTTGGGAGAAAACACTAGATGTTGTTACCATTAAAATGGTAAACAACATCCATTTAAATTTTATCATAAGTCAGTTAGTCGTTCAATATATCTTCAGCTTGTTTTTCTAAAGCATCAGCCTTTTTAAGCAATTCGTCAGCCTTTTGTTCAGGTTTTTTTGCCAGTTCAAAGTATTTATTGGCTTCATCTAGTTTCGAATTGGCTTTTTCAAATAGCACATCCACCTTCTCCATTGCTTTTTCTCTAATTGGTTTTGGCACATTAGCCATCTCTTTTTCAATCTTGGCCTTTTGCGCGTCTGCTTCTTTTCTTAGCTTGTCGCTTTCGGCTTTTAAAGCTTGTGCTTTTTTATTAAAATCGGCAGCTTCTTTCTTAAGTTTTTTAGCTTGCTTTCTTAGCAGCTCCGCTTCGTCCTTAAGCTTTGCAGCTTGTTTTTTCAACTCTTCTTTAGAAGCACCAATAGCCTTTTCTTTTCCTTCTTCTACAATTTTCTTAGCTTCATTTTTAGCAGCATCTTTTACGCTAAATGCTTTCCCGTCTGCCCCCATTACTACTGGTTTAAAATCAGGATCTTCCATCTCTCCAGTAATCATAAATCTTATGTCAATTTCATCAGCCAAATCAACATTCACTTTATTTTTTGAGAGTTCGCTAATTAAAGTTTCGGCCGAAGAAGAAACCGCTTTTGCAGGAACCTTTGTGTCTAAGGCATAATCAACGGTTTGGTTTAGACTGCTTTTGCCTCCAAAGTCAAACTCTTGCCCCCTAATTTTAAAATCGAAAGTATCTAAATAAATATCTCCATCAACAATATTGAAACTTGGCTTAACTTTTGAAATCACCAGCTTTTTAGCGTCTTCGCCCCATCCAATATAATCTACTGCTTTATTCCAAATTTTATTTCCTTCAAGCTCTACTTTATCAATACTTAGCTTGGCCTTGCCGTTCACCGATTCAAGCTCAGGCATAAGATCGCTCTGTAGATTTGAGTTTAACCTTATAAAACCACTTACGTCTCCATTAAGCTGACCAGCTATTGGCATGAGCTCTTGAATGGTCATAAATGTTTGGTACATACCTGGTATTGACACATTTTGCAGCTTAAAACTAAAATCCGATGTTGGCTTTTTAACATTTTGGGTATTGTATGAACCATCCATTACAACTCCACCACCTAGCATATTTAATCCTAGTTCTTTAAAGCTTAAGATTTGATCTTGAACACTCACTTCTCCTTTAAAATTGGTCATGTCGTAGTTTTCAAAATGCACTTCTTTTAGCAAGGTGTTGAATACAAAATTGATGTTGGCTGGTATTTCTACAACCTCAAATTCATAATCGTCTTCAGTTTCTTCTTCAGCGGTAGTTTCCGATTCTTCAGTAGCTTCTTCAGTAATCCATGGATTAAGGTCTAAGATTTGACCGGTTAGGCTCAACTCACCCTTTATGGTTTGGTTATGGAATACATAGGGCAAATAGTTCTCTACCTTACCTTTAAAATTCAAATCACTTTTACCTAAAATGATATCTAAATTTTCAATAGCTGCATAATGTGGGTCAAAAGAAAACCTTCCATCAGGAATATCAACTTCATCAGGCAAATCATTATCAGCATATGCAAATTCAGTTATTTGCAATGTTCCTGCCGCATAAAAGTCTTCATACTGCTCGTTTTCAATGGCGCTCATATTGCCTTTAGCTTTTAAGTGCGGCTCAATAATACCAGCAAGCTTGTTTACTCCTTCAAGTGGTAGTAAAGTGGCCACATTTGCCAAATTCAATTTACCATTGAGTTCTGTTTCTAAATATGGATCAGTATCTGGATTTTTTAAGAGTAAGGTCATATCAAATGGCTCTTTGTCTAAATCAAAATGGCATTTAGACAATTTGACCACAGTCTTATCAAAAATGCCCCCCGGGTTTGTTACATCAAGTTTTACCTGGGTATTGTTTAGTGCCGTAGGTAAATCAGGATATTTAAATGCACCGTCTTCAATATTCATAACAAAAGAAAACTCGGGATAATCAATTTCGGTCATTAACCCCTTTAAATGACCATGAAAATCAACATTACCATTGGCTTGCAACCCATCAAAGTCAGATGCATAAATAGCCGGCACCATAGACAACAAACTTTTGAAATCAGTTTTAGTAAGACCATAAGTTAGGTCAAAGTCCATGTCTTCGCCTACAAAAGCAAAGGTTCCGTCAAACGCAAGACCCAATTCATTTATTAAGAGTTCATTTTCTAAAAAATCGTACTTTTCATCATTAAGATGTAAAATCATATCAGCGTTATAGCTCATTTTAGCGTTAGAAATATATTTTACACCTTCAAAATCAAGATCAAAGCTTTCCGCAGCTATCATGTTTTCAATGGTCATATTCTCTTCATTGAACTCGCCAGACATATCGAAGTTAAAACCTTGTAATGTTGTATAAGTAAGAAGTGATGTATCTAGATATTCGATATGCCCATTGCTAATAGTAAAAGATGAAATTTTGAATGAATAGGCATCATCTTCGGTCGATTCTTCTTCTTCGCTGGGTTCTTCTTCGCTTTCAAGAGCTATATCATAATTAGCTGTACCATCGGCCTTTACAATTACTTTAATTTTTGGCTCAATTACGTTTATCGACTTAACTTCAATATTCCCATTTATGATTTGAATCAGATCAATTGTAGCATTCAATTCTTTTAAAGCTGCTAAAGTATCCCCTTCAAAGGGAGCGGCGTTAATTACCTTAATATTCCTTATCGCAACATTTAAATCAGGAAACGAGCTAATTAAACCTATGCTAATATCTTCATCAAATTCAAGGCGGCCTTTTACCGTCTCATTTTTTAGATAGCTAACAACGTCATCTTTAAAAAAATATGGCAAAACAGCAATTGCTGCCACTAGCAACATAATGAGCGCCACAAAAACCAATAAAACCTTTTTCATGCTTAATAAAAATAGAATGATTTCACATGTAGAATCTACAAAAATATGGTAATGAAGGGCCTTTGTTAAACAAATTGGTTGTTATTGAATTTTAATTATCATTAACACCACATTAGGGTCTTAAATAATGCGAAAAACAACCGTAAAAGCCATTTTTGCGTATTGGTAAAAAACATTGAAAATGAAATACTTTAGCCTAGCTCTTATAGCTCTAATTGGCCTTGCTTTAGCTCCGGCCGACATTAATTGGTTTTCCTTTTTGGGCAAAACGTTTCAAGATGGCGATGTAAGGGCTCAATTTGATTCTTATGGCAAGCCTACCTCCCATGAATTTAGAAATGATTTTGAGACGCAAATGAATTGGACAGAGCAAGGTGTATCAATCTCAATGAATGACGCCGGTGAAATTCAAAAAGTTTACTTCTTCAACGATCAATACAATTTGTATAACACCATATTCAACAGGTTTAATGGAGTATTGCCCCTAGGGCTTACCCTTGATATGAGCCCTGAAAAGATTAAGGAGAAAATTGGCACCCCTACTGAAGAAGAAGGCAGCATTTATAAAGTTATTACATACAGAACTACTTACGAATTCAAGTTTCTGTTTAAGAAAGGTACCATGCAGTACATGAGAATTGGTCTTTTACCAGAAGAGTAGAATCAGTTAAACCATGGCAGCCAGCCTATTTTGCCAAGAAAAGCACCAAAAACCACAAAGCAATAAACAAGCTTTAGCAAGGTTCCTGTTAAAAAGCCAATAAACGATCCAAAACCTGCTTTCATGGCTTTATTCATTTCCATTCCGCCAATTAACTCGCCAATTAATGCTCCTAAAAATGGTGCTATTATAATGCCGAGTATGGGCCCCACAAAAGGAATTGGAATAAAAAACACCACTAATAACAACCCTATGGTGCTACCCCAAGTTCCATACTTGGTTCCCCCAAACTTTTTAGTTCCCCAAGCAGGCACTAAAAAATCAAGCACGGTAATGGCTGCTGCCAGTGCCCCATAAATTACTAGGGTTGAAACCGCAAATCGATACTCTTGCGCTGTAAAATGTGTAATTAACAAACCTATAAATGCTATGGGCGGTCCAGGAATAACTGGCAATACACAACCGCCAATTCCTACAATTATTACAATGGCTGCAATCAATAGTACTATCCATTCCATAGAGTCAAAAATAGCATACTAAATCCCTTATCAACACCACTATATACGCTAAACGGCAAAAAACACGTGCTAAATAGTACATTTGATTTATTAGCCAATTTGGTAAAGATTTTTGAGGAGTGAGAAGTAAAGGCTTTATAAGCTTAATAACGGTTTTATTGTGTACCACATGGCTTGGTGCCCAAAACCTTATTCGAAACGGGAATTTTGAAGAATTTTCTGATTTTGAAAATTATGATTTTGGCTATAAAGCCCTTGAAAATAATGTAACTACCTGGAGACCACCTACACAAGGACAAACCAAAATATTTAGCGATGAGCAAACATCACTAAGTGGTAAGGCATTTGTAGGAATTCACACCTACGGCATTAAGAATTACCGAGAGTATTTGACAACTCCTTTGAACTGCCGACTTATTGAAGGTGAATCTTACATTTTTAAGATGTACGTTAAACTCTCAAGAAACAGCGAATTTGCCGTTAGCTCCTTTGGAGTTTCTTTTTCAAATGAAAGACCTGATGCTAAAACAACAGGCGTTTTAAATGATTCAACTCAAATTTTAGTTGACAATAAGGCTTTTTACGATGACAAAAGGGCATGGATACTTATTGAAGACTCATTTATAGCCAAAGGCAACGAGGCATATTTAACTATCGGAAATTTTCTTGATGATGAATCTACTGTTTCTAAAAAAGTAGTGAGAATGGCAAGAGAAGGAAGAGCGTATTACTATATAGATAATGTTTCATTAGAATCAAAAAATGGACATGATCCTTGCAAGGCAATCTTAGACTCTTTTGATTGCGAAGATGTAACACTTAGCGACTATAATTTGCTGAATGACCCAAGCTTTGAATGTTACAGCGAATGCCCTTCAAATGTTAATACCACAACATTGCATCAATTAGAGTATTGGGATCAAACTCTTGGCACACCAGACTACTATAATTCGTGTAGTATTATTATGAGTGTTCCTGACAATATAATGGGTAATGAACAGGCACTTACCGGTTACGGGTATGTTGGCATGTATTTGTTTGACAAAGGGAACTACAGGGAATTTTTAACGGCTAAACTCACCGAACCCCTCGAAAAAAACCAATACTATGTTATTTCACTATATGCTGCGCTATCAGAAAATAGTGGCTTAGCAACTGATGCATTTGAATTTTTAATTACCAAAAAATACCCCGACATAAGTGATCAAGACTCTTCAATAGTTTTGCCTGACCTTGATACAACAGAAAACTTTGACCCCAACATAACAAGCAATAGAGACACTTCAGAATTTGAAAAAATAAGAGCAGAGATAAAAGAAGTCAAAAAAGATGAAGGTAAAATGCTTGAAGGTATTAAGCCAAGTGTAATTAATGCTCCAAACAATTACGGTGATAGTTACAGTTGGAAGAAAATATGTGGCCTTTATTTTGCATCGGGTGGTGAGAAGTATATTACCCTTGGCAATTTTAATAGCGATACCAGTACAAATCTTAAAATAATGAACCCCAAGGCTGGTGGCTTTGCCTACTACTATATCGATGATTTTACAGTTGAATTAAGAAACGATTCAAATGAGTCAGAGTGTGGAGCAAACATTCCGGTTGACGAGGAAGAAGAGCTAATTACTACTAGATACTTTCAAGATCTTGATTTGGCAGAGTTGTTAAATGACGAGCCATTTACCTTTAAAGGCTTCTATTTTGAATTTGACAGATACGAAATTCTTGATACGAATTACTTTTTTCTAGATAGCCTTATTGACCTTCTTTTTGAAAACCCTGATTTGGACATTGAGGTACACGGACACACGGATAATATGGGAAGCAATAGGTATAATAACGAGCTTTCTAAAAACAGGGCCCAAACAGTAGTTGAGTACTTGATTAGTGAAGGCATTGACAAAAAGAGAATTAAAATGGAATATTTTGGAGCTACAAAACCTGTAGCCACAAATTCTACATCAGAAGGGCAACAATTGAACCGACGCTGTGAGTTTATCATTAAGCGATAAAGTTCATTAATTAAGAATACATATTGCTCTAAAACAATGAGCTAGGTCATCAAATTCCTTTTTAATAAAGGCAAGATTTGTTTTCATCAAAACAGTTCTACGATGAAACAATTAGATCCTATTTCAACTATAATGACCGAGAGTGTAATTACTGTAAATCTTTCAAACACCCTTGAAGAAGCGGCTAAGCTTTTTAAGAAAAATCATATTAGACACATTCCTGTAACATCAGGAAACAAATTGGTAGGCATGCTTAGCCTTACAGATATGAAAAGACTGAGCTTTTTTGAAGCTTATGTAACGGCAGATGAAGAAGGTGAAGAAGAGATGGCGGCTCCTATTTATGAAATGCTGAGCATTGAACAAGTAATGGCTAACAATGTAGAAACTATAAATCCATATCAATCAATAAAAGAAGTTGCTCAGATTTTTGCAACCCATGAATTTCATGCCCTTCCAGTAATTTCTAATGGAGAATTAATGGGCATAGTTACCACTACAGATATGATCAAATTCCTTTTAAGGAATTGTTAAAACATACACGCAGTTAGGAATTGTAATATTCGAAAAAGCCCCGAGAAAACTAACTCGGGGCTTTTTAGTTATTCGAATTTCGTATCTTCTAATTAGTAATAGAAACCACCAAATCTTTCAAAGTTTAGACGGTCTAATTCTTCCCTATGGTCAGGGTGTGCTATATCAACCATTCTTCTGGCTCTTTCTTTCAAACTCTTGGCGTATAAGTCAGCAACTCCGTATTCGGTAACTACGTAATGTACATGTGCTCTTGTAGTTACTACACCAGCCCCCTGCCTTAGAAACGGAACAATTTTAGAGTCTCCTCTTCTTGTTGTTGATGGTAAGGCTATAATTGGCTTGCCACCTTCGCTTAATGATGCAGCTCTTATGAAGTCCATTTGACCGCCAACACCGCTGTACATTCTCGTTCCAATAGAATCAGCACAAACCTGTCCGGTAATATCAACTTCTATAGCACTGTTTATTGAAGTTACCTTTGGGTTCTTTGAAATTCTGTGTGTGTCATTCACATATTCAATATCTAGCACCCTTACAAAGGGATTGTCATCTACGTAGTCGTACAATTTTCTTGTACCAATTAAAAAACCAGTAACAATTACATCTTTATGGCTTTTCTTCTTGTTGCCAACTACCACTCCCCTATCAATTAGATCTAATAGTCCATCGCTAAACATCTCGGTATGTACACCAAGGTTTTTATGGTTGGTAAGATTTAAAAGTGCCGCATCAGGAATTGAACCAATACCCATTTGAAGAGTAGCGCCATCTTCAACCAAAGAAGCTACATTTTGCCCAATTGCTTTTTCAACATCACTTAATGGATGAGGCGGCATTAACGGTAGTTCTTCATCAACTTCAACAAACGTATCAAATTTGCTTATGTGAATTAAACCATCGCCATGTGTTCTGGGCATTTTAGGATTTACTTGGGCAATTACGTGGCTTGCTCTCTCTATGGCCGCTCTTGTGGCTTCAACAGAGATACCTAAAGAGCAATAGCCGTGTTTATCCGGCTCTGATACTTGAATTAGGGCCGTATCAATGCTAATCTTTCCAGAGCGCATTACCTTGGGTACTTCGCTCAAGAAAATCGGTACAAAGTCGCCCCTGCCACTGTTTACGCACTCCCTAATGTTTTTACCCATAAAAAACGCTTTCACCTTAAACGTTTTTTCCATTCCAGGTTGTGCATATGGTGCTTCACCTTCAGTATGCAATTGATAAATTGTAATATCGCTTAATTCATCTACCCTTTCACTAAGCGCATTTACTAATACTTGGGGTGCAGCCCCGGCAGAATGAATCCAAATGTTTTCACCCGGCTGAATAACTTTAACTGCCTCTTGAGGCGTAACTGCGTTATACATTTTTAAATTTTATTGTTCAATAAATAAACCTGCTCCAGGTCCTATATCTACTCCAATCAAAATCCAAACGATTAAGAAAATAGACCAGGCTATTAAGAAGAAGAAGGAATATGGCAACATTGTTGATATTACTGTTCCAATACCCGCATTCTTAACATAGCGCTGCATAAACGCTATTATTAAGGCGAAATAGCTCATCATTGGAGAAATTATATTGGTAACACTATCGCCAACACGGTATGCTACTTGTGTGTATTCTGGTGAAATACCAATTAACATAAACATGGGTATAAATACAGGTGCCATCAATGCCCATTTGGCTGATGCGCTACCCATAATTAGGTTTATAGCCGCAGCCAGTAATATGAAAGGAATTGACACAAGTATGAGATCAAGTTTACTTAGAGTTTCTCCAGGTTCAAGACTCAAGGCACCTTGAAGAAAATCAGCTCCTTTTATTGCTGTAATCAGTCCTAAATTGGTCCATTTAAAGTATTCAACAAATTGAGCTGCAAAAAATACGAGAACAATATAAAGTCCCATGGTGCTCATTGTTTTCCCCATGCCTTCCATTACATCAGCATCTGATTTTATGGTTTTTGCAGCAATTCCATAAGCCACACCAGCAATACCCGCTGAGAGGAATATAAATGCTACAATCCCCTTAAAAAACGGAGATTTAAGCACGCTGTTGTTTTCAGGATTTTCAAGATCAATTGGATTTCGAAGAAAGCCTTCTTCAGGAATGAGCCCAGCAAGTACAATTATGGCCAAAATAACTACAGAAATTGAAGCCCACATGAGCCCTTTCTTCTCTAAAGCAGTTAATGGCTTTATTTCTTCTACTTCGGCATCTCCTTCATATTTTCCAAACCTTGGCGCAACAATTTTTTCTGTAACCCATGTACCCACAAATGCCACTAAAAAAGTGCTCACAAACATGAAATAATAGTTGGCCGTAGGATTTACTATATAGTTAGGGTTAACAATTTGAGCTGCCTCAGTTGAAAGATCACTCAACAATGGGTCTACAGTTCCTAGAAAAAGATTGGCGCTGTACCCACCAGAAACGCCAGCAAAAGCTGCCGCCATACCCACAATTGGATGCCTACCTGCGGCTAAGAAAATTATAGCACCAAGTGGAACTAACAATACGTATCCCACTTCGCTGGCCATATTCGAAAGCACACCTGAAAAAACAAGAACAAAAGTTAAAAGTCTCTCTGGGGCCTTTAGTACCAAAAGTCTTAAACCAGTACCTATTAGGCCACTACTTTCAGCTATACCAATTCCTAACATGGCTACCAATACAGTACCCAAAGGTGCAAAACCAGTAAAATTCTTCACCATCATTGTAAGAATTCGATGCAAACCTTCTTTGGTCATCAGGTTCACAGGTTTAATGGCTTCAACAACATCAGGTGTTGCGGGGTTGTCAACTGATATATTTAGTAGGCTTAGTAACCAAGACAATACAATCACCAAAAGTGCCAAAAGCAAAAATAGTGTTGCAGGATGCGGAAGCGCATTACCTCCTTTTTCAACCAGATTTAAGAACTTGTCTACCCAGTTCCCTTTTTTCACATTAGTATCGCTCATGCTAGGTGTGTTTGTAAGCTTGCAAAAATGTAATTAAATTGTAAAAGCCCACCTTTGGATTGAAAATAACATGTGTATGAAAAATTTCATCTTAGTTACAATAGCGGGGTTGCTATTTTGTACAGGTTGTAAAGTTCAAAAAGAAAACGACACAAATAAAGCCTTACTAATGAGCTATAGCCGAACACCATGTTTTGGAACCTGCGAAGTATTTGATGTAAAAATTTACGATAATGGAAGCGTTTTGATTGAAAAAAAACAGTTCATGTCTGAAAAAGGTGATTTTGCATTGACATTAAGTAATAAAGAACTTCGCCAAATTGAATCAAGTTTAAATGAGATGAGTTTTTGCAAACTAGACTCACTCTACGGAGTGGGAGTTTCTGACCTACCTTCATCAATTATTACCTACCAATGTGGCAAAGAATACAAGACCGTGGTTGCAATTATGAACTACCCAAATGAAATAAAGGCCCTTATTGAGAATATGGCAGATCTAGTTAAACGTGAAGACCTTACTCCCTTAACTTTTGACTAACATCTAACTGAAAATCTTGCACATACACCACATAATATGAATTAATTAACATCTGTTTTTTACTTTTACGGTGTCTAAATTTCCTGTTTAATTTGACTTTAGTAAAAACAAATAGCATCATAAGGTCTCTTACGGCCATGCTATGTGCTTTTTCTCAAATTGCCATGGCTTCTGAACCAGTCAAAACATCAGGCACAAAAAGGAGTTTCATTTCTGTTGACCCAATAAGTAACCAATTAAATTTTTACGACCTGGTCAAAACAGAAAACACGCCAGGCAGTAAGGCCATATTTCTTACAAGTCAAACAAGTGCGATTATTGGCGAGCAAGACGACCCATCTATTTTAGCATCAATTTACCTTAATAGACTTAAGACTGAATTAGATATTGCCCCAGATAATGGAACATTTCAAATAACATCTCTTACAAAAACAAGTCATGGTTCAAAGCATGTTTCTTTTTGTCAAGAAGTAAATGGAATAAAAGTTTTTGGTAAAGAATTAAAAGTGCACTTTGACCAAGAAGGCAAGTTAAGGGCCATTAATGGCTTAGCCACCAACCTTACTTCTCAAGCAAAAACAGCGACTATAAACGAAAGCTTGGCCATTGAAATCACCAAAAAGGAGTTAACAAAAGTTACTAAGGTTTACGCTCTAAATAGTTTTCAAAAAAGGCTAATGGCCTACAAAGGACCAAGTGCAGATTTATTTTACGTGACTCACAAAAACAAATTGGAGCTTTGTTGGAAGGTAGAATTTTGTCCGAGTTTACATGAAACATGGCAAGTATTTGTATCGGCTATAAGTGGCCAAGTTCTTTCAAAAAAAGAACTGAGCTGCAACATAGACGGACCTAAAAGATCCAAAAACAGTGTTGACCTTGATAATAAAGAAGTTGAAATAGGCACTTATAAATCAGGGGACTCTTATTACCTGGTAGATGCTAGCAAACCTATGTTTGATGCAGAAAATAGCGTAATTCCCGAAGGCGGAATTGGAGTAATTAGAACTTTTGACGCTAATGGCCTTACTAGAGATGAAATTGAAAATGCAAAAATCCCAAGTGCACTTGAAAATTCATTTGGTAAAAACATAAAAGAGAAAGCCGCTGTTTCTGCTCAAAATAATGCATCAACCTATTACAACAGGCTTGCTCAAGCGCCGTTTAATTTTAATTCTTTCGATAATAAAGGCACAAACATTACTATTTATGTAAATATGTACGATCCGCTCAATCCTTTCGTAGGCTGGGATAATGCAAGTTATAGAGGTGGCGGAGTCGTATTTTTGGGTAAAGGATCAAATCAATACAACTCTCCCCTATCAAAAGGTTTAGATGTTGTTGCTCATGAGCTCACTCATGGTTTAATTCAGAACGCAACTAATATTGAGAAATCTAGTAGAAATACGATAGAAAACGCGGCACTTATTGAAGCCATTTGTGATATAATGGCAATTATCGTAGACGGCAATTTTACCATTGGCGAAAATTCTAACATCAACAAAAAGTATAGGCTTAGCGGATTAATTAGAAACCCTGAAGCCCCACATAATGGCTTTAGTAGTTCTGGAAATTGGGGTACTAATGAAAGTAATGGATATACTGCTAATCATTACGATGAGCTTGTTAATAGCGAGAAAGCAGCACATTATAATTCTACCATAATAAGTCATGCATTCTACTTAATGACCAAAGGCAGTAATAATGATGGTATGGAGATGTCTGTTGTGTCTGAACTTTTCTTTGAAGTTTTGACCAACTATTTAACGGCTGGTTCCAACTTTAACGACTTTAAGAATGCCATGTTCTTAGCCGTTGATATTAGATATGGCGTTGGTAGCGATTACTACAACATAATAAAACAGGCCTTTAACGAAGTGGGCTTAATTACTGAAAATAAAGAGATTAACCCAGATGACTTGCCTTCGATTATTGGAGAGAACTACGTAATAAGCAAGGTAAGTGCAAATGGGTTTGACGATGTGATGAGCCTTTACAAAATGGCCGAGAATAGCGAAGATGAGCGATTTTCAGATGATTTTGATTTCCGTTCGAATGCTAGCGTAACTGATAACGGAAAGTATATTTATACCATTGACCAAAACTTTGAAGTGGTACGGATAAACTATGGTCAAAAGCTGGGCATTCACAAAATGTCTGATTCAATATCACCTGGATTTAAAGAAGTATCGGTAAGCAAGGGCAACAAGCGCTTGGCTTTGGCCAATTCAATGCTTGATACATCAATTCATATTTACAACATGAGTAATGGCGAGATACGCCAGTTTAATTTGAACATTAAAGCTACTGTTAATCATAAAGAGAAATTTTACGATTTAATTCCGCTTGAAGTGGGCTCAATGGAATGGGACTACCATGGTACTAAAATAATTTTTGATTACAAAAGCAAGTTTATTGACGATTTAGGTCAGACACATTTGGTTTGGAATATTGGCGAAATGAATGTTTGGGATACGGCCAGCAATAACTTTAGCAAGGGCGAAATTTATGTTTACTATGACCAACTAAGCTCGGGTTTAGATTTTAGATATCCATCTTTTGCAAAAAATACTACCAATCTTTTTGTACATGATGTTTTTGATAAAAAACGCGATCAAAACACAGTAGTTGCTTGGTCAATAACTGAAAATGGCGCCAATAGAACCGATGTATTGAAAACGAAAACATTGGCCCATGCATCATATACCAATACTGATTCTGGCTTGGTGGTTACAGATCTTGATGAAAATGGCGAACCCGCCTTGTATTTGATTCAGCTAAAAGGCGATAAAGTATCTGTAAAAAGTGGTGTTGAGCCTTATAAACTTATACCAGAAAGAAGGAACCCTAAGTGGTTTACCTTAGGTGTGAGAACATCATTACCGCCTGCACCAAAAATTCAAAATATTGGTTTGTATCCTAACCCAGCCAGTCATCAAATAACACTTAATGGTATTGAAGATTACAATAGATTTTCGATATTCAACTCATTGGGGCAAGTTGTTTTAAATGGTAAAAATTCTAATGGTTCAATTGTTCCAATCGAGTCATTAGAGTCAGGCACCTATCTGATTAGGCTGGAAGCAGAACATTCAATTTACACATCTACTTTTATTAAAGAATAAACTCAGCCAAATTGAGTTAATTAGGTTTGCATAAGCATGCTTTTGAAAAGACTCCAATTTCTTTTACTAATCTTTAGCGCTAGCACCTCAATAGCCCAGAATATTGTTGGCACCCTTGCAATTAAAGGCAATAAGAAAGCTGCTAACCATATTATTGACTATGGCAACGGGTTTCACACCATATTTTTTGATGATATAAGCTTACACTATTACAGGATAGACTACAATTTTAGCCTTGAAAAAAGTGGAAGTATTAACCTAAAAGATATAGGTTACAAGCCAAGGATCATTGAAATAGCAGGTAATAGAAAAGACCTATTGATATACTATAGCAGAGCTGACTCTGCAAACATTTGGCTTCTTAGAGTAAATACAATCAGCGGAAATTTAAACCGGATTGAAACGGGAATTGAGTTAACGAGATCAGACAAACTTCTGGGCAATTATTCAATTGGTGATACTTCCATTTTTTACATTAAGTCTAAAGATCAACTCCCGAAAGGAACTATCGCCATACAAGGTGAGAAGGTTGAGTCTTTCAATTTTAACTTTGACACGCAGTATAGTGGCTATTGGGAAAAGAGTGTAGAACAGTTTCCTCAACTATCAAAAACCCTAGTTCATAAATCTTATGCTGCAAGTGAAAACCTAATGCATCTTGGATCGGTAAAACATTACTTTAACCACAAAAAGATTTCCATATCAATTGATTACGGCTTTAGCACCCTAGTGGCACAATATGATAGAAAGCTAAAATCAAGCTCGTTTTACAAGGCCGATTTTAATTTAGAAACTGTAGGCATTCCTACTGGAGGTATTTATGGCTCAATTTTAAAAGGTAATTACTTATATCAGGGTGCACTTTTTGCCAGCGGCGCAG
Source organism: Bacteroidia bacterium (assembly GCA_049115495.1). Classification (GTDB taxonomy): domain Bacteria; phylum Bacteroidota; class Bacteroidia; order CAILMK01; family JACPUW01; genus JACPUW01. The sequence goes on along the minus strand of JAGDZV010000004.1, from coordinate 449,508 downwards.
TAGTTCAGAAAGCTGATTTAAAATTCGAAAAGACTGTATACAATCAGTTTTTCCCCTATGGATATAGCAATGGCACTGGATCACCTGTTAGCAACTTAAATAGGGGCCAAAAAGGATCATTTTCAATTGAAACCACAGAAGCCCTTAATATTCATACCACAAGACCATTAAGGTTTTTAGGCATTAATGTAATTACAAAAGGTCCTTTTGAACACTATAGTTTGTCAGAGTATGAGCCAATGAAAAATGAGAAGGATTGGATAAATGCTGAAAACGCAATAAGTCCAACTTTATCTAGGAGAAAGAATAATGCGGCATTTTCATTTTATGCCTTACAATCAAGCGCTACAAGTCATTACGCTTTTCTGCAACACATGCAGGGCATGAGCAGTACTTTTTTTTGCACCACTAGTAATAAAGGAGATAAGAGCCCCTATTTGGGTAAAAGTAAAATGGCCTTTGCATCGGCGAGCGAAGCCTACTATAAATACGCCTTAAAGGGGCAAATTATACTTTACCCAACGGTGGCTAAGATAAATAATCAAGTGTATTATTGCTTTTATAGCAATAGAGATAAAAAATTCATTTTCGCGACTTTATAATCCCTATGCCTAAAATTAGCATTTCAACCCCTGAAAAATTCCACCATAGTTTCCAAATTCAAGTTAGGGTTACTGACTTAAACTACGGCAATCATCTTGCAAATGACAAAATACAAAGCTATTTGCAAGAAGCTAGAATCGACTTTTTAACCCAAAAAGGATTGAGTGAATTAAATGTAGGTGCAAACACCAGCTTAATTCAAGGCGATGCGGCAATAGTGTTTAAATCTGAAGGCTTTTTGCATGATAAGATTTTGGTTAAAATAGCTATAGACGATATCAGTAATTCTTCATTTGATTTCGTTTATGAGTTAACAAACCTTACCACAGGTAAATTATTAGCTATTGCAAAAACAAGGATGGTTTGCTTTAACTACGACGTTAGAAAAGTGCGCCCAGTAACCCAAGAACTTTTAAGTTTAACTAACGACCAATAATAAAAACGGCTGGTTCTTTAGAAAGCTTTAATTTTTCTTTTCTCCACAGAAAAACGGGCTTTGTTTTGATAAAAGCGTTTTGCCCCATAATATTAAATGCTATACAAAGCTTGGTATTGGCTCCAAGACTTTTCAATATGAAATCAAGCATTTTTTGGTTTCTATAAGGAGCTTCTATAAATAACTCTGTACTGCCAGCAAGCGCTTTGCGCTCCAACTCCAATAGTTTATTCTTAAGTTCTTTTTCCTTTTGTGGTAAATACCCGTTAAACGTAAATTGCTGACCATTAAACCCAGACGCCATTAAGGCCATTAATAAACTTGATGGGCCAACTAAAGGAATTACTTCTATATTTTTTTGGTGGGCTATCTCTACAACTTGAGCACCAGGATCGGCCACCCCTGGGCAACCAGCATCACTAACTAAGCCCATGTCTTTTCCTTCAAACAGTGGTTTTAAAAAACTACTAATTTCATGTTGGTTGGTGTGTTTGTTAAGCTCAAAAAACTCAATATGATCATAAGGTGATTTTAAGCCTGAAGCTTTTAACAAAACACGTAGCTGCTTGGCATGCTCACAAATAAAATGGCCAAGCTCCGCGATCAGTAGCCTATTGTAATCGGGCAAGGCTGATGAAGCGGTTCCTTCAGCAATTAAATTAGGTAATAAGTAGAGCCTACCCGTATTCTTCATCACTATTTACAAGTAATCTTAAGTCGTTAATTCTAGCACCGTCCATTCCCAAAATTTTGAATGTAAACCTGTCAACCGATATTTCTTCACCTTCTTCAGGAATACTCTGGTAATTATGAATAAGAAACCCTCCCAAGGTGTCATAATCACCCTCAGGAATTCCTAATTCATACTTATCATTAATATGCTCTATTTCAAGTCTGGCAGAAAAAATGAATTCGTTTTCGCTGATTTGTTTTTCAGTAAAATCGTCAACATCATATTCATCATCAATTTCGCCAAAAATCTCTTCAATCAAATCTTCAATTGTCACAATTCCAGCAGTTCCGCCAAATTCATCTACAACCTGCGAAACACTTCTTTGCTTATCAATAAGCTCTCTTAAAAGCTCACTTGCAGGTGTTGATTCGCTTGCAAATGGCATTGGAATTATCATATTCTGAATAGACTCAGGGTCATTAAACAAATCAATTGAATGAACATAGCCCAGAATATTGTCAATATTTTCTCTGTAAACTACCAGCTTACTTCTACCTGTTTCAAAAAACAAAGTTTTTAGCGCTTCAATATCCGCACTTATATCTACGGCGTCAATTTCAGGCCGTGGCACCATACAATCTCTAATTTTTGTATTGGCAAACTCTAAAGCGTTCTTGAAAATTTGTGTATTTACATCACCTTCAAGTTCATCATCTTCAGTTGAGCTTTCATCTACCATATGAAAAAGGTCTATTCTGTCATAGCTTTCTTCATCTTCTTCAATTTGAACCCTAAATAAATATTTTAGAATCAATTTAGCCAGCCAAACCGTAATCTCTACCAAGTATTTAAATGGAAAGAAAAAAATGGCTAAAGGCAAGGCAAAAGCTGTAAGCACTTTAAATGGGCTTAATGAACAAAGCGCTTTTGGAATAAACTCTGCAATGATTAAAACTACAATTGATGCTAAAACGGTTTGCAACAAAAAGATGATGAGAGGATTATCGGCACCGTATAAATTATTCGATTCCCAAATGCCCATTATAAATGATGAAAAGAATATACCGTAAATCACCATGGCAATGTTGTTACCAATAAGCATGGTGGTTATAAAATGCGATGGACGCTTGACATAAGTTGAAAGCAAACCTGAAATAAACCCTTCTTTATTACCTTTAATTTCAATCCGCAATCTGTTGGTAGAAACAAAAGCAATTTCGCTTCCGCTAAAAAATGCAGAGAATAATAAAGACACGAGCACTATGCCCAATTCCGATTCCATATTTACAAAGGTGCAATATTTTATGCATTGATTTTCAAAGCCTATAGGTATCAGTTTTGTCCAAGCACCTAAGTTGTCATATTTTCGGCATCTTAAAAAACAAATCGATTTGGCACTTCATTGGCGGATTTTAATTGGACTGGCATTAGGTATAGCATGGGCATTTATTGGTGTGTCTTTGGGCATACAAGAATTCACCCTTGACTGGATCAAACCATTTGGTACAATTTTCATCAATCTCTTAAAGCTTATTGCCATTCCTCTTGTGCTCTTTTCTATAATTAAAGGAATTGCCGACCTTAAGGATATTAAAAAGCTCGGGGCTTTGGGTTTAAAAACCCTTGGCTTCTATGTTGTATCAACCGTTATTGCCATCGCAGTTGGGCTGTTTGCAGTTAATACCATTAAACCAGGTGAAAACCTAGTAGAGTCTCTTAAAGTAAAAAATAGATTAGCCTATGAAATGTGGGTACAAGAAACTGACGGTGTTGAAATAAAAGACGGTAAGAATTATCTTGACAACCCTGAATATGAGCTCTTAATTAATGCCAGCAAAGCTGATCTTGAAAAACTTAAGAGCAACGAGAATATTAAGCAAAAGGCTTCCACTGCAACAAATAGAAAAGAAGAAGGCCCATTGCAGATTTTAATAGATATGGTACCAAGTAATATTTTCTTGGCGCTAAGTAGCAATGGTTTAATGCTTCAAATAATATTCTTTGCCTTGTTTTTTGGAGTTGTGCTCCTACTTATTGCTCCTGAAAAAGCTGATCCAATTAATAAGGTTGTTGATGGCTTAAATGAAGTATTTCTAAAAATGGTTGACATTGTGATGATTGGTGCACCGTTTTTCGTTTTTGCACTTATGGCTGGTATGTTAACAGAAATGGCACAAGACGACCTGAGTGTACTTGGCGAAATGCTTTCATCATTAGGCACATATGGTTTAGTAGTTGTGGCAGGATTAGCCACATTGGTAATTGTGGTTTACCCTTCTATAATTGCTCTATTTTCTAAAAAGCATAAGCCTTTTCAATTTTTAAAGGCAATAAGACGCGCACAAACCCTTGCATTTACCACAAGTTCAAGCGCGGCTACATTACCGGTAACAATGCAATGTGTAAACGAGAATCTAGGTGTTCCTAAGAAAATTAGCAGCTTCGTTTTACCAATTGGAGCAACCGTAAATATGGACGGAACAAGTCTTTACATTTCTGTTGCAGTTATTTATCTAGCGCAAATACACCTAGTTGACTTGGACCTTATTCAGCAACTCACCATTGTGCTTACCGCTACTTTAGCATCAATAGGAGCATCGGCAGTACCCAGTGCTGGCCTTATTATGATGATTATGGTACTTCAATCGGTAGGCTTACCTCCTTTTTGGATAGCCATTATTTTCCCCATTGACAGAATCTTAGATATGTGTAGAACTGTGGTAAATGTAACAGGCGATGCTACCGTAGCTACAGTAATGGCAGAGCAAGAAAATTGAAAATTCTAAGTATGTGTTAGAACCTACCACTTATAAATCACGTTAATTAATTCTGAATAACAATAGCTTAATTTGACAATGTTAATTTAATTTGTAGAACGTAAAGAAATCTAAATATGCGTAAACCTCTACTCCTACTTGTTGCCCTACTTACCATTAGCTCTTTGAGTTTTGCACAAACCCATGCACATGAGCATGGTGAGTGGTGTAAAACAGACCATATCTACAAAGAAGCCTACGATAAAGATCCTGAAGCATTTAAAAAAGCGGAAAGAGAACTTGACGAAGCAGTTGTTGCTTATGGCAACAGCGCAAATAAGGTTGATGATGGAAGAACTTTCTATATTCCAATCGTATTTCATTACCTACATCCAGAAAATGAGACTGGCCCAGATAGGTTTTTTGGCGAAGCAGCCGCACAAGCTGTTGTTCAAAGGTTAAATGATGATTTTAACAGAACAAATACAGACTCTACTCTCATACAACCTTATTATAATGGGTTTAGAAGAGGCAATGCCAACATTCAGTTTCTATTAGCTGAAGTAGATCCAGACGGTGAAGCAACAACAGGAATAAATTACTATCCTACATCTTTAACCTATGCCGCAAATAGATCAAGTGACGATGAAGCGAAGTATTACACCTATCAAAACGGCAAATACTGGGACTCTAAGAAATACCTTAACTTTTGGATTGTAAAAGATCTTACCCAAGTACAAGGTGGCGGTACTATTTTGGCTTATGCTACTTTGCCTGAGTTTGAAGCTTCTGGCAACACAAGAGGTACACAATCTGGTATTATTGGATTAATTGATGTTTATAGACAAAATATTGGAGACCCTTTTTATAAGCATGCCTTATCTCACGAGGTTGGCCATTGGTTAGGTTTAAGACATCCTTTTCAGGGCGACGAAAAGTCGATTCTTGATGAAAATGGAGATCCTACCGGTTGTAGTGATGGAGACTGTAAGTTTAAAGGAGACAAAATTTGCGATATACCCCAAGCTTCAACACAGTTTTTAAGCTGTGCCAGAAACCTTAATAGCTGCCCTAATGAGCCGCAGATAGACAATGTAACCAACATAATGGATTACAGAAATTGTCCGCAAATGTTTTCTAGAGACCAAGTAACAAGAATGAGAGGCACTCTTGTATCTTACAGAACTGAGCTTGTATCATGGTCTAATCTACAACGCACAGGTATTAATGATAAGATTGTAGACGACATTAAAGGAAAAACTACAGTATATCCAAACCCTTTCTCTGATAAAATCATAATTGAAATAGACGCTCCAAGAGATGTAAATGCTTGCATTGAAATAAGAGATTTACTAGGCAGATCTGCATATAAAGACTGCAAAAAGAAACTTCATAATGGTGTTAATAAGATTGAAATTAGTGCATCAGAAATGGACCTAGGTGCAGATGGAGTTTACCTAGTTGAAATTCAAATGGAAGACACAGTAATTGTAGAAAGAGTACAGTTTACTGGTAACTAATAATTAGAAATTAGATTTTTCGAATTAAAAATCCCCGCAATTGCGGGGATTTTTTTTGACCAAAAAAAACTAACTGTCCAATTAAGTGTCAATATAAGTGTAGTTCCAAACCTAATATTGTGAATCCCTTATGAAATATCTACAGCTATTCATTTTACTCATACCTATTAATTTTCTAGCAACAAATTCAAGTGCCCAAAATCCATGGTGTGGAATTGAATCACATACACATGTAACTGACCACACTTTAAACAACCCACAATTTGAAGTATATTATCAGAATAGGCTCAATGATCAAACACACTCAAATAAAAAAGCAAACAAGTATATAATCCCTGTTGTATTTCATATTATACATCAAGGTGGAGTTGAAAATATTGATGATAGTGAGATTATTGGTCTTGTAGAACAAATCAATCAAGACTTTTCTTTAAACAACAGAGATACCAATTTAATACAAGCCCCTTTCAAAAGTCAAGCAGTTGATTGCCAAATTGAATTTAGGTTGGCAAAAATTGATGAAGAAGGTAATTGCACCAATGGAATTACAAGAACATTTTCGGCTAAAACGGAAGATGTAAGAGATTTTGGCGGAAACAATGTCAAAAATCTTATCCGTTGGAATCAAGACATGTATCTAAATATATGGGTGGTTAAATCTATTCTTTCTTCAGGTGAAGGTATTACGCTTGGCTACGCCTACTATCCAGGCCAAGGCGGCAGCAACGATGGTATTGTAATGCGCTACGATCAAATGAATGGCAATACGCTTACCCACGAAATTGGTCACTACCTAAACCTTAAACACACTTTTGATGGAGGATGTTTTAGAGGAGACGATGTAGCGGATACACCACCTGCTTCAGAAGCCAATTTTGGTTGTCCAAAAGGAAGAAATTCGTGCACCAATGATTCTCCCGACCTTATTGATCAAATTGAAAACTACATGGACTACAGTGATTGCTCGGCCATGTTTACCAACGGTCAAAAGATTAGAATGCACAGTGCAATTGACTTCTATCGCTCTGAACTCGTTTCAGAGGACAACTTAGAAGACACTGGAGTAGAAGGAGAAGATGTGGTGACCAAACCAAATGCCAACTTTGATGCAGACTTGAGAATAGCATGTGCTGGCGAAGAAATTCAGTTTATCTATACGGGTTGTGATCACAGCGGCTCAGGCCAACTGGCTTGGAACTTTAGCGGACCTGTAGAACTATCTTCAAGCGACGCAAATCCAACAGTAACTTTTAATGAGCCTGGCGTATATGATGTAAGCCTTACCGTAACCAACACTAAAGGCTCAAACAAAAAAACTTCTGATGCTTTTATTACAATTATTGACAGCGATAATAAATACTCATCATCTTTTTTAAACGATTTTAATGCTGGAGTTCCTGCTGACTATACCTTAAAAGGACTGCCTGAAGAATTTGGTTGGCAATGGTCTGATAAAGGAAGAAATGGTACTTCTTGTCTATTTGTGCCAAATTTTGGTTCAGGCAGGCCCTCATATCAGGCTTCTTTTGTAACCCCGATGTTTAATATTTTGGGTTTAGAAAATCAAACGTTAACCTATGATGTTTCTTATGCTCGGATTGATGAAGAAAGCAACGACCTGTTGAACATACATGTATCTTTGGATTGTGGCCAAACCTGGCGCTTGGTTAGTAGCGAAACCGCCAAAAGACTCGAAACTACTTTTGAGAGAGCTTATGCCTACGTTCCAACTGAAGACGCTCATTGGCTTAATAAAGAAATTGATCTGAGCAGGTATGTAAAATATGACCTACTTGTAAAATTCGAGTTCACTTCAAAGAATGGTAATAACCTTTACATTGACAATATCAATGTTGGCAATGTGCAACTAGGCTTTGAAAATAAAAATATTCAATCGGCATTTGAAATATTTCCAAACCCAAGCGAAGTACTTGGCATGATTTCTATTTCAGCTGAAAAAGCTTTTGAAAATGGTTTAATAACTATTAGTGATATTTCTGGAAGAGAAATTCAAAAGCTTAAATTGCAAGGAAATTCGCTCACTTTTGAAACCAAAGCATTTGATCGTGGTTTGTACTTTGTTACAATAGAAAAAGATGGGTTTATTGCCACTAAACGATTAATTATTGAGTAAAATGAGAAAAGCACTAAGTATATTTTTTATGGTTTTCGTTTATGCTGGTATGGCTAGTGCGCAGCATCACAAAGAAATTCCATGTTTTACCGATGAGATGCTTACCAAAGCTATTAATGAAAATCCGGCTCTTTTACAAACCCAAACAGAACATGAAGATGCACTATACAATAGAACATATGTGGCTAACAAAAGATCTTCTTCGGGCTGTGATGTAAGAATTATACCTACTGTGTTTCATATAATTCACAATAATGGCAGCGAGAACATTAGTGACGAAATTGTAAACCAATACGTGCAACAAGTAAATGATGTTTGGCGATTTCAAAATGTAGACATTGAAGATGTGGATACCGCATGGCAGCAGGTTGTAACCGATATGCAAGTAGAATTAAGGCTTGCGAAATTTGACGAAAATGGTGACTCAACCAGTGGCATAGTAAGAATTGAATCTTCACAAACAAGCAGTGCTGGAGATAATGTAAAGTCTCTCAGTCAATGGGATCCTGACAGGTATTTAAATATTTATGTTGTGCGAACCATTGCCAACAGCGGTTCTGGAACCATTTTGGGTTATGCATATTTTCCTTGGATGGAGAGTTCAACTCGTTTGCCCGGAATTATGATTAGATCTGATGTACTTAACCGACAAACGCTTGCACATGAACTTGGTCATTACTTAGACCTTTATCATCCATTTCAAAACAGTTGCGGAGACAATTGCAGAAATACTGGAGACCGGGTTTGTGATACACCTCCGGTAAATGCTGCCAGCAGAGGTTGTAACAAATTGCAAAATACATGTCATCAAGATGTGCCAAATAAGCGCGACATGATTGAGAACATTATGGATTACAGTGATTGCAGAACCATATTAACTGCGGGGCAAAAAGTAAGAGTTGACAATACATTTCAAGAATATAGAAGTGAACTAATATCTGTAGATAACCTTTATAAAACAGGTGTAATTGATTCTAATCAAACTTTTGGAGCTCCTGTAGCAAAGTTCGAAACTGAAGCAACAGTTATTTGTGAAGGAGCTGAAATTGACTTTAAAGACCTTTCTTGCACCAATAAAGATAGCACGGATTATAAATGGTTTTTTCCGAGTGGAACCCCAAGTGCCGCATTTACATCTGACCCCACAGTTACATATAGCAAAACGGGGAAATACGATGTAACGCTAATTATTAGTAACAATGCAGGCGCTGATACAATGGAGCTAAAAGAATTTATTACTGTAACTCCAAAGGTGTCTGATGTTAAAGCACCATTAATGATTGACTTTGAAGATACTGGATTCCCATATGAAGGTTGGTCGTTACAGAATGCCGATGATGACCTAAGATGGAAGAGGTCTACAAGAGCAGCCGCCGACGGAGAAGCTTGTTTAACCATTCAAAACTTTGCATCAAATAAAAATGGCGAACAATACATTTTCAGAACTCCACCAATTGACCTTAGCAGTTCAAAATCATATGAACTAAACTTTGATTTGGCATATGCTAGATTAAGCCAAACCGCATCAGAAAGATTAGAAGTTTATGCGGTTGACGCCTGTAGAGAAGTAGAGCTGCTTAGGTATAGCGGCACTGCAAGTTCTATGCGGTCTATTGAAGATTTAAAGTTTATAGCCTTTTTACCTAATGAAACTGAGTGGAAGACCTTTAATGTAGATATGTCAATTGCAAAAAGCTTGACCGCTGCATCTATTGAATTTAGGTTTACTTCATTCGGCGAGCAAAACATTTATCTTGACAATTTGGCTATTGGTAGTTGGCCATCAGGTATAACTAGTAAACAAAACAGTGTAATTGAGGCTTACCCGAACCCAGCAACTGACAAGATTTTTATTAAAGGAATATCAGATATAGAATCGGCAAGTATTATAATTAATGATTTGAGCGGTAGAACCATTGCTAACATAAGTATCAACACTCAAAACGAAATGAGTATTGATATTTCTAGCCTTGAAAAAGGTGTTTATCTACTGCAAATTCAAAGCGAAAATCAAGTATACAGCAAGCAGATTATTAAAGAATAGAATTCTTAAATTTCAAAGAGTTCTATTTAAGAATTATTTAAAATCGCTAAACTCGCGCCATGGGAAAAAACCTTGTTATTGTTGAGTCACCAGCAAAAGCCAAAACTATTGAAAAGTTTTTGGGTTCAGATTTTACCGTAACTAGCTCTTATGGACATGTTAGAGACCTTTTATCGGATCAAATAAGTGTTGATGTTGAAAACAACTTTGAGCCGAAATATGAGGTATCGCCTGACAAGAAAAAGCTAATTAAAGAATTACAGAAACTTGCAAAAGATGCTGAGCAGGTATGGCTAGCAACGGATGAGGACCGCGAAGGAGAAGCCATTTCTTGGCACCTAGCGGAAGCCTTAGGACTTGATATTGACAATACGAAACGCATAGTTTTTCATGAAATTACTAGGCCTGCAATTTTAAAGGCTATTGAAAGCCCCAGAAAAATAGATGTAAACTTGGTAAATGCCCAGCAAGCCCGGCGTGTGCTTGACCGCCTTGTTGGTTACGAACTTTCACCAGTTTTATGGAAAAAAGTTAGGCCTTCGCTTTCAGCAGGTAGGGTACAATCGGTTGCTGTAAAACTTATTGTTGAGCGTGAAAGGCAAATTCTTGATTTTAAAGCGCAAAACTCTTTTAAACCAAGAGGTCATTTTAAAACGGGTGGCGGAAAAGTAATTGGCGAGCTCAATCACAAGTTTGATGATAAAGAATCTACCAAATCATTTCTAGAAACCTGTATTGGTGCAGACTTTACCATTGGCGACATTTCTGTAAAACCATCTAAAAAATCACCCGCTCCGCCGTTCACCACTTCTACGCTACAGCAAGAAGCAAGTAGAAAACTTGGCTTTTCAGTTTCCAAAACCATGACCATGGCCCAAAAGCTATATGAAGCAGGTTTTATAACTTACATGAGAACTGACTCGGTAAACTTGAGCGACCTTGCCGTGGGAACCGCAAAAGAAACTATAGGTAAACTCTATGGAGACAATTATTCAAAGCCAAGAAAGTTTACAACAAAAAGCCAGGGAGCGCAAGAAGCTCACGAAGCCATAAGACCAACTTACATTGCAAATCAGCAGGTAAAGGCAGGTAAAGATGAGTCAAGGTTGTACGAGTTAATTTGGAAAAGAACGGTGGCTTCTCAAATGTCAGATGCTCAACTTGAGAATACCAACATAAAAATAGAATCGAGCAAAAGCAAACATCTTTTCGTAGCTACCGGACAACAGATAAAGTTTGATGGTTTCTTAAAAGTGTACCTTGAAGGCAAAGATGATGAAGACGACAATGCCGATGATGGCGAGATGCTTTTGCCAAACTTGCAAATGGGTCAAAAACTTGACCTTGACTTTGTAGAAAGTAGAGAACGTTTTACACGAGCTGCCCCAAGATATACTGAAGCTTCTTTAGTACGAAAGCTTGAAGAACTTGGAATTGGTCGTCCTTCTACATATGCACCAACTATTTCTACTATTCAAAGAAGAGATTACGTAACCAAAGAAACTCGCCCGGGAACCGAGAGAAAATTTCAACTGCTTGTTTTAAAAGGTAGTGAAATCACCGAAAAAGAATCAACAGAAGTATTTGGGGCTGAAAAGAATAAGCTTTTCCCTAGCGATATAGGCATGATGGTGAGCGACTTTTTAGACGAGCACTTTACCGGTGTAATGGATTACCACTTTACTGCTCAAGTAGAAAGAGAATTTGACCATATAGCGGATGGAGATCTAGATTGGCAAAAAATGATTGCTCAATTTTACGATCCATTTCACACCACGGTTGAACATACTACAAAAGAAGCAGCGCGCGTAAACCAAAACAGAGATTTGGGCATTGACCCAACCACCAACCTACCCGTTTCAGCGCGTTATGGTAAATATGGCCCTTATGTACAATTAGGTGTTGCTGATGATGACAACAAGCCTACTTATGCCAAAATGCGCCCTGGTCAGCTAATTGAATCTATTACGCTTAGTGATGCTCTTGAACTGTTTAAGTTACCGAGAACCCTCGGAACTTTTGAAGATAAAGAAGTAAAAGCTGACATTGGAAGGTTTGGCCCTTATGTAAGGCACGATAATAAATTTACTTCAATTCCAAAAGATCTTGATCCTTATGAAATTGAATTAGAAGAAGCCATTGAACTAATCAAAGCTAAACGTGAGGCTGATGCAAAGAAATTTATCAATGAATTTGATAATGATGGCACCACAATACAGATTTTGAATGGCAGATGGGGACCTTACATAAAAATGGGACGAAAAAACTTTAAAATCCCCAAAGACACCGTTGCCGAAGAGCTTGATTTAGAGCAAACTTTAGAGATAATCAACAACCAGCCCACCAAAACTAAAAAGACACGTAAAAAGAAATAGCTAAAAATGTTGTAGCTTTTTAGCATTATGGAGCAATCTGACATAGAAGCATTAATTAGACTTATTGACGACGATGATCAAGATGTCTATCAGCATGTTAGATTAAAGCTTATTGAAATAGGTCAACAGGCATTCAACACCATTCAAGAGCATGCCCTTAGGGCAGACAATGAGCTACAGCATGAGCGCCTTTTAGAAGTGCTAGACAGTATGCACCTAGGGCATATTAAACATTTAATTAAAGATTGGGCAACAAAACGACAAAGCGATTTACTTGAAGGTGTTTATCTCATAGCCAAATACCGTCAACCAGAGCTTGACCTTGTTCCTATTTCGCAGTATATAGATAAAATTAAACTTGATATTTGGCTAAGGCTTAACTACAAGTTTTCACCACTTGATAATGTTCGGGTGATAAATGAAGTTTTCTTTGGCAAATACCGCTTTCATGGCGATAGTAAAAACTATTATGCTCCAGAAAACTCATATATTAATCAAGTACTTGATACTCGAAAAGGGAACCCAATTTCACTTTCAATACTTTATTCAATAATTGCCCAGCGCTTGTATCTCCCAATTTTTGGTGTAGACCTGCCACAACATTTTATACTTGCCTATAAAGATGATTCAGAGTTAAAAGACAATGGCACTTTTAATACTGAAGGAGTTATACCATACAACGTACCTGGTGAAATACTCTTTTATGTGAATGTTTTTAATGGTGGCGCCATTTTTAGCAAGTACAATATTGACAGATTCTTAAAACAGAGTAAATTGGGTAATGAAGAGCGCTATTTTGAACCTTGCTCCAACTTGCATATTATCTCTCGAGTAGTTCGCAACCTTATGAATAGCTATAAGCAGTTAAAAGACAATAAGCGCCATTCTGATATGCAAGCGCTTCATGAGTTTATAATGGGCCTTGCTTAGCAAAGATTGCTAAAAGGGCAATATGTTTACTTTACAAAGGTTACCTAAAAGCCTTTTTTACATAATAAGGTAAATTGAACATTACAAAAATGAACAAGCTCCTACCCTTTCTTACCATATTATTCTTAGCTAATATTACTGCCAGGGCTCAAGAAAAAGCACAAATTATGGCCGTTGTAACAAACTTTGAAGATGTTCCACAAGAAGGCGAACAGATTTTATTCATCAACCAAAAAACAGGTAAAAGCCTTAAAGGCATTAGCAACGAAAATGGTCGCTTTAACATTAAGCTTGCCGGTCCTGCCATTTATGAAATCAAGATTCAAACCATTGGAGATGATCAAGACTACTCTACCATAGAAATTCCAAAACTTGGGCCAAACGAAGGCTATGGTAAAATGAAACTCACTATAAAATTTGAGTTACCCAAAACTTTTACGCTTGATAATGTGCTTTTTGACACGGGTAAAAGCACGCTGAAGTCATCATCATTTGAAGAGTTGAATGAAGTAGTAGAAGTGATGAAGCTTAAAAAGAAAATGAACATTGAAGTGGCGGGTCATACTGATGATGTTGGTTCTGATGCAAGTAACATGACCCTAAGCCAAGCAAGAGCCGATGCCGTAAGAAACTATCTGATTTCTAAAGGAATTGAAGCCAATAGAATTATTGCGGTAGGTTATGGCGAAACCCAACCCGTGGCTGATAATTCTTCTGATGAAGGAAAAAAGCAAAACCGTAGAACTGAAGTACGCATTACGGGCAATTGATGAAAAAACGAATTTGGGTCATAATATTAGCCTGTGTAGCCTTGGTGCTTGTCTTTAGCATTTGGAGATGCAATAGATCAACTACAATTGCTATTCAGCAATTTGGGCAAATTGACCAAATTATAATAGACAGCATTGCTCAAAACCTAATTGAAAAATATGGGGCAAAAATTGAGATTCTGGAAACAACAGATTTACCAAAAAGCGCCTACTATTCACCAAGAAACAGATATAGAGCCGATTCACTAATTGCCTACTTAAAAAGAGAGCGTAATAAAACTCACGACTTTGTAATAGGTCTTACTACAAAAGACATTTCAACCACCAAAGGCCAACATGTAGATTGGGGCATATTTGGGTTGGGTTACCGGCCAGGGCCAAGTTGTGTAGTTTCTACATTTAGATTAAAATCAAATGACCAAGAACTATTCTTAAACCGCCTTGAAAAAGTAGCCTTACATGAAATAGGCCATAATCTTGGTTTGCCACATTGCGATAATCATAAACTATGTGTAATGAACGATGCTCATGGAACCGTAAAAGAAGTTGATGAAAACAACCACAATGTATGTGGGGCTTGTAAGGTGAAGTTGGGATTGAATAAGGTGATTTTAGGCAACAATTAATGGAGAAACGAATTCTTTCATCAAACCCTTAAGAGCAGATAAACAGTATTTTTATACTGATATAAACAAGTTGTGGTGCATTAAAAAAATGAATCAGATATTTCAACTCTTAGCCTTGACAATTATAGTTGGATGTAATAATGTCAAGAAAGAACAAACCATGGATAAATATGAGTATGCAAACGCAATTACGCCAAATTCAAAGGAACATCTAACTCTAATTTCCGACGACATAATCCTTCAAATAGGTTCTGATATTGGCTTCGTTGATTCTTCAGGAGATACGACTATTCCGATTGGACAGTATACCTTGTTTGACTCGACTAACTATAAGGTCTTTTTTATTGTAATTGCTAATGATAAAGGTGTTGTCGGCATTAATATGAATGGTCAGATTATGTTTGATGCATATGTATTTGGGGATGTTCAGATAGACAAGTTTAATGAAGATCTTTTGAGAATAAGAAGAAACAAAAAGGTTGGGTACATTAATCGAGATGGAAAAGTTGTTATCCCATGCCAATATCAATGTGCTAAACGGTTTATTGACGGACGAGCCGAAGTTGCACTTGATTGCGAATATGTAATGGACGAATATGAAATAGTTGAAATGAAAAGTGAGGGTTGGTTTTATATTGATAAAGACGGAAATAAAATAACGACACCACAATAGCAGCTATAAAAATATAGGTCGGTTCTGTGCTAGCCAAGGCTTCGGGCAGCAATTTTTCTCATCGATGGAACGGAAATCACTCCGAAAAGCACTACATTTCATAGCTGCAAAACGTTGTAAGCAATAAAGGGACAATGAAACAACTATTAACGATAATTGGAATTAGCCTCGTATTAATTGCAAACGGACAGAACAAGAGAGTCCTTAGACAGATAATCAAAACTGAAGATACTGTTAAATTAAAAGCACTTGTTGAACAAGGGTTTGACCTGAACAGTAATTATAATAGAACTACTTGTTTTCTAAATCACGCGATTCTTAGTGATAAATATGACCTAACTAAATTCATTTTAAATCAAGAAAATGTTCGAATTCAGAGAGTTCAAGAAGATGGATTTACGACATTACACTATATTGTGCATAATGGATGGTATGATTTGGCTCGAAAGCTGATTAACGAAGGTGTCGATCCAAATACATTAGGCTACAAGAAGTCTCATATTTTACGAACGGTCCTTTTTAATTATGTGGCAACAAATACTCCTGACTCGACTTCATTGAATTTTATCAAATACCTTTACGACAATGGTATTGATGACCAATTGAGTATTACATGTTGTTCCGAAAGAACGACCATCCTAATTTTAAGTGTGGCCTGGGCAGATGTTTCTACAATCCAATATTTTTTAGAAAAGGATAATTCATACATAGATTCAACAGACCCTAAAGGTTGGACACCTCTTCACATGGCGATTAAAAAGGAAAAAATTGAAGCCATGAACTATTTGATAAGTGAAGGTGCTGACTTGAAAGTCAAAAATAATAACGGTCAAACACCATTAGACTTCGCACTAAAAACAAAAAATAACGAACTAATTCAAGAAATAAAAACTGCTTATAACAGCAAGCATAAAAAATAGCTATGGCTGTGGTTACGCATCTGAGCTGCTTTCTGCTCCAGTTTTTAACTCGGTGGAACGCGACTTGCTCCGCAATACCATACATTTCCTGGCTGCAAACCGTTAAATCAACCCATCACCTTGTATAGATTAATTCTCCTTCCAATTCTTCTTACTTTTCTTACTGGCATTTGCTCATGCTTAGTAAAACCTCCAGAGCCTACTCTTGTGCCTTTAACCACTATTACCTATGGAATCCCAGTCTCAATTAAGAAGTTGGATTCATCTAATGCATCTAAATGGCAACTCATTGAAAGAAAGGTTAATGATTCATACTCAAAAAAGCTTAAACAAGTAATTGTTAAAAGCCGTAA
Source organism: Bacteroidia bacterium (assembly GCA_049115495.1). Classification (GTDB taxonomy): domain Bacteria; phylum Bacteroidota; class Bacteroidia; order CAILMK01; family JACPUW01; genus JACPUW01. The sequence continues at coordinate 432,695 of JAGDZV010000004.1, read as the reverse complement.
TGCGGTTCAATCTCAATGCAGTTCACTTTTCAATTTTATTAACGAGATCAAAAGAAAAGTGGTTGAATCTGACAATGACCAAACAATTGAAGAGTTTAGTGAAACAGGGAGAGTTCTAGATCACAGAAATATTGATGTTACTGAAAACGTACTTTTCAGCAAAAGCCGATATGGTATGTCACTAGCAGATTCCTTGCAACAGGAAATTAATCTTACTAGAAAAGGCATTGTTAATCAACTTAAAATTATACAAGGTGATAGTTATGATGAAACTAAAGGCGAAGTCTACTTTTCCTTGAGAGCTAATGATTGTGTGAAAAACGGCCAACCACTAAGCTGGTCCAAATGCACCTTTTCAAAAATTCCACGTGGGGCCGCCGTTGCTTTACTCACTAAGTATCAATACGACGTAAAAAGTGCTGAAGATGAATTTCTAACTCAGACCTTGAAATTCCTTTACAACAACTAGAGTCTCCCTGCTAAAACCACCGATTCCTTAAAACTTTCGGCGCTACCCGTATCAAGATTAATGATTTCAATAAGAAGGATATAAACCCCTACTGGTGCTTTTTTGCCATTATCATCGAAACCATCCCAAGCAAAAAGGCTTTCAGTACCCAATACATCATGTCCTACCAAGTTTCGGGTCATTCTTCCACCCAGGTCAAACACCTTTATACTTACCGATTGATTGCTCGAACCACTTCTAATCTTGATCTGTAACTTATCTTCAAACCCGTCATTATCTGGAGAGAAGCTCTCGCTGCTCAGCTCAATCATAGAGCTGTCAACATCTGGAGTTCTGTTATGAGAATTGTAGCGTGTAGGTGTGGCTCTATCCCAACCGCAAGTAGCCCAATTGCCTTCATTTTGGGTTTCACCATCAGCACTGATACGTTCAAGACTATAGCCATCATCATCTTCAAGCAAAGGATAATGCCAATCGGCTGAGTAATGCAATTCATCAATTACAGCGCTATCAGCAGTTAAAAGCACCACATCACCTTCATTATCTGGCATTGAAGGCAAATTTGCTTCATGCAAATGATCTGGCTCCCAAACAGTGTATCGCTTCAAAATATCTTCTACATCTTCGGTAAATACCTTATAAAGCGTAAAAACAAGATCGTTTTCGCTAAGAGACGCTACACTAGTTAATTCTCCATCATCATTTCTATTGGCTATGTAAAGATCTTTTAAGTTCAAGGCCTTTCCAGTTCTATTCTTAATCTCTACAAAGTCAACTCCACCGCTTTCGGGGTTAAAAAGCACTTCGTTTATCACTACATCAAAAGAGTCAAGCTTGTCTGGCAACACAAATCTTAATTCAGTTTTAAGGTTATTTTCGGCGCAATCTTCAACCCCGTCAATTTCAAGTTCATAGAATTCATTGGGTGAAATTGGACTGTCTAACCTCAGCTTAACAGATTTAAAGGGCAGCTCAATAGGAAGTACTTCTTCAATACTAAAGTTGCTTTGTAACGACAAGTAGTTAAAAGTTTCGGACAAAGAAGCCGAGTCACACACTTCGTTGAAAGTGATTTCAACCACAGTGCTGTCTAAGGCTAAAGCTTTTTCTACTAATGGGCTCTCAAAATCAGGGTTGTTATCATCTACGGAGTTAGTACTGCCCGGGGTGCCATAGGCATTGCCCTTAGCGCCCTTCCAATTGCTTGCTTCACCGCAAGGATTATTCAAATCAATCATTTCAAGCGTAAAACCACCTTCTTCTTTTGATTCATTTCCATACCATGTATCGCTGTAATTAACAAAATGAATAAGCTCACCATTATCAGCTCTTAGTTCCAAAAGCTCACCTCCATTGCTTAAGCCTGGAAAACCACTAACGCCCATTGCTTTGCCATAAGGCTCAAACAAGTATGCCTCATTGCTTTTGCTAATGGTTATAATCTCATTCGGAAAAAGAATAAACGAGTCTAATTCGGCCAAATCATTACCTGCTTTAATTCTTAGGCCGCCAATATTAATAACCTTATCAGATGCATTGGTTAGCTCTATAAATTCGGCATTTGGCAAATCGTAAATCGGCTCAGGATCGGCCATAATTTCTGTAATCAAAATATCATGTAGTTCGGCGTTAACGGCCACCACAAAAAGAATTGCTTCATTAAAAGTCTGATTCAAAACATTCCCTTCGCAATCTTCTACGCCTTTAATTTCAATATCATAAAGTGCATTTGCCTCAACGGCTGTTGAAAGTTCAATGCGCACTTCTTGGGGCCTATCTCCATTGAAGCTAGCGGTGGTGGCGATGCCAATTCCAGGTACATTATAACTTGCATTTACTGCCGAAGTTGAATCCACAGGTTCATCAAAAAGCAACTGAAAGTTAGTTCCATTTGCACTAATGGCTTCAACCAAAGTTGGGGCAGTAACATCAAGCGAATTATCTAAAACCGAGTTTGTCGTGCCAGGCGTTCCGCCATTATCATCTTGACTAGCTTTCCAATTATTAGGTCCGCTACATTTTGTAATTTGATTAATGCGCTCAATACTAAAACCGCCTGAACTTCTTAATGGGTCGTTATACCAATCTGAGTTGTATCTAATCTTGTCGATTGTAGTTCCATTGGGAGCTTTTAAAATGACGTCATCTCCGCCATTATTCAATGCAGGTAATGAAACTCCAATTGATTTACCATAGCGAGAATAATCGGCCACAGCTGCATTGGGGCATACAATCAAATACTCGCCTGCCTTTATCAAAACCGAATCAAAAGTTGTGGTGCTGCTTGCATCTGAAATGGTCCAACTGGCTAATTGAATATCGTTTGTTGTGGTATTATATAGCTCTATAAACTCTTGCTCAGGCAATCCTTGGCTTGGTGTTGGGTCAGGGAATATTTCGTTAATGATGATATCACCCTGAGTTGGTAAATAATAAAAGAAACTTTTTTGGGCACTTGTCAGTGTATTTCCCGCCAAATCCTTGATTGCTGAAGCTTCAAAGGAATAATTGGTTCCAGAAACAAATGCGGTAGCAAAATCAAGAACTACTTTATCAGCAATTGTGGAATTCCAAACTGCAAAGCTTGGTTCTTGTCCATTTAAATTAAAATTACTTTCGTTAACCGCGCTAGTGCTGTCAAGCGCTTCACTAAAAGAGAGTTCAAGTCTATTGATATCCAGAACCTCTAAAGTCAACAATTCGGGTGCCTTTGTATCCTGAAATATTGGGGCAACTCTAACATCATCAAAATAGAATTTATCAGCCCTGGTTGAAGTATAATCGCACAAAAATCCAAAATATTCACCTTCAGAGTAGCTTATGTCTGTGGTTTCAAAATCAAGGCTCAAATTGCTCTCACCACTAAAGTTGGCGTTTACTTGGAATTTGCCAGCACTTGATCGGGTAACTAAAATTCTACATTCATTTGATGTACCGCCCAAAGTGCTTTCGGTTCCCTGAGCCAAAAGGCTTACCGAAGAGCCCGATTGTTTATAAAGCTCCAAATTATCGACACTGCCACTCTCCCCTATTTCTAAAAAATAGCCATTTCCATTTGTAGAGAGGTCAGCCCTATCAAAACTCAAATAAATCCTTAGCTTATTTGAAGTTGAAGGAGAAAAATCCAATTTAAACCAAAATGCCCAACTGGCAGTATCTTTCCAAAGGGCTTGGGTTGAAATATAGCTCTCACCAGTAGCAGTTGCATTTAATCTTAACTGTTCATTATCTACCACAAAATCGGTCGTTTGACCATTCCAAGTAGGATTTGAATTAAACTCACCATCAGAAAAATTATCAGCAATCTGAGATTTTGCTTGTAAACTAAAAAGCAATAATGCCAATACTGACAATAGTTTATAAAATGGGGCTTTCATTAGTCTTCAAAATAAGGTAATCGCCAATACTTTTGCGTTATCAAAATAGTAAGAATGCGTTTAGCTTTAGTTGGTGCTACGGGTTTAGTAGGCCAAAAAATGATTCAAATTTTAGAAGAAAGAAATATTTCAACTGCTGAGTTTTTACCGGTGGCATCGGAAAGATCTATTGGTAAAGAAATTGAATTTGGTGGAGCTAAACATAAGGTGGTGGGAATGCAAACTGCCATTGATGCTAAAGTTGATGTAGCTATTTTCTCGGCCGGTGGCGGCACTTCGCTTGAATGGGCACCAAAATTTGCTGAGACAGGTGCCTTTGTAATTGATAACTCTTCGGCTTGGAGAATGAATGAAGAATGCCCCCTAGTGGTTCCTGAAATAAATGCTGACACCATTTCTGCCGAGACTAAAATTATTGCCAATCCTAATTGCAGCACCATTCAAATGGTAATGGCGCTTAAGCCGCTGCAAGACAATTATGGCTTAAAGAGAATTGTAATTTCAACTTATCAGTCAATTACCGGCACAGGAAAAGCCGCTGTTGATCAGATGCTTGACGAGAGAAATGGGAATGACGATAAAAAAGTTTACCCTTACAAAATAGACCAAAACTGCCTACCGCATTGCGATGTATTTTTAGATAATGACTACACCAAAGAAGAAATGAAATTGGTGAATGAAACGCACAAGATTCTTAAAGATAATAGCATAGGCGTTACTGCAACGGCAGTGCGTGTGCCTGTAATGGGCGGCCATTCTGAGAGCTTAAATATTGAGCTAAAAAACGACTTTAGCGTAGCTGACGTAAGAAACATATTGAGCCAAACGCAAGGAGTTGTTGTGATTGATGATCCAAAGTCAGATCAATACCCAATGCCGCTCTACCAAAAGGAAAAAGACGAAGTATTTGTGGGCCGTATTAGAAGAGATGCCAGCCAAGCCAATACCTTAAACATGTGGGTGGTTTCTGATAATCTTAGAAAAGGTGCCGCAACCAATGCAGTTCAGATTCTTGAGAATCTCGTTCAAAGAGAATTAGTTTAAAGCTTAAAGGACTTTAAACTTTGAATACTAAACTTGAAACTTACACCCGTTCTCAACTAGCCCTTCGAAATGGACAAGATAGAGATGAAATTTGGGTAGCATATAAAGGCATCATTTATAATGTAACAAATAGCCGACTCTGGCGAAATGGTAAACATTACGAACATTGGGCTGGTCAGGATCTAACTGATGAGCTACCTGACGCACCACATACGGAAGCTGTTTTTGAACGGTTTCACGTTATTGGCAAACTCTCAACGTAATTTCACAAACACTTAAATTGAAGTTACTATAAAAACCACATATTTGCCCAAAAGGGATTTATGTATTATAAAACTGTTTTTGCCTCGCTACTAATTCTTGGCTTTATTTCAACTTGCTCTTTTGCGCAATTGCCAAACCACATTAGCAATTGGAGCACTGCCGGAAACTATAATAAGCTTAATAGCAAACAGACTATTAAAATTGATGACTTTAATAGCGATAACCTTGGCAACAAGGAAAACAACTCGGCCCTAAGGCGAGCCTTAAACTCACTTGGCAATAAAGGCGGTATTATAGAATTTGGTAAGGGTACTTACCTTTTTATTGAAGGCATAAACATACCAAGCAATGTGCATTTGGTTGGCAAAGGCGTTGAAACCAGTTTGGCATTTGAGTTAAGTTCTGAAATGGATGCTATTAGTTTTAAAGGTAATATTGAACTTAGAAAATACAAACTGAATAAAGCAGCATTTAGGGGCAACAAATCAATTGAATTAAAGGAGACTGACAATCTTTCATCCGGCGATTTGATAAAATTAAGCTTACCAAACTCAGGGCTTACATCATCACCTTGGGCGCAAGGTTCGGTAGGTCAAATTACCAAAATAGTGGCGGTTAATGGTAAATCTTTGATTCTTGAAGATGAATTAAGAATTAACTTCTTAATGGCAGATGCCCCAATTATTGAGAAGGTATTACCTGTTAAAAATGCAGGGCTGTCTTGTATTCAACTAATCACTCAAGACGAAACCAAATCTAACAGCAGCATTATAAAAATGGAGTATGCCGAAAATTGCTATGCAAGAAATATCTCTAGCGAATACAGCAATTTAGCCCATGTAGAAATTGATAATTCATACCGAATTGAAATTATAGGTTCGTTTTTTAGGTTTGCCCACGATTTTACCAAAGGCGGAAAAGCCAATGGCGTTTTGATTAGAAACACTTCGAGCAACTGTCTTGTAGAAAACAACATATTTACATTTTTGGCCCACGCCATGGTGGTTGAAGCTGGTGCCAATGGAAATGTTTTTGCCTACAACTATTCTTCACAAACGTATTGGGAAAAAGAAGGCGAAGAATCTAACAACTCAGCTGATATACTTGTAAATGGAAACTACCCTTTTGCCAATTTATTTGAAGGTAATGTGGTACAGAATATAGTAGTAGCAGCTAATAATGGAAAAAATGGCCCCAATAGTTTTTATATGAACTGGGCTGAGCTATTTGGCTTTAGAATTGAAAAAAATGCTGGTGATTCATTTAACCTGATTAAAAATAGAATTACCAATAATCTCCCACAATTTGGCAAAGTACAGTTTTCTGGTAATGGACACTATGAAAATAGAACGCTTTGGCTAACAAAACTTCGAGTAGATAGCATTTCGGATTTTACCAGAAAATCTCTTTATATAAACGATAGCATTAAGTTTACAGGTGGAGCTAAACCTTATAGGAATTTTGCAGAAAAACGCGACGATGAAAAGGTTTACGTACAATGTGCAGATTCATCAAAGCTTGAGCCAAATGGTAAAGTTGAGTACGAAGAAATGGTGAGCATAAATTCAACTGAAAAGAACAGCATTCAACTATACCCAAATCCTGTGAACGATGTGCTCTATGTAAAAGTGAATGACACACAATTGACAACAGGCTCAATAATTGATCAAACTGGCAAAATTGTGATGTTGATTAATAAGGCCGAAATTGATGTTTCTACGTTAGAAAATGGACTTTACTTTATACAATTGAAAAACGAAGAAGGCATGGTTACAGAAAGACTCGTAATTATTCACTAAATCATCTTCCGAATTAATTCTAAGTTGATCACAATCAAAAAATAAACAAGGGTTAAGCTTTTTCTCATTTACCCGCGCGAAAATGGTCAAGTTGGGCGAAATACTCGAACCAGTTTTTCCTGAAAGCCCAATCAATTGGCCAGCTCTCACTTGATTACCGGAATCAACGATGCAAGAATCAATAGCGCTGAAATTACTAAAAGCCAGCTTCTACTCATTCTTTGCCTTTGCAAACTGGAGACCAAAAAAACCACCACAAATGCCGCCAATAATATGAGCCGTTTGAGAAATATTATCGGCCCTGGTCATGTTTACAATTTCTTGACCAAGAAAAAGCACGGTAATTAAAATAAAGGTCAATGGAATTTGCCCCTGCCTTATATTGGTAATTGAACTTAAAATAATAAGCATAAACACAATGCCACTGGCGCCTAGTAGGCCATGACTAAAGAAAAAAGAGTTTAAAACACCTGTTATTAAAGCGGTAATAAACATCATCAAAAGCAAATCTTTTGAGCCATACTTCTCTTCTAGAATAGGTCCAATAAGTAATATCAGGGTAAAATTACTTAGCAAATGTTGCCAACTACCATGACCAATCGCATGGCTAACCAATCTCAAATAGTCTAATGGATTTAGAAAACTAAAACCTGGATAAACAGTAAAAAAGGTTTTGGTTAGATTCCCAAAAAATAAAACATCAGTAAGATAAACAGCTGCACTTAAAAAGGTAAAGCTGAGAATTACTGGCGAATTATACGAGATTCTCATGTTATGCAATTACTCATTTATAATGAGCTCTCCATTCTTAATCATGCGGTAAATGGTTGATTTTCCCATATCAAGTTTTTGGGCCACTTTAACCACATTATTATCATACTTATGTAAAAAGTGTTCAATAATCTTACTGGTATAATCTCTCAATGTAAGCTCTTCAAGCAAAAAGTCAGTTGATTTACCTGTGTTATGGAATGAAATATCTTCGCCTTCAATAATATTATCGTTACACATTACAGCGGCTAATTCTACTACGGCTTTCAACTCTCTCACATTTCCCGGCCAAGGATAGTCTAATAGCTTCTTTTGGGCTTCTGAAGCATATGTTACTTTATCCATGCCATTGGCTTTGCAAAACTCATCAGTAAAAAATTTAGCAAGCATTAATGCATCACTGTCTCGGTCTCTTAATGGTGGCAACTGTACAGGTAAACCAAGTAATCTGTAGTATAGATCTTCTCTAAAACTACCTTTTTCTACTTCGCCTTTAAGATCTCTATGCGTTGCACAAATAATTCTTGCATTAATCTTTATTGTGCTATTGCCGCCTACTCTTGTAAGTTCCCTCTCTTGCAAAACACGTAAGATCTTGGCCTGCATGTTTTGGTCCATTTCACCAATCTCGTCTAAGAAAATGGTACCGCCATTGGCTTCTTCAAATCGACCAATTCTTCTGGTATTTGCTCCTGTAAATGCGCCTTTTTCATGTCCAAAAAGCTCACTCTCAATTAGCTCTGTTGGTATAGCAGCTACATTTACCGCCACAAATGGCCCTTTGTTTCTTTTTGAATTGTAGTGCACGGCCTTGGCCACCATTTCTTTACCCGTACCAGTTTCTCCATAAACCGAAACCGTAATGTCAGTATTTACAGCCTTTTCCATAAGCTTAAATACTTTTTGCATGGCTTTGCTCTGACCTATAATCGCTTTTTGAAAATCATACTTTTTACCAAGTTCTTCTTTCAAGCGAGTTACTTCTGTGGTTAGCTCTTTGTTTTGAAGAATATGGTGTATCGTATTTATTAGTTTATCCTTGGTTTCTTCATCTTTAGTTATATAGTCGTATGCCCCTTGTCTTAGTAAGCCAACCGCTGTTTTTACATCTGTTTGACCCGATAGAATAATAACCCTAATTCCTGGGTCAGTATTCATAATTCGTTTCAGCACATCTTCACCCGAAAGATCTGGTAGAGTATAATCTAGCGTAACAATGTCTGGTTTTAGGTGAAGTTTGTCCATGCACCCCCGAGCATTTTCAAATGACAATACTTCAAAATCAGGATTTAATTGGAGTACATATTCAATCATTTTGCGGTAGGTTGGGTCGTCTTCTACCACAAAAATTTTAACAGCATTCTTGCTCATAGTCTAGATTTTCAAAACATTGTCGTGTTAACAAATATAGAGCATATTCTCAATTATGGAATTTAAATGAGTTTTGAAACTCGTATTCCACTTAGCGAAAACACAATATTACTTTGCCGATTCTGTCTTCCAGGCGGCAATAAAGTCATTCATGCTGGCGGTTAATCCTTCCTTATCACCTTTATATACAGGTGTTAATGATTGTTGCCCAGGCATTTCTTCGATATGAAGCGTTTGTGTAGGAAAAGCAAAGCGAACCCCAAGTTGATTAGCCAATTTAATTACAGCGATTAAAACCTCATGCCTTGCCTTTAGCTCGCCCGACCAATCGGCAGTTTGAAAGAAAATATAAAAGAGAATTTGAAGCGATGTAGCCCCAAGATCATTCATATGGATCTCGTAGTAATCTTTTCTGGTTTGCGGATGATTACGTACAATTTCTTTTAACCCTTCAACAAAAACCTCAATTACCTCTGGTGGCGTATCATACGTAACCGTTATTTTGGTTGAATACCTTCTATAAACACGCATTCCATAATTATCAACGTGGTTATCAGCTAGGTTACCATTAGGTATGCTTATTACAGAGTTATAGAATGTTCTAATTCTTGTTGTTCTAAAACCAACTTCTTCTACTGTACCATCCATGCCTTTATAGTTGATCCAGTCACCAATCTGAAATGGCCTGTCTAAAAATATCATGGCACTGCCAAAAAGGTTTTTTACAGTGTCTTGTGCTGCTAAAGCAAGTGCAATACCACCAAATGAAACACCAACTAAATATGGGCGGATATCCCAACCAAAACCAAAAAGTATGTAGGCAATACCCACTACTATTACCACAACTTTTACCATTTTGCTTACCAATGGTACAAGTTGATCATCTAAAGTTCCTTCAGTTTTTGCCGCCTTTTTCTTAAAGAAATCGGCTAATAAGCCAACTAAATTGTAAAATAAAATGGTGCCTATTAATGGTGCAATGGCATTAAGCACCATTATTACGTATTTTGAAACGCTAATTGGTAAAAGCAGAGCCGGCACTGCCTGCTCAACAAATTGCACCAGTATAAACCAACTTAAAGGTCGAGCAACTGTTTTAAGTAAATTAGAACCAATATACTCTTTATTAAAACGCTTAAATACATTTAGAAATGCTAACCTAAACACAAAAGTGAGCACTCTGTGCAGCGTTAATGCCAAAAGAATAATAATGAGAACACCTACCCACTGCCCCAATTCCAAGCCTAAAAACTCGGTATGGAGTGATGTGGGAACAAGGTTTATAATCCACCTGATCCAACTCGGAAAAACTTCATTGTGAAGCCTTGGTATTGCAGCAATCGATTCTGAAGAATAAACCCATTCATCGCCCTGTTTAACAACATAAATGTCAGGCAAATCTTGAAATATAATTTGCTTATGCTCACCTGTAATAGAATCCTTATAATTGTTTTCTTCGGCAAGTTTTTCTATTTCAACAAATAACCCTTTAGCATCCCAAATTTGCTTTAGCTGTATAGCTAGCCTTTGGGCATCTGCATTCTTTACCTTCTTGTTTTCAAATGACTTTGCGCTCTGTGACGGAACGTATTGCTCTCTTTGAAGATTTGCTAAATGGTTTTCAACAACCTTTCTTGGTGAACTCAAAGAATTATCTGCCTGCGAAAAAGCAGAAAATGACCAAATAGAAACTAAAAAGAGAGCAATTAATCTCATCTATACTAAATCAATATCTACTGAAACTAAGTTAACAAACTCGCGTATTCGTCTTACAACCTCATCTTGTTGCAAGTCTTCTAAACGCTCAGTTCCAAATTTTTCAACGCAAAATGAAGCCATTGCCGAACCATATATCACAGCACGTTTTAGGTTTTCATAGCTAATATCATCGGTCATGGCAATATAACCCATAAAGCCACCTGCAAATGTATCTCCAGCTCCTGTTGGGTCAAATACTTCTTCAAGTGGCAAGGCTGGTGCAAAAAACACTTGATTATCGTGGAACAATAATGCGCCATGCTCACCCTTTTTAATTACCAAAAACTTAAGCCCAAGGTCCAAAATCTTTTTTGAAGCCTTTACCAAAGAATATTCTCCTGTAAACTGTCTGGCTTCTTCGTCATTAATTATTAGAACATCTACCTTTTTAATAACGGCCTTTAGGTCGTCCATGGCAATATCCATCCAAAAGTTCATGGTATCAAGCGCCACTAACTTCGGCCTGTCGTTTAATCTTTCAATCACCTTCATTTGCACATCAGGCGAAAGGTTACCCAACATAAGATAATCTGAGTTTTGGTAGCTCTCAGGCAAAACAGGATCAAAATCAGCTAATACGTTTAATTCGGTTACCAAAGTATCTCTTGAGTTAAGATCATTATGATACTTTCCGCTCCAGAAAAAACTCTTCTCATTTTCCTTTACCTGAAGCCCTTCTACTGCAATTCCTTTATTCTTAAAGTTTTCAATTGATTCTTTCGGAAAATCGCCCCCAACCACAGATACTAACTTAACATCTTTAGTAAAGTAAGAAGCTGCAGTTGAAATATATGTTCCTGCACCACCAACAATTTTATCGGTTTTTCCAAAAGGAGTTTCAATAGCATCAAAAGCTACTGAACCAACGCATATTAAACTCATGTGTAAATATTTGACACAAATATCTATTTAGTTTATCAGAAAGGATGTTTTATAAGATTTAGTTTATCCCATTTAAAAAAAAATCACATTTGATTTTGCATTATTAAAAAGACCTTTATTTTTGCGCCCACGTTTCGAAAGAGAGACAGAAAAACTACAAAATTCCTCGATAGCTCAGCGGTAGAGCAGTGGACTGTTAATCCATTGGTCGTAGGTTCAAATCCTACTCGGGGAGCAAAAAAACCCAGCTTTTTAGCTGGGTTTTTTATTTTAAATGTTTCAGCAATTATTGGATTTGTGTTCTATATCTACATTATCTATTCTGCATCAGCCAAGAAGTACTACCTGGGTTACTCAGCGAATCCATTTAATAGACTAAGGCAGCACATTGAAAGTAAAGGTGAAAAGTATACTGGCATGGCAAGCGATTGGGAGATGAAAGCTGTTTTTAAAGTTTCTCCGATAGAAGCTGAAGCCATGAAAATCGAAAAGTTCATCAAAAAACAGAAGTCAAGAAAGCTCATCGAAACACTCTGTAATCAAAAATTCATTCCAGCTGGAAAATTAGCTCAGCTCATTAGAGTCCCGCATATGCGGGATTAATCCATTGGTCGTCCCGAAAATACGGGACTCGGGGAGCAAAAAAACCCAGCTTTTTAGCTGGGTTTTTTATTTTAAATGTTTCAGCAATTATTGGATTTGTGTTCTATATCTACATTATCTATTCTGCATCAGCCAACAAGTACTACCTGGGTTACTCAGCGAATCCATTTAATAGACTAAGGCAGCACATTGAAATCAAAGGTGAAAAGTATACTGGCATGGCAAGCGATTGGGAGATGAAAGCTGTTTTTAAAGTTTCTCCGATAGAAGCTGAAGCCATGAAAATCGAAAAGTTCATCAAAAAACAGAAGTCAAGAAAGCTCATCGAAACACTCTGTAATCAAAAATTCATTCCTGATGGAAAATTAGCTCAACTCATTGGAGTCCCGCATATGCGGGATTAATCCATTGGTCGTCCCGAAAATACGGGACTCGGGGAGATTCATGGGCTCTATTTGGGAGATGAAAAAAACATCCTGTCCTCGATTCAAGATTTAAACCATGGAATCTTTCACTAATGGACAGAATTCAAATCAAGTTTGAAATGAAGGAATATTTTGCATGTACCCACTATTTTGTCTAATTAATTAAAGCATAGACTTACGCTGCAATTAAGAAATAGAATAATCTTGAATTTGCAATTCAATTAAACTCTTTGAAAACAGATTACAAGTGATGGATTGATTTCAATGGTTTTACAAATTCCCATTATCAAATCAAAGTAAGAATCTGCCTTAATTAGACGTAATCAGTATTGTTGGCTAATTTTGGCCTTAATTAAGAATGTTGACTTTGAAGACACTTATTGCCGTTTTTTTCTCAGTACTTGTTTTATTAACCAGCTCATTTGCCAAAGAAAGTAAAACTGAACTTTTTTTTGGTATCACATCACCTTTGCTTGACAATGGACTAGGCTTTGACCTTGGCTTGAGAAGCTCATTTTTTAAAAGCGAAAGAATTGGGCTTATGGGTCAAATAGGTTTTGGGCAATACCGATTAACAGAATTTCTTTCGGGCAGAAATACAACCGGCAACTACTCGGGGCTAATGCTTGGTCCTTCAATTACATTTCTTAAAGACTCAAAATTGAAACCTACACTTTTAATTTTAGGAGGTATTCAAAGCCATTATCAAAAAAGCGAAGGAGTTGGTAATTCTTTATCTTTTGCTTTTGGTGCAAACACTGAGCTTAACTTTTCAATTTCTACCAAACTAAAGCTAGGAATTCTAGCGCAATCCCCTGGATTTCTGGGGCTTCGATGTTCCTACATTATTTAAAGTTATACGTTTCATAAAAAAGTGTATAAAGTACACTTACCCATTGGTTTTCAGGTCTAAATATTGACCTTTGAAAAACCATGCGTTTACTCCTCCCAATACTGTTTTTAAGCTTTCTTAGCCTGCCCCTAAGTGCTCAGATTGATAGGGAGTTTTGGTTTGCAGTACCTGAAGCCGCAGTGGGACATGGAGATGCACCGATTTACTTAAGAATTTCGGCATTTGACTCTAGGGCACAAGTAATGGTTGATGTCCCAGCTTCTTCAAGCTTTAAGCCAATTAGAGTTACCGTTAATTCAAATTCTTCGGCCACTGTAAACTTAACCAGTTTTAAGTCCTTTTTTGAGCTTATTGACCCCAATACCATAGAAAACAACGGCCTTAGAATTCGTTCTAATCAACCCATTGCTGTTTACTATGAAATAGACAATAGCCTAAATCGAGATATTTTCACTTTGAAAGGAAAGAATGGTTTAGGTACACATTTTTTTACTCCTTTTCAAAATGTATACAATAATGCCAATTACCAGCCACTTACAATTTCATCTATTGATGTGGTGGCTACTGAAGACAATACAGAGATTCTGGTAAAACCAACTGCCAGACTATTTGGAACTGGATTTAATCAGGTAAAAATCATCCTGAATAGAGGCCAAACCTATTCATTTAGAGCCAATGGCAAAAGACCGCTTGACCACCTAACGGGAACTGAAATCACATCAAACAAACCTATTGCCGTCTCAATTAAAGACGATTCAGTTGACCCTGTAGGCACCTGTAAAGATTTTATTGGTGACCAACTTGTTCCTGTAAACAAGCTGGGAACCAAACACATGGTGGCAAGAGGCCAACTAACCTCTGCCGATGAATACTTTTTTGTTTTGGCAACTGAAGACAACACCAAAGTCACCGTATCGGGCCTTAACAACAAAAGCCTGTTATTTATTGATAAAGGAGAATCTCAGGCATACAACATGTCAAGCCTTGACCCTGAAATGTATATTGAAACGGACAAGCCCGTTTATGTTTTTCAGATTACGGGCTTTGGTTGCGAACTCGGTGGTGCTTTGATTCCACCTTTGGAATGCACAGGTGGCAAAAGAGTTTCTTTTTTCAGAACTTCAAGTGAGAATCTCTTTATAAACTTAGTAGTTCCTAAAGGGAACGAAGATGATTTTGAGTTTAATGGAAATTCAAATATCATAAGGGCATCTGGGTTTAAAAGTGTTAGAGGTACAGATGATTGGCTCGTTGGCGTTTTTGCCATATCAACAAGTGTGCTTTCTACGGGAAACTTGGGAATTGTTACCAATGATAGTGCAAGGTTTCAAATGGGGGTAATAAATGGAGGAGGTTCTACTGGTTCTAAATACGGATACTTCTCTCCTTTTGCTTCGCTAAATTTAGGAGATAATGTAAGTCTTTGCTTTGGCGAAAGAATAGTACTTGATGCTGGATATGGATTTGATTCGCTTATTTGGAACACAAGCAGCACTAATGATAAAATTCTAGTAGAAAAGCCTGACACCTATTTTGTTGAAGCCAGAACCGATAATGGCTGTGTTCTTTATGACACCGTGGTAGTTGAGATATCTCCAAAACCTGAATTCAGTATTAATGATAGCATTCAATGTTTGAATGAAAATGATTTTAATTTTAATGTATTCAATGGACAATCAACTTCCCGGTATTCATGGCGATTGGATGGAAAGAGTTTTGGTGGAAGCACCTTAAATTACACCTTTGATAGTATTGGCGTAAAAACCATTTGGCTTAAGTCAGTAACCGATCTTGGATGTATTGATTCTGCTTCGAAAAATGTCGTGGTAGTTAAAAATCCTCCAGCCAATGTCACTTTTACCAATACGGTAGGTTGTATTAATGAAAAGCTTAATATCATAAATTCCTTTATTATTGATGCATCTGACCTTACCTACAATTGGAACCTAGGCGATGGCACAACCAGCACCGAAAAAACTGTTAGGAAAGCTTATAACCAAGGTGGAAAATATAGGGTTTCGCTATTGGTAACTGACTCCAATAGTTGTACCGATACTGCGTCTAAATCGCTTACCGTTGTGGGTGGCCTTGGTGCTGAATTCAATATAAATGATAACGAGCAATGCCTAAACGAGCAATCGTTTAGACTATCGGCAATTGAAGTTCCTGGAGGAACCTACAAATGGGAACTTGGTGATGGAACCACCGATAGCACCCAGAATGTGAGTCATCTCTATGATTCGGCAAAGGTGTATAATGTGCTCTTGGCAATCGCTGATAGTAACAATTGTACTGACTCATTATTCAAAACAGTGGAAGTTTTGGCACCACCAATAGCCAGAATAGATGTTAACGATACTGCTCAATGCCCTTACGAAAATGACTTTTTTATTGAAGCAAAAAGTTTAAGCTTTAATGGTAGCATGCAGCATGAATGGCAACTTGGTGATGGAACAACCGCAATTGGCAAAGCATTCACACACAACTACCCACTTGCCCCTGACACTTTTTTGTTGCAATTAATTACCTTAGATAGTTTAACCTGCCTTGATACCGCTACCCAGGAGATTGTTATTCATGCTGTACCACAAGCTGGCTTTTCGGTAAATGATACAAACCAATGTCTTGAAGGTAACTTATTCAATTTCACAAATAACTCGGTGATTTCTGATGGTAGTTTATTGACAGCTTCCTGGCAATTTGGTCAAGGCGACACATCAAATCTTACGAGCCCTGCTTTTATTTATGATTCGGCTGCCACTTACACGGTACGAATGATTAGTAGCGCCGATTGTGCAGATACCAGTTTTTTAGATGTAAAAGTTTACCCTGAACCTAAAGTAGATTTTACAGTAAACGACTCAGATCAATGCCTTGGAGTGAATCAGTTTGTTTTTCAGAACATAACTACCCTTTCTGCTGGTAGTATTAATTACATCTGGGATTTTGGTGACTCAGCTAGCTCAACAATTATTTCTCCTTCTCATAAATATAAAAGCTCCGATACGTTTATTGTGACCTTAAAAGGTGAAACTGCTTTTGGATGTAGTGATAGCTTAAATAAAGAAATTGTGGTTTGGGCTGATCCTGATATTAAGTTCTATCTTAATGATACCACGCAGTGTCTTGTAAATAATCAAGTAATTGTTTCAAATAATTCCGAAGCTTCTAATGACTCAATTAAAAACTTTTGGAGCCTTGGTGACGGTAGAACTTCAACCCTAAAAGAGCCCAATTATAAATATAACAACTTTGGGGTATTTACTGTAAAGTTGATAGGAGAAACGGGTAAAGGCTGTTTAGACAGTGCTTTTCAAAATATTTACATATACGACCAACCGGCCCCAAGTGCCGGCTTTGACCTTAATTCGGATAGTGCACAATGCCTAAAAGGCAATGAGTTCAACTTGCAAAACTTTAGCTCTATAGCTGATGGCAACCTTAGATTCATTTGGAAGCCCGATGACGGAAGAGAAATTGAATCGAACAAGATTACTTTAAGCTATAACTACGCAGACACTTTCTCATTTAGATTAATCGCTATAAGCGAATTTGGGTGTAAAGACAGTATTGACCGCAACTTATACGTTTGGCCGCAAGTTGAAACGGCAGTTAGCTATAGTTCTCCGCTTTGTGCCAACGATTCACTTACCATTTTTGATGAAAGCAAGCTTGAAACCGGTTCTTATGATAGAATGCTCGTTTTTAGAGGCAAAATTTCTTACGATACTTCAATAACTTATTTGGTTGAAGATTCAGGTTATTGGTATAGCTACCTTTTTACTACCACCAACAAAGGTTGTAAAGACACTTTGCTAGACACATTTTGGGTAAATGGCAAACTACAAGCGAACGCTACATATAAAGAGTTTTACAATCAAACCTTATCGCTTGTAAATACAACCAAACCTTACTCAAAAACCAAAAGTGTTTGGGCCAAATGGGATAATGGCCAAATTGATTCTATTAAACCTTTTATTCATCAAGTAGACTCAAATCAGCTTGCATCAGCTCAAGAGCTGTTTGTAGAAAGTGATAGCGGTTGTGTTTCATCAACATTAGTATATCCCAGTTTTGCTGAAAACCGACCAAAAATGGCGGTGGTTTCAAGAAGTGAGGATACTGCTAGCTTGTTTAGAGAAATTTATTGGCGAAAAGATGAAAGAGCAGTCGCTTACAACATTTACTATACCCTTGATACGCCGATAACATTAGTAGGCTCAACCACTGATACGTTTTGGATAGATTCAATAAATTCCAACAACGACTTCATTGCAAATGCATATACAGTTGAAGGAGTTGACTCTCTAGGGCAGAATAGCGACACGTCAAAAACGGCTTGGCATGTTGTTCTAGAATCAGCACAAAACGATAATTCCAACTTATATAGTTTAGCCTGGATGCCCTATGGCAAAAACTGGGATACACCTTTTGAATACTTGATACTAAATTACAATTCTGGTAATCCATTTGAAGTTGCAAGAGTAAGTGAAAGCGAATTAACCTATACTGATGAAAGCATAAGCATTACCGAACCCGGCAACTATTGCTATAGAATCGTTGCCATAAGCAGCGAAGGTTATATGAGCCTTAGCAACGTGGTTTGCAACGATTTCATTTATTGGATGCCTGATGCATTCAGTCCGAATGGTGACGGTATAAATGATGAATTCCGCTTTTTTGTGAATGGACTTTTTAACGCCGAAATTGAAATTTACGCATCTACTGGTCAACGTGTATTCAGCGGCAATGGCGAAGAAATTTATTGGAATGGGAAAATGCTAGACCAAGACGCTCCAATTGGCACTTATTTCTGGATTTTAAATGGAAATAAAATTGAGAAAGGTGAGCAAGTTCCAGTGCAGCTGCAGGGTAATTTGCAATTAATTCGTTGACGCACGAACGTCTTTAAAATTCTTATCACCACCCGGGAGCGTGGCGATATTAGAGCATCTGTCTCCACCTTCCTACGTCGTGACCAAAACTCTGGTGATGCTCCACCGTTGCACATTACTATTTTTGAACCGCTGCCAAAGCAAACCGAAATGGATTTTAAACTTCAATCAAAATATAAGCCCACGGGCGACCAGCCAACAGCTATTAAACAACTTGTTCAAGGAATTAATAGTGGCGATACGCATCAAACCTTGCTGGGCGTTACAGGCTCTGGTAAAACTTTTACCATGGCCAATGTGATTCAAGAAACCCAAAGGCCAACTTTAATTCTGAGTCACAACAAAACACTAGTGGCACAGCTCTATGGTGAGTTTAGGCAGTTTTTCCCTGAAAATGCAGTGGAGTATTTTGTTTCGTATTACGACTACTATCAACCCGAGGCTTTTAACCCTGTAAGTAATGTTTACATTGAGAAAGAGCTTAGTATTAATGACCATATTGAACAACTAAGGCTTAAGGCTACCACTTCCCTGCTCTCAGGTCGCCGCGATGTTATTGTGGTAGCATCGGTAAGTTGCATTTATGGTATGGGAAATCCTGATGCCTTCAATAGCGTAACTTTAAGACTTAAAGAAGGTGACGTTATCAGCCGAAATAAGCTACTGTTCAAGTTTGTTGATGGCCTGTATAAGAGAACCACAGCAAGCTTTGATAAAGGCTCATTTAGGGTTAATGGCGATGTGGTTGATATTTTCCCTCCTTACCTAGACTATGCCTATCGAATTACTTTTTGGGGAGATGACATAGAGGGTCTTGAATTGATTGACGCTGAAACTGGCAAAACCATTGAGAGCGTTCCTGAAGTAGCAATTTTTCCAGCTAATCTTTTCGTAACGGCTCCAGAGGTGGTTCAAACTGCCATAAGAGAAATTCAGGATGACATGGTGGCTCAAACAGAATATTTCCTCGAAATAGGCAAAACCCTAGAGTCTAAAAGACTTGAAGAACGTGTGGGCTTTGACCTTGAGATGATTCGCGAGTTGGGTTATTGTCAGGGCATTGAAAATTACTCACGCTATTTTGACAGAAGGCAGCCAGGAATGCGGCCTTTCTGTTTATTAGATTATTTCCCTAATGATTTTATCACTTTTATTGACGAAAGCCACCAAACGGTACCTCAAGTTAACGGCATGTATGCTGGCGATAGGGCTAGAAAAACCAACTTGGTAGAGCATGGCTTTAGGCTTCCGGCAGCCATGGACAACAGACCTTTGCGTTTTGAAGAATTTGAAGGCATAGTGGGGCAAACTGTATATGTTTCAGCAACCCCAGGAGATTTTGAGTTACAGAAAACCGAGGGTGTGGTGGTGGATCAGGTAATTAGACCAACGGGCTTGCTTGACCCTGAAATTGAGATTAGACCTGTGGGCACTCAGGTTGATGACTTGATGGAAGAAATTGACGAACGCACCAAAAAAGGTGAGCGCGTTTTGGTGACTACCCTAACCAAGAGAATGAGCGAAGAGCTCACTAAATACCTTACGAACTATGGAGTAAAATGCCGTTACATTCACTCTGAAGTAGACACGCTTGATAGAGTTGAAATTTTAAGAGATTTAAGGTTAGGAAAGTTTGACGTACTGATTGGAATTAACCTTTTGCGTGAAGGCCTAGACTTACCTGAAGTGAGCTTAGTTGCCATTTTAGATGCAGATAAGGAGGGCTTTTTGCGTTCAGAGACTTCTCTTACCCAAACTGCAGGTAGAGCAGCACGTAATGCTGGTGGTAAGGTGATTATGTATGCCGATAAAATTACCAAAAGCATGCAGCGTACCATTGATGAAACCAACCGCCGCCGCGAAAAACAAATGGCCTATAACATTGAGCATGGCATTACACCAAAAACAGTGTTTAAAACCAAGGAAGAGATCATGGAGCAAACTACAATTGCCGATAGCAACCGTAAGTTTACCAATACCCAGAAATACCAAAACGAAGAGCCTGAAGTTGCCATTGCCGCGGATCCGGTAATGCAATACATGAGCAAAGATCAGCTTGAAAAAGCCATAGAAAAAACCAGAACTGATATGATGAAGGCGGCAAAAGATATGGACTTTGTAGAAGCCGCTAGATTAAGAGATGAGATGTTTGCTATGCAAAAAATGGTTGAAGAGAAAGGGTAGTTTGGTGTTTAGAGTTTCTCCCCGAAATTTCTCTGGGCAGAAGTTTCTAGTTTCTAGTATAAGGTTTAAGGTTTAAAGGCTGTTTCTAAGCTTGAGCCATGAAACTTCAATATATGAAGAAAGCTCAATGCCAAAACATTGATATTTTTGATATTTATGAAAGCAATCTGCTATAAATGCGATGGTGAAAAAGCCGCACCTTTAACCGAACTTTTTGGATATACGGTTTGTGAAGGCTGCGTTAAAGACCTTGGGCTTTTTACAGATAAAACCATAAAAAAACACCGCGACCGCCATGATGCCGATCCAGAACTTAGAAAGTACGAAGATGAGATTGCCTTTAAGCTTGATTATATTGAGAAGTACTACATTAGCTCTAAGATTAAACTGCTGCATTTAAAAGAGCGTTTGGAGCATTTGTAGTTAATAGAAGTAATAGAATTACGTATCATTCGTCATTGCGGACTAAACGAGCATTTTTGGTTGATGTCATTGCGGGCTAGACCCACAATCTGTTGGTTCGAAGTACTACGTACAAGCTAGGAAAGACCAAAATCACATTTCTATTCGACATGATGCAAACGAAACCTGACTTTCTAATATCTTGAAAAATCCACTTACGCTAAAATTAATTAACCAAATCAATGTATTTCCTATCTTGCAATCATGAAGTATCTATTCGTTCTTTCTATGCTCTTGGGCTTTTCATTTTCTTATAAATCTGATGATCCACCTGTTGCATTAGATGGCACTTGGATTGTTGATTTAACACCTACGCCAACAGCCGAAAAATATACCCAAGAGATGATTTTAAAGGCTGCCAATAGAGTTATGTTAAAAGGCACATTTTACGGAAGCGAGATAAAAGATGCTGAAATAAATCACCATTGGCCAAACTTGCACATTGGATTTAAAACCAGCGATGCAAGTCACGACTACTATCACACAGCCCACCTTAAAAATGACACACTTTTTGGCACCACATTTTGCCCGGGTCGTGGGTTATTGCAGCCATGGATTGCCGTGAAAAAGAAGGATGAATAACGCACTTTACAAAAAGCTTGGAATTAAAGAAGGATTCACCTTAAAGTTGGTAAATCAACCCTTGGATTATTACTTGTTTTTTGATGAGTTTCCTGATCAAGTTTCAGAAGCTGAAGAAGGAAATACCGAAATCGACTTCATTCATCTTTTTATTGAAAGTCAGAAAGATATGATTGAACATTTTCCAGCCTTGGCAAAAGAGATTAGGCAAAACGGAATGATCTGGGTTTCATGGATTAAGAAATCAGCAAACATCCCAACCGATGTTGATGGCAATTTTGTGAGAGAATTTGGACTGAGCACCAAATTGGTAGATTGCAAAGTTTGCTCAATAAATGAAAAATGGTCGGCAATGAAATTTGTAATTAGAATAAAAGATAGAGTTAAATGAACGCATCAAAACAACTAGCGTTGCACCTAAAGCAAGTGTATTTTGGTGGAAACTGGACTTGGAGTAATCTCAAAGACAATCTTAAAGGTGTTAGCTTGAAACAAGCCACAGCACAAATTAATGGGCTAAATACAATTGCTGTTTTAACTTTTCATATTCACTACTTTGTAAAAGTTCAGCTTAAACTTTTAAAAGAAGGGGTTCTTGATGGTAAAGACTCCGAAAGCTTTGAACATCCACCATTTAAAACTGAAGAAGACTGGGTTAAATACAAGGAAGAAATCTTTACAGAAGCCGAAGAGTATATTTCAATTTTAGCCGACTTTGATGAAAGCATGCTTTACAACGACCTTATTGAAAAAAAATATGGCTCATACTTCCGCAATTTTCTGGGGTTAATTGAACACACGCACTACCATTTGGGTCAAATTGCTATTGTGAAAAAACTCACTTCAAATAAATCTTGAAATTCGGCTATTTAAGCAGGAGCATATTGACTCGCTTCTTAAAACCTTTGACAAAAAGGATCCCAAAGCATTTCGGCAAGAACGAACATGAAGGTTTTGCTAGTTAGTAAATGTAGAAACAGAGCTCTATTTTGTTGCTGCCTTAACAGGCGAGTTAGATGATTGCGTTGGTAGTAATTACACCAAACCAGATAAAAAAGCGGCTGTATTCAATTAGGATATGATAGCTCCTGAATAACATGAAAAAGGATTAGGTAGGTAGCTAACTGAGCATAGAATTGATATGCTAAAAAAGCAAAGGGGAATCAATAAGATTGTTGTTCGTACTTCTCAGATATTAACATCTTCGCTCAAAAAATGCGACTTGAGTTGCTTTGTACCAAAAAAGATTATTGTGCACAGGGAATAGATTTGTGCTATATGGAAATGGCTATTTGAAATGATTTTTGTTTAATATCCAAATAGCACCTTTTGATCCTGAGTTCGATTTTGAATTACCGCTAAGCTATGTTGTAAATAGAAAACATAAATGTTTTTAAGTAGCAACACAAAGAACTCAGTCGTTGTTTGATGCGACCGGAGGGAGTAAGTTTACTGAGTTCTAGAGTTTTTGCTTCGTTTTGGGGCAATGCCAAAATGAAGAGCCCGAGCGGCTTGAGCGGTTTGAGCGGTTTGAGCGGTTTGAGCGGTTTGAGCGGGAATTACCCAAAAGCCGCCTGACACGTCATTTAGCAGTTTTTTTCACTTTAAGTCGAACTCAGGTTATGACCATCACTTAGTAGGGTTGACCTTGGACTTGAAACTTCGGACCAAAAGATTACCGATAAATCAAACGTCAGACAACACATGCAGGGCTGGTTATAGTTGTCATACGTTAACAGGACATTGGACTAAACTTCCTCCACCCTAATAATATTCACCGGACAACTTTTAGCTGCTAATGTGTTGGCTTCGAGTTCATCATAAGGCACAAGAGCTACAAATATATTTTTACGCTGGGCACCACCTACCAAAGTACTTCTTCCATCTTTTCTAGAAATTCGCCACCTATCTGGATTGGCTTCTACGCAGCCATTGCAGCCTATGCATTTTGCTCTTTGGTAGTGTATTCTTATCATATAACTCCTTTGTCATTTTGAGAGAAGTGAAGAATCTTAAAAGGGGTACTCATTCTGCCGATTGCATACCCCTAGGAGAAGCTTCGTACCTCAGCTTGACAATCAGGATTTAAACTTTCACCAACTTATACAACTTATCTGATGGCCTTACGGTTTCAGGCACCTTCATTGAAAAAATATCGCCTTTGGCTACGTATTCAACCACTTGGCCTTCATTATTTCTGATTTCTTCAACCGTGTGTTTTAAAGCTCCTGTAGTTGGCCCAGTTATTAAAACCTTATCTCCAATTTTTAAATTATTGGTTTCAACGGCAAACTCACCCACGCCAATTTTGCCAAAGTATTTCTGTCCACGACCAATAAATATTTTCTTCTCGGTTGCTTTTGATCCATATGAATCGTTCCATTCTCCGAGCTTTCTTCCTAAATAATAACCGTCCCAAAAACCACGATTAAATACCGTTGATAGCTCTGTGAGCCAAGTATTTACTTTATCGTGAGAGTAAGAGCCTTTCTGAATAGAAACAACGGCTTCTTTATAACACTCTACGGTGGTGTAAACATAATCAGCTGATCTGCCTCGGCCTTCAATTTTTAGCACTTCTACCCCAGCATCAATAATCTGATCTAAAAAGCCAATAGTACAAAGGTCTTTGGGGCTCATGATGTACTCGTTATCTATTTCAAACTCTACACCTTCGTCCTTATCAGTTACAATGTAAGTTCTGCGGCAATTTTGAATACAGGCTCCCCTATTGGCCGACGCATTATGCGAATGCAAACTCAGATAGCATTTTCCTGAAACTGCCATGCAAAGTGCGCCATGAGCAAATATTTCAACCCTAACCAAATTACCACTTGGGCCTTTTATTTGCCGTCTTTCAATTTCTTGGCTAATGCGTTTTACTTGCTGTAAAGTGAGCTCGCGGGCCATTACAATTACATCGGCAAACATGCTGTAAAACTCTACAGTTTCTATATTGCTCACATTTGCTTGCGTACTTACATGCACCGGAATTCCAATTTTATGCGCATAAGCCATTGCAGCATGGTCGCTTGCAATTACTGCCGAAATACCTTCTTTTTTAGCTCTATCAATAATGGTTCGCATTAGATTCATATCATGATCATACAAAACCGTATTAAGCGTCAAATAGGTTTTTACGCTGCTTGCTTTACATTTTGCTACTATTTCAGCCAGATCTTCTAGTGTAAAATTGGTTGAAGAACGGGCACGCATGTTCAATTGCTCAATGCCAAAATACACAGAATGGCAACCTGCATTTATAGCCGCGCTTAATGACTCTGGTGAGCCCACAGGCGCCATTATCTCAACCTTTTTAGTCATTCTTATGAAGTTTAATGAACTCGCTTTTTAATTGCCTTTTCGATTCGTCAAGAACTGCTTTAAAGAAATCGGCAATAAACTGCTTTGAAACCTTGATTTCGCAACTGTTGAAAAACTCAAAAGCACTCTCGATAATTTGCAGCTCTCTTTCAGCATCATAAATTCTTGAGAATTCAGTTTTTTCTTGCGCCGCTTGCTTGGCTAAATAGAACCTCTTGAGCAGAAGCTCCATTATCTTAAGATCAACTTCGTCAATCTCATTTCTTAATTCAGCCAATTGCTTAGAAATAAGTGTTTCTAAAACCAAATCTGTTCATTTAATTGGCAAAATTATTTTTCTTGTTTTCCCTAAAAGCTTACCAAAGTCACCTTTTGAAATTAATTTTTGCAAGCGCATTTACCAAATAGTAACTAGCACTATAAGTATTATTACCTTCGCTACTCGCCCAAACAAAAAACAGAAATGTTCCCTTTTAAAACCACCCAAATACTACTCCTTACCGCATTTTGCATTATTAACTTCACATTGTTTGCCCAAGAAACTCAAGTAAAAGATGATTTTGAAGGTAATGGTACAATTACAACATGGTACGGAGATGACTGCAGCGTAGATACTGACTTTAGCAACCCAAACCAAACCGGCATTAATACTTCTGATAAGGTATTAAAGTATACTGACGAAGGTGGTTCATATGCCAATATTGGATTTAATATCCCTTTTCATTTTGACCTTGGTAAAGCGCCAAAATTTACATTTCAGATTTACGTAGAGTCAAGCAGTTTAACAGGTACACAAAATAATCAAGTGTCATTTAAGCTTCAAAACGGGGCCATTTTTGAACCTTGGACCAGTCAGACTGAAATTATTAAGAACCTAGAACTTGACAAATGGCAAGAAATTACTGTTGACTTTGAAAATGACAACTTTATAAATTATGATGCCAACGCAGCTGACCCTGTAAATAGAGATGACCTAAACCGAGCAGTAATCCAAATCAATGGCGAAAATAACAATGACAAGGTTGTAGCCTACATTGATAATTTTGAATATGAATCAACCATTGGTTGGGACTCAGACCCTAATCATCAAGGTTACACCTATCTTATTTGGAATGATGAGTTTGAAGGCGAAGGCGCCATTGATGATGAAAAGTGGCATCACCAAACGCTGTTACCAAATGGTGAAGGCTGGTTTAATGGAGAATTACAGCATTATACCAACCGAGAAGAAAATAGCTATTTAGAAAACGGCTTTATGAATCTAGTGGCCAAAAGAGAAAACTTTACTGATCAAGGCAAAACCAAAGATTTTACGTCTGCAAGGCTTAATTCAAAATTTGCGTTTACATACGGTAGGGTTGAAGTAAGAGCTAAATTACCTTCAGGTGCAGGTACTTGGCCGGCCCTGTGGTTTTTGGGTAAAAACATTAATGAAGACGGAGCATACTTTGACGAAGAATTTGGAACTACAAACTGGCCGGCTTGCGGAGAAATTGACCTGATGGAACACTGGGGAACCAATCAAAACTTTGTGCAGGCAGCTATGCATACACCTTCATCAAGCGGCAACACGGTAAATAAAGGTGGTATTTATGCCAATGATGTTTCTAACTTGTTTCATGTTTATGGAATGGTATGGACCCCAGAAAAAATTGACTTCACAGTTGATGGAAAGGTAATTTACACCTATGCCCCTAATGATAAAAACATGGATACTTGGCCATATGATGCACCGCAGTATATGATAATAAATACAGCTATTAATGCCGACATAGCTGCTGATTTTAAGGAAAGTCCATTTGTGATTGATTACATTAGAATTTATTCAGATGAAGAACCTACATCAATAAAAAGTGAGACAATAGAAAGCACTGTTTCTATTTACCCTAACCCAAGTTCTGATTTATTGAATGTTTTGATTGAAAACAACCATGATTTTAGCATTATTCAAGTTTTTGATAATTTGGGTAAAGAAGTAATAGGTAAAAACATTGAAATGAATCAAAGCCAAATGGCTTTAGATATTTCAGGCCTTGCAATAGGAAATTATACGATTAGATTATCAAACGAAACAAAAGCAACGGTTATTGATTTCGTGAAAAGTGAGTAGTTTTAAGAAAACATATTGAGAAAGTTTTAAAGTTATTGAAATGAAAATAGGTGTATTTACTTCAGGTGGTGATAGCCCCGGCATGAACTCTTGTGTAAGAGCAGTAGTGCGTACAGCAAACCATTATGGTATGGCAACTTTTGGTATTAAGCATGGCTATCAAGGAATGATAGATAACGATATTGAACCATTAACTACTACCGATGTAAGCTACATAATAGATAAGGGTGGTACTTTTTTGTTTTCAGCACGGTGCATGGAGTTTAAAACAAAAGAAGGCCGACAAAAGGCATATGACAATTTGGTAAATCATGGCATTGATGCCCTTGTTGCCATTGGCGGTGATGGAACCTTTAAAGGTGCTTCTATTTTCTCAGAAGAATTTGATATTCCCGTAATTGGTATTCCAGGTACAATTGATAACGATATTGCAGGAACTGATGTAACCCTTGGTTACGATACTGCCAGCAATACCGCTATGGAAGCTATTGACAAAATACGAGACACTTCTACCAGCCACAACCGCTTGGCCTTGGTTGAAGTAATGGGGCGCGATGCTGGCGATATTGCCTTGCGCTGTGGTATAGCAACAGGCGCAATAGGCATTTTAATACCAGAAATGGATGGTGACCTTGCTCTATTATATGAGCAGCTAGAGAAGTCAAAGGAGCGCAAAAAACGTTCAAATATTGTAGTTGTAGCCGAAGGCGAACAAGAAGGTGGTGCTCTTGACATCTCAAATATCATAAACGAGAAGTTTCCAGAATACGAAGTACGCGTTACTATTCTGGGTCATATTCAACGTGGTGGTAGCCCCACGGTTTTTGATAGAGAACTGGCAGCCCGTATGGCGGTAGTAGCCGTAGAAGCCCTAAAAGATGGCAAAAGAAATATGATGGCCGCACTGGTTAAAAACAAAATGGAATTGGTGCCACTTGAGAAAGCCGTAACCGAAAAGCCAAATATCAATTTAGAGAAAGTGAGAATGGCAACCATTTTAAGCTCTTAAAGCAATACTGCCTTATCACTTGATTTTATTCGTGTCTTTTTTACTATAAGTTGAAATTCAAAACCAATTTCTTATAATTATTTGATATTCTTAAATTCGCCTTACAGGTAAATCAGAATATTTGAGTAATGGAATGTATTTACCCTCGTGCGAACACGACGCATGTGGTATAGGATTAATAGCTAATATAAAGAATAGCCCCTTTCATAATTTAGTAAGTGATGCGCTTTTAATGCTCGAGAATATGGAGCATAGGGGCGGTTGCGGATCAGAACCCGAAACGGGAGACGGTGCAGGGATAATGACCCAGATTCCTCATGAGCTATTTAAGAAGGAATTTAAAAAGCAATCAAAAGAACTACCAAAAGTTTATGGCCTTGCCATGCTCTTTTTGCCAAAACCGTTTTGGGAAGAGTGTCTTCTACGTTTCTCAGAAATTGCTGAAGCCAAAGGGTTCTCTGTATTTCATACAAGAAAAGTACCGGTAAACAACAAGTTCACAGGACCAACCGCCAGAGAAACCGAACCCAAAATTTTACAACTCTTTATTACCTGCAATAATGAATCAAAGGCTTTTGAAAAAGATTTATACATCTTAAAAAAATATGCCACAAATGCATTGCACCAGCGGTTTCCAGATTTTTATATTGCTTCGCTTTCTTGCAAAAAAGTAGTTTATAAGGGTCAATTAAGAACTGACCAACTAAGGCTGTACTATAAAGACCTAAGTAACTCAAATTTCAAATCACCATTTGCCATTATTCATTCAAGGTTTTCAACCAATACCTTGCCCAAGTGGAGCCTGGCACAACCATTTAGATATTTAGCGCATAACGGCGAAATAAATACCATAAGAGGGAACATAAACAACATGAAGAGTAAGGAAGCTCTTATGAAATCTCCTCTTTTTTCTGATGAAGAAATTCAACAGATCTTACCAATTTGTGATCATAACAACTCAGATTCGGCCAATCTTGATGAAATTCTTGAATTATTGGTTTCAAGCGGCAGGAGTTTATCAAAATCTTTGATGACACTGATTCCTGAAGCATGGCAATATAACCAAGGGCTCGATGAAAAAACACGAGCATTTTATAAGTATAGCGCTTCAATAATGGAACCATGGGATGGGCCTGCGGCATTGTGTTTTACTGATGGCGTAGAAATTGGTGCAGCCTTAGATAGAAATGGTCTTAGGCCTTGCCGATACTCAATAACTTATGACGACAGGCTAATAGTTTCAAGCGAAACGGGCGCTTTACCCATAAACCAGAGATTGGTAAAAACAAACGGACATTTAAAGCCCGGATCAATGATTTTAGCCAACCTAAACAAAGGTGAGATTAAGCTTAATGATGAGATTAAGGCTGAAGTTGTTGCGAGTAAAGACTATTCTAATTGGATTAAAAAGCACCGTATTAAACTAAGAACCATGCCGGGTCCTTTTACAGAGCCTGTGCATTTAAGCGGTTCAGATTTAAAAATACAGCAACTCATACATGGATGTACGGTTGAAGACATTGAAAAAATTCTTCAGCCCATGAGCAAAGAGGGCAAAGAGCCTATTGGCAGTATGGGCTTAGATATTCCCATAAGTGCCATGAGCCAAAATACGGGTCATCCTGCTGGCTTTCTAAAACAGATTTTTGCTCAAGTAAGCAACCCACCAATAGACCCAATTAGAGAGCGATTGGTAATGTCTTTATTTACCAGAATTGGGCAAGGAACCAACATTTTAGTAGAAGATGCCGAACACTGCCATCAGGTACATATTACCCGTCCGGTATTAAGGCCAAATACATTCCAAAAGGTTTTAGAGCTCGTAAATCATGGCTTTAACCACGAGTTTATTGATATAACTTTTGGGCAAAACGAAAGCCTTAAAGACGGCATTGAAAGGGTTTGCCAAAAGGCTGAAGAAGCGGCTAAGAATAATGTACGCATCATAATTCTTAGCAATAAGAATACTAATGAGCACAATTTACCAATTCCATCTCTTTTGGCTACAGGCGCTGTGCATCATCATCTTATTACAAAAAAACTCAGGGCTAAAACAAGCCTTATTGCACATGCAGGCGATGTAATTGAGGTGCATCATTTTGCCACACTAATTGGTTATGGCGCTTGCGCTGTGGCTCCTTTTATGGCCATGGACTCAATAAAGGAGTATGCACTTAAAAACGACATTGATTTCGCTGCACTTTCAGATAATTATGTTCAGGCTGTGGGCAAGGGCATGCTCAAAATCATGTCTAAAATGGGTATTTCAACCCTTCAGTCTTACATGAATGCCCAAATTTTTGAAGCCGTAGGTGTTTCTCAAGAAGTGGTTGATATATGTTTTAAAGGAACCGTTTCTAGAATTGGTGGTGTTGGATTTGACTTTTTCGAAAATCACCTCAGAAAAATTCACCAAAAAGCTTTTTCTACTCGCGAAGGGATGGAACATGGTGGTGTTTATAGCTGGAGAAAAGGACAAGAAAAACACTCCATTGATCCTGAAATGATCCATTTATTGCAAAAGGCAACTAAGCTAAATGATTACAACATTTACAAGAAATATGCTTCGAGACTAAATTCTGGCCAAGAACTTGGCATTAATTTAAGAAACCTTCTACAGTTTAAAGAGCGTAAGTCTATACCAATAAAGTGGGTAGAATCTGAAGAAAAAATATTGAAACGCTTTGCTACAGGAGCAATGTCTTTCGGGTCAATTTCTCATGAAGCTCACAGTACTTTGGCTATTGCCATGAACCGAATTGGCGGCAAAAGCAATAGTGGCGAAGGCGGTGAAGATGAAAGCAGATTTACTCCTTTGGCCAATGGCGACTCCGCCAATTCAAAAATCAAACAGGTTGCCTCAGGCAGGTTTGGTGTTACGAGTAATTATTTAAATAATGCTGAAGAAATTCAGATTAAGATTGCCCAAGGGGCCAAGCCGGGCGAAGGCGGACAATTGCCTGGTCACAAAGTAGATAAATGGATTGCTAAAGTGAGAATGTCAACACCCGGTGTTGACTTGATCTCTCCCCCACCGCATCACGATATTTATTCAATTGAAGATCTCGCCCAACTCATTTTTGACTTGAAAAATGCAAATCCAAAGGCAAGAATAAATGTTAAGCTGGTTGCTGAAACCGGGGTAGGCACCATTGCTAGTGGAGTTGCAAAAGCATATGCCGATGCCATTTTAATTTCTGGTGGAAACGGTGGAACCGGAGCATCGCCTTTGAGTTCAATAAGGCATGCTGGGCTGCCATGGGAAATGGGCTTGGCCGAAGCGCACCAATCATTGGTAATGAATAAGTTGAGAAGCCGCGTAACACTACAAACCGATGGCAAACTCATGACTGGATTTGACATTGCCGTGGCCACTTTACTTGGTGCAGAAGAGTGGGGTGTATCAACCGCTGCTTTGATAGCTGAAGGGTGTATAATGATGCGAAAATGTCATTTAAACACTTGCCCTGTAGGTATTGCTACTCAAGATGAAAGATTAAGAAAGCTGTTTACTGGAGACCCAGATCATGTAGTTAATCTCTTTAAATTTATGGTTAAAGAGCTGCGTGAAATAATGGCAAAGCTGGGCTTTAGATCAATTAATGAAATGGTTGGTCAATCTCATGTGCTTAGGGTTAGTGAAAAAGCCAGTGAGTTTGGATTAAATCTTGAAAAACTGCTGCATTACCAAGATTCTAACGACACCAGATATCAGTCAATGCTACAGCAAGATTTGGTTTCTGAAGTTTTAGACAATAGAATTTGGGACACAATAAAAGACGAAATTGAAGCAAGCGAAATGTCGCTTCATGACTTTGACATTCAAAATACTGACCGCAGTGTTGGCGCTTTGATTTCAAGTAATATTTCAAGAAAATTTGGTAGCTCAGGCCTACCCAATAATCAAGTTAAAATCAAATTTACAGGCTATGCGGGTCAAAGCTTTGGGGCCTTTTTGGCTAGAGGCGTAAAGTTTATGCTTGAAGGCGCGGCAAACGATTATGTAGGCAAAGGACTCTCAGGTGGTAGAATTATTATTCATCCGCCAAGAACAGTAAAGTACCATGCCCGCGAAAACACCATTATTGGCAATGTAGCTCTATATGGCGCTACAAGTGGCGAAGTGTATATAAATGGAATTGCTGGCGAACGTTTTGCTGTAAGAAACTCAGGAGCTATAGCCGTGGTTGAAGGTGTTGGCGATCATGGCTGTGAGTATATGACCGGTGGAACGGTATTGGTATTGGGCGAAACGGGTAAAAACTTTGCTGCCGGAATGAGTGGTGGTTTGGCCTACATACTTGATACGGCCGATAAATTAAGAGAAAGCTATAACCCTGAAATGGTGGTTATTGACCAGATGACCGACACAGATGTGCAGCGGGTTAGAAAACTGCTAATCAATCACCTAAAGCATACGGGCAGCAGTTTGGCACAAGAAATACTGCTTGACTGGAATCAATATGGCTATTACATGCGTAAGCTTATTCCAACAAAGTTTAAGAGCATAATTGAGCAAGAAAAATTTGAAATACCAATGACTCCGGTCTACTAAAACATTGTAATTATGGGAAAAACAACTGGATTTATTGAGTTTGATAGACAAACTGAAACTAAAGAAGCCCCAAAAGAGCGCATTAAACACTACAATGAAATTTACAATCCGAGCACTAGTGAAACAATCAATTCGCAAGCTGCAAGGTGCATGGATTGCGGAATTCCTTTTTGCCACTCGGGTTGTCCATTAGGGAATAGAATACCCGATTTTAACGATGCCGTTTACAATGACCAATGGGAAAAGGCTTACGGGATACTAAAGTCTACCAACAACTTCCCTGAGTTTACGGGTAGGATTTGCCCCGCCCCTTGTGAGGGTTCTTGCGTGCTAGGCATAAATAATGATGCCGTAGCCATTGAATTTATTGAAAAGAATATTGCCGAAAAAGCTTTTGAAGAAGGTTATGAAAAGGTAAACATTCCTGAAAACAGAACTGGTAAAAAAGTGGCCATAATAGGCTCTGGACCGGCAGGTTTAGCCGTTGCTGATCAACTAAATCAATTGGGCCATAATGTAGATGTTTTTGAAAGAGATAAGATGCCTGGAGGTCTTTTAAGGTTTGGAATACCTGATTTTAAGCTGGAAAAATGGGTGGTAGAGCGCCGGGTTGAAAAGCTGAAAGCTGAAGGAATCTCTTTTAAATGTGGAATTACTGTCGGGAACGATATTAGCTTTAACGAAATCGATAAAAATTATAATGCCATTGTACTTTGCACAGGCAGCACTACACCGAGAGAAATAGGAGTAAAAGGGCGTGAGCTGAAAGGAATTCACTTTGCGATGGAATTTCTTGGCCAATCTAACAAGCTCATTTCAGGCATTAATTACAATGAAGAAACCATTAGCGCTAAGAATAAAAATGTGGTAGTAATAGGTGGTGGCGATACGGGCTCGGACTGTGTTGGAACTAGTAATAGACAAGGTGCCAAGAGCGTAACTCAAATTGAAATTCTTGACCAACCACCAATAGACCGAAATGAAGCAAACCCTTGGCCTGAATGGCCTTTGATATTGCGCACGTCAACCTCTCATGAAGAAGGTTGCGAAAGGCAATGGTCATTGCTTACAAAAGAGTTTGTAGGAAAAAAAGGGGCTGTTTCAGGTTTAAAGGTTGTAGATGTTTCTTTTGAAAATGGCAAAATGATTGAAAAGGAAAATAGCGAACGAGAAATACCTTGTGACCTTGTTTTGATTGCAGCCGGATTTGTAGGTCAAGAAAAAGATGGATTAGCCCACCAAATAGATGTTGAAGTAAACGAAAGAAATAATATTGATGCCTTTGGTTTTAGTACAAAACTAAACAAGGTATTTGCTGCCGGAGATGCACGTATTGGTCAATCGCTTGTGGTAAGCGCCATAGCTGAAGGTAGAAAAGCGGCAATTGCCGTTGATAGGTTTCTAAATTCTTAAACCACCTTTCTTTAATTCATTAAAACCACCTTTCGGTAATACGTTTCACCATGCAAATCGAGGCTTAGGATGTAAACACCGGATCGGTTTTCTTTAATATCGAAAGTCAAATTGTTGTAGCCATTCTTAATTGAATAAAACCCATCTTCTATCTGATTGCCTTTTAAGTCGTACAAATACCAGTTTAAAATACCTGATGCATCAGAAGTAAACTCCATAAAAAATTGGCCATTTGTAGGGTTAGGATATGGGTTTACTTGATCTAGACTAGACAACACAAACTCTGGCGCTGAATTATAAACCACAATTAGCTCTTTACTTTTTTCGTCAAGGTTTGAGATATCAAGTTCACCGCCTTCTAAATACACATGCAGCTTTACACTGCCGTGCTCAAATACTCGATTACTTACTGAAGCACCTTCTCCAAAAGTTAGTGTGTTTCCAGGTCTCAAATATATTTCAACATGGCCCCCTTGAATCCAATCTTTATAATCAAGCAAGGCCAGTTGCCCATTAATAGATAAATCTGCGTTTGGTTCTAATTCTATTGATGCTCCAGGTTTTACTGCCAAGATTCCCTTACCTTCATTCCCAAACTCTAGGTGCCCATCTTTTTCAATAATCAACTTTGCCTTTTGTTCAAACATCAAACAAGATCTGCTATACCTGTGGTGAATTTGATTATTGTAAAAATGCAATTCATCGTCGCCATTAAATACAAGCTCAATAAAATGATGCTGAAAGCAAATACTGCTATCCATAATGAAAAGGTTCAGTTTATGCCTTATGTTATTTAGAGTATCATAAATCCCGCCTTTTATGTTTACAAATGGTTGTACAAAAACACCTGTTACAAATTCAGCATCAATAGTAACACGCTTATCCACAGCTTCATACGGCTCCACAGTAATGGTATTCACCTTGTTAGACAACAGGTTTGTATCTGGATTAGCGAACACAAAATTTCTTTTGCGCGACCAATAATCAAAAGTGTAAAATGAATCATTGTACTTCGCATTTGTGTGAATCGAATCTGTAATAACTTTTACCCGCTGCTGATAGGCTAAACCTGCTTTTGAAACCACATAGGCATCAGCCGTAATATCCCATGGCTTTACTCCTACGTAAAGGGCTTTAATATTTCTATAAAACTTATTACCGCAATAGCAATAATCAAAGCCTGTATTTAGCGCCATGGTATCAATTACGTACTGCTTTAGCGTAGTATCAAATACTTCAACAAGCATCCACCGCTCATTGTCTCTTATTCTGCAGTTTCTTCTAAAACTATTGTCAAGCAATTGAAGTATTGAATCTTTTTTAAAAGGTATATCAATGGCCGTATCAGCTATCCATATCATTCTCTCTTCCAGGGCGCTGTTAATTTTGACAGCATTCGGAAACCCATTAACACTTATCTCTTTTCTCTGAAAGCATATTGTTGTATCTCGCTCTCCATAAAACTTATCGTTTTTGGTTAAATATACATCTAAGTGCTTGTATATAGAAACTGTTTGCCCATTACAATCTTTATCTTCAACATCTTCTATGTTAAACTCATAAAACTGCTTACTAAGCTGTGAAAAAGATACAAATGGAAGTAAAAACAAAGAAATAAGGGGTAATACTCTAGCTATCATAGTTTTAAATTTTGTTCTAAATTAAAAATCCCACCTGAGTTTGGCGGGATTTTGATTATTTAAAGTTTACGAATTAACCTAAACAAAACGCGGATCGGTTTCCATCACTGTGCCACATTTATCGCAAGTTCGGTGCTCTTCTGAAGCATAAAACTCTCTAAAACGTGGCTGAAAATCGTTTTCTATATTTCTAAGTGGGAATT
Source organism: Bacteroidia bacterium (assembly GCA_049115495.1). GTDB lineage: Bacteria > Bacteroidota > Bacteroidia > CAILMK01 > JACPUW01 > JACPUW01. The sequence goes on along the minus strand of JAGDZV010000004.1, from coordinate 396,702 downwards.
TGAACTCATGCAATTTGTTGTTGCAGTTGTCGCAAAACCACATCAAACCGTCTTGCATATCGGTACCTTTTCTCACTCGCTCAATTACAAGACCTACTGTGTTTTCCCCTCTCATTGGTGAGTGCGGTACACATTTGGGTAATAAGAAGGTCTCCCCTTCTTTAATAATCACATCTCTTGGCTTTCCATCTTCTTGTATGCGTACACAAATTTCTCCCTCAACTTGGTAAAACCATTCTTCGCTCTCATTGTAGTGATAATCCTTACGTGCATTTGGCCCACCAACTACCATTACAATAAAATCTTCGCCCATTGGGTAAAGGTTTTTATTGCCTACGGGCGGCTTTAAAATATCGCGGTTATCATCTATCCATTTTTGCAAGTTAAAAGGACCTGGAATTGCCATTTCTAATGTTTTGAGTTTCGATTGTCGAATATAGCGGTTAGTTTGAATCTTTTATAATGGCGATGGATTGAAATCTATCGTTGCTGATGGTAAAACTCGGAGCGGGAGACCCTTTGTACACCAAACGCCCCAAGCTGAGCTTGGCACTAACAATCACTGCCAAACCATTTCATTTGTCTTGATTTGCAATCAAGACTTGGTTTATTGATGAATTTGCAATTCAAGTTTTAGTGTGCAATAAGTCGGATTGCAAATCCAACTTAAGTTGCAACTCGAATTACAAATTCGGTCGATTGTGAACCTTGATTTTAATTTAGCTTTTAAAGAATAATTGCTACCTTGCTCAGAAAAGAAAATGGCTACCATTAAAGTTGATATTCTAAACCCAAAAGCCTTAGCAATTTTGCAGAACTTGGCCGACTTAAACCTCATTTCGATAAATGAAGAAGGACTCGATGAAATTTTGGAAAAACTTAGGAGCAAAGCTGAATACGCCCCATCTGAGGAAGAAATCCTAAATGAAGTAAGAGAAGAAAGGGCTAAGCGATATGGCAATTAAAGTTGTAATTGACACCAATCTTTGGATTAGCTTTCTTATTTCAAACAGACTCAGTCAACTCGACGATTTATTAAAATCTAACCAAGTAAAAATTGCTTACTCTAATGAACTTTTAAATGAATTCGTTGAAGTTGCGAGGAGACCAAAGTTTCAAAAGTTCTTTACAGAATTAGAAATTATTCTCGCGCTTAGAATTTTAGAAGTCCATGGAACTCTAGTTGATGTGAAGTCTGATATCAAAGTTTGCAGAGATCCAAAAGACAATTTCTTAATGAATTTAGCGGTAGATGCAAATGCTAGATTTCTTATAACAGGTGATGATGATCTTTTGGTTATAGAGCAAATTGAAAATACTAAGATTTTGCAATGGGCTGCATTTCTTGAAGAAATCGATATGATTTGAGTTTTTCTCGGAGCGGGAGCCCATTGCTGGTGCGAGCTTGCAGCTCGTATCAAACGTATTTTAATTTTAACATAGACTTAAACAAAGTGTTGTCACAAACCATAACTTGTACCGACTTTTCGGTAGGCATCGCGCCAGAAGTATTAGTCTAAGACATCTTTAAGGTTACTCCTCAACCTCCAAAATCAAACCCTGCTCTTGCTCAAAATCATAAAGTGTCAGCTGACGTAAACGGTAGTAATCTACCCAATAATTACGCATGGCGCTAATGTGGGTTCTGCGCGATTGGTCTTTTCGCTGTAAGGCTAGGTTAAGGTCAGTAATATCAATTTTACCAATCATGTAGCGCTTATAGGCTATCTCATATTGCTTTTGGCCAATAGTATCACTTTTGGCAGCAATTACGTATTCGCGTTTTCTAAAATTAAATTGATTTACCTGGTTAATTACTTCTTGCTCAAAGTTTAATTGCTGGTTTTGCACTTGAATTTCAGTAAGGTCTTTGTTACTCTCGGCAATTTTTACTTGTGCCCTACCCTTTCCCCAAGTAGTAATAGGCACAGATATTCCTGTTCTAAATTGCTGTTGTGGTAAGGTATTGCCATAAGCATCTACCAATACTTCGTTGCTACCAGAAATACCGTATGATGCATTTAAGTTAATATTTGGTCCTGCATTGGCTTTGGCCTGCGCCATGTTACGCTCGGCTTCTACAATCTGTCTTTCCATATTCACAACATCGCTACGATTGGCCATGGCCATTTTTACCGCATCACTTTGGTTTACTGTAAAGGTGTCAGACATATTTGGCGTTACCAATTCAACATTATTTGTATTCAAATCCATTCCAGTATAATTCTGCAACTCGGCTATGGCATTACTCAAATCAATTTTAGCTTGGCGCAGGGCAGACTGGGCATTCAACACATTTAATTCCATTTGCAATAACTCATGCTCTGCTATTTTTCCTAATTGATATCTACCTTTTGAAATCTTGTAGAGGGTATCGTTATTGGCCATGTTCAATTTGGCCAAATCACGTGCTATTTTAGCATCATAGTAATTAAAAAATAGGTTTACGGCTCTAATGGCCACATTCTCCATTTCTTCATAAAAAGCCTTTTGAGCTTCTTCATAGCGCATGGGCTCTGTTTCTTTTAGCCACTTAAACTGATTAAAACCAAACACCCTTTGCTGAAAACCAATATTAATGGGGCTACTCAAATAACTGGTTGAAGCATTATTTCCTAAAACATCAATTCGTTGTAATCCGGTTGACATAAAAATACTCCCACCTGTAAGCCCAATGTTTTGGCTTAGCGAAACATTGGCCAATGATGTAGCCAAACTTCTTGAAACAAATTGCTGAGAACCATCATCAAGATCAAGAGCAGAAATAGAACTGTTAAAATTTGGTAGTGTCCCGTTTAAAGCAATGGTTGGTCTAAGGTCAGCCTTATATGATTTGTAAATCCAATCGCTGTTTTCGAAACGGGTTCTCGCTGCAGCCGCATCAGGGCTGTTTTGCTTGGCCATTTCTACCACAGTTGGTAAATCAAGCTCTTTTTGTCCAAAAGCAAATAGTGGCAATAGTGCTACTGCCATTAAAATAAATCTTTTCATAAGCATTTATTCATGTCTTAATGATGTAATAGGATCTTGCTTAGCCGCCTTTTGCGCAGGCATAATACCGAATATGAGCCCTACACCTGCCGATACCACAAATGAAACAATTACGGCTCCCCACGAGATTATGGTTTGTATATCAGTAACCAAGGTGATGGCGAAAGAAATGGCTATTCCTAAGAAAACTCCAATAAAACCACCAGTTAAACTAATAATTACAGCTTCAAGTAAAAACTGCATGATAATGTCTTTTTGATGAGCGCCCATACTCATTCTAATACCTATCTCTTTAATTCGCTCGTAAACTGAAGCAAGCATAATATTCATAATACCAATACCCCCCACGAGCAGTGAGATAAAGGCTATGCTCAAAAGCACCCAATTAAAAATATCCTTACTTCTCTGCTCTTGTTTAAGGAGCAGCTCTGGTATTATTATTTCAAAGTCAGCGGTTGAGTTATGCCGTCTGTAGAGCATTTTATCTAATAAATCACCAGTAGGTCGTAAAACTTCTGATTCATCAACTTGTACTATAATTCTGTCTAAGGGATGGTAATTAGGGTTCGATTTTCCGCTTGTAACCATACTAAATCTTCCATTTGAGAAAGATGTGCTGCTTTCGCCGTAATCTTTAAATGATGACAAGTAAGCATTAATAGGTATATAAACATCGTTATTATAATCTCTTACTTTAGAACTTTTAGAAACTTCTTCAGAGATTCCGATCTTCTCAGTAATACCAATTACTTTAAGCCATTGCCCTTCAATTTTTATGTACTTTCCTAAGGCATTTTCACCTCTAAAAAGCTTAGATTCTACATTTTTACCAATTATACATACTGGCAAACCTTTAGTGAGTTGCTCATTGGCAAAGCCATTTCCTTTTTTGATTTTAAAATGAAAAATCTCGAAGAACGATGGTTCGGTACCAATTAAGTTAACTTGGTGTCTAACGCCATTGTAAATGGCCATTGGCACTAACTTACCTTCTGGGCATACATTTAAAGCGTTGGGCACTATCTTTTTAATGGCTTCAACATCTTGCAAACACAAGCCTGGCGTATAACGTTTTCTAGTTTTAGAGGTATCGCTTCCATCAGTTAATGTAAGCGATGCTTTTATTTCAATATTATTTACACCAACTAGTTTTAGTTGGTCAAGAATTTCTTTTTGCGCCCCCCTACCAATCGCCAGCATGGCGATAACCGCAGCCACGCCAAATATTATTCCCAAAGCAGTGAGTACTGACCTAACCAAGTTACCCAATACGGCTTCAAAGGCAATATTAAAATTAAGAGCTAGTCTCTCTCTATTCATTGCTTGCTGTGCTATTGGTTAGCCTAATGAGCTCTTTTTCTTCAATGCCTGCTGGTTGCACTAAAAAGATTTCTTCATTCTCTGCTAGTCCGTCAAGTACAATCACTTCATTATCGTTAGATCTACCTAGACTTACTTCTCGCTTTTCAAACCCAAGGCCTTTTTTCACAACTACGTAAAAAATATCATCCTCGCTAGAAATTGCATCTAACGGAATAGAAAGCACGTTTTCTTCTGAAAATATTTGAATTTTATTGCTTGAAGTCATTCCAGGTCTTATCACAGAATCAACTTCATTTAGTTGCACAGTAACTTCAAAAGCTTTACCACTCATTCCACTTCTATCTTCGCCTACATTGGCAACGTACGTCACCACACCATCAATTTGCATATCAGGAAAAGCATCAACTCCAATTAAAACGTTCATGCCTTGTTCTACCTTACTTATATCAACTTCATTAACATAGGTTTTACTTACCATAATGCTCATATCTGGCAATTCTGCAATCAGCGGATTCCAAGCACTTATGGTTGAACCTACTTTCTTTTTTTGCCCACCCCAATCTTTGGCATAAATAAGCATACCATCTTCAGGCGCCATAATTCTAAACGATTTCATGAGCTCCTGAAGGTTATCCATTTTGGTTTTTTGAATGGCTAATGAAGCGCCTACTTCTCTAACCTTTGCTCTACTTTGCCTTTGCTTTAGCGTGTAAGATTCTGTTGCATTTTTATAAGCTCGCTGTGCTTTCTCAAGTGCAATTTGTGCTTGTCTTTGAATGGCCGGAGGCTCAAATTCGGAGTATTTCAACTCAATTTCTCTCTCTTCAAGCGCGAATTTTAAGTTTTTAAGTTCATCTCTTTTAGCCCTTAGCTCTATGGCTGTGTCTAGTTTTACCTGCTGGTATTGACTCTCCGTTTTATCAAACTCGTTGAGCACATCAGTTCTTGCATTATTCAATTGACTTGGGTCTAAGCTACCTACATAATCGCCCTTTTTAATAATAGTCCCTTCAGGAATTAGATCTTGAATTTTAACTTCGTTAATTCGGTATTGTCTAATTTCTCTAGGGCCATAAATCCTAACTGAATTTTTCGCCGCGAGTTCGCCTGAGGTAACTACCTCAGAAACGAAATTGCTTCTCTTTACCGTGGTAGTTATCTCTACTGAATCATCAGCATTTGCCGAATTAAACCACCAAACTGAAATAAAAAGCGCCAAAACCACGCCACCAATAATCCAATGTTTTTTCTTCATTCTAGTTGTTTTTCAATTGAGTTGTGCAATCGCGAGCTAACAAATCTCGCATATTATAAACAGTGCTAAGTGCTAAATATTGATAAACGGTCTTTATCAAAAGCATTAACCAATGTTTGTGTGCTTATGTTTTCAATATCAATTCGAGAGCCCCAATAATATTTTTCTACCGCTGCCTCTTTATCTCTTTCTAGCTCCTTTACAAACTCTGGAGGGTAAAAATAATTCATTGCTACTCCAGAACCATCTATTGGATAAGGGTTAAATCGCTTATAATGGTTTCCATTGCTTATGCAATAGATAAATGGCACCTTAACCGCCTTGGCCAAATGAGTAACACCACTTTCGTTTGCAATTAGCAATTGGCATTTAGCTAGCTCACCTACAAGTTCACTTAATTTCAACTTACCGCAAAGATTTATGACTCTTTTATTGTCGGCAAATTGATCGTTGATTTCATCACAGATGTATTTTTCGTTTGGCGCACCAGAGATTACAACTTCTAGCTCAGGTTCTTTCTCAAGCATATGATTTATTACGACGGCAAAATTGCTTGTAGACCACCTTCTAAACTCAGCCGATGCACCAGGCGAAATGAGTACTCTTTTTCTAGAATCATCTCTTTGCACCTTGATTGAAGGAAATTCAACATAGAGGTTTGAACATAAACGTTCGAAAAATCTCTTACTCAATGAAAATTCAAAGTCATAGCTCCAACTACAATCAATAATTTGATCATAAAAGCTTGGCGACTTAGCATATTGCCATTTTAGCATGTTGTAGCCGTTACCTTTTGCCGCTACCTTGTTCTTTGCCACAACCAATTTTGCAATCTGATCATCATGAAAGAATGAGCGGCTTTGGGTCGGTAATATCGCTACTTCATATGCTCTCTTTCGCAATTCCGAAACAACTTGTTTTCGATAAGCAAAGTCTTTTTGAAATGGTTTAAGCTTAATAGGAATCCAACTGTCAATAAAATCGTTATCAAGACTTTTTGAAATTTCAAATACACCTGCATTGCAGCAAAAGGCAATTTTATGATCCCTATATTTTGAGTTTACTTTTAGCTTTTCAATAAAATTTCTAATGAGAACATAATCGCCTAGCAGATCAATTTTTACAACCAAAAGCCATTTTTCACCATTGGCTACAGGTTTAGCTTTACTCAGAAAAACTGCATCATAAATATTTAGCAGAAAAGCAATGAGCCTTTCCTTGATCGAATCAATATTTGATGCCTTTTTAAAACTCAATACCTAATTGTTTACCAATCGTATGTTTTGCCAATCATTTCAAAAAATCTTTGATTTGATGTTTCAAAATATTGTGCAAGTTCTTCTTTTAACCCTTCATCTACTTTTTTAGTACTACCTACGTTCACTTTATTAAAGGCATCTGGCCTAAACGGCTCAAGTTCAAGAAAATCAAGTACCTTGTTGTAAACTTTCTCGGGTTCGTTTAGCAGCTCGTTATTTTCAACCACCAACAGTTGTTCTTTTGCAAAGTGCATGTACCAATTAGCAAGATGAAAATCATAAAACCCCTTGTGAATGTAACCATGCCTGTAATAGAATTGGCTATGGTATCCATCATTATCACGCATCTTATTGTACTCTAGCTCAAAATCAGCTATTGGTCTGGCAAAGGCCTTTTCTATTGAAAGATCCTCTCTGTTATACTTTACCGAATGAAAATAATTTGAAAGCGCCCTCTCAACCGGATTACGAACAATTAGAATAAGCTTGGCTTGCGGCAATAAATCTTTTATTCTTAGTGGCGAGAGCGGGTGCGTTATATAAGATGGACTTGCTTCGCCGGTAATTGTATTAGCCTGTTTAAGCGGAAATAGGGCCCTATACCAATTTAAGCTATCAGTTTTGTGCCTACCCGAAAAATAATGAGGCTCTTTAATAAATGCTCTTTTCACTTTTGGATGCTCACAAATGAACTTGTACAGCGCGCTTGAGCCGCCTTTTTGAGCTCCTATTAAAATAAAATTTGGAAGCGCTCTAAAACTTGATGTAATCAGGCGTGGCATAAATGCCACTTTTTTCCACTTTCTTATTCTCATTTTAGATATCCTAATTCAGTCATTTCACTCTTTAAAGAAGATTCAATTTGTTCAATTTCATTTGCATCTAGCTCTTCTTTCCACTTATCTATATTCTTAATATTTATAGGTTTTGTAGTCTCTTTATGCCATGCATTCATATCTTTTACTTCCTTGTTGCTATCCTTATGGTAATTAAGCATTTCAGGCTCAAAAGGCAGCCCAATTTGCTCGCAAAGGCTCCTTAAATGCATCTCTGGGTTGGCCACAAAGTCTTCGTATATAAGCAAAACAGATTGCTCTGAATATTTTGAAGTAAATCTCTGAATAAGTCCATATTCCCATTTCCAACGCTCTATGGTTTTGTCCAAATCATCAGTAATCCAAAAATCAGTGCCCTCGCGCTTATTTTTCATGTTTCGTTTGGCTGAGCTTATTACGGCGCGTGGGTCTCTTACCAAATTGATGATAAAGGCATTAGGAAAGAGTTTTAAAATCTGATCGGTAAACTGTGTATGCAATGGTGTTTTATCGCCCCAGAATTGTTTCCCAACGCTTTTGGCATATTCTTTATAAAGAAAACCCATAGACTCCTTGGCATTGTTTCTAAATGCCTTTGGCTTTTTGTTAAAGGCTTCAATAATAGGTTCACCAAAAGCCAGCGATTTAGGAGATGGAATTCTAATTCTAGATCGGGTATGCTGCTTATACCATGGCCTTTTATAAAACCAGTGGAACATGCCAGTTTCATCAGGTATTGCCAATTGCGAATGCTTATTAAAGATTAATCGCAAAAGTGTGGTGCCCGAACGTGGATGCCCGGTAATAAACAATGGGAGATTTGGCGAGTTTTTGGCCATGGCGAGCAAAGTTGAACTTTTTATCTTTAAAACTTAACTCAATTTGATGTTGAATGATGAAGTTGCGCCAATTAGCTATTGCCAAATACATCTTAATATTGCAATCTAATGTCAATTAATGGCATTTCTCAATGATCATTTCGCACAAACACAAGTTTATATTTATAAAGGTTAGAAAAACCGCGAGTAGTTCTACAGAAATTGCGTTGTCTAAAATTTGTGGCGACCAAGATGTTGTTTCTCCTGGGTCGGCAAAAGAAGAAGAACAAAGGGCACAAATTGGTGCTAAAACGGCACAGCACTACAAGTTTCCTTTAAGTAAACACGGTGTTGGTGAAATACTGAGCATGCCGTTTGGTTTTGCAAGGAGAACTTGGTATAACCACATGCCAGCGGTTGAAATAAAAGAACATATCGAAAAAGACATTTGGGACTCTTACTACAAGTTTTGCTTTGAAAGAAACCCTTTTGACAAGGTGCTTTCTCAATTTAATGCAAGAGGTGGCGCCGAGCGCTACGGCAATGTAATGGGCTACATAAAATCTGGCGATGTAGCAAGGCTTAAAGGCTTTGATATGTATACAATTGATAGAAACATTGTGGTAAATGATATATTTAAGTTTGAAGAGATTGATAAAGCAATGGCAACAATCTCTGAAAAACTCAATTTAACGACCCCACTTGAAATGCCTAAGTTCAAGGCAAAGGGAGATAGAAGAAAAGACAGAAGACATTATTCTGAAGTTTTGAGTAAAGAAGAAATAGAAGCTATAGAGGTAATTTTTGCTAGGGAGATAAAGTTACTGGGTTACTCATTTTAATAGCATGACTAACAGCAACAAATCACCAATTTTGGTAACCGGTTCGCACCGCTCAGGTAGCACATGGGTGGGTAAGGTACTCTCAAAATCTGATGACTTGGGCTACATGCACGAACCCTTTAACCCGCTTTACCCTACACCAAGAAGATCGCCAATAAACTCTTGGTATTTGTATGTTTCTAAACATAATGAGAACATTTACAAGCCTTTTTTTAGCCACACTTTTAATTGGAATTACGAGAGCGCAAGAAGGTTTAGAGGTATAAACAACCAATTTAAAGCTATGATGTGGCTTAAATATGGTCGTATTTTCATGAAAAATACCGGTAAAACTCCCTTGGTTAAAGATCCTATTGCCTTGTTTTCGGCACCTTGGCTAGCCAAAACTTTTAATATGAAAGTAGTAATGCTTATAAGGCACCCTGCTGCTTTTGTTTATAGTTTAAAAAGGAAAGATTGGGAGTTTCCATTCCATCACTTATTGCGGCAAGAGTTCTTAATGCAAGATTTACTTGCCGATTTCAGACCCGAAATAGAGCAGTTTAGTAAGCAAAGAGAAGATATAATAGCCCAAGGTTGTTTAATATGGCGAATCTTTTACAAAACCGTTGCAAAGTTTGAAAAAGAACATACCAATTGGATCTTTTTAAAACACGAAGACATTTCTAGAGCGCCCAAAAAGCAATTTAAATTACTTTTTGAAAGACTAAGTCTTGAGTTTGACGATAATGTGCTTAAATATTTGTCAAAAAGTACCTCAGCGCAAAACCCAGAAGGCACAAAAGGCAATGAAGAACAGCTTAATAGAAATAGCATAGCCAATATTGATTACTGGAAGAAAAAACTGAGTATTGAAGATCTAGAGAGAATAAAAGCCCTTACCGAAGATGTTTGGCCGCTGTATTACACCGAAAAAGACTGGTAAATGGGTGTAGTAAAAAAGCAAGGTATTGCAAACTCGGTTTGGATTTATATAGGGCTTGCCTTAGGATATTTAAATATGGCCGTACTTATGGCTAAATTTCTAAGTACCGAAAACCTGGGGGCACGACAAGTACTTTTTCAGGCTGGTGATTTCTTTTCGGTAATTGCTTTAGTTGGCCTAAGAAACATAATAAACCGTTTTTTTCCTTCTTACGATAATAAGGAGAAAAAACACAATGGATTTCTGGTATTCATTTTGGGTTATTGGTTAATTGGCACCATTATTAGCAGTTTAATTCTTATTGTGTGCAAAGATTTTGTGCTTTCATATTATGAAGAAAAATCCAATATACTTAACGGTTTATACTTTGTAATTATTCCGTTTGGTGCTTCAATGGCTTTGTTTCAGGCATTAGCGGCTTATAGCACTTCTTTGCTAAAGTCAACCATGCCCATTTTTATTAGAGAAGTGGGGCAGCGCATTTTTACCAGTTTATTATTGGCTTTGGTAATTTTTGAGATTATAAACTTTGAAACCTTTATGGTTTGGTATCTGGTGAGTTATGTAATTGCTTTGTTTGTGCTCATATTTTACCTTGTTAAGCTTGGGCAGTTTAAGATTTACTTTTCTAAACAATACGAGTGGGTTTCAAAAATTAAAGAAATGACCGTCTTTGGCTTATTCACTTGGTTTAATAATGCCATGCAAATTCTGGTAAAAACTGCCGATGTGCTTATGCTGGGGGCAGCAAGTGGCTTGGCAAGCGCTGGCATTTACGGCATTGGGGCTTTGGTAGGTAATATAGTGCAGGTTCCTTCACAAAGCTTAAGGCAAATTGGCGCTCCCTTAATCTCACGCTATTTTAAAGAAAACAATCTTAATGAGGTTGGCAATCTTTATCGCAAAACTTGTATGATTCAGCTAATTGCTGGGCTCTTTATTTACTTGCTTATTCTCGTAAATATGGATGCTCTTTTTACTATTTGGCGTAAAGAGTTTGAAGTAGGTAAAACAGTGATTATTTACTTGGGTCTGGCTAGGTTGGTGAGCGGAAGCACGGGTTTAAACGGACGCATAATTGTTGAATCTAAATACTTTAGGTGGAATTTCTATTTCAACCTAATTCTCGGAATTTTAGTAGTTACGAGCAATTATATTCTTATACCCAAATATGGCATTTTAGGTGCTTCATTGGCTTCAGCCCTTTCAATAGTTTCAACCAGTATGCTCAAGGTACTTTTTGTTTACATTAAGTTTGGTCTGCAACCCTTTAGTAGCAAATCAATACTGGCAATACTCATTGGGTTAGGTGCATTTGGCGCAGCCTACTTTGTACCATTAACCAACATATTTGTTGCCGATATACTTTTAAAAACCAGCATATTTTGCGTGATTTTCATACCGCTGGTTATTAGATCTAAACTTTCTACCGATGCCAACGAAATGGTTTATAACGGCGTTAAAAAGATTAGAAAAATCTTGAGCTAAACAAACTTTATTTGTACTCAGTCATTAGCTCTAGACCATGCACGCAGTGGTTTGGATCCGACTCAAAAAAGAAAGAATCTACAACTTTACCAGCCTTAAAATCAACTTCAACCAATCCTGCCGGACTAGTACCTATTAATATTCTAGAATCGCTAATACGGGTCATACCCCTGTAAAAGAACGAACGAGTATGAAATTTTTTAACCCCTCCAAACTTTAGCAAATACATGTAAACCCTTGCAAAAAAGTGCTTAATCATTAGTTTAGGGTTTTTCATCACATCAATTGCCTTAAGTAATTCACCCGTTTTAAGGTCAATTACTTTTACCATTCTATTCTTTGTATCATTTACCAATATGAGCTCATCATCTATTATTCGAATGTTATGATATCCCTTTAAACTTAGGTTTTCATAAACCACTTTGCTAGATGGTAACTCAATAATTGAACCATAAGAATGCATTGATATGTACTTCTTATCACCATAAAGGGCGACCGCATTTAAGTGCACATGACTAGAATCCTTTAAATGCAGATCGTCTAAATATCTTAGTCTATTATCATTATCGTAAGAAATATCAAGCGGATCAAGCCCAAAATGTTCTTGTAGCTTTTTATCTGAACGGGCATTATAGTATGAAACCAAGTTGCCTTCAAGATCGGTTTGTATTAATGAATCAATGGCTGTTGATGTTGCCCAAATGTACTCCCCATCAGTTTCAATTTCGTGCAAACCAACAAACTGAGGGTTGCTTATAATTCTTAGTAAATTAAGATCGTAGTCATATACATGAATGGCATGATATGCTGCCACATAAACTTCATCTTTAAGAATAAAAATACCACGACCACCGCGAGCACCGCCTCTTGGGTTGGGATCTACTATCGGCGGATCTGATGGATAAATTGTAACTCTCTTTATTATGTTCTTGCTTTCCCAATCTAACTTAAGTACTTGGCCCCCTTTATCTAAAGGTGCGGCTCTTACTACGGTAGAAAGGAATACAATCTTTTGGGACATACTTTTAGTTTAGAATGTAAAATTCTTTCAAATTGAGCACGAATTTACTCTCAAATACATAAATCGAATGCTTTCATTCTTTAGCCCCATTTCTTTTTAATAAAGAACGTGGCAATGGCACACTTATCTAAGAATTTAACACACATACTAATTATATTCAGAATTCTTAGTTGGCACAATTAAGGTTTGTTGAGTGTTAAAAGCATTTTTTTTTTAGATTGTATTAATGAAAAAGTTAATTCCTGCAACGTGTTTTTTATTGCTAAGTATAGTTTGCCTATCTTAAACCATTCCTACCAATGGGCTTTATTTTCATGCTCCATGCAATAGCAATCTAAACGATACTGTTAGCAACATAACGGCTACTAACTATGGTGCTACCCCTGCAACTAATAGATTTAATGAAGACTCTAGTGCATTCTACTTTGATGGTGTGAATGATTGGACCGACTTTGGTACCAAAATAAAAATTGATGATATAGATGAGTTTACATTTTCAGCTTGGGTGCAGCCCGGCTCATTCAAATACCCACAAAACCCAAATAATTTAACTAAAAAGTACACCATAATTGGCAATGCATCAAATGGCGGAGGTTTTAGGTTCTCTCAATACAAGGCCATTTACTATTTCCAAATTCAAAAAGACAAAGACTGGAGGGTAAACCATGAAAGAAACTCGAGAGAAAAGAACAGTTGGGCACATTTAGTAGGCGTTAGTAATAGTGGCTGGGTAATTTTTTATGTAAACGGAACTAAAATAGACTCTTTTGACCACCGCACCTATGCGTTTGCAAAGGGTACCGACAATTTTGAAGTGGGAAGGGGCACTACAGACAATAGTACATACTGGGAAGGAGCAATTGATGATATTAGAATTTACAATAAGTCTTTAACACCAGGCCAGGTAAGTAGATTGTATAATGCTGAAAAAGTGAATGGCAAAATTTGTACAACAACAAAAACCATAGAGGATACTATTACAACTGAAGTTTTTGATACAACGCTAGTATTTGACACTATACCTATTTACGATACGCTTTATAAAACTGTGTATGACACATTACCTTTTTTTGACACCTTACTAAGTCAAGATACGCTCTCAATTTCAATTGCCACAGGCATTAGCCCAAATCCAATTAGATCTTTAATTGTTTATCCAAACCCTGCTACTGCAAACAACTCAGAACTAATGATTGAGATTGATAACATTGCACAATTCGAAACTCATGTGCTTTCTATTGTTAATATGAAAGGGCAAGAAGTTTGGAAATCGACCGGAACTTCGTCAAAATACACCATTAAAATTAGCAATTTAGGCGGTATAGGCCTTTATCACTTAAATATTCATGATCCTAACGGTAGCCTTTTGGGCAGAAGCACTATTTCAGTTGTGAATTAAGGCTTTAAGGGGTTTCTTAATTCAATTTTGGAGTATTCAATTCTAAATTGAATTAGAATATCGTAAAAAAGCCATTAATACCGCTCCTAAAACAAAACAGGCCTTTTATTTTCGCGCGCTGAAAATTTGAGAGCCATGTTTAGCATCAAAGAGATACTTTCTGTAACCCTTATTTTATTTTCTATTATTGATATTCTAGGTTCAATACCTATTGTAATTGCCTTGCGTAAAAAAATGGGCCATATTCAATCTGAAAAAGCTACTGCGGTTTCAGGAGGTATCATGATCTTGTTTCTTTTCTTAGGGCAGTCTATCCTTCAACTCTTTGGTCTTGACGTGGAATCGTTTGCAGTAGCTGGTGCCATTATAATGTTCATTATTGCTATGGAGATGATTTTGGGTATGACTTTTTTTAAAGAAGACCCTTCTGAAACAAGCTCTGGATCAATTGTACCATTGGCATTTCCACTTATTGCAGGTGCGGGTACTTTAACCACAATTTTATCTTTAAGAGCAGTTTATGAAGTGCCCAATATTTTAGTTGGCATTATCTTTAACTTGCTGGTGGTATACGCCGTATTAAAATCAAGCTCTTGGCTCGAAAAAAAATTGGGCAAAAGCGGTTTTGCAATATTGAGAAAGGTGTTCGGAATTATACTACTGGCAATAGCTGTGAAAATTTTCAAAGAGAACTTGTAACTAGTTCTTATCCAAGCTAAAAAGTGAAGTAACGCTTATCATAAAAACTGCTACGATTAATTAATTAACCAGTCTAGAACTGGGTAAATCAGGCAACTAAAACAAACAAGTGTCGTTACTTACACAAAAAATTAGCTGTGAAACAATCGATCATGTTTTTAATTACTTTTCTAACACTGCCCTACTCAAAGGTCAAATTCCTTTTATCAGAAACTCCAGGTAAAAGCTATGATCATTTTCCAGAATCATTATCGGGGCTTTATCATTCAGAGTTGGATTGGGACCTTAGACTAATTAATGATCAGATTCGTTTTGAAAATCAAAAACTTGGATTAAGAATTGAAGAAAATCTATCAAACGAGCTTAGGCTTAAAAAATTTAGTGGCTTTTATATTTTAGAACGCGTTGAAGACGACCTTTCAACTTTAACGGTGTTGAGAACGAACTTGTTAGGGAATCTAGAACTGATGCTTAACTCTCAAGAAATAAGTGAGGCACTAAATACCAGCTCTTTTTGGGCGCGTTCAAAAAGAGATAATTCAGTGGTAATCAAAGCTGATCACAATACACTTAGCTCTCTAATATTTAATGATTTTTTTAGCAATAAGCTTGTATTGAGTAAGGTTGCCTAGTTTAACAGTTTGCAATAGCAAATCTTGGGTTTCTCAATATCTCTGAAAGCCAACAAAAAGTCATCTTTGGCACCTTCTTTCACTTTGTATTTCTTGGCAATTTCCTTTGGTTTTAAAGGATGGTTTCTCGCAATTATGTTCACCTTTTTTGGTTGGCTAATGTTTAACTTAAAAACCCTTCCAGGAAAAGCTTTAACCTGCTCATCAGAAGTATAAAGATGCGTATTGGCGTGAAGCTTTCTTAACCCCATTCGGCTGGCTAATAACTTAAAAGCCCCAGCTTTTAGAATTGCAGCATTTGGTTCATAAATAAACGTTTTTACTGCAGACATTCCTACTTGTGTAGATTGCTCTTGAGAAAGTAAAAAACTGAAACAGTCTGTTTCTTCAGTAGATCTGTAGTTTATTGTTTTAATAATGGGTTCATCTAATTCTGTAAAACATTGTAAAACCAACAACTCTTTCACTTCATTTTTTACAGCTACTACATGAATTTCAGATACATTTTTAAGTTGGGTATGAATAGCTTTAAGGTCAGCCAAAGGGCTAAGTTTAATTAGCACCTTTTGAGCGTTTTTGAGCATGACATTTTGCAAGGTCACCACATCGGGCACGCATTCGGTTAGTATAAACTTCTTTTGTCCTTCTACCCTTCTCGATGGGTCTAAATAAATGGCTTCAACTGTCGCATCTTTATCAAGCCAATCTTCAGCGATTGAATTATTAAATTTTAAATTTTGAATTTTAAATGCTGAAGTGTTGGACTTAACGATTTCGAGCAATTCCGTATTGGGCTCAACGTAGGTATGCTCCTTAGCTTCTTGCGCTATGGCCCATGAATCAACTCCAAAACCACCGGTTAAATCTACACTTGACTTTAGCCCCTTAAAAAACTGCCTTTTATAAATTGATGTGAGCTCGCTTGAAGATTGCTCTAGATTTAGGTTTGGTGGGTAAAGAATTGCATCATTCTCAAACCATGTCGGAAGTTTTTTCTTTGCTTTTCTCATCCCATTCAATTGCGATGCGCCGAATTGAATCTCATCTCCAAGCTTAGATTTATATTTCAGAATAAACTCAGCGGGGCTTAAATGTAAGTTCTCAAGTAAAAAAGGATAAAGCGCTTTTGCCCTTTCAACCTTGTTCACTAAAGCGCTTTTATGTAGTCTGCCAAATGTTTTGGTTGAAACTGCTCAGGCTGAATTACAATCTTAGATTGAGAATAAAACATTGATCTTTCATTGAGCATTTCATGAATAAATAATGCAATTTCCTTTTCGCTCAAATCGGCGATTAGTGGTCGTTCTTCTTTGCCTTTTTTCAGTCGTTTGAGCAATTGCGGTTCTAAGAGCTTCAGGTAAGCCGTAAAGCCATTTTCATTCATCCACTGTATATTATTATGAAAACATGCGGCTCCACCACCGGTTGAAATTACTACATCATCAAATTCAACCAAACTTCTTAAAGTTTCTGCCTCTTTGGCTCTAAATTCTTCTTCGCCATCATTGGCAAACCAATCGCTTATGCTTTTGCTGCTTTGCTCTTCAATTAGTGCATCAAGGTCAATATGCTCGTAGCCCAATTGTTTCGATAATTTTTTACCGTATGTGCTTTTACCCGAGCCCATAAATCCTGTTAGGAATACTTTCATCAATTATTTTGATTTGTGATTACCGATGTGTGATTTTTGATTGTGTTTAAATTAAATCAATATTCAAATATCGCAATTCACAAATCGCCAATTATAAATTTCTTTTTGACGTAACTACCGTTTTAACAAAAATTGAAATCAACTCATTTGCTTCCTTAATCATCGTTTCGATAAATGCTCTATCCAAATAGAGTGTCGATTTAAGCAAAATCTGAAGCGTAATATGAGACTCCCTCAACTCCTTTAAAACAACCGATATTTTATGAATAAAATCTTTTTTTGACTCTGCACCCAATGCTTCACCATAATTAAGAGCAGGAGCGGTACCCGACCTAACCAACTGGCCAGCTAAATGGTTACCAGCTTTTGTAGAAGGAGTATCATCAACAACCTTGATAATATCTACGGCAAAAGCAATTAGTCTTTGTTCTAGCTCGGAACTTTTCATTTTAATTTTTAAGTGACTGAGCAACTCAGTGAATTAGTGACTCTGTTCATTAAAATGGAGAGTAATCACTGAATAGTTCAATCGCATATTATCTTTTTAATTTCTTAAACTATTTGACCTTTTTGTCATAGTTATTAAGTCGGTCACTTAGTCGCTCATTCACTCAGTCACTTTTTAACTAATCCACGTAACTCATTACTTCTTCTACACTCGGAAAACGAGTGCTTGGCCATTTCATTACAATTACGTTGTCTTTAAAAAGCACTAGACCTGGATTACTTCGCACTATGGTTTTTAATGTTGTTTTGTCAACAACGTAATATTTAAGTGAAGTGCCTAGCGCCGCTATTTGTTCTTTTGTTCCGGCTGTTACATGATATGGTTTCACACCTTTATCTTCTAATTCCACCGCCAATTTCTCCAATTCAGGCTGCATCTCCATATCTGTTCTATCTAAGTCATATTGAACAGTCAACAACTTATATCCACCCTCATCAATAAATACATTGGTTACATCCATTCCCGTTTCGTCGTTAAAAACAAAATCGTGAATTGGTGCCGGTTCACCCGGGTCAATAATGTCATCCTTTCTTTCTACAAAAGTGTAATCGCCCAAATTTTCAAAGGTTCCAAGTTCGTCAGTTGTTAACTCTACTCTTTCACCTTCTTTCTCGTAAATGAATAACATTTCAACTACCGGCTGCTTAATGGTAACCATGCCTTCTTCAATATCAGCTCCAATTTTATATGGTCTAAAATCTTTAACAGGCAAAAACCTATAAGTATAAAGTGGAAATATTAAGGATAGCGCTGTACCACCAATAGTTATATAATTTGTCATTTTAGGGGAAAGAATCGGCTTAATATGCTTCTCGCCCGCCATTAGTATTACTATAAAAACCAGCAGAATTAGATCTTTACCAAACGATTGCCAAGGCGTAAGCGGAATGGCATCGCCAAAACAACCGCAATCAGTAACTTTATCAAAATAGGCTGAATAAAAGGTAAGAAAGGTAAAGAAAACGATCATTGCCAAAAGCAGCCGATTAACCAGCTTTGGCATTTTACCCAACAGTAACATTATACCTAAAAGCACTTCAAATACACAGATAAGGATAGCCATGGCCATTGCCAATGGAATCATAAAATGCGTTCCAAATACTTCAAAATACTCTTCAAGTTTAAAGCCAAAACCCATAGGGTCATTGGCTTTTATCAATCCTGAAAAGATGAATAATCCACCTACAAAAACTCTCGAAATGTTAGTTAGCAGCTTCATTTTGTTCTTCGAATTTTATTAATGCAAAAACCGAGTAATTAATAATATCTAATATGTTAGAATCTATGCCCTCGCTCACTGTTGTTTTACCTTCATTCTCAATAATCTGGCGTATGCGCAGCAACTTAGTAATGATTAAGTCAGTGTAGGAGCTAACCCACATATCACGCCATACTTCGCCATAATCATGGTTTTTGTTAAGCATTAAAGATCTGGCAGTTTGCAGTTGCTTCTCGTAGTGCGAAGTGAGTACATCAAAGTCGTCAGTATTGTTGCTACTCAGGTCAATTGGTCCAATCTCTAGCTGAATCAAGGTCATAGCGCAGTAGTTTATCAAACCTCTAAATTCACTCTCAAAATCATCTTCAACCTTTTGGGTTTTCAATTCTTCAACTGTGCGAATTCTTTTGGCTTTAATATACAGTTGATCAATTAGGCTACTCACCCGTAAAACACGCCAGCTTGGCCCGTAATCCTTGTTTTTAGCCACAAACACTTGCTTACAACTGGCAATGGCTCTATCGTATTGTTGTTCGGTTTTTGAACTCATTCTTTACAGCGTTCGAAACTATTAACGGTGGCCGGCAAAAATAGTTAATGGCTTTCTAAGGGAGTCTAAAGACTTGTCTATCGCCTGGTCTAATATTCAAAGTCTTAGCTGGACATAGACTTTAGACATCAGACTCAAAACTTCATTTGTTTAAAGATGAAAATTTAAAGTTTAGAGTGTTGTACAGTTCAGTTTTAAAGAAACTTTAGACCATAGACTTTTGCCCCCTTGTCATTTACCTTGAACTTTAAACTGTTGTAGTTAAAAAGGAATTCAACTCAATGTCGAATAAAACAAGACTTTAAACCTTGAACCTAAAACTTTGAACTAAGTCGAGTTCTTAGCTTTGCCCTATGATTACTCCTGCCCCTTACAGCATCAACATAAAAGGTGAATTATTTCTATTTGACCGCCCCAAGGTTATGGGAATTATCAATGTAACTCCTGATTCATTTTTTGATGGCGGTGAATACAATAGTGTTGACTCTGCGCTTAAGCAGGCAGAAAAACATTTGGAAGAAGGAGCAGATTTTTTGGATATTGGCGGTTTCTCAAGCAGACCTGGTGCTGATGATGTTTCTTTTGAAGAAGAGCTTAAAAGAATTATTACACCAATTGAGGCGATTGCCAAGGAGTTCCCAAAAGCCATAATATCAATTGATACTTTTAGAGCCAAAGTGGCAGAAAGCGCCATAAACTCGGGAGCTCATATTGTAAACGACATTAGTGCAGGGGAAGACGATGAAGCCATGTTTGGAACGATTTCGAAACTGCAGGTGCCTTACATAATAATGCACAAACAAGGCAGCCCTAAAACCATGCAGCAAAACCCTGAATATGGTAATGTAGTGGTTGAAGTAGCCAAATACCTGAGCCAACGCATTCTTAAGCTCAATGAGCTTGGCGTAAATGATATCATAGCCGACCCTGGTTTTGGTTTTGGAAAAACAGTTGAACACAATTATGAATTGCTGAACCAACTAGATCATTTTCATTATTTAGATGTGCCTATTTTGGCTGGTGTATCTCGCAAAAGCATGATCAACAAAGTGCTTGGCACCAAACCTGAAAATGCACTTAATGGCACTACAGTATTAAATACCATAGCATTGCAAAAAGGCGCTCATATTTTAAGGGTGCATGATGTAAAAGAAGCGGTGCAGGCGGTTAAGCTGCTAGACATGATGAAATAAACGCCGTGAGAGCAGCTAAAGAAGTGCAACTCACAATGCGGGAGCGTCGCGAGAGTGTTGATTCAGTCGCGACGTTCCCACATCGTGACGAGATTTCAGGTAACGCTCCTGCGTCATGATGCACTAATCAATTCTTATATTCGAAAAATGAAATGGCTGGCTGTTTTTCTGCTCTTTCCAATAGCTTCACTTTGTCAGCAAGTTGATGAATTCTTTGTTACAACTGAAATACCATTAAACATTGCTACACCAACTGGCTTGGTGATAGACTCCAATGATAATGCAAACATCTTTTTTTGGATAAGACCCGATACAGATAATGACACATCATTTTCTTACATTTTAAATGACTTTTCCAAGTCTAGATACTCATTAAGTAAAAATCGCATCCAGTATTTTAGAATAGAACCAAATAAGCCAATTAAAGCGATTCGAGAAAATTATATTGATAGCCATTTAACGGTGAATCCTGAGATAGTATTAAATGGTATTGAATACAATTTTTATATTATAAGCGACATAATTCCAATTGACGGCAATTTTGACTTTTTAGGGCAAAAATTAAAAATTGACACGCATTGCATGCATTGTACTCAATTAATTAAGACTGACAAATCAAACAGCATTTTAGAATCAAAAACTCTTGTTTTACCAACCTATTCAGGGCTTAATTGTGTTTTAGATAAAAACGACAACCTCCTTTTACTAGTGAGGAGCTTAAATGAAACCGCGGAGTATAAAATTGATAGCATTACTATTTTGCCAAATGGTAAAAAGTATAGCTATAATCTAATCAGGATTAATTCAGATCTACAGGCAACAAATTTTCTAAGATATAAATCGTCAAATAATCCTGTTGATTATTCGCCAGTTGGCTATGGCTCTTGGTATTTGGGTGCAAAACACTTCTTAAAGGAAGGAATGCACATTGCCAATTTATCGGCCGACAATTTTACCAGTGTAGACTCATTTCATTATGGATTAAATTACTTGCACAGACCTTTTAGTATTGAAAAGTTGGATTCATTTTGGACCAATTTGTTTTTCAATTCAACAGCTGAGTTGGATGGCAAGCTTTTTTTCACTGCCAGTTACAGTAGCAAATCATTATTTCTAAAAGATCTAAAATGGACTTCCCCTGTAGAAAAAGGTTTAGTTATTGGGTCTATTGATTCACTTGGTAAAATTGAACTCCTAGATTTTATAGAAATTGATAACCCGGGTTTTCGGGGTTCAAAAATTAAAGTATTCAACGATAAACTATTTGTAAGACTTAATATTAATGGCCAATTCGAATACAACGGATCTACTTACGGTGAAGACTTCCAGCTTTCCGAATATTTCTTGGCTTATGGCAAAAAAGGTAACCGTCGCTTATTCATAAAAAGTCCAGGCGAATACTCCAATATTTCAATTGGGCAGTCTGATGAATTCATTGTAACTGACAATTACATTCATCTACTTTCTCAAGTTGGTATTGATTTTACCATTAATGATTCAACAATAAGGTTGCCTTCAAATGATGACCGGTTTAATAATACTATGTATGCCAAGATCAGGTATTCATTCGCTCCTGTTGAACGACCACTTTTTACCATTGATAGTACCAATTGTAACAGTGCTTTGATTACCATTTACCCAACAGATGCCGACCATTACACCCTTTTGGTTAGCACTGATACTTTAGCCATTAATCTAAATCAAGGTGCTAACTATAATTATTCTCCTGATTACTTAATAGCGCCCACACTTGACAAGCACAGAGTTTTGTATCAAGGCAGCGACACTTCTGTAATCCTAAAAAACTTGCCATCAAATGTGCCCTTGTATTTCACCTTAATACCTGGAAATGGCAACTCAGGAGCCGTTAACTACAATTTTGACTCGTTTGAAATGAAGACATATGTAATCAGAGCTTCAGTAAACAAACCTTCTATTAGCCCTGCGAATGATATTTCAAGTTGCCAAAGCGATTCCATTTTCGCCACCGCATCGAGCTCCTCCCCTATACGTTGGATGGATGGCAAAACTGAAAACCGACGCTTTGTACCTGAATCAGACGAATATTATTTCACCATAAAAGACAGCCAAGGTTGTGTGGTGAGTAGCGACACCGTTACCATCACCAAACATCCTAATCCGCAAATAAATCGAATTGTTGCTACCCAAAAACCGCCATTTTGCATGGGTGACACAATCGTTTTTGCACCAAACACATTGGAATTACCTCAATTTCAATGGCCAAAAAGTTACTCAGCGATTGCTACAAAAACAGGCTGGCAAGTTGTAAGCATCGAAACAAAAGAAAACTGCATTACCAAAGACAGCATCTACGTTGAATTCGGCCAAAAACCCAACTTCAAATTCCTGCAAGACAGCGTGTTGTCAATGAACAATCGAATTCAATTGAATTATGAGTCAAATGCCGATTCCCTGCTCTGGGTTTATGGTTTAGATTCTGCAAATGGCTACACCAATTATGCTGTAACTGATTCGCAATACTTGTTCGTAAACGCCATTGACGAAAGCGGCTGCAACGTATGGGATAGCATTGTAACCATGTACAAGGAGCCCGTTTCTGAAGCTTTTCCAAATGCCTTTTCGCCCAATGGCGATGATGTTAACGACGAATGGTACTTCTTGCATCCTGACACAGCTGGCACACTCATTATTTACAACCGCCGGGGTGGCATAGTGCACCACGGCCCAAACCGCTGGGATGGTAAAAAGAATGGCGAAACCCTACCCGTTGGCGCTTACCGTTACACTTTTATTTTTGAAGAAAACGGTGAAGAGAAGATAAAAAGGGGGTTGATTTCATTGATTCGTTAGTGACAACTCGCCGCAGGAGCGGCTGAAGAAGTGCTGCTCACGACGCATGAGCGTCGCAAGAGTAGGATCATTCTGTCACGACGTTCCCACGTCGTGACGAGGTTTTAGGTGACGCTCCGGCGTCATACATTAAGTATTATTGCGCCGCCAAATTATACTTCAATGAATGCCGTAGAATTCATATCAAAACAACTAAACCTAAGTTTTAAAGCTACCGATAAAACCGTTGCACTTTTACAAGAAGGAGCCACCATTCCTTTTATTGCTCGCTATAGAAAAGAAGCAACCGGCGGGCTTGACGAAGTTGAAATAGCGGAAATACAAAGACAGCTTGAATTCTACAATAACATAGAAAAGCGAAAAGATACCATTCTTAGCACCATTGAAGGGCAAGGCAAACTCACCGATCAGCTCAGCACTAAAATTCAAAGCTGTTTTAATGAAACCGAGCTTGAAGATATTTACCTGCCCTACAAACCAAAAAGAAAAACAAAGGCTGACACGGCTCGCGAAAACGGCTTAGAGGGACTGGCTAAAATACTTATGAGCCAATATGAAAATGATGTAGAGCGTGCGGCCTATCGATTTGTAAAGGGAAATGTTACTTCATCAGAAAATGCACTTGAAGGTGCTCGGCACATTATTGCAGAGTGGGTAAATGAAAACCCCAAGACTAGAGATTTTCTTAGAAACAAATTGCAACGGTCAACACGCATATTCTCAAAAGTGGCAAAAGGCAAGGAAGAAGATGCGGCAAAGTATAAAGACTACTTTTCTTTTGACGAACTCATTCATAGAGCCCCTGCACATAGAGTTTTGGCACTTTTTAGAGGAGAAAAGGAAGGATTGCTCAAGCTTAAAACCAAGGCGGATAGCGAAGAAGATCTAGTGGACCATGTGATCCATTATTACGTGAAGGGCAGAACAGAATCATCTCAACAAGTAGAGCATGCCGTTAAAGATGCTTACAAAAGGCTGCTCTTCCCTGGCATTGAAACAGAACTTAAAAAGCAAGCAAAAGAGAAAGCAGATAAGGAATCTATCCAAGTATTTGCTGATAACCTTAGAAACTTGCTAATGGAAGCACCATTGGGTCAAAAGGCAATTTTGGCCATAGACCCTGGTTTTAGAACAGGCTGTAAAGTGGTTTGCTTAGATAAAAATGGCAACCTAAACCACCACGAAGCCATTTTTCCGCATGCACCGCAAAACGATTGGCAAAAAGCGAAAAGCGCACTAGAGCATTTAGCAACAAAGCATCATATAGAAGCTTTTGCCATTGGAGATGGAACTGCTGGCCGAGAGACCGAAAAGTTGGTGCGCAGCTTAAACCTACAGCCAATGCCGCAGGTTTTTATGGTAAATGAAGATGGTGCTTCTGTGTATTCGGCCAGCGAAAGTGCAAGAGAAGAATTCCCGAAGCAAGATGTTACTGTTCGTGGCTCTGTTTCTATTGGTAGAAGGCTCATGGATCCTTTGGCAGAGCTCATCAAAATCGATCCGAAATCAATAGGAATAGGTCAATACCAGCACGATGTTGATCAAAAACAACTTAAGCAAGAGTTGGACTGGGTGGTTGAAAGCTGCGTAAATGCTGTTGGCGTAAATCTAAATACGGCAAGTAAACATCTGCTCACATACGTTTCGGGTTTAGGCGCCAAAACAGCCGAAAATATTGTTTTAAATAGGGCTGAAAACGGCGACTTTAAATCAAGAGCAGAACTCAAAAAAGTGAAAGGTTTAGGGCCAAAAGCCTTTGAACAAGCTGCAGGGTTCTTAAGAATTCCAAATGCTAAAAACCCATTGGACAATACGGCAGTGCACCCCGAGCGATATGCCCTGCTTAAAAAGATTTTGGCTGACCATAAGGTTGATCTATTTGATGCTTTAAATAACTCTAGGCTTGAAAAGGAACTCAACCTTCAGCCCTACATAACGGCTGAAGTGGGATTGCCAACCCTAAAGGATATTCTAAAAGAACTGGCCAAACCCGGAAGAGATCCTAGAGAAAAAGCGCAAGAATTTAGCTTTGATCAAAGACTCAATACCATCGAGAATGTTGAGCCCGGTATGATTGTACCCGGAATTATTAGCAACGTTACCAACTTTGGTGCCTTTGTAAACATCGGGATTAAGGAGAATGGCCTAGTTCACATCAGCCACTTAGCCAATAAATTCGTAAGTAATCCATCAGAAGTGGTAAAACTCAATCAGCAAGTAATGGTAAAGGTGATTGAAGTTGATTTGAAAAGGAAACGAATCCAGTTGAGTATTAAGGAAGCCGCTCATTAGTTTAAAGTTTAAAAATTTAGGTTTAAAGGCCTTTGAACTTTGAACTATCATTCTTTAAACTTAAAAGCGTCATCTTTGCGATTGAATGCACTTCCTAATAGACATAGGTTTTTTACCGTTTAGGTTTCTAGATCTGCTAGACATCATATTGGTGGCACTAATGCTTTATGTGCTTTACAAACTTGTAAAAGGAACTATTGCATTCAACATTTCAATTGGTATTGCTTCAATCTTTTTCATTTGGTGGCTCGTACGTTCCTTAGAAATGAGACTTGTTTCGGGGATATTGGGTCAGTTTATTGAAGTTGGTGTTATTGCAGTGCTGATTGTTTTTCAGCAAGAGATTAGACGAGTACTACTGATTATAGGTAGAAATGCTGTGCGAGCACAAACAGGTTCAAGCTGGAAAAGTCTTCTCCCATGGAATTGGGACCTGAAAGATAATTTCACGCTTAACGTAGATGAAGTTGTAAAGTCTGCCAGGAGAATGTCAAGCAATAAAACTGGGGCAATAATTGTAATTTCAAGAAACTCTGACCTTAAAAACTTTACCAACACAGGGGTTGAGATGCGAAGCTTGGTAAAAAGCGAAATTCTTACCACCATTTTTCAAAAAACTGCCCCCTTGCATGATGGTGCAGTAATAATTGCTGCAAATATGATTGTAGCCGCTTCTTGTATTTTACCTGTATCACAATCTAGAGAACTGCCAAGAAACTACGGAACTAGACATCGCGCAGCCATTGGACTAACTGAACAGACCGATGCCATCTGCATTGTGGTTTCAGAAGAGACAGGAAGCATTTCATATTCTGTTGACGGCAGAATTTACTCCTATCTAACACCTGAAGAGTTGCAAAAGAACTTAGATAGATTGCTTAATAGTAAAGCGATAGACTAGCGCAATCGGCTAGCACTTCTCACCTTAGCTTCGTCTTTCATTATGGCCCTTGATGCCAAAAAGCAAAGAATCATGCCTACAATAGGCAAAAAGGCACCCACGGCATAAGATCCCAACACTTCGCCTTGTGCACTTAAGGCAACTGCAGACTCAAGTGTTTTGGCCGATTCTATTCCAAAAAACAGGAGCACAACTAATAGTGCTGTATTCATTAAACCACCAAATCTTGCTAGTTTTATTTGTAGGGGTCTGTTATTAAACATAAAAATGGTTACAATCATCAATGTAATGGTGATAAAGGCAAGAATGGGTACGTAAACAAATTTCACAGAATCAAACACTGCACCATCAGAAAGCAACTCACCTGCTGATATACTTACACTAAGCACTGCGCCCGTAAGTTCGGCAGAATACATAGGTAAAAAAAACATAAGAGTTACCGCAATTACTGATACAAATAGATAAACTGATTGAATTCTCTGAATCATGTTCGTTTTGTTTTTTAGCAGCGCAAAGAAACCAAAAAGGCTGCTATTTTTAAGCTTGTTTCTTAATAAGGCTAATAAAGAGTTCGCTCCCCCTTCTTGGTGGAATAGAGTTGTAACATTCAGAAAAATATTTGAGTTTAAAATGCTTATCAAAATACTCAATATATTCATCTTTTGTACCACCAAAAGGTGGCCCTTGGTGTTCAAATTGTCTATTAAACATAAGACCTACCAATTTACCATCAACTGCCAAAAGCTCGTTCATTTTTGACGCATACTCAATTCTCAAAGCCGGATCTAAGGCGCAAAAAAAGGTTTGCTCAATAATTAGATCATACTTTCCATTCATTTCAAAAAAGTCGCCATAAACAAGGTTTAGCCTACCGCTATAATTCGGAAAAAACTTATTCTTTAACTGCTTTATAAGAACATTGGAAATATCAACTAAAGTAACATTCTCAAACCCTTTACTTAGTAGGTACTCGGCTTCATAAGCATTACCGCAACCGGGTATTAGAATACGTTGTTTTTTATCCTTTAACTGATCAATATATTCCTTAAGGGGTGTTGAAATATTGCCAAGGTCCCAACCTATTTCACGTTTCTCATATCTGTCGCTCCAAAATTGCTCGTTCAGTTTCATACTTGTTTAACAAAAAAAGCCTTTAGATTATTTCTAAAGGCTTTTTATATGAATCATTTAAGTAGATTACTTATTGCTTGTAATAGAAGCAGACATAAACTCCCTATTCATTCGGGCAATATTATCGAGCGAGATACCTTTAGGGCATTCAGCTTCACAGGCTCCTGTATTGGTACAATTACCAAAACCTTCTTTATCCATTTGAGCTACCATGTTTTGCACACGCTCTTTGGCTTCAACTTGGCCTTGCGGTAATAAGGCAAATTGAGAAACCTTAGCCGATACATATAGCATGGCTGATGAGTTTTTACAAGTAGCTACACATGCCCCGCATCCAATACAAGCTGCGGCATCAAAAGCGGCATCAGCATTAACTTTTTCAATTGGAATTGAATTGGCGTCTTGTGTATTACCACTTGTATTTACTGAAATAAATCCACCTGCATGTTGCACTCTATCAAAAGAGCTTCTATCAACCATTAGGTCCTTAATTACAGGAAATGCATTTGCCCTAAATGGCTCAATATATATGGTATCGCCATCGCTAAAGCTACGCATATGCAACTGGCATGTGGTTACCCTTTTACCCGGGCCATGTGGTTGTCCGTTAATAAACATTGAACATGTTCCGCAAATCCCCTCACGACAATCATGGTCAAAAACTACGGGTTCTTTTCCTTCATTAATCAATTGCTCATTGAGCATATCCATCATTTCAAGAAAAGAGCTGTCGGGAGAAACTCCTCCAATTTGGTAGGTTTCTAATGCCCCTTTCGCATCCTTATTCTTTTGTCTCCAAATTTTAAGTGTGAGATTCATATTGTTATTTGATGACATAATTCTTAAAGTTAATAGTTAATAGAAATTAGTTATTAGTATTTGTTTGGCTTTCAGCTTTTGCCTTAGACAAATAACCGATGTAACCATTAAGTAATTTGATGGTAGTATCAAGTTGTTTTCTTGTTTCATTTTGTTCATCATCAGAAATATACCCTTCATCAAATGCGCTTATGATTTGATCAAGTAATTCGTAAGCAGAACCTCTTGATGTTCTGCAGAACTGAATATTTTCTTGATAATGAAACCTACCATATCCTTCAGCAATGTTATGTGTAACAGATCTTGAAGCTCTTCTCATTTGAGATGCCAACTCAAACTGCTCATAATTGGGAAGTTTTTTAATTATTTCCATAATCAATCTTCTAAGTTTTGTGGCTTCTTTCCAAACATTAAGGTCTTCAAAAGATTTTAACCTGCTCACCAATAACAATTAACTGATAACAAACAACCATGCGCTACTTGTATGATCTAGTTTTCAACTCGATATTCTCATAAACAAGGTCCTCTTTGTGCATTTTGGCAGTTGCAGGATCACCTGTGTATTCCCAGGCCGATACGAATGTAAAATTGCTATCATCACGAACAGCTTCACCTTCTTCAGTTTGGTATTCTTCTCTAAAATGACCACCGCAACTCTCATTTCTTTCTAAAGCATCTCGAGCAAACAACTCTCCAAGCTCTAAGAAATCGGCCACTCTTCCGGCCTTTTCAAGTTCAGCGTTCATTCCTTCGGCATCTCCGGGTACTCGTACATTTTTCCAAAAATCTTCTCTAATCGCTTTTATAGAAGCAATAGCGTCTTTTAAACCTTCTTCATTTCTGGCCATACCTACTTGGTTCCACATAATTTTACCAAGTTTTTTGTGGTAATAGTCAACAGAATTTTTACCGTTATTATTTACAAAGAAGTTAATTCGCTCCTTTACTTCTTTTTCGGCCGATTCAAATTCTGGCGTGTCAGTTGGTATGGCACCCGTTCTAATATCATCAGCTAGATAGTCTCCGATAGTATATGGCAATACAAAATATCCATCGGCCAATCCCTGCATTAGTGCAGAAGCACCAAGTCTGTTGGCGCCATGATCTGAGAAGTTAGCTTCTCCAATGGCATAACAACCCGGAATGGTTGTCATTAAATTATAATCAACCCAAACACCGCCCATTGTATAATGAACAGCAGGGTAAATACGCATTGGTGTTTTATACGGGTTATCATCGGTAATAAGCTGGTACATATCAAATAAGTTACCATACTTACTCTCAACCACACTTTCCCCTAAGGCTCTAATTTCAGCTTCGCTGGCATTGTGCATGCCTTTTACGTTGGCCGTTTCTTGACCATAACGCATTATGGATGCATCAAAATCGAGAAAAACCGCTTCGCCAGTTTCGTTCATTCCAACGCCGAAGCCAGCATCGCAGCGTTCTTTGGCGGCTCGTGATGCCACATCACGGGGCACAAGGTTACCAAATGACGGATATCTTCTTTCTAAGTAGTAATCCCTGTCAGCTTCTGCTATATCATTCGCTGTTTTCTTACCAGCTCTTATGGCTTCTGCATCTTCTTTCTTAGCAGGCACCCAAATTCTTCCGTCGTTTCTTAACGACTCTGACATTAAGGTAAGCTTTGATTGTTGCTCGCCATGCTGTGGAATACATGTAGGGTGAATTTGTGTAAAGCAAGGGTTTGCAAAATAGGCTCCTCTACGGTGCACTTTCCAAGCTGCAGAAGTATTTGAACCCATGGCGTTGGTAGAAAGGAAAAACACGTTTCCGTAACCACCCGATGCAATAACCACCGCGTGTGCACTGTGTCTTTCAACATCGCCTGTTACCAGGTTTCTTGCAATAATTCCACGAGCTTTTCCGTCAACAATCACAAGGTCCATCATTTCATGACGGTTGTACATTTTGATTTTTCCCTTTCCTATTTGGCGATTCATGGCAGAATAGCAACCTAATAACAGCTGCTGACCCGTTTGGCCTTTGGCATAAAAGGTACGTGATACCTGCACACCACCAAAAGAGCGGTTATCAAGCAATCCACCATAATCTCTTGCAAAAGGAACACCTTGTGCAACACATTGATCTATAATGTTGGTTGATACTTCGGCCAATCGATATACATTGGCTTCTCTTGAGCGGTAGTCTCCACCCTTTACCGTATCATAAAATAATCGATATGTTGAATCACCATCTCCTTGATAGTTTTTGGCGGCATTAATACCACCTTGAGCAGCAATAGAGTGTGCTCTACGTGGAGAATCTTGGTAACAAAATGCTTTTACGTTATAGCCAAGCTCAGCCAACGTAGCTGCTGCCGAACCACCAGCCAAACCTGTTCCAACAACAATTACATCAATTAATCGCTTATTAGCCGGGTTTACAAGTTTTATGTTGTTTTTATGATTGGTCCACTTATCCTTGATAGGACCTTCTGGAATTCTTGAGTTTAATACAGTCATAATACGCTAGGTTTAGTGCTGATTAAGATGGTGAAACAATGCAATAAAAATGAAACCAAGTGGAATGGCTATAGCGTAAACTTTTCCAAGCTTTTGAATGATTGGGAAGTATTTTGGATGACGTGCACCCATTGATTGAAACGCTGACTGAAAACCGTGCATTAAGTGCATTGCCAATAGCACAAATGAAACACAGTATATAGCCACTCTAAAAGGATCTTCAAATTTGTGAACAGTTTCTTCAAAATATCTAAGCTCTCCTAATGAGTTTAATCCAGTCATATCTCTTTGAATATACTTCACAGTGATTTCATGAACCCAAAAATCATAAAAGTGGAGGCCAAGAAAAGCAAGTATTACTACACCCGATATGATCATGTTTCTTGAAAACCAAGATGAGTTTGCTTTGCCATTATACATGGCGTACTTTACACTTCTGGCTTTTCGATTTTGCATTTCAAGTACAAATCCCATTATAAAGTGATAAACCACACCAAAAATTAAAACGGGTTGTAATAAAAATTGCACTATTGGATTTGTGCCCATAAAATGAGATATCTCATTAAACACATCTGCACTTACTACCGAGGTGAAATTAATCATGAAATGCTGTAGTAAGAAGATGAGGAGAAAAAGTGCTGATAGCGCCATGGCCACCTTTTTACCAATGGAACTGCTAAAGGTCGTTTTCAACCAACTCATGTATTCTTTTTGTGTTTGAATTCAGTTTGCGAATTTAACACAGCAAGTGGCCCTAAGCTTGTTGTGAATCAATTTTTGGCTTTGACTAAGCTAATTTGGAATGGGTCTAAATAGCAATTCTTTGATTTGAAGGTACAGGTTTTCCAGTTTAAAGACCTAAAACAACAAAAAGCCCCGACGCTTACGAATCGGGGCTTTGATAGTTATGGACTACAATTAAATCTCTATTTAGCTACATCCAAGGCTATTACCGCAGTTTAAGCATTTGTAGCAGGTACCGTTTCTTATGGTTATATGACCACAAACATCGCAACTTGGTGCATCTCCCATCATTCCACTTAATGCATCATCAATACTGCTAAATGATGAATGCTCAGAGCTTTCTTCGGCAGCATTTGTAGCTTGTGGTTGAGCAGAAGCCACCGGTTTTACTGGGCTTATTTTCTCGGCCTGTGGTACTTTTCTATCTGTAGATGAGCCAGACCTATCCAAAACGGGATCATTGCTATCTTCATCAAAAGCAATTTGCTGTGGCTTTACCTGTACCAAATCTTCGCGTCCTAAGTATTCAAAACCTAATAGTCTAAATACAAAGTCAACTATAGATGTGGCACTCTTAATATTATCGTGACCTACTACCATACCTGAAGGCTCAAATCTGGTAAAAGTGAATTTATTTACGTACTCTTCAAGTGGCACACCGTATTGCATACCAATTGAAACCGCAATTGCAAAGCTGTTCATTAATGAACGGAATGAGGCTCCTTCTTTGTGAATATCAATAAAGATCTCACCCAATGTACCATCATTGTACTCACCTGTTCTAATGAACATGGTTTGGCCACCAACCCTTGCTTTTTGGGTAAATCCTCTACGCTTGTGTGGAAGCTTCTTACGTTCTACGATTCGAGACAACTGACGCTTAAATTTGGTATCAGTTGATTTGTTCATGATTCTTATGGCCGCATCTAATACTTCTTGAGGAGTAAGCTCTTCAAGCTTTTTCTCACCTTTTTCTCCAACAACTTCTTTTACTGCGTCAGTAGTATCTTCTGTTACTTCATCTTCGTCTTCTACGTCAGATTTATTGCTAAGCGGTTGAGATAATTTAGAACCATCACGGTAAAGTGCGTTTGCTTTTAATCCCAGTTCCCAACTTAGTTGGTAGCATTCTTTAATCTCTTCAACATTGGCTTCGTTTGGCAAGTTGATGGTTTTAGAAATAGCACCAGAGATAAATGGTTGTGCTGCACCCATCATTCTAATATGACCAGCGGCGGCAATATATCTTTCGCCTTTTGCTCCGCATTTATTGGCGCAATCAAAGACAGGGTAATGCTCTTCTCTTAAATATGGAGCACCTTCAACGGTCATGGTACCACATACATATTCATTGGCTTCAGCAATTTGTGATTTGCTAAAACCTAATTTTCGTAAAAGGTCAAATCCTGGTTTGTTGTACTCATCAGCTGAGAAACCAAGACGTTGCATTGCTGCTTCGCCAAAGGTCCAAACATTGAAAACAAATGATATTTCAAAAGCAGATGGTAGTTGGCCTTCTACTTTCTCTAGCTCTTCTTCAGTAAAGCCTTTTGACCTTAGTGAATCGTGATTGATGTGAGGGGCACCAACTAATGAAGCCGTTCCTTTCGCATAATCAACAATTGCTTTGATTTCATTTTCTGGATAACCTAATGTTTCAAGCGCCTTAGGTACTGATTGGTTTACGATTTTGAAGTAACCGCCACCTGATAGTTTCTTGAATTTAACAAGCGCAAAATCAGGTTCAATTCCCGTGGTGTCGCAATCCATTACCAAACCAATGGTTCCTGTTGGAGCAATTACCGTAGTTTGAGCATTTCTATAACCGAACTTCTCACCAAGTCTCAAAGCATCGTCCCAAGAGTTGCAAGCCGCGGTAAGTAAGTAATCAGGGCAGTGCTCTGGCTTTATTCCTTGGGGTTTGATGTCTAAGTTTTCGTATGTATCTTCTGATGCGTGGTAAGCAGCGTAACGATGGTTACGAATTACTCGCAACATGTGATCTTTATTTTTCTCGTAGCCTTTGAATGCGCCTAAGTGTTGGGCCATCTCTGCAGAAGTAGCATAAGAAGTACCCGTCATAATAGCTGCCATAGCGCCTCCAATAGCTTGGGCTTTAGCACTATCATATGGTATACCAGAAGTCATAAGCACAGTACCCAAGTTGGCAAAACCTAATCCAAGGGTTCTAAACTCGTAAGAAAGCTTGGCTACTTCTTTAGATGGGAATTGCGCCATTAAAACCGAAATTTCGAGTACGGTAGTCCAAACTCTTATGGCATGTTTAAGACCATCTACATCAAACTCAAGGTTTTCTTGATCATAGAATTTAATCAAGTTTAATGATGCTAAGTTACATGCCGTGTTGTCTAAGAACATGTACTCTGAACAAGGGTTTGATGCATTAATTCTGCCAGAAGCCGGGCAAGTATGCCACTCATTAATGGTAGTATCGTACTGAACACCTGGATCTGCACAAGCCCAAGCGGCAAAAGCAATATCATTCCATAGCTTTTCAGCCGGAATTTTCTTCATGGTTTCTCCTGAAGTTCTTGCTTTCAACTCCCAATCTTTACCTTCTTCAAGCGCATTAAAGAATGTATTTGGAATACGAATTGAATTGTTTGAGTTTTGACCAGCAACGGTGCGGTATGCTTCACCTTCGTAGTCAGAAGAATAACCAGCTGCAATCAATGCCGCTACTTTTTTCTCTTCTTCAACTTTCCAGTTAATAAAGTCTTCAATTTCTGGGTGATCAAGATCTATACACACCATTTTAGCGGCACGTCTTGTGGTTCCACCCGATTTGATGGCTCCGGCAGCTCTATCTCCAATTTTAAGGAAAGACATTAAACCTGAAGAAGCACCACCACCAGAAAGTGATTCATTGGCACCCCTAATATTAGAGAAGTTGGTTCCTACCCCTGAACCATACTTAAAAATTCTGGCTTCACGAACCCAAAGGTCCATAATACCACCTTCGTTTACCAAATCATCTTCTACTGACAAAATGAAACAAGCATGTGGTTGAGGACGCTCGTACGCCGAAGTTGATTTGTTAAGCTTTTCGGTATCTGGATCAACATAGTAATGACCTTGCGGTGAACCCGTAATGCCGTATGAAGTAAATAAACCAGTATTGAACCATTGTGGTGAGTTAGGCGCAGCGTATTGGCCGGTAATCATAAAAGCCAGCTCGTCGTAAAATACACTAGCATCAGCGTCTGATGCAAAGTAGCCATATCTTTTACCCCAATCGGCCCAACAATTGGCCAATCTGTGTGCTGTTTGCTTTATTGAGTTTTCTCTACCAAGTGTACCATTAGGCTGTGGCACTCCTGTTTTTCTAAAATACTTTTGAGCCAAAATATCAGTAGCCACCTGGCTCCATGTGTTTGGCACCTCAACATCGTTCATTTCAAATACTACATCTCCACTTGGATTACGTATAACTGAAGAACGAATTTCATAATCAAATAAATCAAAAGGGCTTTTTCCCTCTTCTGTGAAATAGCGACTAAACTTTAAGCCGCCCGATTTACGGGTAGTTGTCTTTTTTACCATACTTGTTCAGTTAATTTGCCTGAAATACTCGCTTGTGCCCTTCGAAAGTATTAGTTGGATTTTGATTTCAATCTCCGCACTTTTCCACTCAGTTTTTAACACTGTGGAAAAAATATATAGAAACAGCGAATACTCTTTGGAAACAAATATTGCATCGTTAAAAAATAGTTAAAACATTGGCTAACATCAATTTAACAAACAAAAACACCCTTAGCGCTTTGCAAAAGGCGAAAAGTGAAAATGAAAAACTTTTTGCAGTATTGCTAGATCCTGACAAGATTCGCCTTGGAACAATTTCCAATAAGAAGACGGCATTGCAAAATGAAAAAGTTGATATCATCTTAGTGGGAGGCAGCCTGGTAAACCAGCCTAAAATAGGTCCACTTGTCAATGAAGTAAAGTCAGTATTCAGTCAACCCGTTGTTTTGTTTCCTGGTAGCCCAGTTCAGTATTGCAATATGGCCGACGGGCTTCTTTTTTTATCTATGATTTCAGGACGAAATGCCGAACTTTTAATTGGTAGGCATATAGAAATTGCACCAACATTAAAAGCAAGTAATCAAGAAATAATCTCAACTGGGTACATGCTTGTAAATAACGGAACCCCAACTTCAGCCAGTTATATATCCAATACCCAGCCCATACCAAGTACTAAACATGATATTGCTTTGGCAACTGCCCAAGCTGGTGAGTTATTAGGGCTTAAGTGCATTTATATGGATGCTGGTAGCGGGGCAAACGAACATATTCCGCTTAAAACCATTGAAGTAGTGGCCAATGGAATTGATATACCTTTAATTGTTGGTGGCGGCATTAAAAATCAAGAACAAAGAGAAGCCATATGGCAAGCCGGCGCCGATATGATTGTGGTTGGCACTGCTCTGGAATAAACTAAGTTAACTTCAGGTTTTTCGCTTAATGTAACGGTAAAGTATTGAAGCCATAGACCTTACTTTTGCGCCACTTTATTTTTCATGAAAAAGATAATTACTCCCATTGCGTATACCATTGTGATTTTGGCAGTACTCTCTGTTTACGGATGGATGGTGAAGCATATTACCATTGGTGATAAGGACTTTGGCTTCTTAAACAAGCCTGTGAAAGAAATGGTGGGTTTTCTCGACTTATTTAAGGCATCGGTAGAGGAAGTAAAAACGTTGCCCAAAACATTTGTAAAAACACCTAACCCCTACCCTTTTAAAAATGAGCTTACTGCAGACCTTACCATTTTAAGTTCATATAGTAACACTCTAAATGGAAGAACTATTGAATTGAGAAACCTTAAAACTGAAAAGGTTTTGCACGAGTGGGTTATTGACCAACCTTTTCAAGAGCACGACAGAGTAATGGACCCGCTACTTTTGCCCAATAAAGAATTGGTTTATTCAATAAATGGTGTAACTGGATTTTTTAAAATTGACTCTACGGGTAAGGAGATCTGGAAACAAACCGATATTGCGCATCATCATTCAATGAACCTTGATGCCGATGGAAATATTTGGGCATGTAGTTATTCAAAAGAAAATGGCAACTTTATAATCTATGGTGCCAACTATAAGCTTGATGGCAGAAAGTTTAATTTTTTAGACAATACTTTCTCAAAACTTGACCCCGAAACCGGAGAAGTACTTTATCATAAGTCAATAGCAGAATTAATTACAGAAAACAATCTTCAACACCTTTTTATACAATCGGCCAATACTGAAGACCCCATACATCTAAATGACGTACAACCTGCCTTAAAAAGCACTGAGTACTACCTAAAAGGCGATGTATTTTTGAGCATGAGAAACATCTCAGCAATTTTTCATTATCGTCCATCAAACGACTCGCTAATTGAAGTGATTCAAGGACCTTTTTCAACCCAGCATGATGTTGACTATGTAAATGATAGTGTGATCTGTTTCTTCAACAATAATGGTCATACCCTTTGGCAATGGTCACCCAGCCAATGGAAAACTGTTCAAGAGCCATTAAATACTGGCGACTTTGCATCAGGCATTACTTTTTACAATCTTGCAAGCAAAACCTACACGGCTCCTTATGATTCTGTTTTTAAAGCCAACCAAATATTTACGCATACCGAAGGTGGTCAGGAACATTTAGGCAACGGCAATTACTTTGTTGAAGAGCAAAACAGTGGCTTCATTTATGTGTTAAATCAAGATAAAGTAATTTACCAAAGTGTTCTAAAATCGCAACACGAAGGATATCATCATTTAACCAACTGGATAAGAATAATAAATTAGCATGTTTAATCCCCTTTTATACATTGGCCCTGGCTTAGGCGCCGGTACAATCGCATTAATCTTTATAATTGGCGGTATCGTAGTTTTTGCTTTTGGCTACATTATATGGTACAAACTCAAAAACCTTTTCAAAAAGAAAAAGTAGGCATAAATGCTAGAATATGCACTTCTTGCATTCGGATTTTTTAGCGGTGTTTGGTTTCTTAGGTCTTTTAGATCAGAGCTTTACAAACTCGCTACAAGAACACTTAACGTACTAAACCATCTTCTTTCTGATTTACCAGAAGAACAAAAGGTAGCAAGGGTTCAAAAAAGCACATTTGGTCTCTTAGCCTCACTCTTTATTTCTATGGTGCTCATTGTTGGTGCCATTTCGGCATCGTTGCTGCCCTATTGGATCTTTACATCAAGAATATACGGCTATGGCATAATTGTGCCTACAGGCCTTTGGGATATCGTTGCCATTTCACTGGGTGCTTCTATACCTTTTTTTATTCCATTAAAGAAGAGCGAAAACGGTTACTCTGAGTTATCTCAGCTACTGCACCATCTTATACTTGATAATTACAGCCTTGGCTTAAAACTATTTAAAAGAGAAGTTAAGAATAGAAAAGTTCTTAATATAAAGCCTAAAAAGAAGTTTGTAATTGTTACAGGTTTAGCAAGAGCAGGAACCACCAGCTTAATGAATCATTTAGCCACTTTTGAAGAATTTAAGTCTCTGAGCTATGCAAATATGCCTATGCTTTTATCACCAAATACATGGGCTAAATTCTATAAACCAAAAAACAAAGAGCTTAAGGAACGAAGCCATAACGACGGAATTCAAATTGGACTAGAATCTAACGAAGCACTTGAAGAATACTTTTTTAAGGCCATATCAGAAGACGGGTTTATTGACGATAAAGAGCTGGTTACTTACAAGCTGAGCGAAACGGAACACAAGCAGTATTTGAACTATCAAACCCTAGTAAGGCAAAACGAAAACGATATTTATTTGGCAAAAAACAACAACTTTTTACTTAGGTACAATAGTTTACGTGCTCTTAACAAAGAATTTGTTGTAGCTATAATGCTTAGAGAGCCACTTGCACACGCGTCGTCTTTATTAGAAAAGCACAAGCAATACTGCCAAATGCAAGAAGATGATGAGTTTGTACTTGATTATATGAACTGGCTAGGTCACCACGAATTTGGCATAAACCAAAAGCCATTTAATTTTGGTAATGAATTACCTAAAGGGGAAAAGTTTAAGCTAGATTATTGGTTGCAAGTATGGATCAACTACTACACTCAAGTTCAAAATATTGAAGATGCCAAATGCTTAATTATTGATTATAATAGCTACTGTCAAAATCCCCAACAAAGTGTTAATGCGGTATCATCAACTATTGGCCTTGACAGGCAAATTGAATCACTGCAACCCTTTGAAAACAAAAGACTTATAAAGCCTGAGTGCAACGAAGAGCTTTTGAAAAAAGCAAACTCAATTTATTTGAAGCTTTCAGCGCGCCATTTAGCGTAACCCAAGTCACCGATAATGGTGGCTGTTTTCATGACATTTACACTTGTAAATAAATCTCCGAATCATGAAAACTATTAGTGCACTAAAACTAAGCTTATTTTCACTCTTACTCACTGGTTTAGTTGGCCTTACAGCCTGTCAGCCAGACGAACCAGAAGAAACCCCTTTTGACAATTTAACCTTACTAAGCTCGGCCACCGAAGCCAATATTGGCATTGAAGTTTATGCCACAGAAACCTACTATGCTGGCTATAATACACTTTATTTTAAGGTGCTAAAAGATGAAACTGAAACCAAAAATGCTACAGTAACTTTTACACCAATAATGTATATGACCGAGAAAACACACGCTTGCCCAATTGAGCAACCAGTGCTGAATGAAGACGATGTATTTGAAGGCCATACACTTTTTCAAATGCCAAGCATGAATGGCTATTGGGAATTAACTGTAAATGTGGTTTTAGAAGATGGCGTAAGCCAAGAGTTTGTATTACCAATTGAAGTAATACAACCAGAATTTGCTAGAGCCCTGGTTACCACTACTGAAGAAGGCAAAAAGCTAATTATAGGATATGTAAGCCCTATGGAACCTGTTGTTGGAGAAAATGATTTTGAAGTAGCCATATTTACCATGCAAGACATGATGAATTTTCCGGCGGTAGAAGGGCTCAAAGTAAAAATTGAACCTGAAATGCCAAGTATGGGCCATGGCAGCGAAGGCAATAAGAATCCAACTGAAATTGGTGCAGGCCATTATAAAGGCACCGTAGCGTTTAATATGGTAGGCGACTGGCGAATTCATTTGGAAGTTTTAGAAAATGACGCGGTATTAAAAGATGGTATCTATTTCGATTTGTTCTTTCAATAAACTTAAACCACATCATACTAGACGAAACTTAAAAAGCATATGATAGAGATAAACTCGTGATATAATTTTTGGTTGTTTTTGAATTTAGGCCCAGATTACTTTTTAATCTGGGCTTTTTAAATTCAAAAATGCTTGCTAATAAATATATGAAGGAATGAAGGTTTAGATTAAGATTTTGAAAATTGATATACAAAAAAGCCCCACCAAAACGGCGGGGCTTTGTATTTCAGTTTAAACATCTATCTATAAAAGAACAAAAAATACAATCCAGGTTAAGAACAACACCGGTAATAAGAACGGTAATGAGTACTTAACTATATATGCCACAAACGATGGCATTTCAATTCCAATTTGCTCAGCAATTGACTTAACCATAAAGTTAGGTGCATTACCAATGTATGTCATGGCTCCGAAAAACACCGATGCGACTGAAATGGCCAATAGTTCTGGGATATAAGTATTTGCAAACTCCGCCACGCTCTCTAAGGAGTTAATGTCCATTCCTACTTTGCCTATAGCTGCAGAAAGAAAGTTCATATAAGTTGGCGCGTTGTCTAATACACCTGATAGGGCTCCCGTTAGCCAGTATAATGAGTTCGTTGTGATTAAATCAGGGTTGTTTCCCGCAAAGTTTCCTACCAACTGTAGTGCCGGCATCATAGTACCAAATATCCCGATAAAGAGATAGGCCACTTCCTTAATCGGCTCAAAATTGAAGTCATTTCGTTTTAGGCAATCTTTATCACTTGTTTTATAAGCAATAAAAGCAACCGCAAACATTATAAGCTCCCTTATAAAACTCAATTTGGCCACATGTCCGTTATGTTCTAGGGGAACAAATGGCAACCAATCTATTTTGTTTGGATCTAAGAATACTGCTCCTATGGTAACTGCAAGAAAAATGATGTTTCTCTCACCCCTAATACCAATTCGGCCAGAAAATTCTGACTTTTTGGCTTTAGTAATGTTCAACTTTTTGTAGTCTCTGTTGTCAAGGAAATAGAAGATTAATGCCAATAAGCCAACTCCAAATATCCATTTCAGCCAAACATGTACAAGGGTCCATTCAAAAGGCACTCCTTTTAAGAAACCTAAGAAAAGTGGTGGATCACCGATTGGGGTTAAACTACCACCCACGTTACTTACCATAAAAATGAAGAAAACAATATGAAATGGCTTTACCCTTCCTTTATTTAACCTTACAAATGGCCTTATTAAAAGCATTGAAGCACCCGTAGTACCAATTATATTGGCAATGGCAGCTCCAAAAATGAGCAGGGCCACATTTGCCCCTGGAGTTCCTTGTTTATCCCATCCGAGCAAAATACCTCCTGAAGCAACAAACAATGCCGTGAGCAGTGAAATAAAAGAAATGTACTCGAATAAAGAGTGCAAAGGCTGATGTGTATCGTGCATTACAAAAACGTAATATGCCGCTACAGCAAAGCCAAGTGCAATTGCAATTTTAGGGTAATGGTGATGCCAAAAATGAGCATAAAACAATGGCCCGGTGGCAATCATTAGCAATAGAGCAACAAAAGGTATAACCAACCAAACGGGCGGTAAATGAGATTCATGATCATCATGTCCATTGCCATTGTCATGAGCATTACTTACATGGGCATTCGTATGACCATCTTCATTTTCATGATTTTCTGCAGTTACACCGTCATGGTTTTCAGCATGTTCGGTTTCTGATTCTTCGTGGTGAGATGCATGAGCAAACTGGGTATTAACTACCAAGCTTAGGCTCAACAGACCAAAAAGTAGCAGGATTTTCTTCATTGGTTTGGTTGTTTTTGATTTAGAATTACACCAGTTGCTCAAGTGCTATTTCAAAACCAGTGGCACAAAGATTTGTTCCAGAATTATTTCTTTCTAAGATTTTGTCTAATGAATTACTAATCACTTCAGTTACATCTCCAAAAATGCCTTCGTCGCTAAGCGAAATATCATCTTGCATTAGGTAGGCAAAGGTTCTAGCCATACCAGAGTTAGCTATAAAATCAGGAATTACACTAAAATTTTGGTCGGCCCACTCCCCGGTAGGTCCATAAAAAATCTCTTCATCAGCAAAAGGAACGTTTGCACCGCAGCTGATTACTTCAACACCAGCCTGCTTTAATTCTTCAAGCTGGCTTTGGTGTAGCAAACGACTTGCTGCACATGGTAAGAAAACGTCAGCTTCTACTTTCCAAATCTTTTCATTGATCTCGTCAAAACTCATAAGGCCATCTTCAGCCAAATGATTTCCCGGTCTTGTATTGAAAAGTTTAGTTATTTCTTCGAAAGTGAAACCTTCTTCATTTATTAGCCCTCCTACTCTATCAATTATACCAACAACTTTGGCACCTTGTTGTGCTTGAAACCAAGCTGCGGCAGCGGCCACATTTCCCCAGCCTTGCACAATTACTTTTTTACCTTTTAGAGATTCTCCTCTTTTATCATAAAAAAGTCTCACGGCTTCGTGCACACCCCATCCGGTAATCATATCGGCAACTACATAATGCTTTTCAACATCAGGACTGTACTGGCTGCTTGTAAGTACTTTAGAAACACCTTCTTGCAAGTGTTTGATCTTTATATTCTTCTCACCATCGGTAGGCACAAAATGGCCTACTAACACTCCTTCTTGCGGATGTAGGAGTCCTTTTTCATAAGTTACAGGAATAACTTCTTTGATCTCGTCAACATTTAAATCGCCCCCAGTACCATAATATGTTTTAAGCAAAGGAAGCACCGCAGAATACCAACGATCTAGCACACCTGCTTTTCTAGAATCAAGGGGATCAAAATCTATTCCTGACTTGGCCCCACCAATTGAAGGTCCGCTCCAGCAAAACTTCATTTCCATTGTTTTGGCAAGAGAAGTAACCTCGTGTTTGTTAAGGCCTTTACGCATTCGTGTTCCGCCACCAGCTGCGCCACCACGCAGTGAGTTTATTACCACCCAACCCTTGGCTTCGGTTTCACTATCGTGCCACTCAAAAACAATTTCTGGGGCTTTATTCTCAAACTTTTTCAGTAGATCTTTCATCAGAGAGTTTTGCTTTTAAAAAAATCGGTGCAAAAGTAGCAAAGGCAATTGTACTATTAGCACCCAAAAGGCTATTGCTTTAGTACAGTGCATCAAGGCCTTTGGTGGTGATTCTATACATAAACTCGCCCATATTATCTGAGTCGTAAAACGGAGTTGGTGTAGCTTTTCCGGTATTTTCATCAAATGAATATGCCTGAACCATATCTTTAGTTAATAGCCCTTTTAATACATCAATTACCACCGGTCTTGGTTCGTTCACTTCTTCCAGTAAGTGATCAAGCTTTTCTTCAAAAGTCAAACGCTCTAAAACGTCTTTTTCTATAGTATCAAGCATTAAATATTCGGTTTTTCCAATTAAACTTAGTTAGCTGAGATAAAGGATAAATTGCCACAACATACACTATTTGAAAAGGTACTGTTACAAAGTAAATTAGCGGCCAAAATGGGGTTCTTATCCATTTGTTAACTGCAGCATACAAGTTTAATTCTATCAAAATCTTAGACAAAATCATAAAACCAGCAAGCCCCATCATAGTTTCAGAAAAAATTCCACCCAATAGGTTAATTAAAACGAAGAGATAAAACAAGTAATCTACTGCTAAGGTTAACAATTGAGAAACCTTTTTGTAACCTGAGTTTTTAGCGGTCCATCTTTTACGCTGATTTATAAATGAATTTAAGTTTTCACTAGGTCTGCTTTGCACAACTAATCCTTCATGCATGGCAAAGTGCAGTTCAAATGGATAGCGTTCTTGTACTTTGTGCATAAACCAAACATCATCGCCGCTCTCAAAATGATCAAAGCCTTTAAAGCCATTTAAGCTCATAAATACTTCTCGTTTAAATGCAAGGTTGGCTCCATTGCATAAAAATGGTTTATCTCGCTGAAGGTATGCAGCACCAAGTGTAACTAAACCTTTGAATTCTAAGGCTTGCATTTTTTGAAATAGCGTTTTAGTTGGTAAGAGTTCTACTGGTGCAGAAACAAACTTGGGCTTGTACTTTTCAATAAACGCATTTAGCAACTGTAAATAGTTTGGTTTATAAATACAATCGGCATCTGTAGTTGCAATCCATTCATTTTTTGCCTTGGCTACTCCAAATTGAATGGCTGTTTTTTTAAAGGCCCGATTATGTGTAAGACCTTCTTTTTTAAGAGAAACTACCTTTATATCAATATCAATTTCGGTAAGCTTCTGCGTTAAAGTTTCTACGGTCTG
Source organism: Bacteroidia bacterium (assembly GCA_049115495.1). Lineage (GTDB taxonomy): Bacteria > Bacteroidota > Bacteroidia > CAILMK01 > JACPUW01 > JACPUW01. The sequence goes on along the minus strand of JAGDZV010000004.1, from coordinate 352,443 downwards.
GTCTTCAGAAAAATCATCAACCAGAATTACCTCAATTGATTCTTTTGGGTAGTCTAGGTTCTTTAGCGAATTCAAAAGAGAAATCACATTTTGCTGCTCGTTTCTCATAGCTACAACAATGCTAAACGAATTAAGCTTCGAGGCAGTTAAACTAAAATCAGTAGGTAGATTCTTAAGCGCTAAGTAAGAAGCCAAAAACTGAACTACATAATAGAGATTTACCACCAAACAAAGCAGAACCCAAAACTTTAGCATTTAGCCTATTTCTTTGATTTAATCCAGTTTAGTGCAAGTTCTTTTACTTCATATTTAACGGGTGAAGCTAAGAGTGCAACAATTCCAAAGACTGATGGCAATAGAAGGTTTATTATCCAAATAAAGTAAGTTGACATAAGTATAGCCGATTCTGATGTGGTCAAAAGCCCAATAAAGTAAATTGAAAGTGCCCCTCTAATACCTAAACCCGCTATGGCTGAAGTAGGTACAACGGTTTGAATACCGTATATGAGCGAAACAAGTAAAAACGTAGAAACAAAAGGAACATTGACACCAAAAAGGTGCAGGGCCAAAACAAACTGAGTTGCAAATACGCAAAAGCGAAGTGCCGAAAGCCCTATTAACACCAATGTTTCTTTAGAACCATATCTTGTTATTGTTCTTAGAAAGGTGAGAACATGCTTATTCTTTAGCATTAACAATCTCAAAATCCTTTTCTTAAAAACTAAGAAGAAAAGAAGGAGTCCTAAAGCAAGAACCAGCCAAATAAGGTAAGGCCATGAGTTGTTACCAGCTTTAAATTCAAATAGAAAATAAATGGCCCCTAACATTCCAAAAAAAGTTGTTGCAATTATTTGTGTGTAACTAACAAACAAAGCACTTATGGCTCCTTTGTATCTGTTGGGTTGCTCTAAATAAAAGATTTTACCTAAATACTCTCCCAACCTATTGGGCATCCAAGTACTTATTGAAACCCCAACTAAAGTTGCTTTTAAAGCTTGAAAAAAAGGTTGTTTTTCAAAGTCGCTCACTGATAATTTCCATTTTAAGGCTTCAATACTCCAATTGGCAAGCATGAGAATAACAAGAACTATGAGCATTGCCATATTACCGAGACTGAAACCTGGAAAAACCCATTCAAATTCGCCTGTAAATGATCTACCAAGTACATCAATTATAAAGTAAACACCATAAACTGTTGCGGCAATCCACAGCAGTGATATGAATACTTTGCTTAAGCTATTGAATTTGGGCGGCATATATTAGCGGCAATAATACGACCTAACGCACTTCTTATTTTACGCACAACAAACAATAACAAAGCCAAAAGAACCATTTTGGGCATTGACCCCGGCACAAACATTTTGGGCTGGGGCATAATTGAAACTCAGGGCAACAAACTAAAACTTGTAGACCTTGGACATTTAGATATGAGTAAGATTAAAAACCCTTACGAAAAACTACATGAGATACACAGCGGCTTATGCAGCGTAATTGATAATTATAAACCAACCGAATCAAGCATTGAAGCGCCGTTTTATGGAAACAATGTGCAATCTATGTTGAAATTAGGAAGAGCACAAGGCGTATCTATTGCAGCTTGTTTTTCAAAAGGCTTGAGTGTAGAAGAATATGCGCCAAAAAAGATAAAGCAAAGTATAACGGGTAATGGAAATTCATCAAAAGAGCAATTGGCAAGAATGCTGCAAAACATATTAGCGCTTGAAGAAATTCCTAAACACCTTGATGCCACTGATGGTGTTGCCGCAGCTGTTTGCCACTTTTACCAAAAAGGATTAGGTGGATCAAGTACCAAAACAGGAAGCAGTAAAAAGGGCGGATCAAATTCATGGGCAAGTTTTATTGCTCAGAATCAAGACCGGGTTAAGAAATAAACTAGCAATCCTTTTTCTGTAGCTACTTAAAGAAACTTAACTTTGAAATTCAAAGTGAGTTTATGGACAACAATAAACATCTTGAAGACTTAGCACATATCCGCTCTATGATGGAAGGCTCCACTCGATTTATATCGTTGAGTGGACTATCAGGAGTTGGCGCCGGAATATCAGCGCTTATTGGTGCGGCTGTAATTTATTATACATCGGGCTCATTGGTAGCTGATTACAGTAGAGTGAATTCGCGATGGCTCAACATGGACTACATGTATTTTGAAGTTTTGGTAGCCTTAATTGTATTGGCGATGGCTCTAAGTAGCGGATTGTTCTTTACCATGCGTAAAGCCCAAAAAAAAGGACAGAAACTATTTACAAAGGCTTCAATAAGAATGTTGATCAATTTGGCCATTCCACTTATTGCCGGTGGTACTTTTTGTTTATTGCTAATGTACCATGGTTATTGGGCACTTGTTGGACCTTGCACTTTAATCTTTTATGGCCTAGCATTGCTCAATTGTAGCAAATACACTCTAAATGAACTTAGAACACTAGGAATAGCTGAAATAATTCTAGGACTACTATGTACATTTTTGTTGCATTATACGCTCATTTTTTGGGCTATTGGTTTTGGTTTGTTACACATAGTTTATGGTTTGCTCATGTATTTTAAATATGAAAAATGAGCGCCAACATACACAACTTAAATAAAGCATTTGAAAACCGGATAAGGCTTGGCATTATGTCAATTTTAATGGTAAATGATGAAGTTGACTTTAACCACCTTAAAGTTCAACTTGATCTTACCGATGGTAATTTGGCCAGCCACCTTAAAGCCCTTGAAAAATTAAGCTATATACATGTAGAAAAGCGATTTGTAGGCAGAAAACCCAATACGCTATATAGCGTAACCAAAAAAGGTGAAAAGGCTTTTAACGAACATTTGACTGAATTAGAAAAACTGTTAAACTTTAAGAAGTAAAAAAATTTATTCTTTCACTTTGTGTTTCAAAGTACTTTTAAATACAACTTATGAAAACTAAAGTATTATTCTGGACTGCCTTTTCGGCGCTTTTACACTTAATTTTTTACAAAGTAGGAATTGGTGTAAATACACTCATATTCACAATACTTACGGCCCTTACAATATGGACCATAAATGGTTTTAAGAAGAACAATTGGCCTATGTACATTATAACAATTGCCAGTGCCATACCAGCAATTTACAACGCCACGGTACTTGGCTTAATTATGAATATTGTTGCCATATTAACCTTAGTTGGCCTAGAAACAGAAAACTTACGCTTCTCAATTTGGGCATTTACAAGCGGTTTTTTAAAAATGGTCATGTTTAAGGTAAGAGCGGTGAAACCAACAAATAAAGAAAAATCCCAAGTTAAACCACTTACTAAGAAAGTACACCCCAGCTATATAATTACCCCTATTCTAGTAAGCATTCTTTTTTTACTCATGTATATGAATAGCATTCCCCTTTTGTCAGATTTTATAAGTGAATTCAAAATAGCATTCGCCAGGCTTTTCCAAGACATAAGCATATTTTCTATTCTCTTTTATCTATTCGTTTTAATTCTCTCTGGGTTCATATTCTTTAAAAGGTATACTCCAACTATTGTTCAAAAAGACGAGCACTCAATTGAGAAGATTGAAAAGAAAAGACACAAGGTTTCGCAAATGAGCCATGCTTTTGAAGCCTTTAGATTTATTCCTAGATTAAGCATACTCTCCTTAAAACATGAATTCAACATTGCAAAACGCTTGCTGGCAAGCTTAAATGTAATAATTGCCTTCACTTTAATTATTGGTTACTATGGCTTACTGAATCCTGAAATTAATGCGGGCAGGCAAGCTTATGAAGTGGTTCATCAAAATACCTTTAGCCTAATATTTAGCCTATTGCTAGGAGCACTTGTTGTAATCTATTTCTTTAGAGGGAATTTGAACTTTTATAAGAAATCAGAATCAATAAAACTACTCTCAAAAACATGGATTGTGCAAAATGGCTTTTTGGCTTTACTAGATTTTTTCGCCAATCACAATTATGTGATAAACCATGGTCTAACTTATAAAAGGTTAGGCGTTTTCTTTTTCCTAATTCTCACGTTTATTGGTCTTGTATTTGTTTTTATGAAAATTGATTATAAGCACTCAACCTTTAATGTTTTAAAATCAGGTGTTTATACAGTTTTCTTTTTTACTGTTTTAGCCAGCCCTATAAATTGGGACGGTATAATTGTAAGACACAATTTAGGGCAAGCGCAAGAAGAAATTCACGATCTAAACTATTGCCTAAGCTTAAGCAACAATGCACTGCCTGCTCTTATAGCACAGAAGCACATTTACGAACTGGCTCCATATGTGGGGCTTACCTATAAGCAAGTAATTGAAAACAAATCGAATCGATATTCTGAGAAAAAGCGTCCGCTGCTAGGCAAGTCAATTATTGACCACAAAATTGAAAAGAGCATTGCCCAATTTAAAGGTGAGTAATAATGGAGAAAATCACAGAAATACATCAATTAAGCAAACCTATAAAGGTTATTGGCATAATACTTTTAGCACTTAACCTAACCGTATATCTACTTACATCAAGCCAAAGAGACTGGCTTTTTGAAAACTTACAACTTTGGTACTTATTCCCTAGCGGTCTCATATACTTTATTGTGGCGCTTTTTACCAAAAAAGATCTATTTGTAAAGTCAATTGGTCTCACTTTACTTTACATAGCCTGTTTTACTCTTAACAAAGAGTTTGAACTTTTTGCCAAGTTCACCGCCCTGCAAACATGGCTAATGATTGTAAGTCAGGTGGCAATGCTTGGCCTTTCATTTATTCATTTGTTAAGTAAATCATTAAAACTACTTCTTCTCTTTATTTCAGGGGTTTCGATGATATTTACCTTGCACATGGCCATTTATTTGGCTCCAGCATATGCCATTGGTTTGGTTGGTTTAATTGTGTTGGGATTAGGCTTTTTGGTATTTGTTCCTTTGGTTTCATTCGTCCATTACATTAGGTTAATAAAATCGCAAAAAGATGAAATAACCACTCAGCTTAGAAGCCTTTACATGGGAGTTGCTCTACCATTGGTTTTACTTTTTGGCTATTTGGGAGTACACGCCAACTTTAAATATAAGATAGACCATTTAGTTAACAGATACGAAAACAGTAGTAAAACAATGAGTAAAGCCATGTATGTGAGACAATACTTAAAACTCACAAGCATGCAGGAGTATTTACTTGAAAACAATTACGAAGTTTTTCACCGCGATATGCTTTTTAGAACGCGAAGCGAATTTCATAAACCAATGGGCATGTTGGCTTCGTTTTTATTTAACAACATAAGGCTTAATAGCGAAGAAACAGACGCGATATTTAGCAATCTATATGAACACCGACATAAAAACAATCCGAGGTTTTGGTCGGGCAAAGATGTTTCAACTGATTCGGTTAAAACCGTAGTTGACGTATTCCCTGAATATAGGTTGGCCTACATTCAAAAAACAATAAATCTTTCGTACGATAATGAACATGGTTGGCCAAGCACTCAAGAAGCAATTTATACTTTTCACATGCCTGAAGGAGCAATTGGCACATCATTATCGCTTTGGATAGATGGTAATGAAGAAAAAGCCGCACTTTCTACAAAGAATAAGGTAGAAACTGCCTATTCAACAATTGTGGGCAGAGAAGCTAGAGATCCGGCAATGATGAACTGGAAAGAAGGAAATAGATTGGTAGTAAATGTTTTTCCTGTATCACATGATCTTCCTAGAAAATTAAAAGTGGGCTTTACCATACCCATAAATACAAAAGAAGAAAACTGCCATTTAAATGACATCTACTTTCAAGGCCCAGATTTTTCAAATGGAAAAGAAGATTTGAGCATTCGTTTTCATGGGAATTTTGATATGGAGTCTTTGAAAAATAAGTCAGGTTTCAAAATTGAAAACAACTTGGCTACTCGAAAAAACCCAATTCAAAATGGCTGGTACATGAGTTGGCCAAAAACAGAATTGGCAAGTACAGGTTTCGTATTTCAAAATCAATCATATACTCCATCGAAGCAGGCTGCAAAAAAGGCTGTTGATTTTAACCCAACAGATATAATTCTTGACATTAATAGCAAATGGAATAATGCCGAATTAAATGAATTAAAAGTGCTTTTTAGCGATAAAAACCTATGGACTTATAACGACAATTTTGAGCTAATCCAACTTACCAATAGTACTTTAGAAACATTTGATGACTTATTAGAACGTCAATTCTCAATTTTTTCAAACAGAATTTTAAGAAAGGAAGGTTTAGCACCAGAGCGAACTTTGGTAGTTACAAAACAGAGCATTGATTTTCCATTGGCTACAGAGCTCAGCACTTTCTATTTAGAACATCAAGAAAAACCATTTTTCCTTTACGAACTCGGTCAAACACAACATCTCAATTCTAAGATTTATAAAGAGTCAGGCGCTGCACATGTTGACTTTGGAAGCATGAGTAAACTTAGAGAGATCGCTACCAATCAAACTTTCGAAATTGAAAATAACGATTCAAACCAAATTAGCATTTCTCAAAGCAAGATGACCATTACACGTAGCAGTACGTCAACATCTCCAAAAACTCAAAAGGCTCCAGACCACTTAATGAGACTTTTCAATTTTGGTTTATTGATGGAACAGCTAAAGCCTTTTTACTTTAAAAGAGACTCCGTGAACGAATCGCAAATACAATTGGCTCAGGATGCTTTTATAGTAAGCCCGTTTAGTAGTTTAGTTTGCTTAGAATCTGCTGCTGATTATGAAAGATTTGATATTGAAAAACCTAATAGTGGCAGCTTGGGCAATTCTAAAATATTTAACAGCGGTGGTGTGCCAGAGCCGCGTGAGTGGGCCTTGATTGGTCTTGCTGCTGTTTTCTTTTCTCTTCTAATCTATAAAAGATTTTTCTAAAGTTGACAGCCTCAATTAAAGAAAGACTTTTCACTAGGCAAGGAGCTTTATTTATTACGCTTTTGCTTTTTGCCCTTTTGCTAAACTTCAAGTTTTTGGTTTCGTTTGTTGCACCAGGACTTGATCTTTATTTAGCTTTAATGGCGATTCCCTTATGTTTAGTAATTGAGCAAAAGGGAGTTTTCTCTTCGCGCTACGGAATAATATCTTTAGCCTTAGGGATTGGTTATGTCTTACTCCAGGTGCAAACCTTATATTTTCTATCCATCATTTCTCTTATCATTTTCTTTATTGAAATGAGCTTCGGCAAACTAAACAGAACGTCTTTTTTAATTGCCGTTCTCATTTCTCCCGTTTCTCATTATTTACTCAATGTTTTTAGTTTCCCTATACGCTTAAAAATAACCGCATTGGCGGGTAATTTACTGTCAATATTTATTGATAACGTATTAGTTGCTGGCAACATTATAAAGCTTGGTGAAAGAAGCTACGAAGTTGAGAGCGCTTGCCTCGGACTAAATATGATGGTTACAGGTGCCATTTTGTGCTTGACTATTATGGCTTTCTTTAATCACAAATTACAGCAATCAACTAAACAAAGAGACTTTGCATTATGGGCTGTTTTGGCTTCGGTGCTTCTAATTATCTCAAACCTTTTAAGAATCATAATTCTTGTTCTTTTTGATATTACCCCAGACAACATTGCACATGATATTACAGGTTTAATCTCACTGGCCTTCTATGTATTACTGCCGCTTTGGTTTTTAACACCAAAGTTTATTAAAGGAGCGCATTTCAAGGCCAGCACCGTTAAAACCAGCCTTAACATCAAAATATCGGCAATTCCGGTCTTGGTTACTTTGTTGCTTTTAGCCGGATCCCAAAGGTTTAATGAATTCAAAGCAGAATCGCAAAACTTAAACTATAACCTGCCCAATGGCTTAAAGGGTTTCAATAAAAGCACTCCATACGCTGACGTTTTTAAATTTAGCAATGAAGAAAGCGTTGTTTTTTATAAGCCTTGCAAAAGCTATTACAATAGCACACATACTCCAACCATTTGCTGGCGTGGAAGCGGACTTAAACTTAAAAATGAAAAACACCAAATAGTAAATGGAAATACCATATTAACCGCCACACTTACCAATGACTCACTTACACTACATACTGCATGGTGGTATCAGAGCAAAGGGAATATAACCGTAGATCAAATGGAATGGCGCTATGATGCATTTAAAAACAAAAGCCGATACACTTTGGTAAATGTATCGGCTTTTGAAGAAGCAAGGCTTCAAAGCATGTTGAAAGATTATTTCTTAAAATAGACTATTCAAAATTTGAAGCTATGCTTTCTGCTATTTCTTTGAATTGATCTTGAGTATACTCTAGTTTTGGTTTAGAAAAGTCAATATCATGAACTCCATCTAGTGGAACTAAATGTACATGAGCATGTGGCACTTCCAAGCCAATTACAGCAACGCCTACCCTTTGGCAGGGTATTGTTTTATCAATGGCTTTAGCAACTCTTTGAGCGAATAAGGTTAGTCCACTCAAAGCCGCTGCATCAAGGTCAAATATGTAGTCAACTTCTTGCTTGGGAATAACTAGTGTATGACCTTTTTTTAAAGGGAAAATATCAAGAAATGCGAGATAATTTTCGTCTTCAGCTACCTTGTAGCTAGGTATTTGGCCAGCAATTATATTTGAAAATATACTTGCCATATTGCTAGATTGAAATATCCAATACCTCAAGTTTCACTAAACCCGCTGGCACTTTAATTTCAACCTGTTCACCTACTTTTTTACCCAACAAACCTTTACCAATTGGAGACATCACTGATATCTTTCCTTCTTTAATGTTGGCCTCTTTTTCTGAAACCAATTGATAGGTCATCTCTTTTTTAACTTTTAGATTTTTAACCTTCACTTTACAAAGCGCGGTAACCTTTGAAGTATCAATTTGAGATTCGTCAAGAATTCTTGCATTTCCAATTGTAGTTTCAAGTTTTGCAATTTGTGCCTCTAATAAACCTTGAGCATCTTTGGCGGCATCATACTCCGCGTTTTCACTTAAATCACCTTTATCTCTTGCCTCGGCAATTGCCTTAGATGCTTTTGGTCTTTCAACTGACTTTAGGTGCTTCAGTTCGGCTTGAAGCTTATCAAACCCCTCTTGGGTTACATATACTTTTTCGCTCATTTCTGTTTTGTTTTTGGTAATCAGTAAACACAAAAACGTTTGCAATAGTATTGCAAACGTTTTTGTTTATACAAAGATAAATCTTATTCTAGAAAGTAAGAATCACACCTAAAGCATGAATTCCTGCATAAGAACGAGTAGTTCTATAAGAATAATCAATTCCGAAGTTTTGGCCATCGCCATATGGCAGTTGAAAAGTAGCACCTAAGCTTGGACCTGTAGCTTCATTAGTAGCAATTGCATCGTCAAGTATACCTTGCTCGTAAGCAAAACCACCTCTGAGCATTAGCATATTCTTGTAAGAATATTCTACTCCTGCTGTAATTACATCTCTTCCAAAAGAATTTGACATAAAGTTGGTTGCCACAGACAATCCAGTTCCTTGACCAAGTACTAAAACGTCATAAGACAAACCAATATTTAGAATAGAGGGCAATTCAAATGGTGCCACTCTAGCTTTCATTGTTCTGGCGGTAGGGTTTAGTACTCCTTCTTCTTCAGCTCTAAGGTCTATACCATCACCGCTGTATCTCATTGCAGGGCCTACGTTTCTAAGTGAAAAGCCAAGCTTAAAGCGCTGATCTCTTGAACGGTATTGTATACCTGCATCTAATGCAGCACCCATGGCACTTAAATCTGGTATTGCTTCAGAAACTAACCTTAAGGTTATACCCCCTGAAGTTTGTTCAGAGAACTTATAGGCAAAACTTACTCCAATATTTGTGTAAGAAGGTGAGAAAGTACCTAAGGTTCCATCAGGGAATTCTTCGGTAGTTCTTACAAATTCTCCCATGTCAAAACTCATTATGGTTGCTCCTATGGCTGCATAGTCACCAAGTTTAGTTTTAAATCCAAAAGAATTAATGTTGATGTCGGCTCCTTGAAACCAATTTGTTCTTGAAAAAAGAAGTTCATTGTTTTCAGAGTTAACTAAGCCAGCCACATTAAATCTCATGGCTTCTATTCCTGAAATGCTTGCAGTATTGGCTCCACCCCAACCCGCTGAACGGGCCCATGGATTGATTAACAAATGGGTAGCACCAGCTTCTCCTATACGATCTGGATTACCAGCATATGTATTACCACAAAATAACGCGGCTATTATAGTTAGACTTAAAAGTATCTTTTTCATATCTGCTTTATTGTGGTTTTTAGAAAGTATCAAGGTCAATTGGTTTAATCACTGCAAAGAACTTAACTGTCGTAGATGCTCCAATTTTTGGCGCGTCAACATGTATTATGTAAACACCACTTGATATTGGAACTCTTACTTCATTTTTAAGATCCCACAATAATTCTGTATTATGGAAACCATCAGATGGCGCTTTCTCAAATGTTTTTACCAATTGTCCATTTACAGTGTAAATCTTGATTGTACACTCTTCAGGTAAATTAGTAATCTTAACATTATTATCAATTTGAGAAGCCTCATAATCACTCTGCGCATAGTAAGGGTTTGGAACTACTCTTACATTTTTTAATGCCTCAGCACCGTGAGTTTCAGGAGAAAATTCAGGAGCAATACTAGCGGTACTAAACTCATAGAAAGGTAAGTTCTCATTTTGAGGATTCTCTGATGTGGCATATGTTTGGTAAGGTCTATTGATTCTTACTCTTATGGCTGACTCAGTAGGTACTATACCATCTTTCCAAGATTTTAAATCATAACCATCGGCCAACATTGCAGGCATAACCCATGCTGCTGCAGACCAAACACCTCTTAATCTGTTTGCTGAGTAATCACTACTTGAAGGATTAAGATACTTTTCGTATTGCTTACAACCATCATAGGCCGTTTCATAATCTCCGCCTCCAACTCTAAATCCAGAAGTTGAACCCATTACATAAATGTAGTGCATGCCACCTATAACTGCACCACCATCTAAATTCGGTGGAATGTTAGGGTCTGTAATTTGAGATGAAGGATTCCAAATCATATCACTGGCATTTGTTTGCTTAAGAGAAGAGTTTTCACCTAATATGATATTCAATCTTTCTCCTGTTTCTACATCAATTGCATAACCAGGGAACCATGAAAATCCTTTAGAAGAATTATCATAAACAGGATTTCCGCTTGCATCAGGTTCTAAATTCAAACTAGCATGCTGTCTTATGGTAAACTTCTCAGCACCACCTTCAGTAGTACCTGGGTTTTCTCCCATTTCACATACCAATACTCTTGACCATTTTGATCTATCACTTGTAAATACAAGGTCAATACTAGGTAGGTCAAGGAAGTTTTCACATTCTAGACCAAAACTTGGTGCTTGGCATACACCGTAAGATGAGAAACCATTTAGCTCTGCTGACCTTGATGTTAAAACATAAGGGGCAATCAAGCCATTTGCAACCGATTTATAAACGGCATTTTCATCTAGCGCGCCTAAAGAACTATATTCAACATCATGAACCGCTGGCAAAGCCGGATCGGCACCGTTAAGATCACCTCCCGCTCTAATCCAATCAAAAATCCATGGCACTTGGTCATTTGCATTTTCAACCTGAGGCATTGCTGTCAACCACTCTTCTGAATTGTCTTCGTAAACAATTTCACTACCAATTAAACCATTGCTAGGATCACCAGAACTTCCTAAAGGAGCGTATTCAGGTCCTGCCTTTATACTAATTCCCCATTCGTCAAGAACCATTTCATTGTCTGTATAAAGTCCTTTTTCTGCTCTAATGGTTTCCCTTGTGCCGTCAGCGTTAATCTTAGTAATTTCCCAAACAACTGAATCTGCCTTCGCGGTTTCATCGTTTAAGTTGTTAATCGCATTATTCAGACGGTTAAGTTGTCTGCTTAATTCACCTTCAGCATCACTGTAAGCCAAAGAGAAGTTCGCAGTATCAGTCTGTAAATCTGTAATCTGACGTTCCAATAATGTTTTTGCAGCAGCGTAAACAATTGAATCTGCTTCATCAAGTGCTCCAGAGCTCAATTCAGTAATTACTGTTTGTAAAGAATCTTGTTTGCTAAGCAATTCACCAATTGCATTGTTGAGATCTGCTTCAGCATCACGAGTTATGGCTTGCTGTAAACCGTAATCATCTCTTCTGTCTCTTACTGTTGTCTTAAGCGCATCAATATTTGCAAGTAGTTCTCTTCCGTTTGTACCAGCAGCGTCTTCATCAAAAAATCTCAATTCAAAATCAGCTGATTCTACATTTAATGGATCAATAACTTTTACTTCAACAGGCCCAGCTCCAATTTGGTATGTAGGAGTACTATATACACCAGCTGCTAAGATTTGATCAACGGTTTCTTCAGTAAGTCGCATAAAGATGCCACCGTTACCCTTACCTTCAATTCTTGTAATTTCTGGTCCATCTCCGTATGCTGCGTTAAGCTTGGTACCGTCATATAATATTTCGGTTTGACGAGGAGTAACAGAAATCCTGGTAATTCTACGACCTGCTAAATACTGTCTATCTTCATCTGTATTATCAGCATCTACCGAAGCATATGCAATTAAAAGGTAGTGATAAGTCTTGTGGTTAATCAGTGTAGAATTACCTGAAGCAAAAGCATCATCGGTTACTCTAATTACGTGGGCTAAGCCCTCGTCATTTCCATCTACCATTACAGAAGGAATACTCGCGTCTACTTCAGGATCATATTCGGTATTTACCAATCTTGTAATTCCATCTTCAAGGTCTACTTGAAAAACTTCTCTTGCAAAATCGTTGTTATTTAATTGATCTGGAGTTACATCAGCATTAGCCAATTGGTACAACTGATATCCTTGGAAAGTATATCTTACTTCTTCACCGGTGGTTGAAATTTCAGAATCTTCATAACCTTCGGTTTCAATGTAAGTTTCACGATCCATCATAAGTATCACTTCCCTATCAAGCTCAACAGCCGATAATTCTGGTGCATCAGGACCATCTAGAAGATCAAAATTGTTGTTGAATAGTTTTTGTGCTTTATCATCAGCCAATAGCAATAGGTCATAAGAACCAGTATTTCCTCCGCTTGACGCTCTTGCCCAAACAACACCAACTGTTACAGTATTAACAGCTCCCGGCTTAAGGGTAAATGGTCCGGCTGATTGCAAGAATCTTCTATCATTTGGTTGGTTGTTTGAAGTAACTTCACTCCATCCATCAGCATCTCTTGGATCATCAGGGAACATGAAGTCGGTACACTCACCCGTTGCTGTAGTGTTACCATTACCGCCAAATCTAATACAGTCACCATTTTTCCATCTTGCGGTCAAGTAGTTATAAAAGTCAGAACGGTTTTCACTTCTAGGGTTACCATAAGGTGTAAAGTTATTATCATAGTATACAAACTTTGACATAGCAATATCTTCACCTGGCTCATCTATTTGACCATCTCTGTTATTATCTACACCATCTCCTTCATATACTTCAGGAAAATCTAATCCATTTCTTCTGTAGTAACTATAGTAAGTAGTATCTAGCTCATCTACTTCACCGTCGCCATCATTGTCAATTCCATCTCCGTTGCCGCCAGCAAAAATCACTTCAAGGTCAGCTAAAGGTCCTTTGAAAAAGTCAACTCCAACAGATGGCGGGTTGGTTCCATAACCAAAAGCACCTTCATCAAAGTTGTCACCGTTGTAGCAAATACCTAATCCACGATCTATATCGCAGCCAACGTAATCGTCAAATGCCCATCCAAGATCAGCATCTACCCATTGACCAAAGTAAGTTGAGTCAAGTTGTTTTTGACCTCTATTGTAAATGGTTGTTTCATAGAATGTCATGTTATTGATCTCATCGTTAGTTGCAAAACCAAAAGCCATGGTTCTAAACTCTAGACCAATTTCTGGTGAACCTGTCTCAGTTTTTAAGTTACCTACATCGTTGTAAACGTACCACAATGCTTTATCACCTTTAATATCAGGATAATCACCAGCTGAAGGATCATACCCTGGGCCACCACCTACATTTATATAAGGAGCCATAAACCTTGCTTCATGTTGCTCGCTTCTACCGTGAGCTGGCCAATCGGCAATATTTGATGGTACTTCTGCAACGCTACCATTAAGCTCAAACTCAGCGATGAAATCATCAATTTCATCTCTTGAAACTTGGAAGATATTATCCCAGTACTCACAATCTTCATCGTCAACTGAAGTAGTTAATGTATCAATAGGACCAGCCCAAAGATCATTACCTCCAAACTGACGATACGTTTGAGCCGCCGTGTGAATGTTTCCATTGTTCAATCCACCAATCCAAATTGAACCTGCGAATAGAGAGTGACGGCTTACACCTTCTCCCGTAACCTTTGGAATTTCATAACGTGCAGTTCCTACAAGGTCCCACCACATATCGCCACCGTTCATAATACGGGCACGAACATTATTAATGTCTAGATCAGCTTGAGCCGAAGCATTCTCGCAACGAGCCTTTAGCCTTTTGTTTGAAGCAGAAGGTTTTTTCTCTCCAATTCCTTCAATTCTTTCGGCCATTGCCGGAAGCATAAAGAAGGCACTCAAAAGCAGAGTTAGAATATTTCTAATTTTCATAAATCTTGGTTCTTTGGTGTTTATTAGAATGACATTACAACGCCTAAACGAATAAGCCTTGGTCTTGTGAAGTTTCCTGGGTTTTGAACCTTGGCATTATATAAATCCATGTAAGAATTTACATCTGTTGTGGTAAGCATTGCTTGTTGACCTTCAGCTGAATTTAACCAACCATCATCATCTGGCAATCCTGTGTAGCGGTAAAGACCAACAATGTTTCTTGTGTTGAATACATTTTGAGCCCACAAGTAAACGGTTAACTGAGCCACTTTTGGAACTGTGTTGCCCACTTTGTCTTCTTTTGAACCTACTACAAGTCCGAAAGATTTATCAACTCTCATGTCTACATTAAACAACCACGGGTAACGGTTACCGTTAATGGTACCATCTATGGTAGATCTCTGAGCTACACCTAATGATACTGCTTGCGTTACATTCTTTTGACCTGAATATGGTCTACCAGAAAGCGCGCTACCAATTAGGTTAACTCCTGTGTTTTGGAAAATCTTTCTTCCTCCTACAATTGGGCCATTGTAAGCATCGCCTGCTCCATATCTATAATCGAGAGATAAAACAAAGTTGTGACGACGGTCTTGACTTGTTGGCTGAAGTGTTCTCAAGTTTGGCTGACCAGCATTAATCAATGCAGCCTGAGTACCTGCGCTAGAACCGGTTGCGTTTGCAAACTGTAATGTATAATTGGCTTCAAGAGTTACATTCTTGTTGTTACTGTAGTAACTCGGACGCAACTTGTAGTTAAAAATCAAACCTTTCACTGTACCAAAATCAATATTTCCGAAGGTTGTGTAATCAATTGGGTAGGCATATCTACGTGGAACTATTTGAATCATATCTCTAAGCTCTTTGTAGTAAGCGTTAACTTTAATTGCCATGTTCTCGCCAATGGTTTGTTGGAAACCTAACTCATAAGAGATAGTTTTTTCTGGTAAAAGGTTAGGGTTACCAATAGTTCCAGTAGAACGAGCTGGTAAGTAATAATATGCATCAATAGTTGCAATGTTACCAGTTGATGGTCTTTGAGTTAGTACATCATAATTAGCAAAGAACATTGCTCTATCACTAATTGGGAATGATACTGCTACCCTTGGCATAATGTTTATCTGTGGTCTATAATCTTCGAAAGACTCATCAGTTAAACCAATTTCATTCTCTTCTGATTTGCTAGCAAAGAAAGTGTAAGGGGCAATTGTACCTGTATTTGACTCTTGAGCAATTACAGCCGGATCGTTGGTTTCAGCTCCATCGGCCGTATACCATTTCTCACCGCTTCTATAACCTACTACTTTGGTAGGATTGTATGGATCATCTACATATACAGAGTAATCATCGCCTATGTTAGAAGGAGAAACATGCTCACTTAAGTTGGCATCATTTGCAAGCTCGCCAACTGTTTTGGTTGGATAAAGACTATAATCATCTTTTAATACCCATTGGTTTGCATCAAAACGGTCAACCCTTACACCAAGTCTTAAGTTAAGGTTGTTAAAAATCACTTCATCCTGAATATAACCTGCCATATAAATTGGGTTATAAGGGGCTATCTTACGCTCTTCAGTATTATTGAGGTAATCATTTAGAGATGGTCTTTCTCTAAGCTTATTTCCTAAATGATCATAACCATAATAACTAACTGACCCATTTTGCAAAAGGTCATCAGCACTAAACCAATCTAATTGGAAAATTGATGGGTCATAGGCATCAGGATTTATAAAAGTATACTGATTGATTGGGTTTCCGTATACATCGGTATAACCGTTTTCGATCAAATAATTTCTGAAGTTTTGGTCAAAAGAAGTCTGCTGATCAGCAACCAAAGCCTTAGGGAATTTAACTGTATCTAAGAAAGCGCCTTTGGCTTTATGAAGCTCATATCCTCTGTATTCGCCATCAGTAAACACATAAATAGCGCTATCAAGTGAATTTGATCCAAATTTGATATGACGGTTTGAAGACTGTCTCATGGTATTCCATAAACCGGCTGCTCCAATTCCGTAACTTCTTAGCGTTCTCTCCTCATATCTAAAACCCATTTCTAAGTTGTGGTTACCCACTGATCCGTTTAATGAAAAGTTTACTGACACCTGCTCTTCGCTTGCCTTAGCATAGCTAGTATATGGTGTACCAACATCACTCCATAATGAATAAAGTGTAGGAGGTGTAGTACCATTTATTAAACCACCATTTTGCTGAATCTGAGTTAGATTACTCACGTTTCCACCAGCAAAATCATAGAATTGTTTTGTATAGTTGGCTGAAACAGGGTTTGCAGTACCCGGTGTAAACCTTACTGCTGTATCAAACGGTGTTTCAGTTTCGTACATGGCAAATAGATTAAATGCTGAATCAGTTCCAGAATAAATCTCTCTGTTTTGCCATAAGAATTTTTGGTTGTAATTCTCAAACTTACCTACATGGCCGTAGTTAAACACTTGATCTTGGTGCTCAGGGTCCCAACGAACATTTTGGAAATAGGTGTAATCAAACTGCAATGAATAACCTGCATTTTGAATTAGTGCTCCTTCAGAACTATTAAAGCTTTGACGTAGCCTAATGTAACCAGCATAAGTTTCGTTAGTGAACTCAGAGTTATTATCATAATTAAGCAATGAGTAGGTGTAGATGTAATCATTACCGGCAAATCGTCTTGCCCTACCACCTAAGGTAAGCATAACGTTATCTGAAAGTAACCAATCTACTTTACCATTTACGTTGTAACTTAAACTTTGAGTGTTAGGTTTAACTCTTACGCGTTCCATATCATCAAATGTGATAAACTCAGATTGCGATACAAAACCAGAACCGATTGGTGACGGTCTTAGAGGGTTTTGTCTGATGTTAGCAATCACATCGTCATTAACCTTCCAAATACCTATTGGAGAAGGGTCACCATCTAATCTGTGGTTAATGTTACCACCAATTAGGTAACCAATTTGAGCGATTGACTTACCTGAAACAGTATCAATCACTTTTCTTTTTAAAGGACCTGCTGAAAGAAACTCGAAAGTATTGTAACCATAACCATCTAAGCCTTCAGATGTAATCATCTCAAATCTGTTGTAGAAGTTGTTTGTTGGCTTACGTGTAGTAATGTTTACTACACCAGATGTGGCATCTCCAAACTTTGCAGGAATACCAGATTGGTATACCTGAATTTCTCCATAAGATGATTGAGCCATTGCTCCACTACCACGAACAGGCATACCATCTATATATGTGATTACTTGATTTGATCTACCACCACGAATAACTGGTGCAGAACCATCAACTGAAGTAACACCACCAGAAGTTGCAATTACGCCAACAGTACCACGAACAGGAAGTCTACCGATTTCTTCAGTATTCTTAGTGTTCATACCGCCATAAGCTTCATCAATCATTGGCTTTTCTGCTACAACAATCACTTCGTTAAGTTCTTCGCTTTCAACCTGCATTTCAACTTCGAGACTTCGAATGTTGTTTGAACCTACAGTTACATTATTCTGTGTGTAAGGTGCGTACCCCACAAAAGATATTTTCACGGAATAAGTACCCGGCTCAATATTGGCTATTGTAGCCAATCCAAAAGGGTCGGTTGAGTTACCCTTTATAAATTTTTCACCTTCATATATGGCAACGTTGGCGCCAAGGAAGTCTTCTCCATTCTCATCAACAACATGCACTTTAACAGTACCTGTTTGCACCTGAGCGTTTAAGGAAAAGGCAGAAAGTAGTAGAAAGAGTAGTGTTTTGTAAACTTGTTTCATATTGCCTTTCTCATCATTAATTTTTCAAAAATGGGTTAAATTTTTCACTTTGCTTAACAGCAAGTTGATTTTCTTTAGGTAGCCTTAGTGGCCAGAGTAGTATTCTTTAAGGATGCTAGTGCAAGGTAAAGAGAGAGTTAGGTGTAGCAATGGACCATTCTATATATGGTTAACCTTTTTCATACATGGCCTTTTTGTTAAGCCTTGTTAAGAGCTGACATAAAATCTTCCTTCTTTCTCTTACTCACATAAACGGTTTCTCCGTCGCTCATTACTACATATCCACCATCTCCTCTTACATATTTAGCCACTTCATCAAGATTTACTAAATGGCTATGATGTACCCTAACAAAGTTGTATGGCGAGAGCAGCTCTTCGTATTCTTTAATTTTTTTACTCACCAATATTTTCTTTCGATCTTTAAAAAAGAAATGTGTGTAGCTTCCATCAGCTTGGCATCTAATTATATCTGATACATTTATAAATGTTAAGCCTTCGCTTGTTGGTAGAGCAATTTTGTGCTTCCCGGTAGAGTTTTGAAGGTTTTGTAATAACAATTCAAAATTTTTGTTTGTACTATCATTATCACTAAGCTCCTCAGCCTTATTAACAGCTTGTACAAGTTCTTCAGCATTAATTGGTTTTAGCAGATAATCAACTGCACTTAACTTTAGTGCTTTTAAGGCATAATTCTCAAATGCCGTTGTGAATATTACATGAAAATCATCTAATGCACTTTTTTCCAAAAGGTCAAAACCGGTGCCATCTTGTAGTTCAATGTCCAAAAAAAGAAGATCTGGTTTATGTTGTTTTAAGGTAGCCAAACCACTTTCAACACTTTCGGCCAAAGCAACAACTTCTACATTCTTACAATTTTCTTTTACCAGTATCTCTAAAGACTCACGGCTTCTTACTTCATCATCAATAATTACAGCTCTCATCATTTTGCATAATTTTTTAAAGGTTAATCAAAAAGCGAAACTTTAATAAAAACTTCAACCCGTGTTCCTACAGGATTTTTATCTTCATCAAAGAGATCGGTTATGCTCACGGTTGGCTCTTCTTTGCCTGTGCTCCAAAGTTTCAAACGGTCTTGCGTAACCTGCATTCCTAAAGATTTATATCTATCTAATTTCTGACTTCTTATTTCGGCAGCTTTCTTTCTGCCAATTCCATTATCTTCAATCTCAACCTTAATTCCTTCGTTTCCTACAGGGTAAATATTCATTTTTAAAAGCCCTTGCTCGTCTACCTTATTCTTAAGCCCATGAATTATTGCATTTTCTATATAAGGCTGCAAAAGCATAGTTGGCACATCAACTTCATCGGGGTCAATGTTGTCATCAATTTGAATTTTGTAATCAAACTTATAATCAAACCTTAGTCGCTCAAGGTCAATGTATAATTTTAGGGTATCTATCTCCTCTGCCAGAGAAATGGTTTCTTCTCTTGAACTGTTCAATATTAGCCGCATTAGCTTTGCAAACTTGCTTAAATAGCCCCTTGCCGAGTCTTTATCATTACGGGTTATGAAATGCTGAATGCTATTCAGAGAATTGAATATGAAATGAGGGTCCATTTGCGCTCTAAGTGAAGTCAGCCTATATTTCAGTCCTTCTTTTTCAGTTTCGGCCAACTTTAAATCGGCTTGAATCAATTGTTGCTTGGTACTACTTCTTACGGTTTTAACAATTAAAAATGCAATTAGTGCCACTATGCTAACCGCCATAATAAAAAGCATGGGCTGAAACCACCACTTCATATAAAAAGGAGAAAGCACATTTACTTCTACTTGCGCTCCGGTTGTGTTCCATACCCCATCATTATTGGCAGCTTGTACTTTAAACGTGTAGTCTCCAGGGTCAAGATTAGTAAAACTTGCCGTGCGGTTTTTGCCGGCTTCAATCCAATCTTCGTTAAGTCCTTCTAACTTATAGCGGTACTTATTTAAATGTGAATTAACATAGTTGAATGCCACAAAATCGAAAAAAACATTATTGGATTCGAAGTCTAAAGATATTGATCTTAGTCCATTTTCAATTTCGGTAGAAAGCAAATTTCCTGGACTTGAAAAGGCATTAATTTTTACGGGAGGCTTATAATTATTGATTTTTACCTGTTCAGGAATAAAAGAGTTTAAGCCATTAATTCCCCCAAAATAAAAACGACCAGTTTTTCCTTTAAAAAATGCACCCTGATTAAACTCATTGCTTTGCAGGTTGCACGATGCGTCGAAGTTTCTAAAATGTCCGGTTTTAATATTAAAAGCGCTTAACCCGTTGTTTGTGCTCATCCACATATAGCCACTCTCATCTTCTAAAAATCCGTAAATCACGTCATTTGGAAGTCCGTCAAGCTCAGTGTAAGCATTAAATGTTTTTGATTGGCCATCATATATATTAAATCCTCCACCAAAAGTTCCAATCCACATCACTCCTTCTTGGTCTTTATGTATAGACATTATCTTGTCATAGCTTAGGCTATTGGTATCTGAATTGGAATGTAAATGTGTTTCTACAATTCCTTTTGAAGGATTAATTACAGCAATACCGCCACCAAAAGTTCCTGCCCAAATGTTACCATAGGCATCTTCTTCAATAGCTAAAACGGTATTCGAGCTAAAAACACGTCTATCATCAGGATTTATCTGGTATGAAGTAAACTCTTCCGTTTTTCTATTAAATGCATTTATTCCTCTATCCGTTCCTATCCATAAAACTCCTCTACTATCCAGCTTCATTGAGTAAATTGAATCGTCTGAAATTGAGGTTTTATCTAAACTATTCTTACGCCAGTTTTTAGTCTCTTGATTTTTTGGATCAAAAAGATATAACCCATCTCCGATTGTTCCAATCCATAGTTTTCCATCTTTATTATCGGTAATCACCCAAACTTGCTGCTTTTCAAATACCCTTTTAGATTTATCATAATATGCCGCAACAATATCTCCTTCGGTGTTTATGGTATGATCTACGTAGTCTAAACCTCCACCATCTGTTCCTACCCATACATCGCCTTGCTCGGTTTCGTAAATGGCAAATACTCTTGATTCACTTAATCCTTTATCGCTACCTTTTCTGTGTTGGTATAACCTAAATTGATTAATAAATCTATCGTAAACATTTATTCCGCCATTGTAAGTACCAATCCAAACAACACCCGACTTATCTTGAATAACGTCAGTAATAGAACCATCAGAAATAGAAAAATCATCAAAATCGTCAGGCTCAAGCCCTCTAAACAATCTACTTGCGGGGTTGTAGATTGCCATTCCTGAACCGTTTGAACCTACCCAAACATTACCTTCAGCATCTTGAAAAATTGATGTGATGGCACTTTTTGAAATACCCTGTAGTTGGGGCTTTAGTTTTTGCTGCAGTTTGAACTCACTGTCAAAAACATGAATCCCATCATCGGTTCCAACCCAAATCTCACCATTATTTAGTTCGTAAACACAGTAAACTGAGATTTCGTTTTCCCTAAAATTATCAGCATCTTTTGATAAAGAAATTAGATGTTTATTTCCTCTTTGCCATTTGTTTAAACCATAATCTGAAGCTACGATTACATCTTTACTCTTTAGCACGGTAATGTCATAAGGAATATAGAAGAAACTATCATTTAAGTATACGTACTCAAAATCCTTGTGGTTGAGACTGTAATGCAAACCAGAAGCAGTACCAACCAACAGAATTGAATCTGCATCAAGAATGGAGTAAATATCATTATCCCTTAACTGCCCTTTATCGCCACCCGCTCTAAATCGGGTAAATTCATTTTTGTTTGCATTGTAGTAGTTAAGCCCTCCTCCAAAAGTGCCCACCCACAAATTACCATTACTGGTTGGCTCAATACTATATATAAAATTGTCTGAGATAGAATTTGCTTCGCCAGGCCGATTTCTAAAATGAATAAACTCATACCCATTATATCTATTTAAACCGTCGGCAGTTCCGGCCCATATGTATCCCATTTCATCTTGAGCCAAACAGAGCACAGCACTCTGCGATAAACCTTCTGCAACGCTCAAATGCCTAAAATTAAAATCTTGCGCATTTAAACCCAGCCATGCATTCAACAGAAAGAATACACTCAAAGAGTATTTAGGATGCCATATTTTCAAAGCTTATTAGCTCAATTATTAGTTCAATTTAGGAATCATTAAGACTTAATGAGTTTCATAATTCATAGCTGCTAAGTTTTATACGATAAGTGGCGCAACTACAAGAGCTTATACTTATCAAGTAGAATGCTAAACATTTTGCGTTTTGCTTCATGTGTCCAACCTGCTATATGGGGTGTTATTAGAACTTTACCTGTTTTTATGAGCTCTTTAAGCAGCTCTTTCTCCTTTGTACTTGCCTTTTCTAGTGGTTCAGTTTCAATTACATCAATGGCTGCTTTTAAAACTTTACCTTTTTCTATAGCTTTAAGCAGAGCCGTTGTATTTAGAACGCCTCCGCGTGATGTATTTAAAAAGTAAATGGGATTTTTAAACGAGTTGAAGAACTCATCATTCGCATAATAGCGTGTTTCTTCATTTAAAGGTAAATGCAGACTTACAATTTCAGCACCTTCATAAACATCTTCAAGCTTAACAGACTCTTTTTCAATTGATTCGATTCTTGGCTTATACTTATCGTAAGGCAATAGTTTTACATCAAACCCCAACATTTTTTTACAAAAAGCGGTACCTGCATTCCCAACTCCAATTACGGCTACTTTTCTGCCTTCTAGCTCAATCCCTCTGTTTTCTTCTCTAATCCATTTTTGTTGATTTACTTCAGAAATGGCGCGATACAAATTATTGGTTAGCATAAGTAATAAACCCATGGCGTGTTCTCCCACTGCGTTGCTATTGCCATTTGGTGAGTTTATAATTTTTATTCCATTTCTAGAGCAATATGCTTTATCTACATTATCAAGACCACTACCAGGCCTTAAAACCAATTTCAATTTAGAGAAATGCTCAAAAAATGCCTCATCTAAAACAAGGGCACTTTTAATAAGAATGGCGTCGAAAGTATCGGTAAGCTTAAGGAGTTCTACATTTTGAATTAAGGGCCTGTAATCAATTTCAAAACCCAAATCTCCAAGCCTATCAAGAAAAAAAGAAGGACTATCGTCGCATATTAAAATGCGTTTAAAAGGCAATTCCATACATCAATCTTCCAATAAAAAAATAGATCCCCAAGCCAAGCAAGTCATTTGTAGTGGTTATGAATGGACCGGTAGCCAAGGCTGGATCAATTTTTAACGAGTTTAAGAACATGGGGATAAAGGCCCCCAAAACTGCTGCAATAACAACTACCGTAAGTAGTGCTGTGCTTATTGTAAAGCTTAAGCTCAAACTATCTTCAGCTATTAGCCCATAAATTAAAAGTGCAATACCGCATAAAACACCATTAACCAAACTTACCTTAAGCTCTTTGCCTAGTTTGCTCCAAAGTCCCGATTCTATTATACTGTTGCTGGCTAAACTTTGCACCACAATGGCTGAAGACTGCACACCAGCATTACCACCCATGGCGGCTATCAGTGGTATAAACAAGGCCATTTCAGGGTAAATTTTAATATCGGCCTCGTATAAACCAATAACTTTTGATGAGGCTATTCCACCTAAAAGGCCAAGAAATAACCAAGGTAATCTGGCCCTTGACAACACCCAAACCGTATCTGAATACTCCACATTCTCAGATAAACCTGATGCCAATTGATAATCTTCCTCCGCTTCTTCTCTTATAAAATCAACAACGTCATCAATGGTTATTCTTCCTACCAGTCTATTCATAAAATCAACAACCGGTAGCGCTACAAAATCATACTTCTCCATAATATCAGCAACGCTTTGTGCCGAA
Organism: Bacteroidia bacterium; assembly: GCA_049115495.1. Taxonomy (GTDB): domain Bacteria; phylum Bacteroidota; class Bacteroidia; order CAILMK01; family JACPUW01; genus JACPUW01. The sequence continues at coordinate 328,267 of JAGDZV010000004.1, read as the reverse complement.
TCCGTATCATTTACTGATACGACTTTGGGGTCGTAAAATTCACTTATAAGTTCTGTTGACTTAGAAATAATTAGTCGGCTTAGTGGCACCAAACCCATAAGCTCACCTTTGTCATCAACTACATAAACCGCGTATACCGACTCAACTTCATCTGCTACCCGTCTTATTTCATCAATACAATGCTTAACTGTCCAATTTATATACACCCGCACCAGCTCTTTGGCCATAAGACCACCCGCTGTATCTTCATCATATTTCAAAAGTGATATCAAGTCTGCCGCTTCCGATTTGATCTCGGCGCGCAGAAACTCGGTCACCGATTTTCTTTGATCATCAGGCAATTCGTTAATAAGATCAGCGCCATCATCAGAGTCCATCCCTTTCAAGAATCTATAATAAACTTGTTTGGGCGTAAATGACTCCATCAACTTTATTCTTACGTCTTCTTCAAGCTCAGAAAGAACTTCAGCCGAAAGCTCATCATTGAAAAAGTCAAAAATCTTTGCAACAGCTTCTTTGTCTAAAGACTCAATAAGGTCAGCAATATCAGCAGGGTGCAATTCTACAACTACCTTAATGGCATCATCAAAATTGCCATCTTCAATCCATCCAATAATAGATTTTAAAAGGTCTTTTGTTAATTCAATCGCCATGGGTTACTGCAGTTTTTTAGTTAGGTCTATAAATGCTTCAACACTAAGCTGCTCAGGTCTAAGTCGCAATATAGCATCAAGTGTGTCATCGTTTTTTCTTTCGCCCAAAAACATTTTAATTGAGTTGCGTAAGGTTTTTCTTCTTTGCCCAAAGGCTGCTTTTACCAATTTATGAAAGAACATATGGTTTAAACCTTCTATTTCAGTTCGGTATCGTTCTAATCTAATTACTTGTGAGTCAACTTTGGGAGGCGGATTAAAAGCACCAGGTTTCAAAGTAAAAACAGTTTCAACTTTATAGTATGATTGAACAAGTACTGACAAAATCCCATAGGTTTTAGAACCATGCGGGGCAGCCACTCTTTGCGATACCTCTTTTTGAAACATACCTACCACTTCGGGCACCTTGTGTTTAAAATCTAAAACCTTAAAAAGTATTTGGCTAGAGATATTGTAAGGAAAATTGCCTGCAACTCCAAAATCAGTCTCTATAGAGTCAAGGTCAGCTTTTAGAAAATCCACATGCTCTACTTCAACACCCTTTGCTCCAAATTTAGACTTTAGATTATCAATAAGGTCAGTATCAACTTCAATCAATTTAAGTTTTCTAGCTCCTGACATCTCGCTTGCAAGAAATTGAGTTAGCGCACCTCCGCCAGGGCCAATTTCAAGTAATATAGGATATTGATTACCCCACATTGACACAGCATCAGCCACGCGCTTTGCATCATTTTCATTTTTCAAAAAATGCTGACCAAACTTCTTTTTCAATCGCATAAGTGCAAATTAACAGCCTTTGGGCACTAAAGCATCAAATGGTAATGATGGGATATATGGTTAATATTGCAGACTTAATCATTTTAGAGATGAGCAATAGTTCAAAAAAGAACTTACCAATCATAGGAATTACTGTAGGCGATCTCAATGGAGTTGGCCCCGAGATTATTATAAAGAGCTTTAGAGAAGATAGATTTTTGGATAAATGCATACCAGTTATTTATGCCAGTGCGCAGACAATGATTTATCACAAAAAGTTTCTCAACAATAAATACTTCAACTTTCAGCTAATTGATGGCCCTGAAGATGCACATCCTAAAAAAATTAATCTCATCAACGCCTGGACAGATGAAGTTAAGATTCAAATAGGTGAGGCATCTGCTGCTACAGGAAAAACAGCTTACAAAGCACTACAATTGGCCACAGATCATTTAAAAAATGGTTTAATTGATGCAATGGTAACTGCACCTATAAATAAAAAAACGGTACAGCAAGCAGGTATGGATTTTCCAGGCCACACAGAATATATTGCCAGCACTTTTGAATCAGATCAGCAATTAATGCTTTTGGTTGGAGAAAGATTAAAAGTTGCAGTTGTTACAGGTCATATACCCGTTGCAAAAATCAGTGAAGAATTAAGCAAGAAAAAAGTTCTAAAGGCAATCAAATCTCTAAATAGATCTCTTATTGAAGACTTTGCTCTTACCAGACCACAAATTGCTGTTTTGGGCTTAAATCCGCACGCAGGCGAAAACGGCAGCATTGGGGATGAAGATCAAGACAATATTCTTCCAGCTATAGAAGAAGCCAATCGCCAAGGAATTTCGGCTTTTGGTCCTTATCCAGCTGATGGCTTTTTTGGCACCAACATGTATTCTAAGTTCGATGCTGTTTTAGCCATGTATCACGATCAAGGTCTTATTCCTTTTAAATTACTTGAATTTGATACTGGTGTTAATTACACTGCCGGTCTTGAAGGAATTAGAACTTCTCCAGACCATGGGACAGCATATAGCATTGCAGGAAGCGGCAAGGCTAACGAACAATCTTTTGTTGAAGCCATGCATTTGGCTTTAAAAATTAGAGCAAATAGAGCCCTATACGCTGAAATTACGCAAGACCCACTCGAAACAAAAATGGAGAAAACCAAGGAGAGAGAAAATTAGCTTTTACTTTTTTAGAACTAAGCAATTATTCTTTTTACTTTTGCAAGCTCAAATTTCAGGAGGTGACTCATTTGCAAGAATTTAACATCAACTTTGGCCGTCTGAAACTTGGTAAACACGAGTTTCAGTTCAAGGTAGGTGCCGAATTCTTTAGTGCGTTTGAGCAAGAACTAATCGATGCGTGTAACACTGAAGTGTTGCTAACCATTGAGAAGACCAGACTCAACCTTATGAAGTTTAACTTTAAAATCAGCGGAAGTGCTGATTTTCCTTGTGATAGATGCTTAGAACAAAAAAGCTATCCAATACAGGGTGATTTTGATGTACTGGTAAAGTTGAATGAAGAAGAAGGTGTAAAAAATGATGAAATCATTTTCTTACCACCTGATGCTTATGAATACAATGTCTCGGAGCTCATATACGATTTTCATATCCTAAGTGTTCCATTAAAAAAGAGTTGTGTGCACGAGAATCATCCAACTTGCCTTAAAATTGAAGAACTAATCGAAGGCGGTTTTGATGACGATGATGATAAAGACATCGAAAACGACCCTAGATGGAACGAATTAAAGAAGCTTTTATAAAACTTAAGTAGTATAAAATGGCACACCCGAAACGCAAAATTTCGAAAACAAGAAGAGACAAGAGAAGAACTCACGTAAAAAGCGCCGCTCCTACCTTGAGCATTGACTCAACAACCGGAGAAACTCACCAAAGACACAGAGCGCACGAAAATGATGGCGTTCTTTATTACAGAGGTAAGGCTTTAATGAACCTTTCTGAAGAAGTTTAATTCTAACCTAACATTATTTAATGATTAGGATTGGCCTAGATATTATGGGTGGTGATCATGCACCTCAAGCCCCGCTTGAAGGTGTTGAGAAAGCCATTGCTGAACTAGGCGACAATTTTCAGATACATCTTTTTGGAAATGAAGATGTACTTGAAAGTGCAAAAAGTCGCTTACCCCAAAATAGGGTTAAGTATATAAATACGGCATCAGTAATTGAAATGGGCGAATCGCCTATTAAAGCCATAAAATCTAAACCCGACTCTAGCATTAGTGTTGGGTTGGGTTATTTAAAGGCCAATGAGCTAGATGTTTACATAAGCGCTGGAAATACGGGAGCCGTTTTAGTAGGCTCAATGTACAGTGTAAAAGCTGCAGAAGGGGTTATTAGACCCGCAATTGCAACCTATATACCAAACCTAAAAGGTGGATATAGCATAATGCTAGATGTTGGGGCTAACCCCGATGTAAAACCTGATGTTCTGTATCAATTTGCCGTTTTAGGGAGTTTATATGCCCAACACGTGCTACAAATAGAAAACCCGCAAGTTGGGCTCGTAAATATTGGGAGCGAACCTGAAAAAGGGAATCTTGTAACACAAGCAGCATATAATCTTTTAAAAGATTCGAACAGAATTAACTTTACAGGCAACATTGAAGGCTACGATGTTTTCACTGGTAAAAGTGACGTTTTGGTTTGTGATGGTTTTGTTGGCAATGTGCTATTAAAAACAGCTGAGTCTCTCTACAAAATTTTCGGGACCAAACTTGGTGACGATCCATTCATTAGAAAATTCGATTATCAATACTATGGAGCAACACCTATTTTAGGCATTAACAAACCGGTACTTATCGGTCATGGTGTTTCTTCACCACAGGCATTTGTTTCTATGATCAAACAGGCGGTGGATATTGTTGAATCAGGCTTAGTTGATAAGGTAAAATCAACTTTTGAGCCTTAAAAAGGTTTTATGCAAAAAGTAACAGCAGCCATTACTGGTATTGCTACCTATGTTCCTGATTACATCCTAACCAATAAGGAGCTAGAGTCAATGGTTGATACCAACGACGAATGGATTCAAACTAGAACGGGTATTACCGAAAGAAGAATCTTAAAAGGAGAAGGTAAAGGAGTTACTCACATGGCTGAAAAAGCCGTTAAAGAGCTACTTGAAAAAACCAACACCGACCCACTGGAAATTGAGATGATAATCTTTGCCACGGTAACACCTGACCATGTGTTTCCTGCTTCAGCAAACAAGTTGGCTTATAACCTTGGGTTGAAAAACGCATGGGGGTTTGACCTAGAAGCAGCATGCTCTGGATTTCTCTACTCACTAACCCTTGGGTCTAAAATGATAGAGAGCGGCATGCACAAAAAGGTGCTTGTAATTGGTGCTGATAAAATGTCGTCAATAATCGATTACCAAGATAGAGCAACATGCATAATTTTTGGTGATGGTGGCGGAGCCGTATTATTAGAACCCAACGAAGAAGGAAATGGCCTTGTTGACACCACACTTCATAGCGACGGTGTTGGCGTACAACATTTACATATGAAAGCTGGTGGATCAGTAAAACCACCATCAATTGAATCTATTCAAGCCAAAGAACACTATGTTTATCAAGAAGGTAAAACAGTTTTTAAATATGCAGTAAGCAACATGGCCGATGCTTGCGAAACCATAATGAATAGGAATAATTTGGGCGCTGAAGATATTAGCTATTTGTTGGCTCACCAAGCAAATAAGAGAATTATTGACGCTACAGCAAGGCGAATGGGTCTTGAAGAAAGTAAAGTGTTAATGAATATTCATCGTTATGGCAATACCACCAACGGCACTATCCCTTTATTAATGTCAGACTTTGAGAACAAATTCAAAAAAGGTGACAACTTAATTTTAGCAGCATTTGGAGGTGGATTTACTTGGGGCTCTACTTACCTTAAATGGGCGTATTAATAAATCAAATCAACAAAAATGGCAACTACTTCTGACATTAAAAACGGTTTGTGTCTTCATTTCAACCACGATATATACAGCGTTGTTGAATTTTTGCACGTAAAACCAGGCAAAGGACCTGCATTTGTAAGAACCAAATTAAAAAGCCTTACATCTGGTAAAGTTATTGACAACACTTTCTCTGCAGGACACAAAATTGATACCGTAAGAGTAGAACGAAGAGCATATCAGTTCTTATACAAAGACGATTTAGGGCTTCACTTTATGGACAACGAAACCTTTGAGCAAATTTCACTTGAAGAAAAACTCATTGACAATGTTGGACTAATGAAGGAAGGTATGGTTGTGGAAATATTGGTTAATGCTCAAAACGAAGAGCCATTAACTGCTGAACTTCCGGCCACCGTTGAAATGGAAGTAACCTACACAGAACCAGGTCTTAAAGGTGACACCGCAACCAATACATTAAAACCTGCGACAATAGAAACTGGAGCAGAAATTAAGGTGCCATTGTTTATCAATACAGGCGATTTCATTAAAATTGACACACGAACTAACTCCTACATGGAGCGCGTTAAAAAGTAACTATATGGAGCTCAAGCAGATACAAGATTTAATCAAGTTTGTAGCCAAATCAGGCGTAGAAGAAGTAGAACTTGAAAAGGGTAACTTTAAGATTACCATTAAGGCCAAAAGCAATGAAAATAACGGAGATCACTCTCCACAAGTTATTTATGCTCAACCCGGAATGATTCCTGCCCCAGCAGCACCTGCTACTGCAGCACCTGCACCTGCGGCAACACCTGCCGCTGAGAAACCAGCTGAAGCACCAGAAGCACCAGCAGCAAGTGGAACTGAAATTAAGGCGCCAATGATTGGTACGTTTTATCGCAGTCCTGGACCTGATAAAGATGCTTTTGTTAAGGTTGGAGATCGAATAGAAAAAGGTCAGGTTGTATGTATTATTGAAGCAATGAAGCTTTTTAATGAGATTGAATCTGATGTATCAGGTACCATTACCAAAGTATTAGTTGACGACTCTTCTCCAGTAGAGTATGATCAACCACTTTTTATTGTTGAGTAGTTAAAAGGAAATTCATGTTTAAGAAGATATTGATTGCAAACCGGGGCGAAATTGCTCTAAGAGTTATTAGAACTTGTAAAGAGATGGGAATTAAATCAGTAGCGGTTTATTCTAAAGCCGATGCTGAAAGCTTACATGTACGATTTGCTGATGAAGCAGTTTGTATTGGCCCAGCTCCAAGTGCCCAGTCATACTTAAACATACCAAACATAATTGCCGCGGCTGAAATTACAAATGCCGATGCCATACATCCTGGCTATGGATTTCTTTCAGAAAACGCCAAGTTTGCCGAAACATGTAAACTTAATGGCATTAAGTTTATTGGCCCAGCTTCTGAGATGATTACTCAAATGGGTGATAAATCTGTGGCAAAAGACACTGTTAAAGCAGCTGGTGTACCTGCAGTACCTGGTTCTGAAGGCCTGCTTCCCGATGTAAAAACAGGAATAGTATTAGCCGAGCAGATTGGTTATCCTGTCATCATCAAAGCTTCGGCTGGTGGTGGAGGTAGAGGCATGAGAATTATTAAAAGTGCTGAAGAATTTCAACCTGCATGGGATTCTGCTAAACAAGAATCTGCTGCAGCTTTTGGTAATGACGATATCTATTTAGAAAAATTCGTTGTAGAACCTAGGCACATTGAAATTCAGATCATTGCCGATCAATATGGCAATGTTAGTCACTTGAGCGAAAGAGACTGTTCAGTACAACGTAGGCATCAAAAGTTAATTGAAGAATGCCCATCTCCTTTTATGACCGATGAGCTTAGGCAAAAGATGGGAGATGCCGCTATTAATGTAGCAAAGGCTGTAGATTACGAAGGCGTAGGAACAGTAGAGTTCTTAGTTGATAAAGACCGTAACTTCTACTTTATGGAAATGAATACGCGTATTCAAGTGGAACACCCCGTAACAGAAGAAGTTGTAAACTATGACTTAATTAGAGAGCAGATTAAGGTTGCGGCAGGTATTGCAATTTCTGGTAAAAATTACGAGCCAAAGAAGCATGCTATTGAATGTAGAATAAATGCCGAAGACCCTGCAAATAATTTTATGCCAAGTCCTGGTGTAATTAAAGACCTTCATAAACCAGGTGGCCATGGCGTAAGAGTAGACACACATGTTTACGCCGGATATAGAATCCCGCCAAACTACGATTCTATGATTGCTAAATTAATTGTAAGCGCCAACACGAGAGAAGAAGCAATTACAAGAATGGAGCGTTGTTTAGAAGAGTTTGTAATTGATGGTGTTAAGACCACTATTCCGCTGCAATTAAAGATTATGAAGGACCCTGACTTTAGAGCGGGCAACTTTACAACTAAGTTTATGGAAACCTTTGAGATGTAAGGTTTCACAAATTTCCTTTTTCATTAGCCTGAATTGGTAAAACTTATATCTTTGCACTCCATTTTTCGGAAAGTACGCGAAAAAGAGTAGTAAATGGACAGTTTAAGTTATAAAACCAAGTCGGCAAATAAGCAGACAGTTGTTAAGAATTGGTACATTATAGATGCTGAGAACCAAACAGTTGGACGTTTAGCATCAAAAATTGCCATGATCATTAGAGGTAAGCACAAAGCAAGCTTTACACCGCATGTAGACTGTGGAGATAAAGTTGTTGTTTTGAATGCAGGTAAAGTAAAATTTACAGGTAAAAAGCTAACTCAAAAAGAATATCAAACATTTAGTGGATATCCGAGTGGTCAAAAAAGTGCAACAGCAAAAGAAATGTTGAACAGAAAACCAACTTCTGTTCTTTACAGTGCAGTAAAAGGAATGTTACCTAAAAATAAATTGCAAGATGTTGCTCTTAAGAACCTTTTGTTATTTGAAGGTACAGATCACCCGCACGCTGCTCAAAAACCAAAAACACTAGAAATCTAATATTCGATATATGGATTATATAAACGCCGTAGGTAGAAGAAAAAAATCAGTAGCTAGAGTTTACCTTAAACCAGGTAACGGAACTATTGAAGTAAACGGTAAAACACCTGAAGTATTTTTCTGTATGGATAACATATACAGAAATGTTTACATGCCTTTTGAGAAAACTGAAACAAAAGATCAGTTTGATGTTAAGGTTAATGTATACGGAGGTGGTTTTAAAGGTCAATCTGAGGCTATCAGACTGGCAATTTCAAGAGCACTTGTAAAAGTTGATGAAGAACACAAGCCTGCTCTTAAAGCTGAAGGATTTATGACGCGTGACCCAAGAATGGTTGAAAGAAAGAAACCAGGTCAGAAGAAAGCTCGTAAGAACTTCCAGTTCTCTAAACGTTAATAATCATAATAGTATAATGTCAAAAGTAACTTTAGACCAGTTGCTGGATGCAGGCGTACATTTTGGCCACTTAAAATCTAAGTGGGATCCAAATATGGCTCCATACATTTTCATGGAAAAGAACGGTATACACGTTATCGATCTTTACAAAACCATGAAGAAAATGGACGAGGCTTGTGGTGCGATCAAGAACATCGCCAAATCCGGTAGGAAAATCTTGTTTGTTGCTACCAAGAAACAAGCTAAAGACATCGTAATTGAAGCGGCAGATAGTGTAAACATGCCGTACGTTACAGAACGTTGGTTGGGTGGTATGCTCACCAACTTTGCCACAGTTAGAAAGTCTATCAAGAAAATGCAAACCATTGACAAAATGGAGCAAGATGGAACTTTTAAAAACATGGCGAAAAGAGAAAGATTAATTCTTACTCGTGAAAGAGACAAACTAAACAGAGTATTAGGCGGTATATCTGACCTTACACGTATACCTGCTGGTTTGTTTATCATAGACATTAAGAAAGAGCACATAGCTGTTTCTGAGTCGCACAAGCTTAACCTTACTTCATTTGGTATGGTTGATACAAACTCAAACCCTAGAGTAGTTGATTACGCAATTCCTGCAAACGACGATTCTACAAAATCTATTGAGTTAATCACCAGCACACTTCGTGATTCTATTGCCGAAGGTTTAGATGAGCGTAGAAGAGCCAAAGAAGAAGCTAAAGCCAAGCAAGAAGCCAAAAAGAAAGAAAAAGAGGCCAAAGCTGAAGCTGAAGGTGCTGAATAGAAGTAATTTCTAACCATTAAGAAATAAAACAATGGCTATAACAGCAAGTCAAGTAAACGAATTGAGAAAAGCCACCGGCGCGGGGATGATGGATTGCAAGAAAGCCCTGCAAGAAAACGATGGCGACATGCAAGCCGCAATTGACTATTTGCGCAAGAAGGGTCAAAAAATCTCTGATAAGAGAAGCGACCGTGAATCTAATGAGGGTGTTGTAGTAGCACTTACATCTGATGACGACAAAAAGGGAATAGTAGTTGAGCTTAATTGCGAAACTGACTTTGTTGCCAAGAACGCTGATTTCGTAGCGCTTGCCGAAAAATTCGCAAATGTTGCTATGAGCAATTTCCCAGCTGATAAAGATGCTTTGTTAGCTTGCGAACTTGACGGATCAACTATTAAAGATGTATTGCTTGACAATATGGCGAAAATTGGCGAGAAGATAGAAATCGGCAATTACGCTACTCTTGAAGCTGAAAACGTTGTTTCTTATATACATGCTGGTAACAAAATTGGTGTATTAGTTGGCCTTACTGTAGGTGGCGACGATGCTAGCAATGCTGGTAGAGACGCTGCAATGCAAATTGCTGCTATGAACCCAATGGCTGTTAATAAGAACGGTATTGCTCAAGAAGCAATTGATCGTGAGTTAGCAATTGCTAAAGAGCAAATTCTAGCTGAAGGCAAACCAGAGCATATGGTTGAAAAAATTGCTCAAGGTAAATTGGGTAAATTCTTCAAAGAGAACACTTTGTTGAGCCAAGCTTTTGTTAAAGACTCATCTATGAATGTTGAGAAAATGCTTAAGTCAGTAGATGCTAACTTAACCGTTACCGCTTTCCGTAGATTAGGAATCGGAGCTTAATTAAGAATTAACCACATTCTAATATTTAAAGGGAGCTTTATAGCTCCCTTTTTTTATTGAATAACTTCGCATTGAAATAAGAACTATTTACAAAGTCCAATTGATAAATCGTAAGTAAATGAAGAAAGTAATTACCATTTTTTCATACATAATTATTGCACTTTTTATACTAGCCCTTTTTGGTTGGATGGTTAATCAGGTTTCAACAAAAAACAAAAAATTTGGGATACTTACCGAACCCATAAAGTTTATGTACTCTTTTCCTGATCTTTTTGAAGAGTCGGTAGAAGAAGTAAAAAGGTTTCCTAAAACATTTTTACCCACTTATGAAAAGTTTGAAAAAACGAACAAGCTAGATAAAGATCTAATTGTACTTACTAGCCTTAGTGAAGACGATGATTCACGAACTGTGGCTTTGATAAACCTTAGAAATGATTCTATTTTAAGAACATGGAATGTAGAAAATCCGTGGGGCGAAACTGGTAGAATTATAAACCCTATTTATCAAGAACAAGATGGTTCGTTAATCTATCACTATTACTACCATATGCGGCCCGGTATGTTTAAGCTTGATTCTAATGGAAACGAGCTATGGAATAATGATTCTCTAGTAATGCATCATGGTATGAACCTTAACGATGAAGGTGATATTTGGGTTTGTACTATTTACCCAGGCAAAGCATCTGGTAGCTATACTATTGATGGTAGGAGTATGTATTACAATGATTATCGGATTACAAAATACAGCAACCAAACAGGTGAAATTATTTACGACAAATCAATAACAGCGATACTAAGAGAGAATAACCTTGGCAACTACTTATTAAAATCAGCTGAAACTGATGAGCCTTTACACTTAAACGATGTTCAACCAGCACTAAAAACTACAAGGTATTACAAAGAGGATGACGTATTTATAAGTCTTAGAAATATTCATTGCATTTTGCATTATCGCCCTTCTACCAATGAACTTATAAATCTAATTGAAGGACCTTTTATAAATCAGCATGACGTTGACTTTTTGAATGATAGTACCCTGGCCATATTTAACAACAACACTTTTGTTGACATGCACGTGCAAAGCAGGAAAGCACATACAGACACATCTCGATTAGAAATTGCCGGAAGTTTTTATTCAAACATTGTGACTTACGACTTATCGAATCAAGAATTTGAAATAGTTGGTGATTCAATTTTTAGAGCCAACAGAATATTCACTAAGAATGAAGGCTTGATGGAGTTTCTAGATGAGGAGACATTTTTTGTTGAAGAGCAAAACCAAGGCCTTTTGTGGGTTCTTAAAAATGATGAAGTGATTTACAAGAACATTCAAAAATCTCAGCACGAAGGACATCACCACCTACCTAATTGGACTAGAGTTATTAGATACGGTGAGAAGAGTTTTAGATAAATCATCAAGGAAATTATCAACAAACTTTTTCGAGTACATTCCACAAATTACTTGTATTTAAGAATTTCAAATTTCCCAATCATCATTTTGCCTTTTTCAGCAATTAACCTGTTTCTTTGCTCTCCAAATTCAAGAAATGAAGTTTCAACGGGTATTACTAAAGTTAAGTGGCGAGGCACTAATGGGCAAAAGCGAATTTGGAATTGAAACCAACGCACTTAGTCATTATGCAAGCGAAATAAAAACCATAGTTGATATGGGAGTTCAAGTTTGTGTTGTAATTGGTGGGGGTAATATTTTTCGTGGAATGCAAGCTGCCAAAGATGGCCTTATTGAACGCTCTCAAGCTGACTATATGGGAATGCTAGCTACCGTAATGAATGGTATGGCTTTACAAGGTGCACTTGAAAAAATTGGCGTATACACTCGTTTGCAAACTGCACTAAACATTTCTGAAGTAGCTGAGCCTTTTATTCGCCGCAGAAGCATTAGGCACATGGAAAAAGGTAGAGTAGTAATTTTTGGTGCCGGAACAGGTAATCCATACTTTACAACTGATACTGCAGCCGCCCTACGATCAGTAGAAATTAATGCTGATGTACTTCTAAAAGGTACCAAGGTTGATGGTATTTACACTTCTGACCCTATGAAGGATCCTGAAGCTGAAAAGTATGAAGTAATTTCTTTTGACGAGGCTTACGAAAAACGCCTAAACGTAATGGATATGACAGCCTTTACTATGTGTAAAGAGAACGAAATGCCCATTATAGTATTTGATATTAACACAACTGGAAACCTTAAAAAGCTGGTTGAAGGTGATGCGATAGGAACCGTAGTTTCTAATTGAGATAAATACGAAAACCCAAAGCCCCATTTGTCATAAACATTATGTTACTTTCATATTTTACACTCCAATCATTGTTTATTGATTGATAGAATATAGACATTCTGTTTAACCCAAATTCTACCCCATAACCTAAACTCAACCTATTGGTAGGCATGCTACCTTTATAAATGGTTATTTTCTTTACATCTGTTACTTCGTTTACTTGCCTAATTCTTTGCTTGGCAACCATTGAATGAGACCAAATTGCATAGATCGATAAAAAAGGACCTAAGATATTCCCTCTTTTCTTTTGAAAACTTATGTGAAGACCAGCTACGTAATTAAGGTTGTTCCACATTTGCCTACCTCTATGAAAAATCAAGGTAGAACGTTCGCTATCAAAATTCGAATACCTAGTATAATCTATACCTCCCGTTAAAGAAAGAGCTCTATTCAATCTTACTTTACCAAGTAGCCCTAAACCATAAAGTGTTCCGGGTACACTTCCAAGTTCCATTAATTTATCGTCACCACCATTTAAGGTGAAGCCAAAATTATAATAAGCGCTTAAATAAAGTGGCCGATTTGGTCCAGTTCCAGTGGTAATTAAACCATTGGTATCTACATTTTCTACTATGCTGCCTTCTTGTGCGTAAACTGTATTTATAACTATTCCGAAGGTGATGAAAAGTAGTAATCGTTTGATTGCCATGTAAATTCTTTTTTTGCCTGAAAACCTTTTGCAAATACCGTTATCACATATTTCTTATCAGGTTCTACGTGCTGAATTGAAGTATAAATGTTTGCCCTGGGCCACGAGTTTATATTTTCTCTCCAATCGAACCATGGATTTGCCGCAGAATAGTATAAGGTTTTACCACTAATAGTTTCAATTTTGGTATGGATTCTTACTTCTTTAAAATAAGTACAAAATGAGTCTTTATTCACTTTGCTTGAGTCTTTTGGAATTATGTGGAAGCTATTTTTACCAAAAGACTCAATCTTATATTCATATTTAATTGAATCCATTTGGCCGAAAATGGCTTTTGCCTGCGGAATACCATAACCGTGAGAATAATCTGAATAAGGATATAGATGTGAACTTTGCTGAATTAGCTCGAATAATTGCTTGTGATTTAAATTAGGTTTGGCTTCAATGGCACAGGCAATAAAACCTGCCACCAGAGGTGCGGAAAATGAAGTGCCATATGCTATCTCATATCCGCTGGGGCTACATGTAAATGTTTTGGCACAGGCCGTAACATTTGGTTTTAGTTGTCCTTTAGCGTTTGGTCCGTAAGAGCTAAAATCAATTCTTAATCCAGTTTTTGGGCTTACGCCTCCTACAGCTAAAACACTATCGGCATCTGCAGGTGTTCCAATGTATTTCCATTCATTATCACCTTCATTACCGGCTGAGTTAACTACAATTATTCCCTTAGAAAAGGCCAGCATGGCTGCTTTGGCTACCAAACTTGTTCCGTTCATATCTTCTCTAAAATACCTTGTATTAGTGTATCCTAATGAACTGCTAATAATATCAGCGCCATTTTTATCAGCCCATTCTGCCGCCGCAAGCCAATTTTCTTCTTCTGATGCCATTTCTAAAAAATGACGTTCAGTTCTTGCCAATAAGTAATTGGCATTTTGAGCCATTCCAATTGGTTGCTCATTGTACCTGCCTCCTATATTGCCTAGTACACTAGTACCATGTGTGCTTCCATGAAAAGGGTTATTATCCTTTTGTACAAAATCGTATGAACTAAGAACATTTAAATGAGCCAAGCCAACATGCTCGTTTGCTTTTGTAAAACCGGCATCAAAAACTGCAATGGTTACACCGCTACCAGTATAGTTACGTGCCTTGTATTCTTGATAGCCAAGGCTATTAAGCTGATACGCCAATGATAATTTTTCATCGTCTCCTAAGGCGTTTATGCTGTCACTATTAGACAAAAGCAAGCATCGTGACTTTGCTTTTTCTACAAGATCAACAAAAGGCAACTTTCTAATTTCTTCGATACCGTTATGATTTGCATACACACAAACCATATTTAACCACCTGCTCACAACAGAAAGGCTATCACTTAACTCTTCTATGCGACTTATATAATTAGGATTTACCGGTAAGTCAGACTTTTGAACCAATGGAACTCGGCACTTTACCCTACGCTCAATTGCCTTTGTATTAAAATACTCATAAGGGTCAAGGGTTTGGCCAGCCTTATCAGCAAAATAAATATAGTATTTATCAGCCTTTGCTGCCTGTGCTATAAAAACAATGAAAAGAAAAACGACTGCCCTAAACAGCATTGGCCATTTTTAGAATTGGAAGTACACCATTCATTATAAACTGGACTCCAATGGCCATGGTAATAAAACCCATAATTTTAGTGAGTGCTTCAAGACCAGATGTACCAATAATAGGTAGTGCTTTAGCCGAGTATTTAAAGGAAATGAACACGGTAAAAGCAACTATAATGATTGATAACCCAATTAAGACCATTCTCACAATATCATCAGCCTTGGTACTCATGCTAATTACGGCTGCCATAGAGCCCGGTCCAGCAAGCAAAGGAATTGCCAACGGTGTAAGAGATATATCAGGTTTTGTGAGCCCCTCAGTTTTAGATTCTTGAGATAAGTTTGGTTTTTCAATGCTATTAAGCAATGCGTAACCTGCTCTTACTATTACCAAACCACCTGCTATTCTAATTCCTTCTAAACTTATGGCAAAAAACTTTAGAATAAAGGAACCGGCTAAAAGAAAACCAATGAGTATTAAAATCATTAGAACCGCACTTTTGCGAGCCATTAGGTCACGGTGTTCTTTATCAGAATTTACGGTTAGTGCTAAAAAAACCGGCATAGTACTAATGGGGTTCACCACCGAAAACAAGGTAGCAAGTGCGCCCAATAAATACATTCCGTAATCATTCATTGGCGCAAATTTAGACCTATTCCTTTAAGAATTTCTTTGCAACTGATGTTCCATCATTAAAATTTAACATCAAAACATAGAGTCCTTTATCAAGCTGTTCAATTGATAATGTGCTATTTTTTGTTATTGATTGAAAATGCACTTCTTTTCCGCTTAAGTCAATTAATTGAACTTGAGCAAATTCATGCTTATTGGTCCAATTAATTACTACCGAAGATTTTGCGGGGTTTGGAAAAACTTCTATTTCTAAGTTGTTTCTTGGTTTTAACACCCCAGTTATTATCACATTTTTTCCATAGGCTATTTGCACACCTCCCCTTTTTCCGCCCACAATAAGGTCAGATAAGGTATCGCCATTTAAGTCGGCAATCTCAATTGACAAATTGGCGCCAAAATCTTTCTCTGCAACATCGCCAATAAATCTATTTAGAATTACATCTTCTTCAGAATATCCTTCGCTATCAAAAGTAAAATTCATGAAAAATGAAACCTTACCAAAACTGTTACTCACTGCCAATTCATCATTACCATCATCGTCAAAATCACCAATTCTAGGAACTGAAAAACCGATTCCGGCAACTGGATGCCCTACGCTTATATTTAAGAACTCGTTGGAAACTAATATTGAAGAGTCAAGGTCTTGATCCCATTCGTAGTAAGCCAATTTTCCATTTATACTCCCAAGCAATAAATCATTATCACCGTCTCCATTTACATCATACACACACGGAGCCGATTGGGCTGATAGGTCAATATCCATGAAAGACAAGGTGCTAAACTTAAGATCTGCCGCTTTATCTGGTGTATTTGAGTTTGGGTAAAAGGCAACTTTGCCGTTTTCAAGACCCAGCAATAAATCTATTGTTCCATTATTATCAGCATCGCCAAAAGCAGGGTTAACATATACATGTTTTTGCCCAGCAAGAGCCAAATAATCTTCATCTATGAGCTTAAATAAGGGGTCTTGTTTTGTGCCTACGTTTTCGTACAAGAATAAGCGATAGTAAGCTTTATCGTATTCAAAGTTTGTATAAGGTGTTGGAGAAGCCACTATTAGATCAAAGTCGCCATCTCCATCATAATCAAATACTGCAGGTTTGCTAAACTCACCAGTTTCAACTGTACCTTCTTGTAAAAACTCGTCTGTAGAAAACTTAAACCTTGGTTTTTTGCCTGTTCCTATGTTCTCATACGCCCATGTATTTCTTACTACAAAATTTATTTCTTGAGATGTTGGAGCCAAAACAAGATCATTGGCTCCGTCAAAGTTTATATCGCAATAGCTAATTGAAGGAAACAGGTCTACCTCAATTGGCTTATCGTAAGATGGAAAATTAGTGTAGGCCTTTATCATAGTATCGCGGTTATGGCCGTTGCTTGAATTTGGATTCCAGCCATTTTCTAGTAGAATTACCGTTTCATAAGATACATCACTTAATAGCAAATCTTTATCGCCGTCATTATCAATATCAAGGGTTAGCATATTACTCCCTGCATGTTTTGCATTTTTATACAAATAGCACGTAGGCGCAAAAACAATCTCGTTACTTGTATCAGATTCTTGAAAACGCCCCCAGCAAAAGGTAGGCACCAAAAAGTTAAAACTATCTTTATGCCCGTATACTTCCATGCTTTGATTTTGATAATAAGTAATGTTACCACCGCCACTATCAAAAGCAAGAATATCAAGATCGCCATCACCGTCAATATCGTCTACCGCTGGCACATCACTTGGCGCCACAAAAAGCGGGGTGTAAAATCGAATTTCAACGTCGAAATATTTTAAATCATCATTATATAATTCAAACTTTATTTCTTTGCTTGTAGAAGTGTTTTTGTACACCATTACCCCTCCTATATTGTTCGATGTAAAAATATCTGGCTTATCATCTCCATTAAAATCCAAAACTTTTACCCATGCATACAGCTTAGGTAATAAGAATTCATATTCAGGAGCCAACATAAACTCTGGGTTTAAGGAGTCTCCATTGCCTATGTAAATTATGGTTTGATAATCTTCCTTATCAAAAACCAAAAGGTCTTGAATTCCATCAAGATTGATATCTATATTGTTGAAATATGGTTTATGAAAACCACCGGTAAAAGCTGAATAAGATGTATCGCCATTCTCTATTAGTGCCGGACCACTACTGGGGTCAAAGGCAAACTTTCTAACTATAGTTTTTTGCCCAAAAATGTGAGAAGCAAAAGAGAAAAAGAACAAGAACAGCAGTAGCGATAGTTTATTCATGATGTGAATTTTAAAGTAAATATAGTTAGAACGTAAAACCTCTTTTGTGATTTATGTTGTTTTTAGAATCTTCAATAATTTCAATGATACCTTTGAACCCAAATTCTTGAGAATTGAGCCAAACAGATTTTACAATACTTGTAACCAATGATGACGGCATTACCGCCCCTGGAATTAAAAACTTAATTAATGTAGTTAAGGAGCTTGGAAAGGTGGTAGTGGTTGCTCCTGATAGTCCTCAAAGTGCCATGGGTCACGCAGTTACCATTACAAAGCCTATTAGGCTTGAAAAAATAGACCTTTTTGAAGGTATAGAAAGTTATCAATGCTCAGGCACGCCCGCAGATTGTGTTAAAGTAGCAGTAGATCAAGTATTACACAAAAAACCTGATCTTGTGGTTTCAGGAATTAACCACGGATCAAATGCATCAATTAATGTACTTTATTCAGGTACCATGAGTGCAGCTATGGAAGGTGCAATTGAAGGCATACCAAGTATTGGTTTTTCTCTTACCGATTATGCCAGAGAAGCCAACTTTGAACCTGCTCTACCGTTTATGAGAAAAATATTATTAAACACCATTCATAACGGATTGCCTGAAGGTGTACTTTTAAACGTAAATATTCCTACACCTGAAGATAATGAGATAAAAGGAATAAAAATATGCCGACAAGCCAAAGCTAAATGGGAAGAAAACTTTGCCGAAAGAACTGACCCACATGGCAGAAATTATTACTGGATGGTAGGTACTTTTAAGGATTATGATCACGGTGAAGACACTGACCTAAATGCACTAAGCAAAGGGTATATCTCTATAGTTCCTACAATGTTTGACCTTACGGCGCACCATTTTATGATGAACTTAAATTCATGGGATTTAAATGAGTAACGAAAAGAAAAAAGAAACCCAAAATCAGAAACTCTTAAAAGGTTTTCTTTCAACCTTTTTTGTGCCTTTTATTGGCCCTATAATTATCTACTTCTTAAAATTTAATGGCAAAAGCCTTAGTTATTTTTTTAAGGCCTTTCACTCTTATGACCTTGTAATCCCAATATTTAGTATATCATTAATACCGGGTATTTTGTTGTATTTCAACAAAATAAATAAAGGACAATATAAGTATGCCCAAGGTATTATGCTAAATGTTATGTTTTGGCTTTTACTAGCCGTTTACATTAAGTTTTTGTTATAAGCACATGAAATACTTTGTGCTAGCTGGCGAAGCTTCTGGCGATTTACATGGCGCTAACCTAATTAGTGCCATTAAAAAAGAAGATAAAGAAGCCGAATTTGCCTTTTGGGGAGGAGATAAAATGGCTAATGCTGCCCAAAAATCGCCACTCAAGCACATTAAAGAATTAGCTTTTATGGGCTTTGTTGAAGTGATAAAAAATCTGGGCACCATTTTAAGCAATATAAAAAACTGCAAAAAGCAAATAACGGCTTACCAGCCAGATGTTGTTGTTTTTATTGATTACCCTGGTTTTAATTTGCGAATTGCAAAATGGGCTAAAAAACAAGGTTTTAAAACCACCTACTATATATCTCCTCAAATTTGGGCATGGAAAGAGAATAGGGTTAAAACCATAAGGGCCTATATAGACGAAATGATTTGCATTTTGCCTTTTGAAAAGGATTTTTACAAAAAACACCGCGTTAAATCGCATTACGTTGGGCACCCTTTGCTTGATGCCATTAGCCCTAATGATACTGAAATAGAGAATAAAAGTGGCATAGCGCTTTTACCCGGTAGCCGAAAGCAAGAAATCAATAAAATGTTGCCCATTATGCTGCAGGTAGCCAAAGCCTTTACCAGCTATAAATTCACAATTGCGGCAGCTCCATCAATAGACGCTAGCTTTTACACTTCTTTTGAGCTCCCTACAAATGTTAAAATAGCATATGGCAACACTCAAGAAGTTATGAAAACATCAGTTGCTGCATTAGTAACTTCAGGCACGGCAACATTGGAAACTGCACTATTTGAAACGCCCCTTGTTGTATGCTATAAAGCCAATGCAATAAGTGTATTTATAGCAAAAATGCTGATTAAAGTAAAGTTCATATCTCTGGTAAACCTTATAGCCGATAAAGAAATTGTAAAGGAGCTAATACAAGAAGAGTTTAATTTGAGCAATTGCAAAAGAGAACTAAACACGTTGTTGCAACCAATTAACAAACAAAAGCTCATAAATGAATTCAAAACCTTGAAAGAACTTTTGGGCAATAGCGGCGCTTCTAATAGGGCCGCATCTATAATTGTAAATTGTGCTCAAAAACTACATTCATAAAAGTTAATTTCGCCTTTTTAGAATTACCAGAATAATGAAACTTATAAAACTCACTTTTCTTTTGGCAATGGTTTTCACCATGTCAAACTGCGCTATGGAAGAAACTGACGATTTAGCCGCACTGCTAGTTGGTACTTATAAAGGAAAGGGGTCAGATAGTTTTAGCTCAAGCAATGGTATTCAAGTAATTATTACCCGCATAAGTAATAATGAAATAGAAATTACTCCAGATGGCGCAAATATTTTCAACTCAACTTTGCGTTTAAAAGTTGTTCAAGACGGCAACTGGATTAGACATGATCAGACTCAAAATGGGGTAACCTTTGAAGCCAAGGCATCTAAAAATAATATCCCAATGAGTTTTTCTACAAATGCCCCAGTACAAGCATTTGACGGAAACCGCGTCAATTAACAAAAAGAATTTAGAATAGTTTAATAATTTTAATACCTTGTACTTTTAAAACAGTCTAGGTATGAAACTTCTTTACAGGTTTGCGGCCATAATTTTTTTGGCCATAGCCCCTATTATCACCATCCAAGCTCAGCATTGCGATGTCACCATTATCTCAAACAAAACCGAAGTTTGCGAAAATGAAGATGTACAGGCTGCTGCCACTTTTCTTGACACCGTTCAATCAACCTTTATTGATGACAATGGCCAGCGCGGAAACATGTTTGATGTAGTTGCTAAAAACGACATTATTGTTAGAGCATTTGATGCTCACCCAGCAGGCAATACCAATTTTTCAATGTACTATAGAAACGGCTCTTATGCTGGAGTTGAGAGAGACAGTACAAAATGGGAGCTTATTGGCCGAGTAAGAAACGTTGTAGCCAGAACAAATGGAACCCCTACAAGAATTCCTTTTTACTTTACGGTGCGTATAAAAAAAGGCGATACAGTATCATTTTACGTAACGTCAACTACGTCTATAAACGTAAACTATACAAACGGTACAACAGAGGGCGATGTATATGCCAGCGATAGAAATTTGGAAATGCTTGAAGGACTTGGTGTTTTTTGGCCTTTTGGAGGCCCTGTAACCACAACTGGTGTTTATCGCCCAAGAATTTGGAACGGCAATATTATTTATGAAAGAGATAGCACCAGATCATTTACATGGAGCACTGGCGCCACTGGCGATAGCGTAACCATAGTACCAAAAGGAAACCTAAAACTTACAGTAACTGGTACTAGAGGAGGATGTGTAGCCAAATCAGATACTGTTCTAATTAAACAAGAGAGTTTAAACATAAATCTTGGAAATGATACGGTGCTTTGTGCCGGAACATCTATTCAATTTGATTTAGGCAGTTTACCAAAAGGTTCAAAAATTAAATGGAAACCAGCTGGTGGAGATAGATATAAACTCATTCAAGGTGGTGGTGAAAAATCGGTTTCGGTAACTTCTGACATTGGTTGTGTTTATAAAGACACTATACAAATTACAGATAAATCTAGCCCCAATGTAGACTTAGGTTCTGACTTAGACCTTTGCCAAGGCGACTCTTTAAACATTGATGCTGGTAATTTTGGCACACTGGCCAAATACAGCTGGAATGTTGGAGATACAACAAGAGCCATTACCGTAAAATCTGATGGAAGATATGTAGTAACTGTAACGGATTCTTTTGGCTGTAATGGTAAAGACAATATTGACATAGCATTAAGAGCACTGCCAACATTTTCTTTAGGAAAAGATCAAGAAGTTTGTGAAGGCGACGACATTACCCTAAATGCTGACTACAGTGATGACAACACCACCTATAATTGGAATAATGGTGCTAATACAAAAGAGCTTGAAGTAACTACAACAGATACTTATAAAGCTACGGTTACTAGTGAATATGGTTGCGTTTATGAAGATTCTGTACATGTTTTCTTTCATTTAGCTCCAAGATCGGGTATGGATACAATCCAAGAAGCATGCAGAAAAGATGAAATTACACTTGATGCTGGTGATCATGGCCCAGGCTCAATTTATGAGTGGTCTACATCAGAAAGTACAAGAGAAATTAAGGTAACAGCGAATGGAGCTTATACTGTAATGATTACCGATTCATTTGGCTGCACTAACCAAGAAACCATAAACATGACCTTTAGAAAGTTGCCTAGCGTTAACCTTGGGCTTGACATTAACTTTTGCGAAGGCGACTCAAGTACGCTAGATGCCGGTTTTGACGACGGATATACAACTTACGAATGGTCAAATTTAGAAACTACTAAAACCTTGGTAGTGCATGAAACAGGCACTTATTCGGTAATTGTAAATGACTCTTTTGGCTGCTCAAATACCGATGAAATTGAAGTATTGGTTCTTGATTTACCAAAATTTGCCTGGGATGGCGACTCTGCCATTTGCGATGGAGAAACCATTGAACTAGATCCAGGAAACCATGATAAATACAAATGGAGCACAAATGAGACTAGTAGAACAATTACAGTTGGCCCTGGAACATACAGCGTGGTAATAACCAATGTATTTGGCTGTACAAACGAAGAAGAAGTGGATATTTCATCAGTTCCGAGTGCAGTAGCTGATTTTGCAGGAAATGATGTTGGAGGCCAAAAAGTTGAGTTTACAAACTCATCTACAAACGCCGATTCTTATACTTGGGATTTTGGTGATGGCAACACATCAAATGATATGGCACCAACCCATTGGTATAAAGAAGATGGTACCTATACCGTAAAGCTTACTGCAACAAACCGATGTGGCAACAATGAATCTAGCAGTTCGGTAAATGTAACGGCAAGCGGAATTGGTGAAACAGGCCAAAATGTAATGTTGGTTTACCCAAATCCTAGTAGCGGTAATCTTTTTGTATCACTACCTGAATCAGAAGAAAAAACACTTATTCAAGTTTTTGAACTCAGTGGTAAAGAGCTTAATATTTCTACCTTTTTAAGCACTAAAAACACGTGGCAAATTAACCTACCTGCAACTGCAAAAGGTATTTATGCCTTAAGAGTTACCACATCTACGGGTGTGGCTACGCAAAACTTTATGGTTGAATAATAACTAAAACTTTAAGTATAGTTTTACAAGCCCTGCACATTGTGCGGGGCTTGTACATTAAGCTACATGCAAAACCAAGCTATTGCTATTTACTTAAGAAATGGCTACCGTTACGGCTTTAACGGTAAGGAACAAGACCCTGAGTGGAATGGTAGCGGAAATATGTATGATTACGGCTTCAGAATCTACGATCCGAGAATAGCTAAGTTTTTGAGTATAGATCCTTTAACTTCATCATTTCCGTATTTAACCCCATATCAGTATGCATCAAACTGTCCCGTTTCGTGTATAGATATAGATGGCTTAGAAGCAATAATTACTGTGCACAGTAAGTGGTGGGGTAAAAGGTTAGCATTAGAATATACTAAGGCTCAGGAGACAGGTGATTTTTCTGAATTTAGAAGATTAGCCCATAAGGTAGTGATGGACGTTCCTAAAGATAAATGGCAGCACAATGAATTTGTCAAAAATGGCAACAAAAATGGTCTTCCTGCTTCCTTTGATATTAATAGAGATCAAAACCCACCAGGAATAACTCTTATAATCGATGGAAAAGAGTATTACGACCCAATGAACGATGTGATTTCAAACCAAGAACAAAGTAGTTCTGGTAGTCCTGAAAGCGATAATTGGTTGAAACGGATTGGTAGATATATTGATGGAATTTTATTTGGAGATCATGCTGAAGAACCAAAAACGAGAGAGGCTTCACCATATGAACAATGGTTGCATGATAACGTTGACCAACAAGAATTAGAAAGAATGAAAGATATTTTAGGTAATGGGGCTTTCGGTGGAGATATGGATAACTTTCTGGAGTTAGAGCCTAACCCAGAAAACGTTGAAGTTAAAGAAGTTCAGACTGAAGATGAAGGTGTGAGCATTGACGACTTTGGAAATGTTAAGCAAAATAAACCACCTGACTCATCAGCCGTTAAATTTTATATCAATGATTCCACGTATAAATACTACATGATACCTGTTACTCCTGAGGGTGCTCACTGGTCTGGAGAAGAGAATAGAAGACCAATTACTGAACAAGAGTATAATGAATACATTGAGAATGAAAGCAAAAAGTAGAATAGTAATACTTTATTTAATCGTTTCATGTTTAATATCTTGTAAGAAAAGCACTCTTTCAGAGACTCACAAAAGGTATTTTGACAGTTTAGGCGTGGATTATAAAGCATTAAATCTTTCAAAAAATAAAAAAGTACTTATTGATAAAATCTGTATCTTAACTGATGAATCTGGTAATATTAGTTCAATTCAAACAGCAAAATCGAAGGATAGTATTTACTTAAATAACTTTAATTTAGAAGGTGAACTTGAATCAGAAGGTTGGAGGATAAAGGGTGCTTTTAGTGGACACACTTATTTCTATGACGATAAAGGTGATTACGATTCTTATGTATTTTATGATGATAAGGGAGAAATTCGTTCTTTTATTGAATACAATAATCAAGGTAAATTAAGCAAGAAAGGTGTAATTAATTTGGTGCGATCCTGCGATGCAGTTCTTTTAGATTCTAAACAAGGGTGTAATCTCAAATTAAATAATATAAAGCCAAAAAAATGTAAAATCACTACTGAAATTACGGAAAGAGATATTATAACAAAAGAAATAATAAATTCTGAGGTTTTAACTGGATCAGACATTGAATTTCACATTACAAATACGGAAAATATAATTGAATTGCGTTTAGTACTCATTAATAATAAAGATCGTGATGATAAGTTAACAGAATTTTGGGTTTTTTCAATTGATGGGCCGTCCGAGCTATTTCCCTAAGCTGTTTTAAGAGTTCCGAAGGGCTTTTGAACCCTCGCTAGCGCGAGCTTGTAGCTCGTGCTGTACATAATGCAAGGCCGCAAAACAGTTTTATTCCAAATTCCTAAATTGCAAACATGAGCCGCAAATACAAAATGCTAAACCCTGAAGGTATTTACTTTGTAAGTTTTGCCACAGTATTTTGGATAGATGTATTTGTGCGTCAGCTATATTTTGAAATTGTGGCAGACAGCTTAAACCATAGCATAAAAGAAAAGACAATGACACTGTTTGCCTACTGTATAATGCCAAGTCATGTCCATTTAGTTTTTTCTGACAGGGCTAATGAACCCGGGAAATTACTCAAGGAGATGAAAATGTTTACTTCAAAAAAACTGCGAAAATGCATTTCAGAAAACACACAAGAGAGTAGGAAAGAGTGGGTATTATGGATGATGAAACGTGCTGGACTTAAAAAGTCTAATGTAAAAGAATATCAATTTTGGCAACAGCATAATAAGCCTATTGAATTGTGGAGCAATGAAGTAATAGATCAAAAAATTAACTATGTACATAATAACCCTGTAGAAGCAGGCTTTGTATGCAAGCCTGAATATTGGCAATACAACAGTGCTAGCGATTATTGCGGTATTAAAGGACCTCTAGAAATTGAAGTGATTGAATAATGAAATTGACAACCAGTCTAAATTCGTGGGATACGAGCTACAAGCTCGCACCAGCGCTGGGAATGGTTCAAGTAGCATGTTATTTGACTTAATAAATAAGTGGCTAATCACATTTCTGTTCACTCTACTAATTGTGGTTGGTTTATCAATAATAAAACGACTTTATAGTGGAAAAAATAGAAAGTGGATTCGCAATAATCAAAGCGAAATGTTTGTATTTAAATCAAACAAATGCTTTTTATTTCCCCATGATAGTCCGAGCAAGTAAACCGCTGGTGCGATGCTTTTAGCTCGTGCCAACACCATGCAAGTAAGGCAGCACAAGCTAGAAGCAAATAACAATAAAACCCCTCGCTAGCGCGAGCTTGTAGCTCGTGCTGTACACAATGCAAGAGGCCGCAAAACAGTTTTATTCTGAATTCCTAAATTGCAAACATGAGCCGCAAATACAAAATGCTAAACCCTGTAGGTATTTACTTTGTAAGTTTTGCCACAGTATTTTGGATAGATGTATTTGTGCGTCAGCTATATTTTGAAATTGTGGCAGACAGCTTAAACCATAGCATAAAAGAAAAGACAATGACACTGTTTGCCTACTGTATAATGCCAAGTCATGTCCATTTAGTTTTTTCTGACAGGGCTAATGAACCCGGGAAATTACTCAAGGAGATGAAAATGTTTACTTCAAAAAAACTGCGAAAATGCATTTCAGAAAACACACAAGAGAGTAGGAAAGAGTGGGTATTATGGATGATGAAACGTGCTGGACTTAAAACGTCTAATGTAAAAGAATATCAATTTTGGCAACAGCATAATAAGCCTATTGAATTGCGGAGCAATGAAGTAATAGATCAAAAAATTAGCTATGTACATAATAACCCTGTAGAAGCAGGCTTTGTATGCAAGCCTGAATATTGGCAATACAGCAGTGCGAGCGATTATTGCGGTATTAAAGGACCTGTAGAAATTGAAGTGATTGAATAATCAAATTGACAATCAATCAAATTTCGTGGGATACGAGCTACAAGCTCGCACCAGCGCTGATGAATAATGCCGAACCGCACGTGCGGTACTACAAATTATTTATCCTGTCAAGTGTCCTTTAGAACACTTAACAGAGCGAAGGCAAGAATTTATAAATACCTGTCTGTAGTATCAGAATAGAGTATTTCGCAGTAAAACATAAACCAAAAAAACCACTCCTTTT
This sequence comes from Bacteroidia bacterium, assembly GCA_049115495.1. Classification (GTDB taxonomy): domain Bacteria; phylum Bacteroidota; class Bacteroidia; order CAILMK01; family JACPUW01; genus JACPUW01. Next base: position 301,498 of record JAGDZV010000004.1, on the reverse strand, counting down.
GAGAGTGGTTTTTGTGGAGAATAGTCACGAATTTATTTCGGGAAACCGCTGACCCTCCCGAAGCAAGTTCGGGAAGCTCTAGCCAACTGAGCTAATTCTCGTTAAGTTTATTTTCAATTAAATACTCAAAATACTTTCTGCTCTTTTTCTTTTTCAACCTGAACTCTTCTTTAACTGCTTCTGATCTTGTTTCAAATTCCTTAAACCATTTTATTGCCCTCGCTAGCGCGAGCTTGCAGCTCGTGCTGTACACAATGCAAGACCGCAACACAGTTTTATTACGAATTCTTAAATTGAAACCTGAATATTGGCTATACAGCAGTGCTAGCTATTATTGCGGTATTAAAAGACCCGTAGAAATTGAAATGATTGAATAATGAAATTGACAACAAATCAAATTTCGTGGGATACGAGCTACAAGCTCGTACCAGCGTAGGGAAAAAACTATAATTAGATAAAAACGACTTAAATGATTGGTTTAATCTTTAGGTACATATTACTGACTATAATCATCTATTCAAATTTGATAGTTCTTGATGGTAAATTAAGTATTTATGACCCTTGGGAAATGTTGACGGAAAATTCAACAATTGAATTAATATTAATTGTTGAATTTTGTTTATTGATAATAGTTACAGAAATTTCATTTTTCACTAAAAAAAGAATTTTCATCTTTAATGGTATCTATGTTCTGTTTTTTATTGCCATGTCGTTCGTAATGTGGCATTCATTGTTGGTCTATTCCGCAACTAATACATCATATTACTTAGTCATATTTCTTTACAATTTTATTTATGTTGTACTCTGTATAATTAAAATTAAAAAATTGAAATTGAAGAAGAGAATCCTTAGCTTTTTTAGGTCCTAGCGAAGCAAGACTTGAAAATTAGCAAATGAGAAACTAGTACCGCACGTGCGGCAAGGCAAGTTTAGCAGTAGCCTAAAATGAAATCCCAATCAACATAGCAGAGCCACTTGCAGCTAAATCCTGCACATCTTTTAATCCCAAAAATCCTGATGCTGACAACGGTTGGCACCATATTAACCACTCAATTTGGAATGCAGCAGATATTTTCAACCAAAAAACCACTCTTTTTGAGAGTGGTTTTTGTGGAGAATAGTCCCGAATTTATTTCGGGAAACCGCTGACCCTCCCGAAGCAAGTTCGGGATGCTCTAGCCAACTGAGCTAATTCTCGTTAAGTTTATTTTCAATTAAATACTCAAGATACTTTCTGCTCTTTTTCTTTTTCAACCTGAACTCTTCTTTAACTGCTTCTGATCTTGTTTCAAATTCTTTAAACCATTTTATTACCCATGGCTTGCCAGCTTTAGTTGACTTGTTCCTTGAATTATTGTGATCATTAAGCCGCTTTTCCAAATCAGCACACGACCCTATATAATATTGATCTTTTGATTCAGAATAAAGAATATAACAATAGTACATAACCAAAAAACCACTCCTTTTGAGAGTGGTTTTTGTGGAGAATAGCGGATTCGAACCGCTGACCCCCACACTGCCAGTGTGGTGCTCTAGCCAACTGAGCTAATTCCCCATGTTCATTATTTCTTTTGTCTTTACAAAAGATCTCAGAATCGCTGAACCTCCCGAAACAAGTTCGGGATGCTATAGCCAACTGAGCTAATTCCCCTTTTTAAGAGTGGCGCAAAAATATATGATTGAACTAAAACTTAAAGTGCTAAAGCCATATTTAATCTAAAGTCAAATCCTTTGGCCAATTGTGGCGCCATTCCGCCCAATAGGGCATTGCTCGAAAATGAAATTCTAAACGGGCCCCCGCGTAATCCTACAAATCCACCAATATTAAATCCGTAAATACCACCATAACCCGTGTTAACACCAGTAGACAACACATTACCCAAACGGTAGCTGTAACCAACATTCACAAAAGGCCTTGTAGAATTACCTACAGCCTTGTTAAAGCCTTGTATGTAGGTAAAATGTATGGTATGCTGAAAATACTCTTGACCTTTTCTAGTTTCCTTTTGGTTAAGTCCAAATTCTCCTGAAAGCGTAAGCCTTGTTGGCAATGCTACATTAAAATCGTTGTAAGTTACTTCAGGTTCAAATCTAGAGATTAAGGTATCGCCATTAAACCTCACACTATCTAAACCAAAAACATTCACTCTTACTCCATCAAAAGAAACATTTCCGCTACCAGAAATATTGATAACATTTCCGTTGCCGTATCTAATTGATCCAATATCGTTTACTGCCATGGTTGCTTTTAGATTTTCCATTACTTGCAGAGAAGCTCCAAAATCTATACCCATACCATTTCCTATACCTCTTCTTGCAAAAGACACTGGACTTATATCTGCGCCGTCTTCAATAGCATCTATTGGTCCGGCGGCATTAAACAAATAATCTAGATTAAAATCCCAAACATCACCTTCGTTTAAATTGGTTAGGTTCAAATTTGCCGTTCTTGTATCAATAGCCGCGTAGCCAATAAGGTACTTCAAATTCATACCAGCCCTTAAGGCCATACCATTCCCAAGTTCTAAAACCGGAAATGCCATTCCGAATGCCCACTCAGAATAGGCATGAAAACCCACTGAAAAATCAACTAAATTGGCTGGATCGGTTCCAAAAGAGCCTATTCCGTTATACATAAACTTAAAAAGGTCTTTGCCCAAGTAAGTACTTGTTCCGGTCTTAATTCGGTGATTAAATGCAAAAGTTACTACCTCCTTTTTATCTTCTCCGGCTTTTACTTTAAAAGCTATGGCCAAAGGGGTGTAAACATCAAAGCCTCCTACCAAAAAGTTTGTTTCAGGTGTATTGTTAACCAAATGGTCAAGTACAACATGAGGCAAAAGGTAGGTTGAACCATCGGCATTTCTTAGCACTGGAACAGATTGACCGTCAATAGTACCGGTCTCAATTCCTGTGGCGATATTATAAAGCCAGTTTACATCAGCAATAGAATTTCCTAAATAGGAATTCATACCAAATAGGTTAACTGAAAATGTTCTTATATCAGTACCCAATTCAGATGGATAATCAAAAGCACCTTGGGTTTTAAAAAAGGCATTGTATTGAAACTGATTGCCGTATTGCGCTTTTGTAGAAAAAGCAACAACAACAAGGGCTAGTATAATTGTTAGTTTTTTCATCTTATTCGCTAATTTCAATTTCATCAACGTAAACTTTCAAATCAACCTTTACTTTGGCTTTTAAGTTGGCCTCTTCGCCAATAACCAATTGGGCAGGATCAATACCATTGGTATTCATTTCATATTGAATCTTAAGCTTGCTGTCTTGATAAAAAAGATCAAGTTTATCAAATGGCAGATCAACTACTACATTGTTTACTGTTTTATTTATTACGCCAAGGGTGTTTGGATCAATAGTAGCCGGATCAATTTTTAACGAGTCATCAAAAATTTGCCCCACCACATTATTATTTGCGTCTAAAATATCAATATGAGCCCAACCATTAATAGGTAAGCCATTCACTAAATCTATGGTTACTTTTCCTTCTGCAATTTTTTGTTCGTCGGCTCCATCTTCAAACAAAGAAACATTTGAAGTTGTGGTGTCACTCCAGGCTTTGTCAGGATAAAGCTCAAGTTTAATTACACTCAAAAACTTAAGCGTAAAAGCAAAGTTGGTGCTTGCGCCAGAAAAGTCCCTTATTTCGCCATCAGTTCCTGTTGTTCTAAAATTATCAATATAAAACTCAATATTTGACTCTACTTTTTGTGGCTGACTTGGGTCTGTAATTACTTCAATGTTGAATTTATAGTTCTCAGATGGAGCTACATCATCTTCAATAGGATGTCTAAAAAGTTCTTCTCCATTTTCTTGATTGGTAAAGACAAACTCAGTGCCTTTTACAAAGTTTATTGGGTATCCATTGGTAAATTCTACTTCAATTATCAACGAGTCGGTATGTAATGCTTTAAAATATTCTGTAACCTCAAAAATTTGCGGACTATTTTTTGAGCTTTGACCTGTTACAGGTGGCAGCAGAATTTGTCCATCCCACAGAGGGTTTATTTCTGAAGCTAAAATGTTCTCTACAAACCTTATTTCTTGTAAATTGGTAAGGGCTTCAAGGTCTAAAGTGGTTTTGGCAATTGGTCCTTGAAAATGATGAGTCCAAGTATTTGGGTTCCAGGTTTCATCTCTAAAACATGAAACTACCACTAATGGAATTAGTAGTAAGGGAAGGAGTTTTAGTTTCATAATAAATTCTTATCTATGAGATTAATAACAAATATCCATTTGATTTGAAAAAGTAAGGTTTTAATTCTGAATAACCTTTGTTTACAAACGTACTTTTGCGTTTTAAAGTGGTAAATGACTTTAGTTAGAATTAGTAACGTTTCAGACTTGGCAACAGCAAGAGCTTGTGCAGCTTTAGATATTGATTTTATTGGGCTTAATCTTAGTCATGGTAAGCCAAATGCCATTTCGCCTATAAAGGTAAATGACTATATACAGTGGCTTAGTGGTATTGAAATAGTTGCCCAAGCCCATCATTTAGATGAACGCAAAGCCAAACGTTTTATGGAATTGCTTAACCTAAAACATGTTGAAATTCTTGCTGAGAATTACGAAGAAGGTGGGCAAGGTATGTGGTATTGTGGCAGTTTAAACTCCCCACTAAATGGAACTTTGGTTTCTAAAGAGCCTATTACAGATGCTTACTTTGAGCTTTCGGCAACACAAATTGCAAACCAATCAATTACAAAAAAAATAGACTTACCAATTAATCTTTTTGAAACTGAAAATGGGATTGACTGGGACTTGGTAGCATCTACAATTGCCCGTTTAAGAGGTTGATTGATTTGATGAATTAAGGCCAAGTATAACCTGCACAACTATTAAATGTCGTATAGTTAAGCATACTTTTTTAGCGTTACTTTTTTGGAAATCTCATTGGGTAATCAACCCTTACCTTTCCTTTCTTAATCTTTTCAAGCTTGCTTTTTAGCAATCGCTTTTTAAATGGAGAGATTAAATCTGTAAAAAGAACCCCTTCAAGATGATCAAACTCATGCTGAAAAACACGGGCCAATAAACCATCAAGCTCCATGGTTTTTTTATTGAAGTTGCGGTCGTAATACACCACATCGCATCCTTCAGGTCTAATTACTTCTTCTCTTATATGCGGAATACTTAGACAGCCTTCTTCAAAACCCTCATCATCGCCAAAAAACTCTTCAATTTCTGGATTTATAAACACTTCTTTAATCGCCTTTTCATCATCTTCATCATCTTCAATTGAAACTCCCGTATCAAGTACAAAAATTCTAAGACTCTCCCCTATTTGTGGTGCAGCCAATCCAATGCCATTTGACCTGTACATTGTTTCAAACATATTGTCTATTAGCTCTTGCAACCCCGGATGCTCAGGCTTTACTTCTTCAGCTCTTTTCTTTAAAACTGGATCGCCAATGGCGCGTATTGGTAATATCATAAGTCGTTTTCTTCCATGTAGCGCTGCAAAATTAGCGTGGCGCTTACTTTATCTATGAGTTCTTTATTTCTCCTTTTCTTTTTAGGTACCCCTGCTTGCACTAGACTAGCCACAGCATTTGCACTTGTTAGTGTTTCATCAACCCCTTCCAATGGCAAGTCTGGCATAACTTTATGCAATTGATCAAGAAAAGCTTCTATCTCTTTTGCAATTTTTGATAAGGTGCCGTCCATGCGGTATGGTATTCCAAAAACAAAAACATCAACCGGCTCTTTTTTGCAGTAATCAACTACAAATTCTAAAAGTTTTGAAGTTTCTACCGTGGTAAGACCTGTAGCAATAATGCGCATTGGGTCGGTTACGGCTAAGCCGCAACGTTTTCCGCCGTAATCTAAGGCCATTATTCTACCCATGAGCCGCTTTTGTATTGAATTTAAAGCTTACTAAATACACGCCTGCAAAAATAAGTGATGCATATACCAGCATAAACCAATTGAACTCATAACCTGCCCATGCTACCGCAAATACTGTTGCAATTAAAGGTTGCAAATAAATGTAAACACCTACTACACTTGAATTTACGAACCTAAGTGCCCATGCGTTTAATAAATAAGCCAAAAAGGTGGTTCCCAAAACAACAAAAGCTAGTCTTGCAAAAATGGTAAGGTTTATATCAGCCCAATTTGTTTCTATTAACTCACCAAAACCAAATGGAATTACCATGAGTAAACCAAAAGTAAAAGTCCATTTCACCACCGTAAACGCATGATATTTTGCCATTAGTGGCTTTACCATTACCAAATAAACGGCATAAGAAGCGGCGTTTGCCAAAATTAGCAGGTCGCCTTTCCAATTAATACTTTCAACTTCTTTTGAAACGCCCAGCGGATCTACTATTTGTAAAATAGCTCCTGTCATACCCAGGGCAATACCTAGCACTTTAATCCAACCCACTCGCTCTTTCAGCAATACGGCTGAGAATAACAGCACAATTACCGGATTCACCGTCATTATAATACTTGCATTTATAGGCGATGTGAGCGAAAGCCCTTTGAAAAAGCAAAGCATATTGGTGGCCACCCCAAAAAAAGCACTTGCAGCTAGTAAATAATAGTCTTTTCTATCTTTAATTCTCTCTCTTATCCAAAACTTATGTGCAAGTGCAAAAAACAATAATGCGCCCAAAACTCTTAATAGAATAAAGCCAAAGGCTCCAATAAAGTCTGGCATTAGTGATTTGGCAATACTATAATTTGCACCGTAAATGAGTCCTACAAGGAGCAGTGCTCCATGAACCTTTAGCGAATTCAATACTGCACTTAAATTAGTATCGGTTAAACTTGGGTTTCTTAAAGAACTCTAGTAGCAAAGGGTACTCTACGAGTAAAACACCAATTCTTATAAAGCTCATTTTAAGTTCATTGTTGTACAGTTCTTCTTCAAGCCCCATATTGCCTAATGCTACCAATCCATAAATAGAGTAAATAAGCTGCAAACCAATAAAAAGTAAAGGAACAAACGCTGTAGGAATAGAGAAGTCTAATAGCCCCCTAAACTTGAGCAAGGCAATGATACTTAGATGAAGCACCACGTACGGAATTGACCAAATAAAATGATCCTTTACCAAAAGGAACATAATTAGTCCTAAAATAACGGTTATAGCAATCCAGATGAATCTCATTAATTAATTGGCTTCGTCTACAGGTTTATTAAACGTGTTAAAAAGGTCTTCGTAAAATTCCCAAGTTCCGTTTTTCCAAAGTATATAATCATATTGCCCTGAAGGTATGTATGTAAACTTGTTTTCAGCATTTTTCTTTGAAGGTGGCACCAAATGATCAAAAGAAACCATATTGTCATCAGGATGCCATTTTAGGGTAATTACTGCCTGAGCATTATACTCTAAAACCACCCGTGTTTGCATTGTATCTTGCATACTAAAAATGGGAGCTCCAAAAGTGGGCACACCATTTTCAAAAGTCATTACATCAATAATTTTTTTGTGGCTTATATTATTGTTTCCATCCCAGCCTATTAGCACATAGTATTTTTTATTTCTTAGCCCAAAAAGCTTCTTTTCCTTTACCAATCCAATATCGTAATAGTGCATTCCAAACCAACTATTGTTGTCATAAACAGAATCAATTATGCCGGCATTTGGATTTGTTTCTTCTGCCAATCCAGGTACTTCGTTACTAGACCTATCAAAAAGCGGATGGTAAACAAAACGCTTAGGATCATTGATGTGCACAACACCAAAATACCTGAACTTTCCCCTATCTAGCTTTAATATCCAAGTAAACATTCTAAAAGCATCGTCTCCTGGCCTTAGCTTAGAAATAAACATCAACGAATCGAATTCATATTGATAACTACCAGGTAGTTTTAATGCTTTTCTAAACACTTTAATCATATTCTTAGCATTCTCTTGTCTTACAAATTGACTTTTTGAGTTAAGCATGCTATCGCCTATTACAGCAAGTTCACGCTCATAGTGCCTTAAACTATCGGTCCAAAAAGTTTCGCTGACCTCTTGACCGTAAGAATTAACAGCAACTAAAGAAACTAAAATTAAAAAAAGTGTTCTCATATTCTAAGCTTTAAAAAGTGGAGCTGATTTTCGAAAACTTGAGTTTTACGCAATTCTGAACATGAATCTAAATCAGTTGAAAGTGACTCTGAATCATGTAAAGGATTACATTATAATTCACATGATCAAAAACCAACTCCATTTATTTATGCTAAATATTGAACAACCATAGCAGAGGCTCCTCCACCACCGTTGCAAATACCAACAGCACCATATTTACCCCCTTTATGGGCCATTACATTCAATAGCGTAACAATAATTCTTGCCCCGCTACAACCAAGTGGGTGTCCCATTGATACGGCGCCTCCAAAAACGTTGATTTTATCATTATCAATATCTAACATCTGCTGATTAGCAATTGCCACAACAGAGAAGGCCTCGTTTAATTCGAAATAGTCAATCTGATCCATAGTTAAACCTGCTTTTTGTACAGCCTTTTGAACTGCCGGAGTTGGTGCAGTTGTAAAGTTTTCTGGCTCTTGGGCTGCATCTGCAAAAGAAATAATCTTAGCAATGGGCTTTAAGCCAAGCTCTTCAGCTTTTTCTTTGCTCATAAGCACCATGGCTGCGGCACCATCATTTAAGGTTGATGCATTTGCAGCAGTAACGGTTCCTCCTTTTTGAAAAGCAGGACGAAGCGCAGGTATTTTTTCAAACTTTACATTTCTAAACTCTTCATCTTCACTTACCACAACTTCACCTTTACGGGTTTTTATAGTTACTGGTACAATTTCTTTAGAAAGGTAACCTGCTTCATGTGCTGCCGCCGTTCTTTCATAAGATTTTATGGCATATCCGTCTTGATCTTCTCTTGTTATGTTACAATCTGTGGCACATTTCTCAGCCGCATTACCCATATGGTAATCGTTGTAAACATCCCATAACCCGTCTTTAATCATGCCGTCAGTCAACTGCCCATGACCAAATTTATAACCCGTACGCGCTTTTTCAACATAATAAGGAACATTGCTCATGCTCTCCATTCCACCTACCATTACCACTTCATTTTCGCCAAGGGCAATGCTCATAGCACCAAGCATTGTAGCCTTAGTACCCGATGCACAAACCTTGTTTACCGTAGTACAAGGTGTGCGGTTACTCATACCTGCCCCCAAAGCGGCTTGTCTTGCAGGTGCTTGTCCTACACCAGCTTGTAAAACATTACCAAAATATACTTCTTGAATATCGGTGGCATTAATTCCGGCACGCTCAATGGCACCCTGCATGGCTGTAGTACCTAAGTGCGTAGCGGTAACACCACTAAGTGAAGCGTTAAAACTTCCAATCGGGGTTCTTGCCGCCGATACGATATAAACTTCTTTAGACATAATTAATTCTTTAATTATTTGAAATAGAGCTTTGAATTAAAGGTGCAAAGGTATCAATACGTTAGCATTTCAAATGCACCGTTTAGCTCTTTACCTTTGTATCAAATTATTAAATGCCCAATGGCAGCAAATAAGTTCAATCTGGGTTCGCAAAAAGTGCTTAGGTATATTTATATCATTAGCACCTTGCTCATAATCATTGCTTTAATACCTACCAACCAAAAGTTTAAATACGATTATGAATTGGGTAAACCTTGGCTTTACGAAGATCTTTTGGCGCCTTTTGCTTTTCCCATATTAAAGGGGCAAGCTTTTTTAGAAGAAGAAAGGCAGAATATTATCTCTGATTTTGAACCCTATTATGAAGAAGTTAGTGACATTGAGCAAAAAGCTATTTTAAATGGCGAACAATATTTGGCTGAAAACATTGGGAAATATGGCGAAAATGAAGATTTAGCCGCTTACAAAAAGGCGCTAAATAATATTGTAAAAAGCATTTACCGTACAGGTTTAATAGAGTTAGCGCCTCAACATAGAGAAAATGTAAACATAAAACGTTTGCAAGTAATTAGAAACAGGGTTTCTAAATCAAGAGCCATTGATGACTTTTATACCCTTAAGGATTTAAAAGAAGTAGTTTCTACCAAAACCAAAACCTACGCTACTCTAAACCCTGATTTACTTGCAAATGCGGTTAGGTTCGGTCTTCAACCTAATATTGTTTATCAAGCCGAATTAAGTCAAGAAAAACTCAATGAAGAACTTGACCTAATTGCCCCAAATATGGGAATGGTATCGGCAAAAGAGCTCATTATTCAAAAAGGCGTAACAGTTACTGAAGATGAATACGCCAAGCTAAACTCACTTAAAAGCCAATACCAAGAGCTGGTGCGAACTGATGGACAAACGTGGCATATAACTGGCTATATTATTCTTGTAATGGCCATTTTCTTCATTTACATTGGCTATATACAACTATTTCAAATTGAGCTTATTAGGAGAAACCGAAGGCTTCTTCTAATTCTTATCAATATTGTTTTATTCGTATTTTTAACTAGGTACGTTATTGGCAGAGAAAACCTTGACATATTTATTATTCCATATGCTATTATTCCAGTAGTAACCTTGGCCTTCTTTGATTATAAGTTGGCTTTAATATCTCATATTGTTGTAGTGCTTATTGCAGGAAGTTTTGTGCCTAGCCAGGCGGCAGAGTTTATTATAATTCAGCTAATTGCTGGTTTTGCGGCCATTTTAAACATGGTAAGGGTACAGTACTTATCTCAATTCTTTATTTCTTCACTTTTCATATTGGCAGGCTACATTATTACGGCTTCAGCATTTCAGTTTATTAAGATCAGTAGCATTTCTGAGTTTGAATATGCTCCCCTGCTGTGGCTAAGTGGCAATTTTATGCTTACACTGCTGGCCTACCCACTCATTTACGCCTACGAGAAACTCTTTGGTTTTGTAAGTGATATTACGTTGGTAGAGTTGAGCGACGTAAATAAAAAGCTTCTTAGAAAACTATCAGTGCGTGCACCGGGTACTTTTCAGCACTCGTTGCAGGTGGCCAATTTATCCGAAAGTGTAATCAATAAAATTGGTGGTAAAGCATTGCTTACCCGTGTGGGTGCCTTGTATCATGATATTGGTAAAATGGAAAACCCTGAGTATTTCATAGAAAACCAGAAATATGTTGAAAATCCACATGATGCTTTGGGTGATGAAGAAAGTGCAAGAGTAATTATTGACCATGTTACAAATGGGGTTAAAATGGCAAAATCAAATAACTTGCCTCAAGTAATTGTTGAATTTATACAAACCCATCACGGCACTTCAAGGGTAGAATACTTCTATCGCAATTACCTTAAAAAAGTATCTGCAGATCAAGTTGACGAAACTAAGTTTAGGTACCCAGGCCCAAAACCACAAACTAGAGAAATGGCCGTGGTAATGCTTTGTGATGGCATTGAAGCAGCAACAAGAAGTTTGAAAGAGAAAAACCAAGAAACCATAAGCCGTATGATAGACGGAATTATTGACAGCAAGATAAATGATGGCCAATTGGAATTTGCTCCGTTAACACTGAGAGAAATCAATATCACCAAGGCAGTACTTAAAGAGCTTGTTAATAGCATGTACCATGTTAGAATTGAGTATCCTGAAGAGCAGAAGTAAGTAGCATCAACTCCCACATTATAGTTTTAAATACAGTTCTTAAGCTCAAACTAAAGCCTAAATGTAATGCTGCCCTGAATTCACTCAATTTGGTGTGATTTAATCGTTTTCCTTTTCTCACTTTTCGTAAATCAACTGCAGTAAAAGCGCTGATTTTTTGAATACTCATATATTCTGAATGGACTGTTTCATGTAATTACAATATGAATCAAGTTTAAAATATATCGCCCTGTACTTCAAACACATAAATTCAAAGTAGCATATGGGGTTTGGCCCATTAAATACAAGCGTTTATTTTTACGCCGAAAGAGCTACATTCCATGTCAGAAAAATCAGAAAAAATCAAAGGGTTGGTGCACTCTGAAGTAGTAAAGGCAGGGCCACGCACCTACTTTATAGATATAAAGAAAACTCAAAAAGACGATTTTTTTATCAGTCTAACCGAGAGCACCAAAAAACGCAAGGGCGATGACTCTTTTTACCTAAGAAATAAGGTATTCATTTACAAAGAAGACATAAAAAGGGTTTATGAAGCATTGGGCAAAGTAGTAGGTAAAATTCAAAACGATTTTTTGCCAGAATATGACTTTGACCAATTTGACAAAAAAGAAGAAGACCTTACCGAAGCATAAGTGCCTTTAATGTATTTAATAAGAAAATATTAAACTTATTAAATACAAACAAACAAAAAGCACATAACACCCTGTACTTCTTACACTTAGTTAAAATTGCTGTTATTTACTTTTGTAAATTTATGTGCCATTATTAGGAATATAGGACCTTGCAATTAGCTGTATTAACATATTTTCAAGGTAAGAAATCAACCTTTGCAGCAGTTGAGCGTTTGAATCACCTGATAAACCAATGAAAGCTAAAACCGCAGTTGAATTACTAAGACATATAGCCAGTGTGCTAAGTCCAAGTACCGAATTTGGTAAGGTGCAGCCAATTGACGATCATGATATGAATGCCCATGATTGGATTGGCCTACTAAATTCACTTGCCGGAAAAAACCATATACACTTTACCCGCAAAACTTTTAAGAGAGAAGAGCTCGTTTCAAAACTCTCGGTATTACCAATACCATTTGTTGTTTTTAGAGGGCAAGAGCCAGTTATCTTAGAAAATATTGGAAAGAAAAACCAAGTGTTCTCTATTAGATATGCCAATGGGGTTACCGAACCAGTTTCAAATGACGATGTAAATGCATTTACAACAAAAGGAGATTTGGTAAATGGAAAAGGAGACAACATTAGCAATGAGATTTTAGTGCTCTTACCCATTAAAATGACTGATGAGTTGGTAGACGCGGACTTGGGGCCAGTAAAGCGTTTTATTAATCTTTTAAGGTCAGAAAAGAAGAACATATACCACATTTACATTTACGCCATTCTTGCTGGTTTATTAGGACTTACGTTGCCCTTAGGTGTGCAAAGTGTGGTGAGTTTAATTTCAGGTGGTCTATTTCTTAGACCTGTTGTACTACTTACCGTATTTGTGGTTGTTGGGGTTTTACTTACTGGGCTTATGCAAATAATGCAAATGACCATTGTGGAGAACGTACAACAGCGAATATTTACAAGAACTGCTGTTGACTTCGCTTTTAGAATTCCAAGAATAAAAATGGAAAAGCTCTTGAATATTTATACTCCAGAGCTTGTAAATAGATTTTTTGATGTACTAACCATTCAAAAAGGGCTCACAAAAATTCTTGTAGAATTTATTACTGCTCTTTTACAAATACTGTTTGGACTGTTATTGCTTTCGGCATACCACCCATTCTTTGTATTCTTTGGCCTATTTCTAATAGCTGTAATGTTTGTTTTGTTTTACTACACGGGTCGTAAAGGCTTAGAAACTAGTTTGTACGAGAGTAAATACAAATACCGAATTGCGCATTGGCTCGAAGAATTGGGTAGAAACCTTACTACCTTTAAAATTGCAGGTAGTTCTCCCCTACCCATGGAGAAACTTGAAAACAACCTTGCCGGCTATTTAACTAAAAGAAAGCAGCATTTCAAAGTACTTATTTCTCAATTTAGAGGCTTTGTGTTCTTTAAAACAGGAATTGTAGGTACACTTTTAGTACTTGGTAGCTTTTTGGTAATAGATCGCCAAATTTCGGTGGGGCAATTTGTAGCGGCTGAGCTAGTTATTATAATTGTAATTGCGGCCATTGAAAAACTTATACTGCACTTAGATAATATTTACGATGTACTTACTGCAGTTGAGAAGTTGGGCAACCTTACCGATTTACCGCTAGAAAACGAATTAGGACCTATTGATTTAGATGTAACAGAATACAGAGGGTTTCAAGTAGAAACAAAAGATTTATCTTACAAATACCCTGACGGAAAAGTTAACGCCCTCAATAATATTAACATGTCAATTGACAGCTGCGAATCAGTAGCTATAATTGGCGGGGAAGGAAGTGGTAAAACCACGCTGATGTATGTTATTTCGGGAATATTAGAAAGCTACAAAGGCCAAATATTATTTGATGGTAATTCGCTTAAAGACGTAAACAAAAGGCTACTAAGAGACCGAATAGGTGATAGCTTAAGCCATGAACACATTTTTGAAGGCACTTTCTTTGAAAACCTAACACTCAATAGAGATGGTATTTCATCAAAAGAACTTAAGCGTGTACTAGAGATTACTGAGCTTACCGAATACATTTCAAAATTAGACGAAGGATTGCAAACACCGCTCATTGCAGGCGGTAAGGGCATATCGTCAGCAATTACAAAAAAGATAGTGTTGGCCAGATCTTTAATGGCAAGCCCTAAATTGGTGGTGTTTGATGATTTCTTTTTTAATCTTGACGCGGCCTTTAAGGTAAGATTATTTAAAAGACTACTAACAGATAAAGAGTTGGCTTGCACCTTTCTAATATCAAGCCACGACCCTACAGTGCTAAATACAGTAGATAATATTTATGTACTAGAAAATGGTTCTGTAGCCACGAGCGGAAAATTTGCAGAAATTAAAAACCACGAATCAGTAAAATGTCTAATCCACTAGAAGATATACTAAACCCTGCTACCAATGTAGATGGGCTTTCAATATCAAAGCTTCTATATAATAGCGATTGGGCAAGAAAACTTGCATATTGGTTATTAGCCCTTTTCGCCATTATATTGGTTTGCTTTTTTTTACCATGGCAGCAAAACGTAAGGGCCTACGGAAAAGTAACCGCCTTTAGCCCAGAAGATAGACCACAAAAAATCTACTCTCCAATTCCCGGCATTATAAAACAGTGGAATGTACAAGAGGGTCAATTGGTACAAGTGGGTGATACGCTGGTTGTAATGGCCGAGTCAAAAAACGAATACATGGATCCTGAGATTCTTGCCCGAAAAAGGAGTCAAGTAAAAGATCAGGAAGAGCAAGTTGCTGCCTTATTTGAAAAAGTAAAGGCACTTGATAAGCAAATTGATGCCCTTGAGCTTGGTTTAGAGGCTTCGCTTGGAAAAGCACAAAATAAAATTGGCGAGGCCAAATACAAGCTTCAAACAGATAGCGCCGATCTCACTGCGGCTAAGATTAATGTAAAAACCGCCGAAGATCAGTATAAGCGTGAGCAAGGTTTGTATGAAGAAGGCTTGGTATCGCTTACTGACCTAGAGAATAAAAGACTTAAGCTGCAAGCAACAAGAGCCAAACTGCAGTCGGCCATTAACAAGGTGCAAATGAGTCAAAACGGCTATTTAAATGCAGTTTTACAGCTTACTTCTCTCGAAGCCGAATATGCAGACAAAATCTCTAAATCAATATCAGAAAAACAATCTACTCTTAGTTACATTAACGAAAACGAGAATAAGATTACAAAAACCCAGATCGATATTTCTAATCTAGAAATTCGTCAATCGAATTATGTGGTACGAGCTCCACAAACCGGCTATGTAGTAAAGGCTGAAAAATCTGGTATCGGCGAAATTCTTAAAGATGGAGATGCGCTAATGACTGTAATGCCATACAACCCTCAATTGGCTACTGAAATTTACGTTTCGGCTACCGATCTTCCTTTACTAAATAAAGGAGATAAGGTAAGAATTAGGTTTGACGGTTGGCCAGCACTTGTATTTTCAGGTTGGCCTAATGCTTCTCTTGGAACATTTGGTGGCGAAATTCAGGTAATAGACTACGTAAATAACTACGAAAACCTTTATAGGGTACTTGTAACGCCTGACGAAAATGAAGAACCTTGGCCTGAGCAAATCAGAATGGGTTCAGGGGTTTACGGCTGGGCCATGCTTGAAGATGTTCCCGTTTGGTATGAAATATGGCGACAACTTAATGGTTTTCCACCTAACTTAAGCGTTGAAGAAATTGGCAAAATGAGTAAGAAAAAGAAATGAGACTAGTTTTTCTACTCATATCTACTCTTGTCTTTGGCACACTCAGTGCTCAAGATTCACTTACGCTTAAAGACTTTTTATCTGGGGTTTACAACAACCATCCACTTTTTGGCTCGGCGGCTTTAAATGTTGACATGGCCCAAGGTAAGCTTATGGCAGCCCGTGGCAACTTTGATCCCAAAATTGAATACAATAGCCTTTCAAAAGAATTTAAAGGCACCAACTACTACAACCATAGTTTAACGCAGCTCAAGATTCCTGTTTACAGCGGCATTCAGGTAAAGGCAGGATATGAATTAAACTCAGGATACTATTTAAACCCTGAACTTACCACGCCTACTGAAGGTTTATTTTTTACTGAAATATCGGTTCCATTATTAGAAGGGCTTCTCATAAATCAGGGCCGAGCAGAAGTAATGATGCAACAAGCCAAGCTAAAGCAATCAGAGCATGAATTGCAACTTGCGCAAAACGACCTAGTATACATGATCTCTTCGGCATATTGGGAGTTTGTGGCATCAAACGAGCTTTTGGGCCTTTATACAGAAGCTGTTAAAGTTGCCGAAAACAGATTCGATTTTGTGAAAAAGACTTACGGCCTAGGTAAATATGCGGCCATTGATACAGTAGAAGCTTACATGGAGTGGCAAAGAAGACTTAGCCTCTTAAATGAAAAAAGAGCGGCCTATAATTATACCAGTTATGCTTTGAGCAACCAAAATTGGACGAGCGATTCGTTAGAACTCGTAAAATTCAATCCTAGCTGGCAGCATGTTTTTAGGGTTGATTCAATTAACAATATGGCTAGCCAAGTTCAAGTTAGCAGGCATCCGGCAGTTATGAAAATTGATGAAAAACTTTCGGCAGTTTCAATTGACAGAACATTACAAAGACAAAATATACTCCCAGATCTTACCCTTAGGTACAAACCACTAACCCAAGGTGGACAAGGCTTGCAATACTCATCAGAGAATTTTACTTGGGGTGCTAGTTTCTCTATGCCACTTTTTTTTAGAAAAGAATTGGGTAAACTAAAAGCTACAGAAAGTAAAGTTGATCAAGTATTGTACGAACGCATGTTTAAGGTACAAACGCTTAGCAACGATATACAGGCTTATAAAAACGCCATGGAGAATTGGCAAAACGCCATGATTGCACAACGGTTAAATGTTTTATCGGCAGAGCGAATGCTCGATGCTGAAAAACGAAAACTTGAGCTAGGTAGTGCATCAATTTTTATGGTGAATTATAGAGAACGTTATTTACTAGAGGCTCAAGAAAAGCTAATAAAAGCACGTAAAGAATTCAATAAAGCCCAATCAGCTTATTTAAACAAACTTGGAATTGACATTTTAAGCTACCTTTAATTCTTTAACATTGGCCATATTCGTGTGCCAATGGAACCTAAACTACAACCTTTAAGTATTGAATCTGGCTGGTACATTGAATGGAATCAATTTTATGAAATTGATCCTTCTAATGACGCGATGCATTATTTTGATAGCAGCTCACTCTTACATTTAAATAATGAACATGCCCATAAAGCCTTAAACCTAGAATGGAGGCCTGAAGCAGATTTAGAAGGTGAGTTTATTCTTAGGTTTTTACAACTGAAGCCACAATCCGAGTCAAATGATAAAAGAAAAAATGTAAGGTTAGTTGGTGATTGGGACAATCCTCTTTATGAAATTAGAGGCCGAAATAGGCTAGTTATTGTTGACCATATTGAATCATTGTGTCGCTCACATAAGCCAAAAACTACATAATATTATGAGACTATTTGCCTTTGCCTGTTTTGGTTTAGCGCTTACCGTAAGTTGTGCTTCTCAAAAAAAGCTTTTACGAGCAAATCCAGCTAAATATACCCTGCAACAAAAGGCTTTGATTAAAGAAGGTAGCGCTCAACGGGCCATGAAATTAATGGTAATTACCAATTCATTTGATTCAATATTATTGAGGCAAAAAAGCGCTCCTATTGATATTCAAAATGAGAAAGAGCTCAACACCTATTTCGCCAGCCGCCTTGAAACAACCATGACTTCCGCAATGGGCGTAGGCATTGCAGCTCCACAAGTTGGCATTTTAAAACAAATGATTTGCGTGCAGCGTTTTGATAAAGAAGGCTTCCCAAATGAAATTTTCATAAACCCGGTTATAACCAAATACTCAGAAGAAAAGCAAGATTGCCGCGAAGGATGTCTGAGTATTCCTGGGAGAAGCGACACAACTCAGATCAGGGCATTAACAATAGCGCTCGAATATCAAACACTTGAAGGTGAAAATATGCATGAAACCGTAACGGGCTTTACTGCCGTAATTTTTCAGCACGAGATTGATCACTTAAATGGCATTCTTTACATTGACCATTTAAAAGAAGAAATGAAAGGCAAGTAATTTATAACTCGCTATAAGTATGCGTTTACAACCACTTATAGCGACTTATAAAAGTTAAAATATTGATTCAAGCTCTTTTCATTTTGAATCAATTTATCACACAACCTACTGTTAATCAAGGCATTTACTCAGATTTAAGTATCATGAACCGCTTTCTTAACATTTGTGGGCGAAATAATAAATCCGTGCTCTTTCTTTAGGTCATTTGAATATCTTACTTAGATAACGAATAGACGTGTTTACCCATTTAGTTCCATTTCCAAAGTCGAAAAAGGATCAACACCATCATACCATTCATCCAGATCATTCGTCATTTCAATATCTAAAATCTGAGTACTAGCAGGGCCTAGTTTATGTTTGGTTGAAACCTTAACACCATCTGCAAAACTTTGCCAACCTTCCCAAGTACTTTCAATACCACTAATTGGAATAATTTTCACCCACATCTCCCATTTATAAGGCAAACCATTTTCATCTACATACCATAAATAACTATCACCCGGAGTTACTCCACCAGTGCTGTAAGTAACGAGAAGGGCACCATTTCCATCTTCAGTTTCAACATATCTTCGGTTAACACCATCATCATAAATCTTACTCACCGGGTTTAGCCAATAAGAATCATTTGCCCATAAAAAATAGGCTCGCTCTAAAAGACTCTCAGAATCCAAATCATCAACTTTTTCATCGCCATCCAATACATAGCCTTCTTGAGTTTCGCAATTTATAAATGCGGTGTATTCACTCCATTCAACTTTCGCCAGATGCCTTTTTTTATCCCAAAGCAATACATGTCTATTATCAAAATTCCATTTTACAGCTTCCACTTTTTGCCAAGCATCGTTGTTTATGGCTGTAAACATTTTTTGTGCTAAAGCTTCCGCTTTTGGCCCTGCTTCACCTTGGGGCAAGGGTTTATCAAGTATAAGTTTTATCGTAAGTAAAAGTGCGCCTATTACTAGCAATGCGATGCCTATAATTTTAAGTGCCTTTAAAGCTATTTTCATTGGTTTTGATTTGTTGATTCAAAGTAAGGCAATGGATAGGTTTCGACCCTATCGATTCGCCAGTTGGCGGACAACTTTCCCTCACTAGGGAAAGGCATTACTCCCTTCCCTGAGTAGGGAAGGGCTGGGGAAGGGTCGTTTCACCGTCTTTCAATTTCACCTTTAATCAACACTAGTATCCTATCCATACTTTGTAAAACCTCATTCTTAAACCGAAGACTTTTAAATCCAAGTTCATTCATGATAGCATCCCTATTCTCGTCATAATGCTTTTGAAAATCGTGAATCTTACCATCCAATTCAATAATCAACTTCTTTTCGTAACATAAAAAATCAGCGACAAAAAACTCTTGAGTGGGCCAAGTTTGATAAATCACAGGCTGCTGACGCAAAAACTTTACTCCCAATTGTTTTCTTCTTAAATAATGCCAAAGCTCCTTTTCAAAAGGTGTTTCGTTTTTTCTGAGCTCTCTAACTAGTTCGGTAATTCTGCCCATAATCCAAATATAGAAGTTTTCAGGGTTTCCTCTTCCGTGTTTCGACCCTATCGATTCGCCAGTTGGCGGACAACTTTCCCTCACTAGGGAAAGGCATTACTCCCTTCCCTGAATAGGAAAGTCAATTCATCTTAAATGGGGCCGCTTTGCCATCAATTCTGTCACCTGTACATGTCAAAAAAGGTCAAAATAACCAAACTTAACAAACGGCACTGTTCATGTAATAGTGCTTTTGTTCAACTGCAGAACAACCGTTTCTTATTTTTGCCAACCGTTCGGCCCTGCCGATCAAAAAACACAGCAAATGCTCGACATAATAACCAAGGGAATAAAGAAAATTTTTGGAGATAAATCGGAGCGCGATATTAAAGATGTGCAGCCCGTAGTTAAAAAGATTAACGAAGAATATAGTAAGCTTACCAACCTTTCTCACAATGAGTTGAGAATAAAAAGTGCCGAATTAAGACAGAGAATAGCAGACCACGTTGCTGGTTTATCAACTGAAATTCAAGAGTTGAGAGACAAAGCTCAAAGCGATGGTGTTGAGGCATCTGAACAAGAAGAAATTTTTAAGCAAGTTGATGAGCTAATTAAAAAGAAGGATGAAGAATATGAGGTAGTATTAGAAGAAGTATTGCCTGAAGCATTTGCTGTAATGAAAGATGCGGCAAGAAGATTTACTGAAAATGAAGAACTTGAAGTAGATGCTAATGAACGCGACCGTGAATTGGCAGCCACTACTGACTTTGTGACCATTGCCGGCAATTATGCATCTTACAAAAACCACTGGCAAGCCGCAGGAAATGAAATTACATGGAACATGGTGCACTATGATGTGCAGCTTATTGGTGGTGTAACACTTCATAGAGGTAAAATTGCTGAGATGGCAACAGGTGAAGGTAAAACCCTAGTTGCTACTTTACCATCATATTTAAATGGTCTCACAGGAGAAGGGGTTCATATAGTTACAGTAAATGACTATTTGGCACGTAGAGATGCTGAATGGATGCGCCCAATACTTGAGTTCTTAGGTGTATCGGTAGACTGTATAGAGTACCACAAACCTCACTCTGAAGGTAGAAAAAAAGCCTACAGGGCTGATGTAACTTATGGTACCAATAATGAGTTTGGCTTTGACTATTTAAGAGACAATATGGCTCATGAAGCTCAAGAGTTAGTTCAACACAAGTTTCACTATGCCATGATAGATGAAGTTGACTCTGTTTTGGTTGATGATGCTAGAACACCATTAATTATATCAGGGCCTACGGCAAAATCAGATCAAGATCATGAGAAATTTTATGCTTTAAGAGGCAGGGTAGACACCCTTATGAATGCACAGAAAAAATATGTGCAAGAAGCTCTGCTAAAGGCAAAGAAATTTAAGAAAGAAGGAAATGACAAAGAAGCAGGTCTTTACCTTTTAAGAGCGCACCGTGGCTTGCCGAAAAACAAGGCTTTGCTAAAATATATGCAAGAAGAAGGCATTAAAACCTTTTTGCAAAAAACCGAGAATTTCTACATGCAAGATCAGCAAAAAGAAATGCCAACGGTTGACAAAGAGTTATACTTTACCATTGAAGAAAAAAACAGACAGGTAGAACTAACCGAACTCGGCCTTGAACTTATTACCAAACAAGGCGAAGACAAAGATTTCTTTATTCTTCCAGATCTAGCAGGTGAACTTTCAATGCTCGACAACGAGGATCTTGACCTTGAAGGTAAGACCAAAAGAAAAGATGAAATTCTTAGAGATTACTCGGTAAAATCAGAACGAATTCACACCATTAACCAATTGCTTAAAGCATATACCATGTTTGAAAAAGACGTGGAGTATATTTTGAGTGACGATGGAAAAATTAAAATTGTAGATGAGCAAACTGGCCGTGTAATGGATGGCCGAAGATATTCTGATGGTTTGCACCAGGCTATTGAAGCTAAAGAGAATGTAAAGGTTGAGGGTTCAACCCAAACTTTTGCCACAGTAACGTTACAGAACTTTTTTAGAATGTACCACAAGCTTGCCGGTATGACTGGTACAGCCATTACCGAAGCAGGTGAGTTTTGGGAAATCTATAAACTTGATGTAGTTACTATTCCTACCAATAGACCAATTGTTCGCGACGACAAGGACGACATGATCTACAAAACGCGACGTGAGAAATTTAATGCGGCAATTGATAAAATTCAAGAATACTCAGCCCAAGGAAGACCAGTATTAGTTGGTACTACATCGGTTGAAATTTCTGAGCTTTTCTCTAAATCACTTAATCTTAGAAAGATTAAGCATAATGTGCTTAACGCCAAGCAGCACCAACGCGAAGCTGAAGTGGTAGCAGAAGCTGGTAAACCGGGAACCGTTACCATTGCTACCAACATGGCAGGTCGTGGTACTGATATTAAACTAGCACCTGGTGTTAAAGAAGCGGGTGGCTTGGCCATAATTGGTACTGAGCGACACGATTCTCGAAGGGTTGACCGTCAGTTGCGTGGTCGTGCAGGTCGTCAAGGAGATCCAGGATCTTCAGAGTTTTTTGTTTCGTTAGAAGATAACCTAATGCGTCTTTTTGGTTCTGAGCGTATTGCCAAGGTTATGGACAACAAGCTGTTTGGCATGAAAGATGGCGAAGTAATTCAACATCCAATGATTAGTAAATCCATTGAACGTGCCCAGAAAAAAGTTGAAGAAAACAACTTTGGGGTACGTAAACGACTGTTGGAATATGATGATGTAATGAATAGCCAACGTGAAGTTATTTATACAAGAAGAAAAAACGCATTGAATGGAGAAAGGCTTCAAGTTGATTTAAATAACATTGTTTACGACTTGGCTTTTAACCTAATTGAGCAGCACCAAAGCAATAAAGATTACGAAGAATTTAGCATGGATATTATGCGGGTTTTTGCAATTGAAAACCCAATAAGTGCTGAAGCATTTGAAGGTGAAAAAGCCGAAAATTTGGCGGAGAGCCTTTACGAAAACCTTTACAGCGCTTACAAAAGAAAATCTGTTGCTATTGCAGAGCAAGCATTGCCTGTGCTAAAAAGGATTCATGAAGATCGTGGCGACTCCATTGAAACAGTTGTTATTCCTTTTACCGATGGTCAAAAAGGCATGAATGTTCCTGTTAACCTTCAAAAAGCTCTTTCATCTGATGGCAAGCATATAATTGAGAGCTTTGATCGAGGTGTAACATTAGCCACAATTGACGAGCTTTGGAAAGATCATCTTCGCGAAATGGACGATTTGAAACAGTCGGTTCAAAATGCGCATTTAGAACAAAAAGACCCACTTCTCATATACAAGTTTGAAGCTTACGAGCTTTTCCAAGGCTTGTTAGATAGAATTAATCGTCAAACATTAGAAATGGTGTTCAAAGGTCATATTCAAACCGATGACCCTGAGCAAGTAAGACAACAACGTCAAACTCAAAAAAGAACCCCAAAGCTTAATGAAAACAGAGGCGGAGAAGCACAAAGTGCAAATGGCAAAGCACCAAACCAACCCGAAAAAAAATTAGAACCAATACGAGTTGGTGAAAAAGTTGGGAGAAATGAACCATGTCCTTGTGGCAGTGGCAAAAAATACAAACAGTGTCATGGCAGAAATGCCTAACAAAAATTAGCATGGAACAAAATCTAGCGCAATATTTAGATCAAACCTTACTAAAGGTTGAAACCACTTTACCCATGATTGAATCACTTTGTAAAAAAAGTGTTGAAGCAGGCATGGGTGGAGTATGTATTCCACCATATTATACCAATGCTGCCAATAAAATTTTGGCAGAAACCAATACCAAATTGGTAACGGTTGTTGGTTTTCCATTTGGCTACAACAACATAACAGCCAAAGCTGAAGCCGCTAAAAAAGTGATACAAGATGGTGCTGATGAAGTAGATCTGGTTATTAACATTGGTGCCTTTTTAAACGGCAACTACACCCACGTGGCTGATGAGATTGAAAGCATCAATACCCTTTGCCACATGAACGACAAAGGTCTAAAAGTAATTATTGAAACTTGTTTGCTTACCAATGACCAAATAAAAAAGGCATGCGAAGTTTGCGCTGATAAAGATGTGGATTTTGTAAAAACGTCAACGGGATTTAATGGACCTGGAGCACAATTAGAAACCGTAAAACTTATGCGTTCGGTATTACCAAATAACATAAAAATAAAGGCATCGGGTGGTATAAAAGACAAAAAAACCGTGCTCGAAATGATAAAAGCTGGTGCAGATCGTATTGGAACTTCATCAGGTTTTAAGATATTAGAGGAATGAAAAAAGCCTTAAGCATCATTTTTGGGTTATTCTTAAGCCACAGCCTTTGGGCTCAGCAAGGGTATTTATTGCTCCCTGCCGATACGCCTGGAGTTGTTAAAATCAATGAAAGCGAGCAGTTAAGACGCATTACATCTCAAAAAGTCAAGGTAAATAGAATCAAGAAGTTTGATGGTTATAGAATAGAAATCTATCAGGGAAACGATAGAATTGCGGCTCAGGAAACGCTTGAAAAATTTAAAGAAGAATACCCGTACATACCTGCGAAAATGGTTTTTGAAAAGCCATATGTAAAAATTAAAGTAGGCATATTTAGAAGTAAGCTTGAAGCTCAGCCGCTATTCTTTGATTTAAAGAGAGAATACGAAGCAAGCAAAGTTGTTTTTGTTAAGGGGGTTCAATTTCCGCCGCTGAATAACAAAAAAGTTGAGAAAGAAAAGTCTGACAAGATTATACGTGTCGAAGATTTCTAATTCTGCAAATGCTAAAACAAGAGATACTCAATCTTTCTGAAGCCTACTTTGAAGAAGTAAGACAGCTAAGGCGCCATCTCCATCAAAATCCTGAATTATCGTTTCAAGAATTTGAAACATCAAAGTACATTGCCAAATTCTTACAAAAAGAAGGCATTGAGTTTGAAGATGGCTGGGTAAAAACTGGAATTGTAGCCACAATAAAAGGCAAAAACCCTGAGTACAAAACTATAATGCTAAGGGCCGACATTGACGCGCTACCCATTATTGAATTAAATAATGTAAGTTATAAATCGACCAATGAAGGCGTAATGCATGCATGCGGTCATGATGTTCATACTTCTTCAATGCTTGGTGCTATTCTTATTTTAAATGACACCAAAGATCAGTGGGAAGGCACTATAAAAATCATTTTTCAGCCAGGTGAAGAAAAATTACCTGGTGGAGCATCTTTAATGATTGAAGAAGGCCTGTTTAACAAACACCCTGTAAAATCTGTTATTGGGCAGCACGTACTTCCTGAACTTGAGACCGGCAAAGTTGGCTTTAAAGAAGGCAATTATATGGCAAGCTGCGATGAGATCTATATTACAGTAAATGGGAAAGGCGGCCATGGGGCACTTTCTTACAAAACCATTGACCCAATACTTATAGCATCTCATATTGTAGTGTCGCTACAGCAAGTAGTTAGCCGACAAGCTAAGTCAATAATGCCCTCGGTTCTTTCAATTGGTTATATTGAAGGATTAGGAGCCACCAACGTTATTCCTGATAAGGTTGAAATGAAAGGAACATTTAGAACCTACGACGAAGATTGGCGCATGCAGGCACATGAGAACATTGCCAAGTTGTGTAACGGTATTGCCGAAAGTATGGGAGCCACATGCAATGTAAATATTATAAAAGGCTATCCTAATGTTTTTAATGACCCATTGATTACTTCAAACGCCAGAAAATGGGCTATAGATCTTATTGGAAGTAAAAATGTTGTTGAATTGGAAATGAGGCCAACGGGAGAAGATTTTTCTTTTCTTAGCCAAGAAGTACCGGGTGTTTTCTATAGGCTTGGAACTGGTAATATTGATAATGGCATTACTGCCGGCTTGCACAATCCAAAGTTTAATATAGATGAAAATGCCTTGAAAACCGGCATGGCTTTAATGGCTTGGCTTGCCGTTAACGAGTTGCAAGCCTAAATCCTTTAGACGAAACTTTCTTTACGTCGAATTACAGTTAAGCCAGTGCATCAACTCTTTGTTTAACAATTAACTTCGAGAAATGGATACTGCTTTTAAAGCTATTATATTGGCTTGTGCCATAATTTTTAGTGCAACTAAAATTGTAAAAGCAAAGAGCTATTATTCTGCAGCAACTGAATTTGAACTTAACAACGATGTTTTACAGCTGAAACCAGGTGACACTTTATGGCTAGAATCAGGCAAAAGAGAATATATTTCATTTCGTAATTTTAAAGGAGAACTAAATCAACCAATTACCATAAAATGTACAGGAGAAGTAGAAATCTACGCTAATAATGAAATCTACTACCAACAGGGTATTAATATTAAAAACTGCCAATACTTAGTTTTTGATGGTTACCATCCTTCATCATATTATGGCATTAGAATTACAAAAACCAAAATTGGTTCTGGCCTTGATATAAGAGACCTTTCTACTGATATTACGCTTAAATACTTAGAAATATCTCATTCAAACTTCGCTGGCATTAGTATAAAAGATGATCCGGACTGTTTAGGAAAAAGTTGGCGCGATTCTTTTATTATGAAGAACATTGAGATAAGTAACTGCTACATACACAATACTGTAGGTGAAGGTATTTATCTTGGTTCAACTGCCTTTGATGGCACTCAAATTCTTTGCGATAACAGCACAACACCCAAAACATTAAAACCTCATTTAATTGATGGTGTAAATATTTATAGTAATAAAATTGAGGACACGGGTAGAGAAGCTATTCAGCTATTTTCCACCTTAAATGGCAGAATTTATGATAACTCAATTCGTAACTATGGTATAGCTTTTGAAAAAAACCATGCTTCAGGGTTACTTTTGGGTTTGGGTACAACTAGCGAGGTATATAACAACCGAATAGATAGCGGTTTTGGGCATGGTATTTATGTAAATGGAGATGGTAATTGCAAGGTTTACAACAATATAATTTCAAATTCAGGTTTTGCATCAGACTCACAGAATGTTTTGGCTTCAGGAATTTATGTAGACTCAAGAAGAATAAACAACAAAGCCTTTCACTACACAATTGCTAACAACACTATAGTTAACACAAAAAACAATGGTATAAGATTGGTTATTCATAAAAACCAAAGCAATA
Organism: Bacteroidia bacterium; assembly: GCA_049115495.1. Lineage (GTDB taxonomy): Bacteria > Bacteroidota > Bacteroidia > CAILMK01 > JACPUW01 > JACPUW01. Next base: position 274,584 of record JAGDZV010000004.1, on the reverse strand, counting down.
TTTCGCTGTTAAACAACTTAGTTGGTGGCTATGGTAGCGGTAAAACAGTTTTTTCGGAATTTGACCAAATAGCTATTTATCCAATAAAACGAATAGGCATTGACGAGTTTGGTAATTTTTACAAAAAATCAGTTGACAGCTTATATTTAAAAAATGACTTTTCTTTAACTCAAAAATCAGGGGCCATAAATTGCGGCAGGGCAAACTTTGATTTTGCTTTTGATCAAGATTTTTTGGGACAGCAAAGATCAAAAGGCGAAATTGATGCTGGAGCAATAGAATATCAAAGTCAAGATCACCTAAAAAACAATTCGATTAAACACTGTAAACTCATAATACCAGAAAGTTTACAAGCCATAAACGGTATGCAAATTGAGCATAAACCTAATGATACCTTTTGCTTGCAGGGCGGTAATTATAGTTTTATAGTTATTAGTAACTTTTCGCACCCTGTAGTGTTTAGCCCCATATATGATGATATTCATGTTTCAGGAAAACATGTAGGCATTATTCTAAAAGACAATAAAAATATTAGCTTAACCAACAATCGAAAGCACGCATGGTTTATTGATAATATTCAAGGCAATGGCATTGACATAAACCATACCGACACTACAAATCTGAGCTCTATTGAATTCAAAAACCTAGGTAATAATGCTATTAATTATAATAGGCCAGATTCTTTCAACCTTATTAAGGTCAACAACTGTGCTTTTGATAACATAAAAGGAAATGGAATTCTTATAAAGTCAACAAATAGAAATAATAAGCAGGTACGAATTGAATCTTGCAATTTTAAAAATTTAGTTAGACCAAATATTGAGATTAACAGCTTTATTGAAGATGTTGTGTTAAAGAAAAACAACTTTAAAAGCACAAACGCCATAATTGCCAACAATATTGAACACTTGACAATTAGTAGGAATTATTTTGAATGCACAGAATCAAGCCTTTCACTTACTAATAACTTTCAAAGCCATATTTACTCCAATATATTTAAGCAAGCCATTAATAGTGAGAAATGCAACTTTGTTAGGGTAGGTAATAACTCAAGTAATCTTATAAATAGTTTTACATTAATTGCAAACAATACGGCCCATTTAACTAATTATGGAAATTTTATTGAGTTACTCAACGAGCCTAATAATAACGAATACAGTATAATTAACAATCTCATTATTGATGAAAAAAATCAATTGAAAACGGCCGATTTAAAAAATCTAGGCTCAAATAATCTTGTATTAACTAACGATATAGCGTCAACAATTCCTCGCTTTAAAAAGGGAGAATATTCAATTAGCCCAAGCTCAACAGCGCATAACCAAGGTTACAATTTAAGCGGTTTTGAAATGTTAGATTTTTATGGCAAAAAGAACAATGATACTCTTGACATTGGAGCAGTATTTTTAAATGGAACAGCCCAAACAAACCATTTACAAGACACTTCTCTAATTGCATTTTCAAAAGATCCTGTTTCCATAATTGTTTTTCCAAACCCGGCCGAAACTACATTGAATTTTGAACTAGCAAACGCTGAAAACCCAAGAATTGAGATTTTAAATTATTGCGGACTGCTTTGTAAAGAGTTTACGCCCAATGACATTACAGGAAGCATTGATATTAGCCAACTTGAAAACGGCGTTTACTTTATTAGACTAATTGATGGCACTGAGCTAAAAACAATAATGTTTACCAAGCAGCACTAAACCGTATCTAATACTTGATCAATTAATTTGGTCATTCTTTCTTTTGGATCTTTCAAAAATTCTCCTGTAATTCTGTTTGCTAAGCCAAGGCAAATACACGCACAATCGTGGCCTAGCATACCAGCCAAACCAAAAAGCCCACTTGATTCCATTTCAAAATTGACTACGCGCATGCTTTCTGAGCTGAATGAATTTAGGGTTTGTAAAAATTCAGGATGTTTTATTGGGGTTTTAATAGCCCTACCTTGGGGTCCATAAAACCCAGGCAAAGTGGCTGTAATTCCCTGATGTTTTTCAGGAACATCAAAAACAAAATTTCCTTTTGACTCTGCCACATAGAAAGGCAACGACAAAGCCTTATCTTCAAAATGATTAAGAAGTTGATCTTTTAAATGATATACTTCATAACTCTCATCAGTCTTATAAAAATGCATTAGAGCATCAAAGCCGATAGACATTTTTGAAAGTAAAAAGGCTCCTACAGGAATATTCTCTTGCAACACTCCGCAGGTACCAAGCCTTATCATTCTTAGTTTTCTACCGTTTTCTAAGGGTTCTCGCTTTTCTAAGTCAATTGATGCCAGTATATCAAGCTCATTTACAACTATATCAATGTTATCGGTGCCAATTCCAGTAGATATAACAGTTATTCGTTTATCGTTGAAAGTACCCGTAACACTAACAAATTCGCGGTGTTGTTTTTCTACTTCTATTTCAGAAAATCGCTTTGCCACGTCCTTAACCCTTCCTGGATCGCCCACTAAAACAATCCTATCTGAAATCTCTTCGGGTAAAAGGTCTAAATGGTAAACACCTCCCCTTGAATTTAAAATAAGTTCTGATGGTTTAAACTGCATCTTGAATATTGAAATTCAAGTTTAACTTAAAACCTTGACAATAGGAAAGATATTAATGCGATAAGACCGCAAAAAACTCAAGTTCAGCCTCAGCGCTAAGTTTTAGGCTGCTTGCATCATTAAGTTTTTCTTCTATTGCCTGAGTTTTTTCTGTAACCGTTACCAACTGCACCGTCAAGAAAATCGCTGAAGCTGTAAGTAAAACGGCTAGGGCAATTAATGATCTGTTATTTTTCATGGTATCGATCTTTAGTTGTTGTTTGATGATACAAAGCAACGATGATTTGAATCTGATTTTTTCACCCAAAAGGGTGATTTTTAAAAATATTAATGCAGAACATGAATTAATTGCCTTGATATGTGATTACCTGAAAGAATTTCAATTACATATTGACCATTGTTCAGATGCGTAAGTTCGATGAACTCTTTATTGTTGTTTTCGCCACTAGCAACAAGTTTCCCATCTAAAGTATGAATAGCATAGCTATAGTCTAGTTCTGAATCAGGTGTTTTTACTATTAGCTTGTCGCTTGCTGGATTTGGATACATTTTAATATACTGATTAAGAGAACCGTCACTTACAAGTAAAGTTCTTGTATCTGAAAATGAATAACTACCATCGTAGTCTACCTGCTTAAGCCTGTAATAAACCTGCCCCTGTCCTTTTTCAAAATCAAAATCATTTACAGAATAATATTGTTCCTCTATAGAATTACCTGCTCCTTCAATTCTTTTAAATTGAATGAATGAAATACCATCATAACTTTTCTCAAGTATAAAATGCGAGTTGTTTAATTCGCTTAATGTGTTCCACTCAATTTGGGCTTCTTTGCCTTCTGCTACCCAATTGGCATTAAAGCTACCAAGCTCTATTGGCAATGGTGAACCCGCTGAGGCTACACCAAAATAGTAGAGATTGGTAGAAAAATCTAAAGTAATTGATTGAAAATAAGGACCTGATCCGGAAGCTCCATTAAAAGTACCGGAATTAGTCCAGGTAGAACTAACTCCTGATTGCCAATAGGCAACGGTACTTTTGGTTCTATCAAAATTGCTGAGTTCTTCTCCAGAATCCCAACCAATTTGCACTATCACATTATCAACTGCCTGATCTGCTTGAATGGTCCATGTTTCAGAAACTGCATCTTCGGTTTGCAAAGTATTTTCGGTAACCGGGTTGTCATAAACATTATTGTAAACTCCCACCGAAAACTCTGCACCACCACCATCGTCAATAACAATGGGTAAATACGGATTCCTTCCAATTGGCAAGGTTACCGGAGTAGACCCAATGCTACGCTTTACCTTGCCTGTTCCTGATACTTTTATATAAGAGTTTGAACTACCTCCTGAAATGGTACCAGTTAAGGTTAGATCATTGTCACCAATATCAAGATCTCCACTTGTTAATGTAAGGTCTTCAATAGTGCCATCGCTTTCTAAACTTACATCTGTAGAATTATCAATAATCATCTTTTTTATTGTGGCACCATTGGGACTAACATTTTGAGCAGAACTTCCTTTAACACTATATGTTCCGTCCCCACTAACTGTGGTGGTAGATTCATTGGTCCAATCACTCTTAACTAAAATGGTACCATCATTTGTAATGTTGGCAGTACCTAAGAAGTGCAAATGGCTAACGTTAATATATGAGCCTGACCCAATATCCATGTAGCCTCCACTATTAACAGTTAATGTATTGATTGTCCCACCTGAAGGTGTTGCTCCTGATCCTTTTATATCAAAATTATAAGTTGCTTCATCAGCATCGTTGCTTTCGACGGTTATCGTTGCTGTTCTAACCCCAAATGTTGATGGATCAAATATTATTGTGAAGTTTACACTAGAACTTGCAGCTAATGTTGAACTTGCTTGAGTCTGAACCTTAAAATCACTTGCATTAGTTCCACTAATAGATACTATGGGATTATTACTAAAAGTTAAAGCTCCTGAGCCAGTGTTAGATATTGTGAAAATCCTAGATTCCCTAGTTTTTAAGACTTCAACATTTCCAAAATCTGTGTAATCAGTTGTTGAAGGCGTATTATCACCATCAACTATTTCAACATTATTTCCTGATATTTTAATTTCAGGAGATTGAGCATTAAGTAAGTTAAAAACAAAAAATGCTAAGAATACGATAATATACTTCTTCATATCCTAGTACTTAATAATGTATTTAACATAAACGTTCTCTGGACGAGTTTCATTTCCGCCGGTAGAAGATGTATAAGGTGTAACTCCTGATCCTGTTGAACCTGTGGTGTAAACTCCTACTGAGCCTGAATAACCATAGGACCTCCATCTTGCGTCTCCCGCAGATGAAGGAGAAGCATCAAAATGTCTATGAGATTTAAATGCATCTGCTTGGTAAGACCCCACATTATCGCCTGTATTACCACCAGTTTTACTGGCAGTTCTTGTTCCCGAGTTTGGATCTTCACCTCTGGAATTGTCATGCCCTCTCAGAAACATTCCCCTTAAATCAGGAATGTTAAATGTAGAAATCTGATCGCCGTAACCCCAAGCAATTCCTATTGCTGAGAAGAGATCTGCATAGGTCGTTCTGCTTATGTCATCACCATTACATTCAAGCCAACCTGTAGGTGTGGTGCTTCCAGCGTATGCGATTACTGTACCCGCAGGCACATTTGCGCTCGTACCACTTGAAGCTTGCCAAGCTGTTCCATTGTAAGTTTCGATAGCAGTAGTAGTTGAATTGTAAATAGTTAAACCTGTGGCGGGAGAAGATACATTATCGCGTTGCGTAGATGTTAATACTGGTGGTAAAAATCCTTGAGTAGTAGATCTTACTTCTAAGGCTGCACTGCTATGGGCGTTCCCTGCATTATTACTAATCAGAACTCCCGTTGCGCCTATGAAAAAAAGTGCAATGAGCACAATATTCGTAGCTACTAAAGTAAGGATTAACTTCCTCTTCATTTTATTAGTATTTAATAATGTATTTCACATAAACATTTTCTGGTCTGGTTTCGCTTCCACCCGTATATCCTGTGTAAGTTCCTTCTAGAGCATTTCCTAAATAACCTCCCCCTGCATAAGCTTGGCCGCTTACTGGATTATCATCGTGCCTTGTATAATAGTGCCTGTGACTTTGAACTGCTCCCGCTTGATAAGACCCTACATTATCACCGGTGTTTCCGCCAGTTTTACTTGCTGTTCTTGAACCCGAGTTTGGATCTTCTCCTCTTGAATTATCATGTCCTCTCAAAAACATGCCTCTCAAGTCTGGTATGTTAAAAGTTGTATTTTGATCTCCGTATCCCCAAGCTGTTCCTATTGCCGAAAACAAATCAGAGTAGGTGATTCTGCTAATATCATCGCCGTTGCACTCAAGCCAACCTGTTGGTGTATTACTGCCCCCATAAGCTACAATTGTACCAACTGGTGCACTACCACTACTTGAACCACCAATAGCCTGCCAACTTGAACCATTGTAAGTTTCGTGTTGAGCTGTAGTTGAGTTAAACACTTGTAAACCTGTGGCCGGGCTACTTATATTATCTCTTTGTGTAGTTGTTAATACCGGTGATAAAAACCCTTGTGAAGTTGAACGCACTTCTAAGGCTGCACTGCTGTGTGCATTACCTGCATTATTACTTATTAAAACACCCGTGCTTGATAAAAGTATTAAACAAAGAAGTGAAAAGTTGGCAATGGTAATTATAAAGTTTAATCTCTTTTTAATATGCATTTTACTCATTTAATCCTTTGCTTCGCTGATACAAAAAAAAGGTTTTAATTAATCGCAATAATTTATGTTCAGATTAACAAATAGCATTTACCGATAAGATTAATGGATTTTTCGCTCAACAAAATTTGGGACTAATCCCATCAAAAATATTTTCTGCAAGAATGTTTATTGATTTTTTGGCATGAAATGCACAAAATGCAGCACGAAATGCACCGTTTAATTATCTAAAGCTTGATTTAATTGTGGCTTATAGGTTCGTGATACAGGTATTTCTTTACCGTTTGATAGTTGAATTGAGTTTGAAAACACTTGTGATATCATTTCTAACCTTACAATATAGCTTCTATGAACTCTTAAAAATTCACTCTTAGGAAGCTGCTCGTGTAGTTCTTTAAAAGTACCCCTAAATACTACTGGCTCCTTATTATCAATGGTAAAAATGGCATTATAATGTCCTTCAGATGTAGCATACAAAACATCACTTACACTTATTAGCTGGCCAGTACTAATCTTAATTGTTGAGTTAACCTTTCTAGGTTGCTCTAACTTGCTAATTTTATTTTCAAGCTGACCTTTTTCACTAATTAGCTTTTCTTCTTTGGCTATTTTTTCTTCAAGTTCTCTAAGTAAGTTTTTACTCTGATAATAGTTGCTATAAATTTTTGATGCAATGGCAATTGAGAGTACCGTAAACTCCAGACCAAAGCCTGCTAAAATCGGATTTACTACCAAACGTGATGCATCAAAAATGGCATACTCATCAAGAATCGAAATAATTGAAAATAAGGCCACAGCTGAATATGCTATTAAATAAAGCCTGGAGTACAGCTTGCTCTTTGAAATTGACTTAATGGCCAGCGAAATAGAAATGGCAATAATCGCAACAAAGATGCCATAAACGACATTGAGCATTATCATTAAATGCTCATCGTACAAAGACGGAAGTACTTGCCATAGCACAAAAAGAACTCCGAAGATAAGCTGGGCACCAACCAATAATTTATCATGTGTCTTAAACCACTTTTTAGACTGAAAATAAGCACGAGTAAATTGAATAAAAACCACGAATGTGATTACGATCATAAGCAGCCTTAGCCAACTATTAATTGTAACTGAATCAGGATAAAAGAATTGAAAAGAATAACCTAAATGCGTAAATAAATAAAGCCATAAGCAAGCTATGTACATTGCATACCAAGCAAAAAGCCTTTTTTTAAGTAAAAAGCTAAATAATAATGCCGCTAGAATCGCAATTAACATGGTTCCGAAATAGATGCCGCTTGCAACATTGTTGAGACTCTTTTCTTTTATAAACTCATTTTTAGAAAGAATTTGACCAGGTATGCTTACTGAGCTATTTAGTTTATACACTTTTAGCAAGTAATTGGTGTTAGCTCCAATCTCAAAAACAAAATCCTTGTCAGGATAAGCTCTGCTATTAAAAGGCTTCTTATCGCCAGTTGCAAAAAGCAATTTTGGTCCTTGATCTGAAATTTCAAATAAATCAACAAGATCTAAATGTGGATTTGAAATTACAAGTACCTTGTTTTCTAAAAACTTATCGGTTTTAAAACTAAACCAATAGGCATTATTTGAAAAACCATATCTGCTTTTTGATTCAACTTTAAAGTTGTGCTTATTATTCAAAAATTCGCCTACGCTTAAGGTATTTGAACATGAATAAGCTTGGGCAATTTCATAAAGTTCAACCGAACCATTGGCTTCATTTAGGCTTGATTTTATGAAAGCATTTTCTTCAAAAGCTTGAGACATGCAAAGTGATACATGCCCAACCAGACTAATTCCAATAAAAAAGATTTTGATTAAAATTTGCATTTAAAGTTCAAATACGTTCTAAACCCAACCCTGCTCTACGGCATACTTTGTAATACCTGTTGAACCCGTAACGTCTAGCTTTTTTTGAATATTCTTTCTATGCGTTTTTATAGTGTTAATTGAAAGATGAAGCTGATCTGAAATTTCTTTCATTGAAAGGTCTTGCGCGGTAAGTTTCACAATTTCAATCTCTCTTTGTGATAGTTTTATTCTATTTAATTCTTGAACAGCTTTTTTCTCCAAGTCTTCTTTGTGCTTTTGAAGCTTATGAACAAGTTGAGCATTATAATACTCTTTGCCTTCATACACGTTGAGCACTGCTTTTCTAAGCTCTGCTCTATCTGTATTTTTTAAAACGTAACCGTTTGCTCCCAATTCTACAAATTGGTTTATAAAACTAGGTTCGTCATGAGAAGTAAGCATTATTACCTTAAGGCTTGGCCATTGCACTCTTATGGCCTTTAATGCATCTTCTCCATTTAGTTCGGGCATATCAATATCGCATAAAACCACATCTACAGAATTACTTAGAAGATATTCAACAAGGGCTTTTCCTGAATTAAGTATGCCAATTACTTCAATATCGTCATACGTATTAAGCAATGCTGTAATGCCTTCAGCAAACATTTTATGATCATCTGCTACTACTACTTTTATCACTTTATCACGTTATTCAATGTCAATTTAATAAACAAATAGTAAAACTTTAAATGGCCATCTTTAATGGAACATTAATTACAACTGTTGTGCCGTGGCTTGGGCTTGAATCAAACTCAATTCTTCCTTCCAAATGCTCAACCCTCAGCTTCATATTACTAATTCCAATACCCTCATATTCCATACTATCGCTCAGCTTAAATCCTTTGCCATTATCTTCTATGAGTAATACAATTTCATCATCATAACCGGTAATATCAATATTGCAAATACTGGCTTCGGAGTGCTTTAATACATTACCCAAAAGCTCTTGAACAACCCTGTAAAGGTTTAGCTGCACATCTGAACTTAAATCTTTTGGAATATCAGTGCCTGCAAAATGAATAGACAAATTATGGCTGCTTAAGGTATCAGCAAGGTCTTTAATTGCCGCCGTAAAACCGAATTTATTAAGTGTTTTAGAAGCCATATTGTGTGAAATTCTTCTAACTTCTTGGGCAGTATCGTCAAGAGTAACATAGGCTTTTGAAAACTCTGGCACATCTTTAATCATTTTACTCTCTACCAACTGAAATTGATGCTTTGTACTCGCAAGTAAACCGCCAATTCCATCATGCAACTCCGCTGCAATTCTTGTTCTTTCTTTTTCCTGACCTTCAAGTAGTGCCCCCATTCTTTCCATTTGCTGGTTTCTTTTTAATTCTTCAAGCTCTTGCTCTTTTAAGAGCGCAGTCGCTTCGGCCAGTTGTCTTCTATTTTCCAAGTTGCGTCTAACCAAAATCAGTATAATTACAATTATTAAAATTGCAAATCCAGCTCCAATGGTTACAACCTGAAAAAGTCTTGCTCTAGTTTGTGCTTTCTCATTTTCGGCAAGAAGCGTTTCATTTTTAGCTTTTAAAACATCATTCTTATATTTTACAGGAACATCTTCAATGGCAATTTTCTGCTGAATCCGACCAATTTTTTCGTTTGCCAAGTTTTTTTGGGTAATAAATTCGAGGGCCTTTGAATAGGCAGTGTTTGATTCACCAAAGCGTTTCTGCTCTTTTAGGCTTACTGCCCTTTGAGTATAATATCTAGCCCCTGCCGAGAAAAATCCTTCACTATAAAATGGTGGCCATTCCTTTGCTAGTTGATATAGTTTATCATATTTCGACTCTGCTACCAATGCATCTCCTTTGGCGAGGTCTAATTTTATACTTGCCCATACAAAAATTTGAGAGGTGGGAGTAGAAGGAAAACTACTTAAAGCTTTAAGACATTTTTTTCTGTAGAAATTTGCGGAGTCATCTTTCCGAATAAAATAATAGGCATCTGAAATTCCGTCAAGTACATTTAAGTAGTTATACGAAACTATAGATGTATCTATAAAGCCTAATGACTTTTTATAATAGAAAATTGAAGAATCTTCTTTAGCATCTTCATAAAATTTTAAAACACCGTATATATAACTATCAAAAAACCGATTCAGTCTATTCTTCTCTTTGTAGTTTATGGAGTATTTGCGTGCTTCTCGCAGCCAAATAGCTGCTTGACTATTCTCCAATTGATAATAAGAAAGCCTGGCTTTTGACAACAGGGTCTCAATAATCAAGCTGGTATCCTTAAGACTTTTAGCTACCAAAAGCGAGCTGTCTAAGGTGTTAAATGCTTGTAAGTAGGCATTAAACTTAGAATTGTTTGAAGCCATGCTTAACCAAGATTTTACAAGACCAATAGAATCAGATTTTGCACGGTATATTTTAAGCGCCTGGTCAAAAAACGTCATGCTCGAATCCCTACTGCCAATTTGAGCAAACGTTATTCCTTTTAATATAAATACCCGTCCTTTTGAATAGTAATCGTCATTTTTAGCAACAACAGAGTAAATTGAATCAAGTGCTCTTAAGCTTTGAGTTGGCCTTAACTCACATTGCTGCTCAATTAAATCTAACTTTTCAATATAACTCTGAGCACATAACCCATTATATAAAGCGATAAAAACTAAAAGCAATAAAGGCTTTCTCATTAAACGTGTTTTCTTATATCACATTTTTTCGCCCTTGTATCTTTATCAACTACTTCAACTTCAACATATGCTGCGCCATTTAATGGTATATTAGGTATGTGATCAGCCACAGGACCTGCTGGGTCTGAATAATAAGATATTGTAACTGTATCGCCGTTGTACTGTGGCGATAAATGAGGTATCTCTAGCCCTGGGGCATCAAGCATAACATCAATTGCAATGCTATCTCCATTGCGCGTTACATTAATGTTTAAAGTACATGCTGACATAGTCTAATAATTTAAGTTGAATAAGATTTCTACAACAATAATCAAAAAAAAAGCACCCATATGGGTGCTTTTCGCCGAACTTATCAAGTTATCAGGTTTATTTCTTACTAAAAGCTTCTAATCCACTTTTTAGATAACTCTCGTACTCGTCTACATCTGGCGTATATCCTACTGGCTCCTCATTAAGCATTTCTTCATCAGGGCTAAGCAGCACATAGTAAGGCTGAGAGTTGGTTTTATACTCCAATATTTGCTTTGTACTCCATTTGTTTCCAACTGTTCTTAATTGCTTTTCGGTACCAAAAACATCTACGGTAACTTGTTCTTCTTTAGGCAATTTTTTTCTTTCATCTACATAAAGTGAAATAAGTACATAGTCGTTTCTTATAATTTTATCAATATTCGGCTGCAACCATACTTGGTCTTCCATTTTACGACAATTGGCACATGCATGACCTGTAAAATCAAGTAAAATTGGCTTGTTTAGCTTTTTTGCAATGGCCACACCTTCATCGTAATCTTTTATACAAGGTAAACCATTGGGGCAATGGTTAGGATCACCATAGTCAACCGTTTCGCCGTTGGCCGTTGCATGACTAGCTCCCGTGGCTGCTCCAGCAGTATTAAGCCAATTAGGATCTTCAACATAGTGCCTTGGAGGTAAAATACCTGAGAGTGCCTTTAGCGGAGCACCCCACATACCCGGAATTAAATACATGGCGAATGTGAAGAATAAGATTGCTAATAAACCCCTATATGGTGATATTCTATCTACTGGTGAATCATGAGAAAACTGAAGTTTTCCTAATAAATAAATACCAGTAATAATTGAAACAATAATCCAGAAAGCGATAAATACTTCTCTAGTAATTAAACCCCATTGCATAACCAGGTCGGCATTTGAAAGGAATTTAACCATTAAACCAAGCTCAATTAAACCGAAAACCACTTTTACCGAGTTTAACCAACCTCCTGATTTTGGTAAGCTATTAAGCCATGCAGGGAAAAGGGCAAACAATACAAATGGCAATGCAAGGGCTGATGAAAACCCGAACATAACAATAAGCGGTGCGCCAATGCCCACATCACCTTGAAGCAATAAACCTAAAGCACCACCAACTATGGGCGCAGTACATGAGAATGAAACCAATGCCGTGGTAAAGGCCATAAAGAAAACACCTATTACACCACCTTTGTCGGCCTGGGCATCAGACTTATTAATTAGTGAATTTGGCAAGGTTAGCTCAAATGCACCAAGAAATGAAAGTGCGAAAACGAAGAAAATAATAGCCAAGAAAATATTAACTACAGGGTGTGTGGCAAAGTCATTTACACCCGAATCAAATACCAAGGTTATAATTAAACCAAGGCCCACAAAAATGGCAATGATTGATAAACCAAAGATGGCCGCGTTTCTTATACCTGTTTTTCTGTCGGTACTTTGTTTTGTAAAGAAACTTACAGTCATTGGAATCATTGGGAACATACAAGGCGTGAAAATCGCTGCTAAACCAGCCAAGAAAGCCAAAAAGAAAATCGCTGTATCACTTTTACCTTCTTTATCCTTGGTTTCTTTACTGCCCTTACTGCCCGTTTCACCTGCCCCGGCTACAAACCAATCTTCCTCAACATCAACCGAAAAATCCACCATTTCAGGGGGTAGACATCTTTCATCATCACAAATCTGATATTCTAATTGACCATGTATTAGTTCAATTTTTTCGTTCAGTTTTACCTTTTGCTTAAAAACTCTGTTTCCATCTACATAGGCTACTTCAACACCAAATAGCTCGTCCATGTGCTTTTCAGAATCTTCAAGAGCTGGTATTAATTCATTACTTCCTTGTGCTTCGTATTTATAACCATCAAGAGAATCTTTGAGCCAAAATGTTGTTGGAATTGGAATATCTTGACCAAGGTCAGCATATAAATGCCAACCTTCTTGAATAATTGGTTTTGCCGTAATTTCAATTAGATTGTCTCCTATGTTTTCTACTAAAAACTCCCAGCTAATGGGGTCAAACATTTCGCCTTCAATAGCATCTTCACCCTCGCCCCCGGCAGGCGCGGCCCCAAACTCTATTGAATTTGTATTTGACTCATCCCCTGTTGAAGCAGCGTAGTATCCATCTTTAACCTTAAGCTCAAAAGGTTCATAAAAAGGAGGTAAACATTTTTCATTATCGCAAACTTGATATTCAAAAACACCTTTAATTATGCTGGTGTTGTCTGTTAACTTTATCTTTTGCTTAAAAATGGCTTCATGCTCATAATACTCTACAACAATTCCAAATGCGGCATCTTCTTCTTTGTGCATTTTTGAAGGTGAGTAGGGCTTCCCTATTTTTTTGTAAAATGTTGTATCCCTAATATCAAGAACCGTTGCCAAAGGCCCCATTGGATTATCTTGAGTTAGGCTATAAGTATGCCAACCATCTTCTACCTCAAGACTTACAACCGCTTCAATCTCATTATTACCAAGGTAATCTATACTGTAAGTAATATCAACCGGATCGTGAATCTGTGGTGGCTGCGCTTGTGTGATTCCAAAAAATAGCACTAAAAATAGTGTACTCAATACTCTCATATTCTATGCATTAATAGTGTTGTCTTCCAATATCAAAACCTCTCCAAAGCCAAGAGCTTCAAGGGGTGCTTTAATTACTTCTTTATTGCCTGCTACAACAATAACCATGTTTTTAGAATTGAGCCACTTGGCGGCCAACTCATTTACTTCTTGAGCCGCGATATTAGCCAATATGTTTTTTTGCTCATCAACATATTCCTTAACTAAACCAAATTCAAGCATCTTAATCATAAATTGGTTCTTTTGGTTATTGGTTTCATACTTTAAGGCATCTCTATACAGCAAGCTCTTCCTAGTAAACTCTAGTTCTTCATCTGTAATTCCTTCTTGGGCGTATTTGTCAATTTCAAATAAGAACTCTTTTACCGCCGCCGCAGTAACATTATCAGCTACTGCTGCTGAAGCCACAAAAGGGCCTTGGTATCTACCACCGCTGAAATATGAACTGGCTCCATAGGTATAGCCCTTATCTTCTCTAATATTTAGATTAATTCTACTATTAAAAGCTGCGCCCAAAGCATAATTCATGATTGAAGCTTTATAAAATGCTCCGGTAGCGGCAAATGGCATGGCCGGAAAACCTATCCTAATTTCAGATTGCGGCGCGCCTTCTTTATGCTTAATAATGATTGTTCTGCTCGTATTGAAATTTGGAGCGGGCACATTTGGTAATTCAACAGACTTGGCATTCCATTCATTAATAAAAGAAAGTAGCCCCTTGGCCTCGCTTTTAGTAGCGCTACCACTAATGGCTAGCTTACAATTGCTTGGCACCAAATAACTATTCTTAAAGTGAATTAGTGAATCTCGGTTAATATTATCGGCATCTTCTTGTCTTCCGCTGGTTGATCTTCCCATTGGGTGCTCTGAACCAAAAAGTGCATTATAAAATGCCTTATTGGCGAGAATATCTACTTCATCTTTTTGATAAGCCAAATATTCTTTGTGCTCATTTAAATTCCTAACGTATTCATCATCAGCAAAAGAAGTTCTCTGTAAAAGGCCGTTTAGTATCTCAAGAGTTTCTGCAGCGTTCTCTTTTAAACATTTCACCTTAATGGTAAAATTCTCTTTGCCATTTGAAGCTGAAATTGATGAACCCATAATTTCGAGCTTGCGGCTAATTTCTTCGGCACTAATTTGACTAAGCGACTCTTTAAACATTTTAGCATACAGGCTTGAGCGGCCACATTGACCTTCAGGATCGGTGAAGCTTCCGGCAGCAAAACTCATTGTAATGCTTAGCGTAGGGCTTTTGTCATTAAAAGCACCCATTGCTTTTAAACCGTTATCAAAAGTGATATCGTAAAGATCAGGTACTTTTACAGTAGGCACTTCTCCACCTGTTGGTTTTAAGCTACGGTCAAAATCATCATTTATTATAGGCTGGTTAACATCTCCTGTTGCATGGCGAATACTTTCCAAACCCGTTCTTTCAAATGTGCTATTGTCTTTGGCAGGCAATAGGTTTTCATGCCCATCGCCAAAGAAAGTAACGTTTACAGTAGGCTGCTTGTAAATATATTTTTCAAATACTTCTTTAATGCTTTGAGCAGAAACTGACCTGTACCTTTCAATATCAGTTTCTATATAATTTGTTGTAGGTGCAAAAGTGTGATAAGCTGCCAAGCGACTCACTTTGCTTTTTACACTTTCAAGTGAGTATAATATTTGACTATAGTATTTTACACTAACTCTTTCAATTTCTTCAATTGGTACTCCATTGGTTTTAATACCTTCTAGTATCTCGTATACTTCCCTCTCAATATCTGCCAAAGATTGATTTGGATATGCTAAAACACCAATTCTAAACTCGCCGCCACCTTCATAACATATGTTGTTTGCAAAAACTTGAACCGCTTTTTGCGTTTTTACAAAAGCCTTGTAAAGCAATGAGTTTTTTCCATTGCCAAGCACATCAGCCAAAATATCAAGCGCAGGTTCGTCTGCATCATAAACCTTTACCGTAGGTAGTGTAATTTGAAGCATCGGAAATCTCACCCGGTCTTTGTAAGAAACATATTTGGTTTTCTCTATCGCGAAAGACTCATATAAAGGTTTCTCAACTTTTGGCCCTGAAGGAATTCCGCCAAAATACTTTTGTACAGAACCCATTGCCTCTTCAATATCTACATCGCCACCAATGGTAAGCACGGCATTATTTGGCCCATACCAAGTGGCAAAAAACTCTTTTAAATCGTTTAGAGTTACTCTATCCAAATCTTCGGTATAACCTATTGTAGTCCAAGAGTATGGATGATTATTTGGATATAAATGCTCTTGCGTTATCTGGCTTAACATGCCATAAGGCTGATTTTCGTAGCGCTGTGATTTTTCGTTCTTTATAACTGAAAGTTGATTTTCAAAGCCTTCTTGGGTAACAGCATCAAGTAAAAAGCCCATTCTATCGGCTTCCATCCAAAGCGCAAGCGCTAATTGGTTTTTAGGGAGTGTTTCGTAATAATTGGTTCTATCACGATTGGTGCTGCCGTTAAGTGTTCCACCAGCCTCTGAAATTAGTCTGAAATGGTCGTTGTTGCCCACATGCTTCGAGCCTTCAAACATCATGTGCTCAAAAAAGTGCGCAAAGCCCGATTTTCCAATCTCTTCTCTCCCACTACCTACGTGATAAGTAATATCTACATGCACCAATGGTGTTGAGTGGTCTTGATGAATTACCACTATTAATCCATTTTCTAACTCGTATTTATGATAAGGAATATTTACGCCTCCTTCATTTTCTTCAACCTTCTCAATCAGTTTATATGACATACTTTTTCTGCGCTTCTGTTGTATTTAATGTACAAACCTACAACGGCGCTCAAAAGTGCGATAAAAGGGTGTTAAAGTTTGAAAACTTAAATCTAAAAAGAACCAATTATTTACAAGGGTTGGTATTTTTCTTATGCTAATATGGAGCTTTTAAGACACAGAGTACCATGTTTCAGTCAAAAAGAATCATTCAAGAGTTAAATGTATAAACCTTGGAGGCCATACCTATTAAATCAATAGACTTACTTAGCTAATTCGATCAAATCCACAATAAGGCTTCAATACTTCAGGAATTTCAATTCCATCTGCCGTTTGATAGTTTTCTAAAATAGAAGCCATAATTCTCGGAAAAGCCAAAGAGCTACCATTAAGTGTATGTGCCAATTGGTTTTTTCCTTCGGTTGACTTAAATCTAAGTTTTAATCTGTTGGCCTGATAAGATTCAAAGTTTGATACTGAACTTACTTCTAACCAGCGCTCTTGTGCTTCAGAGAACACCTCAAAATCGTATGTAAAAGCTGAAGTAAAACTCATATCACCACCGCAAAGCGCTAGAATTCTGTATGGAAGTTGTAGTTTCTTTAAAATGCCTTCTACATGGTTCACCATTTCTTCTAATGCATCGTAAGATTTTTCAGGATGTTGTACCTGAAGTATCTCAACTTTATCAAATTGATGCAATCTATTTAAGCCACGAACATCTTTGCCATAAGACCCAGCTTCTCTTCTAAAGCAAGGTGTATAACCTGTGATTTTTATAGGTAGGTCTTTTTCATTTAGAAGAACATCTCTAAAAATATTGGTGAGTGGTACCTCAGCAGTTGGTATAAGGTATAGATTATCGCCTGTTGCATGATACATCTGCCCTTCTTTATCTGGTAACTGTCCGGTACCATAGGCTGAAGCCTCGTTTACCAAAATTGGTGGCTGAGTTTCTTGATAACCAGCATTTGTATTTTCATCTAAAAAGAAATTTAACAATGCTCTTTGCAGCCTTGCCCCTTTGCCTTTATAAACGGGAAATCCTGCGCCTGTGATTTTATTTCCAAGCTCAAAGTCAATTAAATCATATTTTTCAGCGAGCTCCCAATGTGGCAGCATGCTGTCATTTGACTTTATCTCGCCGTTATCTCTAACTACTTTATTGTCGTCGGGAGTTTTTCCCTCTGGCACATCATAACAAGGAATATTTGGCAATTGAATTAAAAGTGCATTTTGTGTATCGGCAAGCTCAGCAAACTTGGCATCAAGGCGTTTAATACTCTCTTTATTTTCAACAACTTTAGCCTTAAGCGCATTGGCTTCGGCACCTTTGCCCGACTTAAAAAGTTGTCCTATTTCCTTTGATATTTTATTTGATTCAGCTTTTAGTGCATCAACATTTTTTTGCACGTTTCTGCGCTCGGCATCAATTCCTATAATTTTTTCAATTAGGTCTTTCGCATCAAAGTTTTTGATTAGAAGTCTTTCAATTACTAAGTCAGCATTCTCTCGAATGGTCTGAATATTAATCATGGCACAAATTTGCTTTGGTGCAAAGGTAGGATTAGCACATTTCTAAATTCATTATGTTAATGGAAAAGCTTAACCCTTAATGAATGTTAATCAAGAAATTTTGTAAACCTTTTTTTTGAAAGTTCCGTTTATACAGCAACTTCATACCCAAAAACCTTTAAATTACTTAATGCCTAGCTGAAGCCTTCCGACTCCCAATTGGAAGGCTTCGCTTTTTTAAAACAACACCATATTATTCATAATGAGCTACTTAGCCACATTATAAGGTTTAAATTACAACGCTCGGATTTAAAAGGCGAAACAAAAGGCGAAACATTTTAATCCCAACCTTACTTTTTTTAGCATTAATCAACCCACTCAATTTGCAAAATTATTTGCTTGATATTACAGAGCTAAAAGTATTAAAAGAGAAAAAGCCAAACTGACTCCTGTTGCAGCTAAGTAAGTGTTTGTAACGGCTTCTTGATAAGACTTTATTAAATCACCTTTTTCTTCACAAGGGCCTTCACCTTTATCTTTACCAACCACATTGGCCAAACCTTTTGCAAGCTCCTCAATTACATCAGCATCATTGCTTTTAAATTTTGAGCACCCCCCTTTGCCTTCCCAAACAACATCGCCCAATTGTGTATCCCAAACCTGAGTTTGAACATAAACTTCATCAACCTGTAATGTTGTTGAAGTATAAGACCCCGTTGAAATTTGTCCTACTTCTGAGTCTGCAAGCAAACGTGTATATAGTAAATACCGAACACCTAAAGCATCACCTAGTTTAGCTATTAAATTTTTTGGCACGATACCCGAAACAGTATAACCCCTTAGAGCTTGGGTATATTCATCTGCTAAATTATTATCATTTAACGTAGTAATTACCTGACTCGTTGACATAACCTTACTATCTCCAAAGGTTTCTCTAAAATACTTTGTAAGAGCATCACCCGTCGGACGCCTGTATTGCTCCTTCTCATCGCCACCCAAAACGGGCATAATTCCTATGCCTTCATCAGCTAATGCCTGACGTGAAAAGTCAATATTTTTATAGCCTGAGCAACTGGTATCAACAATTGTTTTTGTTGGTTGACATGAAAAAAGAAATAAGGTACTTAGTAGAACTAATAAAATGTTTCTCATAGTTGTTTTGATTTGATTAACCCAAAACTAAACAAACTCAATTAACAAACACGGTATTAATTCAATTCCCATTAAGTTGCCGACTATTCGCTTTGTATTCATGCATTGTTTTATTTGTTGCTCTTGTTCTTGCTACCTTTTAAAACCAATGCCCTTGCATCAATAGGGCTTTGCTTTTCGGCTTGCTTAATACGTTTCATTAGCTTCAAATATTTCTTTGTGGGTTGACCGTTGTAATACTTTTTAAAGTGCTTTGCATTGATTTGGTCATAAACAGAAAAAAGTCCATGCTCTAAGCCAAAATAACGGTTTAATGTGCGCCCGTATTTAGAAAAGGTTTGACATTCATACATTGCCCCCTTCATTGCTTCTCTATGCAAAAAGTAACCATTGTTTAAATAAAGCTTTCTGCAAGGTCTGTTGGTTTGTGGACACATGAACCACCAAATAAAACCTTTGCCCAAATTTGACGGCCTTTGAAACATATTGACTTTATACTTAATTGCTTTGTTGTCGTCAATAGTGTAATGAAATAGTAAATAAGCCTGTGGCTCGTCAAATGTGTTTACGGTTATGCCAATTGAAGCCCGTTTTTGCCAGTTAAAACTCCAACTTACAGAACCCTGTTTTATTTGGTTCGGTTCTAAATAGCCCCATGCTTTCAAGTCGGTCAAACTTATTGTGCGGGCTTCATTTATTAATGTAGGATAAGACGTTGGTTTTGGCATAATATCATTTCAAACCTAAATTATTAAGGAACTTTACCATTTACCATGCTCAAAGGGTTCGCCCGATGTGTAGCCAATGGTATGGACTTTAGGAAAAACATAAGGCATCAATTTACATAATACCTCAGCCCGTTCTTTTGAGGGTAACTCAGCCAATACATCAGGCAACTTTTCAAGTTCTTGCAACATCATTGCTTTGAGCTTATCTCTAAGCTGAGGGGCTTTTACTTGGTTGCTCATTTTTTCATCAAATTTGGCAAATGCTAATTTAATTAGAATTACAATAAAATTAGAAATGTTCTTTTTTGAACTTCAAGCCCGTCAACATCACGCAACAAAAAAAGCTTGCCCCTTTCATCACGCTTTAAGCCCCTGATGTTGCACCCTTCGCAAATAAACCGCTCAGTTTGCCCCCGCTTCAATCTCAGGCCAATAAAAAACAAACTATGGTCTGCAACTGGTAATACTTTGCACTTTGAGCAATACTCTGCCATATCAGGAAGGCTTTAGCAGATATTTTGTAAGCTTGGTCACCCCTCCTATCACAAGGTAAACAGGTAACATAAAAATTAATGTTAACAACCCACAAGCCAATAAGATGATTAGGACATGAAAGCCTACACCGATAAGGAACAAACCTAAAAATGAATAACCAAAAGCCATAATCATGTGAGCGAAAATGGATATGACACTGATTTCTAATCCATTAATTGCTCTATAAATTAAAGTCAGAACAAACCCAACCAAAGCAACCCACAAAACAACTTTTATGTTTGTTGAATAATCAACAAATTGAGGAAAATAAAAGAAATCTGCAATTTGTTTAGTTATTCCAAAAAACCTATCCAAAAACAACCAAAGCCAATCAACCATAATTTTAATTTGAACCTTTAACATCAAAATTACATCAGACCATTTGCAAACTCATTTAACCGCTCCCAATATGGCTGAAAAGTTGCCTTGCCATTATTAGCCCGTACAATTGCCAAATGCGACTCAATAAACTTTTGCGGGTCAGTAATTCGCTCCCCTGATTTCAATTGAATCTGTGGCAAATTACTACCTAATAGCTCAAACTGTTCTTGTAGTTCATCAATTGCCCATGTTGTTTGTTGTGGGTCTTTTTTCTCACAAAAAATATTTGTTTTTAAGCGTTCACTTTTTTCACCTTTTTCACGGTTCGGGGCTTTGGTTTCGTGCTGAGGCTCGGTCTGTTGTTTGGCGTTAAGTCGCGTTAAGTAGTCGGCCAAATCAAGCCCCTTTTCTTTGTCGGCTTCTGATGCTCTAAGCTCTAAGAAGTCAGAACATTTAAAGCCCATTTGTTCGGCCTTAGCTTGCCACTTATCAAAGCAATTTACATCAGGCCACAAAACCACATCACGCCCCTTTAAATGTGCTGTACGCTCCTTACTTATCATTTGCAAACCACCGCAAGCCAACCAAATAAATTGATTGAAATAATGCGAAGCAATGACCGCTGTTTTCTCACTTTCAACAATGGCAACTGGTTTGTTTAGGTTCTCAGGTTTAGCGAGTAGATGACTCCCAAAATATACCTGCTTATAGTCTTTAATATTTAAACCCTTATGCACCCATTGAATATGGTTAAACGGATCTTTTACCCTTCGCCCTGATGTTGCATTGTATAGCATTATTTTGCCCGTTCTCACCTTACCTAATTGGTCAATTTGCCAAAAGATGTTCGCACCGCTCCAATGTTTAGACGTGCCTATGAAATAAAGCTCAATTACTCGGGTTGCGCCATCAGCTCCTATTGCATCAATTAACCATTTAGCAAAGTTGTTTTGCTCATATTGTGCAAGGCTATTTTTTAGCAACTTACTATCAACAAACTCAACCTTTTTTGGCTTTGGCTTAATCGGCTTAAATGGCTTAAAGCTCTGTTCGCTCTCACGGCCTGTTTTATGGTAGTCATCATTGTAGGGGTTCAAATGGTACTGGCATTTTATTTCACGGTCACAACGCCCGTATTGCTCAGGTAAATACTGGTTTGTTTCACTGTCAACATAGGGAACAAAAGACCGCTTGCCACATCTCGGGCAATGGTGCTTTTTGCTCCCTTTCTCTAATTGGTATCTAAAACCCGTATTCATGGACTTCAAACTTTTTCTCAATGAGCTTTTGCAACTTGTATGACGAACCAAATTCAATAATTCGTTCAACGTACCCCAATACTTCTAAAATTTCGTTAGCCCCGTCAAATTCACATTCATTCAGTGTTTTTGCTTTAATATTCCAACGCTCAATCAGGTTGTTTAAATCAATGCCAATTGGGTTGGTATGTGCCCCGCTTGAATCTTTTTGTTTTCTTGAGTTATACTCGGGGTAAATGGTATCTAAATTGACCAATAATTCATCAAGCCTATTTTCAAACATTAATGTTGCTGTATAAAGTAAAATTTGTTGCAATGCCAACTCGCGCTCTGTGGCTTTAGTTATGTCAATTTGATTGATAAGTATAAATAGTTGCTTTTCGTTTTCTGTAAGATTAGATTTCATGGTAAATAATTGTTTAGTGTAAAAAGTGAAAATTGTGAAGCCCCGAAAACATCTTTTTTTTAGCCCAATAATGACTCGCGCACCAAATAAGCCACAAAGCCAATGTTTTTGCGTTCGGTCAATATTCCTGATGCAATAAGACGTTTTTTAAAGTTCTGTTTGCTCACGGCTTTAAAACCGTCATCAATGCAAAAATCTCTGTACTCCCTGTAAAGGACTTTTATCAATTGATAGCTCTCTGAGTTTGCTTTGTAGCTGTTTTCATCAAGAAACATTTTCACGCTGTCAGACTCCAATTTGTAACGCTCAAGGGCTTCAACTACTGCCTTACATTCGGTAAACCCTTTATTCTTTAAAAGTCGCTGTAACCCTTCTAAAACCCAATTAAAAACCCCTGACAATTCGTTGTCAATTATTTTAGAATGTAGTTGTTTATCTTGCTCATTAGGTGGTATGGTAACATCAAAGGGAATGATTAAAAACCGTCTGAAATATGCGTTTGTGTGCTCAACGTCTTTGGGTAACTCATTACAGTTAAATATAAGTTTGGCATACTGCTTTAACTCAAAAGGTTGGCCATAAGGCAAACGGGCTTCTACTGGCTCGCCTGAAACTAATTGTTTGAATAATGAACTTTCCAATTTACCGTTTATCTCACTCGCATAGTTTACTAACTTATTAGCAATCTTGGCTCTGAAATAACCGTTTTCATTTGTAAGGCTTTGCAATGAAAAATTACTTGTATTTTCTTCACCCAGTAATGCACTTACAACTTCAAAGAATACAGACTTGCCATTTGCCCCAGTACCGTAAAGTATCAAGGCTTTTTCTTCTTTTAATCTTTTACTCCCGTGCTTTATGAAAACAAAACCTAAGTATTCAGCCAAAACCTTTTGGCTTTCTTTATTGGGCAATACCTTGTTTAAGTACGCTTCAAATAATGGTGCTTTTGCCTGTGGGTTGTAATCAAAAGGTAATTGGTAGGTTAAAAAGTCGGCACGATTAAACCGTCTTAGTTGTGTACCCTGTGGGCTTATTTCAAAAGTTCCGTTTTTTAGGTTAATCAGTACAGTATCTTGATTGCTTTCAGGTGTAGGTAAATACGCTGATGCAATGAACTGTTCGTACAGCTCTTTTCTAAATCTGTGATATTTTGCCGTTATGCTCGGAACGCTCATTCTTGCCGCTCCTTCACCTAAAAACTTTTGAAACGTTCCCTTATCAACACTACTCCAGTATGTTCCGTTGTACAAATAAATGAAGTCATGGTTTTTACATAAGCCCCAACGGTTTTTTTCCGCTACTTTCAAGACTTCATCAATAGATATTACAGAATAGTGTTTGTTATTCAGTTTAAAATTATCTATTCCCAAAGGGTTTGCAATACTCATAAAATCAACCCTTACAAACTGCTCAATTAACTGGTTAAACACTTCACTGTGAGTTGTCTCAGGGTCTTTTGTTGCCATTTGCTCAACATGGTTTTTCAAGTCATGTTTTATGGCTTCAAAATCAAATTCAGGATTGATTTTAGTATCTTTATCCTGTCTTTGCAAAGGGGTTTGGTTTGTGTCTTTGCTTTCCATACTAAGCCCCTTTTATTTGTCCAACATCAGCAATTGAAACTCGGCTTGCACTTCGCAACCAAACGTCAATCTCACTTTTTAGAAACGTCAACTTTTTGCCACGCTTATGGTAGGGTATTTCACCGCGAGAAACTAAACCGTAAAAGGTCTGTTTTGCTCTCTTTTCGGGGTCGTATTGTACTAATTCATCAAGGGTAAACCACCTATCGGGCTGAGGTGCTTTTGTGGTTTCTGTGACTGTCTTTTGTAGGTTGTCAAGCCTGTTTAAAATCTCTGTGACCGCTTGGGGTAAATTGTTAAATGTGATTTGCATTTTGTATCATTTAAAATTGATACCGCAAACCAATTGGGGGCATTTGGTGGCATTACATAGGGCGTACTCCCTAAATTAAGCTTTGATAGTCCTTTTTTACCTTTTCTTTATAATTATAAGATGTATAGCGTTCTTTATTATCAGTTGAAAGTTCGGACAACACATTGAAATTGCCTTTAATTGTTCTTTCTGCAACATTAAACCACTTACCAATAGCTTTGAAAAGCTCATTATTTGATTGAAAATAATTACTCAATAAATATTTCTGACATTCAATCTCATTGAGCATGGCAATTTTATAAGGTGTCTTATTTTCAGCAATTAATTTAATTAGCTCGTTTTGACTTGACTCAGTAAGAACTTCCACTTTAGGCCATTTCATAAAACCAAACTCTTTGAACTTAGGCTTGAGAATTTCGGCTTTTGTCTGGCTTTCAGTTTCAAGCTCAACTTTTTCAACTGATGTTTCAGCCACAGGTTCATTTTCAAAACTATCAATAAAATAATCAGGCGACTGCAGAATGATCGACCATGCTTTAAATAATCTACCAACCCGATTACCATATTCAACTAAATCAACATTTGAAGTTGGCACTTTTATTGGCTTCTTAATCTCTTGTATTATTAATTGCTTTTGTAAATCTGAGCTATCAATGAAACCCTTAAAGTTGTAAGATAAACCTTCAAATACACCATCAAAATATTTCAATTTATCTGCAAAATCAAGCTTTACATACTCATCAAAAACAAAAAATAAAACTGGTATTCTTTGTCTTGAAAATGGTGTTTTCTGGAGTGTAAAAAGGCCATCTATGCCATCGAAAAAGTAAGGTCTTAGAACATATGGAAACCCATTGCTTTCATTTAAATCAATAATGTTTTTTGGTGCTTTTGCAAACACAAACCATGTTTCTATTTGAGTTTTAATTTGCTCAATATGACTCAATCCCAAATGCCCTCTAAAATGTGGCATTAACGGAATCTCAATGCTCTGAAGGTCTTTAACAGACAAACCAATTGTTTGTGCCTTGGTTTGCTCAATCGCATTATTCACTTTTTGCTCCCATACCCAAACCGCTTTTTTTAAGCGAGTATAAAATGCTTCAATTGATTGCCCTTCATTTTCTCGGTTCAACTCAATGGTAGGTATTAGCTCTTTGTCTTCAACGTTTAGAAGCTTAACAACAAATTTATCAGGCTCAAAAGAGTCCTTTTCTATTACGGCCATTGTCTTTGCTTTGCTTCAAATATCAGAAGTTCACTAAGTTTTGTTGCATCTTGATTTTTTCTTCAGTTTCAAAACTTGCCAAATAGTTTTTTGTGGTGCTAATATCCTGATGCCCCAAAGCTTCTGAAATACTCTCAGTACTCGCTCCGCTTCGCTTCAAAACAGTAGCAAAAGAATGTCTCGCATAATAAGTTGAACACGGTTTATCAATCCCCAATTCGTCTGCAATGGCTTTCATGTGCCTATTTATGTTTTTAATTTTTTGCTGCCTTATTGCAATTGAACGCTCACTTTCAATGCTATTTTCTACAATATCGAAAATTAGGTTATTTGGGTCTTTGTCAGGGTTTCCCCACTTTTCAATAATGGCTCTACTCTGTGGCAATAACGGCACAAAAATTTTGTCTTTAACCTTCATTTTCGTTTTCTCTCTCACATAACTAAACCCGTCTTTATTCAAGTCTTTATAACGCAACAACGAAACATCCTTAATATTCATACCATTACACAAGTAAGAAAAAAGCCATAAATCACGGGCTTTCATTCTTGCTTCATTGCTTGTTTCATAATCGAATATTTTTTTAATCTCTGAAATACTCAAAGCCTTTTTAGTGTTAGTCGAAGCCTTGATTGAGTACTTATCAAAAGGATAGTGTTCGGGTTTCATCAAACCTTCTTTTAACGCCCTTTTTAAAACAGCTCTTAATGGCCTTAAATAAATACCCAATGTGGTATGGTTTCCCCTATTCAAAAACCACCTTTCGTATTTTTCTATAAACTTTAAATCAAGCTCTTTAAATTCAATTTTTCTTGGTCTAAAGGTTTTAAGTGAGTCTAAACCACATTGATAATTTCTTGCAGTACCAAAGCGACCTTGCTCTTTTATTTCGTCAATATGGCTTTGGAAGTAAGTAAAAACATCAGTATTTCTTAACCCTTTGACTTCGCCTTTGAAAATTGGCTTAAAACGTTCAAACGTAAAGTCATCACCTAAAGACTCAATTGCTTCATTTGCCGTTTTTAGAAATGTATCTGCGAACTTTTTAAACTCCTTTACTTCTTTCTTTTTACTACCATTTGAAAAGAGCTTAAATGCCTTAGGGGTCAAAGTCCTACCTATTGAATAAAACCGATTTCGCCTGTCATAAACAACCCTAATACCAACGGGGTAAGTGCCGTCTTTTTTCAGTTTATCAGCTCTTAAATCAATTCCAATATTAGCAGTAGCAACTGGCTTTTTGTCTTTGCTCATGTCTTTGTCTTTGCGTTACCAAAAATACAAAAGGCGAAACAAAGGCGAAACAAAAGGCGAAACATTCACTAATAAATATCGAAATAAAGACAATAAATAAACAAGTAATAAAAGGCCATTAAAAACCCTATTAAATCATTTTGAACTAAGAAAGTGAAAGAAATAAAACTACATCAAAAAGCTATGGCAACCGACTCCCAATTGGAAGGCTTCGCTTTTTTAAGGGCTCTAAGTAGGCACATTAAACGCTTCGTTCAATATCCATTTTCTTAGAAATATGGCGTTATTTGACAATTTGGCCAAAACCAAAGCCTCACTAAATCGTATCTGTATTGTTTTTTCGGCACGCTCTATACATACTGTTCCCGGCCAAATATTATTGCTATGAATAAAATATGCTTTGTCTTTCCTTTTTAGCAGCAGTCCAATATGATGATCTAAACCTATGGCATAAAAACCATCGTGGCCGGCCAAAAGATAATTTACCAGTGAGTCTTGGCCTTGTCCCGTTAAACTAATAACATCTGAACCTTGCAAAACCTTTACCGCTTGAAGCGAATAAGTCTGCGCCAACTTATAGCGATTAAGATTAAAGCCCATATGCTTTAACGGCGTTGAAACAAAATAACCACAAGCTATTATGCCTTGTTTTGGAATATTGGTGTAGCCATTATAATCCCATTTGGTTCCGTACCAATGAGGTATTATATGATTCAACAAACTCTCCGTAAAAAGTTTGTTGGCTTCATTTAAAATTTCTGCTCTTTCAGTTTCGCTTGCCTCTTTATATAGCTCACCTAAAGCCTTCTTTTTCTTTACAATTTCAGCTTTCAAAGAATCATAATTTCCAGTTGGCTTTACGGCAATCTCCTCAGCATCTGGGTCAAACTCATTTACTACCCAATAAGGTAGCTTTGGCTTGGTAACCTTATGGATAAAATGACGAATATTTAAGCTTTGATTATTAGTAGCGTAAGGAATGATTACAATGCCAACCAGTACTAAAACACTTATAATTGAAAGACGAAGCATACGCTTCTTCATGTTTTTTTTCATGGTTTGGTAACCTTGAAAAAAAGGAAAATATTGTTGAAGCCCAAGGCATTAACACTTATGCCCTCATCCTGCACTTTGTTTTGATACAAGATGTCTCACAAGTTAACCATGAAAAAAAAGAGAAGTATTCTATTCGACTGGCTCGGGAATTAATTTTAACAAATGACCTGGAGCTTCACAAACCACGTACATATAACCATCAGGGCTCATTTTCACATCTCTAAAACGAGCAAAATCTACCATATGGTCTTCTTCCTTTCTAACATCATCACCTTTTAAAAAGCAAACTTGCAGCTTACGATGTGCCAAAGCGCCAATGAGTAGTTCTTCATTGTACTGACCATATCTAGGATGCGTAAAAAATGCCATACCGCAAGGTGCAATTGAAGGATCCCAATAATGGATTGGATCGGTAATTCCAGGACCTGTAGTGTCTTCGCTTATTACGGTTCCATTATAGTTTATTCCAAAGGTTACAAGAGGCCAACCATAATTTGCAGCAGGTGCTACAATGTTTATTTCATCGCCACCTTTGGGGCCGTGCTCATGCAACCAAACCTTTCCCGTTGTTGGGTGCAATACCATTCCCTGCGGGTTTCTATGGCCATAACTGTAAATTTCATCCAAAACATCTGCACTATCTATGTAAGGGTTATCGGTTGGAATTGTACCATCATGATAAAATCTGAGTACGCAGCCATTGGCATTGCTCCTATCTTGCGAGTTGTCAGGCCTACCACGCTCACCTAAACTTATGTAAACATATTCACCATCAAACACAATTCTGCTGCCGTAGTGCGTTCCGTTGTTTGAACCTGGAGTTGCTTCATATAAAACTTCCCAATTGGTGAGCTCAAAGCCAGACAATTCTGCTCTTGCAAAGGCAGTATTAGACCCACCGCCTGCCACATTTTTGGCATAAGTGAAATAAAGTAAGTTATTATTTTCATAATCTGGATGTGCTACAACATCAAGCAAACCACCTTGTCCGTTTGAGATCACACCAACTAAACCTTTTATCTCTGTTCTGGCCTTAGTTTCTTCGTTAAAATGATATAGTCTTCCTGCTCTTTCTGTAATAATTAACTCATGTGTATCAATAAAAGCAATTCCCCAAGGATTAATCCAGCCTTCGTATAGTGATTCGGCTTCAAGATTAACTTGCTCTGGCCATTCAACTTCATTCTCGGTAGAGTCCTTCTTGTCTGGATCTGGATTGGTTCCATCATCTGGATCGTTACAGGCAAATGAAAAAGTGATGAAGGCAACAAGTAGGTAAAAGAAGTATTTCATTTTAGAAGGTTTTTGATTTAAACGGATGTTCTATAAAATTGTTGAAACAAAGAAATTGATTCAAAATCAATTGGAATTTGGCTAAAGAGCTATACTCGTATTACAAATCCGACTTGAGAACGACCCAGATTACAAATCTGGTCGATGCACATTACTCTCCAAAAAAAAAGCCGTTCCAAGTTAATGAAACGGCTTTTGATTTATGTAGTGATGTTATATTCTACATGCCCATCATTCCTGGGTCCATGCCGCCCATTCCACCACCTGGCATTGCAGGCGCTTCTGGTTCTGGCTCGTCAACTAGTACACAAGCAGTAGTTAATAACATACCTGCAACTGATCCAGCGTTTTCAAGAGCAACTCTTGTAACTTTAGTTGGGTCAATTACACCTGCAGCATACATGTTTTCAAATACATCAGTTCTTGCATTGTAACCAAAATCGTCAGCACCAGTTCTTACTCTTTCTACTACGATAGAACCGTCAGCTTCGCCAGCGTTTACAACGATTTGACGCAATGGAGCTTCTAATGATTTTCTTACAATCGCAACACCAGTAGCTTCGTCTTCATTCTCAGTTGCAATGCTTTCTAATGAAGCAATTCCTCTGATTAAAGCAACTCCACCACCTGGGATGATTCCTTCTTCAACAGCAGCTCTTGTTGCGTGTAGCGCATCATCAACTCTGTCTTTCTTTTCTTTCATTTCTACTTCGCTCATGGCACCTACGTAGATTACAGCAACACCGCCGGCTAGTTTAGCCAAACGCTCTTGTAGTTTTTCTTTGTCGTAGTCAGAAGTAGTGTTTTCAATCTGAGCTTTAATTTGGTTTACTCTAGCTTGAATATCATCAGCTTCACCCTTACCATTTACGATAGTAGTGTTGTCTTTGTCAATAACGATTTTCTCAGCTTCACCTAAGTGACCTAGGTCAGCCATATCAAGCTTGAAACCTTTTTCTTCAGAAATTACAGTACCGCCAGTAAGAATTGCGATGTCTTCTAACATTGCTTTTCTTCTATCACCAAAGCCTGGAGCTTTAACAGCAGCAATTTTTAGCGTACCTCTGATTTTGTTTACTACTAGAGTAGCAAGAGCTTCGCCTTCTACTTCTTCAGAAATGATTAATAATGGACGACCTGATTGAGCAGTTTTCTCAAGTACAGGTAGCATATCTTTCATGTTAGAGATTTTCTTGTCGTGAATCAAGATGTATGGGTTCTCTAACTCAGCTTCCATTTTTTCGGTGTTGGTAGTGAAGTAAGGAGATTGGTAACCTCTATCGAACTGCATACCTTCTACGGTTTTAAGTTCGTCATCAGTTCCTTTTGCTTCTTCTACAGTAATAACTCCTTCTTTACCAACTTTTTCCATGGCTTGTGCAATCAACTTACCAATCTCGCTATCGTTGTTAGCAGAGATAGTAGCTACTTGCTCAATTTTGCTAAAGTCGTCGCCAACTTCTTGAGAAAGCTCTGCAAGAGAACTAACTACAGCAGCAACTGACTTGTCAATACCGCGTTTAAGATCCATTGGGTTAGCACCGGCAGCAACGTTTTTTAAACCTGCGTTTACAATCGCTTGGGCCAATACAGTTGCAGTAGTTGTACCATCACCCGCTACATCAGCAGTTTTAGAAGCAACTTCTTTAACCATTTGAGCACCCATATTTTCAATAGGATCGCTCAACTCTATTTCTTTAGCAACAGATACACCATCTTTAGTTACAGTTGGTGATCCGAATTTTTTGTCAATAACAACGTTTCTACCTTTTGGTCCTAAGGTAACTTTTACGGCGTTGGCAAGTGCGTCAACACCTTCTCTCAAACCGTTTCTTGCAGCAGCATCAAATGTAATTTGCTTAGCCATTTGTCTTTTGTTTTAAGATTTAATTGAATTTTCTAAATAAATAATTAAGAGATAACGCCTAAGATGTCAGACTCTCTCATGATAAGTAATTCCTTACCTTCAATAGTTACTTCAGTACCTGCGTACTTTCCGTAAAGAACAGTGTCTCCTTCTTTAACTGTCATATCTACTTTGGTTCCGTTTTCTACTTTTCCAGGACCCGCAGATACCACAGTACCTTTTTGTGGTTTCTCTTTAGCGGTGTCAGGAATAATAATGCCTGAAGCAGTTGTTGTTTCAGCAGCAGCAGGTTCAACTAGAACTCTGTCAGCTAAAGGTTTAATAGATGATGCCATGTTCTACTATTTTAAATTTTTGTTTTTGTTACTCGCCCTGTTTACGAATTCTATGCCAAGTATTGTTTCTCATTGAATTGTTTGAGATGTTGGAAAATTTGGCAGTCTATTTATTAAAAAACCTATAAATAGCAATAAAACAGGCTTTAAAGGCGTAAATAAGAATATGACATTTTTTCAAAGCCTGTCATGTCACCCTAATAACAATAACTGTCATGAGCAACTTAACAAACAACTGGTTTTGCGATGGCAACGCGGATTTTGAATACAAGAAATACGTATTGCTGGCTTATCTTCAATACGTTAACCGACACTTTAAAGAGACCAAACTTTATCCTGCATTGGGAGAATTGGTAAATCACTATCAAAATTTACATCAATTCTTAACAAGCAAAAAAAAGCTTGATGAAGGTTTTCCAAAGGAATCAAGTGGAATTGATGTTAGAAAACTTCAACTCATTTATAAGCAAGTTTTGAAAGACGACCATGTGCTTGACAATATTGAGCAATTGGTTAAATATTCAATTCCTAAGATCAAATCATACTTAGACAATGGTAAAGATATATACGAGTTTTTTGAAGATAATTTGAAGCTCTATGCTGTTGGCGTCGTGCCCTTAAGAAAAGAAGAAGGCTATATTATATTGGCCGATGCCAGAAACCAATACTTGGTTTACAATTACTATATGTCGATTTTTAGTACATCTACCGATAATTACCGCAGCCTGCAAACACAATTCATTACATCTTATAAACGCAATATTGTAAACACCCTATCTAGCATTAAAACGGATTTGATTAAGAAGAACAAGAAGCTACCCAACCCAGCAACTTACGTGGTTGAAAGCGAGATTAAAATCCCAATGCAAGAAACTTTTTTACCTATTGCCAAAAAGATGTTGGTGGCCCACCTTATGAAGACTTCAACTTAATCAAAACCGACACTACAAAAGCTGCGGACCAAAGTGCAGTTCTATACCAATTGGTGCTCACCAGTTTATCAATAGTTTCATAGTGCTGCCCTAATCTATTTAATTCACCATGAAGTGGAACCGAAACAAAAAAGGTTACCGCCCAGGTGCCAATTATGAGTAAAAGATGAATACCGATAAACCCATTTAGCTCTTTCAAGAATAGTATTCCCGCCAAACCAATTTGCAATAACATCAATGGAGCAACAATTCTGCTAATTTGTCCTGAGTAAATGCCATGCCAAGACTTAAACAATTCAGGCGAAATGCTGTGGTAAGCCGGATAAATAATAGTCTGCACCATCCATATAAGAATTACCATTCCAGCATTTATGCTCAATTGCCAATCTATGAGTTTCATACTTTCTAAGACAATGAAATGTTAGAAATGTTCTGGCATAACCAAACCTTGTAAATCTTTATGAGCGAAGAAACAAAACTTACGTTTTATCCTTCTTAAAGAAGAAACTATTTACTATAGTATCTTTTTTAACAAAGAAACTATTTATCTTTGGTGTACTTTCGTAAGAAGAAACAATGAAGAAAGACAAGGTTAAAGACATAATAACAGATTGGGTGCTGCGAAAACCAAAAGCCACCATAGCTCGAGAAATAGAACTGCCAACCAACATCAATAAAGTGGTTTCTATCATAGGGCCGCGCCGCTGTGGCAAAACCTACATGCTGTTTGATCTAGTGAATAAACTGAGCGAAACTCACCCACGAGAAAACCTCATCTACATCAATTTTGAAGATGACCGACTTTTTCCTTTTTCCGAAGAAAGCCTCGACAACTTTTTAACCGCCTACTACGAGCTTTATCCTGATAAGAAAAACGAAACCGTTTATTTCTTTTTTGACGAAATACAAGACGTACCCAATTGGGAGAAATTCATCCGCAGAATATATGACACCGAAGATTGTAGAATCTACATAACGGGTTCATCGAGCAAGCTTTTGAGTAAAGAAATAGCCACTTCGCTACGTGGCCGCACCTTACCTTTTGAAGCCTTTCCATTATCATTTTCAGAGTTTCTTGGCTTTAAAAACATAAAAGCAAGTACCACAGGAACACAACAAAAAGCTTTGGTGCAAAACGCGCTTAGCGAATACATAGAAAAAGGCTCGTATCCTGAAACGGTTGACCTTGATAAATACACCGCCAACCGCGTGCTCAACGAGTATATAGATTTAGTGATATACCGCGACTTAGCCGACAGGTACGCTATAAAGAACACCAAATTACTCAAATACCTGATAAAGCACTTGTTTGTAAATATGAGCAATCCGCTGAGTATAAACAAGTTGTTTAACGACCTTAAATCGCAAGGCTACAGCATAGGCAAAAACACGCTGTATGACTTTATGGGTTATTTAGAAGATGCTTTTATCTTTTTTAATGTGCAGAAACACAGCAAATCTGAACGTGAAAAAGCAGTGAACCCCAACAAGGTTTACGGCATAGACACCGGCATGCGGCAAGCTTTTGTATTTGCACCTGATTATGGCAGAATGTACGAAAACACGGTTTACCTGCACTTGCGCCGCAAAACCGAAGACATTCATTATTACTTGGGTAAACAAGAAGTTGATTTCTATATGGAAGGGGAGCAAAAACTAATAAACGTATGCTACGATCTTGATGAATTTAGCACCCGCCAACGCGAGCTAAAAGGCTTAAACGAAGCCATGAAGTATTACGGCATAAAGGAAAGCTTACTAATAACCAACGATGATGATGAAGATATAAAAACCGAAAATGGCTGGGTAAGGATTTTGCCAATGTATAAATGGTTGTTGCAGAAGGATTTCTTACTTTAGACATATGAAAAACCTATTGCCCTTTTATATGATCGTGAGTTTGTTGATTTTGAGTGCATGTTCACCAACCTTATATGTTGCAAACACTATCAATATCCCATTGGTAGATACATCCAATGGAGTTGAATTAAACTCTCATGTAGGTTTTCAGTCAGCCGAACTACACTCTAATTTCTTAATTGGGAAGAACATAGTTTTACAAAATGCATTAAGTGGTAATTTTTGGGAAGTTCGAAAGCCATTAAACGTCAACCTTTCTAGAAGGTTTTAGCTTTGGCCTTGGCTATCAGTTTCAACTATCTTCTAATAACAAATATTTCACTTCTGCAAACTGGGGAATTTCAAAAGCAAATTCTAGTCTAGAAACTTCCGCAAATGCAATAGAAGCTCTATTCGGCAACCCATGGACTGCCAATGCTCGAATTGAAGGAACTCAACGCCACTTAAACTTTACAATTGCTCAAACCAAACCTGGCAGAAGAAAAAAGGACTTCAAATGGATTAACTCTTTAAGCCTTGAATACACTCAAATTCCATCTCTAAAAACTGAGTATCATATCTACAGTGATATTGATGAATCAAGAACTGAATACTATAAACATCTCAAAAATGTAAACTACACCGTTCTAACGATGCAAAGTCAAGCAAGCTTTGGAAATGGACTATGCATAACTTTCGGTATAAAACTACCTTTCTCTGAAAATAAAGAGCTTTTCTCACAGCAATATTATATAACTCAAGAGGTAGTCTATTTAAGACTTGGATATCGAATATTTTGAAAACTAAAACATCTCCAACTGCCCTTTTTATCGGTCTTTTAAAATGCTGTGTATCCATTTGCTAAAGTGAAATTGATTGCTTAAAATGAATTTCATACTTTAGCCCAATGAAGAAACTATTACTCCTTTATATAATTGCATTTTCATTTGTTATGAGTTCATGCAACCCTGTTTTGTATCAACCGAATTCACCCAACATACCTATGGTTGATACAACAGAACAAACGAACATTAAAGCTTGCGCATCTTTCAGAAGCGCGGATTTACAATTTTCAAGGCTCACGAAATCAAATAGATTAATACAAACTTCATTTACCATAAGCGATGCTGGCCTTAAATACTCACTTGGCTCGGGCAAAATCAACTTTAAAAAAAGCCGAAACACTTTTTACACCTATGGCTTGAGTTTTACTGATTTTACAAAAAAAGAAAGATGGCATTTTGACGAAGGCCAGTTCATTGGACAAGGTGATAATTTTCCTTCATCAAGCAAAATTCAATCAAAGCAAATTATGGGTAGATTTATGATTGGCTACTTAACACATCCTAATACAGGCCCGTTTGAATCTCAAAATGCCACAGCCCTAGAGTTTGAGTTGTGTTTTGCTCCAGAAATTAAATATATAACAACGCATAGAACAATTAATGAGCCCTTTGAATGGAAAGAAAGTGGTGAAATAAAAAACCACCTGTATGGTATTGTTTCCTTGCACCAACAATTTAGCATATACAAGAGCTTTACACTCACGGTTGGTTCTAGACTACCAATTCGTGGTTTAATGCTACCAAACGAATGGATGTACTATACAACCGAACTTGTTTATGTAAAGGCGGGCATTGTTATTTAAAACATCTCCAACTGCCCTTTTTGTGGTCTTCTAAAATGGTGAGTATCCATTTTGCTTAAATCCTTTTTGGGGCAATATTTAGCTTGGGCCATCTTAAACATTCTGTTACAAGCTTCGACAACCGCACCTTCACCGCGCATTCTGGTTCCAAATCGGTTTTCGCCCATATTACCGCCGTGTGTTTGTTTTATGTTACTCAATATTTTAGATGCCCTATCAGGAAAAGCTTTATGCACCCAATCTTCAAAAACGGTTGCTACAACGCCATTGAGCCTTACCATTATGTAACTCATTTGGCTTGCCCCGTTTTCAGCAGCCGCTTTTACCACATCATGTATTTCGTGATCGGTTAATCCAGGAATTACAGGTCCCATTTGCGCAACAACAGGAATACCATTATCTGATAAAGTCTTGATGGTTTTCAAGCGCATTTTTACTGATGAAGTTCTTGGCTCAAGCTTTCTTCTTACACTTTCGTTTAGAGTGGTAAGTGATATGGCTACGTGAACCAAATTACGCTCGTTGAGCTCTTTCAGCAAATCCAAATCTCTTAGTAAAAGCGCATTTTTTGTGATAATGCCTACGGGGTTACGGTATTCACAAAATACTTGGAGCAATTGCCGAGTAAGCTGCAATTTTCTTTCTACAGGCTGGTAACAATCCGTGTTCCCAGAAAGCATTATCGGCGCGACTTTCCAACTTTTCTTGGTGAAAAACTGCCTAAGCAAATTGGTCGCATTGGGTTTGTAAAGAATCTTTTGCTCAAAATCCTTACCTGCACTGTAGCCCCAATATTCATGGGTTGGCCTTGCATAGCAATAGGTGCAGCCATGCTCGCAGCCTTGGTAAGGGTTTATTCCCCAAGGCATGGGAACATCAGGGCTAGTAATTTTATTTACAATGGTTTTTGGGTGAACCGCTTGCAACTGCGTTTGCGGCTTTTCGCTCAACTCTTCTTCATCTACCACATCTTCAAAAAACTCACTATCCAAATCATACTGACTGAATTTGTTGGCGGTGTTTTGCTGAGCACCGCGGCCTTTTTTAAGCTGTGTTGAGTTATTCGTATTGGGTTTTGAGTTCAAGGTTGAGAGAAGTTTCTGGTTTAAAGTTTAAAGTTTAAAGTTTAAAGTTGATTTTTTGTCTAAGATCTGTTTCGACCCTATCCGTCTCGCTTGGCGATCCACCTTTCCCTCTTCCAGGGAAAGGAAGTTGTCGGGCTCCCTTTCCGCCAGCTGGCGGAGAAGGGATGGGGATGGGGCTAAGCGTATTCGACACTCGTTAGAAACGAGCGTCATTAATTAACGGCCGTTTCGAAGCTCCAGCTTCTGAACCTATACATCCCAAAGCGCTCTGCGCCGGTTCTCCCATTTTCAAATTCTTTCATCTTCAAATTTTCAAATCAACACATCAGCACATTAACAAATTAATACATCATCACATCAAGCAATCCTTGGTTTCAAAAAATTCATCAAACTAGCATCAGGTACTTTCTGTTCGCTATCGCTGTAGCGCGGATCTGAAATCACATCTATCTTTCTTATGCGCTGGGCTTCTATGCTGTAAAAGCCAAATTCTTCGGCCACCACGCCAATTACTTCGTAAACACCGCGCCCTCTAAACGGAAACTGTGCCGCCACATTGGGAAAGCTAGTGGTATCGAAAAAATTACCTTCATAATCTATAAAACAGCCAAAATTCATGTAATCGCCTTTTATGGTTTTAGTGGGTTTGGTATTGATCAAATAACCCCAAATGCCCACCATTCTACCTTTTAGGCTCGGCAAGTGCTTGGCCAGCAAATGCCTTTCTTTTTCTTCTCTCAGTAGATCAAAAGGGTGGCTCAGTGCAAAACCCAATAGCTCAATTTGGTCAAAAGCATCTTCCAGTTGATTTCGCTCTAGTTGCGGTATTTCAAAGTGACGGTGCGGTGGTTTAAACAGCATTTCTTGCTTAAACTTTTTCTTCTCTTTATTGAGTTTAAAATGCGCTTCCCACAACAATTCGCGCTTGTTTTTTCCGGTAAACCTAAAAGCATCAATTCTAATAAGTATGCTTACTTGCTCAAGTGAAACATTGAGTCGGTCTATAAAATCATTGAAATCCCAAAACTCGCCGTTGAGCTCTCTGTCTTCCACTATTTGTTGT
Organism: Bacteroidia bacterium; assembly: GCA_049115495.1. GTDB lineage: Bacteria > Bacteroidota > Bacteroidia > CAILMK01 > JACPUW01 > JACPUW01. The sequence continues at coordinate 236,780 of JAGDZV010000004.1, read as the reverse complement.
GCAATGCTATTTTCTAACTCATGCAAATAACCCAAGCCAATGAAAATATCTTTTCCGCTAATGCTACACAGCACTTGGCTTTGGTTTACACAAGGCGGATGAATAATACCGCCATGCATTCGCGCTTCGTGTATGTAGTCTTCCATATGGTAAAAACCGCCGCCATTGTTTACGCAGGCTACCATAAACTCCAAAGGATAGTAGGTTTTTAGGAAAAGGCTCTGGTAGCTCTCAACTGCATAACTGGCCGAGTGGCCTTTAGCAAAAGCATAGCCCGCAAAGCTCTCAATCTGTCGCCATATTTCTTTGGCCAGTTCATCGGTATAACCTTTCTCTCGGCAGTTCTCAAAATACTTCTGACGCACTTTTTCAAACTCTTCTCTACCTCTAAACTTACCACTCATGCCTCGGCGCAATACATCGGCTTCAGCTAAGGTAAGCCCAGCAAAATAGTGCGCCACTTTTATTACATCTTCTTGATACACCATTACACCAAAAGTGTCGGGCATAATGTCCAACATTACTGGATGGGCATTTTTACGTTCTTCAGGAAAACGGTAGCGCTTTATGTACTCGCGCATCATTCCGCTTTGCGAAACACCAGGGCGAATGATAGAACTAGCAGCCACCAGCCCCAAATAGGTATCTACTTGCAGCTTGCACAACAGCCCACGCATGGCAGGGCTTTCTACATAAAAACAGCCGATTGCTTTGCCTTCGCTCAGGTTTTTATTTATAAGCGGATCTTCTTTAAAACTCTGAATGTCATGCGCATCAACCAGTACATTTTGGTTTTGCAAAACCACATCAATGGCATCGCGGATCTTACCCAAACCGCGTTGCGCCAAAATATCGAACTTGTATAAACCCGCATCTTCAGCTATTACCATATCAAAATCGCTAGTAGCGAAACCCTTGGGCGGCATAAAGGTGGTGCCGTAGTGGTGCAAGTTGTTTTCGGCAATGAGAATACCACTTGAGTGCACACTGCAATGACTCGGAAAATTGTCTATCAACTGGCCATATCGTAGAATAAGCCCCGTCATTTTATCTAGCCTTCGCACATCAAACTCTCCTTTTGAAAGCTTATCTATCTCATGCTTTGGCAAACCGAAAACCTTACCCAACTCGCGAATTACCGCCCTGCGCTGAAAAGTAACATAAGCACCCACAAGCGAAGTATTGGGAAAACGGCGGAAAATATATTTGGTAACATCATCTCTATCGGTCCACGAAAAGTCAATATCAAAATCAGGTGGGTTTTTGCGGTACAAATTGATGAAGCGCTCAAAATACAGGTCTAGCTCAATGGGGTCAACATCGGTAATTCGCAGCAAATAGGCCATAATGCTATTGGCGCCACTACCCCGCCCTACATAGAAATAACCTTTGTTTCGTGCGTAGGTAGTAATATCCCAATTGATGAGAAAGTATGATAGAAAACCCTTCTTCTCTATGATATCCATCTCCTTGGCAATTCGCTCGCGCACTGCATCAGGCACATGGCCACGGTAGCGGTAATCTAGTCCATCCTCATACAATTTGGTCATTAACTCCAAATCGCCGCGAATGGTACCCGTATAGGTTTTCTGGTTATTGTGCCTTTCGGTATTGCCAAAATCAAACTCAATATGGCATTGCGCCAAAACCTGTTCGGTATTCTGCTTTATCTTGGGGAAATCGCTAAGCACTTCGCGCATTTTATCCATACCTACCATGCGGTGGTGTGGCTGCCCTTCTTCGCTCTGTTGCAGCTTACTTAACAGAATATTATTGTCTATAGAACGCAATAAACGGTGGGCATTAAAGTCGGCCTTATGGCGAAAAGAAACAGTTTGCAGCAGCACCAATTTGTGCGTAAACCTTTGGTGAAAACCCTTTAAACCAAAACGAAACTTACTCAACTGCTCAGGCCTTATGCCTATGTATTCATTCTCTTGTAACTCAAAATCGGTGTACTTCTCAAAAGGATAGATCACTAAGGCATTTTCAAAAGCGGGTGCACGGGCAGGAATTTCAGGATTTTCGGTTGTGAGAAATTGAGATAAATAACCGCCAATTTCACAAAAGCCTTCATTATTCCGAGCCAAGGCTATAAAAAGCTGGTCGGCTCCATTTCTAAAATCTATGCCGCAAACCACTCGCACGCCATATTTATAGCTTAGCCGCACCATCTCCATACTCGCCGAAGTAGAATTAATATCGGTATGCGCCAAGCATTCCACGCCATTGGCTACAGCCATTTGCATGAGCTCATCAGGCTTTATGGTGCCGTATTTGTAGCTGAAATATGTATGGCAGTTTAGGTACACAGTTTTTAGTTTAGAGTTTAAAGTCGGTTTCGACCCTATCCGTCCCGAAGCAAGTTCGGGACACCTTTCCCTTTTCCATGGAAAGGAATGTTTTCTCGATACCGCTCGCTTCCAGCGAGTGGTAATTACCCTCATTATTATAACCGCTTTAGAACGTAGCCGACACTCGCTTGGAAGCAAGCGTCATTTATTTATGCTGTTACGAAGCTCTGGCTTCGGAACTTAAGCATCTGTAGGCGCTCTGCGCCGAGCAACTCACGAACAATCTCTCACACAAATCTAAAGCCATTTAAAATTGAATTCTATTTTTAATTGCATTTTTAGGTTGAATACCATTTTTATTGGCTCGAAGAAATAAATGGGGTATGCAAGCTTGTTGCGTTGCTTCGGCTACGCTCAGCACGCGTACTTATTTCTTTTGGCTACACACAGCACGTATGCTTTCTTGCATTCGCTCAGCAACCGAATATACTTAATGCGTAGCGTTCAATTTAGGAACACAATATTGAACTAAATTGATGTTACCTTTTAGTAAGTTACCAAATAGCAACTTACCAAAAGGTAACATGTATATTTGTGTAAAATGTAGCTTATGAATCCGTTTGCATTTGGTGTAACATCAAACAACAGGTCGTTTACAAACCGCAGCAAAGAGCTCGAGATTTTGCGCAATAATTTCTATAATGGCATTAACTGCACTTTGGTTTCGCCCAGAAGATGGGGCAAATCATCGCTTGTTTTAGAAAGCGCCAATAGAATTCAAAAAGAGCAAAAAGGCATTAGATTTTGCTTTATTGATATGTTCTCAATAGAAAACGAAGACGACTTTTACCAACGGCTTGCTACACAATTACTAAAGCTTAGCACTAGCAAAACGCAAGAAATACTAAGCCAAGCTGGCCAGTATTTTAAAAAGCTTACACCAAAACTATCGCTTGGTCTTAGCCCTGAAAACAACATATCAATAAGCTTTGATTGGCAAGAGCTACAGCAACACAAAAGCGAAGTATTAGACTTGGCGCAAAAAATAGCCGAGAAAAAGGAAATACGAATTGTAGTCTGTATCGATGAATTTCAGAGCCTTAGCCGCTTTGATGACCCATTGCAATTTCAGCGAAACCTTAGGGCGGTTTGGCAACACCACACACAAGTGAGTTATTGCCTATACGGCAGCAAGCGCAGCATGATGGAGCAGATCTTTAACAATCGAAAAATGCCGTTTTATCGCTTTGGAGATTTTATTCCACTTAAAAAAATAGCCGAAGAACATTGGCTACCTTTTATTGAAAACGGCTTTAAAATGCACAAAAAAACAATAGAGCAAACGCAAATAAAATGGATTGTAGCCCAAATGAAATGCCACCCCTACTATGTGCAACAACTTTCTTACACCGTATGGAATACCACCGTCGATAAAGTTAGCGACAACTCACTTGAAGATAGCTTACAACGCATTATTGAACACAACTCGTGGATGTATGAGCGCGAGGTAGAAAACCTATCGCGCACGCAACTAAACTTAATAAAAGCCATACTACATGGCGCCAGCCAACTCAATAGCAAAGCCACCATGCTTAAGTATAATTTGGGCACATCGGCCACGGTTACCAAAAACAAAAAAATACTAGAAGCCAATGATGTAATTATGAAAGAAAGAGACAACTTCTTTATAGTAGATCCGGTGTTTGAGCTTTGGGCAAAAGATAGATTTAACGTCTAAAACCTATGTTACTAAATGGCAAGTTGCTAAATAGCTACTTACCATTTAGTAACATCGAAAATCACTGCCGTTTTCGAAACTTTAGCATCAGAGTTTAAGTATTAAAACACGCAAAGCACCAAGAGCAAGTATAGCTAATTATCCAGCTCCCAAACAACACCATCAAATTGCTTAAAAGCAAGAATTCCAAAACCCTTGCCATAGAAAACTATTTCTGGGGTATGTTCATCAACTTCTCCTTCAACCACTACCTGAGTAATTTTTGCAACATCAGAGTAAACATTACCATTGAATTCGATGGAAGACAAAAACTCCCATTCTGATGCTAAGCGCACGCTTGTATCGTCAAATAAATTAGCTTTAGTAATACTTCCACTACTGCCAGTTGAGAAGTCAAACCGAGCTGCAAAATCATTAAAATCTATACTAAATCTTTCTTCATTTTCATAAGAGCTAATTCTAATATAAATCTCAGTTGTAGTATAGCTAGATTCAAATGTGCAAGAAGAATACTCTGTCTCTGTATCGCAGCCACGACCATTGCTTTGCCAATTCATCTCGTTTTCTAAAAAGCTTCTTCTATAAATTGATTCACTAAAGCCATTGCTTGACCTATATTTTATGGACTTACTAAGCATTGAATCTGGAAGCCATGATTTAACTCTTTCGCTTAGATAAAACTCGCGCATATTGCCACCAGGGCAAATAGGGTTTAATAAACAAGAGCTTAAACCAGAAGCCAAGAAAAGAATTATTGTTAAATAAAAGTACCTCATTCTATTACCAAAGAATCACCATTGTTATACGTTAATTTAAGAAAACCTGATTTTGGATTATACCAAATACCCAGAGGTAAGATAACTTGATCGAACTCGAGTGTTGTAGAATCGAATGAATAATAGACGTCTTCTCTCCATGCATTTCCTATAAGCTTCTTTTTGTAGCGGGCAGTGTTATCGGCCAAACTATCAATATCACCAAGAACATGATAGCTCCTAGATGCATTGGATAATGATAAGCGTGTAAGCGTATCTGAAATTGACATATCTGACCACGAAAGTTCATAATCTTTATAAAGGCTAATAAAGAGTTCAATCTTTGGGAAATCACCTTTTATGGAATATCCCTTTGACTCAAAATGCACCAGATCTTCATTAATATCCCACTCCCATACTGGATCGTAACTATGATAACTTGAAGCATCGTCTAAAACTGAAAACGTAACACTTTGTCCACCACTGTGCTTCATGGTAAACTTATCACCTTTTCTATAGGGTACAAGTGCTAAATCGGCTTCATTTAATGGGACATCTAATGTCATAACTTCTCCCATATCATCATCTCCTATACAAGAGCCCAGTGCACTTAAGGTTGTTACAAGCACTAGTATTTTCACACATTCTTTCATCAAGGAATGAATATATGATGATAAAGTTTCTTACTATATCAGTTAAGAATTATTTCATTTTAATGCACCCCAAATAACCAATAACAAGCTCACCAATAGCGTAATTACTAATCGGTAGCATTTGAGCAAAGCCAAAACTAGCCGAAAACGCTGACTGAGCGAAGCCGAAGTCACTGCCTTCTGTTAGCCAACAACGGTGGCGGGCCACCCGTAAATGGATTGCCACGGCCAATGGTTCGGGCTTCAATACCTGAAGCTCGGATTACTGAGCGTTCGCCAAATCGTTTGCGCAAATGGTCCATGGCACCGTATAAGTTTATGGTGCGTTTCACATCTTCAAAAAGATCAACCTGGTAGCTACCGCTTACCAAATGGCTAAAACGAATACCTACCAAGCGCACCAACACACGCCGGTTGTAGAGTTTATCAAAAAGCTCTTGCGCTGCGGGTAGCAATACATGGTCGCCCGATGTGTAAGGAATTCGCTTTTGTAATGAACGCGTATCAAAATCAGAATAGCGCACTTTTACGGTAATGCATGAAGTAAGCTTTTGGCCTCGGCGCAGCTGAAAAGCCAAATTCTCGGTCATGGCGGTAAGTATGCCTTTTAGCTTGCGCACATCAATGGTATCTCTATCAAAAGTGCGCTCGGTTGAAATAGACTTACGCTCTTGGTAGCCAATTACTGGCGAAGCATCCATTCCGTTGGCTTTCTCCCAAAGTACTCTACCGTTTTTACCAAACACATTTTCCATGAGCTCAACGGGCATTTCTTGTATGGTTTTAATGCGCTTAACACCCAAATTGCGTAGGGTTTGGTAAGTTTTAGTACCCACCATAGGTATTTTCTTAACCGAAAGCGGTGCTAAAAACTCTTTCTCTGTACCGCGCCTTACTTCAATTTGATTATTGGGTTTGGCTTGGCCAGTTGCAATTTTTGATACCGTTTTGTTTTGCGAGAGCCCAAACGAAATAGGTAAGTGCGTTTCTTTAATGATCCGTTGGCGTATGTGAGATGCCAATTGGTAACAGCCAAAGAATTTATCCATTCCGGTAAGGTCTATGTAAAACTCATCAACTGATGTTTTCTCAAAAAGCGGCACTTCTTCTTTGATAATATCGGTAACCATATCAGAGAACTTCATGTAATTGCCACTATTGCCGCGTACCACAATAGCTTCAGGGCACAGCTGCCGCGCCATTTTCATAGGCATGGCCGAGTGTATGCCAAAAGCACGCGCCTCGTAACTACAAGCCGCCACCACGCCCCTATCGGTAGTGCCACCAATAAGCACGGGTTTACCAATTAGGCGCCTGTCTTGCAAACGCTCTACCGACACAAAAAAGGTGTCAAGATCCATGTGGGCTATATTCATGAGAGTTGTAAATTATGAGTAACGAGTGGCGAGTTTTCAGTGGCGAGTTTCGAGTTGCAAAAACTCAAGACTCATGGCTAGCTACTCGCGACTCCAACACTATTTTTTCAATGTTTTCATTAAACCGAAAAGCATCTTTTGTATTTCGTCGATAATCGGCAATTGATCCAACTCACTTTTTGATGCGTAACCTATGTCTTTAATCAGAAGCAACAACGTTTCCACTTCATATGCAGAACCAAGCGCTATTTGCAGAAACCAACTAAAATCTTTGTCGCTTAATCGACTACTACCTTCTGCAATGTTTGTGGGGATTGATACAGACGCTCTTTTGAGTTGGTCCATCAAACCAAACCGCTCGCTGTCAGGTAATGATTTACGTAGCTCATAGGCCAATTTTACAAACAACATTCCCTGCTGCCATACTTTTAGGCTCTTAAAATTTTTCATTCTCCGTACGTTTTTATTTGGCGGAATGGAATCATGAAAAGCTCACTACTCGTGGCTCGAAACTCACTGCTAATCCATCCATTTTTTCCTGACACAAATCTAAAGTTGATTCCATTTGAATTCCAATTTTATTTGCATTTTTAATTTGAATGCAATTTTTATTAGCACGAAGAGAGTGATGGGGTATGCAAGGATTTTGCGTTGTCTCGGTTTCGCTACATTACCTGATAAACTCGGCGGTTAATCCATAAAGACCTTATTCATTCCATTTAACATAGAAATTACTTTATCAATCACCATTTTTACTCTTTTACACTATTTGAAAAGAGCTTTTTAAAACCGTGTTTTACCTTTACATCCACAAACGCATCAAATGAAAAGAATTTTACTTTTTGCAGCACTTTTTGGGGCTCTAGCACTAACATCAAACGCACAACAAACTTATTGGACTAGCCAAGGTGAATACATATTTTCTTGGAGCCAGTACACAGGGGCTACTGGAAATGGAAGCACACGTACTAGGTTTAGCATATTTCCAAACTCTGAGCTTGTTTATAATGTAGATAGCAGAGGCATACTTGGCACTTACTTTGGAATAAGCCTTAGAAATGTTGGATTAAACTGGGGCGATCCAGAAAAACACAAAAGAAGATCACTCTCTTTTGGTGTGCCATTGGTATTTAAATTAGGCGATCTTGAAAATGACAATTTCTTCTTTTTTGGAGGTGAGATTGAAGCTTTCTTCCACTACAAGAAAAAAGACTGGACTCCCGAAGGTGAAAAAATAAAGTCTAGCGAGTGGTTCAGCGATGAAATAAATATTCTTCAACCTTCTTTTATGGTGGGTTATAGCATGAATAAAATTATGTTTAAGGTTAAATATTACATGTTTGATTTCTTTAACCCAGAATTTGCTGATGCTACCGGAAGACTTATTTATCAAGATATTGGTAGATCTAATATTTTCTATTTAGGCATTTCATTTAGACAAGATATGGGCGGCAACGACTTTGATTTTAATGATGATAGTGACGAAGATGATGGCTTTGATTTTGGCCTTAACCAAAAACTACACAAGCTTTATATGCCACATTAAGAAAAAAGAAACTTTACAAATACAAAAGGTTATTCTAAACGAGTAGCCTTTTCTGTTTTGTAGCATCAAGTAATTTATATGAGTAACTGAATGGACCAAGCCAAAATTTGGCCGTAAAGTATTAATTACAGTCTAGGGTTTCTTATCATTTCCTTTCCAACATCTCATATTAGTAGCGCAACTCTTTAGTACAAACCTGCTTCACAAAAGAAAAATCTGAATAGGGTTTAATTTAGTGTAATTAAACTTTCAATACGATTTAACACACCAAAGTTGAAATCACTTAAAACCGCATTATACTATAGGTTTTGTGATAACGGTTAAGTAATCGTTTTTTTCTAATAGCACCACATGCTATGAAGAAAAGGAAAGCGAAGTGTTTGATTTGATGAGAATAAAGTCAGCATTAGGTTCTCTATTGCATAATTCGGAAAAGCCTTCAGCATTTAAATAAAAAGAGCCTTCGAGTAAAAATCCGAAGGCTCTTTATCAACAGGTAATAGTGAAAAATGCTTTTCACAGAGTGTAAACTAAAAACAAGTACGGCTACGAATATGATTTAGATTTAATGAGAACTACAGCCTGATTTAGCGAATAGCCTATCTCGCTTAGTAAAGAGAATGTTTGGCTTTGTACCTCAAATAAAATTAACATGCGCAAAGTCATCTTTTTAAAGCAATATGCAGATGTAAATTGCCCTCCCATGGGTTCATTCAAGGTTAAAAATATATCTAATGCTAAAGAGCGAAAGGCATTTATAATGCAATTGCTAAATGACTTAAAAGCTCTAGAACAAATGCTGAAAAACGGTTCGTTTAGTGATAAAACGACCAGAATAGGGGTTGAACAAGAACTCTGCTTAACCGATGAAACATGGCGAACAGCTCCACTTGCCATTGAAATCTTAAAGGAAATTGATGATGAACACTTTACCACTGAGCTGGCAAAGTTCAACATTGAAATGAACCTTAATCCGCAAGTTTTTGACGGCAATTGCTTAGAAAAGGTTGAGAAAGACTTGAGAGCTTTGTTGCTTAAAGCCCAAAATGCCGCAAAAAAATACAACACCAAGGTATTACTCACTGGCATTTTGCCCACTATAAGAAAAAGTGACATTGACATACATAACATAACCCCAATACCCCGTTACAGCGAACTACTTGATAGAATGTTTGAAACTAGGGGTAAACTTTTTGATTTTAGAATAAAAGGGGTTGATGAGCTTATTACCCAATCGCATACCGTACTTTTTGAAGCTTGCAATACAAGTATTCAGGCTCATTTACAGGTAAAACCAAAAGACTTTGCCTTAAAATACAATTGGGCGCAAATGATTAGCGGACCGCTTTTAGCGGCATGCACAAACTCTCCCCTACTTTTAGGTAAAAGGTTATGGCACGAAACCCGAATTGCCCTTTTTCAACAAGTGGTTGAACTCTCAAACCTTTCAACCGATCTAAGAGAAAACTACTCGAGAGCCACTTTTGGTACAGGTTGGGTAAAGTCTTCAGTTCTTGAAATATTTAAGAATGATATTGCACGGTATCAAGTACTATTAAGCGATCCACAAAAAGAAGATTCACTCAAAGTAATCTCTGAAGGAAAAATACCAAAACTAAGAGGCTTAAATCTCTTTAATGGCACGGTATACAAATGGAATAGACCTTGTTATGGCATTACCAATGGTGTGCCTCATTTAAGAATTGAATGCCGCTACCTACCAAGCGGGCCAACCGTAATTGATGAAGTGGCCAACATGGCCTTTTGGTGGGGTTTAATGAACAATGTGCCAAAAGAAATGAAAACCATAGCAAAGCACTATGACTTTGATAATGCTAAACGCAACTTTTTTAGAGGGGCGCATTTGAGCCTAAATGCACAATTTACATGGTTTAATAATGAATCAATTCCTGCAATTAGTTTAATTGAAAAATTGCTCGATATGGCTAAAGTAGGCCTCACAAATGCAGGTGTAAACCAGAAAGACATAAACAAATACCTTGGTATTGTAAGAGAAAGGGTAAGAACTGAAAAAACGGGATCAAATTGGCTTTTAAAGTCAGTTGAAAAAATGGGTAAAAAAACCCGAAAAGAAGATGCGCTAGTGGCCGCCACTGCAGCTATGTACCAAAGGCAGCAAACTTCAGAACCTGTACACACATGGCCATTGGCTAAGCTTAAAGAAGCTGGCAATTGGAACAAAAGGTTTAAGGTGGTAAGGCAATTGATGAGTACAGACTTATGTACTGTTGATATAAATGACCCTATTGATTATGCCGCCAACTTAATGGATTGGCTTGGCATTCATCACTTACCAGTAGAAAACAGTAAAAAAGAACTAGTTGGGCTGGTAACTAGCGGTAGTTTATTAAAGTACTATAACGAACCCAAAAAAATAAGATTAAAACTTACTTTAGGCGATGTTATGATTAAAGAAGTGGTAACCGTAGCTCCTAATACCGAACTTAAGGATGTATTGAGAATTATGATCGGCAATAAAATTGGCAGTGTGCCAGTATTAACTAAGGGTAAGTTGGTTGGTATTATTACTGAACATGATTTTATGAAAATTTTAGAGCATCAATTTGAGTAACGATTAAGCTTATAAACTTTAAACCATTACATATCTCCTTTTGTATCATTTGATTTCTTCTTTTGAGCAATAATGATGAGCCTTGTCGTTAATTTGACCTAAGAATTTTTAGACTATGCGCATAGGCTTTAGCTTTTTACTATTGCTTTTACCTTTTTTATCGTTGGCACAACAACTTAGAGGAACAGTTTATAATGAACTAGGAGAACCTATGCCGGGGGTATCAGTTTACGATAAAAACACAACTTATGGAGTTGTAACCAATGCAATGGGCGCTTTTGTAATGGAATTGAAAACTGGTAATCACACTTTGGTTTTTCAATTTTTAGGATATGAGAAAAAAGAGGTTGAATTAAGTATACCTCAAAAGAATTCTTTGAGCGTAAGTATGACTTTACTTGTAACCGAGCTCAACGAAATTGCAATTAGCGCTAAGGGAAAAGATCCTGCCTACGCCTTAATGCAAAAGGCTATTGATAAAAGAGCTTTTCATTTGGCGCAGATAAAGAGCTTTAAAGCCAATGCATATGTAAAGGCCGCTTTGCAAAAAGAAGAGCTTAACAAAGAACGAGACAGCATTACCAATAAGAAGATTAAATATACCACAACAGAGCGTATGAACTTTGTAGAAAAGTATGCCAACATTTTTGCCGAAGCGCCCAATAATGTAAAGGAAGAGGTAATTGGATATAAAAACTATTCTGACAGGCCTGAGTTTTTGAGCATTGCCAATTCATTGGCTAATTATGGGTTTTATATGGATGCGCAAGAGAATTATGATGTAGCTGATATTCCTGAAGCAAATCCGCTGCTTTTTGGATTATACCCGCTAGAAACTGACCTAAGTATTTATCAAACCCATATTAGAGTGGCCGATTTGAATGAAATGCCTTTCATTTCTCCTTTGCACCCTTTGGCCACTGCTTCTTATAAATTCAAGCTTATTGAGTCTTTTAGAGAAAATGATGATGTAATTTTTAAAATAGAAATAATACCCCGAAGACCTGCAGATGCTCTTTTTAAAGGACATATATATTTGGTAGATGAAGAATGGGCGGTAAAATCGGTCAATTTTAAACTACCCAAACAAAGCTTGGCAAGCTATAATGATTTTCAATTTGTACAGAACTATAGTAAACTGAACGATAGCTTTTGGGTTTGCACGCGCGAAGAGTTTTTTTATCAGAGCACCGAAGACTTGGTTACGTTTATTGGTAATACAGTAATTCACTACAGCAACTATAAAATCAACGTTGATTTTGAATCCAGTTTTTTTAAGGGTGATGTTTCGATAATGTCAGAAAATGCTGAAAAAGATGCTCTAGATATTCTTGCACAAAACAGGCCCATTACTCTTAAAAGAGAAGAAGTTGAGTTTATTGAAGCGCAAGACAGTATTACACTGGCCCACAGCACACCAGAGTATTTAGCAAGCGTAGACTCATCTTTTAACAGAACTGATCTTTGGGATATTTTACTTTGGGGAATTGAACTTCAGAATTCTCAAAAAGGCAGGTATATTTATGTATTACCAGTAATTGATCAGCCAAGACTCTTTCAGCCCGGTGGGTATAGACACGCATTTGGTTTTAGTTTTAATAAGTTTTTTAAAGAAACTGGCCGGCAAATTGAAACCTATCAACAGGTTGATTATGGACCTTACAATAAAGATTTAAGAGGGCATTTTAAAGCAGCATACACTTATAACAATTTCAATTTTTCAAAAATTCACGCCGGCTTTGGTAGCGAATACGAACTTCTAAATCAAAATCCATCTATTGCAGCCAACCTATCGCCTGGAAACTACAATTTAACCAATCATTTTACTGTTGGATACGATAGAGAATACATTAATGGACTTTTTGTAAATACTCAATTGCGTTATGCCAAACATAGCCCAATTACTGACTTGGAGCTACCGCCTTTTAACGATAGCCTAATTGTTGGAATAGATTATTATTTTCAAGACAACTTTACCAGTGTATTCGAGCCTGTTTATTTTGATGCTTTTACCAAAATGGTATTTGACGCTGACATTGCCATTAGAATCAAACAGCGTTACAGAAAAACTGCGGTTAGAAAAATAATTCTTGGCACTAAATACCCTAAAATAAATGTGAACCTAAAAATTGGAATTCCAAATGTGCTTGGCAGCATTTCAAACTTTGGTTACATACAAGCCAGAATACATGATAAAGTGCAATTTGGCTCATTTGGTTACTCACAATATAATGTAACTGCGGGTAGCTTTTTGTGGGACAATGCTATACAATTGGTTGATGAGAAGTTTTTTATTGGAGGCGATATTATTTGGTTTACAAACCCACTAAGGGGTCAGCAGTTGCTTGGGCAATCTTTAAGCACCACAAAACCATTTGCAGAGTATCACTATCGCCATAGTTTTGATGGATCAATTATGAATAAAGTTCCCATTTTTAGGGCGCTTAGATTGGGAATAACTGTTGGTAGCAACGGACTTTATATTGCCGATAACAACTTTACCCATATTGAAACCTATTACGGTATAGAAAAGAAATTTAGAATAGCCACCGAGCTACTAAAAGTGGGTGTATACATGATAAACGGCGCCAGCTCAGACTTACCGTTTACAACTACTTTTAGACTAGGAATATCGGCCTACAACCCCGTAACCAAAACTTGGATATAAGAAATAAGCCACTTTTCACTGTAACTTTCCGTTTAACCCATCCGTTTTAATTCCAAACTCACTTATTTGTAATTTGGCACCATGGTAATAAGAATTTTAAGCATAATTCTACTTTCTTATTCTTCAACCGCAATTTGGGCGCAACAACTTAGAGGAACCGTATCTAATACTAATGGTAAACCAATTGCGTCAGCATCAGTAAGCGTAGAAAACAGCACAAATGGGGTTATTACCAATCTTAAAGGTGAGTACTACTTCAACCTAAAACCGGGCACTTACCGCATCAAGTTTCAAAACCTTGGCTATCAAGAGAAAGTTATTGAAGTTACCATTAGCGATAAAACGGTAATTAGGCATATTGTGCTTCAAGAGTCAGTTTTTCAATTGGCACCCATCACTATTATGGCTGATGGAGAAGATCCCGCCTATTCAATAATTCGTTCGGCCATTGCCAACAAAAAAAAATACTTTGAGCAATTTGAAACATATAGCGCTAGGGTTTACAACAAGGCCAGTTTAGAGCGTGAAGAAGAAATTCAGAATATCGACTCTGTGGGCTTTAAGCTTACCACTTCTGTTTCAAATACAAGAATGGAGTTTGTTGAAAGCATCTCAAGTATTTATTTGAAAGCACCCAACCAGTATAAAGAAATTAAACATGCCTACCAAGACCATAGCAAAAACAGAGAAATAGACTTTGGTAACTCAGCTCAAATAAGTGCCACTTTTACGCCAACTATGGAAGATTATGGCCCGCCACCTTTTGTAGCCAACCAGTTGCTTTTTTATGATGAAGTAACTGATGCCGATTTTAATTTTTACCAGAATTTGATGGACCTGCCAGCCGTATATGATAAGCCTTTTGTTTCACCAATTTCTAACACCGCAATGTTGGCCTATCGTTTTAAGCTACTTTCATCTTTTATGGAAGACGGAGTTTTGGTGCACAAAATACAAGTTGAACCCAGAAGAGATGCGGGGCCTTATTTCACTGGGTTAATTTACATAGTTGATGAGCTTTGGTGCATAAAAGCTGTAGATTTTACCATTGACAAAAACTCACTTAACGCTCATCGTTATTTTAAAATGTTTGCCAATTATACTCAAATTGAAAAAAAATATTGGGTAGCTGAGCGCGAAGAGTTCTTTTACAACCTTTCGTCAGGTAAAGAAAAAATTATTGGCCATACGGTAGCCATGTATTCTAATTATGAAATAGAACCAGAGCTTGAAAAGGGATTTTTTGATAATGCATTGAGTATTGTTTCAGATACTGCCGAAAACAAAGGAGCTGATTATTGGAGCTCAGTAAGGCCAATTACATTAAAACCTGAAGAATTAGGTTACATAAAAAAGCAAGATAGCATAAGAACCTACTATTCAAGTGAAACCTATCTCTCTGACGCTGACTCTAGTTACAATGCAACTGGTATTCTTGATTTTTTAATAATGGGTGTTGGCTACAGAAACTCGTTTAAAGGCTATCAGTTCTTCTTAAATCCGCTTATTGCGCAGCCAAGACCATTTGCCGTTGGCGGCTACAGGCATTCTGTTGGTGGTAGCTACAGAAAAACATTTAAAGAAAGCAGAAAAAGCATAGGGGTGAATGGAGAAGTTAACTATGGTTTTTTGAATCGCGACTTGCGGGGAACGGGCACGGTTAGTTACCTTTTTAATCCTATAAAATTTGCCGAAATTGAAATAGGCGGTGGTAGCATTTACGAGATGATTAATAATTATGAGTCAATTGCTGCTACTTTTAGCCGTGGTAACTATGCGCTAAAAGAACATGCTCTTATAGGTTATAAACAAGAAATAACAAATGGAGTATTTGCGCATGCCAGATTGGAGTGGAGCGATCAACAATCATTAGAAGATTATAACTTGGCCAATTGGAGCAACACGCTATTTGGCGGCCTAAATGAACCACAGCCTTTTGAGAGATACACTAATCTTGAACTTGAGGTAAATCTTACCATTCGCTTTAAACAGGAATATTACTTAAGACCTAACCAGAAGATAATACAGGGTAGTAAATACCCTCAGCTGCGCGTGCACTACCGCTGGGGCATACCCAACACTTTAGGTAGTATGGTGAATTATCATTTTTTAGAACTAAGGGTTTTTGATGACTTTAAAATCGGATCAATAGGCATATCAAAATACAACGTAAGGGCAGGTAGCTTTATTAACTCAAGGCCGCTAAGGTTTACTGACAACAAATTTTTCCGTGGTTCAGACCGTTTCTTTTACTCAAACCCTTTGCATTCTTTTCAACTAATGCCCGTGGGTATTAGCACGGCCGAACCCTACTTAGAAGCACATTACATTCACCATTTTAATGGAGCAGTGTTTGACAAAGTTCCTTACCTAAATCGCCTAAACCTTAGAACAGTGGTGGGCGGCGGCTCACTGCTTGAATACAGCAACAACTTTGCTCATATTGAAAGTTTTGTAGGAATTGAAAAACCATTTAGAATTAAAGAACAGCTCATGAAATTTGGCGTTTACTACGTAACGGCGAGTACTAACCTTCCGGGCTCAGAATTTGATGCCCAAATTAAATTTGGATTAGACTTCTATAATGGTTTTACGAATTCTTGGAATTATTAGTTCTAGAGTGACTGAGAAGATGAGTGACTCAGTGAATGAGTGAAAAAGGTGTGAAGGGTTTATTTTTCGACCTTGAGCTTTGTTAGATTGCAGCATTCTGAAAAAATGTCTGATTCAAGTTCGTATTCATCATCTCGATTCAAATAGAATTTTACATCATAGCCATCTACATAGACTAAAGTACTAGCGAATTCATCAATATACTCCCACGTTCCACCAATTGTCTTTATTGAGCAGGGGCTCACGTTTATTTGAAAGTCTCCATTTCTTCTAAACTCAATTTCTATTTGGTTCTCGAATTCATCAACTGCATGAAATTCACCAATGAACTTATTACGACCAAAAATGCTGCTTGCGTTGAATAGTACCCAAGGAAATGCAAGACCTACAAACCCAATTGCAAACATTAATTTCCATGAGCTTTTCTTCTTTAATAGAAAAACCCAACCTAATAAGAAACATACAATGGATGGTACCGTGAAAATTAGAATAACAAAAGTGACATAAAGACCATCCATTTATTGTGTGTGCTACTCAGGTTTTCTGGTTAAAAACAATCCTTCAGAATTAAACCTAAGTCACTCATTCACTAAGTTACTGAGTCACTCAAAAAACCTACTTCTTAGTTTTAATGGTACAGCCAATGGCAGCAGTTTCTGTCTTCTCAACTTTATTGCCGGCCATTAGAGCATCTATTGCATTTTCTACAAAGCGCTCTTTTACGGCAGTTGCATCTTTTGCATTATCGTCAATAGCACCAATGTAGGCTACTTTAAATCCTTTCTTAGTATTTTCTAAAAGGTAAACATGAGGCGTTCTTGTAGCGCCATATTGCGGATATACTTCTTGACCTTCGTCAAATAGGTAGGGAAATGTGAAGCCTTTATTTTCAGCACGCTCAATCATTTTTTCGTAGCTATCAGCAGGCTGTACTTCAGGATCATTTGGGTTGATAGCAATTACGGGCCAACCCTTCTCACTGTACTTTTTATCTAGTGCAATCAAGCGATCTTCATACAATTTAGCGTATGGGCAGTGATTGCAAGTAAAAACCAAAATTACCCCTTTCTTGTCGCTGTAATCGCTGAGCGATACCATTGAACCATTGGTACTTTTAAGGTTAAATTCGGGTGCAGATTTACCCACCTTTACACCAGCAGGTTTAAAAGCAATAAACGATACTGCGGCTATTAATAGGATTGATATAATGCTCAATTGTTTCATAATAGGTTTATTTTAAAAATGGTTTAATGGCTTTTTCGAGTTCTTCTTTGGTAAAAGACTGCTCGTAGAACTTACTCTTTTTACTACGGTAAATATAGGTTGCTGGGATGGCTCCTGTCCACGATTTATCAATTTTAGGAATCCATTCGTGCTGCGCAGGATCATCAAGCACCACCACTTTGCTCTTAATTTTATTCTTTTCAATAAATGGAATTACCCCTTTCTTCACCCTATTCTCAAAGTCCATACTCACTAAAATAATCTTCAGTTTTTGGCCTTTATACTTCTCACCAATTGCTTCAAAATATGGCAACTCTTCTATGCATGGTTTGCACCAAGTAGCCCAAAAATTTATTACGTAAGTGGTGTCATTGTCTTTTTCAAGTAGCGGCTTAAAATCATTGAACTTAGAGTAAATCGGAATTTTAGGTTCAGAGGGTTTAAAAGAGAAAGCTACAAACACAAAAAGAATAAAATATTTAGGCATAGAGCTAGAAAGAATATTTATACGAAAAGTTTACTCATTTTAAAATTACTTGTATTTATACTTCTTATTCTTTTCAAGAATTTGCGCTTCTTTCCTGCTAGGATCTATGTAATCATCATTGAACTTTTTGCTCTTATTAAGTTCACTGGAATGAAACCTTTTAGATGCATAGAAAATAGCTCCCAATGAAAAAACAATGGCTATTGGTCCCGGAGTTACCTCAATAATTAAGTAGTTTACAGGAAAAAGTATCAAGAGCAGACTTGGCACGAGAATATATATTCCATAGCCAGGTGCTGAATTAATATCATCAATATGGGCTGTTGATTGCCTTTTGCAGTGTTTACATTTAAAGTCTACACTTTCGCCTTGAGCGGTTAACATTTCGGCCCGTGTTACAAATTTTTGTTTGCCAAGGT
The DNA here is from genome assembly GCA_049115495.1 of Bacteroidia bacterium. Lineage (GTDB taxonomy): Bacteria > Bacteroidota > Bacteroidia > CAILMK01 > JACPUW01 > JACPUW01. Next base: position 218,414 of record JAGDZV010000004.1, on the reverse strand, counting down.
CATTTTCGCCATCACACTGCGAACAAAATGCTTGTAATCTCATTTCCCAAAAATACTTTCTTAACCTTATTTCTTCTCCAACTCTTCCCAAAACTCAGCCGCCCTGCGCAAGTGAGGAATCACAATCGTACCGCCAATTAATGAGGCAATACTTAAACCTTCGTAAAGCTGCTCGGTAGTAAAGCCTTCTTCGTGGCAGCGCTTTAAGTGGTAGCGCACACAATCATCACAACGTAAAACCAAGCTTGTGGTAAGGCCAATTATTTCTTTTGTTTTAACATCAAGGGCCCCAGCTTCAAAAGCATTGGTATCAAGGTTAAAAATCCTATTAATAACCTTGTTCTTCTTGCCAAGAATTACGTCGTTCATTTCTAAACGGTACTTGTCAAACTCTTCTACTTTATCGCTCATAGCCAATAGTTAAAACCATCTATCAAAAGGTATAGCTGCAAGCGCAAGTACTAATGAAGCAATGCCTAGTATGAGTGCTCGTCTGCTTTTATTTTTGGTATTTGGCTTTTTATTTCCAATGTGTAACAGGCTAATAAGCACAACAACTATTACCATCAATAAAGGGTGCTCCATTGCCGCCCATCTAAAGTCACCCACCTTCATATTATCGCCCATATTGCTAAAGAAACCTTGATAACCTTTTACAAAGTACAATACAAAACCAATTAACAATTGTAAATGGGTTGTAGCCATTAAAAACAAAGTAATTTTAGTATCACCAGCTGCCCATTCCTTTTTGCCAGAAAGGTTTATAATAGCCTTTACAATCACTGCAAGTAACAGCAAAAAAACAATGTATCTAAGTCCTGAGTGTCCATGAAGTAATCCAGTTTCCATTATTTGTTCTTATTTATTAGCAAATATAATTTTAGCACAATGCCAAAACGCAAATCATAAAAAAGGGTTTAACTAAAGAGATTGAATAAATCTATCCAAACGATTAATTAGCTCCTTAGCCCTTAAAATTCTAACATGGCCAAAAGTTTTGGTGATAAACATTTCCGAACCTGGTAAATGTTCGTGAAGCACCTGAGCATTTTCTAAGCTTACCTCCCTATCATCTTCGTCATTAACAATTAAAAAAGGCACTTGCCCAAAACCTTTTGAAAGCTCCTGGCCGCTAACCGAATCAAATTCACGTTCAAACTTCTTCAACGTATAATCTCTAATCCATTTGGCCACTTTTTCTTTTTTTGAATTTATGCGGTAAGCGTAGTTTTCAAAAATCTCGTCGGGTATTGCTGGCGAATTAATGGTTACCTGTGGTATTGCCTTTTGGTAATGATTTTGATAAAACATGCAGGCAATTCCACCCAAAGAGTGCCCAATAAGCGCCTTTGGATCTCCGTTCTTTTCTACAATTGAATTAATACAGGCAGCAAATTCAACAAGGTTTGTTTCTCCACCTGAGCTTTTGCCATGCCCAGGAGCATCAAAAGAAATCACCTTAACACCTTTAGCTACAAAATGCTCAATTAATGCATGAAACTGCATGGCTCTGCCGCTCCAACCGTGCACCATTAGCAAGTATTCATTACCGCTGCCCCACTCATACGTGGCAATCTCATATTGATTAACCTGTAAATTTTTAGTAGTGGCTTTAGATGCTACGCCCTTCTCCCTTTCAGGCAACGGAAATCTAAATGGTTTTAAAAAGAAACTTACTCCAATTTTTTTAGCCAAAGGCGGCAAAACCAATTGAATTATTGGGAAAAGAGCACGTAGTAATTTGAGCGCTGGCGGCAAAGGTAAGTGTGCTGTATTTTTTTGAGCCATAGCGCAAATATGCACCATCAATAAATAACACTTTAATGTGTAATTATCAGATTATGCTTATTACCACTGAGCTAAGAAAACCTACTAGTTGTTTTACTGCCTATTTCTGAAGAAAAAAATCCGATTTAGGATATTTCGTAAGCTTTAGTAGAGTACACCTTTTCTTGAACAATTCTAATTTCACCCTATATTGCTCAAATGAATGACATACCCTTGGTAAGATGTGGCTGGAGCAATAAAAATGAACTTTACCAAAAATATCATGACGAAGAATGGGGAGTGCCAGTTTACGATGATAAAAAGCTATTTGAATTTATAATTCTTGAAGGGGCTCAGGCTGGTTTAAGTTGGATAGCCATTTTAAGAAGACGCGAAGGCTATAGAAAAGCTTTTGCCAATTTTGAAGTAAAAGAAGTGGCAAGTTTTGATAAAAAAAAGGTTGATGAGCTGCTTTGCAATAGGGCGATAATCAGAAACAAGTTAAAAATTAATGCTGCTATTGGCAATGCTCAAAATTTTATTAGAGTGCAAAAAGAATTTGGAAGCTTTAGCAACTATATATGGCGTTTTAACAACGGCAAGGTGATAATGAATCATCCAAAAACACTTGCCGAAATACCGGCGACTAGTAAAGAGTCTGACACATTAAGCAAAGACCTAAAAATGCGCGGGTTCAAATTTGTAGGTTCAACCATTATGTATGCCCATATGCAAGCTACTGGCATGGTAAATGATCATCTTGAAAAATGTTGGTGTAAGTATAGAAACGCTTAATACTAAGCAAGCAGGCCTATATTGATTTAAAGCCATCTACTTTTGCGATATGGAAGTGAAAATCTCAGCCGTAATTATTTGTTTTAATGAAGAGCGAAATATTGAGCGCTGCATTAATTCAGTATTACCCGTTGCAGATGAGGTTTTAGTTCTTGACAGTTTCTCAACAGACCGTACCATTGAAATATGTAAAAAATTTGGCGTAAGGCTTGAGCAACATGCATTTGATGGCCACATTGAGCAGAAAAACAGAGCCATGAAAATGGCTAAACATCATGTTGTTCTTTCGTTAGACGCTGATGAAGCATTAACTGAAACGCTTCAAAACTCAATATTATTTGTAAAAAAGAATTGGCAACAAAAAGCTTACAAATTCAATAGAAAAACAAACTATTGTGGCCAATGGATAAACCACTGCGGATGGTACCCCGACACAAAAATTAGGCTCTGGGATAAAAGAATTGGCGAATGGGGTGGCTATAACCCTCACGATAAAGTAGAACTTCAAAAAGGTGTTGAAGCAAAATGGCTCGATGGTGATTTGACGCACTATTCATTCTACACTGTTAATGAGCACAAACAAAAAGTTGAACGATACTCAACTATAAAAGCAAAAGCAGTTTTTAAAAGAGGTAAAACGTCAGGACTTTTCAAAATTATGGCGGCTCCTACATTCAAATTCTTTTGGAGCTATGTAGTAAGAATGGGATTTCTTGATGGCGCTGCTGGTTTTACAATTTGTAGACTAAGTGCCTTGGAGTCAAAGCTCACCTACCAAAAAATACGACGTTTACAACTGGCTAAAGAGCAATAAAAAAAGCGGGCCATTTTAATGATCCGCTTTTTTTGAATGCCAAAAAACCTGTAATTAATCTTCTTTTTGTTCTGTTCAGCGCTTAAACTGAACGCTTAATGCAGGTCCAATATAAGGTCTTATATATACATAGTCCAAATTTTATTGTCTTTTCAACTAACAAATAACATAGTTGCTCAAGTATGTTTTCAACGTCTTTGAACTCAGTTTTTTCATTTGAGCCTTTTCATTACATTGAATTCAAAAAACTTATCGCATCAAGCAGTTTTAAACTCTTCTCAAATTCTTTCTCTTTCTAATTTGTACTTCTTTAAGCCCTCAAGCCAAATAAAACCTCTTATTTCGAAGCGAATTCTATGAAAACATCTCAATTTCTAGCAGTTTTAACGGGCTCAGTATTTCTATTGGCCTGTGCTCCCAAACTTATGCCAACTCAAAAAGGAAAACTTTATGGATACACCAATAAAAAAGGCGAATGGGTAATAAATAAGAAATATACTGAGGCGTATCCCTTTAGCGAAGGCAAAGCAAAAGTGGGTTTTGAAATTGAAAAAATTGATTCATTTTGGAATGAACCCATGTTTGGGAACCCAGGATATTGGGTAGTGGACACATTTAAAGTAATACGCTATTCGTTTATCGACAAAAATGACACTTTGCTTCCTTTGCAATTATTTGCCGCCAAAAATTTTAATGAAGAATTGGCAGCAGCAAGAATTAAAAATCGATGGGGCTACATAAATAAAGATGGTTTGTGGGCTATAAAGCCCCAGTTTGCTTCTGCGGCAAATTTTGAAAAAGGAAAAGCAAAAGTAGTGAGTGAAAGTGCCGATGGTAAAACCTGGTATTACAAGACTATAGATAAACAAGGAAAGGTTTTAGAAAACGATGAAACGGGCAAAAGAAAACCCGATTGGTTTGATTCAATACCCAATTGGAATACACTCTTAGCATCAGGGAGCATTTATGTACGGCTTAATGATTACGAATCGGCTTTTAACTATTACGAGGCTGCCGCTAGGCGAATAGATCAAATAGAAAGAGAAGATACAGCTGCCTATCTCAACTTATGCCAAGAAATAGCATATTTGGGTGCAATGAGAATAGATGATGAAACTTTTGCAAAATACGATGGGCTGGCAATAAAAAAAGTTGACGAGGTTCTTAAAGCCAATAAGACAGAACGAAGAAGAAGTATTATTTTAGACTATATAGCCTACCTAAACAAACTCTCAGAACTAAGAGAAGTAAACCTTCAAAAAAATGAAGAAATAGAAACGCTTGAGAGAATTATTGATGTTGTGAAACGCTCTGAAACTGAAGATATGAAGCTTTACTGGTTTGTAGAGGAAAGGCTTGAAGATTTAAAAAAGTGATTATTTAACATTTAAAATAACTACTTCTACCCTTCGGTTTGCTTCTCGTTCTTCGGCGGTTTGCGGGTCAGCGTACAACATCTCCTTGCTTCCCATACCTCTATATTTTATTCTAGCTGGGCTTACTCCCTTTTTTACAATTGCATTATTTATGGCTTGAGCCCTTGCAAACGATAGCTTTTCACCGGCTTCAATTTGCTCTTTAGGTAGTTTATCTCTTCCTGGCTGATCAACATGCCCTCTGATTTCAATATAAATTGTAGGATTCTTTGTCATTAGATCTACAATCTCTTGAATTGAGTTTTCACTCTTGGGCATTATTTTGAATGTGCCTTCAAAAAATAGTATTTCGCCATAGTTCTTTTTTTCAGTAATAGTTGCTTTAGTCATTTTCACAACTATTTCTACATTACTTGAACCGGGTTCTTGCATTGTGGCCATAATTGAGTCTATAGCTGACAAATAACCATCGGCAAAACCAAAAAAATAGTACTTGCGTCTGTAGCTTGTTATAAATTCGAATTTGCCATCATTGCCCGTTTCAAATTCTTGGTTTTTCATAGGCTTGTTAGGAACATTCAAAAGCACTTTGCCCTTTATTGATCTTCCAGTGGCTGCATCTACAAGTTTGCCGCTTACCCTTAGAATTTGTCTAAACTCAACCCTGCGGCTATTTTTTGCTGAATATCTGCCGTTGTTTTGTTTAAAGGGTTTTGACTCACCCATTCCCACCAAATAAAGGTTTTTTTCGCTCACCCCTTTTGCCACAAGATAATCTTTAACCACCTTGGCCCTTTTAAGCGATAAATCTACATTGTAGGCTTCAGAACCTAAGGTATCGGTGTGGCCTGAAACTTCAAAAAGAATTCCAGGTCGTTTCTTTATGATTTTTACTACTTCGTCAAGAATTTTTTGATAATGAGGGTTCAAGTTGTAATCAGAAGTATCAAAAAACACCCTATACTTTAATGGGCCGTTGCTTGCATTATTGTACTGAGCATTGGCGCCAAAAGCACATAGCGAGAAAAAGCAAATTAGAGTTAGGACTTGCCTCATAAAGGCAAAGTAAAAAATAACCTGAATATTAAAGTGTTAGCTATTCTTTAATTTATGTTGGTAAGCCTGACGAATAAATGGAGACGCAAAAATAAAATCCCTCAATTCTGGTATTTCTGCGTCCATTATTTCTTGCGGGCTACCTTCCCATAGTTTTTTGCCCTGATACAAGTATAAAACGTGATCTCCTACCTCAAAAATGGAGTTCATATCGTGAGTATTAACCACAGTTGTGATATTATACTCTTGGGTAATCTCTTTAATCAGGTGGTCAATAACCAAAGAAGTAACTGGGTCTAAACCTGAGTTGGGTTCATCGCAATACAAATATTTAATGTCTAACGCAATGGCCCTGGCAATGCCCACACGCTTTTGCATTCCTCCACTAATCTCGGCCGGAAACTTTTCTCCGGCATGGTCAAGTTCAACACGCTGTAAACAAAACTTAACTCGTTCTTGAATTTCATCTTCAGACTTGCTCGTAAACATTCTTAAAGGAAAAGCCACATTCTCAAAAACAGTCATAGAATCAAAGAGTGCTGCACTCTGAAAAAGCATTCCAATTTCTTGTCTTACTTTTTTCTTCTCTCTTATGTGTAATCCCAATACTGATTTACCAGCATACAAAATCTCTCCTTGATCTGGCTCAATAAGCCCCACCATACACTTAATGGTTACAGTTTTACCACTACCGCTGGCGCCAATAATCATATTAATCTTACCCGGCTTAAATTGTGCGTCAATACCTTTTAGCACTTCTTTACCGTCAAAAGATTTTCTCAATCCTTGTAGTTGAATCATAGCTTAAAGGAATAATTGGGCAATTAAATAATCAGAGAAAAGTATAAGTACACAGCTCCAAACCACTGCTTTTGTACTAGATCTACCCACACCAGTTGCACCTCCACTACTGTAGTAGCCTTGGTAACAAGAGATACTGCTAATCATAAAAGCAAAAGTATATGCTTTTGTAAGTGACAAAATGAGCACTTTCATTTTAAAAATATCCAAGGCACCTTCAACAAACTCATTATACGGTACAATACCTGCATTGTTGCCAATAAATGCACCGCTCAATATCATTAAAAAGGTAGAAATTACCACTAACATGGGTACTACAATTATGGAACCTAAAATTTTAGGAAAAACCAAAAAAGCGGCAGAGTTAACCCCCATTACATCCAAAGCATCAATCTGCTCCTTTACACGCATTGTGCCCAATTCTGATGCTAAGTTACTCCCTACCCTTCCTGCTAAAACCAGTCCTGTAATTGTTGGCGCCAATTCTAGCATTGATGTTTCGGTTACTATTTCACCAATAACACTTGGCGGAATCCAGGCTACAATTAACTGATATGCAGTTTGAAGCGTGGTAACCATTCCAAGAAATATGGCAATAAGAATTACAATTCCTAATGAACCAATTCCTATCTTATTCATTTCTTTAAACAACTCTCTCAAGTACATCCTCAAATTTTCAGGACGTCTTATTGAATTGCGCAAGAGAATTAGATATTTACCAAAATGGTAGTATACTGACAATGAATTTAATATTTGCGTGTAAAGCCACAAAGTAAAAGCATAAGAATGAAAACTATAGTTATAACTGGCGCCACTAAAGGAATTGGAAAGGCCATTTGCGAAAAATTCGCATCTGAAGGATTCTCAATTGCAGCCTGCAGCAGAAATAAAAACGATCTTGATCAATTAAAAAATGAACTTGAAGCTTTAGGAGCTCATAAAGTCTTAATAAAGTCTACCGATGTCTCAAAAAAAGATGAAGTACTTGACTTTGCTCAACTGATTAAATCAGAATTTAAACAGGTTGATATCTTAATTAACAATGCCGGAGTTTTTATTCCGGGCAAAATTGCTGAAGAAGAAGACGGCGCGTTAGAATCAATGATTGAAACAAATCTTTATTCGGCGTACCATTTAACCAGGGCTTTGCTGCCTTACATTTCAAATTCAAGTAAACCACACATATTTAATATGTGTAGCACGGCCAGCAAAATGGCATATGAAAACGGAGGGTCATATAGCATAAGTAAGTTCGCCATGTTGGGTATGAGCAAAGTACTTAGGGCCGAACTAAAAGAAACCAATATTAAAGTAACTGCTCTTATGCCTGGCCCCACTTATACAGCAAGCTGGGAAGGTGTAGATATTCCAGAATCGCGTTTTATGAAATCAAGTGAAATAGCTGATATAACATGGGCCACATACAATTTGCCGGGCAATGCAGTGGTTGAAGAAATGATTTTAAGACCTCAGCTTGGTGATATATAGACTAGTTAGCAACTAATTTGGGTGATATTGCAAATCCTAATGGATGATAATTACTCAAAAGGCTGTTGAATGCAATATTTGATCATTTGTGGTGATAAAATCAAGGTCTGCAATTATCAAAAAAGGTCTTTTAAGCGGCAATTCAAGCATGCCTTATGTGCCTCAAAAAATTGTGAAGCATCATTTAGTGGCAAGCTTTAAAACAAACTACTATTTATAAATGGCCGAAAAACCTTTTAGAACTTTAAACTTAATCATCTCTTAACAAGACTAAATTTTAAGAATAGATAAGTTAATCAGATATATAAATGGAACTTCATTTTCACAAAATAGCGTTAACATTGCCTCACTGTATATAATGATAAGATTTATGAGAAAAGTTATTTCTACGTTGATGTCTTTTTTGATAGTAGGTGCAGTATTTGCACAAACTCCTAAAGATTTAAAGAAAACACAAACTCCTGGGTTTAAAAGAGACCTAGACTTTATTACCAATCAAGATGCAAAACCAATGCTTCGTAAGAAGGATGAAATTGTAGTGAACGATTGGTACAGATTTGTTGATGATTGGAGAGCGCTAATGGGCGGATTCAATTCAGCCAACAGTTTCTTCTCAATTTTCCCTGATACATTCGTTAAAAACCTTTCGCTTGATGAGAACACCAATACTGCTAGTACGGCTTGGCAAGGATGGCACTCAATAGGTACTATGTTTGATGCGAATGACGATAACTGGAGTGATCCTGATATTGCAGGTTTAAGAGATTGGCATCCATACACTATTGATTCGGTATTCTTTACTTACGGATACTTCCGCTACACTGGTGCTGATATTGTTGACACTTTAATTGTACAGGTATACAACGAATCTCAAGTAACTGATGGCTCTTTTAATAATACTGGTAGTGTATTTGGTGTAGTTGGTTACGACCAAGACCAAGGAATTGGAGCCAATTACTCTCAAATGATTAAAGTTCCTTTAACTGAATTGGATAGTAACGCGCTTACTGCTGAAGGAACATTTTTCGCTAAGAATTTAGCTGTTGCTCTTGACGAGCCGCTTGTAGTACCTGGAAACGGTGCTTGTGCAGTAACAATTACTTACAAGCCTGGTAAAGATTGGGCTTTTGGCGACACTTTGTTTTACGACGAAGACTTAGCTGGATTTGGTGTAGAAGCTCCAAAAAACAGATTTAATAGATTTGGTTTATTGGCTGCTGTACAAACTCCTATTTATTCTCCTTTGGCTAGCCAAAACAATGGTTTGTTTGTTGTAAGATGGAACAGATATGATGATCCTTTTACTGGTGGTTCTTCTTTTATGAACGACAAATACTACCCTAACAACTTTGGTGGCGGTGGTGTAAGCTTTGGTTACTACCCATACATTGCTTTTAAAGTAAATGCTGATTACGATACTGGTCTTGAAGACCTTGATGGCAACAGCAATGGCCTAGGAAATGTATTCCCTAACCCTGCTTCTATCAACGATCAAATGACTTTATCTTTTGCTGTAAATGCTCAAGAAAGAATAGCAATAAACGTATTTGATCTTACAGGTAAAAAAGTTGAAACTATTACCAATGCAGTTTACGAAAAAGGTGAGCACACTGTAAACTTCAGCTCGCAAAACCTTAAGCCAGGTATGTACATTTATACAATGACAGCTGGTGAGTTTAGCACATCAAAGAAATTTAACGTTACTAAGTAAGTTTAGATAACGCAACAGATATAAAACGGTGTCGATTTTTTCGGCACCGTTTTTTTATTTTTATGGGGTATGAAAAATCTACTTATCGCTTTCTTGATATTTTTTCCTTTCTCACTTGTTGCTCAAGAAGGCTGGTCATCCGTTTTTATTGAAGCAGACTCATCAGGTAAACCATTTGAAATCTTAGACACTGTTTATGTTCCCCTATATCCTGATTCAAATATTGTAAATGGTACTGAAAGCTATAAAGGCTTTCCTTTGGAAAAACAACATCATATTCATGGGATAGGACAGTCATACGAATTTGTTGCACACGATTGGATCTCTTTTGAAAATGATCGCCGGTTTGTTGATGGCCTTTTTGATTCTATAATCATCAAATACCACTATTATAGAACCAGTTCTTCTGATGTAATAGACACATTGATTGTTCAGTTATCAAATACAGAATACAACAAAGACAGTTCAGCAGCGGTGGCTACTAAAAACAACTTACTTAGCAAAGAGCAATTTCAAACTGTAAAAATGCCATTAACTGAAGCTGACTCTTGTTTGTTAAATAATAATCCTAAATATATGATTTTGACCATGGATGAACCTTTTTATGGTCAAAAGGCAGCTGTGACAATTACCTTTAAAAATGGAACTGTAAATGATACGCTCATTGGAAAAGACACTTTAAACTCAGCTAATATTTTCTCACTTGGGAGTTATGCCGCGAAAAAATCTGAGAAACCGCCAATGCGATTCAATAACGGCCTACTCTTAACCACTGATGGTAAATACTTAGACTCTACTTATAGTAGATCTTTCTTAGAACTTCATGGAGACACTGTTGAGCTTTATCCCATTGTGTACTTTAATTTCTATTTGTGGGGTGGTAAAAACATTGATGATAAATTTATTAAAGATGTAAACGTGTATCCAACCACTATTAATTCTGGAGAAAAAATTACAATTATTGCCAATGGCTTCGAAAATGCTTCAATATTTGATTTGAACGGAAAACTAATGCTCGATTCCAGTACGAATCAAATTTCAACACGGGGACTTGCAAAGGGTGTTTATTTATTAAAAATCACACATGCAAACCGCACGGTTTCAAAACGCATTATGGTTTACTAAAGTCAAAACTCATTTTTCTTTGTTAAAACTCAAACTCAATTCATAAAGTGACGAGCATCATTTTAGAATGATTCTAAATAAGCCTACTTTCGCATGGTTTATAGCGAATAAATGTTTAGAAGCTCAGTTTTAGTTGTTCTCTTTCTGTCAATTATTCAGATAACAAAGGCAAATTCTGACCCAAGATTAATCATACACTTACTTGATTATGTAGCCACCGATTACGGAAGAGCAGTTGATAAGGGAGAAATAATCAACGAGTTTGAATACGCTGAAATGAATGAATTCTCAGTTCAGATCAATGCACTTTTAAAACAGGTAAATGGAGACACAACTAAACTTCTAAAACTTAGCGGCAACCTTGACTCATTAATAAATTTCAAAGCAAGCCCAAAAGCTGTTGCCTTGCAATCAAACTTAATTAAGAGCACGTTAATTGATGAAACAGGCATAAGCTTAGCTCCTACCAAATGGCCAAACTTAGAAAATGGAAAAACGCTGTATGCGGCAAACTGCATGAGCTGCCACGGCCAAAAAGGTGATGGCGATGGCCCTTCAGCTACTGGTTTAGATCCAAGCCCAACAGTATTTTCTGATATGGAAGGCATGTCAGAAAAATCACCGCTACAAGCTTACCATACTATTAGATTTGGGGTTGAAGGCACATCAATGGTAGCCTTTAATCAATTAAGCGATAATGAAGTTTGGGATCTTTCTTTCTACATAAGTACACTAAGGTTTGAGCAAGCACAAAATAATTTGACCAAAGCACCAAACCTTGAGCTATTGGCAACAACGAATGACATAAACCTAATTAGTAAGCACAACTTCTCTCAAGAGACCGTTTCGCAAAACAGGCTTTATCAACCAAAAGAGAAAAGCGAAAGTCCGCTAGTTTATGCAAAAAATATGTTGTTGAAAGCACAACAATTTGCTGATAATGGTAATGCCGATGAAGCCATTAAGGCTTCATTAAATGCTTATTTAGAAGGTGTTGAACCCGTTGAGCTTAGCTTAAGTGCTTCAAACCCTAAACTTGTACAGGATATTGAGCTTGAACTAGGTGAGCTTAGAAAACTATACAGCACCAATAATAATGAAGTTGTTGCTCAAAAAACCGAAAAAGTAATTGAACTAATAACTGAAGCTGAAAACACATTAGCGCAAAAAGAATCTTCTTGGTGGTTAACTTTTAGCCTTGCGGCTTCAGTAATTCTGAGAGAAGGTTTAGAGGCATTTTTGGTGATTATCATTATCATTTCAGTTTTAAGAAAAGCTGGAGCGCCTAAAGGAATTAAATATGTACATGGGGGTTGGATAGCTGCAGTGGCAATTGGTGTTGTTGGCTGGTTTTTTACCGGGCAACTATTAAAGATTAGTGGTATGCAACGTGAACTTTTAGAAGGAATTATTGCCTTGGTTGCGGTTGCAATTCTTTTTTATATTGGGTTTTGGATGCATGGTAAAAGCCAGGCTCAAAAATGGAATCAATACATTAAAGAAAAGATAAATAAGCTTTTAAATAAGCAAAGTATGATTGGGCTTGCTGCTCTTTCGTTTTTAGTTGTTTTTAGAGAAGCCTTTGAATCTGTTTTATTTTTATCGGCTATAAGCCTTGAAGAAGGTGGCGAATACCAGAGTGCCATAGGCCTTGGGGTACTAGTTGCATTTGCACTTGTTGGTGTTTTGGCAGTACTAATGCTAAAGTTTAGTAAAAGAATTCCAATTACTCAGCTTTTTAAGTTTTCGGCTTTGATTATTGCGGTTTTGTCAATTGTTCTTGTAGGCAAGGGTATTCACGCTTTTCAAGAAGCTGGTTATGTAGGCATAAGTGCTTTTCCTTTAAATATTAGAATAACCTTACTGGGCCTTTACCCAACCATACAAAGTATTGCTGCTCAAATTGCAATGATTATTTTAACAATTGGGGTTTGGCAATGGCAAAATCGGGCTAAAAAAACCGCAATCGCATAGCAATAACAGCTATTTTTTCAAGAAATATCTTGTCCAAAACACTAGTAAATAAACCCCTTCAATAAGCACAACTACGGCACCAAATAGCAGAAAAGGCAAATAGAGTATTCCGACAAAATCTATATCGTCAGTTTCAACGTAGGTGTCTTGAGAAGTGCCAAAAGGCATTAAACATGAAATGAACATAGGAACCGCAAAAACGTATTTAATAGCCTTATGATTTATACTTTGAAGCAAAACAAAACCCACATATAAACTAAAGCAAGCAGTAAGCAAAGCCTCAGACCACCACATAGTCATAAACTCATCGTCGTCAGTATAAATAAAGCTCCCAGTACCTTCGCTAAATGTTTCAGCTTCGGGTATTAAGCTTGGCAAAACAAAAACCATAGGGTATAAAATGGTGGTGATAATAATTGCATTAAGCTTACCAGCGCTTCCTAAAATTTGACTTCTTTGGGTAAAGAACGGCTCAGACTTAGGTGGTATAAATTTTACCTTTTTGTTTTTTTCTAAATTGTTTTCTTGATGTTTAAGCGGCTCAACCTTTCTCACCTCAGTTTTACGGCCTGCTTTTGGCTTAGCTCTAGCGTCTGGCTTGTTTTTATTCGGCCTTGAATCAGCGCTCTTATTGTTAGCATCATCTTTTTGCCAGTACTTTTCTTCAAGGTAAAATTTAGCATTTTTGGCCAAGACACTTGCCTCTATTCTTTGCCCAGGATTATATGAAATACATGATTGGAATAACCGGTTTAGGCTTCTTGAGTATTCTTCAGGCAATTCTAACAACTCTGTATCAGCTCTTACTACTGATCCCCCCATACCCATCCAAGGCACATCTCCTGTGGCCATTTCATAAATCATAACTCCCAAAGAGAAAACATCTCCATTTTTATGAATTTGCTGTTTTGCAGTAAATCTTTCAGGCGGCGCATATGCCACTGTTAAAGCCTTATTGCTTTGTGTGCTTTTTCTTAGGGTGCTTTTAAGCCGGCTGCTAATACCAAAGTCAGTAAGTAAATAATTGCCTTTTGAATCAATTAGTACATTATCTGGTTTTAGGTCTTGATGAATAATATCATTGCCATGCAAATACTCTAAAGCAGAAGAAATGGAGCATAATACTTCTGCAATTTCATATTCAGTGAGTTTTTGTTTTTGGATAATCTTATTATGAAGCGAACCTCCTGAACAAAATTGCAGCACCAAATACGGAGACCCTTCATAAACATCAAAATGCCGTGCGGTAAGAATATTCTTATGATGAATATCCAGCATCATAGAATATTCACGTGTAAATTGATTTATTCCAGAAGAATCCATGCCTTTTTCGGGGGCGTAGATTTTAATAGCTTGAGTGGCGTGTTCAGTAAAACTATCTTCAGCTTTCCACACCTCAGAAAATCCGCCAATTCCTATTTTTTCAATGAGTTTATAACGGTTGGCAAATAATTGACCTTCTTCTAAATGCATATCTTATTTCAATACAATTAGCTCTAGAATCTCAAAGTTGAGTTTTGATGCATATGCCATTTCACTCAAGCTTAAGCCATCGTCAGTAGTAAGCCAGGGCCTTGTTTCTAGATTTTTTAATGAATCGTATACTTTTCCATGTCTTAAACCAAAAAGCGGATCAAAAGCCCAAATAATTTCATCCTTAAACTTAATATCCCATTTGTGCATATTAAAGCGAATTGCCAACCTCAAAGCTAGGTTTCTGTAGTATTCAGATTTCCATTTTGCATCAGTTGCTGTAGTATCTTTTTTTAAGGCATCACTTCGTTGTTGTGCATCTTGAACTAGCTCAATAATCATATCCCTATCGGCATTGCTCCCTCTGAAATCTTCAACAATAGGATCACAGATCAAATATCTTAAATGAATAAATCGAGTTTTATCATCATGCGCTTCCTTATAGAAATTATATCGTGATTCTAGCGTACCGCATGCAAAGGAGCTACTAAAAATTGTGAGAAAAAAAACAGAAAAAAGAACTCTCATAACTTATGATTTAATTAACTGGATTTAAAAACAAAACGCGATCAAACTTTATAATCTTATCCGAATCCATTAACATTGGCCTAAACCTTCCGTTAACGTGCATTTCAAATTGATCGGAATAATGTTGGCTTACCACGTGGCCTGACTGCCCCGTTGGGTTAATGCTTTCGGCATTTTCAATGTTGGCAAAGTCAATTACAATTCTTTTTGAAGGCCCTGTTTTGCATTTAAATTGAAGCTGGGCGTTAGGCACAAAACCTTGTTTGTTTAAAACTTCAATTCCGCCATCAAGCGGTAGTGGACCCACGTTAAATATTTTAGCCAGCGCTTCAACTTTGCCTAAAGCATGAGGGTGCTCTAATGTAAAATGATCTTTCCAAGCTCTTTTAGACTCATTTTCCATTTGATTTACGGTAGCTGTAAAGGCCTCATTTACAAGGGCTGCTCTGCTATTTACATTAAGTTCATCTGTGGCATTTGGCCACCATTTTGAACTGTCGTTATGCGAAAGCACATGATAAGTTCGCATGTAGGCATATGTTTTTAAATAAGCCTCAAAATCATCTTCGCCCAACTCATCATGCATGGCATACTTCAACAAATTATATTGAAAAGCATAGTAAAAAGTTGGTTCTTCCATTTCTTGTTTATGGCTCCCGTTCCAAGCAGTCATCATTTCATAGTATTTCTCTTCGCTTTTTGATTTTGGCTCAATCAAAGAAAAAAGCTCCTTAACATTTCGAATATGAAACAATCCTACATCATCAAGCAGCATATTTTTCATATCGGTAGTTGTAAACTTCTTCTCTTGATCCAAAAACTCCATAATTCGCTTACCTCGTGCACCCCAATAGTAATAACCCGGGTAGAGTTTTCCATCATATTCGCCACTTGGTTGGTTATTTGCAGAATAAACATAGCCGGTTTCTGGATTTATTGAATGCGGGTTTTCA
The DNA here is from genome assembly GCA_049115495.1 of Bacteroidia bacterium. Taxonomy (GTDB): domain Bacteria; phylum Bacteroidota; class Bacteroidia; order CAILMK01; family JACPUW01; genus JACPUW01. The sequence goes on along the minus strand of JAGDZV010000004.1, from coordinate 202,553 downwards.
TCAAAATCATAGTAACCAAGAATCTCGTCTTTTCCTGATGAACCGTCTAGTAGTCTTTTTGAATCAACATGTTTTGGTCTTTTTACAAGGGCCGCAGTTGCCCACCAGGCAATATTTCCTTCGGCATCTCCATACATAAAATTTAAACCAGGTGCATTGTGCACCGAAATACGCTCTTCAAAGTCTTTTAGACTTGAAGCATGTGACAATCCATAAGTAACACTTAGAGCATTATTGGGTAGGTCATTAAAAGACCAATACATGCTCACATTTTGTGGCAATAGATCATTTACATCAGAAACAATTGGCCCATGATGGGTTGCGTAAACTGTGAATTCCACGGGTTGCTTTTCACCCTTTACAATGATCTTTTCATTCCGTTTTTTCAAAGGCCGTTTTTCATCTTTAAATATGTACTCATCTCCTTCAATTATTTCTTGGTAAAAGTCCATATCATCATTTTGAAACATTGTAAGCCCCCATGCATGATGTTTTGTGTGCCCAATTAGAGCAAACGGAAACCCAGCCAAATGATTTCCATAAAAGGAAAAATCAGGACATTCGATATGTGCCTCCCACCAAACCGATGGTTGGGCATATTCAATGTGGGCATCGTTACAAAAAAGCACTTGACCACTGGCGCTCTTTTTAGGAGCAAGTACCCAAGAATTGCTACCCGTAAATAAAGGAACGGGTAAGTCTTTTAAACAACCCAATAAATTTGATCTTAAACTGTCATTTTGAATTGAATCTGCATGTTTATCAGATCTTATCATTGTTGCGCTCAACTCTGTGGTTACACCCAAATCTCTATAGTAATCGGCACCTATGTTTTCATATATTTTGTTAAGTAATGGATCTTCTCTTAGCGCTAAAGCAAAACTAAACGACATGTATCCAACGGTTCGATATAAATCTATGGGTTCAAACTTCTTTTTCTCAATTTGTAAAATTTTATATTCTACGGGTGTTGCGCCGTGTTCAATAAAATAATTGATACCTTCAATGTACTTATTGGCGAGTTTTACGCTATTGTTTTGGTTGTCTTTAAAACCATTTGCCACGGCTTCTTTAGCCTTTTCATTAATTCCAAGGGTTCTAAATAGCTTATCAATTTCAATTAGATCTTCCCCAAGAATTTCGCTTAGCATGCCCCCGCCAACACGTCGCATTAAATCCATTTGCCATAACCTTTCTTGTGCATGTAAATACCCAAGGGCCAAATAAGCATCTTCTTCATTTGCGGCATAAATGTGTGGAATGGCAAAATCATCATGAACAACTTTCACTTTTTCAGATAAGCCTTTCAAATGGGCGTCTCCATTGTATTGTGGGCTTGGAGCATAAAATAAGTATGTAACATAAATTAAAATGCCAATTACAATTACCACTATCGAAGCCAAAATTCTTAGAAACCACTTCATTTCAATGAGCTTTAATAAGGCTTGAAAGATAGAGTTTATAAATTTTCAATTTTTCTAAAAAGCTTATTTATTGACTCATAAGGGGTTAATTAAGGGCGAAAAAATCTTTCTCATTTTTTTACACTTTAAATTTCCGCAATTTGCAAATCGCTTTATATTTGCGCCACCTTAAACGAAAGGCAAAAGAAAAACATGTTGGTCTGGTAGTTCAGTTGGTTAGAATGCCTGCCTGTCACGCAGGAGGTCGCGAGTTCGAGTCTCGTCCAGACCGCTTTCTTTAAAGCCCCTTCAATAATTTGAAGGGGCTTTTTTTTGGCATATGGAAACCTATTTCACTTATATACTTTTCTCTAAAAAAACAAATGAGTTCTACAAAGGCTCAACTAAAAACGTAGTAGAAAGAATAGAAAGGCATAATAAAGGAAGAGAGTTAGCCACTAAACATGGTGTTCCTTGGCTTTTACTTTGGTACACTTCAAAGCCAACTCGAGCAGACGCTTTCAAGTTAGAGTTCAAGCTTAAAAACCTTTCTAGAAAAAGGTTAATTGAATTCATGCTAAAATATAAAGACGATGTCGCGAGCCATGACGAATTGCTCCTAATTGAGCAATTGTCATGATGCTGACCTTGCGTCAGCATTCGAGTCTCGTCCAGACCGCTTTCTTTAAAGCCCCTTCAATAATTTGAAGGGGCTTTTTTTTTGGCATATGGAAACCTATTTCACTTACATACTTTTCTCTAAAAAAACAAATGAGTTCTACAAAGGCTCAACTAAAAACCTAGTAGAAAGAATAGAAAGGCATAATAAAGGAAGAGAGTTAGCCACCAAACATGGTGTTCCTTGGCTTTTACTTTGGTACACTACAAAACCAACTCGAGCTGATGCTTTCAAGTTAGAGTTCAAGCTTAAAAACCTTTCTAGAAAAAGGTTAATTGAATTCATGCTAAAATATAAAGGCGATGTCGCGAGCCATGACGAATTGCTCCTTATTGAGCAATTGTCATGATGCTCACCTTGCGTCAGCATTCGAGTCTCGTCCAGACCGCTTTCTTTAAAGCCCCTTCAATAATTTGAAGGGGCTTTTTTTTTGGCATATGGAAACCTATTTCACTTACATACTTTTCTCTAAAAAAACAAATGAGTTCTACAAAGGCCTGTCTCTTAAAGATTAATCACAGACTTTAAGGCTTAACATTCGTAACAAAATCCAAGTCAAAATTCATTTCATTCTTATCTTAGCTCAAGATAAAATTCATGATTATGAAAAAAATCAGCCTGTTAGCCGTTGCACTATCCCTTGTTCTTAACACATTGGGGCAAGAAATTGAAAAAACTACAATTGACAATGAGTTACGATTATCAAGTAAAGATTTCAAGCATTTTGTAGCCAATAAAAAAGATGCTGATGCAAGTAAATGGATGAACTATGGACGTTTTATGAATAATGATGTGAATGCACCCGGAAGTTATTTTAGAAACTATCTATACCCAGACAGTACAGTTCAAACCAATTTTTCTTCTGGTGTAGGATATGTTTGGAAACATTCTATTGGCCAAGTAATTGACCCTTATGCTAACGTAATGGCTGACTACTCTTATTTAAACATTGGTCAATGGACCAGTTATTCTATTGACTCAATAGGTATTATTTACCGCTACAATAGGTTTAATGACGTTGGTGATTATTTAATGATACAGTTGTTTGAAACAGAATCACTTACAATGGTCGAAAATTCAAACTGGCAAAGTGGTGCATCTTATGGTTATGCACCTTACGATTACACGCGAAAAATGGGAGCTGAAGGTGCTTATAAGGAATTAAGATATGATTTAACTGAAAATGACACTGCATTGGTAAATCAAAGGGTTATCCCAATTGAAATTAACAGCAAAGAATTTAGTGGTCCGGTTGCAATTGTTGTAACTTTTTTTCCTGGCCAAGAAGCAAACCTGGGTGACACAATTGATTATCTAAATTTTCCTGATGTAAAGCATAAGGTTAATGCGTTTTTGGCTTACGATTATACTGATGAGCTCCCGTATGTTGAAGTAGGCAATTTCAATATGGGACAAATGATAACTACTTCGGTTAGGTATAACAACAATGATAATGGATGGAATGGAAGGTATATACCGGGTACATCATATGCCAGTAGTGGTAGAATTTATAGTTATGATATGGCTGTAAAGATCAGATACGATAGCCAAGGAATTGGTATAAATGAATTATCAAACAGGCAAAAAATTTACCCTAACCCTACTGGGAATTTTATAAAAATTGACGCTGAAAACTTCAACTACAAAATATTGGACATTACTGGCCAAGTGATTGAATCAAATTTTTCCGATTCAGGCAACATTAGCCTAGCGTCAATTGCCAAGGGAACATACATCTTACAAATTGATGAATTTTGCTTTAGAATTATGAAGGACTAAAACTATTGGTCTTTTTGATACTTTTTTGCTTACGTGTTTACCACTAAGTTCTTCAATTACTATTGACCAACTTTCGATAAACTCAAAAACTATTCAATTTAAATAAGGAATATTGCAGCCTCGGTAATTGGTGATTTTAATGAAGTATTTCTTATTAACCTTTATTGGGCTTATTCCTTGGGTTAGTGGTTTTGCACAAAGTAGAAAGCTTACAGATTCTTTGATATCTGAAGCTAGAAAACATATGTGCGATGACTCTAAAATGGTCGATTTCCATGCAAATAGAATTCTTGAGTCGAAAAACCTTTATTCGCAAATGCGTGGATTGGGTATTAAGGCCGTTAGTTTATGTTGCATGGGGCATTTTGATAGCGCAGAGGTAATAATGAATCGGAGCGTAGAGCTCGCAAAAAAGTATGGCCAAGACTCTTTTCTTTTTGATGCTTATTTTAACTTAGCTGGAATACAATTCTATCAAAAAGATACAGCTCAATACTTGCATAGTTTTGAGAAAGCTTTACAATATAAATATTCTGAAGATAAAAGAATAGATGGCCAGATTGAATATGTAAAAGGTCTACTTACAAGTTTAACCAAAGACTCTACAAGAAAGTTTGAATACAACTATAGGGCAATTAAAATATTTAAAAGCATTGCCGACACCAGTGAACTTTTAAGGTCATACAGTCAGATGATTGGACACTTTTTAAACTCCAATTTGGATTCGTCTGCACATTACTTAGGGCTAGCTAAAAGATTAATCAAATCTAAAAAGGCGGGAATTCTATTTCATCGATTTTATAGTGAATACTTATACAAAACTGATTCATTTGCTAAATCAAATCGAATTATACACAAAGGCTTAAAGGGTTTTCCTAAAGATGCATACAGTTTTACGGCAAGTCTACTTCTACTAAGGAGTAAAAACTACATACAGCTTGATAGCTTTAATAAAGCCATGCACTTTTTAAGAGAATCTTATGAATATAAAAAAGATGTAATTCAAAAAGTTAATAAATCAAGGCTTGAAGATATTTATTTCAGCCATGCTTTAAGTCTAATAAAAAAAACCGAACGGGCTAAAGCTAGGGAAGTTGAAGCTTATCAAAACAAATCAACTTCTTACATTTTGTTTGGGATTATAATTAGTGTGCTTCTGATTTTTTCAATTTTTATGGGCGTTCTCTTTTACAAGAGAAATGTTGATTATAAAGAACTCATTAATAGCCTTGATAAAATTGTAGAGGAAAGAACATTAGAGCTTAAACAAAACACAAATGAGCTAACAAAAAGTAAAAAAATACTTGAACTTGCACTTGATGCTAATTATGCTGGGGTTTTTACTTATTACATAGATACAGACTCCTTATTTGTTGATGAGAATTGGGCAAAAGTTTCAGACATTGAAATTCACAAAATAAATGGTCTAAATCAAGAAAAATATAGGGCATATGTACACCAAGACGACCAACAAAAACTTGACGACTTTATACAGAGCTTTGAGATAAGCAATTTTGGAACTCTTGAATACAGGTTTAAAGACAAAAACAACAAATGGCAATGGTTTAGAATTAATGCAGTAAAATATTTAGATCCAAACACCAATGAGAACCTGCTTATTGGCACCAGAACCAATATAACCGAAAGTAAAGCGCTAAAAGAGCAATTAGAATTGGTTAACTTTTCAATTGACCATGCCGACAACGGGATTCTTATTACCGAAATGACAACTGAAGGCCCTAAGGTTTCCTATTCAAATGAGCGTTTTCAAAAAATGTCAGGATATAGTTATGATGAACTTTTAGGTAAAGATCCCAAAACTTTTAGAGGCCGAGAAACGAGAAAAAATGCAACTTCTGTAATCGATAAAAGTATTGAAAGCCAAAAATCATTTGTAATTGAGCTTCTAAACTACAGAAAAAATGGTGATGCATATTGGGTAAGAATTAATGCATCGCCTCTTTTTGATAAGGAAGGCCAGTGCAGCCATTTTGTTTCTTTTCATACAGAAATAAGCGAAGAAAAAAAGCTTCAGCGAGAAAAAGACCTGCTATTGGCTAGGCTTAATTTAGCTACCGAATTAACCGGAATAGGCATTGGTGAATTTGACCACGAAACAGGTTATGTCTTATATAGCAATGAACTTGCAACCATTCACAATCTTGATAGAGATCTTTCTATAATCGATTACGAAAGTTTTTCTTCAAACCTTAACGAAGAAAATAAATTGCTCACCGAGAATTTACTTTTTCAAAAAGTGTATCGGTCTGATGACTATGAAATTCAGTTTCAGATCCAAGACAAAGAAGGAAAAACCAAGTACATCAACAGAATTGGTTCATCTATTTACAAAAACAAAGCATTAGAAAAATCGATTTTTATTGATCAAGACGTAACGGCCCGGGTAAGAAATCAAAAACGACAAGAAGAGTCACTTGTAAGACATCAGCTAGCGGCTGCAGCAAACAGTGTTGGTATTTGGGAATATGATTTTAAAACAAAAAATCTCAAATGGGATAGACTAATGTTTGAGTTATATGAAGTTGATATGAACAACTACAAAGGCCAAATTAATGATTGGTCAAGTAGGCTTCATGAAGAAGATGCTCAAAAAACAATTGATAAATACTATTCGGCAGTAGAGCAAGGAGTTAGGTTTGATGCAACCTTTAGAATTTTAACGGATTATGGAAAAGTAAAATACATTAAAGGAAATGCAGAAGTAATAAGAGATGAGCACGGAAATCCGCTCAAATCAATTGGTGCCAATTGGGATGTAACTGAAATGCTTAAAAGCGAAAGAAAGCTCAAAGAATTGTTGTTTGAGAAAGAAAGCATCCTTAACTCCGTATCAGAAGGATATATTTTGGTAAATAAGGATCAAAATATTGAATACTTAAACAGACATGCCCTTATTACCCTTCCAACTAATGAAACTACACCCCTGGGTAAAAATATACTTGAAGTAATAAAGCCGTATAAACCTGAAGTTTTTAAAAGTATAATTGAAGACGCCATAATAGAAAGGACACCTTTTAATGAAGAGTTCTTTTTTGAGCAAAACGGCAGATGGTTAGAAATGGGCTTTTACCCACTTTTAAGCAAAAGTGGAATAGCAATCTTCTTTAAAGATATAACCAAAAACAAACTTCAGATTGATCAAATAAAAAATCAAAACGAAGTATTCAAAAAAGTAGCATGGATGCAATCTCACGACCTAAGAGCGCCTTTAACAAACATAATGGGCGCACTTGAACTATTAAATATTGAACAATTTGGTGATAATCCTGATCTGCAAAAAATCTGTTTAGTATTAAAAGCCTCATCTCAGAAATTAGACTCGGTTGTGCATGAAATGAATACGAAACTTAAATTTCTCCCTAAAGGTTAGCCCACTTGAGATAAAATAAATTCTTTAGCCGCTTTTAGCGTATCAAAACACTTACCAATTGCACCCTTTTTTGACCACCTTTTTTCAGTAAACTCAATTATTCTTCTGTTTTTTTCAGAATATACATGAGCCGTGGGCACTTTATAAGCCTCAAATTCATCGCTATCGGTCTGATTAAACCAGTTTTCGATATCCATTTGATTTACAAATATGTTTGCTTCTCTAATGTCAAGAATAAAACCATACCCTAATCCCTTTGCCATAATTCGATACTTCACACCAAGTTCCTTCGCGTTTTGCATCAAAAGATCACCTTTAAAAGTGGCAATTACCGCTTTAGCCTCGTGGTTAATGATATGACTGGCAACTAGTTGCATTTAAAGTAGCAAGCTTTCAATTTTCAAAGCTAAACTCAAAATAAAGTTACATAATATCTATTAATCACCATCCTTTATACTTCTCTTATGTTCAATAAGTTCAATTAGTCTCTTCGCCAACTTTTGCAGTGCTTCAACTTTATCTCTTCTGGCACTTCTTGGTGTATGATCTATTACACACAAAGTTCCTAGCGCATTTCCTTTTGGCGAAACAATTGGTACACCGCAATAGAATACCACATTTGGTTCGTCAATTACAAGCGGGTTATCCTTGAATCTTTCATCAATCAATGAGTTTTCTACTATAAAGGGTTGGTGAGGGTTGTTTATAGCATGTGCGCAAAATGAAAGCTCTCTTGGAGTTTCTCTACTGCTAATCCCCTTTCTGCTTTTATACCATTGTCGGTCCTTGTCAATAAGACTTATAAGCGCCGCCGGAGTATCAAATATGGCTGATGCGATATCTACAAAATCATTAAACTCCTCTTCGTTCTTTGAATCTAACAATCCGGTAGAAACTAAATCTTCTAAACGTTCTTTCTCATTAAGTGGGATTTTTGGTTTTATCATTTCAACTTGATTTCTACAATACCTTTTTAACGAAATAACAGTAGGTATTTTTGCAAAATGCAGTCTATCCCTTTTTTACGACTAAATAACGCCGAATACAAATCCACTTGGGATTTACAAGAAGATATCTTGGCTCATGATCTTAAAATTAAAAAAGAGAACAAGAACAAGGAAAATCCTGAGCCAACCTTGAGTACTTTCCTACTTTGCGAACACAACCCAGTTTATACACTTGGTAAATCTGGCAAGCTACAAAACCTCTTATTGAGTGAAAAAGAGCTTAAAGAAAAGGGAGTTGACTATTGGCACATTAACCGTGGAGGAGATATTACCTATCACGGACCAGGTCAAATTACTGGCTACCCCATTTTTGACCTTGAAAGTTTTAAGCCAAGTGCTGCCTGGTTTATTGAAACCATGGAAGATGCCATAATGGACTGCCTACTTGAATTTAGCATAAAAGCACAAAGAATTGATGGCCTAACGGGGGTTTGGATTAAGGGCCAAACCGAGGCTGAAGACAGAAAAATTTGCGCCATTGGAGTTAAAATGAGCCGCTGGGTCTCAATTCACGGATTTGCTTTGAATGTAGATACTGACCTTAGCTATTTTAAGAACATAGTACCTTGCGGAATTGATGATAAAGGGGTAACTACAATGTCAAAAGAACTAAACAGAACTATTACCATTGATGAAGTTACGCCTGTTTTGAAGACCTGTTTTGAACAACGCTTTAAAATTAAACTCAATAACATTACATTAGACAGCCTAAAACAAATGGTAGGCAGCTAGTGGAAAGCGATATAGACTTAAGACGTATTTTATTTCTCGATATTGAAACTGTACCTGAGCAATCAAATTTTGACGAATTAGAAGAAGACTGGCAAACTTTATGGCTCAAAAAAGCTAAAATTCTATCTAAATATCATTCTGAAGAAGTTGAAGATAACCTTTACCAAAGGGCAGGTATTTATGCGGAGTTTGGAAAAATCGTTTGTATTTCAGCAGGATTCTTTTATAAGAACAACAACGAACTTCACTTTAGAATAAGGTCATTTTCTAACGAAAATGAAAAGGACCTTTTAAGTGAATTTGCACAAATGCTCAACACGCATTTTTTTAAAAGATACCATTACTTATGTGCACACAACGGGCAAGAGTTTGATTTCCCGTATATATGCCGCCGCACGCTAATAAATGGTTTAGAGTTACCAAAGGGTTTGCGAATAATGGGTAATAAACCTTGGGAGAATAAGCATTTGCTAGATACCATGAAACTCTGGGCATTTGGAGATGTTAAGAGTTTTACGTCACTAGAAGTAATGGCACGGTCTTTTGGAATTCCAACACCAAAAGATGACATAAGTGGTGCAGATGTTTACAGAGTTTATTATTTAGAAAAAGACCTTAAACGTATTGTAGCATATTGCCAAAAAGATGTAGCTACCCTTGCTAATTTATTCTGCTCCTTAATTGGCCAACCGCACATAGAAACCGACAAAATTGAAATATCTCAATGAAACAAAAGCTGGTAATTTTAAGTGGAGCAGGCATGAGTGCCGAAAGCGGTATTCAAACATTTAGAGATGCTGGGGGGCTTTGGGAAGGGCATGATGTGACCAAAGTAGCATCTCCTGAAGGTTGGAATGCTGATCCTGAAATGGTTCTTGACTTTTATAACCAACGAAGACAAAATGTAAGAGATACTTCGCCAAACCTTGCACATAAGTTTTTTGCAGAACTTGAAGATCAGTATGAGATGCTCATTGTAACTCAAAATGTAGATGACCTACATGAGCGTGCGGGTTCAAGCAATATTATTCACCTACACGGAGAAATTCTAAAAGCGCAAAGCACCAATGATCCAAACCTAGTTTACGATCTCAATGGCAAGGATATTTTTTGGGGCGATAAATGCGAAACGGGCAGTCAATTACGCCCATTTATTGTTTGGTTTGGAGAATCCGTTCCAAAACTTGAAGAAGCCGCCATGGAAATAATGAAAGCCGATTTGCTAATTGTAATTGGCACTTCGCTTCAAGTATATCCGGCAGCAAGCTTGTTACAGTACACAAAACCAGCTTGTAACCGCATATTGGTAGACCCCAAAGCCGATGAAATTTATGTTCCAAATGATTTTAGGGTCATTTCTGAAACAGCTGTTAATTCTATTCCCACGCTTAAAAAACTTCTTTTATAACCAGCATAAAAAATGGCTCACTAATTGGGTGTTTGTAAAAGAATTAAAACCCTATTTTCGTGCCTCAATTTTTTGACCGTAAAAACCCCATTATAATGGCTAAAACAACATTTTCAAAAGAAACTTACCTTAAGTGGTTCGAAGAAATGATGATGATGCGACGTTTTGAAGAACGAGCAGGTCAAGCATATGGAACTAAAATTCGTGGTTTTTGCCACTTATATATAGGACAAGAAGCCATTGTTGCCGGTATGATGTCTGCCATAACCAAAGATGACAAAATGATTACAGCATATCGTGATCATGCACATGGTTTAGGTGTGGGCACCAGTCCAGAATCAATTATGGCCGAGCTTTATGGAAAAGCAACAGGATGTACCAAAGGAAAAGGTGGTTCTATGCACATTTTTGATGTAGCAAGAAACATGTATGGTGGCCATGGTATTGTTGGTGCTCAAATTCCAATGGGTGCTGGCATGGCATTTAGCGAAAAGTACAATGAGACAGGCAACATTTGCTTAACCTTTATGGGTGATGGTGCTGTGAGACAAGGTGCTTTACACGAAACATTTAACTTGGCCATGACATGGAAATTACCAGTTGTATTCATTATTGAAAACAACAAATACGCCATGGGTACTTCTGTAGAAAGAACAAGTAATGTAACTGAACTTAGTAAACTGGGCGAAGCATACGACATGCCAAATAGAGCTGTTGATGGAATGAAAGTTGAAGAAGTTCATAACGCCATTGCTGAAGCTGCAGAACGCGCTAGAAAAGAAAGTATTCCAACATTACTTGATATTAAAACATACCGCTATAAGGGCCACTCAATGAGTGATCCTGGAAAGTATAGAACCAGAGATGAAGTAAAGCAATACAAAGAAATAGATCCAATAGAGCAAGTTAGAAAAACTATTTTAGATAAAAAATATGCAACTGCTGAAGATCTAGATAAAATAGAAGCTAAGGTACTTGAAGGTGTAGAAGCTTCTGTTCAATTTGCAGACGACTCTCCTTTTCCGGATGTTAGAGAGCTTTACACAGACGTATACAAGCAAGAAGATTATCCATTTTTAATTGATTAATAACCACTAGAACCATACCATAAAATGGCAAAAGACAACGTAGAATTCGAAGAAGTTCAAGGATCACAGAACCCAATAGATAAATACCAAAAACCCCTAAGTATTGTAGGTGGTGCTTTAATAGTATTGGCCTTAGGCTACGTGGGATTTACCCGATTTTACCTAGAGCCAAAGCAAGAACAAGCTTTAGCAAGTATGTTTACTGCAGAGCAATTGTTTGCACAAGACTCATTCAGACTGGCATTAAACGGTGATTTTGAAGCCGATATAATGGGTTTTGAAGAAGTTGCCGACAACTACGGAATGACTGACGCAGGTAACTTAGCGCACTACTATGCTGGTATTTGCAACCTTCAATTGGGTAGTAACTCTAAAGATTCAATCAAGGCACTTAACTATTATGAAGATGCTGTAAATCATCTAAAAAGTTTTAGCTCTGATAGCCGTATGCTTGCCCCACTTGGATTAGGAGCTTGCGGAGATGCTCTTTGCGAACTCGGAAACTACGAGGAAGCAGCGAGCTATTATAATAAAGCGGCAATGGCAGATGCCAACGAGTATACTGCAGCCATGTACTTAAAAAAGGCAGGTCTAGTTTATGAAAAACTAGGACAATCTGATAAGGCACTAGCTACATATACTAAAATTAAAGACGAATACGGGTCAACTCAAATTGGCACAAGTATAGACAAGTACATTAGCAGAGCCCAAACGCAAAAGTAGAAATGAAAGAAGGGCCTAACCCTAGTCGCAAGTCATTTCATCCTAAAGTAAAACAAGGCCAATTTGGTATTGTAGTCGCTGAGTGGAATTCAGAAATCACACATACCTTAAAAGATGGGGCATTTGAAACCCTTATAGGCCTTGGCGTGCCAAAAGAGAATATTAAAACATTTGAAGTTAGCGGAGCTTTTGAATTACCATTAGGACTCAACTACCTTATTGAAAAAGGTGGTTTTGATGCACTTATTGGGATTGGCTGTCTTGTTAAAGGAGAAACTCCGCATTTTCACTACATATCTGAGGTAGTTTCTCACCGCCTTAGCGAAATGAGTGTACAGCACAATTTACCAATTGGATTTGGACTATTAACCGTGAACACTTACCAGCAAGCACTTGATAGAGCGGGTGGAAAGTATGGCAACAAAGGACAAGAATGTGCAGAAGCCGTGGCTAATTTGTTGAGCTTTAAGTACGAACTCTAAAAATCTGTTCCTAAACTTAAATAGAACATTCTATTGGGTTCAATGCCTGACTCAATTCCCCAAGCCCAATCTAGCCTTACAAAGTAGCCCATTAAGTTACTTCTTACGCCAAATCCATAACCCCCTACTACTGGTTTTCTTAAACTCCAACGCTCTATTTTTACCGGATCGGCGTAGAATATCTTCTTGTTAAATGCATTTTCTTCGCTAAAAGGAGAGTATCCATTAAAGGCAACGCCTGCATCTGCAAAGCCAATTACTTGAAAGTTTTCTAAGAAACTACTCTTTAAAGGTTTATTCGAAAAGAACCTGAATATTGGAAGTCTTAGTTCGCTATTAATCAGACCATAAGATGCGCCGTTTCTAATATTTTGTCTAAATCCTCTTAGGTTTACAGCTGCTGATTTGTAGATATAATCTATTTCTTCATCTACATTGATTTCATTGTTAAATCTCGGGGCCAACCAGTTTTCTGTTCCGCCCAAAAAGTAAACCACTTTATGATTACCTATTGATGAAGCAAACGAAACCCTATTTGCCCATACAAGGGTTCTAAAAAGTTTTTGGTAATGTCTAAAATCACCACCTACAATATTTAGCGCCCTAAAGCCTAAAAATTGATTGTAGTGCTCATAGTAGAATTTAAACCTTGTTCCGTATCTAACATTAATGCCGTCTTCTATGGTATTGTCATAAACAAACTCGGCCTTACCGCCAAACCAATACTGCTGATTTGGTGGGCTTTCTAAAGTTGACCTCTCAGTAGCCAACTCTACTTGATTATCGTCTCTTACGAAACCCTGAAAACTAACCCTTGCAATTTCGGAAAATGGATAGCTATAGGTAACTCTTATTTCTTGGGTAACACTCTTAATATTTGCAGTATCAGTAAACTGTCGGTTGGCAGTTCTATAAAAGAAAACTTCTTTATCAATTCGCTTCTTTACATTGGCATAACGCGCAAAAAAATCAACGCCATTCAAGTTAATAGAAGGTCTGGCACCTGCTTCAAGCCTGTAATCTTTAAACATATCACTTATAGCGATTCTTGACAAACCTCTTAACCCTGGTGCGTTTATAGTATTATCGCCTTGGCTGTAAGGCAGGTAAGGTGTATTAAAGTAACCTATATCAAACTGGGTAATGATCTCATCAGGCGAAAAAGTGAGAAAATAATAGCTGGCCTTGCTCCTTGCATCCTTGTCGTTTTTACCGCTTGTAATTAATTCTTCAAGGTTTCTTTCGGTTCCTTTAAAAAGGTCTTCTCTTTTATTTGGCCCAGTTTCAAGGTCTTCAAATCCTGTTTGAAAATAATATCTAAAACTATCTTCAGGTAATTCTTCCTCTTCTTGCCTTCTAAGCTCATTTTTAGCCTTTTCTTCATTGGCCTTATCAACCAAAGGCTTCATAAATACAAAGCCGTCTTTATCTCGTAATGGCTCCTTATACAGGTTAAACACATCAATTGTATCGGAATAAACACCAAACCTATTCTTTTGAAAACCCAAGTGATAGTAAATACCATCGTTATCGCTCAAGTTGTATTTGATAATATTTTCGCCAAAAGAAGTCAAGTTATAACTATAGCTCGTGTCTTTAAATATGCTTTGCGTGTCAATTCTAGATACATTCAGCAATGAACTATCACTCTGCTGAGACATGAATTTTGCAAACCCAGATTGATTGTCAAAAAACAAAGTATCGTCTTCACTAACTAAGTTGTTTTTCTTCTTTCTTATAGCCCTTATCCCTTTATAAAGCTTTTCAGTAGTTAAAAAACCTAGGTTCTCATTTCCATTAGCATCATGCAAAAATGTTATGAGTGAATTATTCAATAATCCTGGATGCGTTTCGTTTAGCTTATTGGTATGGGTGAGTTTTATGAATTTAGTGGCCTTACCCTTGTAATCATAGTAATAAAGATCAAAACTGCCTGAATAGTCAAAGTTATTCTCAAATTTCTTTATTCCTTTAAACTTCTCGTTGGGGCGATTACTTGCAAATACGATTCCTTTGCCATCTTTAATAAAAATGGGGTTCATATCGTCATAATCATCATTGGTAATTGATCGCACAAATACTGTGGTTTTATCCAAAATCATTATATCGGTTCTTCCATTTCTTAGTCCTGAAATTGCAATTGAACGGCCATCAGGCGACATGCTCATTGAGTACACCTTTTGAATTTGTGTTAAAGGCTCTTTTCTTGTTTCTTTTTCGAGCTTAACATCATATTGTATGTAATAAGGATTACCGTCTTTTTCATACACGTAGTGGAGCATATTTTGCCTCGTATCCCAACAAAAAACGGGGTAACTTAAATCCTGTTCTTTCACCGCGCTTTTATAGCCTGTTGAGAATATCCGATTAGCATCGCCAGTTTTAAGGTCTATAAGATGAATTCTAACCTTGCCCATTTTGTTACTTGCCACAGCCATTTGGGTTGATTCAGGGTTTACAGCAAATTCACTTAAAACCCTTTTTCTTGAAAGCCGACGCGGCATTTCTACCTTGTGGTCAAATCCTTTTCCGTTGGTAAGCTGATCGAGATAGTAGTAGTAAGTATAGTCGTACCATTCGTCATAAATTTCTGACAAGGTTTTTCCCAATACATAGAGATAACCACTCTCAATACTCTTATTCACTCTAGAAACGTATAAGATATTCGATAAAGCTTCTCTCCCGTATCGCTTGTCTATATACATCCACATGGCATGGCTTACTAAATCTTTATTGTCATTAGTTAGCGACCCCATATTTTTCAGTTTTCGTGAAAGTATCCCGTTTCTTAATCGCGAATCTAGATCGTGATCCCAGCCTAAAGCTATATGATCTACTAATCCGTTTACATACCAATCTGGCAAATTCAACAATGCTGTGTTTTGCAGCCTTTCTTGAATATTGCCTCCGTATAGCATTTCGTTAATCACAACATATCCAACGCCTTGTCTAATATTTTTTACAAAATCATAGTGATTACCAGGATAATAAATAAAGCAAGTGCTGCCGATAATTCTTGTTGTTCCCCCCACATTGTAGGCATCACGCTGTAAAAACATGTTGCTTTGATTGTAGTCAAGCTTTGAATTGTACAACACAAAGGTGATTTTATCTTCAAGTCTAAAATCAAAAAACGACTCAATTTCTTTAATGTGCCCTTCGGCTTCTTGTGCTACAAAAGCAGCCAGTTCTCTACCCGTTAAGTAGTAATAAACATCATGGGTTTCGTTGCCGAAAAACTTCCACTCGTATTCTTTGGTTTGAATACGATTTTTGCCAAACTCTGTTCTAAACCCCTGTCCTAATATTGATTTTGAAATCAAAAGGGTAAACAACGCAAGTGATATGTATTTTGAAAAGCTCAAATATTAATATGCTCCTTTATATTTTCTGAGTATCCATTCAACGGTTAAAGCTATTAAAATTAGTATAAAAAGCCATTTTTCATGAATTAACTCTGTAATTTCTGCTTTCTCATGCCTTATAGGCTTGGCTCTATTACTTTCTAATAGCATGTTTTTCAACTTATCTAAGTTGTTTGCATAAAACAACTCACCTTCGTTTTGGTTGGCTAATTGATACAACAAATTATGATTTGCAACCGGTTGCATGTATTCAATGTTAACTTCTGCAACGGTTAACTTACCATTTAAAGTATGTTTATCGTCGCCTAATGTGGCAGCTATTGAATACTCATAGGTTCCTATAGGTAATTGACCAGCATTCATTTCATAAATACTGCCTTTTGGTAAAAATTTGAATTGAAAATCAGCACCTTCTTCATCTCTTAAGTTAACTACTATTTCAGCACCTATGGCTGGTTCGTAATTTTTGTTATAAAATGAAACTGACATTACAACATCTTCATTCTCATTAAACAAAAATCTATTACGGCTAAGCCTTAATCTTCTTTTATCTTCTTTTACAGATAAGTATTGGATGGTTTGATTAAAGAGCTCATCTAATCCTTCATAGTTATCATTTTCAGCGTATTCATGTAAAAACCAACGCCAAATTCCGGTTGCTGTTAAAACGCCAATTTTTTGATTACTGCTTTGAGAAATCGATAATAACGGATAGTTTGTTACCACATTCCCAATTTTTTGGAAAAGCAGAATATCGCTACTATTTGTAAATGATACATTCCCAAACAAGGCATTTAATGGTGGGTATTCTTCAATTCTAGCCATTTGGGTTGTATTTAAACTATACCCAACAAAGTTTTTATGATAAGCTGCGGAAGCTTGATTTGGAACGGTACTCTTCAAATCTAAATTGGCTAGGGCTTCATCTTTGTTAAACTGCCTAAAGTTTATTTTATCATCAATAATGTAGAGTTTTGAAACCTTGCTTTGCAAAAGTGGTTTCATAAAAAATGTATTTCCTTGAGGTAAGTTGTGCATAATTACAAGGTGGTATTTGCCGTAATCACTCACCTTATTTTCTTTATTTGGGTCGTTTACCCACCACAGATCTACTTTATAATTTCGATTTCTTTCAATACTTCTTCTTAGTGCTCCAATATCAGGATGAGGAGCGTTGTAAGCAATTAAAATATTCTTGTCGGCATCAATTACTTCAACAAAAACTTTTTGTGAATTATTAAGTATACTTAGCTCACCTTCAAATTCAGTAAGCCTTAATTCATATTGCTGTATTCCGGTTTTGTCGGCATTCACCAAAAAACCATACTCACCAAAAAAGTCATCGCTGGTAACATTAATACGTTCAGTGTTAAGCAGCTTTCCTTCCTTAAATAATTGCAGTTCCAAAGATTTGCCTTTTAGCTTCTCAACTGCTATTCCTGATTTTATAGGAAACTGGTTTCCTTTATAAGCTATATCGTTATGATTTACAAAAGCAATTCTTGCGTCTATTGGTACATTGGTATCTCCAACAGCAATATTATATAACGGCGCATTGAGCTGATAGCCTGAATAAATGGGATTACCGCCTGCGTTAAAAATACCATCACTTACAGTAACCACGCCTGCAAGGTTTGAATGTTTGTATTGATTGGTAACAAAATGAAACCAAGAGCTAATATTCGATTTCTTAGCCGTCAAATCCCATTCACCCGGCAAAACATCATCACCATAAATAAATGTCTCTACATCATATATATCTGCAAGATCACTTTCTATTGAGCTAATGGCCTTCTTAACTTTTGAAATAGTGATTGTATCAGAAAGACTTATAGATTGTGAATTGTCTAAGCCAATAGCTATTACAGGTTTTTCTAATTGACTTTTAACCAGTCTTACAAATGGAACAAGCAATAAAAAGCCAATGGAGAATATTGCTATTGAACGTAAAGCCGAGAGAAAAAATACAATTGGTCTACTGGTTTCGTATCGCTTTGCAAAGTTGATATATAGAATTACGGCCATTGCAATTGCCACAATTGCAATGGCAAAAAGGTAGTAAATTGAGTACTGAAAATTAATTTGCACAATGATTTCTCTAGCAGTACACGAATAACTCAAAAACAATTGGATTGTTACTCAATTTCAAGCTTTTTAATGTTTTAAACTTATAAATAGCCATATTTAGAACTACCAAGCAAAAAGCTTTAATACACATGTATAATTCTATGTTTTTGGTATTTACCTTTGCGGCTGAAACTCTACACTCTATTTGAAAATGTCTAACTTTATCAATGACCTCAAGGTTAAAAACCCAGGTGAGGTTGAATTTCATCAGGCCGTAACTGAGATTTATGAATCGGTTCTTCCTGTTTTGGAAAAAAACCAAGAAGTACGAAAACACAAGATTTTTGAAAGAATGACCGAGCCAGAGCGCTTGGTTACTTTTAGAATTACTTGGCTTGATGATGACGGTAATGTGCAGGTAAACAAAGGCTACCGAGTACAAATGAATAGCGCAATAGGCCCTTACAAAGGAGGCTTACGCTTTCATCCTTCGGTAAATCAAAGTATTCTTAAATTCCTTGCATTTGAGCAAATCTTTAAAAATGCGCTTACGGGTTTACCAATGGGAGGCGGAAAAGGTGGTTCTGATTTTAATCCAAAGGGAAAGTCTGACAATGAAGTAATGCGCTTTTGCCAGGCTTTTATGAGCGAACTATACAGACATATTGGCCCTGATACAGATGTACCAGCCGGAGATATTGGTGTAGGTGGAAGAGAAATTGGCTACATGTTTGGACAATATAAGAAACTAACCAACGAGTTTACCGGAGTTTTAACGGGCAAAGGCCTAGGTTGGGGTGGTAGTCTTATTAGACCAGAAGCCACAGGGTACGGAAATGTTTTCTTTGCCGAAAATATGCTAGCTACCATAAACGAAGATTTCAATGGTAAAACTTGCATAGTTTCAGGATCTGGAAATGTAGCGCAATACACTATTGAAAAGCTACTTCAATTAGGTGGTAAACCAATTACTGCTTCAGACTCTTCTGGTTTTATTTATGATGAAGAAGGAATTGATTCAGAAAAGCTAGAGTTTATAAAAGACCTTAAGAATAATCGCAGAGGCCGAATTAAAGAATACATTGAAAAGTATCCTAATGCCATTTATACGGCCGTTGAAAGAAATGCGGATTA
The DNA here is from genome assembly GCA_049115495.1 of Bacteroidia bacterium. GTDB lineage: Bacteria > Bacteroidota > Bacteroidia > CAILMK01 > JACPUW01 > JACPUW01. Next base: position 183,295 of record JAGDZV010000004.1, on the reverse strand, counting down.
CAATCCAATTTGGAATATTAAGGCCGATTGTGCTTTTCCGAGTGCCACACAGAACGAAATAAATGGTAAAGACGCTCAAAACCTCATAAACAACGGAATAAAACTTGTGAGTGAAGGAGCTAATATGCCGGCTAACCTTGAAGCCATTAATATTTTCTTAGAAAATAACATATTGTATGCTCCAGGTAAAGCGTCAAATGCAGGTGGCGTAGCTACTTCAGGCTTAGAAATGAGTCAAAATAGCTTAAGACTATACTGGACCGCTGAAGAAGTAGAACAAAGATTGAAACAAATTATGCGCGAGATACATGATACTGCTTTGGCTACAAGTAAAAAATACGGTTTTGAACGCAACTACGTGGTAGGTGCAAATATTGCCGGCTTTGAAAAAGTTGCCAATGCCATGATTGCGCAGGGAATTGTTTAGATTAGCATTATGTCTTTCGAATTAAAAATACAAAATGACTTAAAGGCAGCCATGAGAAATAAAAATCAGGCTGCCCTTAGGGCACTTAGAGCTGTAAAATCAGCTATTCTTTTAGCTAAAACTGAAAAAGGCGGTAGCGCTGAGATTAGTGAAGAAGATGGTGTTAAAATCATTCAGAAGCTTGTAAAACAGCGCAATGAATCTATTGATATTTACAAAAAGCAAAATAGAATTGAGCTGGCACAAGACGAAATAGATGAAGTGAGCAACCTTGAAGTGTATTTGCCAAAGCAACTTACTAGTGAAGAACTTGAAAGTTTGGTAAAATCAGTTATTACGAAAACTGGCGCCCAAAGCAAAGCAGATATGGGCAAAGTAATGGGCATGGCAATGAAAGAAGCAGCTGGAAGAGCTGACGGTAAAGCCATTTCTGCGTTAGTAGGCAAGTTACTTTCTTAATGAATGTAATTGATCTTATTGCTTTATTGCCTCTAGCCTACTTTGTGGTAGTTGGTTTTAACAAGGGAATACTTAAAGAAGCCTTTGGACTTGCTGCCATGGTGTTGGGCATAATCGTAACACTTCAGTTCTCAACCTATGCTATTGATCAAATAAGAAGCTTAAAGGAGTCAGACTCTCCTTACCTTCCCATATTTGTTTACTTACTATTGTTTGTTGCCGTATTCATTGTTGTTGTGTACCTGGGTAAGCTAGCTGAAAAGCTTTTGAAGGCAACATCATTAAACATTGGCAATAGATTGGCTGGTGGAGCCTTAGGAGCAGCAAAGGCAATCTTGATAATAAGTCTCCTTATTTGGCTTGCTGATTTGGCTAATTTTTTTGATGAAAATGTAAAGCAAGCATCGATCTCTTATCGCTATATTAAGCAGATAACCCCCTTACTCATTGAGTTTATTGGAGAAATCATACCAACGCTAAAAGAATTAATAGCGAATATTGAAGAATACTTCAAAAACATAGCAGACCGTATTGATTCTTCTAGTTGACAACTTTGATTCATTTACTTATAATCTTCAAGACTATTTAAGAAGAAAAGAGCATACGGTTAAAACGATTAGGTATGATGCTTTTGAGATTGATGATATTAATTGGGATGCTGTTGAAGGAATTGTTATAAGTCCTGGCCCCTACACTCCAAAGCACTATCCTAAGCATTTCGATATATTTAAGCGCTTTATTGGTAAAAAACCAATCTTTGGTGTTTGCCTTGGCTTTCAATCGATTGGTGAATTTTTTGGAGCCCAACTAGTAAAAGCGGAAAAGCCAATGCATGGTAAAGTTTCTGAAATAGAACATAATGGCATGGCCATGTTTAATGATATTGAAAGCCCTACTGAAGTTACACGCTATCATTCACTAATTCTTGAACAATTACCAAATTCGCTAATACCCTGCGCATACACTCGTAAAAGAGAGCTTATGGCATTTTGCAGTAGCGACCAAATGATTTGGGGAGTACAATTTCATCCAGAAGCTGTACTCACTACCTTTGGGGTGAAAATGATGTCAAACTGGCTTAAAATTGTTGATGATTTTAAAGCAGACAAATTGAAAACATCCCAATTCAACGTTATTTAATAAAATAGAATGATTGTAAGGAACATAATGACAACTGGCCATAACTGGTTAGAAGTTGATAGTACGGCTATTGACGCAGACGCATTGGCTTATGATCTTGAAATATTTCACTTACCTGTTACCAACGAAGGCCAATTCATAGGAATCTTACATTTAGATGCCATAACTAATCAAGATATAGAAGAGGGTAAACCCATTGCCGAAAGCCTTGATGAACTTGAAAAGTTTAGCATAAGTGAACAATCTTTCATTTTTGAAACGCTTAAGTTTTTCAAAGAATTCAATCTATCAGCAATTCCTGTAGTGAATGAAAGTGGACTTCTTTCGGGCCTTTTAACTGCTCAAGATGTAATTAATTACTTAAGTACTACTACTTCAATTTCAAACCCGGGTTCATTTATTACCTTAAGGTTAAAAACAAATGACTACAACCTTCAAGAGATTTCAAGGATTGTAGAAAGCAACAATGCTCAAATACTATCGCTTCATTTTGAACCTGTTGCCGCCGCAGATGAGCTTCATTGTACTATAAAAATTAACCAGAAGGACCTAAAACATATCATTGCAACCTTTGAAAGGTTTGATTATCAACTGCTAGCCCATTCTTCGGCTACTGATTCAGATGACGAACTAAAAGACAGATATGACCTTCTAATGAAATACTTAAATATTTAATTCGTGATACTAGCTGTTTACGCAAGAAAGCTCGATATCGGAGAAATAGAAACCTTTAATACCTTAAGAAGGCTTGCTCGTGAAAAAAATATTTCTTTAGTTTATCATAAGGGCATAGAACAGCTCATTCAAAAGGATGATAATATTGATAAAGGAATTTTTAACACCCCAAAACAATTGGCGGCTTTTAAACCATCAGCCTTTTTAAGTATTGGTGGTGATGGCACTTTATTAGATTCAGTTCTCTATGTTAAAGAAAGTAATGTTCCTGTACTAGGTATAAATACAGGCCGCCTTGGTTTTCTTTCAAACACATCGCCCAATGAACTGGAAAAGTCACTTGAATTAATCATTGGCCAAGACTATGAAATAGAGAAAAGGTCCATTCTTTCATGCACCGTAGAAGGCCCTAATAAGCTAACCACTTATGCCTTAAATGATATTAGCGTACATAAAAGAGATACATCAGCTATGATTACCATTCATTGCTATTTGAATGGAGAACCTTTTAACACATACTGGTCAGATGGATTATTGGTATCATCACCAACTGGTTCCACAGCCTATTCATTAAGTTGTGGAGGCCCAATTCTTTTTCCCAACGCAAAGAGTTTTTTAATTACTCCGGTGGCACCCCATAATCTAAATATTAGACCCATTATTGTATCAGATGATACTAAAATAAAGATGGTAGTAGAAGGCCGTGGTGCCAACTTTTTAATGGCCTTTGACAGTAGAAATAGAGCCTTTGATTATAAAAGTGTAATTGAAATTGAAAAAGCTCCATTTGAGCTAAACCTTGTTAAGTTTAAAAACAAAAGTTTTGTCAGCACACTGCAAGAAAAGCTCAATTGGGGAAAGGATAATCGAAATTTAGGTGAACAAAGCGCTTTTATTTAGCAGCATCTTTTATTTTCGTGAGCTACAGTTAACGTTGACCGATTTGAAAACTAGCAGCATGAAATTACGTGCCTTACTTATTGTTGGCATTTTGTCTGTTCCATTTTACGGCTTTTCGCAAATGGAACTTGGCGTACGCTTTGGTATAGCCAATTACCTTGGTGATTTAGCTTCAAGACCCGTTCCATCTGAATCAAATTTTGCTGGAGGCCTTTTAATGAGAGCGAACTTAACTGCTCAGTGGAAGTTAAGGGCTGAACTTACCGTTGGTAGAATAAGCGGAGAAGACAGAAATACCATTAGTGATGAATTTACAAACCTCAATTTTAGAACAACCATTCAAGAATTAGGGGTAACTATGGAGTATGACTTTCTGCCATTTATGCCTGGTTCGCCATTTTTAACTTTTACTCCATATGTTTTTGGTGGAGTTGCTGGATTTAGATTTAATCCTCAAGCGCAAACATCAAGCAATACTTACATTAATTTACGACAGCTTGGAACTGAAGGACAAACCATTCCAGGAAGTAACTTAGAAATGTATTCTCAATATGGATTGGCGATTCCTTTTGGTTTAGGCTTCAAAAAGTCTGTATCTGATGGTATTATTTTTGGTCTTGAGCTAAGCGTAAGACCAACTTTTACTGATTATCTTGACGATATTAGTGGATACTATCCTGATTTTAGTGAATTGGCTCAAACAGAGTACGGAGCTACAAGCGTTGCATTATCTGATAGAAGACCAGAAGCGGGGTTAGAAGCAGCTGTTCCAGGTACTCTTAGAGGAAATCCAAATAATAGAGACTTGTATGGTTTTCTTTTAATTAGCATTACTAAAAGACTTGGATCGTCTCCTTGTTACACCTTTTAATTTCTCTTTTTAGTGAAGAAAGCAAAATATATCCTCCTAATCTTTCTTTCGTTTATAATCTTTTCAAAGGCCGATGCCCAAAACTATCCTTATTGGGAGTTCGGAGTTTTTGGTGGGTTTTCTAATTATCAAGGAGACTTATCGAATGGACTAAACGATTGGGATACTTACAGAAACGCCGTTGGGGCTCAAGGTAAAGTACACTTTGATGAAACCATTAAACTTAGGGGTGGCTTTACCTTTGGACAGGTAATGGCAGATGATGCTTTCTCAAGAAGCGCATGGCGTAGAAACAGAAACTTAAACTTTCGCTCCAACATATATGAATTAAGTCTTGTTACAGAAATTCATTTGTTTACTAATCCTGTTTTTAATCAGGGATTTCATCCTTATCTTTTAGCGGGAATAGCTGGATTTAACTTTAACCCTCAAGCTCGATTAGGAACCGAGTGGGTTGATTTACAACCCTTGGGTACTGAAGGCCAAGAAACTAACTATTTATCGAATAGAAGCAAATACTCTCTAACTCAAATAGCCATTCCAACAGGAGTAGGAATAGAAATTTCTCTTGGCAGCAAATGGTTTATGTACCTAGAGTTTGGCTATAGATGGACGATTACTGACTTTTTGGATGATGTTAGTGGCTACTATCCTGATCCAAATGAAATGGAGATTTCTTACGGAGAAAACTCTCTAAACCAAACTATGGCTGATAGAAGAATTGAGACCGAAAGTTATGAAGTTGGTGAAGGGTTTAATAGGTTTCAAAGAAGAGGTGATCCAACCAATAAAGATCGCTATGTATTTGTTGGGGTAACTGTGTCAAAAAGATTAACTGGTATTCTTTGTAATACATTCTAATGATTAAATGAAAATGAAACGATTAGCAATCTCCCTACTTTTATCGCTGCCGTTTTTACTTAACGCCCAAGACTGGGAAGTTGGTATATTTGGTGGAATGTCGCACTACAATGGTGATCTAAGTGAAGGCGTTTTTATACCTGAAACTCTGCATCCCGCTGTTGGTGGAGTAATTAGATATAACCTTAACTATAAATGGTCAATTAGAGCCGCTGGGTACTACGGCACAATTTCAGGTAGTGATGCATATGCCACTGATCAAGTACGATATAATAGAAACTTGAACTTCTCTTCTCCAATTTCAGAACTTAGCATTACACCAGAGTTTCATTTTACGGGTTATAAAATCAGACATAAACGATACACGTTTAGCCCTTTTGCGTATGCGGGTCTGGGTATTTTTAAATTTAACCCCATGACCGAACTTGATGGTGTTACTTGGAATCTGCAACAAATGAGAACCGAAGGTCAAGGGTCTATTTTTAATCAGCAACCTGAACAAAAATCAGCCGGATACCCTCAAGAACCTTATGCATTAACCCAAGTATGCGTTCCATTTGGTTTAGGTATCAAAACTGCCATTGGCAGAAACCTAACCTTCACGTTTGAAATGAGTTCGCGAATGACATTTACTGATTATCTTGACGATGTAAGCCATTGGTATATACCAGAAAGTGTATTCTTTACTACAACCGGTGACAATGGATTTCGCCTTGCAGATAGACGTTCAGAGCTTACTGGAACAGATGTTCCACCTGAGGAACTTACCGTTCCAAGAGGAAATTCAACTACTAATGATTGGTACTACTTCACAGGGGTAACACTCACCTATACTTTCTTTCCCCCAGCATGTTTTAGATTTTAAGAAGTAAAAATTACAATATTCAAAAGGCTAATTTCAATTTGAAATTAGCCTTTTTTTTTGTTCTATGAGTTGAAAAATGGGTTAGTTTGCATCTCAAAGCCAACTGTTGTATTCACCATATGACCAGCAAGCACCGCAGTTTCATTGGGAAGATTAAAAACTTTTTCACGAATACTTTTAATTAAATCTTCATGATTGCAACCTGGCAAATCAGTTCTACCAATGCTACCCCTAAAAAGAACGTCACCAGAAACTAATAGCTGATCTTTTAATGAATAGAACGCCAAATGACCTGGGGAATGCCCCGGCACAAACAGTACTTCTAATTCCGTAGCTCCAAATTTAAATTTGTCTCCTTCATCTATATTTTTGCTAAATTCTGGCCTCGCTGCTTTTAACGGTAATCCAAACATTTGGGCTTGAAACTCTAACCTTTCAAGGTTTACATTTTCCATACTATGTCCAATAAAAGGAATATTCCATTCGTCAATACAGTCTTGCACGCCAAGCACGTGATCAATATGACAATGTGTGTTTACGATTGCTTTTGGATTTAATCCATTTTCAGAGATAAAACCTTTAAGTTCTTGAAATTCATTTGGATAGTAGCAACCTGGGTCAATAAGAATACACTCTTTAGTTTCATCATATAAAACATAAGTATTTTCTTGAAAAGGATTGAATGTAAATTTTGCAAACTGCATGAATGGTGACTTTTTTTTGAGGAAATAAAAAATCCGGCGCAAAGGCCGGATTTCTAATATAATTAAAACTTAAATTTAGTTTTTGGTGAAAGACAGCTCAATTACTGATGAGAACTCATCAGTTTCGCTTGATCCTGAATTAATGGCTTCACTGCTTGAAACAGCATTTCTCACTAAAATAAGCTCACTACCACTAAGCCTCTTGATTTTATAATCACCAGACAATAGCTCGTTTGCGTATGAGTCAATGCTTTTGAAATTGATTCCAACTTTGTTTTTGTCGCTATTTATCCAACTCCAAAAACCAGAAGATTTATCTACTAAGTTCAATGGAAATCCATTTGCTCCTACAAACTCACCGCTAAAGGTATTTACGTAAGATGCATCTTTCTGAATATTTAGAAACATTTCAAAATCAAGGTTATAGCCTACATCTTCACCTTGCTTTATATCGTTTACAGTTAAATTTCTGGCATAAGATGCAGCACTACTAGCAATATCGTATGATTCGGTGGTCACAGTTACGGTTCTAGCAGAAGAGCCTTCAACTGAATTTACTTTTGTTTGCTTATTTACAATTGAGCCAGTAGTTAAACTCCATTCCCCTGCTATTCTTCCATCTCTTGATGAAAAAGCGATGGCTGGATCTTCTTCTCCTCTTTTACAGCCTCCCAAAACTATTAGTGCAGAAAGACTCAATAATGCGATTAGATTCTTCATGTAATTTGTTGATTTTGAATTCGAATATAATGTCTTATCCTTTTGCAGCTTCAATTCTGCTCATCATTGCTTCTGATGTAAATGATTTTGGCCTTTCAAGTGGCAAACCAAGGTATCTATCCCAAACCAGAGACGCTAATACACCAAGCGCTCTTGAAACACCAAATAATACGGTATAGAAATCATATTCTTTTAAGCCATAGTGAATTAAAAGTGTACCTGAATGCGCATCTACATTTGGCCAAGGATTTGCAACTTTTCCGGTGGCCTTAAGTACTTCTGGAACTACTTCGTACAAATGGTTAATTGTGGCAAATAGCTTGTCTTCAGGTAAGTACTTTAATGCAAACTCTCGTTGCGCCATATATCTAGGGTCAGTCTTTCTCAATACAGCATGTCCATAGCCCGGAATAACTCTTCCTGATGCTAAAGTGTCTTCACAGAATTTTCTAATTTGATCACTTGTTGGGGTATCAGTACCAATGGCTTCTAACATTCCGTAAACCCACTTAATCACTTCTTGATTGGCCAAACCATGTAATGGACCAGCCAAACCATTCATTGATGCAGCAAAGGCCAAATAAGGATCACTTAGTGCCGAACCAACCAGTTTTGTGGTGTGTGCAGACACATTACCGCCTTCATGATCAGTGTGTATGGTCATGTAAAGTCTCATTAGTCTTTTTAAACCATCATCAGTATAACCCATCATATGAGCAAGATTACCTGACCAATCAAGTGACTTATCTGGAGCGATATGATCGCCATTGTGATATTTTCTTCGGTAAATGTATGCAGCAATTGAAGGAAGTTTTGCGATTAATTCCATCACATCTTCCATGCTGTATTTCCAATACTCTGATTTATGTACCCCTTCGCCATAGGCTGCAGCAAATTTTGAATCTTTTTGAAGAGACATAATGGCAATGCTAAACTGCGTCATTGGATGTGTTTCAGCAGGAGTTGCATCAAGAATATCTTTTGTATGCTGAGGTAGATCACAATTATCTACCCAAAGCTTGCTTAATTCTTTAACATCTGATTCTGTAGGCAGTTCGTTCATTAACATCAAATAGAATAGCCCTTCGGGTAATGGCTCTCCATCAGGATCTAGCTTTGGCAGTTTCTCTTGAAGATCTGGGATACTATGTCCTCTAAACCTAATTCCTTCAATTGGATCTAGCGCAGATGTTTCGCACATTAAAGCTTGTATTCCTTTAACACCAGAAAGTACTTGGCCCAAAGTATATTCTCCAAGAACAAAATCAGCATGTTCTTTTCTGAGTTTTGTTACTCTTTCTTTAATGGGTGCAGCTGAATTTTCAAACTTGCTTTGTAAGTTGCTTATTGTGCTCATTGTTAAATCTTAGAAGGTTTAAAGTGTGTAGAGAAATTATTTGCAAAAGTACCTGTTTGTACAGGCAATTACAAATGAAAACAAGCTTGCACCTAAAGAGTTGAAAGTTTTTTTACTCTTATTTAGACTAAAGTAAATCAAAACAATTTTTAAACTTTAAGGGCACAGCTAAGTTTTAATTTTGCATTGCTAAAAATGAAAATATACAAATGAAAACTCCTTATTATTTTGGTGCTGATTCAGAGCAAATTGAAATGATTCGTTCAGCTGCAAAAGATTTTGCAGAGCAATACATAAAACCACATGTAATGGAATGGGACGAATCGCAACATTTTCCGGTAGATCTTTTCAAAAAAATGGGAGAAATGGGTTTTACAGGTGTTTTAGTACCTGAGCAATATGGTGGCGCAGGTTTAGACTACCAAGCTTACATAACAGTAATTGATGAAATTGCTCAAGTATGTGGTTCAATTGGTCTCTCTGTGGCTGCGCATAATTCACTTTGTACAGGTCATATTATGACTTTTGGCAATGAAGATCAGAAGCAGAAATACTTACCCAAATTAGCAAGCGGTGAATTTATTGGTGCATGGGGTTTAACTGAAGCCAACACAGGTTCAGACGCTATGCGCATGAAATGTGTTGCCGAAAAAGATGGAGACTATTGGGTTATTAATGGAACTAAAAACTGGATTACTCACGGTATATCAGGCAATGTGGCAGTTGTTCTTGTAAGAACAGGTGAACTTTTAGATAGCCGTGGGATAAGTGCTTTTATAGTAGATAGAGATACTCCTGGTTTCTCAGGAGGCAAAAAAGAGAACAAACTTGGAATGAGAGCCAGCGAAACAGCTGAGTTGATTTTTGATAACTGTAGAGTTCATAAAAGCCAAATGTTGGGCAACGAAGGCGAAGGTTTTATACAAGCTATGAAAATACTTGATGGCGGTAGAATTTCAATTGCTGCCTTAAGTTTAGGAATTGCCAAAGGCGCTTATAAAGCCGCACACAAATATTCTAACGAAAGAGAACAGTTTGGCAAACCAATTTCATCTTTTCAGGCTATCGCTTTTAAAATAGCAGATATGGCTACTAAAATTGAAAGTAGTGAATTGCTAACCCGACAGGCCGGATACATGAAAAATGCAGGTATGCCAATGACAACTGAGAGCGCAATGGCTAAATACTTCGCTTCTGAAACTGCAGTTGAAGTATCAACTGATGCCGTGCAAGTACATGGCGGTTATGGCTATACCAAAGACTTCCCGGTTGAGAAGCATTATCGTGATTCTAAACTTTGCACCATAGGTGAAGGTACATCAGAAATTCAGAAATTGGTAATTTCGAGAAATCTTCTAAAAGAATAGATTTATGAATCTCAAAGCCACTTCAGTAACAGACTATATTTCAAAAGTGCCTGAAGAGCGGCAGCAAGCTTTCAATAAACTTAGAGAAACCATTATTGCCAACTTACCTAATGGTTTCTCAGAAGAGCTGAGTTACGGAATGATTGGCTATGTAGTGCCTAAGAGCTCCTACCCTGCCGGTTATCATTGTGATCCGAAATTGCCTTTGCCCTTTTTGAGCATTGCCAACCAAAAAAATTTTGTCGCGGTTTACCATATGGGCATTTATGCCAACCCTGAATTGATGGATTGGTTTGTAGCTGAATATCCTAAATATGTTAAGACCAAGTTAGACATGGGAAAAAGCTGCATTCGCTTTAAAAAGATGGAGACCATTCCATTTGAGCTCATTGGCCAGTTAGTTAGCAAAATGAGCATGGAACAGTGGATTGAGATTTATGAAACCAATGTGAAGCGATAATTGATAGACAACCACGAAGGCACGCAGTTTTTGAATGTAAAACCTCAATACTCTAAATTTTAAATTTAAAAGGTGGGTTTAAGGACTTTTAGCCTTGTACTAGAGACTTCAAAAACAAAAAGCCGTCAGACGAAACTTGCAGAGTTGGATATAGTTTCCAGACATTGACAATCCCTGACTCCATGTAGAAAATAGGAACAAGAAACTCTAAACTAGAAACTACATTTTACGCTTACTCTTTTCCCATAGAGCGGATTGCGAGCCTTTTAAATGCCGTTTAAATCCCGCCAATACAGCGTAATTCATCATGCTGAAATAAAAAGGAACAAAAAGAATTTTGAGTTTGATTCTTCGTTGTTCTAGCAACCAACCTAGAATGGCTGCGCCATAGAAAACTAACTGTAATGCCAATAGAACTTGAAAAAGCAGGCTTTGATCAAATATTACTATAGTAATATTCAACAATAAAATCAATGGCAACATAAATGGTGCTATGGCCCATCGCATTACTCTATGTGATATGTACTCAAAACTTGACCAACTATATTTAAAGATGTTCAGCAATGATCTTAAACGAGCAATACTCTGGAATCCGCCAGCAGCAATTCTCACTTTTCGCTTAAATTCTTCAGATACATTTACCGAAGCTGTTTCTGAAGCACGGGCCTTTGGTTCATAAGCTACTTTGTAACCTTGCTCTACCAAACGCATACTTATCATAAAATCATCTAAAATGCTATCCGACTCTACAGGCTCAAAAAGATTGGTTCTCACTGAAAATAATTCACCTGCTGAGCCTACCAGTGTGTGCAATTCCGCATCTTTTCTTTTAAGAAATGATTCGTACTTCCAATAAATACCTTCTCCGGCCCCACTCGCATTGTCTTCATTTTCACTTAGGACCACCTTCTCTCCACTTACTCCTCCAACTTTTGGGTCTTGGTAATGCTTGGCAATCTCTAATAAACAGGTTTCATTAAGCATGGTATTTGCATCGCAAAAAACCGTGATTTCGCTATCAATCATTTCCATGGCGCGGTTCATTGCCGCTATCTTACCCTTTCTTTCATCGCGGTGCCAAACTTCTATGCCTTGAATCCCGCGAAGAACATCAGGGGTACCATCGTTTGATCCATCGGTTACAAAAACTATCTTCAGTTTGTCTTTAGGATATTTTAATGCCAATGCATTTTCGGCCTTGGCTTTAATAAAATCAACTTCGTTATAACCTGGCACGGCTAAGGTACAAGTGGGCAAGTCTTCATCAGCGAGAATTTCAGGCTCTTGCCAAGGTTTTATAATAGATTTAATCTTTACAAGAAACCATACCAAAATGGCATATCCTATATAGGTGTAGAATACTAAGAATAGTGCTATCCAGAATGATATTTGGAGTAATTCTATCATGTTTTTTTAATACATCGTCAGCCTTTCCGTAAACAGGGAAGGTAGATGAGGCAATGTGAAAGTGTTCTATTTATATTTATTATATACTTCATTATTTAATACTCTAAGCTTTTTTCCAAACGGTATAAAAACCACTTGTAAAGCCAACTGGTAGCGCATCTGCCACTGCACAATCTAATTTTTGAAGCGCCATAATTCGATTTGTTAAAAACGAATATGGAAAAACAGCTTCTACAAAATTTGCATTTTTAATTTTTTCAATTTTGAATTTACTTCCACCTGCTAAGCTTCTCAAAGCTTTTCGGCTAAAAAATTGAACGTGTGTAAGATCTTCGGCTGCCGACTGCACTGTTGTTCCGCTGTAACCTAAGGATGATTTAGTACCTAAAAGCAATCGCTTTAAAAAACCACCTTTTCTATATATGGCCTGCATTGGCTTGGTCATTAATACTTCTCTAGGTCCAAAACCATTTGGTACCGTTACCACCAATACGCCATCATCGTCAAGAATATCAAAAAGTACATCTACCAACTTATTTGGCTCATCTAGGTGCTCAAGCACTTCACTACAAACAACCGCTTTATACCTCTCACCATTATCCCTTAGGTCTTCAGCCGGTCGTACTTCAAACTCTACATGCTCATATGGATTTCTCTCTTTTGCCACTTTAATGGCATCAGCACTAATATCTATCCCCTTTACATTATAACCTTTTTCACCTAAGAAAATACTAATATTTCCGTTACCGCATCCTACGTCAAGCACTTTTCCCGTTTCGCCAATTGCTTCCTTTATGTTTGAATAAATGAAGTTCAATCGCTTTAAATCTTCGGCTTTTGTGTATAAAATCAATTCATTCTCCATAATTCTACCTTAATACTTCGTTATAAATTTCTAATGTTTTTAATGCTGTATTCTTCCAAGTAAACTTGGCAGCATTTTTCAATCCTTTTTCTATAAGTTCTGCTCTAAGACCAGTGTCTTGCTCAAGCCTAAGCAGTGCATTTGTAATATCACTTAAATTATTTGGATCAATTAATAAGGTGCTTCCGCCTGATACTTCTGGCATTGAAGACGTGTTTGATGTAATTACTGGAACCCCGCAAGCGTTTCCTTCCAAAATTGGAATTCCAAAACTTTCTCTATACGACGGATATAAATAAGTATGCGCCAAATTGTATAGGTAAGGAAGCTGGGCATGTGGGGTATACCCTGTTAAATGAAAGTAGTTTCTTTTATCTTCTGCATTAAACTCCGTAAGTACAGAATCAAGAAACTCATTTGTACATTCTACAATTACCAGAGGTAGTTTATCATCACTTCTTTCAAGATAATCTAAGTATGCTTTAATTGAGCCCTTCATGTTCTTTTTTGGCGCCTGATTTCCTAATGAGAATATATACTTTTCTGGCAAGCCCTTTTCTTCTCTATACTTTTGTAAATCTAGTTCATCATATACCTTAAAAGCACTACTTAAGCCATTATAGGCTACAATTACTTTTTCTTCTGGCTGTTTTAAATGATCAACTATTCTTTCTCGTTCATATTCTGAAACAGTTATTACCTTTTTACATTTTCTAATAACTGAAGGAACATTATACTTTCTATATACATTCCCAAAGTTTTGATATGCAGTACCTGTAAATTCAATTTTCTCTAAATAAATTATGTCATGAAGAGTAATTACCGTTGGCACGCTAACAAAAAATGGCGCGGTATTACTTGTACAGTGCAATAAATCAACCTTCTCTCTTTTTACAGCCCTTGGTAAAGAAATCTGTTCCCAGTCTACATATGTTTTTCCTGAAACCTTAACTATTTTGGTATTATCAGATTCTTGAAGGCACTTATCATCTTCATCATCTTTTACAAAAATTACGAATTCATGTTTTGAATCTAGCTTTTGAAGCTGTTTAATAACCTCAAGCACCACGATATCCATACCATGCTTTTTGGTTCTAAAAATTCTTTGTGCTTCAATTCCGATTCTCATTTTTATTTCTCTTCTTCTGGGTGAATATGAGTATGTGGCGTATGTATAAAACTATCTTTAGCCTTGCTAATCTTTAAAAAAGAAAAAAGAAGTTTTGTAATGGCTTTAGGCAATTGCATCATGGCCTTAAACATATCAGCATTTAAAAAGTATTTTGGTATGGCCAATAACATGGCTAAAATAAAAGCGCCCACTAAAGCCATTGATGCCCAAATAAATAACCAATTACCCATAAAAAATGCCACTACAAGCAAAAAAACACTTGATGCTAATGCAAAAGCTCTTGGCAACAATACAAATTGTAGGGCCTTATCAAATAATCCGGCTTTGGCTTTGGTGATAAGGTGCCACAAGCCCATTAAAAAGTATTTGATAGCGAAATTAACTTGTGCAGCCAACCACCTGGTTCTTTGTTTTTGAAATACTTCAGATGTTTGTACTTTCTCATCAAGAACTATGGCATCTTCAATAAAGTCTACCTTAATCCCCATCTTGAGTAATTTAATCTCAAGTTCTTTATCAAAACCGCTAACAACATCAATGGTTTTCATTACCCGTTTATATAACAAATAATCAAAGGCCATTCCTGAACCTATTAGAGCTGAAGGCATTCCTATAGCAATGTGCCCTCTTCTAAAAATAGAATTATTAATTTCTTCGCTTAAGGCGTCTAATTTGGCAAAATTTGTATCTAAGTTCTTGGCTGTTCTATGGCATTGAATAGCTTTTTCACCGTTTTGAAATGCTTCATTCACTTTTTTTAGAACATTTTCTTTCATTAGATTATCGGCATCAAGCACGACAGCTATGTCGTACTTTTCTTCTAAAATGCCCATAACCTTATTTAAACTTTTGGCCTTCGTACTTTTATCAAAACTCACTTCTTGAACAATTATGGGCAGTGTTTTGAGTTTAGCCACCGTTTGTTCGGAAAATGAATCGGCTATTACTATTACATCGTATAATTCTGAAGGATAATCTTGTTTAAGTGCGTGCGCTGCTACCTGATAGATTATAATATCTTCCTTATATCCTGGAATAAAGACCGCTATTCTAGCCTTCTTGTTTGTAGGTGGGTATTTCTTATCCTTATAAAAAACAGATGCTACAGCAAAAAGAAGCGCATAGAAAACTCCAAATGCTGTATAAGCAAATAGTATTATAAAAATTATGTTTAAAACCTCAATCATTTTAACCTTTAATTAAAGCCAAACTTGCTTGGCCACAAATGCCAAAGAACACCTTTTACTTGAGCTTTGGCCAAACCCCATTTTCCTTTAACCAATTTCTTGACCAAATGAATTGGATTCGCTACCAAAACTAAGTAGAGTAAACATAGAAATAGTGTCCATCCGTCAAAATTTCGTCTAGCAAGTAATATTCTATTTCTTGTTTTATAGTATTCTTTAAGTGGGCTCGATTTGCCTACGCTCATACTCTCTTTATGGTGAATGAGAGATTTTGGTTGAAACCAGATCTTAAATCCAGCCTTTTGTATCTGTAAGCACCAATCAAGCTCTTCATAGTATAAAAAATAGCCATCTTCCATAGTGCCTGCCTTGTTTATCGCTTTGCGAGAAACTGTCATTGCCGCACCATGAGAAAGATGTGTATAGGTTCCTTTATCATATTGTCCCGTATCATTTTCGCCCCAGCCAATGGCAAAACTGGTAAGGGTTAATGGGTTCATTTTTGTGCTTCCTGCATACTGCATTATTCCTGGAGAATGTAAAAAATGAATTTTAGAACCAACAATACCAACGTCAGGGTTTTGCTCAAATGCTTCAACTATAGGTTTTGCAAAATCTTCATCAACCAAAGTATCGTTATTTAACAACATTATGTAATCTCCTTTGGCCACATCAACACCTAGGTTATTACCACCGGCAAACCCAAGGTTTTGTTCACTTCTTATTACTTTTACTTCAGGATAATGAGCGTGAATTTCACTCGTAGGATCTATATTAGAAGCATTATCAACAACAATTACTTCAATGTATTCGTACTTGGCATTTTTAATACTCTGCAACATTTCTAGGGTATCAGAAATGCCATTGTAATTTACCGTGATTACCGATAATTTTGGGGAATTATGTGCTAAGCTAGCCAATGTTTTAAGTCTCTTTTTAAAAGGTCTTCAAGTAAAAGAATTTCATTTTTATAAATAGCGCTTGTCATTTCATTCTTTAACTCTTTAGAAAGTGGAGCTTTTTCAAGGTTTTTGTTTCTAAGCCTGTTTACAACCTTTTTAAGGCCTTTGCTCTCTTTTATTTTTCGCACAAGTGAAGGTGAAAACTTGTTGGCGCCCCTAACCAGAATACTGTTTTGGCCGATTAACAAATCAAGCTTTTTGTTTTTTATTCTTCCTGACTTGTTAAACTGCTCTCCGGCTGTTGGTTTAAAATCGGCATCTACTCCAATAAACCTAAACATATCATTTACAACTTCTGCTTCATTTCTCCTAAGGTCGTCGTAGAGATAAACTTTAATTTGATCAGCATTAAACTGGTCAAAATAACGTGCTAAATAAGTTCCATAAAATCCTTCGGTAACCAAATCATTTCTACGCCACCAAACACTGTTCTCATCAAAAGCATCACTGAAATTTGCACTTGGCTCTCTACCTTCTCTCGCCAAGTGCATATAGCGGCTATACAAGCGCTCTACTGGCTGACGCAGTATGGCGATAATTTTAGCATTAGGTATTCTTTTATAAATATTTTTTGGTGCCTGCTCATTATACAAATACATGGGCGAAACTTCTCCGATGGCCTTTTCATCCTTTACATCTTCAAAAAGCTTCAAATAATCGTTAAGGTTATTTATAGCCCAAGGATAATGCTCAGTTTGTTCTTTAGAATCATCTATGGCTTTAACTTCTTTTCCTTCAAGGGCAAAAAAGTTAGTCTCTTTTACATCGCTCATAAATACTTGCGGATGTTGCCTTAAGTACTCGTAAAGAGATGTTGTGCCAGATTTTCCGGCACCAATTATTATAAAATTAGGCCACTTTTGCAATTTTCAACTTTTTAATGATTGGTAAATAAATTGACTTGCCCCCAACTTGCCTTGAGAATAAGAAGAAACCAAGCACAACTCCTATTAATATATTCACTACTGTAGCCAAGGCCACTAGTGCCAAACTATCAAATACCAGCACTGCCACTAAATCGCCCACAATGTTTACCAACACCATAATCCATACTTTAAATGAATTGTACTTTGGTTCTCCTGTGCTATCGATTGACACCCCCAAAAGCCTATCAAAAGGCATTAGGAGCACGTAAACTAGGAAAATTTGCAAAATAATGGCTGCACTTATCATCTCGTTTCCACCAATAAAAGTCACTATCCATTCTGCAGTAAAAAAGGCTCCAATTGTAAAAGGTAAAAACATGATCATTAGCCTAATAGATGTTTTAAAGAGCCTATTGGTCATCTCAGCATATTTACCTTGAATAAATAGCTTGGTTAACGGCATGAGTAAAACCTGGCCCGAACTACGAGCAGGAATTTCGGCTATCTCAAGCAACTTTAAAGGAACACTATAAATGGCAACAGCCTCTGGACCAATAAAGAAGCCAATTATAATATGGTCTACACTTTTTAATAGATTAGTACCTAGCAAAGATGCTATACTGTATCGCCCAAATCGCCAAAGGTTTTGAATTTCGCTAAAGTCTGGTTTAAATATACTTACCCTAACATATTTATTTGATAAAATAACATATATAGCCAAAACAGCCCTAATTGCCCCATGAATGATAATTATCTTTAGCAAAGAGAGATTAAGGAAAAAAGACAACAGCGCTACAATGGCAAACAAAAAAGCAGGAATAAAGGTAATGGAGACCATCCTTAACATTTTTTCTTTTGACTGCCAAAGCCATGACTCATAAGAAGGTAAAAGAGAAAAAACCGAGATTAATGGATAAAGCAAAAAGAAATACGCAAAGCCTGATTCTTTACCATAATAAAATAATAAGTAAATAACTAATAGTACGGCATTTATACCAAGTGTAGAAAAAACAGATAGATAAAATGCGGAGCTTCTTAGCTTGTGGCTTTTTGTTGTTTGTTGTCTTGCTGCTACTAAATGATGAACCAAACCTTGTCTGGCCAAACCGGTTCTTACCATTTCGGCCATGTTAAATGCAGTAAGATAGAGCACCCACTCACCAAACACATTTAACTCTAATGTTCTTACAAAAATGAAAAATGAAATAAATCCAAGCCCTGCGGTTGCCATATTGGCAATAGTTACTTTCTGAGCAGAATTTATTTTGTCCTTAAGATTTTTCACTAGTTGTAATCAGTAGGTCATCTATTATTTGCGAAAAAATTTCAGCCCTATTTGCCCAACTATTTTCTTTTGCAAACTCGTTTCGTTCTTTTTGTTTTTGAATAGAATCGTTTTTCAGCTCATCTTCAACCGCATTTAAAAAATCATTGTGATTATCTGCAATTGAAATGTGTTTTTCAAACTCGCTTAAAGAAGCGAAATGTGTACTAACCACTGCCTTTCCTGCAGCTAAGTATTCATTAACTTTTAATGGATAAATATTTTTAGTAAACTCATTGGTGACAAAGGGAATAAGACCAAGGTCTACTTCCTTTAATTCTTGAGCCAGTGCTTTAGGTTGTTTAGCGCCAGTTAATTCTACATTGTCTTGTTTTGACTCAAATTCGAAGGCATAATCGTAGGTTACCCTACCAATTAGTTTTATTCTAAAATTTTGGTAAGCATTAGCTATCTTCCCTAATAGATCATAGTCAATTCTATCATCTATAGATCCAATGTAACCAATTACTTTGTCACTTTTAAGGTTAAGGTTCATTGCATTTGTAAACAACGAATGATCAACTCCATTTTTTACCAGAAAACAATTGCTATTGTAGGTCGACTTGCTGGCAAGTAGTCCCTCAGATGTAACTACAACACCATCTACTTTAGTCAAATACTCTTGTTCTATTCGGCCCCCATGTTCTTTACACCATTGAGCAGCATTGATCTCATCATAGCAGTAATATACACGCAAACTTTCATTAAGCTTATCAACCAATGGCAACCCAAACTGAGGATTAAAAGCGTTAATTACTATGGGACTTTTAAAACCCAATTGATTTTGAGCATGGTTTATTGCTTTGCCAACTTTATATGCTTGCCGCGATTGACTTTTATAATAAATTCTCTCGCTCTTAATAAAGTTGGTTGGCATTACTGGCGGCGGATATAGTATAAAGAGCTCACCATTTTCAAATTTAAGTTTTGATTTGAGCCTGCCTTCTTTGCCTAATACCTTGTTTATTGGTGTATTGTTTTTACCTAAAGCGCCACCAAGTAAGTCTTTATAAGTATAGGCATAGTTTACGTAAATTACCCTATTGTGCTTGGCTAGTTCTGCCATAAGCTGCACAACTGCTTTCATATAATCGCCCTCCCAAGTGGGTAAAGCATGACAGATTATATCTTTTCCGTAAAGCACTATTTAAAAACATTTTTCTTTGAAAATTCTAACTTGGCCATTCTTTTGAAAAACTTCCTAATTGGATTTCGCTTAATTGGTAATTCGCCAATAAGTGAATCTAACCAGAAGGTATGAATGCCATTAACTATTACGCGCAACTCTTTAACGCCTGACTCTTTAAGCAAACTGAGCATACGCTTTTGACTTTGCCCCCAGGCTTTATTGGCCACAATTACCCAAACTACCAGGTCGGCATTTTTTAACTCCTTAATTGAGAAATTGCCCGAGCGCTGCGCATTGTGCTCAGTAAACTCAACCGATGGTGGATTGTCTAATGATTCCCAATGTTTTTGAATTAAATCAATTACGGTTGACTTTCCCTCGGCTTCATCGCTGCTGATTACACTAATTGCGGCGTTTTCGTGTCCATTAATCACACTCTCTAATGACAGGCTAGTATAGTTTACGGCTCTAGTATTAATTTCAGGATACTTTTTAACCAACTTGCTATTTTGGCTTGGAATTGCACCGGCCACTTTAATGCCTGTAATGGTCTCTGCACCCTCGGCAGATCTAATTCCATTATTTAAAAACTCGGTAATAAATGCAAAACCCAAAACCAATACAATACCACCAAGAAACGCCGATACTAATAATAGCTTTCTTTTTGAGGGTAATGGATCAAGTGGCATAGATGGATTATCTACTACGGTAAGGTTGGCTTTCATTGCCACGCTTTGTTCTTTAATTCGAGCCTGGTTTAAACCATGCAGTACTTCAAGGTACTCTTTCTCTGCAACGCCTACTTTTCTTTCAAGCTTTGAAAGTTGCGAGCCCAAAGGAGCGAATTTGTCGTATTTCTTCTCAATATCGTCCATTTTCTCTTGAAATTGAGTGGAACGAGCGTTAAATTTATCAACCTCTAAATTGTACTCGAGCCATTGGTCGAGCAATCTAGCAACTTTTACCCCTTCAATTGTATGACTCATGTCATATATTTCTGATGTGGCTTTTCTTATTTTTTCAGTTAATTCATTTGATCTTTTACGTAAATCTTGTAGAGATGAGTTGTTTGGATCGCCAATCTCAAGCAAGGCAATTCGCGTATTTATACTCGATAATTCATTTCTTACAGCAATGAGTTCTTCATTTTGCTCATTAAGCTTTTCCCTAATTTTCAGTTTCTCTTCAAGATCATCTCTGGCAGATTCAGCGGCTTTCAAATCCATTTGCTGTTTATGATACTCATCAGATGCATCTTCTTGTTTTTCTGCTATATATCTAGTTTGCTCCTGATAATTAATGATTCTATTGTCTTCTTTAAAATCTTTGATTTCTTGCTCAACTGCTGATAGTTTGTCAAAGGCAATTTTCAACTGGTTCTCAAAATACTTTACAGCTGTACCGGTTTCTGATTGCTTTAAGTTCTTATATCTCTCTAAAACCGTTTTTAAATAAATTTCAAGTGTTTTTTGACAAACCTTAGGATCATTAGCTTGATATGATACTGCTACCATATCACCAGCGCCCATTCGCTTTAAGTCTACTTTACCAATGGTTCTTATACTATAAAAACTCTCACTAATGTGAAAGATCTTTTTAAAGAACATACCCGTCGGAGACATTAGTGAATCCTTTAGCGCTGCCTTAACCGAGTCTAATTTATCATGCTCTAAAAATGGCGCGGCCTTCTCCTCAGGAAAATCTAAATTGAATTGATCCCAATCGGCTTGGCTCATTGGCACTTTTCCTTCTTTTCTCATAATTAAATGAGTGGCGAGCAACTCAATTCCTACGTGCTCAATGGTTTGCCTTGACTTTGCAATATTCAAAAAGTTGTCAAATGCGCTATTTACGGCGTAGTTATCAAACCGCTCATTACCGTTTGATTCAATATTATAACCAGAAGCAAGACCCGTATAAATCATAGCCGCTGACTGATAGGTTTTTACTTCATTGGCAGTACCAAAAAACACTACTACAGACATACCCACTGGTAGCACAAACAATGCTATCATGTGTTTATAAACGAGCTTTATTATTTGGTAAAACTGCATTAGTTATAAGAATTTAGTTTGCGCCCAATTAGAATTTCCATTTGTTTATACAAATTCTCATAATTAGACTTTGTTTGCTCTAAAGATAGCTCAGATTTGGCTTTCATTTCGGTCATTCTTGCCAACTCGGTTATGGCCACATCACCTTGCCTAAACTCTCTCTCAGCCATTTCATATTGGGCCGAAAAAGTAGCCACGGTTGTTTGTTGCAGTTCAACCATTTTTCTTACCATTTTAAGTTGAATGTAAAGATCGGTAACTGTTTTTTGTATTTCTTGTTCTGCTGCTAAAACACCATATTCAGACTCTTCTCTTTGCATTTTTGCCTTCTCAATTTCTTTGGGTCTGGCGTATATATCATAAAGAGAGATACGAGCCGCAACACCTGCACGATATGTATTACCACTTACAATACTAATTGAATTATCGCCACCAATTACATTGCCTTCTCCATCTGTATTGGCAATAAGAAGGTTACCCGTAGTATTTACGTTAACTAAACCAGCATCTGAATAAAGCCTTTGGCTCCAATTTCTTCTAGCCAATGCTAAATCAGCATCTCTTTGACCCAAAATGGCGCTAGCGGCTTTAACCGTAGGTGCATTTTTTAAGGCCGATGCCACCAGGCTATCTAAAGGTGGCAATGCCAAAGCATCTACTGCCGAAGAATCTGTACCAAGAGAATCTTGAGACCATGCTACGGTAGCAAATAATAACAAAATATATGTACTTACTAGCTTAAACATTTTCTTGTTGTAGTAAAGCAGGGAATGTTTTTAAGATAATCTTGAAGTCATAAAGCAAGCTGTAATTACGGGCATACTCATTATCAAGTTCTATTCTTTCTTCTTCGCTTACTTCTTTACCGCGTTGTGTTACTTGCCACAAACCGGTAAGACCTGCAGGAGCTAAAAAACGCTCAACATAACCATCGGCAGTAAGTTGCTCAGCTTCGTACAATGGAAGCGGCCTGTTTCCTACCAAAGACATATGTCCTAAAAATACATTTAACAGTTGTGGTAACTCATCAATACTAGTATTTCTAATAAACTTACCCACTTTAGTAATTCTTGGGTCATCTTTAAATTTCATAAAAACGCCTGCGTTTTCTTGCTCTTGAAACAATTTGTATTGTCTCTCGCAAACTATATCACCATCAAGCACCAATTGATCTGAACAAGGTTCTCCATTTGCTTTACATACAGGGCAATTGTGAATGTCAATTTTTTCTACTGGCGTATCACCGGCATACATGTTTTGCCCTTTCATTTGCTCAAGTCTTTTGTCAGCATTGGTATACATGCTTCTAAACTTTATAAGGTTAAAAATGCGATAACCAGTACCTACTCTTTTTGACAAATAAATTGAAGGCCCTTTATCTTCAAGTTTAATTGCAATAATTACTATGAGAAATAATGGCGATAAAAATAAAAGTGCTAAACCACTAACTATAATATCAAATATTCTTTTGTCAAGTGGTGTTTTTATTTGCTTACCTTTTCTACTTTTAGATTTTGGTTTTACTTTAGAAATGGGCTGAGACTTTAATATTGAAATCAAGAGCTTTGCCTGCTTTCTCATATTAAAAAGTCCATTAATGCCTTTTCTTTTTATTCGCTCAATTATTTCATCATCTTCGTTACCGTAGGTAGCAACTATTACAGAAAGTTCTCTTTTTGAAAAAAGGCCTCTGATTTTCTCAACAAGCTCAAGGGCTTGAGCTGAGCTATCTGCCAATACGGCCTGAAGTTTTCCTGAAGTAACTGCTTCTTTAACTTCTCTAAGGCTATTACTCTTTCGAATATTTATGCTATTTGCAAAGGCTGCTTTTAATAGCAATAATGGTTCATCGCTATTGCCTATAAATAAAATTGTGTTGTTGCTGCTCATGATACCGTTTCTTTAAAGTTAGATACTTACTCCGTCACCCCTATCTTATTTATTTTCATTTCAAGTTCTTTTGGATTAAAAGGCTTGTTTAAAACATCTATTGCTCCTAATGAGTAAGCCTTAATTCTATTCTCGCTTTTGCTTGCAGAAGAAAGGATTAGCACCGGAACATCTTTGTATTGTGGCTTTGCCTTTAGCTCATTTAAAAAATCGTAGCCATTCATTCTTGGCATATCTATATCGGCTATAATTAACTCTGGAGTTTCGTTCTCAGCCAAGTACTCAAGTGCTTCAACACCATCTTCAGCCATGTGAACATTAAATTTTCGAGACAAAAAAGTTGAAAGAAACTTTCTCATCATATCATGATCGTCGACTATTAAAATATTTTTCATTGTTGTTGCTTTTTTGCTGAACCAAAAGTAGAAGCAACACCAGAGCAAATAATCACTCTTTCGGAGTTTGGTAGTAAGCTCTCGATTATTGGTGAAAAGTTTTCTGTTTTTGGTTTAGTCATTTTCTCGTTAATAATTCACAATACAACGTTACGAAGGCTTATCCAAGGAAATATACCATTCACCGAAAGCGAAACCAATTCCACAGAAAGGATGATCAAACCAAAGAAAATAGTCGATTGCAGGCTCTAATCAACGATTTCTCACCTAATTTGAAGGGAAATTGGCCTGAATCTTTTTTACGTGTTGCCTAAACGCATCATCTACACAAGCGCAAACAACGACCTTAACCACCTGTATCACTGACACTTACACACATTTAAACATCTTATCCAAAATTGTTTTCGATGAATTTCGTACTTTATCCAACAAACCCAAACCACTGTATATCAACCTATTAACCCCTTAACGCAGAATTGATCAAAACCTGGAATGATCTTTTTTAAAACCACTATAAAAAAGAGTCCGTTTCACATTATGTGAAACGGACTTCAATTTTTAAACCAAACTTATTAAAACACTCTATATGAGAAAACTAAACCAAATTAACATGGGTAAATCTATTAAGCTTTAATTCCAATTCAACAGGATTAAAAGGCTTTGGCATTACATCTAAAGCGCCAAGCTCGTAGCACTTAATTCTGCTTTCACTTTTATTATCTGGCGAGGTCATTAAAACCGGAATCTTTGACCATTCAGTATTACCCATCAATATGTTTAAGAAGGTATATCCATTCATATTGGGCATATCAATATCTGCTATAATGGCACTTGGTGTTTCATGTACAGATAACCACTCAAGAGCATCTCTGCCATCTTCGGCCAGAATAACTTCATAATGCTTTGATAAAAACGCCCCTAAAAAGTTTCTCATCATTTCATTATCGTCTACTACAAGTATTGTTTCTTTCATGGTATTCTCATTTAAATGGTTAATAACTCTCTTTTTGATAGATCAATATTACGACATCATGCATTATTACAAAATTTACTCGTCGATTTTTTGGCTTTTGTCTACATTATTTTACTGTTTACCGTTTAAATATAGCCTTTCATCTTTACGTATTTTAGACTCCTTTAAACTAAAAAACCGCCCCATTTAGTGTGGGGCGGCAAAAATTCATATTTAATACATCATTTGGAATACAACACCAAACCAGATCTAAATGACCTGTACGTGGGCAAAGCGCTTAAGCTTATGCTCAAGTTCAATTGGATTAAAAGGCTTAGGCATTACATCTAAAGCGCCAAGCTCATAACATTTAATTCTGCTTTCGCTCTTGTTGTCAGGAGAAGTCATTAATACCGGAATCTTTGACCAAGCTAGGTTACCCATTAAAATATTCAAAAAAGTATATCCATTCATATTTGGCATATCAATATCAGCGATTATGGCACTGGGTGAATCATGCTGTTGTAGCCATTCTAACGCAACGTTCCCGTCTTCTGCCAAAAACACTTCATAATTTTTGGATAAAAATGCCCCTAAAAAGTTTCTCATCATTTCGTTATCGTCTACCACTAAAATTGTCTCTTTCATCTTTTTGTTTTTAGGAGGATTATCCCATCTCTCAATTACAATACAATGTTAAGGTGCCAAATCAACTAAATAAATTCATCCGTCGAAAACGAACTGTTTATCTGCTCATTTATCCGTTTTAACGTCGCATAAAAGACTTTTACCTTTTATCATCACAAAAAATACCTATTATATACATTAGTATTCGAAAAAAAATTGAATTCGTCGAAAGGTATTTCAATTGAAATCAGCACGCATAAGCTTGCAATATGGATAGCCAACAAATATTTTGATGCTTTTCTATGAGGCCGTACAAAGCTCTACAATTAAACTCTTTCACAAAAATTCCCGTATAAACTCAAGTCAAGCACTTCTTATCCTTTAACCAACACAATGCTTTTTAGGCTCAGCGCACCTTGCTTTGCACCACATACATTAAAAAAGGGTTCTGCCTGCAGCAGAACCCTTCTCAATAATGAAGCGTAGTTTATGTTTTTATGGTCTCGTAAAAAGTTTGTTTGCTACTCTATTACCCGGGTTATCATAATACCAATCGGTATAAGAACGTCCTTCACTCTCAGCCCAAGATTCAAAATATGGGTAGCACTCGTAAATATTGATATGCTCAAGCGGGTAGGTAAATGTTGATGGTGTATGTAATACCCAAGGCATATTATCGCTATTTTGATAGTACCTCCCTATTGAAGGATTTGTTACATCAGCTGCGGTATTAAAGAGATCTTCATCAGCTAAATCGGTTGGCGGAAAATCAACAAGGTGTACTTCTCTACCGCGGGTTGCATTAGAGAAAATAAATGGATTATAAGGTGCTTTACCTAAGTCTCCCAACGGAATAGCTGAATTGAATTCAATGGTAACCACAAATTCTTTAGGTTCTACAAAGGTGGCTCCAGGTTCGGTATTTACATAAATAGCATTAGAAGCTCTTCTTAAATGCTTGTGAGCATTATCAAAAACAATAATAGTGGTTTTGCTTTGACCAGATTCAGTACCATTTGCGTTTAAAGAAATTAAACCATCGGTATGCTCGTAGCCTGATACACTTTTAATATTATTAGGTGAAACATCTAACTGAAATCCAAATCCGTTTTTATATGAAGCGCCTATGGCTTGCAAATTAAATGTAGCTTCTAGCTCTGTAACGTTATTGCTAACATCAGTATAATATATATAACTATAATCAACTACCATATCGTTAAAATCGTAGTCACCCATAGTTGGCCAGCTATCTTCAAAACAAAGGCTACCGTTGGTACCACCAGCTGGGGTTACACTGCTTGAACTTTGATTAGGGTCAAAAGGGAAGTCATCCTCATAATCATAAACGCCATCGCCATCAGAGTCAATTGCCTTTTTGGCACTTACCAAACCTTCTCTTTTAACACCATCAATTGGATTACTAGTAACATAGAAAATGGCATCGTTAAAGTCATTATCACAACCACCATAATCTCTTCTTATATCTTCAAAAGATAGAATTACTAGATCTCTTGATTCATCATAAAGCTGCACAATGTGCTGTTTTTTCGATGCATCAGACTCAGGATTTAAAGCATTATCTGCAAATAATGGCCAATTACCGGCACCCACAGTTTTTGAAGATGAATTATATCCGTTAGCTATTAGGAACCAACCTACTGATACACCAGGATTAAATCTACCCAAGTGTACTTTATCTCCACTAACTAAACCACCACCTGAACCGGCGTAGGAAACATTCGGGAAGATTATATATAGACTATCAATATCTGCAGTGCTTTGAGGAGGTGTATCCGTTGGAAATACATAATAACCTAAAACATTTTTATAACCAGCTCCTTCGTGCAAGAAGGTAACCCAAATATCTGCAGTTTTAGTTATTTCAACATGAGTCTCAACATTAGAACCCAAATAATCTGGATTATACGTGGGTACAGGTTTTCTTTCTGGTAAGGAGCTATTTACATCGTCTAATAATGCCTGAGGGATAACGTCTCTTACATGTTTTTTGTAATTCGGAACACCATTATTGTCCCAGGTACCTAAATAAGCGTACTTAGAGGTAATACTGTTCTTATAAGATCTTGAAACCACTTGCTCGCTATAGAAGCCATCTGGCTCTCTACCTTCTGTGCTAATTGTATAATCGGCAAGCATTTCAACAGGCACAACATGATATTGTGGCAACCCAATATAATCGGTATGTAGTAACACCTCTTCAATATTTGGGTCCAATTCAAAATCTGTTTTTAAAACGCCATCGGCATTTGTAAAGCCACGATATGCAAATTTGAATGAATCATTGCCATCAGGTACCGAAATAGAAATTGCCACCTTATTTAGTGGATTACCATCGGCCCCTAAAACCTTAACATTAACTTCATTTGACGCTGTAGTGGCAAATTTGAAGTCTTCTGGTATCAATACCTTCTTGTCATTAATATTGTCCAGTAGATTGTTCCTATCATCGTTACACGCACTTATAGCTAAGACTAGTAAAATACTTGTTAAGAACAAAGAAGCCCTAGTTATTGCACCTTTTTTGTTGTTGGTTAATAAACTTCTCATAGTTTTCTTATTGGATTGTGATACAATATTGCGATCGGGATTATAAGAATGAAAGATTTTCACCGAAGGAACGTCTATTTGGTATTTAAAAAAATCCTTATCAATTGAATATGAGACTCTTAATACTCTATAGAATTCACATTACATAACACACCAATAGGTCTTTAAAGTCGTTTAACAATATAATAACGTCGTTTAAATAGCAATTATTAGCGTTTAAATCATTTTAAAGGCTGTTTTTGACTTCTTAGATGAAACTTTCGACAAAAAACAAGACTGACAAACACTAACCAGAAACAAAAAAAGGGCTCATACCTAAGTATGAGCCCTTTAAATATTGGTCTTATTTATTCTATGGCCTAATAAAAAGCTTGTTTGCTACCCTATTACCCGGGTTATCATAATACCAGTCAGTATTTGACCTACCTTCACTTTCTGCCCAAGATTCAAAATATTGGTAGCACTCAAAAATATTGATATGCTCAAGCGGATAAGTAAACGTAGATGGTGTATGCAGTACCCAAGGCATATTATCTCTATTCTGATAATACCTTTCAATGGTAGGGTCTGAAATATCTGCTGCTGTGCCAAATAAGGTTTCATCTGCAAGATCAGTTGGTTCAAAATCTACCAAGTGAATTTCTCTTCCCCTAGTGGCATTGGCAAATATAAATGGATTATATGGTGCTTTACCCAGCGATCCAAGTGGCACGGGCTCTTCAAACTCAATGATAATTACAAATTCTTTTGGCTCTACAAATGTGGCGCCGTATTCAGTATTTACATAAGTAGAGTTTGCGGCTCTTCTCAAATGCTTGTGTGCATTATCAAAAACAATAATAGTTGCCTTTGATTGCCCTGATTCAGTACCATTTGCTGAAACCGTAATTAGACCATCAGTAAGCTCACTTCCCGTTACACTACTCACTGCAGATGGCTCAACATCAAGTTGAAATCCGAAACCATTTTTATAAGATGCTCCAATGGCCGTTAAAGTAAATGTGGCTTCAAGTTCGGTTACATTATTACTCTCATCTGTGAAATAAAGATAACTATAGTCTACCACCATATCGTTAAAATCGTAGTCACCCATATTTGGCCAACTATCTTCAAAGCATATACTACCATTGGTACCACCGGCCGGGGCTACACTGCTTGAACTTTGATTTGGATCAAACGGAAAATCATCTTCATAATCATAAACACCATCACCATCTGTATCAATAGCTTTTTTGGCGTGTACCATATTTTCTCTAACAATACCATCAACAGGGTTACTTGTTACATAAAAAATCGCATCGTTAAAGTCATTATCGCAACTTCTATCTCTTCTTAAATCTTCAAATGACAGTATAACCACATCGCGTGTTTCATCATAAAGCTCTACAATATGTTGCTGTAGCGAAGCACTTGATTCTGGATTCAGATTATTATTTGAAAACAAGGCGTGGTGACCATTACCTACTGTTTGATTACTTGATACATAACCGTTGGCAATCAAAAACCAACCAATGGTTGTACCTGGATCAAATCTACCAATGTGCACCTTATCTCCACTTACTAATCCACCACCCGAACCAGCGTATGAAACATTAGGAAAAATAATATAAAGACTATCTATATCATTAGTTGATTGTGGAGGTGTATCAGTAGGGTAAGTGTAATAGCCTAAAACATTTCTATAGCCTGCGCCTTCGTGCACAAATGTTACCCAAACATCAGCTGTTTTTGATATCTCCGCGCATGTTTTAACGTGATCTGATAAATATTGCGGGTTGTACTGTGGCACGGGCTTATACTCTGGTAATGAACTATTCACATCATCTAAGAATGACTGGGGTATTACATCTCTAACATGCTTTCTGTAGTTAGGAACACCACTGCTATTCCAAGTACCTAAATAGGCAAACTTTGATGAAATTCCATTTTTATAAGATCTTGAAACCACTTGATTTTCGTAAAAACCATCTGGTTCTCTACCTTCTGAACTAATTGTGTAATCGGACAGCATTTCTACAGGAACCACATGATATTTAGGCAAGCCTATATAATCTGTGTGAATCAATACTTCATCGATATTAGGATCCAATTCAAAATCGGTCTCCAATACACCCTGTGCATTGGTAAAACCCCTAAAGGCAAATTTGAAAGAATCGTTTCCATCAGGAACTGAAATTGAAACCGCAACCTTTTTTAGCGGTGTTCCGTCTGGTGCTTTTACTTTAATGCTAACTTCATTTGAATAGGTTGTGGAAAAATCAAATTCAGAAGGAATTAACACCTTCTTATTATTAACATCGTTAAGTAGATCGTTTTTGTTGATTTCGTTGCAAGAGGAGAGCACCCCTAATGCTACCAAACCAGAGAAGAAAGCTATTGCAAATAGCCCCTTTCTCAATTTTTGGATTAGGCTTAAACTTTTCATAAGGCATGTTATTTGCAATTACACTACAAGTTTCTCACTTATATTAACGCAAATAAAACATCTCAACGAAGCGTTATCTATTTCAAAATCACCTTAAAATAAATCCGCCTATCCATCTCTATAACTGACACTTAACCACACAAACCATTTAACTATTTTACTTTTTACTTCCTAGCCTACTTTTACTTTAGATACAACTGTAGATAGAAGCTCAATTTTGTCTACACTTTCGGATTCATGTTAATGACATACATCAAATTAAAGCACATCAAATACAGACGAAACCCAATCTATTGACGCATGAACAACTTATTATTCACCCTGAATCCCGGTTCATCAAAATACCAATTGGTATAAGACCTTCCTTCGCTTTCGGCCCAATTTTCAAAAAAGTTGTAGCAATCAAAAATGCTTTCACTTTCAATAGGGTATGTAAATGTTGTGGGTGTATGAAGCGCCCAAGGCATGTTTTCTTCATTTTGAAAATATCTACCAATATTTTCATCACTTATGTCGGCCGAAGTTCCAAAAAGTGCCTTATCCATTAAATCCGTTGGTGCATTATCTATTAGATGAATTTCTTTTTCCCTAATTCCGTTTACAAATATGAATGGGTTGAATGGCGCCTTACCCAATTGTTGAACTGACATTGGTGCTTGAAACACCACTCTTACGGTAAAAGTCTTGGGTTCAACAAAGGTGGCTCCTGCTTCGGTATTGGCATAGATTGCATCTGCTGGCCGGCTTAAATGTTTATGCGCATTGTCAAAAACTATAATGGTTGCTTTGTTTTGTCCCCCTTCAGTGCCATTATTCGATAGATTTATTATGCCTTCGGTGTATTCACAGCCCGTAACACTACTGATGTCTGCTGGCGAGACATTAAACTGAAACCCAAATCCGTTCTTGTAAGATGCTCCAATAGCTTGTAAATTAAAAGTGGCTTCAATCTCAGTTACTTGATTTGCTGCATTAGTAAAGAATTCATACGAATAATCAATTACAAGGTCATTGAAATCGTAGTCGCCCATATTTGGCCAGCTATCTTCAAAACACAAACTCCCCTGAGTTATTCCGGCGGGCGAAAGGCTAGAGCTTGTTTTTGTGGGATCAAAAGGAAAATCATCGTCAAAATCATAAACACCATCTCCATCTGAGTCAATAGCCTTTTTTGCACTTACAAAATCTCCGCGTTCAACCCCATCAACCGGATTGGTAGTTACATAAAATATGGCATCATTAAAATCATCGTCGCTACCAGATTGTCTGTTCAGGTCTTCAAATCCGAGAACCACCACATCTCTAGTTTCATCATATAACATAACATTATGCTGGCGCTTGTTTGGGTCAGATTCTGGGTTAAGGTTTTTATTAGAAAAAACGATTTGCCTACCGGTAGTTACGCTATTGGTACTTGAATTATATCCGTTTGAAATCAAGAACCAACCAATTACAGTACCAGGATTAAACCTACCAATATGAACTTTATCACCACTTACTAATCCACCACCAGATCCGTTATACGAGGTGTTTGGAAAAATGATATTCAAGTCATCTATATCGCTAGTGCTTGAAGGCACACTGTCTTTGTGATAAGTATAGTAACCCAAAACATTTTTGTAGCCTGCCCCTTCGTGCACAAATGTTACCCAAACATCAGCCGTTTTGGTAATAATCGTATTGGTTTCAACGCCTGTTGAAAGATATTCAGGACTGTAGGTTGGTACTGGCCTACGCTCTGGTAAAGAGCTATTTACATCATTTAAAAACGATTGTGGAATAATATCTCTAGTAGGCAGTTTATAAGAAGGAACACCCTTGTTATTCCAAGTACCCAAAAACTTGAATTTAGATGCCAAGTTATTTTTGTTTGAGCGCGAAGCCAATTGCTCAGGATAAAAGCCTTCTGGTTCTCTGGCATTCTCGTCAATTGTATAATTACTTAGCATTTCAACAGGAATTACATGATATTGAGGAATTCCTATATAATTGGCATGAACTAAAACCTCACTAATCTCTGGTGACAAATCTATTTGCCCCTTTAGTACGCCTTGGCTGTTGGTAAACCCTTTGTAAACGAATATAAAAGAATCATTACCATCAGGAATTGAAATTGAAATTCCAACTTGCCTCAAAGGATTACCATCAGGCCCTTTAACATTCAAATGAATGTTTGATGTTTTTGTAGTGTTAAAGTTAAACTCGGCTGGTATTGCAATGTTTGCATCGTTTACCTGATCAAGAAGATCATCTTTTGTAATATCATTACAAGAGTACATGGCCATTGCAGCTAGCCAAATCAAAATTATTTTACCCGTTTGCCCAAGCTTTCCTAGCGAAAACTCATTAAAAAACATTTTACACGCTGTTGTTGATGAAGCAATAATCTATTTAGATGCAAGCCCAAGAAAATTTTTCACCGAAGCAAAATCTAGTTCTAAAACACAACTATTTTCGCCGCTTTATCAAAACATTTCATCGACCATTAAGCAATCTTAATCCCCCATTGAAAACTTTTGTAAATGATTTGACTCCTATAAGGCTTTTTGCGCCTTTGTAGTATTAAAGTCAATAATCTATCAATACAACATGCTTTCGCACTTTTCGCTAGGCACCCACCGAATTTTCGATAAATTTTAGAACCAAAAAATTACTTATCTAAGGGATAGTTAAAACCTACGTCTTTGGGGCTTTTACCTGTTTTCTGTTGCATTACGGTTAGTATTTGCTTAATTCCTCTTGTATGTATATGCAACTTAACTTTGGTATCGCCAGCTCCATAAAAAACGATTGAACTTGAAAATGAATTGAACCTAATGTCTTCAATATCATTCCATTTTAAAGTTTGCTCACCTCCAAACAAGGTATTACTCGCAAGCTCATCTTTACTAAACTGAAACCAAGTTTTAATTGAGATCAAAAGTGTAATTGAGCCTAAAACACCAAATAGAACTATGAATACCAGGGCCAGTAGCACCTTATTTTCTTCATTTGAAACAAGAACGGCTGCTGAAGCCCCAATTCCAATAATTAAAGCCACTGCACCAATGATTTTGTAAATGGATATAAGACCAATTTTTTCTTGAAGCTGACTTTTGCTAAGCTCCTTGGCGGCAGCTTTTTGCATTTGAAAAAACAGCAATACCAAAGCGGCAGCAATAGCCCCATATTTCAAAAAATCAGACATTTCAAATCAATTTCACACAAAGAAAAATATTTAGTCTTTACATTTAACGATTTACTTTCGTTTAAAGGCATTTAGCCCTTACAAAAGGATTATTAATGTTGTTGGCATTATGGCAGAGAAGAAGATTTATTTTAAAGGATTAAACGCGTTAAGATTTTTTGCTGCAACAGCTGTTATCTTTCATCATATTGAACAGCATAAGTATTGGCTTGGTTATGATTCACTTTGGGGGTATGATGGGGTAATTGGAGTTTTTATTGATTCAATTGGGCATAAGGCCGTTAGCTTCTTTTTTGCCCTAAGCGGATTTTTAATTACCTACCTATTATTGGCTGAAATTAGAAAAACCAAAACTGTAGCGGTTAAGAAGTTCTACTTTAGGAGAATTCTTAGAATTTGGCCTCTTTACTACATGGTTGCGGCCATAGCCTTATTCGTAATTCCTTTAGTTACCAATTTTCAGAATATTGGCACCACTGAATTTTTTGGATTTGACGGCGACATGTCTCAGCCCGTTTGGTTTATTCTATTGCTTTACTTAATTATACTACCCAATTTTACACGAATTACTTCAGTGCAAGTAGTAGGTGCAAACCAAGCATGGAGCGTTGGAGTAGAAGAACAGTTTTACCTTATATGGCCTTTGCTGGTTAGGTGGTTTCACAAAAAGTTCTTCGCCTTTTTAGTAATATTTACCATTGCAAAAATGGCCTTACAAGGCGGCTGCCTTTTAATTGGACAATACTCAGGTTGGGCCAGTGCCCTAAGGTTTGAACAAATTGGCACCTTACTTAGCCACATGCAAATAGAACAAATGGCCATTGGTGGTATTGGTGCCTACTGGTTATTCAAAAACAAAGAAAAACTAATACGCTTTGTATACCATCCGGTAACACATACACTTGCATGGATATTTTTCACATCATTCTACTTTGTAGATTATCACTTTTTTGGTGCTTCATTGTTTGAAGGCTTCATTTTTATGCTCATAATAATGAACGTTTCTACCAACCCTAATTTTAAGCTAAACTTAGATAGACCTTGGCTTAACAGACTAGGTGATGTTTCATACGGAATTTACATGTTGCACACCATCGTAATCTCTCTATTGATTACACTACTGAACAATTTAGAAGTAAATAGTATTGTACTAAACATTGCCTTGTATCTACTGGCACCAACTCTTACAATCGCACTTTCATTATTCTCTTATGAATACTTTGAGAAATATTTCTTGAAATTCAAAAATAAGTTTGCAGTAGTAAAAAGCGGAAGGGGTCATTAAACATTATACTTAGAAAAATAGTAATAAAAGAGCGGTTATTTTAACCGCTCTTTTTCTTTACCTTTTGTTATGTTTCTGTTTCATTACTTGCTTTACCATTTTACCAAAGGCTTTATCCTTCTTTCGTTTCTCATGTAAAGTGTATTTAAAGCGATTTTGTTCCTTTTCAAGCTTTAAATAATTCACATAAGTTTCTTCGCTTAATTCTTCGGCGTCTATGGCAGTTAAAACAGCACATCCACTTTCATTTTGGTGGCTACAGTCATTAAACTTACATTGCTTAGCCAGTTCATTAATCTGTTCAAACGTAACTTCCAAACCATGGGCATTTTCAGTTAATCCCACTTCTCTCATTCCGGGGTTATCAATAATT
Organism: Bacteroidia bacterium; assembly: GCA_049115495.1. Classification (GTDB taxonomy): domain Bacteria; phylum Bacteroidota; class Bacteroidia; order CAILMK01; family JACPUW01; genus JACPUW01. The sequence continues at coordinate 147,861 of JAGDZV010000004.1, read as the reverse complement.
ATGCCCCCATTTTCTAATACTATAAGCTCTCTATACGTGGTTATGTGTTTACCTCTCTCTATGGTATTGCTAATAGCTCCCGTTTTTTGGATTTCATTAAACGAAAGACTATTGATTAAAGTAGACTTACCAACGCCCGATGAGCCTAACAAACAATAGGTTTTTCCTATTACCATTAACGAACGTAGTTGATCTATTCCTACACCTGATTTGTTACTAATGGCAAAGATCTTTACTCCATTAATCCTGCTATTAAGTGCATTGAGAATTTGATTTAACTGCGTGGAATTAACCAAGTCAATTTTATTAAGAATAATGATTGGCTCAATTTGAGCTGAGTTACAAATGGTAAGGTATCTCTCAATGCGATTTATACTATAATCTCTATTTACTGATTGTACAATAAGTCCGTAATCAATATTTGACCCTATGATCTGCTTTTGGCCATATTTACCAACAGATTGACGCTCCAAAACGTTTTTACGGGGATAGATGGCATGAATTATACCTTTCCCTGCATCAAATTCATCAAAAGCAACCCAATCTCCAACGGCAGGCAGATCCGCCCTGCTATTGGCTGTAAATCTTAAATTACCAATAAGCTCACATTCAATTTCATTTTGCGCTGACTGCACGGTAAAGCGCTCTTTATGCTCAAGTGTAACACGACCAATTTCATGGTCTTTAAGGCTATTATTCTCTCTATAATCACTCAGGTATTTTGTGAAGCCCAAGTTGATTAAATTATATTCATTTTTTGACATTTTTGTTTCTATGATATTGTTTTAACTTAATGCTAAACAACTTCGCACATAATATATATCTCTAAATTTACGGCTTGTGTATTGCTTAACGCATCATTTTACACGAATCAAAAAATCTCTGTTTCTTCTTTTTTCAAATTAATTGACATAGCCCATGCAAATTTGCTGGCTATAGCCTTTAATCATTAAAAACATGGGATTCTTGATTTAAAGCCATAAGACTTTTTGGCAAAGTAATTTGACAGCTATGGTTTAGTTAAAAACCAAAAAACTGCCCTTTACACGGAGGCCTTAACGCTAAATGTGTGTTGAAGTAACATTTTGATAAACCACGAATTTAATGCACGATTAATTAATTTGAGTCTCCAAATATTAGTTAGAATTATTCGAGATTACAGATTAGCCTAACTCCCCCCCTTTCGCCGCTAAAAGAACGGTGCTCTATTTGTTAAATTAAAAGAATGAATACTGTCACTTCATTTACAGTACAGATAGTGCAAAAGCGTTTATCCTAAACTCATTTTAGTTTAACTCAATGGCTTGCCGACCACTAATTTTCAATCACGGCAGCGCAGTTTAGTCTGTCTAACTGAATCAATTCAAAGTCAACAATTTCTTTAAATCCTTCAATAATCTCATTTTTACCAGCCCATTCCCAAGCTTCAAAAATCACAAATGCTTTTTTTACATTTTGTAAAAAATGTGTTGCTCCTTTGAGTACTTCAAGCTCCATACCCTCTACATCAATTTTTATAATATAACTATCGTTGAGCGACAACTCTTTCGATTCAATAAAATTATCGAAAGTCACCACATCTACCTTTATTTCCTCTGCTTCGGCATGATCTAAATACTTGCTAGTGTAGCCTTTATTTTCTGGATGAATCTTAAACGTAATTGACCCAGGTTCGGAACCCACACCATTCTTATAAAGATTTATTCTATTGTTAAGACCATTGATCTCAATATGCTTATTAAACTGATTAAAATTTGAAGGAGCTGGCTCAAAGGCATGGATTTTTATATCTGAAGAGTTGTTACCAAGCCAAATACAATAGTCACCTACGCAACCACCAATATCTACAAAATGATCGAAATCTTTAAGCCTGGCCTTAATAGCATCTTTAAGCTTATACTCGTAGGCATAAAAGCTATACATAAAGTCAGTAGTATCTGGTCTAGCTTCAAAAACACCCATTTTTGGGTTATTTATGTGCATATGCCTTTGCGGAACTTTCTTAAATGCGAAATAATTTACACAGTCAAAAAACAGTTTTACATTACCATTGCCCAAACTCTCACCCGTGTACTTTAAAAGCTTAGAAATACTCATACCAAATCCTTTAGGGCAATGTTATGCCTTAATCGGAAATGGCGAAAAGTGCTTGGTCTAAAATTAAACCATTTGGCTAAGGCACAGAAACGCCAACATCACTTTAACTTATTAATAATCAACACAATTTTCATTTAAAAGCTGACTTACGAAACTTAAGTAATTCAAATTTATACTGCATCAAAATAAAGAAGGTTACAAGCCAATTACTGCTAAATACAAAGGCCCCCGCAACCCACTGGGCTGCAAGGGCGCTTAGCAACAACATCTTTATATTAAACCTAAACTCTATCTAAACAACTTATTGTTATTTCTATAACCAGTCTTGTTTTGAAACCAATCAGAATATTCTCTTCCTTCACTTCTGGCCCATTTAGTAAAGTGCGGATAACAGTCCATAATATTCTCCTTTTCAAGAGGATAAACCATTGTTTCTGGCGTATGAAGCACCCAAGGCATATTGTCCTTGTTTTGATAATATCTGCCTATTTCAGGTAAACTTCTATCGGCTCCGGTTCCAAATAAATTTGTATTCACTTTATCAGTAGCTTCATAATCAACCATGTGTACTTCTCTTCCACGGTTTCCATTTACTACAATAAAACAGTTGTAAGGTGCTTTACCAAGATCCGATGGCTTTACACCATCATTTAGCTTAATGGTAAGTGTAAATTTTACAGGATCTACCAGCTCATTTGGATTATCAGTATTCGCATAAATTGAACCTGCACCTTTGCGCAAATGCTTATGCGCATCGTCAAAGGCAATAATGGTAGCTTTTGACTGACCATTTTCGCAACCGTTGGTAGCTGCTGAAACATAAGACTCAGTGAGCTTTGCGCCATAAACACTTTTTATAACCGAAGGCTCTACTTCAAACTGAACTCCAAAACCATTGTGCATTGATGCTCCAATGGCCCTTAGCGTGTATTCTGCTTTTAGCTCTGTAAGGTCGTTGGCGCCATTGGTGTAATATGTATAATTATAGTCAACCACCATATCGTTAAAATCATAGTCACCCATATTTGGCCAATTATCTTCAAAACAAAGGCTACCTGATGTGCTAGTAGCAGGGCTATAACTGCTGGCTGATTTTGTTGGATCGAAAGGAAATTCATCGTCAAAATCATAAACGCCATCTCCATCAGTATCTATAGCCTTTTTTAATCCTTCAAGGTTTTTACGCTCAATAGCTGCAATTGGGTTGGCCGAAACATAAAATATAGCATCGTTAAAATCATTGTCGCAGCCACCTACATCTCTTCTTATGTCTTCAAATCCTAAAATTATCAAGTCTCTTGTTTCATCATATAATTGTACCATATGGTTTCTTTGGCTGGCATTGCTTTCTGGGTTAAGATTTGGGTCAGAAAAGAGTATCCATCTCCCTGCCCCTACCGTTTTGCTTGAAGCGTTGTAACCATTGGCCACTACAAACCAACCTATTGAAACACCAGGATCAAATTCTCCTAAGTATACTTTGTCACCACTTACTAGTCCGCCACCCGAGCCACTGTACGAAACATTGGGGAAAACAATATTTAGTTTGCTAATTTGAGAAATACTTGTTGGTGGATTATTACTGTTATAAGTATAATAACCTAGCACATTTTTATAGCCTGCGCCCTCGTGAACAAATGTAACCCACACGTCAGCTTTCTTAATAACCTTGGTGTTGGTTTCAGCACTTGTTGAAATATAGTTTGGGTTGTAGGTAGGTACCGGCTTGTACTCTGGTAATGAATTATTTATATCATCTAGCATTGCCTGTGATATTACATCTCTAACAGTCTTTTTATACTTAGGGACACCGTTATTATCCCACTGACCTAAATAATTATATTTTGAAGTATGGGAGTTTTTATGCGCCACCACCGGATATTCAATGCCTGGAACATCACTACCTTCGGTTTGAATGGTATAATCTTCTATTTGTTCTACTCTAATGAAATGATTTTGCGGCAGACCTATATAGGTAGTTTGGACCAAAACATTTTCAATATTAACTGAAAGTGAAAGCTCTGCTTTTAGTATACCATTTTCAGCGGTAAATCCTTTAAATACCTTAACAAACGAGTCTTTTTGCTCATTAACAGGAATTGAGAGCAAAACAGGAACATATTGCATAGGTTCGCCTGACGGACTAAAGGCACTAATTTTAAGATTGTAATCTTTCGTAGTTTTAAAATCGAAATTTTGCGAAATGGTATTTTCTTCAATTTCTGATAGTAGCTCTTCTTTACCATAATCAGAACAACTACTAATTAGTGTTGCTGATAAAAGGAAGAGTAAAAAGGATAGGCCATAATTGGCGCGTCTTGTTTTGTTTAGTTTTTCAGTGTTCATGGCTTTCTTCATTACAACATCGAAAGTCAATTAAAATGAACCTGAAAAATTTATTCTTCTGAGTTTGGTTAGTTTTTCTCGGTGTTTGGTAAAGCTGCTCGGTTTTCTGTTTCTTGTAATGTTTCCCTTTCTTTGGCTTTTGCAATATTCCTATCCCAGCGGGTCGACATCCAAACAAAGGCCAAACCACAGTAAGTAATGGGTCCTGTTGGTACTTGCACAATTAATCCATTGGTATAAGATGCCACGGCTAAACCTATAAATGAAGATCCCCATGCACCCACCATAAATCTAAGGGATGGATCTTTGAGCCTAAAGACTATTATACATATTCTTAGCGCTATCCAAATAAACACACCTAGGTATACATAGAGGCCAATAATGCCCGTTTCCATCCAAATCCTAGTATAATGCCCATCAGTCCCAATTTCTGCTAAAAATGTTCCAGGATAAAAGCGCCTTCCCCAAGAACCTGCACTGCCAATGCCACCACCAAGCGGTTTATCGGCCAGGTAAATACTCACTTTTGCTTCCCTTCTTTTTCTCACCAAAAAACTTTCGTCTTCAGTAGGGTTTAGCGCAGTTCTAAGGCGAGCAACATTGTAATTATTTTGCGCAATGGTGGTAAATTTCAAAAAACTAAACAGCATAAATCCAAACAGAGAACCACTTATAAATAAGGTGGTATATCTACTAAGCAACAGAAAGAAAAAACCAGCAATGGCCGGAATTACTAAGGGCCCTCTACTACCAGAAAGCATAAATCCATAAAAACAAATAAGGCCACCAATAATTACTAGTATTCTTTTCCAATTGGTTTTAATGCCCAATGCATAAGCAAAGCACATAAACGCAATATGTATTTGACTGGCTCCAAACTGAGCTGCATCTGTAAAATATGAAAATGCCCTAAGCTTACCGAAAAGTATATGTGTGCTTGCTGCTCCTTGCATTAGCCAGCGGTTTTCAGTTGCCGAAACGCCAATAAAGATTTGTTTCATTCCCCAAAACGAACCAAAAACCTCCATTATAATAATGAGCACAAAAAGCCGATTCATATCTCGTCTTTCATTAAAAACAAGCATTACAAGAGGAATCATTAGCAATGGATACATGGCGATGCCTCGCTGGGCATAAAACCAGGCCATCATGCTCCTTGCCAAGGGGTTTAGGATCATCATAATGCAAAAAATCATCCATATGGCCCAGGCCCAAACCAAATCATTATTGGCTTTGCTAAAATCAAGCTTTTTAAAATCCTTTAGAAAAACAACCAAAAGGGTAAGTACCAGAAATATATCTATAGTTAACCCAAAAGGCGGACCTGGAAAATATCTTGTAAGCCCAGGAATGGCAAAGGCCATAAAAACAAGAATGTAAATACCAAGTTTTGGATTGTAAATAAAGGCTAATGCCCCTGCTACTACTAAAGGCAACACAATAAATAATGCCGAACCTACCATACCCAATTTAACAACAAGAAGGCCAAGTACAAGCGCTAAGAAAGTACTGGTTACGTACTTTATGATATTTTCTAATGGTGATGCCACCTTAAAGGCTATTTAGCATCAAACATATAAATATTAAGGCATGTGGCGGTTTTCCTTCTTCACCATTTCTCTAATTGGCACTAGCAATTGAGAAAGTCCGTTGGTTCTAATCTCAAATAAGGTGCTTAGCAACATACCAATTTTACCTTTTGGAAACCCTTTTGAAGAGAACCATTCTAAATAATAAGTGGGCAAATCAGCTATTAACCTGCCCTGGTATTTCCCAAACGGCATTTTGGTTGTAAAAAGATCTTTAAGAATTTTTGGATTAGGCAATGGCAGCTCCTGCATAGGGCGCTAATCTAAATCTTTGAGCGCTTTTAAGGCTTCGTTTACATGTTGATTAAAATTAATCTGGCTTTCGAATTTGTGTACCAGCTTTCCGTTAGCGCCAAACACAAAAGTTTCTCTACCCGGTATTAAACCAAGTACATTACCCTTCACACCAAATTTTTTCCTTACTACCTTTTGGGTATCGGCAAGTAATGTAAATGGCAATCTATGGTTTTTCTTAAAACTTGCGTGGCTCTTAACACTATCGCTACTAATGCCAATTACGCTAACTCCCGCATCGGTAAACTCTTCGAAATTATCTCTAAACGAACAAGCTTGCGAGGTGCATCCCTTTGTTTCGTTTTTAGGATAAAAATATACTACGGATGGTTTTCCATTTAGTGATTCGCTATTGAATTCATTGCCTTCATCAGTTTTTAATGAAAAGCTTGGCATTTGGTCTCCTAATTGCATTATATGAATACAAAGAAAGTAGCTTTTGGTTTTGAAAATCTAAATCATTTTGGCACAAAATAAAACTCAATCTACTTCTTAAAAGCCATTTTAAATTCCGTAAAATCGTCCACAACACTATCAACCGAAATACTCGCTTCAAGTGACTTTAATTGACTTTTGGTTAGGAAAAGGTCAAACCCGGTTCCTTTTATAAAGGGATGAAACCTTTGACCAAGTCCAAAGATTTTATGACCATACTCTTGCAGGTTGATACCGAGCCCGTTATCCCTTACAGAAACAACAATTTTATCGTTTTTAAGATAAGACGATATCAATACGTGAATAGGCCTTTTGGGTGAAGAGAATTTTAACGCATTGCCCACAATATTTACCAAGGCGCTTCTAAAATAAGGGCGGTAGAAATTTACATGAGTTTGACCTAATTGCACATCTACTTTGGCGTGTAGGCTCACAATCTCATCATGATGGTAATTTAGCACGTCGTTTACCACCTCTTCAATATCCAAATCAACAGGCTTAATCTCATCATCTTGCAGCACTAAAAACCTATCTTTTATTTTTTCGGCCATTGTACCTAATGAACCTGACACTGAAAATATTCTATCTATAATCTTGCTTTTAATGGTTTGATCAGCCTCAGCCCTGTACATTAGCAACAACTGCTCAAGGTTAATTATAGATGGCCTTACATTGTGAGAGATAATCTTATTTACCTCGTTATTCTGTTGTACTTTTTGTGAGAGTATGTTTACGAGGTTTTCTTGTGTACTTTTAGATTTTTCAAGCTCGTTAAAGTTTGCTTGGAGGGCCATATTTCTGTAAAGAAGCTTTCGCCCTAACGGAATAAAAACAAAAACCACCTGAGAAACAATTACAATGATGGTGACAAAAGCAATTATCAATTCTGTGAAAATAATTGCCTTAAGTCTTAAATTGGCATATTGCTCAAATTCATTTACCAGAGCATCCATTTCTACTAAAAACTCATCAAGCGCCAAGTCAATAGCTTTTAGCCTGTCAATACCAATCTTATTTTCACTGAAAACATCTGATTTTATTGCTCCAACTCGCTCGCCAACACGCTTGAGTTCATCTTTTAAATTAGATGAGTAATTAACTGTAAGCTCTTGGAGCCTTATATGAGAAGATTCAAGCTCCGAAAAGACATCTTTAGCGCTTTGTGCAGCCGTAGGCATTTCCATGTACTCCTTAAATAGCTGTGATTTTAGCCTCTGGCTTAGCATTCTTTGCCTGCCGCCTAGGTTTATTACCTCAGCATTATGCTTCTTTTTATAAAGTAAATATTGAATAATACTCTGATTGACAAAGATTAGGGCAACTAAAATTGCCGTAGCTACAAGATATTTATGGTTGAATTTTGTCATGGATACTCAGAGTTAACAAAGCTTTTTTCATCACTGAAAGCCACTTTCAATTTGTTCAAAATTTTTCACCCTGCTAAGATGTAACAAAGTCTATATTTTCAACCCTAATAGCAAATAGAATAGATTGGTATTCGATTAATGTTTCTAACCGCTATTGGCGCTTGTATAATACGGTCGTAAATGGAGTTTAAGGTTTAACTCTTCTTTGTAGCGAATGACTCTACTAAACATAGGTAGGCTTATGACAATCATAACAACTGGCTGCATAATGGTCTAAAACAACTGAATTTTGATTCTATTGATATTCTCGTTGCTTTTTACAAGAAGAATGTATGTACCTTTTTCTAGTTCACTTAGATTTAGTGCATTATTGTCGAATTCATTGTGTACCTGCTTTCCGTTAAGATCATAAACAGTAGCCTGCTGTACCAAAACACCTTCAATATTTACCATTCCTTTTGAAGGTATTGGATAAACACTAAAATCTGATTCGTGATCTTCAAAAATGCTTGTTTCTACATACTTCTCAATACCGCCACCGCCATTTTGCTCAGGTGGAGATATTAAAGCACCAATATCAATAAACTGATAAGCGATTCTGTTTTCACCGTTTAGGTCAATTTTAAAAGTATCGTTGGCCACATTGGTACCTGTTTGATAAAGGGCGCCTGAGGTGTTTGGATAGTAGTTTTTACTCAAAGCATCTTCAAAATAATTATCAATTTCTGAGGCACTAAACAATAGGTTACCTATGCTTTTATAACTTACAGTGCTTGTTGCGTTAAAGCTGAATTGGGCTGGGTTTTGATGGGCAATGGCGTTATTAACTACACTCACTTTAGTGCTATCCCACAAAGGGTTTCTATTAAGTAGCAAACCAGCACATAAGGTTAAATTGAATGTGTTGCTGATCAATTGTAAGCTAAGATCTCTTTGCTTATAACCATTGGCGCCTTTTCTTATGTCAAATAAATATTTACTGCTCGCGCTTCCCTCAACCAAGTTATTATGAAAAAATAGCTTATACCTACCTTCTAAATCGAATAAACTACTTGAACTTATATCAATCGTATTCCTGTAGGCATTTAGTTTAAATGTTTTGTTGGCATCAACAACAATAGTATTTGTGGCTGTAATAGTGTTTTCGAAAAACTCTAAGTTCAAATTGTTATGGTTTAGCATTAAAACGGGGGCTCCTGTACTTGTAATTTCACAACGCTTTATCTCAACGTCAGAATCGAAATTAGTATGAACCGTTTTTGAGGCGCCAGACCTATTGATATGGAAAGCAGCTTTACCATTTGTTTGCTCAATAATTAAATTGCAAAGAAGCAAATTATCATTTTCGGTATCTGGATCGGCTGTTTCTCTAATCAAGACTGCTGCGTTTAAGCTATTCTCAATTTTCATAGAGCTCACACATACGTTGCTATTACCGGTAAAAACCAAGCCGTTGCCCTTAATATTTGTGAAATACCAGCCATAATCACTGCTCGAACAAATGGCCAAATTCACATAGTTATTATTTTTAAACTCTAATCCGTAGTATTTATCATCTATTCTTAATTGGTTGGCGGCATTTCTAAATACCACTGGGCTATCTGAAGTACCCGTAAAGTTTCTGATTGAAATCCCTTTCCAATAGTCGCCAATCAAACAAAATGTATCACCAGGATTGTATTTTATATCATTGCCATCAAAATAAGGCGTGTTTTTGTAAAAGGTTTTATCGCAAGAGCGCAAGCCAATATTATTTTCAGCCACGTTATCTTGGTTTTCAAAGGCTCCTAGATCTATATTCTTGCCAATACTTCTATTTTGGCCGTTAAGATCTAAATCACCGTAAGCACAGTCGTTGAAACCTTGACCAATAAATCGAGACCCTGCGGATAATTGATAGTTGGATATTTCTGCATTTACAAACCCAATTACATTAGGATCTTGGCTTGCAAAATTTGCTTTGAGATTAACATTTAATGGATACTTAAAGTTGTAAGGATCATTATCTACAACATTAAATAATTGGGCTCCCTGTCCGTAATTGTATATTATGTTATTGGCAATTATTACATCATGCTGATGCTCAACATCAGTATTTACCAATCTAAGGCCATTGTTTTTACAATTGGCTATGGTATTGTTTAGAATTTTTGAATCGTCTCCATCTATTAGGTACCGCTCATCAAAATAGATTCCGCATGCCAAAATATTCTGAGCGTTTTGAACGTCAAGCATGCCTGCATTTTCAATTAGGTTATTGGCAACAATCCATGTCCATTTACCAGCATGGTTTAAACCATGACCAAAACCATTTGTGATTTTGTTGTTTGTAAATACACCCCCTGATCCCAAACCAATGCTGGCGCCATTTGAGTGTATAGGGTCTCCATTAAGACCAAAGCTATCAATTACATTATTGTGTACAAGGGCATTTGTGGTAGAAAACACCTGTAACCCTTCTCTTGCAATTCGATTCATAATATTCCCTTCTAAAACCAAACTATCGAGCATTACACCATAGAGTGTATCAGGTTGGCCATAACATGTTTTTCTAAAACCATCGTAGGCTGTAATACCAGCATAAATTCCTTCTCCGTTGGTATCGTGTATGTAGTTATTTAGAAGCTTAATACCGGTCATTACATAGCTATCTCTCCAATATCTACCATCGCATCGGGGGTCTTCTTTAACCATAATACCAGCGAAAAATGTATGGTGAATTTCTACATTAGAAACGGTAACATGGTGTACTGTTTCTCTCATATCTAATCCAGAGCCAATGTTTGTTAAAGAAATTTCGAAACCATATTGATATGATGGATCTCCATTACCAATAAGTTTAAAATAATGACTCCCTTTAATGTTGATGCCTTGTTTGTAATAAACATAATTGTTTGAATGCACTATTACTTTACCCCCATAGTTTATGGCAACAATTGGATTTTGCACTGTGCCCTGCATATTTCTAAAAGTAAGGTACTCCCACTGGCCTGCATAAATAAGAAGGGTATCACCAGGCTGTGCGTTTATCTGGTTTCCATCAATCAAACCATCGTTTACTTCTAAGTGAATGCTTTTAGCTGATAAAGTTGCGCTGGTGGCAAGTGCCAAGAGAAGAATTGCGATTGGTTTGAAAGAATAACGCATAGTGGTTCTTATTACTCCTTCAAACTTGCAACACCATACTTAATAATTACACAAGTAGATAAATTGATTTTAACCTTTTTGTCCAAAACGCAAATTCATCGACAAAGTGCAGTTTTCAATAGACAAACACAACTCATCGACAGGACTAATTTTCCAAACGCGGGAATTCACGACACATAAAACACCTACCTAAAAGATCATTTCACAGAAATGTTTTCGCCCTGATCACTTAACGCTTTTACTACTGCTGCCCTTTTTCTTTTTTTGAAATGATATGAGATATCCGAATTAGAAATTGTATCTTCATTCACGTAAAGGTAGGTTTCGTGTAAATCTGAATAGTCTAAAGGAAGCACCCTTTTGCTTACAAAAGGGTGCTTTATTAAAAGTTATGATTATTTCTGAATAATTAGGCTAGTGCTAAGACTTTGGCCATCTATATCAATTACAAGCATATTTATTCCTTCCGGTAGATCCTTTACATCTATAAAGCCCCTATCGTCGGCATCAACCTCTATCTTTCTTTGATTTAAAGTGTAAACTGTTGCTACAAAGGGTAGGTCCGTATCTATTTTCACTTTCTCAGTTGCTGGATTAGGATAAATAGAAACTTGTGGCGCACCTGGGGTAGAATGGTTTGAACTTAAATTGATTTGCTCAGCCCCACTATTTCCACTTCCGTTTTGAGTAGGTAAAGATACCAAAGCTCCAATATCAATGGAATAGTAGGCTGCTCGGTCTTCTCCATTAAAATCAATTGAGAAGCTATCATTGGCCATGGCGGCGGCATTGGCGTATAAAGAACCAATGGTAGTAGGATAATAATTGTTACTAGCTACATCTACAAACTCATTGTCTACATCTATTGAATCAAAAATTGCGTTGCTAGCAGCGGTAAATTGAGTGCTAGTATAATTGCTAAGTTTAAAGCTGCTTAGGTTATCGGTGGCAATGGCATTATTAATAATTTCAACGTTGCTGCTGTTCCAAATAGCATTATTGCCAAACCATAATCCACTACAGCTACCTAAGTTAAAGGTGTTGCTCACAAGAGCTAATCCAATATCTCTTTGTTTATACCCGTTGCTACCTTTTCTTGATACCAACAAATACTTATTGCCCGCGTGCCCGCTCACAATATTATTATGAAACCTAAGCCTGTTTCTACCTTCAAGGTCAAATAAAGTAGCGTCGTTTAGTTCTATTCTGTTTCTGCTTATGTTGGCCTTAAATGTTTTATTGGCATCAAAAACTATGGCGTTGCTGGTGTTTATTACATTGTTAAACAGTGCTAGATTTAAATCGTTGTGGTTTAACATAAATACCGGTGCAGCATTTGATTGAAAGCTTGACCCAGAAAATGAAATACTTGATTCAAAATTGAAGTGTTGTGCTTTATTGGCACCATATCTGTTTAAATGCACACAGGCTTTTCCGTTGTTTTGAGTTACCTGAACATTCTCAATTACAAGATCTGAATTTAAACTTGACGTAATATTTGCATTTTCTTGCAGTATAATGCCTGAGTTTTTGCTGTTTAAAATTTCAACACCATTAACCCTAACCCCGTTATTGCCTACCAACACCAAACCGTTGCCTTGAGTATTACTTATTTGCCAACCAATAGATCCGCTTAAGCAATGGTGTAGCTCAATATTTTCATTAAACTTTATATCAATGCCAAAATACTGTGAGTCTACTTTAACTGTACTAATGGCATTTCTAAAAACTACCGGACTATCGTTGCTGCCTACAAAATTTCTTATGGTTATGCCTCTCCAGTTCCCTCCCATTAGGCAAATGGTATCACCCGCGCTGTGGCTAATTACTGTGCCATCTAAAACGGGTTTGTTTTTATATATGGTCTTTGTACATGTATTTAATCCCAAAGATTCATTGCTAACTATTACTTGTTGCTCATAAGCTCCAAGGTCAAGGGTTCTTCCTACTATTCTAGGATTACCGTTTAGGTCAAGGCTGTGTGTATTAAGGTTTGGCATGCCTTGGTTAAGCAAAGCACTTTTTTTACTAAGTTCATATTTTCCGTTTGCCGCATCTTTAAATTTTATATCACAAGTATCGCCAGTATGGTAGTTAGAATGCAGTTCAATATCAAATGGGTATCTAAAATTAAAAGGATCATTATCGCTTTTTGAAAACATTGCAGCACCTAAACCGTAACTACAAATTATGTTGTTAGCAATGGTAACATCATGAGAAGTTATAATGGCATCATTTACCACCCTTAAGGCATTATGCTTACTGTTTATAATGGTATTATTTACCACCACTGAATGCACATTTTCATCTAAAAAACGCTCATCGAAATAAATACCACAGGCCAAAATATTTTGAGCGCCAATCACATTTAGCATCCCACTGTTTACAATCAGGTTGTTGGCAATATTCCACTTCCATTTAGCTGCATGATTTATTCCATGACCATAACCATTGGTAATCGTATTATTGACCATTTCGCCACCCGAGCCCAAACCCAAGCTTATTCCATTTGAATGTATTGGGTTTGCGCTTGTGCCAAAACTATCAATTGCATTGTTGCTTACTAAGGCGTAATATGTTGAGAAAACTTGAATACCTTCTCGGCCTGTTCGTTTTAGTACATTTTGAGATATAGTTAAACTATCAAGCATAACGCCGTATAATGTATCAGGCTGGCCATAGCAACTCTTTCTAAACCCATTATATGCGGTAATACCGGCATAAATCCCTTCTCCGTTGGTATCATGTATATAATTGTTGTTTAGAACAATGCCTGTCATAAGGTAGGCACCTCTTAAAAAACGACCATCGCAGCGCGGATCTTCTTTAACCATTACACCAGCAAAATGCGTATTATGAATTTCTACAAAACTTGCTTCTACGTGGTGCACATTTTCTCTAAGGTCAAGGCCTGAGCCTATATAGGTTAATGAAATTTCGAAACCATACTGCACAGATTCATCGCCATTGCCCATTAGCTTAAAAAAGTGACTTTCTTTTATATTAATACCTTGCTTATAATAAACACTATTGTTGCTGTGTACTTGCACCTTACCACCATAATTTGTTGCCACTATTGGATTTTGACGTGTGCCATGCATATTTCTAAAAGTAAGGTATTCCCACTGGCCAGTCTCTATGAGTAAGGTGTCGCCAGGTAATACACCCATTGTGTTACCATCAATTAATCCATCATTTACTTCTACTATAATGCTCCTAGCGTAGGTATTGCTTGCCCTTGATGCAAGCACAAAAATTAACAGCGTCAAATATTTGTTCATCTTCATAATTCTTGTTCGATGCTCAAATATTTCTATTCTCTCTTGTCTTTTTATTACAAGTGTAGATTATGTTCCATTTTTTTGCCCACCGCCATAATTCAACGGGCTAAACCATAAATAATAGTGCATTAATAATTCATCGAAACTCGCCCATTCTCAAAATGGGAAATCCATTACCTTGCGCTTAATCGCCTTTTCAGAGACATAATCCCTGTTTTTTCATTAAAAAATCCAAGGCCGATACATTATCACTTTAGCTGTATGCACATATAATATTTTTGCTTGTCGACGAACTTGAAATTTCATTATTAATTGCCACAGGTACATGTAGCTCAAGTTATCCTTAGCGAACGTGGCACGCACATGTGTTTTAGTTTAAGGCCTTAGCACCTATATAATTTTATGAGATCATAAAGTATAAACCTTAATAGGCTTAAAATAAAGTGAGCTTCTGTCACTTTACAACTTTTTTTTTCTCTATGAAGTCGTTTAAAAAGACAGAAAAACGTCATCCTGAAGTTTTGTTCCAATTTTTCGGGAGATTCAGCATCCTAAATATTGAAATACATCAATTATGAACAGATTCTAAATCAAGATCGTAATGACTTAAGACTTTTTAGTCAGCTTCTTTTCAAGAGAAAGAGAAACTCCCTTGCATGGAATAGGAAAGGTTGCCGATAGCATACTCCCAAACGTATTAGTGGGAGTTGATATTTAAAATTATGGCTCTTGTAAAAATGCGCACAGTCAAATAAAATAATGTCTGTCTTTTTTGAGCTATTGGCAAAAATGTTTGAAAGGAGCTGAAAAATTCGCAAAACCTATAGCTGTGAATCGTTTAAAAAACGAATGACCGCTACACTCCATTTAACCAAGTTTTGAGTGGATTGACTTTTCTAAAACACAACATAACCTTCAGTAAAAAACAAAAAACCTGAAAGTAAATTAAGAGTATGATTCACAACTCTGCCTATTAAAACGAAACTATGATTGATGAAACAATTGCCTTGAATGGTGAAAATCTGAAAAGAACCCTATTGAATTTGAAATGAATTCAACAACTATCAGCATCGATTAATCAACGTAACTCATCGAAAAATCAACCTAATTGAAATTATACTGATTAAATCCAAGCAAATAAATTTTATGTTTGGTTTAGTAAGGTAATCTAAATGTATGGAAGTTGTTGATTTATGCTTTTTGTTTAAAGACAAAGGCATTGAAAATATAATTTGCGAGCATGTAAAACAAAGGGATGATGTGAGCTTGAAGTCAACGGCTTTTAATAAGGCCGACTTCTCAAATTTGCATAACAACAGTTTATTAATCTGCAATCAAGCCTCGCTTCAACTGCTTTTTGACTATCCAGCCCTTCAAAATCACTACATAATATATATTGACAAGATTCAAGATGAGCTAGAGAAAGAGTTTATAAACTCAAGTGGCAATGTATTTGAGTTGTATCAAGATCTTTTTGAAGGGAATAGCGGCAGCTCTAAACGGTTAAACGAAATAATTGATCTCTATTTATTCAAAAAATCTACTAAGTATGCTCAGTCGCTAACACACTTACATGATAAAAGCAAAATTCTGTACTATGTTACTACAGACCAACATGGTAGCTACTCTGACTATAACAAACATTTTAAGGATACCTTTTTAATTAAATTTAAGGATGTTGTAGGTACCAACTCATTGGCGCATATACATCCTGAAGATCACCAAAAAACAATAGATACCGTAGCAAAATGTTTTAAGAACCTTGGTACCGGATTTAGGGTTGATCTTAGAAAACCTATTCAATCAAATAAGATCAAGTACACATCTTGGGAGTTTACCGCCCTGCTAAATGAGTTTAACGAACCCTACATACAATGCATAGGCCATGATATTACCCCGGCCAAGTATAATGAAACCCAGGCCCTACAAGATAAGCACCAATTAGAAGTGCTTGATAGCAGAGTACAATCATTACTTAATGGTTTGCAAAGCCACAACATTGTTTCATTTACTGACCATAAGGGTATAATTAAGGATGTTAATGATAACTTTTGTGAAATAAGTGGCTATAGCAGAAAAGAGCTTGAAGGCACAGATCACTCCATTGTAAATAGCGGCTACCATCCAAAAAGTTTTTTTAAAAAACTGTGGTTTGAAATTAGCCAAGGCAGAACTTGGAGTGGCAATATTAGAAATAAAAGAAAAGATGGTACTTTTTATTGGGTTAAAACTACCATTACCCCTAGGTTTAAAGGAGCTGATATAGATGGTTATTTATCGGTACGTACAGATATTACAGCGCTTATTGCCGAAAGACAACTTGACTTTAACAACATAGCCCAAAATGAGCTCCATAATTCTAGCTTGCCGAGGTTGCTCTTTTCTGCAAATCACGAACTTATTGATGGTAATGAACTTGGAATAAAGTACTACAACGAGCAGAAAGTTGAATTTCATAGACTTAACCCTTTTCCAACCAAAGGCAATGAGCCCGTATTGGTTACTGAAATCAATAGTAATAACCACTTAATTATAGAACAGTACCGAAAAAATCTGTTTTTATGCACTGTTTTACAGGGTTTATTTAAAAAAGGATTAAAAGAGTTGAGTGACCTTAGAGCCTCCCAAAAGCTTTTGATTGATAGCCTTGATGTACTTGAATTTTCTATCAATAAAAACAACTCTGAAGTATCCGCCAACAATTTGCCATATTGGATGAAAGGAGCCAATGAAAATGAGCACTTTAATATATTTATGGTAGCCGAAAAGGTTGACAAGTTTGACAACTTTATAAGTCACTACAAAAGCTTTGTAAACAGTAATGAGCACACATCTTTTTACGTTGATAATGGTGAACTATCATTTAGCGTATCACTTTGGCACAAGGATGACAATACTGCAACGGGTCTAATTAAAAATATAACCAAAGAGCGAAACCAGTTTTTGATCTCAAATGAGAGCGAAGACCTTCTACAACACTTAGAGCAGGCTATTTTATCTCTTAGCAACCCCGTTTCAGAACAAAATCTTTATGACCTGATCTGTAAAGACAGCGACCAACTTTTTAGTGCTGATGCGCTCGTATATATATATCAAAAGGAAAATGACAGCACTTACAAAATAGTAAGTGATAATTCAGAACACATTGTAGATGTATATTTTGACACCATTAAACGAACAGTAGAAAAAAATAATAATGTTCTTTTTTACGGCAACCTGCTTCAAGAAACCATTCAAGACAAAAATTATATAACCACAACCGAGAACAGTTCGTTTAGTAAACAAAACATCAACTTTCAGAACAACCATTACATCAACTACTTAACCTTAGACTATGTTGATGAAATGCTGGCCGAAATTGTGGTTATTACCCCATTTGCTTTAAATAAAGAAGAGAAACTTAAACGAGAGGTATTAAGACAAATTTTATCGCTTAAAGCATCAAAAAATAGACGAAAAGACGAAATAAGCCTTGAAAGGGCCAATTACGAAAATGCCATAATCTTGAACAGTCTTGGCCTTTGGACCTATTTCTTTGGGGAAAATAAACTTGTTGTAAATGAAGGTTGGAAAATTGCCAGTGGATATTTTTCAAACTCACCTTCTGCACTAAGTCTTGAAGATTTCTTAGACTGCATACATCCTGAAGACAGAGAACGCGTAAAGTTCATTTTTACTAAGCCTATTAAAAATTCAGTAAAAGAAATTGAATTAAGATATAAAACCGCTAAAGGAACTTACGAATACGTAAGTGATAAGCTCTCGCTGAGAAATGACAAAAGTGGTCTAATTCTCTCAGGAACAAGAAAAAACATTAATGCCCAACGCAATAGAGAAAATGACCTTAAGCTGCTTGAAACTGTAATTACTAATACTAATGATGCCGTATTAATTACAGATGCTGACCTTAAAGCACCCGGGCCAAGAATTCTCTATGTAAATGAAGCTTTTGAGCGTGTATCGGGCTACCGTTCTTCTGAGCTCATAGGGCTAAATCCAAGAATATTACAAGGCGCCGAAACGGATAAAACAGCCTTGACTAAAATTAGAACCAATCTAAGCAAGAAAAAACCCGTTGAAGTTGACTTAATTAATTACACCAAAACAGGCAAGCCCTATTGGATTAATGTAAACATAGCACCTGCTATTAATGAACAAGGTGAGGTGACAAATTACATTGCTATTGAACGAGACATTACAGATCAAAAAGCGCAAGAAAAAGAGCTAAAAGAGGCCCTTCTAAGGTTTGACCTTGCATCAAGAGCTGCCAAGGTTGGTGTATGGGACTACGATATTTCAAATAACAACCTTCTGTGGGACGAAACCATGTATGAGCTTTATGGACTACATAGAGAAAACTTTACTTCTGATTATGAAGCTTGGTTGCGCTCATTGCACCCAGATGATTTAGAAGCTGGTAAAGAAGAAGTAAGAATTTGCATTGAAACCGGGAAAGACTTTGATATTTCATTTAGAGTTATTACCGAAAAAGGAGAAATAAGGCATATTGCGTCGCAAGCCCATACGGTAAAAGATAAAAATGGCCGAGGCGTAAGAATGGTAGGGGTAAATTGGGATGTAACTGAAGCGGTTAAAAGGCAAGAACTGGTTAAGGCTACACTCGCTGAACGTGATAACCTACTCAACTCTGTATCTGAGGGCTACGTGCTTTTAGATGACGACAGAAAAATAATTTTTAGCAATGAGTATGCACGGTCAATTTTATCAATGTCGGACCATGATGAGCTCATATTTGACGATGTATTAAGCCCTGATCAAAAAGAAGATTTTTTGCAAAGCTATAATGATACAAAAAATCATAAAAGTCCATCTCAGAATGTTTTAAAGTCAACCAGACACAATGCCTATTTTGAAATTAAAACATTTGAGGTTGACAACTCAGGTAATATTGCCGTACTCATAAAAGATATTACAGTTATTTATGAGCATACCCAAGAATTAGAAAAATTAAAAAATAATACCAACGCCTTGATCAATGCCACAAGCGACGCCATGTGGTCTATAGATACAGATTTTAAACTGCTTACATTTAACACTGCTTTTGCTGCGTTAATGAATAAGCTAACCGGCGAAAAATTATTTACGTCAAAATCTGTAAAAACAGTTTACCTCAATTCAAACACGTATTACGACTTTGTACCTGACTATGAACAAGCCATGAAATCTGGCCGTTTTTCAAAAGAAATAGAAATTAAATTGGGCAAGCACACAAAATCGTTCATACTGAGTTTATTCCCTATTTATGAGAATAACAAAAAAATAACCGGTTTGGCTTGTTACCTTAGGGATGATACTCAAACCAAAAGGCAAATGAGAAAGATTCAAAACCAAAACAAGGCATTTGAAAACATCTCATGGTTACAATCACATAGCACCAGAAAACCTTTGGCCAATATTTTGGGATTGATTGATCTTATGAGTATGGAAAGCAAAA
Source organism: Bacteroidia bacterium (assembly GCA_049115495.1). Lineage (GTDB taxonomy): Bacteria > Bacteroidota > Bacteroidia > CAILMK01 > JACPUW01 > JACPUW01. The sequence goes on along the minus strand of JAGDZV010000004.1, from coordinate 127,850 downwards.
AGTTAGACAAAGACACCCAAATGCGTATGTCTTTACTCAAAAATGCTGCTGCCGAACTTGATAAAGTTGTTGCCAAAATCACAAAAACAGCTGAAGTAAATGATGTAGATGTTTAAGCTTGGTCTCTAATTTTTTTATCGAACCAAAATGTGCCAAATGGAATTAAGGATGCAATAAACCCTACAACAGCTTTGCCAAAACTCCATTTATGCTCGGCTTTTACCATGTAAAGAAAGATGACATAGGCCACGAACAATACACCATGCGCCATACCTACCATGCTTACCGCCTTAGGCATATCAAAAGCGTATTTGAGCGGCATAGCTATAAATAGCAATATGATAAAGCTTATACCCTCAAGGATTGCAATCCATCTAAATTGGCCTAAGGTAGTGTTTAATGGTATTTTTTGCATGGGTGCGAAGGTAGTTTTGGTATTTATTAAAGCGTTGAATCATTACACCTATTTTCGCAATCAATTAAGGTTTTTAAAGGTTAAAATGAGAATCACAATGTTAATTGGACTCGCCCTTTTCACATTAAGGAGCGTGGCCCAAACCACTTTTCCATTGCAAGTAAGTGGCAGCTTATATTCTGAAGCTTTTATTTACGAGCAACCTTTTCAAGAGGGCTCTAACTTCTACTTCTTTAACAACCCTGGTGGCAGTTTAGCGGCAAACTATACCTTATTAAGTTTTGATACCAAAGGCTCAAAAGCACATGACAATGCAGGCAGCCTAAAGCTTCAAGGCCTAATTACAGGTGCTCTTTATCAAGTACAAAATCAATCGATAAATACTGTTTTTACTGGCGGACTGGGCATTGAAAAAGACTTTAGATTTGGACTGTTTCTTTTTGGCAATGCGCAAGCAGGTGTTTTGAGCTCTAGGTTTTATGTACCCACTTACAGTTTAGACCAAAACGGAGATTTAATTGAAACTACGGTAAAAGAAAGCTATACCATTGCACCGGTATCTTTTGGCTTTGGCTGGAATTTTAATAGACAATTTGGGATTCCCATTGGGATTAAGATCAATACTTACTCCTTTTATAAGCCCTATGGATTTAGCACATATTTAAAAAATGGTTTAATGATGGGCATCGAATGGCGTTTTAATAATATACAACTTCCAACCATAAAATCATTTTAGGCATGAAAAAGTATATAGGATTTATCTCGTTTGCATTAGCATTATCTTGTTCTGCCCCTTATGATGAAGATGGTAGAATGGATGATTTCTTTTATGTAGATGTAAACGGCAGTCAAATGCCGGTTTTGGTTGAAGGCAATGTGGCATCAGAAAAATTCATTGTAATTGTACATGGGGGCCCAGGTGGTTCAGGACTTACTTATGCAGGTTCAAGTGCTATTGAAAAGCTTGAGCAAGAATTTGCGGTTGTGTATTATGATCAACGCTTATCAGGTGGTAGTGGTGATGTGGGCGGCGACACCCCCTACCCTAGCCGAGAAGACATGGCTGCTGACCTTTTTCATCTGGTTAAAGTGCTTAAAGCCAAATATGGCGCTCAAAACCAAATGTTTTTGATGGGCCATAGCTGGGGCGGCGAACTTTTAGGGGAATACATGAGCACAGCAGAATATGCCAATGAAGTAGCTGGAATGATTCATGTGGCCGGATTGATTGTTTATGATGATAATTACCAAGTGCTTGGCGAAAACCGTAGAGAATTGATCTTAAGAATTTGTGATACCGTGCCAAACGCAGCTATATGGGATGAAATTAGAGCAAGAGTATCGGCCTACGACACGGTAACCGTAAACAAATGGAACCTAGGTACCCATTGGCAAGATGGTTGGGACATTTCGTGGACTCATATTTACGATGCTGGCATGGCCAGAGACGTTTACATTAACCAAAATGATCTTTTTGATTATATAGTAAATATTGATGGTTCAAGTTATGAGTCTGACAACGGCTATCCAAGCAACCCTTTTTATTCTGAAAACTCGTCAACATATTTGACTGCTTGGCATGTTGAAGGCAGAACTGACCAAAGTGAAGATATTAAACGAATAGATAAGCCAAGTTTAATCATTACCGGAAAATACGACGGCGTGGTGCCACCAAAAACGGGTGTTAGACTATTTAATGAGATTTCAACGCCTGATGCCGACAAGTACTACCACGAAATTGACAGCACAAGCCATGCGCCTTATCGTAGGGCTCCAGAGTTTTATAAATTGGTGAGTGAGTTTGTGGGGAGGTATTAGAAAATGTAAAGGTTTTCAATCTTTGAATTTTAAATGTAATTCGATTCCCTTTAGAATGGCAAGGGACTTTTTAAACAAGTTTCGATAAATGATATTAAACGTGCACAAGTAATAAAACCACAATTCACCGCAGCTTATACCCTATTCATAAATAAAAATAAACCAACTAAGTTTTTAAACTTACTATCCAAAAACAAAATATAGGTAAATCGGTATTTATACCACAAGATCTGAATATGGGCGCTAAGTTCAATACTTCTAATTGACGAGCGATTGAAATCGATCGTTTCTGATCAGTCAAAATGGAATTCATTCCATCGAATTGAATTGTGGCATAATTACTTACACTCCTATCAAAAAAAGTAGCCGAGCATGAATTCACTCCGCTACTTTTTATGCTAAATCCTACACCTTAAATTATTCGGTTACGGTAAAATCTATGTGTTCTTCAAACACATCTTCATCAATTGAACCTACGGGTCTTTCCCCATCGCACTCATAACCCGCAGAAAAGGATGCTTGATAATTACCAGCTTCAGTTGGCGTGTAAGTAAAGGTTGAAGAACCCGCCGGACTAGCAATTTCGGTGGCCACCTCTATATCCTTATAAATGGTCCAATCGGCACAAGTATATTCTGATGAACTAACTGTAGCCGTAAAAGTTATGGTTTCACCAATCGCAACTTCGGATTTATCGGCGGTTATAGTAATAGTTAAATCATTGCTACTGCAACTAAACCCTAAACAGGCAAGCCCTAACAAGGCCATAAAAAATACTTTTTTCATTGGTTTTTATTTGTTTATAAAATGAATTGTGCCATTAACGACAAGGTGCAATATTTAGTTGCAAGCAAATTCATACTCCAGGTAGAATAATTTAAAGAAAAAGAAGCATTGGAATTAATGCATCATTCGCTTCGATAGATTTCCATGCTTGTTCAGGACACCTCAATTATCATCTTTTATGATGAGTAACGAGCGATTTCTTGTGCGCTAATTTATTGGTGGAATTTCTCGAATGAAATTGAAATAGGCTTTACGGCTTATTCATAAATTAGTGGTAAAACCACTGCCCCCAACCTATCAATTATAGCTTATACCCAAATAGCCATCATTTTTTAGTCCTAATTAAAACAAAAAATTAACGAATTAATATATTTGGATTTTAAATAACAAATTCAATCGTAAAAGTAATGCAGCGTGTAGTACTCTTCGTTTTCGTCTCAGTTTTGTTTAGTGGATGTATAAAGAATCAATTTATGGACGAAGTGACTAAAATTAGGGTAAGTGAAGATTTATGGGATGATGTGCAATTTGAATATGCATCAATTTGGTTAGAAGATAAAGATGGTACAGATTTTTCGTTTATTCTTAACGATGGTGTAGACTATGATGAACCCTACTTTATTCTCAACTGGTATCAAATTAGTAGTGAAACACGTGATGCTGGCTACGGTAGTTTCAACCCTGCTAAAGACATAATATTTAAAGTAAGGCCTAATAGAGGTGCTCCGCTTCGCTCTTTTGACGAAACCTGTGAATTAACTGAAAAGCTTCAGCCAGGAGCTACATACTATTTAGACCATTTAAACTGCGAGTTAATTTTAGAAGATGATGGTGCAGGTGGCGGTGACTGTATTATTGGATCTTGGCGACAAGATCTTACGGATTGTGATGACCCAAATGCCTACAAAACGTTTCAGTTTAATAGTGATGGTAGCGGAAAATCTTCGAATGTAATTGTACAAGGATATGGCGCAGGCTGCTCTGTAATGTGTAGAGTTACTTTTGAATGGACTTGGACTCAAAGTAGCGATGGTTCTATTACTATCGATTATAAATATGTTTATCAAGATGGTGGTTGTTCAGTTGAACCTCAGCTGCCTACATCATCGTCTGTAATTAATGTTGTTTGTAATGGCTCTTCTATTTCTATAAATGGACAAACTTATGAGAGACAATAAAACCAGTAAATTTTAGACGCACTCTAATAGTTTTTACTAATACTAACAAAAGAGCTCAATTAGCCAATACGGCCCATCCTAAATCTCACAAACTTATTTAAATTGAAACCAAAGGCCATTCACCTTTTAAGCGGGCTCCAGAGTTTTATAAGTTAGTGAGTGATTTTGTGGGGAGGAATAAGCTTAGGACTTTAAGTTTTTTATTTCTATTTTCTAGAAACTGGCAATTTGCAAGATTGTAAAAGCGTAGCCCTTGGGCTACGCTTTTACAGTATTATATTAAGGTCTGCCTTAATTCTTTGATAAAACCAAATTATACCCTTTATTACTAGCTCCTATACTCTCTCCAATCAACCTATTTGGTTCAGAAGGATCGTAAACGAACATTAATAATACATTGCTAAAGTAATTATGGTCTAACCTCAATTTCCCTCCACTATAAGACTGCGTATATCCATTTAAACCATGTGTCCATGTTTTGTAAGGATTCCAACCTTGATCGTTGGTATAGCCGTAGGCTAAAACGGTATCCAATGCACCACCTTGTGCGTCTAGGGACGTTTTCTGTGTTAGTTTAATTCTTGAATCTGATTCATACCAGCTTAAGTACCATGTGCCAGTTAACTCAAAAACTGGAATCGCAACTTTGGCTGCATAGGTATCGCCAAACTCAAAGCCGTATTTATTGTCACTATAAACCAAGTCAAAAGTAAAATCAGTTTCAATGTCAGATTTAGCTTCAAGTTTCAAAACACCATTCTCAACATACTTTTTCATTTCAACACCATTGGTCACATTTTCTATTTCAACCAAATTGTAGTCTGGCGAAAAGTATTTTGAATCTGGCTCATCATCAATATTCAATGGCGAATCGGCTATTGAAACTATCTTCTTTCCTATCCAACCTTCTACAGTTTCTACAGCACTTTTCATTTTTTTCCAGAGTGATTCAAAACTTAGCATTTCTCCAAGAAGATCTGCTACCAAACCCACTTGACTATTGGCATCTTCACGCTTTATTGTGCGGTAATTTAATTTTGGCCAAACAGCTCTTTTTGCTTCATTACTAAACTCGAAAGCTGTTTTAGGTCTTAACTCATTTGTTAGTTGATCTGGAATCCCTCTTAATTCTCCGATTTGTTCGGCTATTACTTGACTCGCAATAAAAGCCGTACCACAAGTAATAGCCAAAGCTCCCGCACCTGCCAATGCCCAAGGGTTTGCCGGAGCTACGGTTATCAACTTATATAATGGTGGTAAAGTAGTTATGGTAGTAGTTAAGCTTACAACAAACCAATTGCTAAGTCTTTCAAGTTCGGCTGTTGGGTTGGCAGCAGCTCTTTTATTACTCACTAATGAATCAGCAATTAACAAGGGTTCAAAGTCCGGTAAATGCACCCAATTGGCATTTAAAAAGATGGCTAACTTTTCTTTGTCCTCGGCAGATAGCTCATTCACCATTGTCTTTAGCTCTGCGCTAAAATTAGAAAGCTCGGCCATTTGGCTTTCGCTAATATTATAGCCCAACTTTGATGCTCTATTCACTTGGTTGATTAGTGTATCAACTTCGGCTATATCGGCTTGAATCAAAGCATTGGGATCATCTATTTTCTCAGCTTCAACAACAGTTACTGAAATTGGATTGGCTTCCAAACTATCAATAATAAGCTCATAGCTTCCGGTATCAATAAAAGGCATTAAAAATACAAAGCTAGAATCGCCATCTTCCAAAACGAAGTTGATGGTTTCACCACCCAAACTTGCGGTATATTCAGCTTGTGGCAGGGCAGCATCGGCATAAATGGTGTATATGCCGGCACCTTGTAATTCAGTTTCATCCATTCTTATTGAGAAATAAGATGTTGAATCATTTCCATCATCAGTCCATACGTAGTCATCGGTTCCGCAATTGCTGAAAACTAGGGCGGCAAAGGCCAATAGGATTAGGTAAGAGAGTTGTTTCATTTTATTATAATTCCTTTAATTTCCTTTTTATTCATCGAAAAAATCTACATCAGGCCAACTTTCCCTTATGTAGATTTCACTTTGTAATGCTTCAATAAGCTCATTTGTTGCTGTTTCATATTCATAAGAATTCCCATTGCATAAAAAGGCAAATGCAAATTCATCATTATATTTCTCTAAATAAGTGCAAGTACCTGGTAGTGCGCCAGAATGCCCCCAGCTAATATTGCCCAAATAAGTTTGACTAAGTGTATTGGTATCAATTATATCAGCTTTATTAGGGTTTCTATCTAATCTAACCATTAACTTGAGCAAATCAGTTGAAGAAGCTACCCACCCGCCATTTGCATCAAACCTGCTTACATTGGGCTTATAAGGAGAATAATCAAATTGATTGTTATAGTACTTTACCTCGTTTTTTAGCATTTCCTCAATTGTGTTTGACCCTATTTCCATGGTATTAATACCTGAAGGCTCTAAAAGATTTTGTTTTATAAAGAGATGATAATCTAACCCACTTACTTCTTCAATTACTCTACCAAGCAAACAATAACCAAAGTTTGAGTACAACACCTGAGTACCCGGTTCATAAATGAGAGGAATACTATCAATTACAAAACTGATTAATTCTTCATGACTCAATGAATTGTCAAAAAACATTGGATCATTGCTGTCATTGGGCCAACCACCGGCTTTATGCTCAATTAAGTGCCTTACTGTAATTGATTCAATCTTGCTAGAGTACGGCGCTTTGCCATATTTTGTTCCTAAAACTCCATTTTCACCAAAAACCTTCGCATCTAAGTCAAGCTCATTGCGCTGATTTAAAATCAAAAAGCCGGCAACCGTTATGGGTTTTGAGATACTTGCTATCCTAAATAAACTAGAGTCGTTTACGGGCTCATTAAGCTCAACATTGGCAAAACCAAATGATTTTCTTTCAACCAAGCGTTCGTTTTTAACTATTGCCAGCTGTACGCCAGGAATCTGATGAGCCTCCATAATCCGTTGTACTTCTTCATCCAAAGAAAAATCAGCGGGCACTTCAAAATCATCACCACCGCAATTGCTAAAAAATAGGGCGGCAAAGGCCAAGATAAAGATGAAAGAATACTGCTTCATTTTAAATCTTTACGAGTTTTAAATTATGCTAACCACGTTCTAACAATAATTCTTCTTTATCATTCTTTAAAACCAAATAAAGTCCTTTATAAAAACAAGTGTATACACTTGTTTCTTTAGACGTTTCATTGGTAATAGTTACTGTTTTATTCGCAAAATCATATTGCCATTTCCCATTTAGCTCTGCCCTTTCTCCTCTTTGTTTCAATTTACCTTTATTAAACTTATTGTCCTTTTCAAATTTTATCCAATAATCGGTATTTACTACGCACCAAACACCTAAAAGGTCATCTTCAGATTTAATGCTTAAAGGATCATCGTAATAATCAAATTGTCGTTTTACGATTTCTATTTCGTCTTTGTCAAAACTGTTATATGAGACACATTCTATCCAATTAAAATACCTATCATATTTATATTCATTGTAAAAAGTATGTCCGCCTTTTGTAGCAACAACATCTCCATGCACATTATACTCATGCTCGTAATCCATAGCAAAGCCATTGTGTTTGTTACGGTACAAAACTTTTGATACCTGTCCGTTTAGGTATTCATAAGTAGTTGTGGCTACTAATGCACTATCTTTTCTATAAACTTTTGAAAGGGTTACACCATTTGGTCCGTACTCGTTTTCTTCCCAATACAGCAGCTCACCTAGTCCATCGTAATATTCAGTTTTAATAGAATAGTGATTCTCAAGGGTGTAAATAGTACGATTGGTTAATGAATCACCTACTCTTGATTCTTGAATCTTTTGGCTACCATCTTTATTATAAATATGAGTAGAAATTCTTTCTACGCCACTATTAAAATAACTCGATCGCTCAACAATACCTTTTTGGTTAAACTCATAATAGGTAAACGTTCTAGGTAAATGACCGTCTACTAAGTATTCATCATTTACTCTTACTCCTGCATAACTTATCTCTTTATAAGCTTTTACCTTTCCATTAAGTCCCTTAATTTCTAAGTCGTTTTGACCATATAAAAAGTTAGTAAAAAGTAAAAGAATAATTTGAGTAAGTAAATGTTTGTTCATTTTATCATTCATAATTTTTAAAAAACCGCCCAGCTAGCATTTACAAACTTGTATTTGTCTTTTACTTTCTTAAATATTACTAAGGTAGCCCGTACATTCTCTTTCTTCCATTCATTTTCAGGGAAATCAATGTTCCAGCTTTTTTCTACCATATGGTTGGTTTCTATTTTGCCATCGGCAAATAGCTCTCCAAAAACGCTTCCGCCTGTTGCGGTTCTTAATACGCGTTTGTGGTACGGATCTTCTTCGCCTTCATAACCATCTTGGTAAGCTTGCATGCCACTTTCGTCAAACCAAACGGTGCCATAATATTCCCCATCGCAATCTTTTAAAAACTTAAAGCGGGCATTTATCGTAGCTACATTATTCGCAACCGACCAATTGAGCGCGGCGCCCACATCAAGGCTTGAATCCATATGGTTTTGATATATTTCTAGGGCTTGCTCTACCATACTAAAGCCCAATGAATCATCGCTGCTTTGGTTGGGCCAAACCCTAATGCCATTGGCAGTAAAAGTGGGAAAAGCGTCAATTCCGTATTGGTTATCGAGTTGTGATGCAAAATCGGTCATAAAAAACTCGCCAAAGCCATGATTTCCGTATGCTGCAATAATTAGCATTTTCTCGTCGGCAATTTCTATGGCTTGCTCCATGGTTTTCCAGCCCCATTTACCGCAGTAGTAGCAATTGGTGCCTGTGTGCTTTACTAACAAACCCATGCCGGTATTTGGCACACTGGCCAATTTGGCCGCATCGGTCTCAGGGCCAAGTGGATCGTTGCCGCCGCAGCTGGCGAGTAGCAAAACCAAAATGGCAGTGAACAACGCTGAGATTAATTTATTCATTTCTATTTATCATAATTGTAATTCTATTCTTTTGTCCAAATACGAGTATTCAAATCCATTTCATCAACTATAAGATTGATTATGTTCAGTTGTGACCATAGCGTATATACATCATCAATGCTAACTCCGCTAGTATGCACATTGGGCTCAAACAAGCCGTTTTTAAATGGGGCTAGAATGTAAACATGCGAATTGATAAATGATAAGCTTATACTATCACCTAGCTTTTTTGATATTTCTACCAAGCGCTCCATAAGTGCGGGTGTAAGTATGTAGCGCGCTTCAACCTGATCGGTTGAGAAAACCTTGAAACGCTTTTCAAATTCGTTGTTCTCTAGTTTCACTAAATCACCACGCGAATTCTTTTGAAGCTTTTGGGCAAACTTGCCAAAGGTTTTTTCTGCTCTATCGGGGTAAACAAAGGTTTCACCTTTTAAGTGCTTGTTAAAATCAATGGCTGCAAAAAGGCCACTAAATACTTTTACATCATTATTGCCATCTTCTGTTTCATGGCGCTTCATTAAATACAAATCACATAAACTAAATTTAGTTTTTCCTACGGCTCCCCTAATCAGGTCGTCGCCAAGATAAATATCATAGGCCCTTCTAAATATCTTACTCTTCTTAAATATTCGCTCATTTATTTTCCCTTGAGCTTCATATTCCCATGTTTCATCTAATAAATGGACAAGTTTTTTTACCACTTTTTCTTTAAACGCTCCGGCGTATTTTTTCTTCTCTTTACTCGCGTAGCTGAACATTAATATACTTGGAATTGAGAAAACAATGGCTCCCGTCGTAAAATCGTCAAATATATCAGTATCAAAAATTACAACAAAGCCAACTAAGGCCGACAAAACAGCCACGCCGTAAGCAAAAAAGTAGATGGTTAATACATTTTCTCTTGCCTTCTCAAGGCCTTGCAAAGCTTGCTTAAGTTCTTTGTGGTATAATTCTTCTACGTCTCTAAACCGCTTCATTTACTTATTTAAAAAGCTCTTTTATGTTTGGATTGGCTCTTTCTTGCTCAGGAATTACAAAAACAGCTTTTGATTGTAAGCCCATAGCCGACGCCATAATACTGCGCGGAAAAGTTTGAATACCATTATTATAATCTGTAATAGCGGCATTATAGTTTCGGCGGGCCGCTGAGATTTGAGATTCTACTTCATTTAAAGAGCGCTGCAACTGCACAAAGTTATCGCTGGCCTTAAGCTCAGGATAATTTTCTACCGAAACCATTAGCTTGCCCATATTTTGGGTGAGTTCGTTGTTTATTGCCACCTTGTCTTCGTTACTCAAATTAGGGCTTTGTGCTTGGGTGCGCAGCTCGGTAAGCTTGGTAAGGGTTTCTTGCTCGTGCTGCATGTACTGCTTTACGGCCGATACCAAATTGGGTATTAGGTCAAATCGCTTTTTTAATTGGGCATCAATACTACCAAAGGCGTTTTCAACTTCGTTTTTTCTACGAATTAGGCCATTGTACATACTTATTATTAAAAGCAATACAACTGCAACTGAGATTAGTGCTACTATCATTTCTTATTTTGTTAAACAAGTTATTTCAATTCACTTTATAGCTTGTCAAGCTTTTTACTACAGTGCCACTTCAATTACTTCGTAGCCCGAATCTCTCATTGAAGCAGTTACCTTAGCTATTGAATTTTCGATAATCTCTTTTCGCTCGGCCACGCTAGTATAGCTTATTGTATGGTTGGTGTAATCTACTTCATTAAGTCCTTTCCAGTCAAGTTCTCCACGGGTAATTACCTTGTCTTTTAAATCACCCAAATAGCCATATAAGTTATCTTCAACAGCATCTAAAAACTTAGTAGCCTGTGGGGTCATACGCTCTTTTGCATCGGCACTAAACACCCATGAGCTACCGCTTTTTTGTGCTGCGGCGGGTATATAGTAATATGGCGAAATAAAACACTTCATATCGTCATCAGACTTTGTGAAATAAAAACCAAAAACCCCTTTGTAATTTGGGTCGTGATATACGGTGTCTTGTAGCGGAGATTCACCATTACAGCCCCAAACGCGTACTACCAAATCTTTTCCGCCTTGGGCTCTTGCTTCATCCATTGCTATTTGTTCGGCTTGTTCTCTGCTTTTGCCAACACCCCACCCATACAAATATGGATTACCTTTTTCTACCACATATGCGCCACAACCACCTTTAAAGTTTAAAACCACATGGCAATTACCACCATACTTGCGGCATTCTTCTAAAGCGCGGGCATCGGATTCAGACCAACTATTATAATTCACCGCCCAACCATAGGCATTACCATTGCGGGCATCTATGGCTAAACTACCATAATCGCCGGTTGGCAAAGTGTTTGAACTTGTAAGACCTATTGCACCAACAATTACTGCTACTACTCTTAAAAAAATTCTCATTGAATGTTATTTACTTGTTTACCCCCTTACACCTATTCCTACCGCCTTCTTTTTCTCTTCTTTTATACCTTTTTCTAGTTCCTTTTTATCACTATCATCAATATATTCTAATACATCCTTTTTTAGGGTTTCATAAAGCTCATCAAAGTATGATTTATCGCTTGTTTTTGGTATTGTAAAGGGTACACCATCATACAGCACTTCATAATTTACATAAGCCGATTTATCCATTGCATCATCTATATATTCATTTACAAAGGTTTGTGCCGATACCTTATACTCTTTGTCAGTTTTTCTAATGTCTTCAATAAGAATTCTGTTATATACGCCGCTTGAATTTTTGTAATTGAGTTTAACAATTAGCACCCTTTCGTCCATTTCTAAGCGCATATAATCGGTTCTTACTTTTGCGGCGCTGCCTTGGTACAATTTCTTTTTGGCGTTTTTTATGTTAGTACGGGTTTCGTTGCTCACGCTTGCCGGAAACATATCGGTTTTATAACCTTCAAACACATCGTTTTCATCAAAAAGATTGTACACTATAAAATGAACCTTTGGTGGCTCTTGTGCCTTTGCTGCAGTTAAAGTTATAAAAGCAGTAAAAAATAAAAATAGACTTCTCATAAAAATTAAAATTTATCGCCTGAGGCTTTACGGTCTGCTTCTCTTTTTTCGGTGGCGAGTTTGGCTAGGTGGGAGAAGGCGTTGTACATGCGCTTTTTCATTTCTTCGTCGCATATGGTTAAATAACTACTTTTCCAGCTAAATTTAGTGCTACTTGATGTGTAAGGATTGTAATCTTGTTTCCAATATGGGCCAACTAAAAACAGATAAATTGCATCATTATCAAAAGCAACTGAATCCAATTTAGAAAGATCAACTGTATTTTTACTTTCATTTCCTGGCCCTCGACCAGGTAGATTTATAAAATACATTTGATTACCTGAAATATTAAAGTCTTTTATTTCATCTCTACAGGGATCATTATAATGTCGAGTATAATGTAAATATGATTTGTATTTATTAATAAATGCAGTTGTTTCTTCCCAAGTGGCATCGTTTTCTGCTTGCGGCGCATAAGTTGCCGAAATACTCAATAAGGCAATTAAGGGTAGTATTAATAAGTAATTCATTGTTGTTTCTTTAAAATTTATCACCTGATGCTTTGCGGTCTGCTTCTCTTTTTTCGGTGGCGAGTTTGGCTAGGTGGGAGAAGGCTTTTGCAAACCTCAGGCGCATTTCGTCATTACCAGATGCAGAATCGATTATAATTTCTTGAGAATAATAAAATGTCTCTCGAATATTCCGCACATCTCTCATCTCATCTCTATACCAATTACAACTTTCATTGAAACCTTTATAATTAGTAACATGCTCAATCTTTATGCTCCTATGATCAATAAAATACAATACCGGGAAGCCCAAGGAAGTGGATTCCTCAATAGTTTCTGTTGACAAATTAGCAAAATAAATTGTCACAGTACGTGTAGTTTCAGAACTCTCCCAACAACCAAAGCCCAATCCGGGAACCTTGCCTTCATCATTTGATTTAGTATAATGCCCCGTAAAACGAATGTATTCATTAGTTACTTCAACTTCATCCCAACTCCTCAAGTATGGACGAAACCCATCATTATCACCTACAATAGAATGTAACTCTTCCTTATATTTTTGTAGAAACTCAATAGTTTCTTCCCAAGTGGCATCGCTTTCTTCTTGCGGCGTATTAGTTGCCGAAATACTAAAAAGGGCAACTAAGGGTAGTACTAATAATTGTTTCATGTATGTTTTATTAAAATTTGTTTTCTAAATCGAATAAATTTTTCTCCTTATATTCAATATCAAGTAAGTCAAATAAATGCTTGAATGCCTTTATGCGTGAGTTTTATCTTTAAAATTGTAATCATGTCTCGCGAAACCCCGAGAATCATCATGAATGAATACAATTTCTATTTCAATTTGATAAAGTGAATCCTCAGGACCAAATATTATAGTGTATTGGTCATCTAAAAAATAGCTCCCATCTTTATCGCGAACTTTCCCATTATCCCATACAATATAGTCGCTAAAATAAATTTCACTATAATCATCAGATACACCTATGCTATGAATGTCCTTTACATGTCCTACAGTTTTTGAAATTCCAAAAGTGTTAATCCAATCTACCGTTTCGTTTACAGTTGCATCATTTTGAGGCCTAACTGTTCCAAAAACCAATAACAGGCATAGTGTAAACAGTGTTTGTTTCATTTAAAATTTATTTTCAAGGTCTGTTTCATTAATAAATTCAACTTCATTATCATAAAATGATATAAGGTGTTTGATTGCATTAAATACCCTTTGAGCATCATCTTCTGTGTTAAACTTTAAGGTCATAAGTGAAAAAAATGATTTACGTCCCGTAAGCGAAAAGGTTTCGGTCATAAAATCTTTTGGACCAAACAAATAAACATTATAAATTGCTTTATTGGAATTTTCACTGTTACTGATCATAAGTTTATTAATTTCAGAAATTTTTATTTTACAAGTTTGTATAATTTCATCATCATCCCCATTAACATATGCATAATAGGTCTCTAGCAAATCACTTGTAGTATCAATTAGCATTGAGGCATCAAGAGTAGAACTTGATAATATCATTCGGCAATTTTTATACATCTGACTACCATACTTGTTCAACCATGCAATAGTTTCCGCCTTGCTAGGCTCTTGCGGCGCATAAGTTGCCGACATACTCAATATGGCGATTAAGGGTAGTAGTAATAATTGTTTCATTTTATTTGGTATTAATCTAGCACATCAAAATCGTTAAAGTATCGTACAATGGCGTCATCATCTTTATAATCAGCTATGGTTTCTCGGCGGTCTTTTTCGGCGGCATCGCGGCTATCAAAAATTTGTACTGTGTTTACGCCCCCGCTAAAATAGGTCATGTATATTTCTTTACTGTAGTGGGCTTCAAAGGCCTCGTCAAATTGAACAACGGCCTTACTTTTAGCAGCATTGCGAGCTGAGCTACTGCTCGATGAGGCTCTTACACTTGTTACATTACTTACATAAGCTACACCATCGCTACCGTTTTCTTGTCGGCCTCTATAGTCATCATTGCTCCATGTATGGCCATACACATAAAAATAATGGCTATCGTCAGCTTTAGGTTTATTAGGGCTTACATTAAAAGCAAAAGTTAGCATTAGAGCCGCTAAGGCTGTGAGTGATAAAAATATTACTTTTTTCATGATTTATATATTTTAGTTTTTAATAAGGATCGCATCCGTTGTTGAGCAAATAGCTGTGCACTCTGTTTATGGCCTTTTCGGCATCTTCTTCGCTAATTCCCATATCGCAATCGGTTAAGGTATAAATGTAAAACTGGCCACAGGTTTTTAGGAAGGTATAATTGCCCTTTTGGCAAGTGTAAAGTGATGTATTAAGGGCCTCAGCTTCGGTGGAGTAGCCGCTCGTGGCATATTGCAGTGGGCCTACGGCTTTCCATTTTCCACTTTTTTCTGATTTCCAAGAAATCACAATAGCATCAGTAGATGATAGTGTGGGTTCACCACCACCGCCGCCGCCAGAGCCACCGCTGCCATTGTCTTCGTTATTCTTAGTTTTCTTCCACAAGTACTCAGGGCACTCATTGGTAGGGCACGATCTTACAAACTGCCAACTAGAGTAAGCCGATGTGGCACAGCCTTCATTTTGATTGGACCTTACCATTACACTGTACTTCTGCGTTTCGTTTTTACACTCAGGAAAAGCCACAGATGTTTTATCGGTTATCATGCTAAATTGCCTTTCTTGCCCGCAGCCCCAAGTGGTTCTACAGCGGTAACAATCGCGGTAATCTTCTTCAAAAACCAACTCATAAGAATCGGCGCCATCTATTGCGGTCCACGTAATTTCATTATTGGCAATACTTACCGTTGGGGGTTCAATGGTTGTTACTTGCCCTAATTTAATTGTTTGTAAAGGACTCTTATAGATTTCTTTACCTGTGTTTTTGCTATAAAAAGAAACCATCCACTCTAAGGAGTCGGTTTTGTACGATGGGTTTAGAGATGCTGGATACACATGAATACCACCGCGCTTGTTATCGCCAAAATCAATAAACTTGCTTACCCTAAACATTTGCCAACCGTTGGCTGCACCTTCTAAGTTGCTTTTAGGCCTAATGTAAATGCGGTACTCGCCTTGTTCTTCTATTTTAGTACTAAATACGAAGTAGGTGTACTTACCATCACCCACACAAACAGACTTTGCGTTGGTAGGGTCAAGGTCATAAAGTAAATCGCTGGTAATAACTGCTCCTTCGCCCGCCGTTGTGGTGGTTACCGACTCGTCTTCGCCCAATGGATCATATTCATCACCCGTATTGCCTACTGTTTCTGTTTTGGTACCAGTAGTAAATGATATTACATTGCTTTGTGCCAAAAGTAAATTGCTCGTTTTATCTATAGCCTTTACTTGCAAATAATAGGTTTCATCTCTTTGCAAAACAGGGGTATTAAAACGGTGACTTTGCTCAACTCCAATGCGTTTGGGTGGATTTTGCAAACCTAAATATACTTCGTACTTACTGTTGTCGCTAAACCTTTCTACTTCAACTCTCGCCTTTTCGGTAATTATATTATTCCCATTTTGCGGTCGAATAATTTTTAATAAAACATTATTAAAGTCGCCAGGATTGGTTTTGCCCGTAGTACTTTCTTCATGTGTAAAAAATTCTTGCGTACCTCTATAAAAATAATTCCCTTTATTATCATAAGCCTTCACATTCCAAATAATAGCTCTTTTATTACCAAAAGGCACCACTGGAGTATACGTTGTGTCTTTGGTTACAATATAACCACGCTCCCCTGTTCTAAAGTAATCATAGTAGTGCAATACATAATAAACTGAATCACCTTCTGGGTCGGCCACAGGTTTCCATTGAAACATTGGCTCGGTAGTAACATCGCGCTGCCCAGCAAATGGCCAAAGCATAACAGGTTGCTCAGGTGGTAAGTTTACACTAGGCAGGTCTTTTACCAAACGCACTTTACATTTTAAGTTTAAGCTAACATCATTAGAAGTTTGGCTAGGTTGATATTGAGCTGATTTAACAAGTCCTAATAATGTGGGTTTATATGTTTTACCACTGTACATCCAGTAGTACACATTCTCGTTTTTATTGCCTCCAAAAGGCGAGTTTATTTTAGCGTTAAAACCGCTAGCTTCATCCAATAATAATTCAGACTTTCCGGTTGTATTTTTTTGTGCTAAAGCATAGTTATAAAGCGTGGGGTATGCAAAAGAACTATAGGCCGCTTGCCCCCCATTTTTAGGTTTTAATGCCGTATAATTCTCGGGTAATGACCACCCCGGTACTGAATTAGCGAAAAGCATGGCTTCTTCATAGGTAAAGTCACCATCTACATCTTCGGCCAACCATATTCTACCGTTTAGTTCAACCGTTGGGTAAAATCTATTTCTAATAAAAACGCCAGTTGCAGCATTTTTATGAGGCTCATAAAAAGTAACTGTATCTGTAAACTCTAAGGTGAAGTCATCGTAGAGTATGGTACCAAAAAGTTTCCCTTCTCCCCTATTGTAAACAAGCACGCTTCTATCACCAATTTTTTGCCAAGTGCTTGTGCTTGCGGCTTGGTAAAACCAACTTACAGCGTAACTCGTATTTATTTTAAAAATAATTGACTCTCCATTGAGCACATACATTTGTTTTTGTTGTGAAAATCCTAAAACTGTTAGTGCAGTAAAAACCGATATTAAAATTACCTTTTTCATTACTGCTGAATATTTAAAAGGGTTCCGAAATGTTTGTTATTGCATTGACAGGTAAGCAAATACCTTCCCGGTGGAATGGAGGACGTTGTAATATAGTATTCCTTGTTGCTGATTTGGTTTTTAAGGGGTATTTCTAACTCCCTGCCCTGCATATCGAATAGTTGAATATTAGGTTGGCTGCAATTAAAGCTTTGAGGAAGCCTCACAGTTATATTATCTATTGCCGGGTTTGGGTAAACTGATATTACCTGCAATTTTTTATCATTTTCGGCAATTGAATTTCCGTTGGTTTGGGTAT
Organism: Bacteroidia bacterium; assembly: GCA_049115495.1. Lineage (GTDB taxonomy): Bacteria > Bacteroidota > Bacteroidia > CAILMK01 > JACPUW01 > JACPUW01. The sequence goes on along the minus strand of JAGDZV010000004.1, from coordinate 110,191 downwards.
AGGAGTAAAATACGGTGTCGTTACTTAAAAAGTCGTTGGTAAAAAGTGAGATGTTAAAATCTGCACTTACATTTTCAAGACCTACCGTTTTAACAAAACCTACCGCTTTTCCGGCAGCCAATGCCGAGCCAGAAATTGTAATGGTATCGAAAAGCCGCTGCCCGTTTTTATCTATATAAACACCAAGTTTTATATCACCAAGATTTAAACCGGGGAAGTTGGATATCATGTCAAAATCTAAACTTAAAAGAGAATCATTGCTAAATCTACTCACATTAAAAGTGTAGGCCTGCGCTCTACTGTTTTTTGATGTATTAAACACATGGGTATTGGGCGAAATAAACGCTCCCGGCACTTCTTTACCATTTATATCTCCGTTGCCATCCTTATCCCCAGATATTTCGGCATAACCAATATTGTAATCTCCGTTTTTATCTCCTAAAAGTTCGTCTAAACTAATTTCGCCATCCCCATTTACATCTCCACAAAACTCTTCAAAATCAATTTTTCCGTTATTATTTACATCGCCGGCAACTTCATTTTCATCATAAATGCCATTACAATTTATATCGCCTGCTAATTTTGAAACAAACAGATCCATAACAATTAAACTATCTCCACCTTTTGCATTTAATTGCTTTTGTACATAGAAGCCCGTGGTTGAATATTTGACACCATTTAGTTCGTAATCTTTTCCGCAAGACTTTGCAGTAATTTGGTTTACCGAAATACTTGAAGGCATCTCAATTATATCAACCACTTCGTATTGCTTTATAAAGGCACCATTTGAAGGGCTAAAGCCTTTTAGAATGTTAAACACATTTTCGAGGCTTGCTTTTTTAGTGAATTGATTTGAACTATTCAATGTGTAGAGTATACCTCCATCGTAATCTAAATATGGGTGAGTAACCTTAGCGCCGCCACTAAGACAAACCCCATAAAGTTCACCCTTATCATTAACCTTTAGTGGACCTACGGGAAAGGCACCACTCGTATTACCTCTAAAACTATAAATTTCGTTAACTCTTTTTCTTAGCGCATCATAACTAAAAACGTAGCCCTTGCCATATTTACCACCATTTGTAACGGTGCCGTAATAAAGGTCGTTGTGCGCTACAAGACCACCGTAACTTTCATTCCCGTCAAGAACTCTTGTACTCAATTTGGAATCTACCAATGAGTATATAAAAAGCTCGGCGCCACTTGAACCTTTATTGTCATTGCTTCTAGACTTAATGCCAAACAAGGCACCTTGTTGTTTTGAATATATAATTGCCCCTCTACTTGAACCCGATGAAAACTCAAATAAAGTATTTACTGTGCTTGACTCTGGATAAAGACTAAAAATGATACCGCTGTAACCTACACCTGCTCGGTAACCTTGATTTGTACCGTAAATAACACCATCTGGTCCTCTTGTTATAGCAACGCCGTATGATGGATATTTTATAACAAGCTCTTCTTTTTTAGATTCAAGAAAAAACTCATAAATGCCTTCATTTTGTGCTGCAAAATAGAAACTACCATTTATCACTGTTGTTGCACTTGAAATTTGCAAATCATTGATTTTGGCAAGCCCTCCTGTATTTGGGTCAAGCTCAAAAGTTCCGTTGCTATTTGACACCAATACCAACCCATAGTTTGGATAGTACTTGATAAATGAAGTTCTAACGGGAAAATACTTGAGCTCAATATTTTTTAAGGATAAGGAGCTAAGTACTTCTGGGTTTTCATATTCTGTGTCAGTTTTAAAAACGCCTTTATTGCTTAGGCCCCAAATGGCGGAGTTTTGAGCAAGGAGAAAGTATGGGGAACAGAAAAAGAGTAGAATAGCTAAGAGTCGTGTCATATCATTTAATTAAATACCCCCTAGCTTCTAAAAAAGGCGGCATTACGCCGCCTTTAGGTTTTTATTCAGTTACATCAAACCATAAGGCATCTGACCTAAAAGAGTTGCCACTACATCTATTTACAGAATAGGCATAGAACATTACTCTTATGGTTCCGCTGGCGCTCGGCGTATAATCAAATGAATAGCTAGTTGTTGGTGTAATTGAATCATCCTCAAAAAGCACATCACCGCTTAAGTCATCAATTACTTCAACTTTAGCACAACCATAGTTATCAGTATTGCATGCTACGGTAAAGCTTATTTTTTCACCGACTTTTGCTTCTGATGCGTTAGCAGTTAATGTAACATCACTTACAATATCATAGCTGTTGCAAGCTCCCAACATTAAAAGGGTTGAAAGCGATAGAACTGAAAATATATACTTCATAAACTTTTATTACTTACCTACCGTAAAATCAATTTGACCTACAAAAATATCCTTCTCTGATTCGCCCAAAGGCTCACCATTCGCGTCGCAATCGTATCCAGCATTGTACCCAAAAGTAAACTCAACAGCCTCTGCTGTGGTATTGCTAGTGGTAAAAGCAGCAGATGCTTCATGCCCTTTTTCACCATAAATAGAGAAGCCATTAGGTTTACGAATGTTCCATAAACCACAATCATAAAGCTCAGTAATGGTTACATCAAACTCAACCATATCTCCTACCGTATAAGATTGGGCATCGGTTGTAAAGGCTACTTCTATATCAGGCATTTCACAGGCTCCCGAAAGAACTATTAGTGTGAGTGCGATTGACAATAAATTTTTCAATTGTTGCAAAAACCTAATTAAACACATATGTATTTGTGACAAATATCACATATCTACCAAATAGGCACGACTGACACAATTATTGTCACGAAATGCAAGAAAAAGATCTTCTCCTTGAAAATTTCAACGCAGAATAGCCTTAATCAATAATCCCTGCAACCCCATTGCACACTAGGTACATGGGTTCTGAGTCACCATTTATGGTAAACTCAAAACCGGTAAACTCTGCACCTCTATAGCTTTTACCAGCTTTTGCTATTAGCGTTTCCAACCCCTTTTTATTATCTATGGTAAATCTGCCCAAAGCACAGCCGGTGAGGGTATGCACTTCTACCAAAATAAAATCTTTGTCTTCAATTCTTTTGTACTCTTCAAAAAAGAAACGCACTGTACCAGAATCGGCAGTGTTTATCATACGTGCAATCTCTAAGTTGTATTGCGTTGAATTCATTGGTGCTTGTTGCAAAAATGAGTTTCGGGTTTCGCACTCAGGCCCATCGCATGCGCTTAAAACCAAAAGGCATACTAAAAAAGAAACCGATATGTGCTGAGAAAACTTATTTAATAACATATTGCTCCCTTTGCGGAAGTACTTTAAGCAGGTGTTTAATGGCTTCAATTCTTGCACGTGTTTTTCTATTTGCTTCAATTTTAATCCAAGGACACTTTTCAGTATCTGTTTTTGCAAACATAGCTTCTTTATACTTGGTATATTCATCCCAAAGCTCTTGCGCTTTTTCATCAACCGGACTCATTTTCCAACGTTTAAGCGGGTTTGATTCAATATCGGCAAAGCGTTTGGCTTGTTCTTCTTTACTAATTGAAAAATAGAATTTTATGAGCGTAATGCCGGCATCAACTAGCATGCTTTCAAAATCATTTACCTGGTTCATAAACCTTTTGTACTGATCTTGGGTGCAAAAACCATTAACTGGTTCCACTACTGCGCGGTTGTACCAGCTTCGGTCAAAAAACACCATTTCACCTTTCATAGGTAAATGATTAGCATATCGCTGAAAATACCACTGGCTTGCTTCTTCTTCAGTAGGTTTAGGCAAGGCTATCATTCTGTAATGCCTAGGGTTTAAATGATGCGTAATTCTTCGAATGGCACCACCTTTACCGGCGGCATCTCTTCCTTCAAAAATGCACACCACTTTGTGGCCATTATTAATTACCCAAGTTTGTAATTGTACCAACTCAACCTGTAGTTCTTCTAATTTGCGTTCGTAATTCTCATAACGAATGGCCTTCTTTAAATTAAGATCCTCGTTATATAATAATGCGCGCAGGCCCTTTTTAGTACTTAGCTTTTTTAGCTCCTTATCTGATATACTTAACTCTTCCATTTTTTTAATCTACTTGAATAATTGAACGATGGTAACGACTAACAATGTTTGGATCAGGCGCCAACACCACTTTGGCTTCATCTTTTCCATCATAATTAAACCTGCTTAGTACATACCTAATGGCTTCTAATCGAGCCATTTTTTTGCTATTGGCCTGAATTATAATCCAAGGGCTATAGCTTGTATGTGTTTTGCTAAACATTTGTTCTTTAAAATGGGTATACCTATCCCACAACTCTTGCCCTTTCATATCTACTGGGCTGTATTTCCATCGCTTTAGTGGGTTTTGAATTCTCTTGGTAAATCTATGAGCTTGTTCTTCTTTTGAAATAGAGAACCAAAACTTAATAATGGTGTGTCCATCTTCGTAAAGCAAATGTTCAAATTCGGGTACCTGCAGCATAAATTTATCATACTCTTGATCAGTACAAAATCCCATTACGGGTTCTACTACGGCACGGTTGTACCAGCTACGGTCAAAAAATACGATCTCGCCCGGATTTGGCAATTCCTTAATATATCTTCTAAAATACCATTGCCCTTTTTCAATATCGGTTGGCTTTGTAAGTGCTACAACCCTTGATGACCTTGGATTTAAATGCTCCTTAAATCTTTTTATGGTACCACCTTTACCGGCGGCATCTCTACCTTCGAACAAAATGGCAATTCGCTTATTATTTTTTTGCACCCACTGCTGAAATTTAATCAGCTCAATTTGCAAGGCTTTAAGTTCTTGCTCGTAATAAAAAATCTCAAGGGCTTTTTGGCTTTTGGGGCCACGTGATTTAAAGAGCTCAATTAAATCGTTTCTGCTTTTAATTGACTTTAGCTCTTCTAAAGATAAAATGGGGTCTACGGCGTTTTTAGGTGGAATTGGCCGCTTATATTGGTAAGGTATTCTCATTCACGCTAAAATTAGTGCGCAATAATACCTTGTTGAAAATTTCGAAAAGATGAGCTAGGTTAGTTTTCAATAAAATATTTCTATTTTGATGCTAAGAATAGATCGCTATTTACGCTCTCAAGTTTCTGCTCTACATTAGAATGTAATTCATTGAGCTTATCCATTTTTTTGGTGAGAAAATGCGAGTACGAAGAGAGCGCTATAGCCGAAAGCACTAGAAAGGCTGCTAAGATTTTTAAAGTTTTCATTTCCTTGTTGTTCGATTGTGTATTAACTATGTATTCAACTTCTATTCCTAAATTTAAAAAAGCCTACCTATTGCATGTGGAAGCTTTTTAACACTTGCTATTTGTTCTAAAATGGGAATCCATTTATACTAAATCAACTTTTCTATAGATTCTTTATATGCTCTGCCAATTGGCACCTCAGTATTGGTAACGAGTAAAGATTTAGATCTTATCTCAGTTACCAAATTTACGTTTACCGCAAAGCTTCTATGAACCCTTACAAAGTCGATCATTTCTGACTCATCAAGCCAATTCTTAAGTACTTTGCTCGTTACAAACTTCTCACCCTTTATGTAAACATTTGTGTAGTTACCTTCACTCTCCAAATGACTTACATCATTTAACTTAACCTTTTGTTTTAGACCATTTAGTTTTATAAAAAAGTCTTTTTCACCCCTAACTGACACTATTTGTTTTTGGGCTACTTGCATTGCTACAAAAAGCTCATCTTCTTTTACCGGTTTAATTAAATAACTCAAAGGGTTGGCGGCAATTGCCCTTTTTACAATAGTCTTATCACTGTGCGATGTTAAAAAAACCGACCGAATTCCTAAATCAGAGTATAAAGCCTTACCCACTTCTACGCCATCTTTATCCCCTTTTATTCTAATATCTAATAAAGCTAAATCTGGTTTATTAGCTTTTGCCATATGTAAGGCTTCATTAAAATTATCGGCTATTCCAATTGGCTCGTGACCCATTTCTTCTAGGATTTCAGAAATATCTTCGGCAATTAACATTTCGTCTTCAACAATCAATATCTTCATTACTTTTTACTCTTTCTTTTAATTGATCTAAAATCACCTTTTTGGAAAACAGTTCCGATAACTACATTGAAACGCATCGCTCTATAAATACTTGTATTCACAGTTCCATAAACATTCATTTTCTCACAAATTCAGTTGACTGCCCTTTACTATTTTGAATGCGATAGCTTCCTGACCTTATTTCTCCTAAATAAATAACTGATGCATTATCAACGCTCTTAACTAAGGTCCCACTAGAGGAATAAATCTTGTAATCATCAAGGCCGTTGATGTTAATAATATTCCCATGTACGGGATTTGGAAACACAAATAGGCTGGGCTCCTCTTTAACAACTATTTCCTTTTTGTTTAAAAGCATCAGTTATAAATTAACAACTTAATTTTCACGCTGCTAACATCAGCTTATTTTTTAATAAGGCAAAAAAAACTGTGTAAACAACACTTTTTTTGTGTGAACGACATTTTGATGTGTTGAATTTTAAATTTTAAGTGTTGAGTTTGTTAATGTGCTGATGTGTTAATTTTTGATGTTCTGATTTTTGAGATGTTGGATTTTGAAATTTAGAGTTTGAGTAATTAAGTACGTTGATTTAATTACCAGGCTGACATGATAAAAAGAACTTTGAAGAGATGTATTAAAAAAGCCTGCTTCTATTGGGGAATAAAAGCAGGCTTTAACACAAGGTCATTATCAGGTAAAACTAATCTAGTACAGAATTAAAGGTTCGAGTTTCCTTTGTTTGCTATGAGATCGCATCTGTATTTTAGATTAATAGATATTATCTACGTGAACGAACTTGGTACAATTAAATCTGTAGACCAAAAAAACTGTGTAAACAACACTTTTTTTGTGTGAACGACATTTTGATGTGTTGAATTTTAAGTGTTGAGTTTGTTAATGTGTTAATTTTTTATTTGCTGATTATTGAAATGTTGGATGCTAAAGGAGTTAATGTGCTAATGTGTTAATTTTTGATGTGGTGATTTTTTAGATGTTGGATTTTGAATTCTAGTTGATTTTTCATTTCTGATTTTTGTTGATAATTCAGTCCCAATTTTACTGCTTGCTAACTGCGTAGTTAAGTCTCTTTCATTACTCATTTACTTAGTTACCCTAAAAAAAAATGGATCCAAAATCTATTTGCCAATAATCAATTTCAATTCTGTCCCTCCAGTATCAAGTCTGTTGATTAATAAATTGGCACTTATTTGTTTGGCGAGTGTTCTAATAATCTTAGCACCCAATGAGCCTTTATTGCTAAAAAACTCATCTCTGCTTATGCCCTTACCATTATCTGCAATACTTAATACGTAGTCTACATCACTTTCGTGTAAATTTATTATTATTTCACCTTTTTTGCTACTAAATGCGTGCTTATAGATATTGTTTACCCACTCAAAAGATATTAAAGCCAAGGGTATAGAAACTTCTGTTTGCAGCTTCAATTCATCCCCTTTTAAAGAATATTTAATGTCGGCGACATTTTTAAAACTTGACATTACCTGCTCCATGAGCCCTTGCAAATATTCTTTAAAATTAGTATGAGCTAAACTCTCGCTCTGATATAAGTTCTGGTGAATCAAACTCATGGTTTTTATCCTACCAATGCTCTGATCTAGCACTTTTTTACTCGAATCATTATCAACTCTGCGTTGTTGAAGCCTCAATAAACTTATAATTACCTGTAGGTTATTTTTTACCCTATGATGAATTTCTTGAAGTAAAATTTCTTTTTCTTGATTTTGCTGTTCAAGCAATTGATTTTGAGTAATTACCTCTTTCGTTTTTGATTTAGCATATGCTTCTAATTTAGTATTCTGTTGCTTAAGTCTTTTTGTTCTTGTAGAAATTAAAATAACTATTGATATAATTACTAGCAAAATTGAACCTAGCACAAACCACCAAGTACGCCAAAAAGGCACATCAATTGAAAAGGAGTATAAGACTTGTGCCTTACTCCACGCTCCATAGGTGGATTTCGCTCTAACCTTAAGTGTATATTCACCAGGAAGAATATTATTAAAAGTAATATCTGAAGAAGAACTGGCACTTGACCATTTATTCCCATCGTTTAAATAATAGCTATAATTTAGGCCCTCCTTCTCGCTAAAATAAATTGTTGAAACTTTAAACCTTAAATCGTTATTTTCATATGGAATTAGCACATTGCCTGTGGAAGTCCTAAAAGAGTCAAGTTGCGTATTCCCATAAAGCAGCTGGGCATTTAGCAAATAAGGTACTGGCTCTTGTACCACATTTATACTTTTGTTTCCGTCTATTTGAAGTACTCCTTTGCTGGTTCCAACCCAAAAGTTACCTTCACTATCATATTTGGCACTATTTCTTGAGCATGGTAGATTAAACTTTCCACTTAGTTCTAATGGATAAAAGTTTGGGCTCTCTTTATAAAGCTCTTCAATGGACAATGAAAACACCCCCCTATCTGTACCAATTACCATTTTATCTGCCCCAAAAGCAATAGACATTACCGCATTTGATGGCAAGCCATTTTTTACTGTAAAGAATTGTGCGCCATTATTGTGTATTCGCACCAAGCCTGCACTTAGTGAGCTTACCCATATGTTACCTTTCTCATCTTCAACAATATCGGTAATCATAGTATTGTTCCAGTTCTTGGGTTTTAAGGCTGGTTTTAGGCCACCCGCCATTCGTAGCATTAACCCTTTTTTATTACCACCCAGCCAAAGCCTATTTTTAGAATCATTAAAAATAACTCTTCCAGAATTTCTTATACTATCTGGCGACTTGTAAGACCACACAACATCTTCATTAACCAAAGCCGCTGCACCTACCTCAAGAGCAACCCACAGAGTATCTTCTTTTGAATATAAATCATAAATCACATCTGAAGGCAAGCCACAGCATTCCCTTTGATATCGATTAAACCTATCAGCTTCTTTACTAAATAGGGCAAAATTCATCCCAAACCAGGGCTTATCCTTATAATTTGACATAGTCCAGGTAGTGTAGCCTGTTTTAGGAATTTGGTTTGTTCTATTTCTAAAGCCAAAAGCGATAAGATTAGTTGAGTCATGTGGCAAACCCCTAAAATAGTCGTATTCAGCGGCTATTCCAAAGCTTCTTGTTACGGAATTTGGAATACTCATTTCTTCATAATGATATAACCCACTTGATAAGCTTGATGCCCAAATGCCATCATTTAATTTGAATAATCCAATTATATTTTGGTCATTAAAATTACTATGCAAGCAAACGTTTGTGTTGGCGAGACTTATTAGGCCATTTCCATTTGTACCCGCCCACAATACGCCTTTTTTATCTTTAAACAATACCTTTACACTTTTGGCAGCAAAACCTTGATCTGCGCCAAAATGATGCATTTTACCATTAATTGTAAATTTATAAAGGCCAGTTTCGTCAGACCCTATCCAATAGCTACCGTCTGAATTTTTTAATATAGTGTTTGACCAGTTTCTTGAAATTTTATTGTTAGGTCTATATTCTATTAAACCTTTATTGGTATAATAAATAATGAAATAATGACCTGCCAAGAGCAACTCATCTTTATTAGGAATAGCAAAGTCTAAAACACCTCTAATTTCAGGCATTTCAATTTTTGTAAAGCTACCTAGCCCAACTCTTCTAAAAATCCCAAAATGATGGCTGCTAACATACATTGCACCTTCTGAGTCCAATTCAATTTTTGAAATTGCCATATGGTCTTTATCCTTGAAAAAAGGCACCTTAGACAGCTCATTATTAAAATAATAATACAGCCCTTGCATGCCTGCTACCCAAAGGGTGTCGTTTAAATACAAAAGGTCATATACTTCAGAAAGTTCATTGGCATCTACATTATATATACTCACATGGCCTTGCCCACTAAGTTCAAAAAGATGACCATTTATAGTGGATGCAACTATTTTATCATTTATGATGCATAAATTAGTTATATGCTGATGTGGTAACCCGTGCTCTAAGTTGAAAACTTTGAACTCTGAACCATCAAAACGGTTTAAACCATTTTCTGTGCCTACCCAAATAAACCCTTTTTCGTCTTCTACAACTGATGTAACATTCGGATTACTTAATCCATTTTCAAGTGAATAATTTACAAACGGATATTTCTGGGCCTTTGTAAAACCTGCAAAAAAAGCAAATATTAGTACCAGATAGTAATTCCTCACAAAACAAAGAAAAGGCTTAATGCCTTATGGTTACAAAAAAGTGGGCGCCTTTCTCAGGTCAATAAGGCGCCCTGAAGTAATAACGCGAGCCTAGTTGCGTATGAACATTGCAGATTGTCCTTTTGTATTTCTAATAATGTAGCTTCCTTGCTTTAGCTCTCCTATGTAAATAACCGATGTGTTGGTATGAGACTCTAATACCCTGCCATCTGCTGAATAAATGGTGTAGTCTCCTGTTTCACTGGTATTAATTACATTGCCAAAGGCTGGATTTGGAAATACGAATAAATCAAGAATTGCGGTTTCCATATCTAGAGTTTGTATTGATGAATAATCAAAATCTCCGTTGTAGTCAATTTGCTTAAGGCGATAATAGACTTGAGTTTCTAGTTTTGAGTTTCTCCCCGAATTTCTCGGGGCAGGAGTTTCTAGTTGGTCTATAAACTGATAATTAGTAGTTTCAAATGTTGACCCTTGGCCTTGAACTTCGCCTACTTGCTCCCAGGTTAGGCCATCAAAACTGCGCTGAATTTCAAAGTGGCTGTTGTTCTCTTCCATAGCGGTTTGCCAGTTTAAAAGGGCTGATTCACCTTCTGTGTCCCATTGTGCGGTAAAAAAGGTAAAATCTACTGGCAAGGCCGAACCAGCAGAGCCTACTCCAAAATAGAAAAGGTTGGTGCTAAAGTTTACTGTTCTGGTTAATGTAAAAGGCCCTGAGCCACTTGCTGAAGTTCCCGCCCCAATATTCCAAGCTGAAGAAACACCATTTTCCCAGTACGATAAACTTGCATTGGTTCTGGCAAAACCTGTTTCTTCTTCGCTTGAGTTCCACTGCACGGTAACTGATACATTGCTTTGTGAGCCCGATGGTTGAATGGTCCAGGTTTCGCCAACAACATTGCTGGTTTGCTGGTTGGTTTGTGTCACAGGGTTTTCGTAAACACTTTCGTAAACACCAACTGTATAGTCATTTCCTCCGCCATCATCTATTATAATTGGTTCATAAGGATTTCTACCAATTGGCAGAGTTACTGGACTGCTACCTACTTCAGCAGTTACCTTGCCTGTACCTGATATTTTAATATAGCTGCTTGAACTTCCGCCTGTTGCTGACCCCAAGGTAAGATTGTTGTTTCCAATATCCAAATCACCATTGGTAAGTGTAAGGCTGCTTATGATAGATTCGGCACCTAAGCTTACATCATTGCTATTGTCAATTTCTACATTGCCACTAATCTTACCATCAATGGTTTGCGCGCTTGAACCGTTGAATTTTAAGGTACCATCGCCAAGGCTTAAAGCGCTGCTACCACTATACTCAAATGAGTTTGTAATGGTTACAGTGTTTCCTGAACTTATACTGAATGACGCGCCATCTTCTATCTCAATGTCGCTTAATGAAATATCTGAACTAATGGTAGGGTAAGTACTTAAACCAGATGGAATTTTGACTGGGTAGTTGCTATTGGCTACACCACCGTGTTTCCAGTTGCCGTTGGTGGTCCAAGTGCTTGATGTACCGTTCCAGATGTAAGCCATTTCCATCTGCCATAAATCATTTAGATAACCTTCATTGCCACTTCCATCAATACCATAACCACCTAATGTCCAAAGGTTTCCTTTATCATCTATCCAATTTGCGCCAGCATATTTTGCACCAGGAAATTCGTCGGATGAAGAAGTTCCTTGTGTACCGTAATTACCAGCTTTCTCGTAGGTTTTCTCCCCACTTGTCCAGGCCCATTTGCTGCCATTCCATACCCACATATCATTGAGCGCGCCTAGATTTCCATTAGCGTCATATCCTATTCCGCCATAAATGGTCATGTTACCTGAGCCATCTAACCAATAAGAACACCTTCTTCTGCTACCAGGCACATTGCTGCTGGCTGCTTTACCTTGAGTACCATAAGAGCCGTTTTGGTTTCTATCATCATCGCCTTCTACCCATGTCCAATAACCCGTGCTGACATCATACTTCCATAGATCGTTTAAATAACCATCGTTTGTTGTTTTATCTTGTCCATTACCGCCAAACAACCAAAGGTTGTTGCTTGCATCTACCCACGCAGCGCCATAGCGTCTACCGCCTGGCCAATTTGAGCTTGATGCAGTTCCTTTTGTGCCATAACTACCTGCAGGTTTTCTTGTTTTACTCCCGCCTACAAACGCCCATTGGCTTCCATTCCATTTCCATAAATCATTAAGCTGCCCACCTTGATTGTTTTTATCACGACCGTAACCACCCAAAATCCAGAATATACCATTGGCGTCGTACCAATGCACACTTTCATGCGCTCCGCGTGGCCACGAGCTTGACGAATACTGACCTGTTGTTCCGTAATCCGATTTTTTATTAATATCATTATCTCCACCAACCCAGGTCCAATTACTGCCATCCCATTTCCATATGTCATTCAAATTTCCTGTGCTTGTACTTGAACCATAATAACCCTGACCACCAAATAACCAAACATTTCCGCTTCCGTCAACATAACCCACATGGCCAAATCTTGCACCAGGGGTATTTGAACTTGATGCGGTTCCCATAGTACCATAAGTTCCATTTGAATTTCTGGTATCATCACCAGATAACCATGTCCAGTTGGCTCCATCAAACTTCCAAAAGTCGTTCAGGTACCCTTCATCGCCATTCTCATCAAGTCCATATCCTCCAAATAAATACACGATTCCGTTAGCATCTTTCCACGTAAAGGCATTTCTCCTGCCACCTGGTATGTTTGAACCAGATGCTGTTCCTTTTGTGCCATAGGTACCCGATTGATCCTTAATGCTTGATCCACCATACCATGTCCAATCAAAAGGATAATCGGCTTTGCTTGAACCTAAGCCGCTTATACTAAAGTTATAGGTAGCTTCATCAGCATCGTTGCTTGCAAGGCTTATTTCAGCCACTCGATCACCTTCAGCTCCAGGATTAAATTCTATTACAAAAGTTAATGAACCATTGGCTGCAATGGCAAAAGCGCTTGGCTGTGTAGCAACTGTAAAGTCTGAGCTATTGGTTCCGCTTATACTTACAATTGGGTTGCTGCTCAGTGTCAAATCTCCGGTACCGGTATTTTCAATAGTGAATGTTCTTGTTTTTGTTGCCGACGTTGCATCTACACTACCAAAGTAGGTATGGTCTTTTATGCGTGGAGTAGCATCATTATCGGCAATTTCTACTCCGTTTCCGCTTATTTTTATTTCCGGCTCTATACCTTCACCCTTTACATCAAAATTGTAGTTGCTTTCGTCATCATCGTCGCTGTTTACGCTTATTGTGGCAGTACGTGTGCCTGTTGCGCTTGGATTGAATGTTACGGTAAATGTGGTGGATGAACCCGACGAAATACTGTTGTTGGGGGTAGATGTAACCGAAAAATCGGTGCTATTGGTTCCACTTACACTTACATAAGGCGATGAACCGCTTAAAGTTAATGTACCTGTGCCGGTATTTTCAATTGTATAGGTTTTTGAAACCGTACCTGATGATACCAAAGCACTTTCAAAATCAGTATGATCGGCAGTATTTGGGGTATCATCACCATCTACAATCTCGGTACTATTACCGCTAATTTTAATTTCTGGGTTGAAATCTTCAAATTCAAAGATGCGAACATGTCCGGCACCATTGCCATTACCATCATTTAAATTGGCGCCAACTGCAACTCTACCACCATCGGCGCATATGGCTACAGACCAACCATTATTATCAGCAGCAGCTTCGCCATCTAGGTCACTCGCCAATTGGCGCCAACTGCTTCCGCTATATTCATAAACGCGTACATGGCCGGCGTTGCTTCCGCTACCATCGTTATTTCGTGCACCAATGGCCACACGGCTGCCATCTGAACTTAAGGCTACTGACCAACCACTTTCGTCGCCACTTGCTTCACCGTTTATATCGCTGCCTACTTGGCTCCAACCACTGCTTGCATTTTCGTATTCATAAACCCGCACATGGCCTGAATTGGTGCCATTGCCGCCATTTTTGCGGGCGCCAATAGCCACCAAACTACCATCTGAGCTCATAGAAACAGAAAAGCCACTTTCATCTGCGCTCGATTCTCCATCAATATCGCTACCCAACTGGCTCCAACTGCTGCTACTGCTATTGTATTCGTAAATTCTAACATGACCAGAATTTGTCCCGTTATCATCATTATAACGTGCCCCAATGGCCACTCGATTACCGTCGGCACTTATTGTTACGGAATTACCACTTTGATCACCTGCTGATGCACCATCAATATCGCTGCCCAATTGACTCCAACTACCTGTACTACTGTTGTATTCATAAATTCGTACTTGGCCAGCATCGGATCCGCCACCATCATTATATCTTGCCCCAATGGCTACACGGCTGCCATCTGAATTTATGTCTACAGAATAACCGCTTTGGTCGCCTGAAAATTCACCGTTTATATCGGCTCCCAATTGAGACCATGAACTGCTATTATACTCATAAATACGTACGTGGCCCGCATCAGTTCCATTATCATCGTTTAGTGGTGCACCAATGGCTACACGCTTGCCGTCAGCGCTTATCGAAACTGAAAAACCACTTTCATCATTTGCAGCTTCGCCGTCTATATCGCTTCCCAATTGGCTCCATGAGTTGCCACTATATTCATATACGCGCACGTGGCCATTATTGTTTTTTGAACCGCCATTATTTAATCGCGCGCCTACTGCCATTCGTGTGCCATTGGCATTCATTGAAACGGAATACCCATTTCTATCATTTGCCGCTTCGCCATCTATATCGCTTCCCAATTGTGTTAAAAGGTCTGTTGGCAGTATAGCCCCCGTGCCTTGTATGCTAAAGTTATAAGGGTTTTCATCATCATCGTTATTGGCAATACTCACGGTGGCAGTTCTACTGCCCGAGGCACTTGGATTAAATTTAATGGTAAAAGCGCTAGAACCACCTGCCGAAATGCTGTTGCTTGGCTCTGTACTTACTGTAAAGTCGGCACTATTGGTTCCACTAATTGCCACTTTTGTGCTTCCTGTTATAGATAAGCTTTCTGTTCCTGTATTTTCAATTGTAAAGGTTTTGTAATGTACTCCACCTGTTACATTCACACTACCAAAATCGGTATAATCGTCAGAGCTTGGCATGGCATCACCATCTGCTATTTCTGTGCTATTTCCACTAATCTTTATTTCTGGCTCTACGCCTTCTCCTTCAATATCAAAATTATAAGTGCCTTCATCGGCATCATTATTACTTATTGTTAGAGTGGCCGATCTTGTACCTTCTGCACTAGGATCAAATTCAATGGTAAAAGTGGTAGAACTACCTGCCGAAATGCTGTTGCTTGGATTACTTGTTACTGAAAAATCGCCGCTATTTGTACCGCTAATACTTACATACGGTGAAGATCCACTTAGGGTTAAAGCTCCAGTTCCAGAATTATTAATAATAAATGTTCTTGAAACGGTACCTACCGAAACAGTAGTTGAGCCAAAGTCGGTATAATCTGCCAGGCTTGGAGTTGCATCTCCATCTACTATTTCGGTGCTGTTGCCACTGATCTCTATTTCTGGCTCTATGCCTTCTCCTTCAATGTCGAAAGTGTAAGGGCTTTCGTCAGTATCATCGCTTGATATTGAAATAGTTGCGGTTCTTGTACCCGTAGCGCTCGGATCAAATTCAATGGTAAAACTTGTTGAGCTACTTGTCGCAATGCTATTGCTTGGCGTGCTGGTTACAGAGAAGTCTCCACTATTGTTTCCGCTAATGCTTACATATGGTGAAGAGCCACTCAAGGTTAAAGTTGAACTACCCGTATTTTCAATGGTAAACGTGTTTGAAACGGTACCTGATGAAACGGTGGTTGAGCCAAAGTTGGTATGGTCTGTAATACTTGGTGTATTATCACCATCTACAATTTCTGTGTTGTTACCACTAATTTTTATCTCGGGGCTTACACCTTCTCCTTCTATGTCAAAAGTGTAGGTTCCTTCATCAGAATCATTGCTGTTGATGGTTAAAGTTGCGGTTCGAGTGCCTTCATCACTGGGGTTAAACTCAATGGTGAATGTAGTAGAACTGCTAGCTGATATGCTATTGCTTGGAGTTGATGATACCGAAAAGTCAGCGCTGTTTGTGCCACTAATATTTACTAAAGATGGCCAATCATCAATATCTAAATCTCCAACTCCAGTATTTTCAATAGTAAAGGTTTTTGAAACGGTACCTGATGAGACCAAAACATCTTCAAAATCGGTATGGTCAGCCGTGCTTGGGCTTACATCGCCATTTACAATTTCGGTGCTGTTGCCACTGATTTTGATTTCAGGCGCTATACCTTCTCCGCTAATATCAAAAGTATAAGGGCTTGCGTTGGCGTCATTTGAAGTAATTGTAACTGTAGCCGTTCTAGTGCCAACCGCACTTGGAGCAAACTTTAATTCAAAATAAGTTGAGCTAGCAGGGCCAATGCTGCTACTTGGTGCAGTTTCTATGGTAAAATCTGCACTATTTGTTCCACCTATAGTTACAAATGGAGATGCACCACTCAAAGTCAGGTTTTTAACAACACCAGAATTTTTAATTGAAAAAAATTTACTTACAGAACTTGTACTTGAGGAGACCACGGCTTCCCCGAAATCGGTGCCTTCATCGACACTTGGTGTTTCATCGCCATTGGCAATGTTTGCATTGCCATTAACAATACAAGTTGCATTGGTATCTTTAAAACTAAAAATCCGAACATGACCTGCGTCTGTACCATTACCGGCATTTTGCAATGCACCAATTGCTACATAGGCGCCATCGCCGCTCATAGAAATGGCGTAACCACTAAAATCCCAATCAGCTTCGCCATAAACATCATTCCCAATTTGATTCCAGCTTTCTGCTTCTTGATCGAAGTCAAAAAAACGTACGTGGCCTCTGTTTGCCCCACCATCGTCGTTATACATAGCACTTATTGCAATTCTTTTGCCGTCAAGACTCATTGATACGGACTGGCCACTTTGATCATTTGCCACTTCACCGTCTATATCTGCACCCAATTGACTCCAACTGCTTGACCCACTATTGTATTCGTAAATTCGAACATAGCCCGCATCAGTACCATTGCCATCGTTATATGGAGCACCAATTACCACTCGGCTGCCGTCTTCATTCATTGCTACAGAAGTACCACTTTGATCGCCTGATGCCTCCCCATCAATATCGGCACCTAATTGACTCCAGCTTGATGTTGAACTATTATATTCGAATATGCGCACATGACCGGCATTGGTTCCATTTCCATCGTTTTTATATGTACCTATAGCCACTCGATTGCCATCAGCGCTCATTGATACAACACGGCCACTTTGATCATCGGCAGTTTCACCGTCAATATCGCCGCCCAATTGACTCCAACTCGTTGTAGAACTACTATACTCGAATATTCGTACATGCCCTGCATTGGATCCATTTCCGTCATTTTGCACGGCTCCAATCGCCACTCGATCACCATCGGCGTTCATTGCTACAGAATAGCCGCTTCTATCACCTGCCGCTTCACCGTTTATATCACTGCCCAATTGACTCCATAAACCCCTGTTAAGTTCATAAACTCGCACATGACCCGACGAACTCCCATTGCCATCATTGTAACGCGCCCCAATTGCTAATCTAGTACCATCAGAGCTAAGCGCTACTGAAATACCACAATGATCTCCCGCTGATTCTCCATCAATATCGCTGCCTATTTGACTCCAGGAAGTACCAGTATTTTGAAACACTCGTACATGACCTGAATTAGTGCCATTACCATCGTTATTAATGGCACCAATGGCTACAATTCTACCGTCGGCATTTATTGAAACTGATCGACCACTTTCATCGCCTGCTTTCTCACCGTCAATATCGCCATGTAATTGAATGAGCGTATCAGAAGGAATCGTTGATGAATAGCCTTCAATACTGAATTCAAATGTATTTTCATTGGCATCGTTTGAACCAATTGAAACTGTAGCCGATTTTATTCCCGAAGTATCTGGATTAAAGGCAATTATAAAAGTAGTACTATCGCCTGCGGCGATAGTTGAACTGCTTGGTTGAGTAGAAACCGTAAAACCTGATGCATGATTGCCAGAAATACTAACCAGTGGTGAACCATTTAATGTAAGATCAACTACCCCTGTGTTTTTTATTGTAAATGCTTTGTTTATAGTACCTGTAGTGATAGGATTTACTTCACCATAATAGGTGTTGTTTGCAGTTTTTATCTTTACATCTCCATTCTCAATTTCTAAATTATTTCCTGTAATTGTAATTTCTGGGTCATTTAAAGCATAGGTTCGTACTTGGCCCACACTATTGGCATAAGGTGCGCCAATGGCTAGCACTGATGCATTGCTGCTTAAACACACTGAACTACCACTATTATCGCTGCTTGATTCTCCATCAATATCGCTGCCCAGTTGTGTCCATGAGCTGCTGCTGTATTGATACAAACGTAGGTGGCCACTATTGCTACCATTACCATCGTTTAATTTAGCACCAATGGCCAACACCGTGCCATCGCTACTTAAACTAACCGAGCTACCACTCTCATCACCACTGGCTTCGCCATCTATATCACTACCCAATTGGCTCCATGAATTACCACTGTATTTATAAACGCGCACATGACCACTTCCACTCCCATTCTCATTATTTTCTGTTGCTCCAATGGCCAACAACGTTCCATCACTGCTTAAACTTACTGATCTTCCACTTTCATCACCGCTTGCTTCACCATCAATATCACCACCCAATTGGCTCCATGAACTGCTGCTGTATTGATATACTCTAACATGGCCGCTGTTACTACCATTTCCGCTATTATAAGGTGCTCCTATTGCCAATATGGTTCCATCGCTGTTTAAGCTTATCGATGTTCCACTTTCATCACCGCTTGCTTCACCATTAATATCACCACCCAATTGACCCCATGAACTGCCGCTGTATTTATACACCCTTACATGGCCACTGTTACCGCCATTTCCATCATTAGTAGGTGCTCCAATAGCTATTATAGTTCCATCACTACTTAAACTTACTGAATAACCGCTATAATCATAATTCGATTCACCATCAATATCGGAACCCAATTGGTTCCATGAACTGCCATCATAATAAAATACTCGTACATGGCCGGCCTTTGTGACACCCCCATCATTTATGCGTGCCCCTATGGCTAATACCGTTCCGTTACCGCTTATACTTATTGAATAACCACTCTCATCACCTCGAGCTTCTCCTTCTAGATCTCCACCCAATTGACTCCATGAATCTCCACTGAATTTAAAAACCCTAACATAGCCGCTATTGGAACCAATACCATCGTATCCATGTGCTCCAATGGCCATTATGGTGCCATCGCTGCTTAAACTTACAGATGTTCCGCTATAATCATTACTCGCCTCGCCGTCTATATCTAAACCTATTTGGGCACCCGTGCTCCCCAAGGGGCTCGCGGCGCTTATTACTCCTATGCCAATACCACTTATGGTAAAATTGTAAGTGCCTTCATCGGCATCGTTGCTTGTAATAGTAATCTCGGCTTCACGCGGACCGGCGGCGCTGGGATCGAACTCTATGGTAAAAGTGGTTGATGAACTACCCGATATACTATTACTTGGCGCACTGGTTATGCTAAAATCTGCACTATTGGTACCGCTTACACTCACATAAGGGCTAGAGCCGCTCAAGGTTAGGGTAGTAGAACCTGTGTTTTCAATGGTAAACGTTTTGCGTACCGTGCCGCTGCTTACATCTGCTCCCGCAAAATATGTGTCGTCACTAAAATCTGGGTAGGCATCGCCATCAACAATCTCGGTGCTGTTGCCTGTAACTTTAATTTCTTGGGCGTTAACTCTTAAGGTAAAAATAGTAGTGATAATGAGTAATACAAAACGAAGTGTCATGGTTAGGGCTTTTATTGACCCTGCTAACTTGAAGTATTAAGCTGGCGAAACAAAAAAAACTGTATGAACGACACTTTTTTTGTGTGAACGACATTTTGATGTGTTGAATTTTAAATTTTAAGTGTTGAGTTTGTTAATGTGCTAATGTGTTAATGTGTTAATTTTTAATGTGCTGATTTTTGAGATGTTGGATGTTGAAGGAGTTAATGTGCTAATGTGTTAATTTTTTATGTGCTGATTATTGAGATGTTGGATGTTGAAGGAGTTAATGTGTTAATTTTTAATTTGCTGATTTGCTGATTTTGGAGGTACTGGATTAACATAAGTCGCTCCTATAAGCTTACTATCCAACAATCATTTCCAAGTAATTAGGTCTGTTACTGAGTCGCTTTAAGTACATATTCACTATGTCACACTAAAAACTCAGTCACTGAATAACTCATTCACTCAGTCGCTTATTCACTCAGTCACTATTTAGCAATAACCAACTTCAACTCTGTACCACCTTCTGGTCTTCTCTCAATAAATAGCTTGGCGCCTACTTGCTTTGATAAGGTTCTTATGATCTTGGCCCCAAGGGAATCTTTACTGGCCATAAACTCTTCTTTGCTAATTCCTTTGCCATTATCAATTATAGAAAGCTTATAGTCTTTTTCGTTTTCTTTCATAATGATGGAGATATGTCCTTTCTTATTGTCAAAGGCATGTTTGTAAATATTATTTACCCACTCAAAAGAGATTAGTGCTAAAGGTATGGACGTTTCTGTTTGGAACTTAAGCTCATCGCCTTCCATGCTGTAGGTAATATCTGATACATTTTGAAAGCTAGACATAATCTGCTCCATGAGCTCTTGTAAATACTCTTTAAAGTTGGTATGCGCCAAGTTTTCACTTTGGTAAAGGTTTTGGTGTATTAGGCTCATGGTTTTTATACGCCCAATGCTTTGCTCTAAAACCTTTTGGCCCGATTCGTCTTTTACCCTACGCAGTTGCAGCCGTAGCATGCTAATTATTACCGATAGGTTGTTTTTTACCCTATGGTGTATTTCTTGAAGCAATACTTCTTTTTCACTATGTTGTTTTTCTACTAGCTTTTTTGCTCTGTAAAATAGAATTGCCAGTGCTATTACTAATAACAACCCAAGAAACGTTGAGATTAACACTACTCTTTGGCGTGCCACTTGAGTTTCTTTGTTATCTAGTTCTAAAGCCTGAATAGCTTCTTTTTGGGCAAACTGCATACTATCTTTAAAAGACCTGCTAAGATACTCTTGCTTAAGAATGGCTTTTGTATTTTCTATACGTTCAATAGAATCAGTCATTTGATCGTGCAGTAGGTACATTTTTAATGCCTCTTTATATTGACCAAGTTCATTAAAAACTCTATAAAGAGAAAATGAAAACCTCTGAATATCATCTACCCTACGAGTTTCTCTACTTATTTCTAGAGCTTCAGTACCATGTTCTAATGCCTTGTCGTATTTTTCTAATTCAAAATAGGCATCGCCAATGTTATGCAGCGACAAACCAATGGCTCTTTTATCGCCAATCTCACGTTTTATTGCAAGACTCTTTTCATAATAAATTAAAGCTTTTTTAGGCCTTCCCAGCTCATAATGGGTTATACCTATATTATTGAACATTTGGGCTTGTCCTCGACTATTTCTTGTTGCAGTTAGAAGCTGCATGCTCTCTAAATACCAATCTAAAGAACCTGAAATTATTGCCGTATCCTGGTCCGCTCTTCCTTGATCGAAGATTATATTACCGATATAACTATAACTTGAAGCTATCGCATTGGTATCTGCTATTTCTTCATTTATCGTGAGTGCTTTTTTATAATACTCTAGTGCTTTTTCATAATCTCGTTGGTCGCGATATATAATCCCAATATTGTTTAGCGTTTTTGAAGCTCCACGTGAGTCTCCTATTTCTTCTTTTAATCTTAAACTTTTATGATAATAATTTATAGCCTTTACATAGTCACCCTGAAGTTTATAATCTATACCCAAATTATTATAACATTGTGCTATGCCCATGCTGTCGCCGATTTGAAGCATAACCTTGAGCCTGAGTGTATCAACACCTAATACCTTATTGTAAAACCCTTGACGGTAGTAAATAGATCCGAGCTTTTGCAGGGCATCAGCTTCATATTGCAGGTTTTCCAGTTCTTTAGCCAGTTTCAACTCTTCTTCAATCCACATCAGAATTGAATCTTGATCTCGAATGCCCTCAATTTTATAGGTTATGGCTTCAAGACGTATTGTGTCAGCTAAAGACTCATCTTTCCAGTCAACTCCTTTTTCAACTTGAGCAAAACACAGTATATAATTAAACACTAAAAGGCACCCCGAAAACAGAGTGCCTTTTAAGTATTCAAATTTTTTGTCGTGCATAAAATTAAATGCAGTTAATAGTTATTTCTTGACCAACAACTTCTTAGTTTTTATGCCTTCGTTGGTAGTTAAGCGCAAGAAATAAACACCTTCTTTTAGTGCATCAACTTCAATAATTGTTGAGTTACCTTCTGCTACTAACATTCCATTTATATGATAAAGGCTAAAGCTAATTAAGTCTGCATTTTCTAGTTGAATATTTACAATGCTTGCCGCCGGATTTGGATATACATTTAGAAAAGATTCGTCAATTTCTTTTACTCCAGTAGCCACATAACCGCCCGCTATTCTAAAACCAAAATGGTCATTTCCGCGGTCTTCTTCATCAAAAAAGCGCATGGCACTTTGCAGTGTAGCTTCATGGTAGTTCCAAGAGCCACCTCGCCAACATCTCGTAGTAGAACCATTTACTTCTACTAAAGGATCGGTAACGGCATCGGTGCTATATGGCGCTACATAGTTGTCAGCAATCCACTCCCATGCATTACCTGCCAAATTATAACAGCCAAATGGATTTGCCTCTCCGCTTTTTGCTGCTCTTACATGGTGATAAGCAAACTTCAATTTGTCTTGATTCCAATTGGCGTCAGAAATGGTGGTTCCATCATAAACAGCATAAGTAAAGTCATCTCCACCTTTTGCCACAAACTCCCATTGGGCTTCAGTAGGCAAGGTTTTACCATAATAATTGGCAAAGGCCCATGCGCCCCACCATCTTACAAAAGTTACTGGCCATAGTGCAATATCATCTTGACTTGGTAAGTTGGTAGCTAAACTTGGGTTTTCTTTGGTCCAGTTCTGTAATTCATTTGAATAGTTATTTCCAGCACCAGCCCAATCATCAAAATCATTTTTGATTTCAGGTAACCTACTGCCCTTGGTTGTACCATAGTCTTGATAATCGCACATGGCTTTCCAATCAAAATCATCAGCACTAAAAGGATCTTTTAGATAAAACTCGTTTTTTGACTCATTATATCCTATATATGATGTATTCAGTGGATTTTCTGGTTCTACATCTCCCGTAAAAGGATCGCCGTCGCTATCAGCATCATCATGATCTTTTAATACTCTGATGCCATCTAGCGTATATAGGGTTTTACCTGAATAGGCTGATTTACTTGTACCTTGAATAAGTCTTTTGTCTTTATCAGGTCCGTTGGCTCCAGTATTTACTTCAATTAGACCGTCGGCTAAAGCTGCATTAAGAAACTCTAAATATTGTGCATTCGTAATTTCAGCTTCGCTAATGGCAAAGTCGCTCATTGTTACTTGATGCTCTGGCGCCGCAGCCTTTTGGTCTGGAGAGCCAATAAGCGAATTGCTTCCCATTGTAAATGTAGCCCCCTCTACGTTTAGCATTTTTATGCTTAAAGGAAGGTCTTGTGCGTTTACTATTGTGGCAATTGCTAAAGTAAGAACTAGTAAAGAAGTTTTCATCTGTTAGATTATTGTTTTGATAAATCAAATCTTAAAAAACAAACCCACTAAAAGAAAAAAACTGTATGAACGACACTTTTTTTGTGTGAACGACAGGAATTGAATATCGAATTGCGATTAACGAGTGTTGAATTTTAAGATTTGAAATTACTAAGTCGCTCATTCACTAAGTTACTCAGTCACTCTTTTACTAAGTCACTCTACTATTTTAAAATCTAAATGAATATGATCATCATGAAGGTTGTTTACCATTTTTGGCAGAACCATAGCTAAATATATTCCCCTTGCTTTTACCTGCTTTCCGCTTTTGCTAGCATAGAATTCATCTTTAAGATCGGTTTTTAGAATTACTTTACTCAGCTTGAGCCCATTTTGTTTGGCGGCATCGTCAATAGCTAATATCAACCTACCCAAAGTCTCAAAATCCACTTCAATGTTTTTGGTCCATTTGCCCGAGTTGCCATAATCTAATAAGTAATGCCAAACGCCCAAATGATCGGTTAGCGTGTAAGGCCTACCCTTCTTCATCATAGGTGTCATAAGATCAACACTTAGCCCCGTTTGGTGGGTGCGGTGAATTAGCATTTTACCGCCGTGCTTGTTCGCGCATTCCATTACCCTAAACTTGCGCTCAGGGCAGCTGATTTCACAATTTTCAAAAGCCTCTAATAATGTGTTGTGGAGTTTGTTATGTACAAATGCATTGTGCAATACGTAGTAACTCAGTGTTGAGAAATAGCGGTAATTATCTCCGCTGTAAGGCATTAGCCATGCGTTTTCTAGAGAGCCATTGCCTTCTGTGCCTATTGCTTTGCTTGTCCCTTGGTTTTTATACGTTAATACTCTACAAGATTGTACTAAAACCACAATAAGCATTAGTGCTGTTACCAGCTTAAAACTTGCTCTAATTCGCTTTTTTATACTCACTAATTACGTTTAAAGTATGTTTAAGTAGGTTGCTATTTCCGGCATTACCATGACCAGGCACCACTACCTCTGCTTTTTTAAACTTTCGCTTAACCCTTCTTATTGTCTTTGGCCATATTTTTAAATCAGCTGAGCCTATGTAACCGATATTTTGGTTTTCAGCTGCCTTTACCATGCAACCAGCAAACAACACTTTTTCTTTGGGAAACCAAGCCACAATATTGTCAGTGGCATGTCCTGCTCCCAAATAATAATGCTGCACTTTTTCAAATGGACTTATTTCATCAAAAAGGAAAAATAATAAGCCTAAGTTTTTGATATCGTCGTTTAGTAAGTCGTAGGTAAGCTTATTTGCAATAACATAAATCATGGGGTTTTGCTTTGCTAAAACATCCAGGCCTCCAATGCAGTCATCATGGAAATGATTAGGAATAAGCGCTTCTATATTACAATTTAATTCATCTCTTATCCAGTGGGATAATTTCAAAGTAATTGAGTCGTCCATTGGTGTATCATAAAGCCACACCTTACCTGGTTCGCTAATTAGCACCATGCCATTGCAAGTAAAACTTCCCCATTTAGGGTCTACTCTTCTACTCACGTGCATGTAGAGTTGTTTGCTGTATTTTACTACATAGAGTTGGTCTGAAATTTTGGTAGTGTCTTGGGCTTGGGTGTTTGTTGTATTGAATACAAAAATTAGACATAGTACAATTGGGAGTATTTCTAAATGCTTTTTACACCCCTTCCCAAATTGACAAAAAATAAAAAAACCAGTCATCCTGGACCTGATCCAGGATCTTTTGATTTGAAGTAAAACACTGGCAAAAAGACTCCAAATCAAGTTTGGAATGACAAATCCCTTTTTTTTCAATGGATTTCTTAAAAGAAAAATACTCAAGCCCATGGATTCGTCATGTTATTATATTTCTTAATGGTCTCATTAAGCATTTTGAAATTAAGTTTCCCTTCAACTTCATTCAAATGCTCTGCAATGGCTAGTGCCTTATTAATTCGCTTATCAGGGCTTTTAATTTTGGCTACCAAATAAATTAAGTTACGCTGCTTTCCCGGAGTTAGTGTATCAAAATAGGCTTTGCAATGCTCATCTTGATCAAAAACAGCTTGTAGCTCCTCTGGCATTGGCATACCGTACTCTGAAGTATCTTTTTCTATTTTGACTGTTACCTTTTGCCCCCTATGTAGGTTGTTTTTTTTAATAAACTGCCTGTTGAGCATTAAGTAATAATACTTAGCTGTTTTCATAATACCCCCGGGCCTAGTTTCGCTGCCATTTATAGAGTAAAGTACTCTTTTATCGCTAAAGTTCTTTTGAAAGTGTTCATTTACTTCATCAGGCACTGAGACATGAAAGCCGTAAACGTCGTTCATGAATTCATCGATTATGGTTTCGAATTGCATAAAAACTAGGTTATAGGTATTGATTCTATTTGAACTGCATTAATATAAAGTTGATTTAATTTTTCAACTACACTTCCCTTTTTCGCTTTTCCAATCAACCTGCCATCTATCTCCTTTACCCAGCTCAATGCCCCCATTGTTCCGGTGGTAAAGACTTCATCGGCCGTGTACAACTCTGCCATACTAATATTCGCTTCGAAAATTGGTATATTATTATTTTCACAAAGCTCAATTACTTTGGCTCTAGTAAGCCCTGGCAAACAAGCATTGGCGTAAGGGGTAATAACCTTTCCGTTTTTTACAATAAAAATATTCGTAGCATTTGTCTCTGAAACAAAACCAGCATTATCTAGCATTACAGCATCATCAGCTTTAGCATAGTTGGCTTCTATTTTGGCTAAAATATTATTGAGCAAGTTATTATGATGAATCTTTGAATCTAAATGCCCTGGAGCGTTTCTTCGAATTGAAGATGTGATTAACACTAATCCATCATCACCATAAACCAAACCTTTGTATTCTGGCAAAACAATTAGGGTGCAACCATATACATTTAAATCAGGATTCATACCTGATGTAGATTTCATTCCACGTGTTAGAGTTAAACGTACATGTACTCCTGAATGCATTTTGTTAGCATTCAATGTCTCAAATACCGCATTTTTAATTTGGTCTTTTGTTGGTACATTCTTAAAGTCTAGTACATGAGCTGATGCCAATAAGCGCTCAATATGTTCATCTAACTGAAAAATTTTGCCTTCATATAATCGCAAGCCTTCCCAAACCGCATCTCCTCCTTGTACTACACTATCTAAAACCGAAACCTTGGCATCTTCTCTTTTTACAAGACCGTTTACATAAACAAGTGTGCCTTCATTTCTTTTATCGGGTTGATTGAATTTACTCATTTTTAATCTTCATTATTTTAGTATAAAACCTGAGGCATTCTTGATAAATACGCTCTAATTCTTCAGCGATTGGATATTTACTTTTCTCTATTGGTGCAAACCTTGTGCTCTTGTGCACATTGTGGTACCAATATTTTGCCCAAACGCCATCTTCTTGTCTGGGTCCTGCCTTCCAACCGAGCATTTTCTTTGAAAATGGGAGTTCTAAATATTCACATAAGGCGCCAAGCTCTTTTCTTGGATTATTCCTAATATCATCGGAATTAATAATGTAAAATTCCATTTTATGCTTAACTAAATACGTAATAATATCTAACTGATATTGGTAACACAGATCGAGCAAAGTTGGCTTCTCAACTTGCCTAGTGTATGAGCTTATAACGGGTCTTGGCTCTCTAATTAGTATTATATTTTTGAAATGCTTAAGCACCGATAGATCAATACCAACTAGATGATTGGCCATATTTTTTAAGAACAATTGTTTTGTTTCGGCCAAACGCAAATTTGTATTCAACACTTGGTTAAAATCAATTGACATGGCTTCTAATGCTTCAACTCTTGACGGACGCCAAACGCCCGTTTTATTTAAAAAGTAGCCAAAAAATGGTTCATCTACCACGGTCACATCTTCTCTATTGGCAAATGAATACATGAGCGCCGTAGAAACATTTCTAGGACCTGACCACAAGGCAATGGGTTTTGGCATTTAGCAAATGTAAATTCTACAGTCTATTTGAAGGTAATCACAAAAAATGAAAACGCCCCGCATCTTCAATTAGGTGCGGGGCGCAGTTTTTTGAAATATTATTTGTGTCTAATACCCTTTTAAGTATCTGTAAAGCTCACTATCAGTTGATAAAATAACAGATGTTTTAGCGCCAATGGTTGACTTTAATGCTTCCATTGATTTAATAAAGGCGTACAAGTCTCTTGATGCTGCAGATTGGTTATAAGCATTTGCATAAATGGCTGCTGCTTCTGCGTCGGCATCACCTCGAATCTCTTCTGCCTTTCTATTGGCTTCTGATAAAATTCGTTTCAACTCACGTTCTTTTTCACCATTGATCTTTGAAGCTTCACCTTGACCTTCTGATCTAAATTTATCAGCAATTCTGTAACGCTCAGACTTCATTCTATCAAATACTCGATCTTGTACTTTTTGAGTGTAGTTGATTCTTTTAAACCTAAAATCAAGCACCGCAATTCCAAGGTCTTCAGTTTGCTTATTGGCACTTTCTAAAATGGCAGATTGAATTTTATCTCTTCCCACATAAATTGGCACCAAAGTATCGCCTGCTGTAGTTACCGTATCGGTAGTTAATGGTGTTCTATTTGAAGACCTTACTATTTCTTCAATATTATTTTTAGCAACAAAGTTTCTGGTTTCACCATCTAAAATATCATCTAGTCTAGACTGTGCACCGCGTTCGTTGGTAAGTCTTTGAAAAAACTTAAGCGGATCAATAATTTGCCAACGCGCGTAAGTGTCAACAAAAATGTATTTTTTGTCTTTGGTTGGCACTTGGTTGGGATCTCCATCCCATTCCATATATCGTTTCTCAAAAAAGTTGGCCGTTTGCACAAAAGGCACTTTAAAGTGTACTCCTGGTGAAGTTATGGCATCACCTACGGGTTTACCAAATTGGGTAATGATAACCTGCTCGGTTTCGTTTACAACAAAAGTGCTTTGCACACCAACTATTAATAATATTCCAAGTAAAACTAAGCTTCCGGCTAGTGTTCTATTCTTATTCATCTTACTTGCTTTTATTCATTTCCATTTGCAAAAGGGGTAACACGTTATTGCCTTCATCGTCAGTAATTATCACATTTCCGAGTCTAGGCATTAGCTCTTCCATGGTTTCTAGATAAATACGTTTTTTAGTAACGTCTTGTGCTTTTATATACTCTCTGTATAGTGCGTTGAATTTTGCAACTTCACCTTTAGCAATGTTTACACGTTCGGTTGCGTAACCTTCAGCCTGCTGAATTTTCTCTTCGGCCTCACCACTAGCTTTAGGAATTACTTTGTTGTACTCAGATTTTGCTTGGTTTATGAGCGTTTCTTTCTCCTGCTGCGCTTCGTTTACGGCGTTAAAAGCTTCTTTAACCGCTTCAGGTGGGTTTACATCTTGCAATACCACTTGCTCAATCTTAATTCCCATTGAGTATTGATTACAAACATCTTGTATTAGTAGTTCTAACTTTCCTCCAATCTCGGTACGCCCAACAGTAAGCACTTCGTTTACTGTTCTATCACCAACTATTTGGCGCATGGCCGCTTCTGAAATATCTCTAAGCGTACTTTCAATATTTCTTACCTTAAATAAATAGTCAACCGGATCAGAAATTCGATACTGAACCACCCATTCTACATCAGCTAAGTTTAAATCGCCTGTAAGCATAAGCGACTCATCTCTACTGGCCGCTGATCTGCTGTAAGATGAATTAACCCCAGCGCTGGTTGTTCTAAATCCAAACTCTACTTTTTGCTGACGCTCAACTGGAACCTTATATACCGTTTCGGCAAAAGGTATTTTAAAGTTGAGTCCTGGGTTAACGGTTCTGTTTATTTTTCCAAATCGAGTAATAACTCCTTCTTCTTCTGGCTGTATTTGAAAAATACCATTCCAGACAAAGAGCAACCCGAACACAACTAAGGCCACAAGGCGCAAATTTCCTTGCAACTTATCCCTTAGATCTTCAATATTAAATGGTTCTTGTGCCATATTCTCTTTATAATTTATGGGTTAAAATTAAGGCATAAACATATGCTTGAGCAATAGAATGTATAAAAGCGGAAAATGTTTGACATAAAGGGTTGAAATGTGGGGGTGACTTCACCAATGACAATGTCTAAAAAATAAGAAAACGTCATCCTGAACTTGATTCAGGATCTACAACATTGGAATTCAAAACTTACAAGCAGATTCCAAATCAAGTTTGGAATGACGTAAGATTTTTTAGACATCATCTTTGAAAGGAATATTGAGATTGACAGAATTCAAGAAGATGCTACATCATCCTTATCTGCTCGTTGTAATCGAATTGCAAATCTTCGTGCAGTTTTTCTATTGCTTTACGTGCCATTCGCATTTGCCCTTCATACATATTCAATAGCGTGGTGTAATCATGGTAGGGAATAGAAAAACCCTTAAGCAGTTTGCAGAAATGTAGCAATAGCTCTACTTCCGTTTTTTTATGTCCGCTGTAACGAATTTGCTTCTTTAGATTCCGGAGTATCTTTCTTAGTGATTTCTTGGCGTAGTAAACAGAATCGGTATTGATCTCTTCAAACTCCCATTCCATTTCTTCTTTAATATTTTCGATGTAAGCATGCTCGTTATTGCTTTCGTAAAGCAAATAGGTGAGCAGTTCTTTATTGTCTTTTTTAAAACGAGCCAACTTTAAAACCACTTCCATTAACTCAGGTGCGGGTAATTCTTTCAACTCCTTTTTTAGCTCAGAAATAGTGGCTGCCTTCATGGTTTTATTAAAAGTTCAGATTCAATTCGGTTCAAAATAGATGAAATAGTTTGAAAAATAAAGTTGAAATAACAAGCAATTGATAGCTTCGCTGTCAAATAACGGAAAAATGAACTTAGAGCCACAAATTCAAGAAGCAGTAAATATTTGGCTGGGAACAGGTTACGATACCGAAACTCAAAACAGAATTAAGCAACTAGTTGATAATAAGGACGAAAAAGCCATTATTGATGCTTTTTACAAAAAACTTGAATTTGGTACGGGTGGCTTACGCGGCATTATGGGCGATGGCCCCAACCGCATGAATCGTTACACCATTGGTGCCGCCACTCAAGGTTTTGCCAACTATTTAAACAAAACCTATCCTAAAGGCGGTATTAAAGTGGCCATAGCATACGATTCTAGAAACAATTCTGATGTTTTTGCGAAGCTTACCGCTGATGTTTTCTCGGCCAATGGTATAAAGGTTTATTTATATGAAGCCTTACGCCCAACGCCTCAGCTTTCATTTACCATTAGAGAATTGGGCTGCCAAGGAGGCGTAGTGCTAACTGCAAGCCACAATCCAAAAGAGTATAATGGCTATAAAGCCTATTGGAATGACGGTGGTCAGTTACTTACTCCGCACGATAAAAACGTGATTGATGAAGTGAACGCCATTGCTTCAGTTTCAGAAATAAAATTTGAGCCTAACACCGATTTAATTGAGATGGTTGGTGAAGAAATGGACATTAAATACCGCAATGCGCTCAAAGGCTTGAGCCTTAATGATGGCTTTGTTGAAGCGCAAAAGGATTTGAAGATTGTTTTCAGCTCTATTCACGGAACGGGGATTACACAAGTACCTGATACTTTAAAACTTTGGGGCTTTGAAAATGTGCATTCAATTGCTGAGCAGGCAGAACCAAATGGCAACTTTCCTACGGTGGTTTATCCTAACCCTGAAGAAACAGAAGCCATGACCTTGAGCCTAAAAAAGGCCAAAGAACTTGATGCTGATATTGCCATGGCTTGCGATCCGGATAGCGATAGAGTTGGCTGCGCTGTTCGCAATCAACACGGTGATTATGTACTACTTAACGGAAACCAAATTGGCAGTTTATTGGTACATTATGTGCTTAATAGAAAAGCCGAAAAAGGTGAATTTTCAGGTAAAGACTTTGTAGTACGAACCATTGTAACCACTGCGCTAATTGATCAAATTGCTGACAAAGCAGAAATTCCAGTTTACCATACCCTAACCGGTTTTAAATACATTGGCGACTTAATTACTAAGCTTGAAGGCAAAGAGAAATTTTTGGTTGGTGGCGAAGAAAGTTACGGTTACATGGTGGGCGACCTTTGCCGCGATAAAGACGCTATAGTTTCTTGCGCCTTTATTGCAGAAATGACGGCTTATTATAAAAATCAAGGTAAATCTCTTTTTGATGCTCTGCTTGATATGTATGCAGAGTATGGCTTTTACAAAGAGAAATTGGTAGCCATTAAAAAAGAAGGTAAAGAAGGTGCCGAAGCCATTAGTAGCATGATGAGCGACATGCGTGCTAACCCACCAGCTACACTTGGTGGCTCTAAAGTTTCTATTATAAAAGACTACAAAACTTCAGAGAGCAAAAACCTTGAAACAGGAGCAATTGAAGGCATTGACATGCCAAGTAGTAATGTGTTGCAGTTTATTACTGAAGATGGAAGCACAGTTTCGGCAAGACCAAGTGGTACAGAGCCAAAAATCAAATTCTATTGCAGCGTAAATACTGAGCTTACTGATAAAGCAAAATATGATGCTTTGGCACAAGAACTTGATGCCAAGGTTGATGCCTTAATGGGAGATTTGATAGGGTAGGCATCTACCAGCGAAATCTTTTAAACGTATGGTAAGCACCGAGCAGAAAGCCAATGCCAATTAGGATAAAAATTGATCCATCCAAAATAGCCGGCTGCTGATATCTCAGGTTCATGCCAATTGAAAATGAATTTGTAAACAAGGCTACAAATCCACCAATAAAGCAAATTATCCCTGAAATCAATAACAGCCAAAACCAAGAGGCATTTGATTTCGACATCCATTTGCTTTTATTTGGTTTGGCCATATAACTCAAAGTTAACTTGAATTCAGCTTGTGATATAATAACTACCACCACAGCGATAATTAAATAATTAGAAGTAAAACAGCCTGTGTAATCTAGATTCCGTAACACAAAATCTTAAAATAACTACTTTTGGCATCAGCTCAAGAAAACCATTGATAATGAAGCATTTTTTAATTCTTTTTTTCAGTTTTATTGGTCTTAACGCCTTTGCCCATAACAACAACACTTGGAGCGATACCGTTGCCAACGTAATGTATTCTAAATGCACATCATGTCATCATGAAGGTGGTATTGGTGGTTTTTCTTTGTTAAATTATGAAGAAGCTTACCCATACCGCTTTGCTATTAAGTTTGCCGTAGAAGAAAAGCGTATGCCCCCATGGCCTGCCAATCCAGATTATCGCGAGTTTGCTCATCAAAGAGTGCTTTCTGATAAAGAAATTGAAGTAATTGTAGATTGGGTTGAAGATGGTGCACCAATTGGCGATGCCACTAAAATTCCAGAGCCTCCAACCTATGATAACGAAGCGCTTATAAAAAATGCTGACTTCGTTGGCCAAATGGAAGAGTATGAATCAAAAGCGATAAATAACGATGAATATAGATGCTTTGTAATTCCTACCAATTTTAATGAAGACAAAGTAGTTTCGGCCATTGAAGTAATTCCCGGAAACGCAGAAATCGTTCATCATGTTTTACTTTTTCAAGACGATAGTGGTAGACCAGAACAACTTGATGCTGCAGATGAAGGAATTGGTTATTCTAGTTTTGGCGGAACAAGCAGCAATGCTTCTACACTAATGGCTGGTTGGGTTCCTGGCAATGCGCCTGCTTTCTTCCCAAAAGGAATGGGAATTACCTTAAAAAAAGGAACATCTCTTGTAATGCAAGTGCACTACCCCGCTGGTTCAATGGGCGAAAAAGACCAAACAGAAGTTAGGCTTAAGTTTACTGAAGAAAGCAATGCACGAGAAGTGAGAATTGCACCTATTTTAAACCACAATCAATTAAACGAAGGCAAACTTTTTATTCCGGCCAATACTGAGCGCACATTTACACAGAACTATAAATTAAATTCTAATTTCAGTTTGCTTTCAATGCTCCCACATATGCACCTTATTGGAGAGAGCATCACCGTAAATGCTACTAAAGCTGGTGACACCATTAATCTCATAGATATTCCGCAATGGGATTTTCATTGGCAGGGCACCTATGTTTTTCCTAAATTAATGAAAGCATCAGCAGGCTATAGCTTAAATGTGAAAGCCATGTATAATAACACTTCTTCAAACCCGAATAATCCTAATGATCCACCATTAGATGTAAGCCTAGGTGATGCAACAGGCGACGAGATGATGCTTGTCTATTTTTATTACACCACTTACAGGGTTGGCGATGAAAACATTGACCAGAGCAATTTACAAGAAGAAATACTCTCAACGCCCGAAGAGATTTTGGCAAATAATTGGGCGTTTTACCCAAACCCTGTAAAAAAAGGAGACGATATTAAAATTGAAGGTTTCAATGGTGGGACTAAGGCAACTCTGCAAAATTTAGCTGGCCAAGTAATATCAGAAAGTAGAAGCAACAAATTGAATACGCCAATTTCAGTTCCATCTGGCATTTATCTTATAAGAATTGAAAGTGAGAACAAAACCGAAACAAAAAAAATAGTAATCTACTAGCCTCACGCAACCAACTTTTATGGTTAACAGTTTAAGAGCTCAAACACCCTTAAACACCAATTTACCATGAAAAACCTTTTTGTTTTATTATTTGTATTCAGCTTACTCTTTACTGCATGCGACGATATTTTTGATCCAAACGATTGTGAAAATTGCAGAAGAGTAGCATGTACCGAAGAGTTTAAAATGATTGCTATTTCATTAGTTCATAAAGATGGCGATGCTTTTGAAGTTGATGATTACAAAATAACCTATACTGAAACAGGTAACGAGGTTGATCTTAACAGCAGCAACAATGATGAGCTTATTGCGCCTAATACTTATGTTATAGCAACAGATGCTATGATGGACGCTCTTGACTGTGAAGGCACTTCTATAACTTTTGCTTACAACCTTAAAGATGGCACCAATGGCAAAGAATCATTTTTAGTTGGTAAAGACTGTTGTCATATTCAATGGAAAGACACAAAGGAAACAGTAATAACAATTGAATAATTAATTGATGAAAAACATAATATTCTTGATGCTTCTTTCTTCAGTTTGCCTAGTAGCCTGTGATGGAGTTTTTGATAATGATGATTGTACCAACTGTGAGAATGTAGTATGCACACTTGAACTGAGAACAATTTCAATTACAGTAGAAAAGACAAATGGAGACCCTGTTGAGCTAAAAAGCCATAAAGTTTATTATACCAAAAGCGGCAAAGATGTTTTTGATTTTAATGAATCAGAAGATAGATTTATGGCTCCTAAAAGCTATGCCATTGCTTCAGATAATATTCTGGATAAATTAGACTGTGATGGAACGTCAATAACCTTTGAATATAGCCTTGATGGAAAAACTTTTGTGAAAGAAGAGTTTCTTGTTGGAAAAGATTGTTGCCATATTCAATGGCGAGACGAGAAAGAGCCTAAAATAGTTATTGAGTAGGCTCTATTTAAAATCGACGATAAGCCCTTTTATGCTCAGCATATAGGGCTTTTTTTTGACAAAAAATTCTTTTCTAGGTCTTTAAAGCGCTTTTTGTGTTTTTGCCTTACATTAAAACGTAAATTGGCAGCATTAAGGAATTGAATTTTGGGAAGGTTTTGGATTAAGGTTTTTATTTTAGGTTTCTTATTACTGAAACAACATGCCGAAGTAACTGCGGAAAACCCTTATGACCAGGTTATTGAAAATTATTTTGACTCGATTATACATGTCTATGAAATTGGAGAAGATGAAGAGAAGCTAAGCGCTGCCTTGGTTATTTGGTCAAGATGGAATTGGCAGGAAGATAAACCATCATATCCGCAATGCATTGTTGACTTTGATACCGCAGGGCTAACCCGTTGGATAGAAAAGACATGTGCCTCAGGTAAACACTTTAAGCAAGCCATTGATTGGAACATTCTAAAAGCCTATGCTTCAATTTATACTGATAATTATAAGAAGGTGGTCATTCCTGTGTCTGAAATGGATCTCACCCAAAAGGCGGTTTACTTTAGACATTTAGCCGAATATGAAAGCTACTGGAATAGCCCTGAAGAAAAGTTTGTTTGGCAGTTTAAAAGGGCTATTAAACTATTAAAGCAAGATTCTAATTTGTGGTATATGATTCCAGTATGTTATCGAAAATTGGGTAGCCATTATTTCGGTCAAAACATGCTTGACTCAGCCCTATGGAGTTTTCAAAACCAATATGAATACTTCAATAATATTCCTTTGGGTAAGATGATTTACGCCCCGGGATCTTACACCTACATAAAAAAATCTGATTATGATAACAGACTAACCCTGAATCTGGGCATGTGCTACCATAAAAACGGAAAATTCTCAAAAGCACTAGATCTCTTTAAAACTTCAATTGAATCTTACTCAGTAAATAGCACCAGCCGATACTTGTTTTGGGCCAAGCGTGAGTTAATCAACGCTTATTTGGATATGGGAGATATTGAAAGATCAAGATTGCTATTTCTTGAATATTTAAATGATATAAAAAGAAAGAGGAATGGGAAGGTATATTCTTCAGAATATTATTTAGAAGAGCTGCTTTCAGAATTCGATTATTTCGACTTACGACAAAACGCCAGCTTCGTAGATTCAATATATAAGGCTTTAGAAAGCAAATTAGCCCCCTTTAACACTGGGAGAATAAAGAAACCAAGTAAATATTCCTATTTGCAAAACCTAGAAGCATATTCTTATCGTTTACTTATCTCTGAATTAACCGACTCTGCATATAACAGTAAGGCCCTATTAGACACCATAAAAGCACATTGGGAACTTCACAATTCCAAAGATTTCATGAATATGGAATTATCCCGCGAAATAGGCAGAACAATTCAGTTGTTAGTATCGGCATGGTCAGTTAATGACAAAGACAATGGTTTACGACAATTTAAAGATGCGTTTGAGCATCAGGAAGACTATTATAACTTTAGAAGAAACTTCGACTTGGCTTTAAAAATTCTACACCATCGCAAACTATATGAAATTGAAATTCCACTTCTTGAATCGGTTTTGAAAACAAAAAAAGAAGGCGGAGAAAGCCTAACACTTTGGAAACTTTATCATCAATTGGCAGAAGCATATCAGAACGTTGGAGATTACAAAAGGTCAAACCAAAACATTCAAGTTTATGACGAACTAAGGTTACAAGCCCAGCAGCAAAGAATGCACAATCAATTAGCTGCATTTGACAAGCAACTTGAATTAGAAAAAATAAGGTACTCAGAACAGGTATTAACCAAAGAAAATGAATTGAATTTAATTAAAAGGGAAAGGTGGTTTATAACAGCAGTTTCTGCAATGGTTGTAATTATCCTATCCATATTACTTTTAATAAACGTTCGTCTTAGACATAAATCTGAAAATGCCAAGAAAGAACTTCAATTTTACGCTCTAACACAAGAAGCAGCTAAGAGTGAAAAATCATTGGAAAACACAACAGTAGAACTGGTAAAAAGCAACACTTCATTTCAGCAATTGCTCAAAGAAATTGAGGGGCTAACAGCAAGCATGCCACCTGATGCTAGAAAAAAAGCCAAGAGCCTTCTAGTTCAACATAAAAGTGAACAACAAGATAGTATTTGGAAAGAGTTTAACCTTCAATTTCAGAATGCAAATTCAAACTTTTACCAAAAACTTAAGGAGCTTAACGATAAACTAACTGATAGCGAAATGCGCATTGCTGCCATGCATGTTTCTGGGCTTTCAAATAAAGAAATTTCGGCTATTACTGGGCAACAATTAAGTAGTTTACACACCTTAAAAAGTAGGCTAAGGAAGAAACTTATGGTTCAAGATGACCATGAATTGCTTCAAAAACTCAAATCAATCTAATTTTTGTAACTCATTGTAATATAGATGATAAAGCTGCCTGTTTAGGTTCTGTTTAGGTTCTATTTCCATCCGTTTAGGTTCTGTTTGGAGCTTTTAGTAGCATTTTATATTGATGATTCTTCATATTGCCAATGTTAATTTATTGGTAGTATGACAAAGGAGAAGAACAAGGTACAAAAAGACAAATTGGATTCTACAAAAGCAACCCGCATAAATGAGCAATGGGAATTGCAAAAGAGCGCGCTAGAGAAAATTGGAAATTCAATTAAAAAGACTAGTGTCATTTTATGGCTTATTACTTTCAGTTTTATTACAAACGCACAAACTACATATCTCTATGTTGATGTAAACGCCACGGGCAGCAATAATGGCAGTAGTTGGGCCAATGCCTACGTTGATTTACAAGATGCCCTTGATGCCCACATGACTAGCAATGTAGATGAAATATTGGTGGCAGAAGGGACATACTTTCCAACGGCATCACCTACTCCGCCTTGGTGTTGTGTAGCAAGATCATTTTTTTTAAAAAATGCCGATGTTATAATTAAAGGAGGTTATGACCCTAGTAATGGAACTAAAACAGGGGCAAACACCATTTTAAGTGGAGATGTTGGTATAATAAAAAACAATTCAGATAATTTGTTTCATGTGTTTATCACAAGTGGATTATCGCGTGCCGCAGTTTTTGACAATTTAGTTATTGAACATGGTAATGCAAGAGGATCAGGCTACATTAGGTTTAATGGAAAAAACTTTTATATGAATGATGGCGGAGGAATGTCTCATTACGATTCAAACCCGACAATTAAAAACTGTATATTTAGAAAGAATTTATCTACCGATGATGGAGCAGGAGTATACTCATACAATAGTGATGTAAGGTACGAAAACTGTCTTTTTATGGATAATGCGGCCAATTCAAGTGGCGGGGGGTTATACAACAGCACAAATTGCGAATCTGAAATTATTAACTGTTCATTCATTGCAAATACCGCATCTTCAAGCGGTGGAGGGCCAGCACGTTTTTATAAAAGTTCTAACCCATTAATTATAAATAGCTTATTTTTTAAAAACTCGGGCGATGTTTCGCTGTCAACTTCGAGCTTGGCCAGCGGTAGTTCCTATAATGCTTCAGATATTGGTACAACGAGCAAAGTAAACGTAGGAAGTGGCTTCAAGTCACTTACAACGAGTAATTCAAATTTTATCAATTATGCGAATATAAAAGGCACTGATGGAATTAGAATGACTGAAGATGACGGACTTATACTACATAATTCTTCAAACGCCTATGCTGCTGGAACATCAAACTATGCTCCGCCTACCGATATAACTGGCAGAACAAGAGGAAGTACTCCATCTATAGGCGCATTTGAAGCACAACTTTGCAATTTTGTTACACGATTATTCGTAAAGCATGGTGCTACCGGAGATGGGACTTCTTGGAGTAATGCTATGGGAAATCTTCAGGATGCTATTAATTGTGCTGATGTTGGAGATGAAATCTGGGTGGCAAAAGGCACTTATAAACCCAGCATAATTCCTTATACAGGAGTTTATAGTAGCATTTCAAGAGATTTATCTTTTTATATTGATAAGGATATTAAAGTTTATGGCGGCTTTGATGGTACCGAAACGACTTTGTCGCAACGCGATTTGGTAAATAATCAAGTTATTTTAAGTGGAGCAATTAATACAAGTGCAACAACAGACAATTGCCGCCACGTTTTAATTACAGCCAATTTAACAACTAGTGCCATAATAGATGGGTTTTATATTCAAGATGGATATGCCAATGGTTCTGTTTACAATACGTTTAGCAATCAAGATTTCTATGAACATTCAGGTGGAGGAATATATAATGTAAAATCAAAAATAAGAGTAAACAATATAGTAGTTAGAAATAATACCGCTTCAAATGGAGCCGGGGTTAAAAACACTAATTCTAATACGGCTTTTCAAAATGTAATTATCGAAGACAATTCGGCAAATGATGGCAATGGAGGTGGAATGTCATTCGAGCACTCTCAAGTAAGTTTAGTTAATGTGCAGGTCATTAATAATAATGCTTCTGCTTCTGGTGGTGGGATATACTTTCATGATGACAAGAGCGATAGTTATTTTGAAAAGGTAATTATTAAGGATAACGAAGCTGCAAATGGTGGTGGCTTTTACTCTACATGGGCTTCAACTAAATTTGTAAATTCAATTATAACAAATAACACTGCGAACGTAAAAGGCGGTGGCGTTTATGTTGGATATGTTAGTAATCCATCTTTTACTAATGTAAACATTCTTAACAATCATGCGAAAATAACAGGCGGAGGTTTCTATATCAATTCGAATTCCGCTCTTATTACGGTAGGAATTAAGAGCTGTATAATTTGGAATAACACACTGGGAAACACCCCCAGAAGTAATGCGATAGGAGCAGATATACATATTATATCTCCTTCAGTAACAAGTGCAACCTACAGTATTTTGCAATTAGCTAACACAAGCTATTCATCAACAAATAATAATAAACTCACTAGTCAAACAAAAAATAAATACAATGAAAATCCACTTTTTATAGATAACATTGATTTAGATGGACCTGATAATAAATGGATGACCCTTGACGATGGACTTATTTTAAGTAAAACATCACCTGCAATTGCCAGTGGCACAAGTTCAGGTACTCCTACTAAAGATATTTCTGGTAGAACCAGACCGTCTTCGCCTGGTGCACCAGCTATAGGGGCCTATGAATCTTATTTGTGCAATTACATATCTAGGTTTTATGTTAAGCCAGGTGGTACCGGTATTGGTACATCGTGGTCAGATGCGGCCGACTTACAGTCTGCCTTAAGTTGTGCTGATCCAAGTGATGAAATTTGGGTGGCAAAAGGAACCTATACACCTACCATTATACCATCAAGCGGTGTAAGTAGCACATCAAGCAGAAATTTAGCATTTTATATTAATAATGATATTAAAGTTTATGGCGGTTTTAGTGGCTCAGAAACCGCATTAAGCCAAAGAAATCCTGAAGTTAACGCGACCATTTTAAGCGGCGAAATTGGAAGCTCAGGTAATGCCGACAATTGTTACCATGTTCTTATAACCGAAGGATTATCGGCGAATGCTATAATTGATGGCTTTTCAATAAAAGATGGCAATGCAAATGGATCAGGAAGTGTAACTATTAATGGAAAAAGTTTTGCTTCCTCTTTTGCAGGTGGCGTATTTAACGGTCACAAATCAAGTCCCACCTTGAAAAATTTAAACATTTCATCTAATTACGGTAAAAATGGTGGAGGAGTATATAATTTTGACGAGTCTAATCCCAAAATAATAAATTGTAAATTTTATAACAATAGTGCTGAGTCTGGTGGTGCATTTTTTAATTACTACTGTAGTCCAATCATAATAAACACGTTAATTGTTGAAAATTCTGCAAGTAGATATGGTGGCGGCATTTTCAATAATTTTCAAAGCTCTCCTAAAATAACCAATGCTACAATTAGTAACAATACCGCGCTAATCAGCGGCGGTGGGGGCTATAACGATAAGTATTCAGAACCAATATATAAAAATACTATTTTCTGGGCGAATAAAATTACCGTTCAAGGAACTGACAAAATGAAAGGCTCAGATATATTAAATGTAAATAGTAGCAAAACGCACGCGAATAATTGTTTAATGCAACTGTCAAGCAGCACATACACTACAACAAATGCCAACTTATTAAGTACTTCAAGTAATAACCTTTATGAATTGAACCCCTTATTATTATCAAATGCTGATGCTTATTATAGACTTAGAAAGAATTCGCCTGTAATAAATGCTGGAAACAACACCGATTGGACAGCTACTGGACTTGGGTCAGATATGGTTGGTAACACTAGGCCTCTTGATGTAACTGTTGACATGGGAGCAGTAGAAGGTGGCTATAATGGGATAATCTTTAATAATGGACTTTTAGAATACAAATACGATGAGCTAACCTTAAGTTCAAGTATGGCAGCAGGTATGGCTTTGCAATCAAGCGGAGATAAAATTGAGTTCTTTTCTGAAGGCGATTTCATTGAAAATTCGAATGACCTACCATCTAATAGCAATGTATTTAAACGGTTTGAACGTTCTTGGAAACTACTTATAACAGATATAGGTTCTAATGGCGGAGAACTTAACATGAATTTTAATTTAGGCCAACAAGCCAACCCAAATTATTCATACTATTTACTCAAAAGAAGTGGTACAAGTGGCAATTTTACAGCGGTTAATAATTTGAATTATAAGCTCTCAGGGAGTGAAGTAATTTTCACGCTGGATTTAAGTGAGCTAGAAAATAACTACTATTATACTTTAGGGCGCTCTGATGAAGGTGCTGGGAATTGTTTAGACTTCCGTGCTTGGAGTAGCGATTATGTTATCCTAGATGAAATATCGGACGACATTGCTGGCAAGAATACCACATTTGAAGGGTGGTTTGCATCGGAAAACAATAATAATAAAGTAATGTTTTCGATTCACACAGGTACAGGTGTGAATAAATTCATCTTATACAGAAACATGACTTATGTAACTGGTAAGGGGTATACAGGTTGGAGTAGTTTTACACCTAATAATAAATGGCATCATTATGCAGTAGTGCTAGAACATGGCACTAAATACTCAATTTACATTGATGGAGAACTACAGAGTTCCTTTACAACCGCACATACTTTAACTTCCACAGACCTCTTTTCACTCGGACAGGAGTGGGATGGTGGTACCGCCTCTGATTTTATGAATGGAAAAGTAGATGAATTTAGGGTTTGGGATGATATAAGAACTCAAGATGAAATTAAAAAGAACATGTATCGCACCTTGGCCGGTAATGAATCAAACCTTGTTGCCTATTACAAGTTCGATCAAGCATCAGAGACATATTTGCCCGATGTTTCTCAAAATAATAACCAAGGCACAATTGTAGGTTTTAGTTTAACAGGAACAAACTCCAACTGGGTAGAATCAACGGCACCAGTAATGGGTAAAGAAAAGTCAAAGAATCTTTTAGGTCCTGGCAATTGTTTAGATTTTGATGGAACAGATGATTATGTGGATTTAAGTGCCTTAAGTTCTGACCTAGCTGGTAAAGACTTCACTTTTGAAGCTTGGGTTAACAACACAACTGTTAGTACAGCCAAGGAAGCAATATTTTGTATAAATACCTCAAAAGGAGGTAATCAAATCTTACTATTCAATGATCACGTTTGGGAAGAAAATCTGTCAACAGGAAAAAGGTTTAGTTTACCTATTTCTTTGGCAGATAACAAGTGGCACCATGTTGCTTTAGTCTTAGAATCTGGTGAATCATATAAGTTCTATGTAGATGGCTATTTAATATACACTAAAACAAGCTCAGGAAATATAACCGTTGTAAATAGCAACGATAAAATCTCTTTGGGAATTGATTATGATAGTGGATTGAGCAAAGGCGATTATTGGAAGGGGAAAATTGATGATGTTAGGATTTGGTCTAGTTTAAGAACTCAAACAGAAATTCAAGACAACATGTATGCGAGCCTTGAAGGAGATGAGACCAATTTATTGGCCTATTACGACTTTAACCATACAACTGGAACAACGCTCAGTGATAAAACATCAAATGGAAATAACGGAACCCTAAATAGTTTTACTGGAACCTATTGGGTGTCAGCCGCTGATAGAGAACCTTTTAAAACAGTAAGACCTGGAACACATAGTACTACAAGTACCTGGAAGGAAGGAACTGCACCAAGCTCAAACACGGACAGAATTGCGGTTTTTCATGACCTTACAATTAGCAGTACTGGCACGTATGAAAGGCTACATGTTAACTCTGGAAATACTTTAACCACCAATGCCAATGTTACTATCACTGGAGATGTGGTAGTAAATGGAAACACATCAGGTAACAATAAAATCATATTAGGTGGTACTTCAGGCCAAATAATAGGGGGAAGTGGTACAATAGGTGATCTAGAAGTAAACAACGCAAACGACGTTGATCTTGAAGGCGACCTTACACTTAACGGTGCCTTAACTCTTACCAATGGCGATATTGAAATAAATGATAATACACTAACACTTACTGGTACTACATCACATGGCTCATCAAGTTCGTATATTAAACTAAATGGAACAGGTAACGTAAAAACGACTGTAGGTTCTAGCCCTGTAATACTACCAATTGGCCGTAACCCTTATTTGCCCATAATACTTGATGACGGTGGTGATGCTGAGTATACCGTTGGTGTAAGCGATAAAGTATATGACAACCCAACCAACCCAATAAGCGAGATTACTTCAAATGTTGTTTCAGAAACCTGGACCATTCAGGCAAGTTCTGCGGTTAATAATGTTACAGTTCAATTAGGTTGGAACGCATCTGAAGAGATAGCATTTGCCCGAGCCAATTCTGGGATTGCTTACTGGGAAAATGGAATTTCTAGCGCATGGCAACAACCAACCGACGTATCGGCAGCCACTGGTTCTGATCCATATTTCCAAACCCGAACTATGGATTTTAGTACAAATCTGTATTATCTCGGCGTTGGAGACAAAAGCTCTCCTCTACCCGTAGATTTCACTTATTTCAATGCCCAATGGCAAACTAAAGGAGAAACAGCTATTCTTAATTGGCAAACCGCCATGGAAGAGAACAATAGCCATTTTGAAATTGAGAGAAGCTTTGATGGCCAAGTATGGGAACAGATTGGCGCTGTTGCAGGTCAAGGAACAACTTTTGATATAACCGATTATCAATTTGTAGATCAGCTCGAAGCT
The DNA here is from genome assembly GCA_049115495.1 of Bacteroidia bacterium. GTDB lineage: Bacteria > Bacteroidota > Bacteroidia > CAILMK01 > JACPUW01 > JACPUW01. The sequence goes on along the minus strand of JAGDZV010000004.1, from coordinate 65,650 downwards.
CATAACTCGAAGCTCGCTGCTAAACTTTACTATCGCTTAAAACAAGTTGACTATAACGGTGATTTTGACTACTCCCCTATTGAAACTTTAAACTTTGAACTAGAAACTAGAAACACATTTAAAGTTTGGCCAAACCCTACTTATGGAGATGTGATATTCACCAACATCATAAGCGACTATGAGATTTACTCGCTTAGTGGTAGACTGCTAAAATCTTTTGAAAATTGCTCACAGTTGAAAATAAATGACTTAAAAAAAGGAACATACATAATAAAAAGTTTAAACGGGCAAACCACCATGTTTGTAAAAAACTAGGTTTCGATATATTCTGCTTTAAAGCCGCTTCAAGCCATTGGAGCGGCTTTATTTTTTTGACAACTTGACCAATAAGACAATTATTAGATAAACAAAATTGTAGTGCCACTTCAATTGGACATGAATTGAGCGCTGTCAAAAACTAAAAATAACCGAATAACGCTATAACAATATTTGAATTAAACTAATATGTCGATTTGCTTTAAACTTAACGAGACTCGGCTTCTCTCTTTAAGTCTTTTGCAAAAGCTTCAAAAGACTCATCAAAATCAGGAATCATCTTGGCAAATAAGGGAAACATAGGATTACCACCTATCTTTTCGTGCATGTGAAAAATCGTAATATCACCATCCTTAGATAAGGAAAAGGTTCTAGTGCCCATACCATCGCCCCATTTCAAACTTTCATTTTCTTGCAAATCCTTTACCTTTAGTTTGAAGGTTCTCTCCGGGTCTAAAGTGCTTATTAACTGAATTTTCTCTCCCTTTTCAATTTTGCCATCTAGTGAAATAATAGTTGAATTCCAATTAGGGTAATCACTGGCATCAGTTAAGATCTCCCATACTGTTTCTTGTGATGCATCAATTTTTATATTGACTTCTGTTGATCTACTAAAGGTTTTTCTTGTAGTGCTCGCTTTGCCGTTTTGTGCCATGGTTTCAAATGATAAAAGTGTTATTAAAATGAAAATGCAATATTTCATTATTGATTATTTAGTTGTACAAATGTGAAGTTAGCAGTGCGCAAAGGCACTATACAAATGTTAAGAAAAACGTTCCTTGGTTTGTTTACCTGCTCTAATCCTTGAAAGTGATACTGGCGAAATCTGTAACATACTGGCAATATCTTTCAAAGGTGCCACTTGAATAAACCTTGGAAAAGCATATTCAATATATTGGTAATTCCGCGTGGCATCATTTGCTAATAGATTCACAAAGACATCGATCAATGTAATGTGTACCTTTTCAGTTAGAAACACTCCAAAAAGCGCCCAATCACTATGCTTTTGATAAAGCTCTAATAGATCAAAACGACTTATTGTAAAGCATTCAGTCTCTTCATAAAACTGAAGACTAAACTGAGACGGTGCCTGATGCACGAAGCTTTTGTATTCAGTAATGAAGGTCTGCTCTGGCTTCATCCAGAGTGTTTGTTCTGTTCCCTCATGGTCCTTATAGAAGCATCTGGTAATAGACGAAACGGGAAGTAATAAATAGTCGCAAATTTTACCTTCTTCCAAAATGAGATCTTTTGGCTTAAAATGTTGCAGTTCAAATTTTTTGAGTCCTATTTCCAAAGCATCATCACTTATGTTTGGGTTCACTTCTTTTATGGCTTCAATTAGTATTTCCATATTAATGTGTTTCTTCTTCGAACATACATTTTTTCCATTTAGTCCCATTTTTTTACAAAAATCTATGTTTGTCACTTAAATATTCATTGACAAAATCGGCCCGTTTAAGCACATTTTCAAAACCTATAACACCAACTTAAATATTGATTTTCAGGTAGTTGCTCCACATTGCAGATTCGTAACTGTAATCCTAAATGATTTAGTCATGTAAGAAGCAATACTTACTCTTCTTTTGGTTCTTCCAATCATCATTGTAAAGGCTCAATACATTCCGCTTGATGCTTCTGGAACCGACCAAGGCGTTAGGGCATAGAATGTAATTGGAGCAGGTTCTGAGCCAATTGCTCGTGGATACGATATTACTTGGCAAAGCTGTACTCAATATACCTACTACTACATTGCTGCAAATGATCACATTACTGGCAAAGGCGAAGGTTGTAATTGGGAAGACCCAACTTTTCAATTGAATTCGAGAGACGAATCAAGCTTGGCAAATGATGTTTTTATGAGCTAATGTCAAGAAGGTGTAAACAGTAATTGGTCGGCTGATACTACAAACACCAAACAGGGTTCTGGTTCTTTTACAACCAGCATGATCAAATGGCTCGTTTTTCTTTGGTGTTGGTTCTGCAGACTATCCCCTACCCATAGAAATCACCTACTTTACCACAGATTGGCATGTTGAAGGCAAAATAGCTATCCTATACTGGCAAACCGCCATGGAAGAGAACAATAGCCATTTTGAAATTGAACGCAGTTTTGATGGCCAAGCATGGGAACAAGTTGGAAAAGTTGCAGGTCAAGGAACCACTTTTGATTTAACTGATTATCAATTTGTAGATCAGCTCGAAGCTTTCACTCAATCTACGTTTTGAATTGGGTTTATAAAATTACCCTGATTTCTTAAGGCAATTACCCAACTAAAACAACTACTTTTAATCTGGAACTACCCTCTTTAGCTTTTCCTTACTAATATATTTTCTACATGAGAACAAGGTTGAAGATAAAAAATAGTTCCATAACCAACTTTTAGCTTAAGGATAAATCCAAAAAACTCAACCATCTGTAAATCTGCACCTTACACACTATATGAAACATAAGTCCTATTAAAAGAAACAATGGTGCTAGGCTACGAAACATTAGTACTAGCACTTGAAACTTATGTCCTACTGCATAAAGTTAGATACTCATTGCTTTGAACTCAGATTTTAAAAGCAATAAAATGGCGCATTCAGACAGACTTATTAAGGAAGCTATGAACGTATCAAAATTCAATCATCTTCTTAGCTTTTCCCACTTACCAAAGCACAAAGAAACCATGGCAAAGCTTTTCACTTGGTTCATGTTCATGTTATTCACTTGGTCAATTTCAACATTTACTGCAACGGCCCAGAACGTGGGTATTGGAAATACATCGCCTAAAGAAAAACTTCATGTTTCTGGCAAGGTAAAAGTAGACCATGCTCTTGTTGTTACGCCTGTTCAAAAATCAGCTTCCAATTATATAAGTATCAGCAGCAATGTTGGAGTACTAATAATTCTATGGGAGCCCTATTCTCAAGCCAATATCATTAACATTACTGGCTCACCTGCCGAAGGACAAATACTTACCATTATAAATAGAGATGATAATGATGCTCAGCTTAATTCACAAAGAATTCTTTCAGGCGAAACGGCGCAATTCATCTACGGACAAAGTGCCTGGCAGCAAGTAAGTAAAGTGGCAAATATTCAAGACATTGACAAAGACACCAAACTACAGTTTGATAAAGTAAACGATGACGATGTAATAAGACTCTATATTGAAGGAGCGGAACGTTGGAACTTTGTAGAAAAAAGAATTGAGCCAATTAATTCAAACTTTAACTTATTTATTGGCAAAAGTGCTGGGAAAACAATTACAACTGGAAAGTACAACACCTTTTTGGGGAATACGGTAGGTGAAGCCAATACAGCAGGTAATGCCAATACAGCAGTAGGTTATGGTAGTTTAAGTGATAATACTATTGGCCAAAACAATGCTTCAGTCGGCTATTTATCTTTAACCAAAAACATAACTGGCACTCAAAATTCAGCTCTTGGTAGTTTTTCGTTAAACAATAATACCGCAAGCAATAATTCAGCTTTTGGTTTTAGCTCTTTAAAAAATAATAGTTCAGGTACTCAAAATTCAGCTTTTGGTAGTGGTAGTTTAAGCAATAACACATCTGGCAACTCAAATTCAGCTTTTGGATTTGAAAGTTTAGAAAATAACATCACTGGCAGTACCAACTCAGCTTTTGGACATTCAAGCTTAAATAGTAATACAAGAGGTAATGGAAATTCGGCATTTGGAAATAACAGCTTAAATAAAAATACTACTGGCAACGCAAACTCAGCATTTGGATTAAAAAGTTTAGAAAATAATACGATTGGATATTCAAACGCAGCCTTTGGATACGAAAGCCTTCAAAGCAACTTATCTGGAAATAGAAATGCAGCCTTTGGATACTTTAGCTTAAGAAGAAACACCACCGGTAAAGAAAACTCAGCTTTTGGTTACACAAGTCTAGAAAGAAATACTACTGGAGAAAGAAATGTTGCTTTTGGAAGGTCAGCGCTTCTAAATAACACTACAGGTAAATCAAATTCTGCTATTGGCTATAATGCAATGAACGCTAACACTACGGGAAATGAAAATATTGCCATTGGTAGCAGAAGTATGCAAAGCAAAACATCGGGCAATGCCAATATTGCCATTGGCTATGAAGCACTATTTTTAAACACCGTAGGTTCAGGAAATATTGCTATTGGTTACAAAGCAGGTAGGTCTGAAACTGGTTCTAATAAACTCTTCATTGGTAATTCTGCTAGTGGCCCGGCACTTATTACTGGCGATTTTTCTTCTCAAGTTTTAGAAATAAATGGCCAGCTTTGCCCTGGGGACGATAACACTAGAAAACTAGGATCAGCAACAAAAAGGTGGAGTGCAGTGTATGCCGCCAATGGCTTTATACAAACTTCTGATGCCAGGTTTAAAAAACAAATTATAGATATTGATTACGGCCTCAAAGAACTAATGCAATTACGCTCGGTATCTTATCAATGGGAAGAAGATTCTTTAGGTGATACCAAGCTGGGTTTTATAGCACAAGAACTTGAATTGGTAGTTCCTGAAGTGGTAAGCGTGGCAAATGATAGTTTGCAAACTCGTGGTGTAAACTACGCAGAACTCGTACCGGTATTGGTAAAGGCAATTCAAGAGCAACAAAACATTATAGAAAACCTTGAAGAAGAAGTAGCAGTACTTGAAGATGATAAATCAAATTTGAATGCTAAAGTAGAAGCTAATGCGAAAGAGCTTCAATTGATTAAAAATTATTTAGAAGGTTTAGTTGAAGCGGAATAAAATGCAGAAATCAAGTAAAAAATCATTTAAAAGCATTGAAAGACTCATTAAGGTTTTAGTTACAATTGCGCTATTCCTAATATTTCAATTGGCATTTATTAGTACTAGTAAAGCTCAATTATACATTGATGGCACATCGGTTGTTATAAGAAAAAATGCTGTTCTTTATGTAGATGGCAACCTTGAAACTGCCAAGTCGGGTTCTGTTAACCCTCTAATCGGTAATTGGGGAACTATTGACATAACCGGAAACACTGATCTTCATGCAGATACTAAATACAACGGCGTTGGTGAGTTACAATTAACCGGTACTAGCAAACAAACCATTTCGTCTAATTCAATACCCATTAAAAAGTTGAAAATTGAAAATAATGCCAATGTAGAAATTGACGCCGATTTTGAACTTAATGGTGACTTAACACTAACTGATGGCTTTTTAATTCTTGGTAATAATGATTTTACAATTGGTGACTCAGTTGATATTTCGGGCGGAAGCAGCAGTAGTTACATAAGAATTAACGGCACAGGTAAGGTTAAAACCAAGGTTGGTTCCGACCCAGTTACACTACCAATTGGGCGTAATCCTTATTTACCTATAATAATTGATGATGGTGGCGGCGCAGAATATACAGTGGGTGTTTGCGAGGGTGTTTATGCCAACCCGGTAAATGAAACCAACTTACAAACCAACAACGTTGTTGGCGAAACATGGACCATTCAATCATCGGCTTCTCAAAACAATGTTTCAGTAACAATTCAGTGGAATTCATCTGAGGAAGAAACAGGATTTAACCGAGGCGCATCATTTCTTAATTATTGGGAAAATGGCGTTTCAACTTCATGGGATGTTGGTACATCGGTCGCAGCAAGTGGTTCAGGGCCTTACAGCCTTACCCGAACTATTGATTTCACTACCAATTTATTCTATTTTGGGGTAGGCTCCACTGGTTCTGCCCTACCCGTTGAGTTTACTTATTTCAATGCACAATGGCAAACCGAAGGAGAAACAGCTATCCTAAACTGGCAAACCGCCATGGAAGAAAACAACAGCCATTTTGAAATAGAACGCAGTTTTGATGGCCAAGTATGGGAACAAATTGGCTCTGTTGCAGGCCAAGGAACCACCTTTGAAACTTCCGATTATCAGTTCGTTGATGAAAGTCTTGTGTCGAAAGTCCAAAATCTAAAGTCTCAAGGACTTTGGACATCAGACCTTGGACATGAAACGGTTTTTTATAGATTGAAACAAGTTGACTATAACGGTGAATTTGACTACTCCCCTATTGAAACTTTAAACTGCTCCCCGGAGCAATTCGGGATTGAACAAGAAACTTTAAACTCATTTAGCGTTTGGCCGAACCCTTCTAAAGCAGATATAATTATGGTGAATGCGATTGATGATTACACGATTCATAATTCATTAGGTAAGTACGTGAAATCTTTTAAAAACACTAATAAATTAAATGTAGCTGACCTTGAGTTAGGCACCTACCTAATAACCAACTCAAATGGGTCTTCTGTTCTTTACCTTAGAAATTGATTTGATAGTGGTTTCGGGAGTTGTACCATAAAATCATAAATTGGATTTCTAACTTGTTTCATCCATAGTGCGAGCGATTGATATTGTTCGTTAATGATCAGAAACGATGGAATTAATTCCATCGAAATGCATTGTGGCATCATTCCCGATACCCCTATGATTTGATATTGCTGCGTTTATTTTAGGGATAGGCTATTGTAATTTATGGTCTATTTTTATACACCAACATTAAATTGAAAGTTTAATCGCATTCTTATCATCTTGCAATTGTAAAATACTAGAGTACATTTCTTATCTATGGGCCCTACTACCCATCAATTTTAATTTGTGCTACACTAAATACTTTATGCCCTAATTTTACCAAAATTAACTGGTAAAATAAATTGACAACGAATCAGAAACGAATCAAAATTTATGGTTGTGTATCAACTTGCTCAACTATAAATAGCATGGCAATTTGATTCGGCACTTTAGCTTAATACTTTTTGTAGCTAGTTTTTTTTCTGCCTTTGCCCAAACCGACACCCTATCTCGTCAAGCACGATTAGATGAGTTTGCTGCTGCAGGCTTAACCTATATAGACTCCTTAACTAGCGTTTATTTAAATGGATCTAATGCTGAGAAACAAGACGCTGCTTTACCCTTATGGTGTGCTTTTAACAGAAATGCGCATATGGAAAAGGAATCATTTGCTCCCCTAAACAAAATAGATTCTGCTGAATTAAGCGCTTTCATTAAATCGGAGTTTAATGGCAAAGACCAGCTAGAAAAGCGCATGGAGTATTTGCTATTGTCAATACCATATAGTAAGCTCCAAGAGAAAGTTAGAATAGGTAAGCTTGACACCAATTTGTTTTCTGAAAATCAGAAGGCGGTTTATTATCACCAAGTAGCAAGGAGTATAAACAACGGATACAAAAACGCTCCTGATGAATTAGTTATTTCTGCTAATAAAGCAATCCATTACGCAAATAATAACAAACAAGTTGCCTATATAGCCAGAGGGGCTTCACATATTTTGGGCGTTTATTATTTCGCTCGCGGAGATATTGAAAAATCCTTGGTGTATTTTAAACGAAGGATCAATGCCGATTTTAATTTAAATAATAGCAGGGTTTATTACTATAAGGGCTACTATTTGCAGCAGACTTCTCAAGTAACTTGGGCACAGGCATATCTGGATATTGGCATGTGTTATGAGAAATTGGGCAACCTAATAAAAGGAATAGACTACTACGAAAAGGCTTTATCGAATTTAAAACAAGCCAAACGTGCTTATCCAAGGGGAGAATATTGGGCAAAATCTTTACTAATAAATAGCTATTTCGATTTTGAAAATAGCACTAGGGCCAATAAGCTGATTTATAACTACTTAGCTGATTTAAACAAATACAGCGATGAATATGAGCGCTGGCGCTATCTGCACACCTTATTTAGAGAGTTAAACATTTACGATATTGAAAAAAGCAGTGCGATTTTAAACGAGCACCTTTTTGACATGCCAAATAATCGAGAATTATTTGAACCTGAAACGGTGTCTAGAAAGCCCGCTTACCGTACTTATATAGAGCAGGCTGGCATTATTACGGCTCGTGCCATGGCGAAAAGATTTGGTAAGCAAAAACTTGATCTAAATAAGATAGAAGCAAGTATGGATCGGCTTATCTTTTTGCATAATAAAAATGTAATAGATTCAAAATCAAAAGATCGTACGCTTAAAACCTTAGAATGCATTCAGTCTGCCTGGAAAATGGCTTCTCAAAACGATAAGGAATTGGCCAAAAGCCAAAACCGATTAAAGGCGCTTTTTGCTAACGAAGACTCACTCCACTATTTTGCCTACAACGCCAAATTATGCACCTATATATTAAAGCTTAATGGCCAACATGCCCAAGAAATAGAATTGTTGCAATTGCTTAAGCCCAGGTATATAAAGGGCAATTATGTAGTAGAGTTACAGAAATTGTATTGGCAATTATCAGAAGCGAATGAAGCCATTGGAAACGTCAACCAGTCATTAATTTATTTTAAACGTAGCGATTCATTAAAACAACAGACACAGCAATTAAACCAAGCAGCGCAATTGGCCTTGTTCGATAAAAAGCTTGAAGTATCAAAAACCATTACCGAGAAAAAGCTTTTAGAAACTGAAAACCAAGCATTAAAGGCACGTAGAAATCTATTAACCATCTTGGTCATATTATCGGTGCTTGTAATATGCCTTGTGGTATTATTATTTTTTGCCAAAAGAAAAAGGCATAAACTCCTTGTTAACCAAAAACAGTTGCAATTGCAATTGCTCGAAAAAGACGTTAGCGATAAAAACACACAGCTAGAAAACACTACCCTGCAACTGCTAAAAAGCAATAACTCATTTGCCAAGTTGTTTGAAGAAATGAACCAGTTAAGCACCAGCCTTAATGCCGAAAATAAGAAGAAAGCAAGAAGCGCTCTATTAGAGCATAAGTCGGTGCTTGAAGTTGATATTTGGGAGCAGTTTAAGCTTCAGTTTCAAAAAACGAATGCGGCATTTTTTACCAAGCTAAAAGAACTAGATGCAAACCTAACTGAAACTGAACTACGCATTTGTGCGATGCATGTATCTAACCTTTCGAGCAAAGAAATTGCCGCCATTACCGGCCAACAAATCAGGAGCATCTACACTTTAAAGAGCAGGATTAGGAAAAAGCTGGATGTGCAAGATGATGTGGAATTGTTGGAGAGGTTGAAGGGGGTTGGGGTTAATGGCAAGCTGAAAAAGTAAGGTTTACGCAAAGGGCCTTGAAGATGGCAGACATCCTAAGGTGTCAGGATTCTTGCGGCAGTAAACATCAGCTTTCTTTACAATGGGCGGATAATTACTTCCTTTAAGGAAGGTTGGAACGTAAAACCTACCTGCCAGCACTTTAAGTTTCACTTAGGCACTAATTCTATTACAACAGTTTGCATAACAACTAGAAACTAGAAATTTTAAACTTCGTACTTTGAACCTTAAACTTTAAACGCTCTTCCCTTAAACTTCCATTCAAGCACCGAAATAGCATCAAAAAACACCCTTTGTGCAATCACCTATAAATTAACACATTAGCCCCTTCGTTTACCATCTGTTTACCATACATTCTGCTCCGTTTACCATCTGTTGAACTCACTTTTAATGTAAAATAGTAGCCGTACAATTGTCTTTGCCATGTAATAAAAATGCAGCATGGCAAACGTTGAAAAAAGCACAAAGCAAGCAGACAGAGACCTTATAGAAAAGCAGCCCTTAGAAACGCTGAAACTACAAGCAAGTGCACTCAAGAAAATTGGTAAGTCAATTGCCAAAAAGAGTGTTGTTTTACTTTTCTTATTAAGCGCAACGGTTGGTTTTTCTCAATCAACATTTTACGTAAACCATGCCGCAACTGGAAGCAACACCGGCGCCAATTGGACCAATGCTTACGCAAGTTTGCAAAGTGCCATTGCTGTGGCAACAAGTGGAGACGAAATATGGGTAGCAGCAGGCACATACAAACCAAGCGCTTACCCTGCCGGCGCAAGCGGAAGCAGCAACAGAGATTATGCTTTTTATTTAAAAGGCGGAGTGGAGATTTACGGTGGTTTTGATGGTACAGAAACCACGCTGGCACAAAGGGACCCTGCAAATAATATAACCATACTAAGTGGCGACATTGGTACTTTAAATGATAATACCGATAACTGCTACCACGTACTAGTTTCTGTAAACGAAAGTACTTCTGGCACCTTAGATGGCTTTACAATAACCAAAGGGAATGCCAATCCAGGGGGTAGTCTTACTGTAAATACAGAAAACTTAACTAGAGCCATTGGGGGTGGGATGTATAATATTTCATCTTCGCCAATTCTGCAAAATTGTACTTTTCATGCTAATAACGCAGGAGACGCTGGCGGGATGTATAATATTTCTTCTTCGTTAAGCATTAGCAATTGCACTTTTAGTGAGAATACCGCTGATTATGCGGCTGCAATTCTTAATAGCCATACATCTACGCCCATCATTTCAAATTCTACTTTTACGGCCAATGTAGCAACTTCTGAAGGCGGTGCTATTTATAATTATATTTCAGCGCCCAGCATAACCAACTGCACCTTTAGTGCCAATGTAGCATATACTGGTGCCGGAATACACAATGAGAGTGCTTCGCCCACTATTGTCAACACCGTTTTTGTTGCAAATACAGGAGATTATGGATGTGGAGTATCAAATAATGCTTCTTCGCCAACCATTATAAATAGCACTTTTAGTGCAAATAAATCAAGAAGGGGTGGTGGTGTTTATAATAATAATTCTTCTACACCCATAATTACAAATTGTATTTTTTGGGGGAATTTTATGAAACTACAGCGCCAATATTGGACTGATAGAGCTGAGAGCGACATAAGCGACGTAAATAACAGTACATCAACTGTAACATACACTACATTGCAAGTGTACACAGGTGGTATTGGATGCACCTACGCAGACCCCCTTTTTATAGATGAAAGCAATGTTGCTGGTGATGATGGTAAACACCGTACTGCTGATGATGGTCTGCGTTTATTTTTTGAGTCGCCAGCAGTAAATACGGGTTTAAATAGCGCAATACCTTCTGGTATTACTAAAGATATTACGGGCGCTGACCGAACCCAAAACACAACGGTAAATATGGGCGCATATGAAGATTTAGGTTATCCAATATATGTTAACCATAATGCTACAGGCGGCAATACAGGTGCTAATTGGACCAATTCGTATACAAGTTTGCAAAGTGCTATAGCTGTAGCAACAAGCGGATCGAGAATTTGGGTAGCAGAGGGCACCTATAAGCCAAGCGCTTATCCTGAAGGCGCCAACGGAAGTAGCGACAGAGATTTCGCTTTTTATTTAAAAGGAGGCGTAGAGCTATATGGTGGTTTTTCTGGTACAGAAACAACTTTGGCCCAACGAGATCCTGCAAATAACACGGTCATACTAAGTGGCGATATTGGTACTGAAAATGATAATTCAGACAATTGTTATCATGTAATCATATCAGTTGACGAAAGCACAACGGGTGTTTTAGATGGATTTACTATTACCAAAGGAAATGCCAATGGAGCAGCTAGTTTAGAAGTGAATACAAAAAGCCTAGCTAGATCTGCAGGCGCAGGGATGTACAATATTTCTTCTTCGCCCACTATAACCAACACTACCTTTAGTTCTAATTGGGCAAATGGTAATGGTGCAGGAATAAACAATGAGAGCTCTTCGCCCACCATAACCAACACAACGTTTAATTCTAACAGGGCAATAAGTTATGGCGGCGGAATGTACAATGAGTCTTCGTCGCCTACCATTGCCAACACTACGTTTATTTCAAGCGGAGGAAGATTGGGTGGCTGTGTTTATAACACCAATTTTTCTACTCCTGCAATAACCAATAGCATTTTTTGGGGTAATATTTCGGTTTATAGGAGCAACACCCTTACCGATATAGTGGATGTTAATAACAGCACATCAACCGTAGAATTCACAACCTTGCAAGTATTTACGGGTGGTACAGGCTGTGTATATACAGATCCGCTTTTTATAGATGAAGGCAACCCCGCAGGTGCCGATGGCATATACCGAACTGCTGATGACGGATTGCGTTTGTTGGCCCAATCCCCAGCGGCAAATTCAGGCGATAACAGTGCCATACCAATGGGTGTTACAATAGACATAATTGGCTCTGATCGCACCCAAAATACAACGGTAAATATGGGTGCCTATGAAGATTTAGAAACTAGATTTTATGTTAACCAAAGCGCATCGGGCACTAATAGTGGTTTAAATTGGACTAATGCTTTTACCAGTTTGCAAAGCGCCCTTGCCGTGGCATCAAGTGGAGATAAAATTTGGGTTGCAGCGGGCACTTATAAGCCTAGCGCCTACCCTGCCGGCGCAAGCGGAAGTAGCAACAGAGATTATGCATTTTATTTGGCAGGCGGTGTTGAGATATATGGCGGCTTTGACGGTACAGAAACATCATTTTCTCTAAGAGACGCTGCAAACAATGTAACCATACTAAGTGGCGATATTGGCACTTTAAATGACAATACTGATAACTGCCACCATGTACTAGTTTCTGTAAATGAAAGCGCGGCTGCCACCTTAGATGGCTTTACTATAACAGAAGGAAATGCCGATGGTATGTCTGTTTTATTAGTAAATTCTGAAAGCCTATCAAGAACAGTTGGAGGTGGAGTGTATAATATTTCATCTTCGCCTATTATTAGCGTTTGCATTATTAGAACCAATGCAGCTACCGATGGTGGCGGCATGTACAATGAATCTTCTACGCCCATTGTTAGCAATTGCACTTTTAGTGCAAATGAAGCCACCGATGGTAGCGCCATGTACAATGAGTCATCTTCATCTATTGCTACCAATACTATCTTTAGTGCAAATGTAGCAACAGACGAAGGCGGCGCCGTTTACAACCACATTTCCGACCCCAGCATTGCCAGCTGCACCTTTAGCGCCAACGAAGCACAGCTTGGTGCCGGCATACACAACGAGCAGTCTTCCCCTAACATCATCAATACTACTTTTATTGCAAATACAGGCACCTATGGTGGCGCAGTTGCTAATAATGATAATTCTTCGCCCACTATAATAAATAGCACATTTAGCGCGAATAAATCTAATAAGGGCGGGGGTATGTATAACACCAACTCATCTTCGCCTTCTATAACCAATTGCATTTTCTGGGGTAATTTTATGAAAGAGATGGGTGTTTATTACACCAATAGGGCCGGGAGCGACATAACTGACCTTGCGAGTAGTACATCTTCTGTATCATACACTACCTTGCAAGTATACACGGGTGGTACAGGCTGTGTATATACAGATCCGCTTTTTATAAATGAAGGCAACCCTGCCGGTGCCGATGGCATACACGGCACTGTTGATGATGGCCTGCGCTTATTTTTTAATTCCCCAGCTGTAAATTCAGGATTAAATAGTGCTTTACCAACTAATATTTCAGTAGATATAACTGGAGCTCCGCGCACCCAAAACACAACAGTAAATATGGGCGCCTATGAAGGTTTGACGATAATATATGTTAACCACAATGCTACAGGTGCCAACACAGGTTTTAATTGGGCCAATGCCTATACAAGTTTGCAAAGCGCTCTAGAGATAGCCACTAGCAACGATCAAATTTGGGTGGCAGAGGGCACGTATATGCCATCTGCTTATCCGGCTGGCGCAGCCGGTACCAGCTCTAGAGATTTTACTTTTTATTTAAAAGGCGGTGTTGAAATTTACGGTGGTTTTGTAGGTACAGAAACAGCTTTAGCCCAAAGAGATTCTGAGAACAATACAACCATACTTAGTGGCAATATTGGATCAGAATCTGATGATTCAGACAACTGTTATCATGTAATAATTTCAGTAAACGAAAGTACAGCCGGTGTTTTAGACGGATTTACTATTAGCGAAGGATATGGAGATAACAATAGCACCCTAACGGTAAATACAATAGCAATAAATAGGAGTTATGGTGGTGGCATGTACAATGCTTCTTCATTGCCTACAATTAGCAATTGCATTTTTAGTTTGAATTATACAACTCAAGGGGGCGGCGGCATGTATAATTTTTCTTCGTCGCCCACCATAAGCCATTGTACTTTTAATGAAAATGAGACAGATTATGGCGGTGGTATATATAATTCTTCTTCATCACCATCTATAAGCCATTCTACTTTTTATTTTAATTCCACAACTGTAAATGGCGGCGGAATTTGCAACTATTCTTCTTCGCCTGCTATTAACAATTGCTTTTTCGACCAAAATAGAGCTCGGAGTTATGGCGGTGGCATGTATAATTCTTCTTCATCTCCTATTGTTAACAATTGCACTTTCAGTGAAAATACAGTATGGCTCTATGCTGATGGCGGAGGGATGGCTAATTTTAATTCGTCGCCCAGTATCATCAATTGTTTTTTTAATGCGAATAGTGCCTATTGGTTTGGGGGTGGAGTATCAAATGATAATTCTTCGTCGCCCTTTATTAGTAATTGTGTCTTTAGCGCCAATACAGCCGTATATGGTGGCGGCGTTTGTAATAAATCGTCCTCTTCTCCCATCATAACAAATACAACATTTAGCTCTAATGAAGCAACTACCGAAGGTGGTGGAATTTATAATGAATCTTCATGGCCTGTTATTAGTAATTGTATTGTTTGGGGCAATCAGGCAGTTTCTAGTGGTCCTGGTTTATTCAATACCAACGCAAGTAGCCCAACTATAACATACACTACTTTGCAATCAACCTATGCAGGCACAGGAAATAGTACGGCCGATCCACTTTTTGTAGATGCAAACAACCCTGCAGGCGCCGATGGTATTTTGGGTACTGCTGATGATGGGCTAAGGCTTTTTGCAAACTCTCCAGCTGCCAATTCGGGATTAAATAGCGCTATAGCATCAGGAATAACAACTGACATTGTAGGGAAGGCCCGCATACAAAATACTACTGTAAATAGAGGGGCTTATGAGACTTTAACATCTATATGCAGTGCTACAAGTACGCTTCCTACTACGGCAAGTACTACCTATACATCAGATTATAAAAACACTGATGTTAATGGCTGGACACATTACTGCACTTTAGATGGAGAACTATTGCTTAGCCTAAATATTGGAAGCTCTGGGGCAGAAGTAGAAGCTGACCAAGTAGAGTTAAAACTAGGAGCCAATACTGCATACAGCTATGTGGGCAACGATGGGGGCATGATAATTACAGGCAATAAAGGTTATGTAATGATGGATAGAAGGTGGAATGTAAGCCCAACCACTCAACCAAGTAATGGCAATGTGGGCGTAAAATATTATTTTACAAATAGCGAGTACACGGCTGTTAAATCGGCCTTATCTACACACAATAATGGCGTATCGGGATATTCTTCTACTTTAGGTAATGTTACTGATCTACATTTATTTAAGGCCACAAGTGGAAGTGCTTTTGCCGACCCACATACGGTTAACGGTATATCAATTGGCCACAGCGCATCGCCAAGTACTACAAAATGGAAGCATAGCACCCACGGAACAGCTGACCACACAGCCGAGTTTGAGGTAAGCAGTTTTTCTGGCGGCGGCGGTGGCAGCGGCGGCGGTGGTGGCTTGGGCTCAACACCCCTACCCGTTGAGTTTACCTATTTTACCGTCCAATGGCAAACAGAAGGCGAAACGGCCGTTCTCGGTTGGCGAACAGCTCTTGAAGAAAACAATAGCCATTTTAAAATAGAACGAAGCTTTGATGGACAAAATTGGGAGCAAGTTGGAACAGTTCAAGGCCAAGGAAACACTTTTGACATAACCGATTATCAATTTGTAGATCAGCTCGAAGCTCATAACTCGAAGCTCGCTACTAAACTTTACTATCGCCTTAAACAAGTAGATTACAATGGTGATTTCGACTACTCCCCTATTGAAACTTTAAACTTTAAACATCAGCCTTTAAACTCTTTTAAAGTTTGGCCAAATCCATCTAACGGAAATAAGTTATGGTTCAATAAAACCGATAATTACGCAGTATGCTCAACTTCTGGTAAAGAAATAAGAAAGGCCACACAAGCAAACTGCTTAGATGTTTCTTACTTGTTGCCAGGTAGTTACATTATCAAAAATGAAAGTGGCAATTATGTGGTGTTCATCAAACACTGATTACAAGCCTTATTCAGTGTTTAATTCAATTTATTTCGTATTTCTGTGGCCAATAAGAACAGAAGTTAAGGTTGAATTTAAGCAAGTGCATAATAGTTCTAATTTTTGCAAGTTTCAGTCAAAATCTATGGGCACAGAAGGAGTATATAGACTTTTGTAGTGAAAATAATAACGGGCTACATGAGCTTATTGACTCCCTTCTTAATACGTTTAATACAACAAATAGCAACGTCTTAAAACAAGAAGCGGCACTACAACTATTCGATGAATTTAACTTTACTGAAAAACGTGTTCAGGTTCTGTCAAAAAAATTAAACCTTGATACTTCAGTAGTTAATTCATGGAAACACATATTTAGAAAATCTCTAGTTAACGAGCTAGAAATATTAGAAGATCCTAAGAAGCGAATTGAGTATAAATTACTCTCTGCCCAAACCATTAGTGAATACAATCTTGTTCTTAATGAACTTAAGAAAATTGATATTGAACCTGAAATTGATAGTCTTTTTAAGGGGATTATTATACAAAGAACCAATCATTTATCTTATGTAAAAAAGGAAATTAAACATAAACGAAATGGTATTAGAAAAGCTCTAGAATTAGTTCCAAGAAAACCATCAAATCAATTTATTTTCAATTCACTCTGCTCTCAAATGGGCCTTTACCATTATCAGAATCAAGAATTGGACTCGGCCGAATTCTATTACAGAATTATAACTACGCTTTTTGAAAAAGACAAATCAATAAAATACACATATATACCAGGTTATGGCGTTAACAACCGAAAAGAGTTTGTAGGTTCTTCTTATATGAATCTAGGTCTAATTTACGAGCGTAAAGGAAACCTTGTAAAAGCTACTTCCTACTATAAAAAAGCAAATCAACTTTTTGGCAATCAAAAAGGCTTTAGCAAACAATGGAGCGAAATGCGCTTAATGAATGCCTTTCTCGATATTGGCGATGAAACATCTGGCCTAGAATTACTTAGGCAAATGGCCACTGATAATTTTGAGTATTTAAGGCCACTGAAAAGATATGGTCCGCATATACTTATTTCAGTTATAAGCGAATTTGACTTAGACCAAATTAAAGAGCATGCTCCTTTAATCGATTCAATTATGCAAGCAGAAGTGAATTTCTTCTACTTTGATAAAGAACAAAATGAGACAGCTAAAAACACTTTCTATTTTGCTTCAAAATCAAGCCTTGCTATTTACGATCTTATCTTTCAAAGAGTAATTTCTAGTAGAACTAGGCTTTTTGATGTTGCAGAATTGCAAAAAGCATATGAGTCTTTTCCAAGTCCTACAAAAAATCACACAAGCAAGTATAGCGAACAAAAAAACCTAGTAGCAATCTATTTTTTAGCTAGTAAAATTATTAGTAAACCTAACCAAAACTCCTTAACAGATGAGCTCATCAGTCTATTTGCCAATGAAAATGTTATTTCGACCAATTTACAGGCGCTTAGAAGCTCAAGTTATTTATTTAATGTTTATGAGATATATGAAGCCGAGCTAAGTGTCTTAAATAAAATCATTCCTTATTTAGAAAAAACATCTCATATAGTAGAGTTAAGTAAATGTTATAAGCAAATAGCCAACTGTTACGAGCAATTGGGCTCTTATAAATCAGCCATTAAGTATAGGAAAAAGCATGAGATTATTGCGACAGAAATTAGACAACAAAATCAACATAGTAATTTAGCTAAACTTGATAAAGAATTACAGGTTTCTAGAGCGCTGCATGAAAAACAATTGGCAGAAAAAGAAAATCAGGCGCTTACCGTAAAAAAGAATAAACTAATTCTAACATCTATTAGTGTAGCTATAATTTCTGCATTACTTTTTGCATTACTCTATTTAAATAGAAAACGAATTTTAGCAGAAAGACAACGATTATCAGCTCAAAATGAAATATTGGAATCAAACCTTGAATTAGAAGCTGAAAAGGCAAAAAGAGCATCTCTAGAAGTAGTCAAAGGCAATCAATCACTCTCTCAACTTATTACAGATGTAGAGCAATTTAAAACGCAATTGAGTCATGCAAATAAAAAAAGACTCTTAGGGTTACTAGTTGAACATAAATCTAAAACAAATGACGAATCTTGGATTCAGTTTAAATTAGACTTTGACGAGAAATACAGTTCATTTTTTCAAAACCTATCAAACAATTACAAACTCACCGAAAATGAGAGACGCATTTGTGCAATGCATTTAAGTGGACTAGACAATAAGCAAATAAATGCCATTACTGGTCAGAAATTGAGCAGTATTCATACCATGAAAAGTAAAATAAGGAAGAAATTAGATGTTGATAACGACGAACAATTGGCTGTCCTTTTGAAAACCATCAATGATTAATTTTATATCACAAAAGCTAACTTTATTGAGCATAGGCTTTTGCCTTTTCATGATAAATGCAAAGGCCATTGTTATTCATCCAAAAGCACCTTTTGAAGGTTTGGAAGAATATATTGACTCTTTAAACCAAGCATTTGAAAATGGGAAGTCAGAACAAAAGCTCAAAGCAGCATTTACGCTTTGGAGTATCTCAAACCACAAAAGCCTTTTCTTTGAGACAGCTCAACGATTAAATTCAGAAATTGATACAGCGTCGCTTTCAGCTTTTATATCGTCAACAATTAATGCAACAAACAATGTTGCGCTAGTAAACGAGTGGGCATTACTCAAATTAAGAAAGCGGATTGATAATGTACCTAGTCATAAATCTAAAATAGATGCTGAAAAATTGCCTGATGCCCTTTTGGCGACTCATTACATTATTACTGCAGGTGAGCTTGGGCTGTTTGATATAAATGGCTTTAAACACCTACAAAATTTCAGAAAGTGCTATGCAATTGCTCAAAAAAACAATGAATTAAAAGGTTTTGAATATTTATGTCTGAGAAACTTTGGAATGGCTCAATTCCATAAAAACAACATTGATTCAAGCGTTTATTACTTCAAAAAGATTATTCCGGTATGCCTTAAAATGAAGCAATGGAATTTCAAATACATTCCAGGTTATGGTGTATATCATAAAATGAAACAAAATGAAGGGCGCATGCGCATGAATTTGGGTATGAGTATTGAAAAAACAGGGAAAATTCTTGAAGCAATTAATGAATATGAACATGGTGAAAGCCAATTTGATAGCATAGAGTACTATCCTGGAATATGGTGGGGTAAAAGCCAAATTCTAAATTCCTATTTAAATCTGGGAGAGCACAAAAGAGCTCAAAAACATATGCTTGAATTAGTGAGAAGTATTCAAAACTATTTTGGAGATATTGATATTGACAACGAGTTTTTATGGATCGGTTTTCATGAATTTGAATTCTACGATCTGTATGAAAATAGGTTGTTTCTAGACTCTTTGTTCAATACACTAGAAGTGCAATCTATATACCACAAGTTTAGAAGAAGGTTGCCTACCCGTAATCCGTTAGAATACTCAATGCAGCAACGCTACACTACCATAATATTGGCAATAAAGCAGATGCTAAATGAGCCCATTTATACAGATAAGATTTTTAGGGTAATTGACTCATTAAAATTGAACTATTTAAACGATCCTGCAATTGAATACGCCACAAAAAACTACATATTTAACAGTATGAAGTTTAATGAAGCCGCATGGCAGGTAGCATTAGATTATAATAATAAAGAAGGTTTAAAAAGTTTAGAGTACTTCTTAGCCAATCAAGATAGTATTTACAACTACAACGGTCATTTTAATACAATAACAATTCTACTTCAGGCTTTTGAAAAATACGAAGTCTTAGAACAGTTAATTGCCACTCAGCTTAAAAAGGTGAAAAAGGGGAACAATGTAATTGCACAAAGCAAATTATACTACCAATATGCCAAGGCGCTTGAAAAACTAGACAGAGCAAATGAAGCACTAGTTTACTATCATAAGTCTGATAGTATAAAGCAAACTCTCAAAACCTTAAATCATTTTGAGCAATTAAATAAACTCGATAGAAGAATAGAAATTGAAACGAAGAAGAAAGAGCAAGCTTTGCTTAAATTGGAAAATGCCACTTTAAAGAATAGAAAAACATTAAGCAATATTCTTATTGGAGTACTTGTGCTTTTACTTGCATTTATAGTGGTTTTGGTTTATTTAAACCGAAGACGGGTATTGGCCAAAAGAAAACAACTCATAGCAGAAAAAGAACTCTTATCCATTGGACTAAAGAATGAAAAAGAAAAGTTTAGGGTAGCATCATTAGAAATTTTAAAAAGTAACCAATCTATATCTCGATTAATTTCTAATGTAGACAATTTGAAAACAGAATTAAGTCCTGAAAACAAGCGTAAAGTAATGGGCTTATTAATTGACTATAAAGCAAAGTCTCAAGATGAAATTTGGCAGCAGTTCAACCTGCAATTTCAAAGTCACTACCAAGGCTTTTATAAGAAACTAGCAGCCAAATTTCCAGACCTAACTGAAAATGAAAAGAGACTTTGCGCAATGCACATAAGTGGACTTTCTAACAACGAAATAAATGCAATTACCGGGCAAAAAATGACAAGTATTTACACTATGAAAAGTAAAATACGCAAGAAATTGGGAGTAGATAATGACGAAATGCTGGGCGAAATGCTTCAAAATCTATCACAGCATAAAGCGCTGTAAAATAGTATTTTATAAGCTTTAGAAAGGTTTTGGAAAGGTCTGTTTTGGTCTCGGAAATGTTTTGGAAATGTCAAAAATTCTTGAATTGGCTCATTGAGTTAATACTATTGGCTTATCAAATTTTTAAGTATGAAAAAGCCAAACCCCAAACAGCCAGAAACAAGCGAAGAGCAACAAGATACTTTAGAAGCTTATAGAGATAAATTGGCCTACCAAAACAGTGCGATTAAAAAACTAAACGCACTGCTTTCCAAACCAAAAAAAATACTCAGCCTGGGGTTGTTTATTATTCTTACTTCACTGGCTTTCTCTCAATCGGTAGATATGACTTGGGTAGCTGGAGAGAAAACCGCAGATGTAAAGGGGATTTATGGTGCTAAGGGTTTAACACCCGATGCCATTGGTCCAGGGGCAAGGGATAATAGTGCAATAACAGTAGATGACAATGGCGATTTATGGTTATTTGGAGGAGATGAATATAGTATTCATATCGGTCCTAATTTAAAAAATGATCTCTGGAAATATAGCAATGGTCAATGGGTTTGGCTTTCAGGGTCTAAAACTAAAGGGCAATCAGGAAAGCATGGAGTTAAAAATACCGCTTCGTCATCAAACGTTCCGAGCAGCAGAATGGGTGCAACTTGCTGGGTTGATAACGACAACAATTTTTGGCTGTTTGGGGGTTATGGACTTGATAAAACTCTTTATGACGGTTTGTTCAACGACCTCTGGAAATGGGATGGGGAAAATTGGACTTGGATTTCAGGAAGTAATGTCATCAACAAAAAAGGAGTTTATAGCAATATTGGAGTTGGTAACTTAAAAAATGTTCCTGGTTCGCGAACAAATAGCTCGGCTTTTATTAAAAATGGGCAGTTGCATTTATTTGGTGGATATGGTTATGATGCAAACGGAAATAAAGGCTATTTGGGTGATTTGTGGAAATGGGATGGAACTTATTGGGTGTTAGTAAACGGTGGGAGCACTAGAGATTATCGTGGGCAATTCTACTTGCCAGGGTATTCAGGTGTACCAGGAACCCGTTCAAGTACAACAATCAGTAAGGATGATAATGGAGACATTTGGATGTTCGGTGGATATGGCTATGATGATAATGGCGGCCTAGGTTATTTAAGTGATTTGTGGAAATGGGACGGGGTATATTGGACGTATATGGCTGGTAGTAAATATGCTAACAATAAGGGAGTTTTTGGAACTAAAGGAACTTCTTCATCTAGTTCAATACCAGGATCAAGATCATCCGCCGTGATTTTGAATGACGACGATGGAGATTTATGGCTTTTTGGTGGAAAGGGTTTTGCGAATTCATTGAATATTGGACTTCTCAATGATTTATGGAAATGGGATGGGAGTGATTGGACTTGGATGTCGGGTAGCAATACATTATATGCCAATTCTAAATATGGAAGATTAAACAAACACTCAAGCCTAGGGGTTCCTGGCGCTCGGAGGTCAAACTACGGTTGGAGTGATGGCGATGATTTATATTTTTATGGTGGGGATGGTCAGGACAGTACAAAATATGGGTTTTTGTCCGATACGTGGAAATGGGATGGAACGAAATGGATATGGACAGGAGGTTCTAAGACAGTAAACGTACAAGAGACCTACGATATTATCAATGGTCCCGCCATAAGAATACCTGGTGCACGGAAAAATAGTGCTTCTTTTCAAGCGGATAATGGCGACTTGTATTTGTTTGGTGGACATGGATTTGATGCCAACGGAGATGAAGGATATTTAAGCGATTTATGGGTGAGAGACTTTGAATCTGGAAACTGGACTTGGTTAAAAGGAAGTGATTTAGAAGGGCAGTCGGCAAGCTATGGTACAAAGGGCACTGGTGGGTCAACCAACCAGCCAGGTAAAAGAGAAGGAGCTAATATTTGGTACAAGAACGGGGTTTTGTGGCTGTATGGTGGGTATTATAAAGAAAATGGAACGGATTATTATTTAAACGATTTGTGGAAATGGAGTGGTGGAAATTGGACATGGGTTAAAGGGGATAACATTGCCAATAATGGGGGTGTATATACAGGAAGTAATTCTTCCCTAAGCCCAGGGGCAAGAACAGAAGCATCATCATGGATGGCAGATAACGGTGTACTTTGGCTTTTTGGCGGACAAGGTTATGATAAAAATGGAGATAAAGGAAGGTTAAACGACTTATGGAAGTTTTCAGGAAGCAATTGGACTTTTATAAATGGTGATAAAGTAAAAAATGCCGCCACAGTATATGGGCATAAAGGAACGGCAGATGCTCTAAATAAACCAGGCGGTAGAAGCGCATCAAGCGCATGGAAAGATGCAGATGGCAATTTTTGGCTTTTTGCTGGTAACGGTTATGATGCCAACGGAGTATATGGATCTTTTAATGATTTTTGGAAATTTGATGGAAGCAATTGGACTTGGATGCACGGAGCCAATACCCGTAATAGTGCAGGGGTATATGGTAAAAAATATGAAGAAAATGCATCAAATATTCCTGGAGCAAGAAGCTCATCTATGTGCTGGCATGATGCGAATGGTAAAATTTGGGTTTTTGGCGGGTATGGAAGGGATAATTCAAACACAACCGGTAGATTAAATGATCTATGGCGGTTTGATGGATCAAATTGGGCTTGGGTTGCTGGAGCAAAAACCATTAATCAAAATGCCACCTATAATGTATTAAATGTTACGAGTAATTCATCCGTAATAGGAGCAAGATCTGCCTGCGTAAAAATAATTAATGGCAACGAAACATTAATTCTTGGCGGACTTTCGAGAGATGAGAATGGCAATACGGGTAGTTTTAATGATACTTGGAAAATATCCTATAATAATTGGATAACTAACGGAAAAGACAATGAACTAACCTGGGAAGGACTAAATATAGCATCATCAGAGACTTCTGGCAACGCTTTACAAGATGATGGTGATAAACTTGAAATAACTAAAGTTGCTGGAACCCTTGCAGAAAAGACAAGTAATTTATCTAACTCGCCCAATGTTGCTAAAAGATTTGATAAAAAATGGACTTTAGCCAAAACTGATATTAACGGCAATGGCGGTAGCCTTGATTTGACGTTTGACATCGGTAAAAGTCCAAATTCTGATTACTCATACTACTTACTAACGAGAAGCGGAACAAGTGGGAATTTTAGCGTAATTAACAATGTAAATTACAAACCTGATGGAAACACAATAGTGTTTACAACGGATTTTGATGAGATTAACGATGGGAATCAGTTTTCAGTCGGTATTTCTAGCATAGGAGCTGGATATGCTTTGGATTTTGTTAGAACTAATAGCGATAGGATAGATCTTAATGATTTAACATTCAATCCTACAACGAGTGGTGGTTTTACAATAGAGCTTTGGTTTAAAGCGAGTTATTTTGGTAATAACCCTTCGTTAATAGCGCAAAAAGATGGAACTGGAACAGGTAGAACATTCATTGCTATTTCAGCATCTGGGTATTTAAAATGCAATTTAAACGGTGCTGGTATACAAAGTACAAACAAGGTAATAAAAGACCAGTGGACTCATGCAACTATAACCTATAATGCCGGCGAAGTAAACATGTACTTAAATGGCGTCCTTGAAAAAACCCAAAGCGAGACGGCCGAATCTGCAACGGGCAGATGGGTTATAGGCCGTACAAAAATCAACAATCAATATTTTGATGGTCAAATGGATGAATTAAGAATATGGAAAGGAGTAAGAACAAGCCATGAAATAGATCAAAATATGTTTAGAACACTTCTTGGAACTGAAACTAATTTGTTAGCTTATTATAAATTCGACCAGGCCAATGAATTATACTTGCCAGATGTTTCTTTAAATAATAATCAAGGAGAATTAACTAACTTTTCTTTATCCGGAAGTGCTTCAAATTGGGTGATTTCAACATGCCCAGTTGTAGATAAGACAAATGCCAAAAAATTAGAAGGCCCAGGCAACGGAATTGACTTTGACGGAACAAATGACTATGTAAATTTAGGGTCCATTCTGGACCCATCTGCTGGCGACTGGACTTTTGAAGCATGGATTAAGCCAGAAGATTTGAGCAATACCTATCATGTGCTGCTTTCTCAAAAAGATGGAACAGGTACAGGAGATACCTATCTAACTTTTCAAAATGGAAAACCGAAATTAATATTAGGACCAAATAAAATCGCCGCAGACGCGATTTCAATAAATAATTGGTACCATGTTGCTATTAATTATGATAAATCAGAGACACTCCAAACACTTTACCTTGATGGTATTAAACTAATTGAAACTGTTGGCTCAATTAGTGCCGCCGATGGAACGTTGCAACTTGGAAGAAGTAAAAACGGAACTAACTACTTCAATGGCAAAATAGATGAAATCCGCTTTTGGTCAAGTTGTAGAACCCAAACAGAAATTCAAGATAACATGTATGCGAGTTTAGAAGGTGACGAAACGGCACTAGTGGCTTACTACCATTGCAATCATGCCAGTGGCACCACACTTACCGATGCAACAACCAATAGTAATAACGGAACGCTCACAAACTTTTCAGGCACCTATTGGGTTTCAGCAGCAGATAGAGAGCCATTTAAAACAATTAAAACAGGAAATCATAATGCCAACAGCACATGGAAAGGAGGAACAGCTCCTTCAGCATCAAGCGATAAATTGGCCGTGTTTCATGATTTAACTTTAGCCACATCCGGCACCTACTCCCGTCTCCAAGTAAATTCAGGCCAAACAATTACAACAAACGCAGATATAACAATAAGCGGTGAAGTTATCGTTAACGGCACGACAAACGGGTCAAGCAAAATCATAATGAACGGGAGTATCAAGCAATGCTTATCAGGCTCTGGTTCTTTACACAACCTGCAGATAAATAATGGAAATGATGTGAGCCTTGAAGGTGATTTGTCACTTACAGGATCTCTCTTTCTTACAAACGGCGATATTGAAATCAACGACCATACATTTACGTTATCTGAGTTCACTTTCGCCGGAAATTCCAGCTCATACTTAAAACTAAATGGCACTGGCAAGGTAAAAGTCACCGTAGGTTCTAGCCCTGTAATACTACCAATAGGCCGTAACCCATATTTACCAATTATTATTGATGATGGAGGCGATGCAGAGTACACAGTTGGTATAAGCGATAAAGTATTTGCAGACCCTACTAATCCAACAACCGAACTTACTACTAATGTAGTTACTGAGACATGGACAATACAATCTAGCTCATCAGTGAATGACGTAATAGTTCAAATAGGCTGGGATGCTACCGAAGAAGCCAATTTTGTAAGAGGAAATAGCGGAATTGCGTATTGGGAAGATGGCGTATCAAATGCATGGCAGAAGCCCGGAAGCACCACAGCCGCAACAGGCTCTGGTCCCTACTTCCAAACCAGAACAATGGATTTTAGCACAAATCTATATTATTTAGGTGTAGGTGATAATAGCTCTCCCCTACCAGTAGACTTAACCTACTTTACGACGGCTTGGCATACTAATGGCAAAACCGCCATATTAAACTGGCAAACCGCTTTAGAAGAAAACAACAGCCATTTTGAAATTGAGAGAAGCTTTGATGGCCAAGTATGGGAACAAGTTGGAACAGTTACAGGTCAAGGAACCACTTTTGATATAACTGATTATCAATTTATTGACCGAATAGAAACTGAAAACGCTAGACTAGAAACTCAAGTCTACTATCGCCTAAAACAAATTGATTATAACGGTGATTTTGACTACTCCCCTATCAAAACTTTAAACCTTAAACAAGATGCTTTGAACTCATTTAATGTTTGGCCAAATCCTGCAAATGATGCAATAGTTAACCTAACAGAAATAGGTAATTATAAAATTTACAATGCTCAAGGAGTTTTATTATCTAGTCATCTACAAACGCAAAAATTAGATATATCAATGTTACCTAAGGGTACTTATATTATCAAAAATGAAAAGGGTTCTCATCAAGTATTAGTAAGACAATAGTGTAAATTACATATTAAGAAAAAGCCCTTTGGATTAAAAACCAAAGGGCTTTTTCGTATTGCTTTTAATCAAGTATTCCAAATTAAGTTAGCAGCCAATACCCAGACCTAACTGAGAATGAAAAGAGACTTTGCGCAATGCTCATAAGTGGACTTTCTAACAACGAAATAAATGCAATTACAGGGCAAAAATTGACAAGCATTTATACCATAAAAAGTAAAGTAAGAAAGAAATTAGGGGTAGAAAATGACGAAATGCTGGGTGAAATGCTTCAAAATCTACCACAGCATAAAGCGCTGTAAAATAGTATTTTAGCAGCTTTAGAAAGGTTTTGGAAAGGTCTGTTTTGGTCTCGGAAATGTTTTGGAAATGTCGAAAATTCTTGAAATAGCTCATTGAGTTAATACTATTGGCTTATCAAAATATTTCTCACGATGATTAATAAGATAGCAACTTCCAAAAGGTATAAATCTCATGCCGCAGAAACAGCACAGTCCCAAAATTTACATCAGAAACTAGGTCATGATAACCGTCCTGCAAATAAGGCCCTTAAAACTCTTCCATATAAAACACTCTACGTCGTATTAACTCTATTGTTAAGCACTTTCTGCCAAAATCTAAATGCGGCAACAATCTATGTTGATATTAATGCCTCTGGAAAAAAGAATGGAACAGGCTGGAAAGATGCTTATGTAAAACTTCAAAAGGCTTTCGACAACGCTTCCAAAGACGATGAGATATGGGTAGCAAAAGGCACCTACTACCCAACTACCGATGTATATGGAGTTTCAAACCCTGGCGATAAACGTACTAAAATGTTTCATATAGGAATAGATTTGAAAGTTTATGGTGGGTTTAGTGGTTCTGAAACAAGTTTGTCGGAGCGCAATTGGGAAACGAACGAAACCATACTAAGTGGTGATATTCAAATTTCTAATAATTCAAGCGACAATTGTTACCATGTATTAATTACGGCAAAGCTTTCACCTAACGCTATTATTGATGGTTTTACAATTACGAATGGCAATGCTCAAACATCAGGAGTATCAACGTTTAGCAATAAAAATTTTGCGAATAAAAATGGAGGTGGAATTAATAATATGAATTCGAATGTGGCGTTAAGAAACCTCACTATTTGCAACAACCGCTCAGATGGTTATGGCGGAGGTATTTATAACGAAAATTCTAATATTACAATTGAAAATGTTATAGTAAATAATAATTCAACAAATGAATATGGAGGAGGGATTGCCAACGAGAAGTCTGATCCAAACCTAAACTCAGTAGTCTTTACAAACAATACAGCCAAATTTGAAGGTGGGGCAGTTTATAATAGAACTTCTGATGCAATAATAAGTTACGGAACATTCAGTAGTAATGAGGCAAAAGATGGCAATGCTATAGCCATAGGTGGTGCAATAGCTAATAACGAATCGAATCCAGTAATATCAAATTCAATTTTCGATGATAATTGGGCAGTACATGGTGGGGCAATATCGAATGAGAATGCCTCTATTTCAGAAGTTGTGAACTGCAGGTTTTTAAATAATACTGCGAAGGAAGGTGGTGCAATTAGTGCCAGTTCTTCAATTAAGGTTTATAATTCTATATTTTATAACAACCAATCGACATTGATGTTGGGAATTGGTGGAAAAGGAGGAGCTTTATTAATCAATAATTCGAGCCCAAATATTATCAATACAACGTTTTATTCTAATTCAGCTGTTATTGGAGGTGCTGTTTACATTAAAGGTTCATCTGCTTCACCCGTAATTAAAAACACCATTTTTCGGGATAATGAAAAAGGAGGAAACACCGATGTAGCCGAAGCTGATATTTATAAGCAAAGTAGTTCAAGCCTAACCATAAGCCACTGTTTAACACAAGAAAACAGTTCTTTTAGCTCTGGTTCTGGAATGTTGAATAATCAGGACCCCTTGTTTATTGACGAGGCAAATGACAACTTTAATTTATCATGGAATTCGCCAGTTATTAATATGGGCGACAATTCATCATTTACCAGTACCGGCTTAAGTACAGATTATAATGGAAACCTAAGGCCATACAATACAACAGTTGACTTAGGGGCTTATGAGTGGGTGAGCTCTCTAATTAAAAATGGTGGCGACAATTCGGCAACACAGGGTGAATTAACCATTACTGGCCAAGAATCATCGGGGGCTGCACTACAAGATGCTAATGATCTTATTTATTTTAACCAAACAGGCACTTTTACCGAAACCACAAACGACCTTCCACAGTTTAATGCAGTTGCCGCTAGATATAATAAAAGTTGGCAAATAAATTATATTGATCAGAGTGCAAATGGGGGCGATTTAGATTTAAGTTTCGATTTGGGTTCGCCGGCAAATTCCGATTACTCTTATTATCTTCTTACCCGCAGCGGCCAAACAGGAATATTTACTATTTTAAATAATATCAATTACAAATTAGATGGGAATAAGGTGGTTTTTTCTATCGACTTAAACACTTTATCATCAGGAAATTATTATACTTTAGCTCGGTCAAATTCAGGGCCTTTGTCTTGTTTAAGCTTTGATGGGGTTGACGATTATATTTCATTAAACAACCTGAGTGCAAGCCTTGCAGGCGGCGACGCCACATTTGAGGGTTGGTTTCAGGCAGCTGATAACAATAGTATAATATTTGCCATAAACACATCGGGAAAAGGAAATAAATGTCAATTGAGCCGTAACAGGGTTTGGGAAAAAACGGCAGGCCATGCCATTTTCCATAACAATGCGGTAACTGATGAGCTTTGGCATCATTACGCACTGGTTATTAGCGCAAATGATAGTGTAAAAGTTTATATTGATGGAGCATTAGTTAATAATATAGCTGCTGCGTCACTTAGTCTTACATCTGGAAATTTAATTTCAATTGGACAGGAATGGGACAATCTTGGCACATCTCAACACTTGAATGGAAAAGTTGATGAAGTAAGAGTTTGGAATGATGTAAGAACTCGAAAGGAAATTCTAGACAACATGTTTAGAAGCTTGCAGGGTAATGAAGCAAATCTGCACGCATATTACAAATTCGATCAAAATGCTGAGAGCTATTTGCCTGACATTTCAGAAGAAAATAATCAAGGAACGCTAATAAATTTCGGTTTAAGCGGTTTGTCTTCAAACTGGATTACTTCTGATGCTCCAATAGTGCCAAAAGCCCAAGCAAATGCTCTATTAGGGCCAGGCAATGCTTTAGATTTTGATGGCAATGACGACTATGTTAATTTAACATCTGTAATTGATCCGTCATCGAGCGATTGGACTTTTGAAGCATGGATTTATCCTGAAGACTTAAGCAACCAATATCATGTATTACTATCTCAAAAAGACGGGACAGGCACTGGAGATACCTATTTAACTTTTCAGAACGGAAAACCGAAATTAATATTGGGGCCGCACAAAACAGCAGCCAATGCCATTTCAACCAACAAATGGTATCACATTGCCATAACCTATAACTTGTCAGAAACACGACAAACTCTCTATATAGATGGGATTAAGCTTGTTGAAAATGTAGGTGCAATAGACCCAGCCGATGGTGTACTGGTTTTAGGAAGAAATAAGTATGGTAAAAACAATTTTAATGGAAAAATTGATGACCTCAGATTTTGGTCTACTTGCCGAACGCAAGCACAAGTACAAGATAATATGTACGCCAACCTTAATGGGGATGAAGCTGGATTAACTGCCTATTATGATTTCAATTATTCTTCCGGTTCAGTTTTAGGGGATATTACGGGTAATGGGAACGATGGTACGTTAAATAATTTCTCAGGAACATACTGGAAATCGGCAGCAAGTAGAGAGCCCTTTAAAACCGTAAGGGCCGGAAGTCAGGATGCCAGTGGTACATGGAAAGGTGGGACTGCACCAAACTCTAGTAACGACAAATTAGCTGTTTTCCACGACTTAACATTAGGATCAACAGGCACTTATTCTAGGCTACAAGTAAATTCTGGTAAAACAATTACAACCAATGCCGACATTACAATAACCGGTGAGGTAATTGTAAACGGAACTACCAGTGGATCGAACAAAATAATTTTAGCAGGAACTGCCAAACAAAAACTAGGTGGCTCAGGAACCTTAAATGCATTGCAAATAAATAATAGTAATGATATTAGCCTTGAAGGCGATTTAACCATTGGCGGAGCACTTACTTTAACAAACGGAGACATCGAGATCAATGACCATACGCTAACACTTACAGGTACTACTTCACATGGCTCATCAAGCTCCTATCTCAAGCTAAATGGCACTGGCAAGGTAAAAACGACCGTTGGTTCTAGCCCTGTAATACTACCAATAGGCCGTAACCCATATTTACCAATTATTATTGATGATGGTGGGGATGCAGAGTACACAGTTGGTGTAAGCGATAAAGTATTTACAGACCCTACTAATCCAACAACCGAACTTTCTACTAATGTAGTTACTGAAACATGGACAATACAATCTAGCTCATCAGTGAATGATGTTATAGTTCAAATAGGTTGGGATGCTGCCGAAGAAGCCAATTTTGTAAGAGGAAATAGCGGAATTGCGTATTGGGAAGATGGCGTATCAAGTGCTTGGCAGAAGCCCGGAAGTACCACAGCCGCAACAGGCTCTGGTCCCTACTTCCAAACCAGAACAATGGATTTTAGCATCAATTTATATTATTTAGGCGTTGGTGACAATAGCTCTCCCCTACCAGTAGACTTAACCTACTTTACGGCGGCTTGGCAAACTAATGGCGAAACCGTCATTCTAAATTGGCAAACTGCCTTAGAAGAAAACAACAGTCATTTTGAAATTGAGAGAAGCTTTGATGGCCAAACCTGGGAACAAGTTGGAACAGTTGCAGGTCAAGGAACCACTTTTGATATAACTGATTATCAATTTATTGACCGACTAGAAACTAAAAACGCTAGACTAGAAACTCAAGTCTACTATCGTCTAAAACAAGTTGATTATAACGGTGATTTTGACTACTCCCCTATCGAAACTTTAAACTGCTCTCCCGAGCAATTCGGGATTGAACAAGATGCTTTAAACTCATTTAATGTTTGGCCAAACCCTGCAAATGGTGCAAAGATTTACATGAATAAAGTCGGCAATTATTCTATTAGCACTACCTCAGGAATTTTAATAGTAAATGAAATAAACGTAAATGAGTTAGACGTTTCTAAGTTAAATAATGGCAGTTATATTATTATGAATGAATTTGGTGAACATGTAATATTTATAAAGAGTTAGATTCTTATTATGAAAGATCAAAACAAATGGCAAAATATAAAAATCACTTTTAACCCTACTTAAACCAATTTTTAAACCTTTCCATTCGGTCAATTGAAACAGTTAAGTCAAGATCTCTATTAGACTTTACAACAACCTTTAATTTGGTAGGCGAAAACATGTACATATGCTCAATCGCATCTCTTGAAACAATGTATTGGCGATTTATTCTAAAGAAATTATTAGGATTCAACTCACCTTCTAATTGGGTGAGCGATAGCTCTATTGGATAGCTTTTCTTGTTACTTGAGTTTAAAAAAGTAATCTTATTGGCAGAATGGAAATGGGTTCATATTTGATTAAAAATAAATCAGGCTATACAAAGTTGTTCGTGGGCAATTAAACTTCCAACATCACCCTATAAAACCTATTACTATATACAAATTGAAACGTCTATTTATAATATATTTTGCTCAAGCGCCTTCTTAATTAGAGTCGGAGCATTATGAACTCCAAATTTGCTAAATAAATTCTTTCTGTGTGAAACCACCGTGTTTTCACTTATAAAGAGCTTTTCGGCAATTTCATGAATTTTTAAACCATTAGCAATTTCAATTAATACGTCTTTTTCTCTTCGAGTAAGTCTTACCTTCTCATCCTGGTTCGGAGCATTGTAAAGGCTTTCAATCATCTTATTTTTTAGTTCATTACTAATTACTTTTTCTCCAATACTTGCAGCATTTATACTTTGTTCAAGAGTATGTATATCGGTATTCTTCAGCAGATAGCCGTCAGCTCCTTTTTCAAGCATTTTTCTAATCAATTCACCTTCATCATAGGTGGTTAAAGCCAATATTTTTATTCTAGGAGCTTTTGCTTTTATTTTCCAGCATACTTCTAAACCACTCATTTGTGGCATGTGTATATCTAATAGAATTACATCAATCTTTTCATAATCAAGCCTATCAAGTGCCACCAACGGGTTGGTAAAAACCTGGGCTACCCTTATACCTTCACAATTATTCAAAAGACTTTTTAATCCTTCAACCAAAATGGTCTGATCATCAATAATAGCTACTGTATTCAATCTTTACTAATTTCAATGGTAAAAGTGCTGCCAACATTTAAGGTGCTTTCAATATTAAGTATTCCGTTTAAAAACTCAATTCGTGATTTAATTCCTTTAAGCCCTAAGCTCTTAGAAGACCTTGTTTCTTCTAGATTAAATCCTACACCATCATCTTCAACTGTAATTTGCAATTTATCATCTATTTGCATTAACTGAACTATTACATGCTTAGCTTTTGAATGTTTAATAGCATTATTCATTATTTCTTGTATGGCGCGGTATAGCATAACTTCTTTTGTTTCGCTTAGCCTTACTTCAAACCCATGACTTGCAAACTGAAACTCTAACGTATTGGGCACCGAAAGCTTATTACATAACTCTCTTATTGCTTCTTTTAATCCGAGCTTAACTAGAGAACCAGGCATCATTTCATGCGCCACTTTTCGTAATTCTAAATTGGCTTGTTCAATTAAACTGGCAGTGGTGTTCGTATTCTGGAGTTTTTCAATTTTTGTCATTTCGTTTTGAATGTTGCTAAAATGCATTTTAATAGTAGAAAGCATGGCTCCTAATCCATCATGAAGGTCTTGGGCTATCCGGCGTCTCTCATTTTCTTGCCCTTCAATCATACTGTTCATAGTAAGTATTTGTTGTTTTTGTTCAAGATCTTTTATTTTTTGCTTAGAGATTTGATTTTCTAACTTTTGCTTTAAATTTCGGGTATAGAAAAAGTAGATAACGAGTGTTGTAATTATTAAAACAATAGCCAAAGCGGCCATTAATCCATTTCGTTCCGTTTTACTTCTGGCGGCTAATAACTCCTTTTCTGTGTTATCCTTTGCCAAAACAGCTATTTCTTTACCCTTTTTTTCACTTTCATACTTAACATTCAATTCTTCAATGATTCTAGTTTTTTCTAATCCATTTAAACTATCATTCAAAGTGATGAACCGTTCTAAGTAACCAATTGATTTTTTCAATTCTCCCTGCCTGTAATATTCGTTAGCCAACTTACCTAAGGCAATATTTCTACTATAATCAAGCTTGTGTTTAATGGAGTGTTTTAGAATAGCCTTGCCATAAAAAACAGCACTATCTTCTCCTTCATGAGCGTTAACTAAATGTAGCAAAGCATCTGAATAAGCTACTTCTTGACCAAGTTTCTTCATTTTAAACCTAAGACGGTGCAGTGCTTTTAATTGCTCTTCGTTAGAAGCTCTTGAAGCACCAATTATACTAAGTAAATATGAATGACTTCTATTTTTTTCAAGAGCTCTAAAACGTTTATGTTGCAGTTCAAACAATTGGTTTAAGTAAACAGATGCAAGAGAATCTTCTTGGGTTTTCCAAAGGTTATTTGCTGCATTGTATAGCCCTACAAATTCTTTTGTTGGGTCATTTGAAAGTCTAGCATTCTCAATACAAAGGTCATAGTACTCGCTTGCTTTCTTTCTATTTCTATTGTTTGTAGCATGTATTTCTCCAAGATATAAATAGGCTGATGAAACTAGGTCGTAATACCCTTCTTCCAGAGCAGGCGTAATAATTGACTGAAGTATTTCTACGGACTTTTCATAGTTTTTTGCCAGTTTAAACAGGCTAGCATAGTTCAGCGCATTTGCCAAATACGCTTCTGAATTCTTTTGAATAGTTGATGCAGCTTTATCAAAATACTCTTCTGCATCTTTGTAATTCCCTGTCATTTTAAGCACATTGGCTTTATCGGCCCATAGTTTACCTAAACTAATGGTATCATTTTGTAGGGTACTTAAACTTATTGCTTTATCAAGCAGGCCTAAGGTAGAGTCAAAATCTTTAAACCACAGCTGCGATGAAAGCTCATGCATAGTTTCAATGAGTTGAATAGTATCTTTTGAAGTATTAATTACTTCAGCTAAGCTATCAAGATCTGTTTTAGCAAAAGAATTACTAGAACTACTAAATACCAAACCAATAAGTATATAGATTGCTTGTTTCATCATTTCAAAAATTACAAAAATACTTGAGCCAAAAATGGTGAATTTCATTCTTAACTAATGTACTAATTTATAAACCGTTACAACATCCAAGAAACTGTCTATATATTTTAACCTCCCAAATTTTTGGGATATCCTAAAACCACAAAATAATGTGTTTTATAAGATGAGCAGACTATGAATTTTTGTAGCCTAATTTTTTCGTTATGACTATCATTTTAAATATAAATGCTAAGAACTTCTTCTTTTGGGCTAAAATATCAATGTTCTTCTTAGGCTTATTGGAAACAAATTCCACAATTGCTCAAAATATTGGAGTCGGCACCAACAATCCGCAAGAAAAGCTTCATACAGCTGGTAATATTAGAACTGACGGCTCATTGATCATTAACCCAACCACGGCGGCTGCGGCCAATAGTATTAGTATTAGTAAAAGTACAGGTACACTTATAATTTCAAACGTAAGCAGTTTACAAACCAATGCCATTACTATGACACAAACACCAGCAGACGGACAGCTACTCTATATATTTAATAATGATGATAACGAGGCCTCGTTCAGTGGTAAAACTATTGCTCCAAACAGCATGGTTCAACTCATATATGATGGCTCAAATTGGAAATCAGCATCTTTACTTACTTTATCATCAGACTTAGAAGATGCTGATGGCGATACCAAAATTCAATTAGAAGAAAGTAATGACGAAGATGTTATAAGGTTTGACCTTGGCGGTACCGAAAAGTGGGCCATGAATGGTTCAAGGTTAGAGCCTAAAAATACAGGTTTATCTACTTTTATTGGCTATGAAGCTGGCCTAAATGACGACCTTACGAATAATTTTAATACTGGCATTGGCTACCAAACCTTGAAATATAGCTCATCTGCCTCGTTTAATACGGCAATTGGAATAAGTTCGGGACTATACAACACTGGGACTTTCAATACATTCACAGGAGGTAACACTGGTAGAGGCGCTTCAATAAATAATGCTACAGGAGGCGCTAATGCTGCTTATGGCTATGCTAGTTTACAGTCTTACACAACATCAAACTACAATTGCGCTTTTGGCTATAAGAGTTTAAATAAAACAACAAGTGGAGGACTAAACTGCGCCTTTGGCTCTATGGCTCTTGAAAACAATACTACTGGGTATGGCAATGTAGCAATTGGACATGAAACTTTACCCAATAACACCACAAAAAGTTATATTGTAGCGTTGGGCTACAGAGCTGGTTATTCGGCAGATGCTAGTAGTGCCATCTACATAGGATTAAATGCGGGTTATAATAATTCTGGCTCGCAAAATATTTTCATGGGAAATTCAGCGGGATATAACAACGGCTCGGCAACTCAAAATATAGCAATTGGTTATTACGCTTTAAGCGGCAGCAGTACCAGTTTTACTGGCAATAGTAATACGGCAATTGGCTATGCCAGCATGAGAGCAACTACAAGCGGAAATAAAAATACTTCATTAGGAAATTACACTTTAAACTCTAATACAACCGGATATGAAAATGTAGCCTTAGGCTATTATGCTCTTGAAGAAAACAGCACGGGTTATGGAAACATTGCTCTTGGATCTGATGCCTTACAAGAGAATACTACGGCTAATAATAATATTGCAATCGGTCGTAATACCTTAAACAATACAAAAACAGGTTCTAACAACGTGGCTATAGGAGTTAGCGCCGGGTTAAATAATAGTTCTGGAACTGGTAATGTTTTTATTGGATCATATTCTGGATATTATGAAACTGGTAGTGGAAAACTGCACATTGACAACACACCAACTTCGCAGCCACTAATATATGGTGATTTTTCCTCTAATATTTTGGAAATAAATGGAGTGCTAAGGCCTGGAACTGACAATTCAAGAAATTTAGGCGAATCTACAAATAGGTGGAAAGCAGTGTATGCTACAAATGGCACTATTCAAACATCAGATGTTCGATTTAAAGAAAACATTGAAGATCTTAATTATGGTTTAGAAGAAATCATGAAGCTACGCTCGGTATCATATAATTGGAAAAATGATACTACAGCAAAAAATAAGGTAGGCTTTATTGCACAAGAATTAGAAGAAGTAGTACCTGAAGTAGTAACAATTGGCACTGATAGTCTCAAAACACGTGGCGTAAACTATGCTGAGCTGGTTCCCATTTTGGTAAATGCCATTCAAGAACAACAAAAAATTATTGAAAATCTTGAAAATGAGCAATCTGATTCCAAAGAAATAATTAGGACACAGACAGCACAAATCGAAGCTAACAAAACTGAGCTTGATGTAATAAAAAACTATTTACAGGGCCTAACCAAAGGAGAATAATATGAAGAAAAACAATAAGCCTAGCTCATTATTTTTTATAGCATTGAGAGCTTTAATACTTACTGCTATTTTTCAGTTAACCTTTGTATTCAAAAGTTGCGCTCAACTCTATATCGATGGTACTTCTTTGGTAGTTGAAAAAAATGCCGAATTGTACATACAAGGAAAATTAGAAACTGATAAAACTGGAGCTGTTCACCCCAAAGTAGCAAATTGGGGAATCATAGAAGTAAAAGGTGAAGTTGACTTTGATGATGACACTAATTATAAAGGGCAAGGTAGCCTTTGCTTTACAGGTACAACAAAGCAAATTCTTAATACAAATGTGCCTTTGAAAAAAATTGATATTCAGAATAATAGTAATATTGAACTCTCGGGTAATTTTAACTTACAGAGTGAACTAAAACTAACTAGCGGGCACCTGGTTTGCGGTAATTATAACTTAACTATTGACGATTCCGTAACAATAACTGGTGGAAGTAGCAGCAGCTATATAAGAATTAATGGCACGGGCAGAGTAAAAACCAAAGTAGGATCTGATCCTGTAACGCTACCCATTGGCCGTAACCCCTATTTACCCATAATTATTGATGATGGTGGCGATAGAGAATATACCGTAGGCATTTCTGAAAATGTATATGCCAACCCTGTAACACAGAGCACCCAACAAACTACCAATGTTGTTGGAGAAACATGGTCTATACAGTCTTCAGCCGCTCAAAATAATGTTTCAGTTACCTTACAATGGAACGCTGCAGAAGAAGAAACTGGCTTTAACCGAAGCAGCTCTTACCTCAGCTTTTGGGTAAACGGTGTATCCACATCATGGGATGTAGGTACATCAATGAGTGCTTCAGGTAGCGGTCCCTATTCGCTTACTAGAACAGTAAATTTTAGTACAAATCTATTTTACTTTGGTGTAGGAAGCGCCGGTTCGGCCCTACCCGTTGAGTTTACCTACTTTTATGCTAAATGGCAAACCGAAGGTGAATCTGTAATATTAGATTGGCAAACTGCCATGGAAGAAAACAATAGCCATTTTGAAATTGAACGAAGTATAGATGGCCAAACTTGGGAGCAAATTGGAACAGTAGCTGGTCAAGGCAGCACCTTTGACATAAGCGATTATCAATTTATTGACAATGGTTTACCAATAACAAATAACAGTTCACTAATAACAATTTACTATCGCTTAAAACAAGTGGATTATGATGGCGAATTCGATTATTCTGAAATTGAAGTATTAAGAATACATAATATGACAAACGACTTCACGGCTTTCCCAAATCCTTCACTTTCAAATATCATTTACCTAACACAAATTGATAATTACACTTTAAGTAACTGTAACGGCGTAGTATTAAAATCATTAGAAAATACAAATCAAATTAAAGTAGCCAACTTAGCTAAAGGAAGCTACATAATAACCAATTCAAAAGGTAAATCTGTGCTTTACCTGCGCAACTAGATGAGGTTTAGCTCTTGTGTATTTTAAACCGCCTTAATTTTTAGGACGGTTTTTCACTTAAGCCTGTACCTAAGTTAGTTCCTGCACTAATAAGCCATTATTGATAAGAAATGGTTCAGAATGAGCCCTACAAAAGTTTGAATAACTGGAGTTTACCAACTTGCTAATAACCGAATCCAACATGAGCGTAACCATATTATTGGCCTTTTCTAGCAGATTCTATTTTTAGAAACTAAAAAAAACAATTTTTCTGTGTAAGAACCGCTTCTTTTCCTTGAAGCGGTTTTTTATTTTCCTTTGGCTTAAGTTTGAATTCTTAACAAGTGAGAGTTCGAGCCAAATTGTACAAATTGCAAATTAGTTTGCTGTTACTGCTATTTTCTGTTATTGCAAATAGTCAAGACTATCTTGGTAATGTAAGAACTTTTGGGGTTGAAGAAGGTCTATCTCATCACGACACCAGAGACGTAGAACTAGATGACCGTGGCTTAATTTGGGTAGCAACGAGAAATGGACTCAATAGATTTGATGGTGCTAAATTTAAAAGTTTTGGAACTGAGCATGGCATTAAACGCGAATATGTTGATTACCTATTCTCTGACGGTCCGGTACTTTGGTGTATTCACTTTAAGGAAAGCGCTCCAGATTTCGAAACCATTACCCTTTTTCATTCTGAAGAAGAAAGGGCAATCGATTTTAATGAATGGACCGGCATTAAGGAATTTACTTTAAAGGATATTAAAGATATTTTTTTTACGCCAGACGGGATGGCTTTTAAAGTCGAAATTGACCATAGCGTGCATTGGTATATAAAAACAAAGCAAACTAACATCACTAGGTTACCCTTTGATCCACTACAGTACGAAGTAGTAGGTTATCTAAATTATTCATCATCTTTTTGGCTATTCGATCATAAACAGCATGAAGTCTTAAGTGTAGATGTTACAGGAAACATAAAACAAAGAATTTGGAGCAGTCCATTTTATGACTTTAAAGGTCGATTTATCTGTGGAGTAGGTTCAAAAAAACATGGCGTATGGTTTTATTCCGGCGATTCGCTCTTTACAATAGCAAATGACAGCCTAAAGCCCCTACCCTTTAGCGAAACATTTCTTCCTCAAATTAATAAGAAAGTACATTGGGTCTCTAACTTTTATTCAGTTCATAATGAGTCTGGAGCATTTTGGTATTCATATGATAATGTTTGCGCTCTTGTAGACCCCAAAGGGAAAATTTATTATAATGCTTCAGATAAAATAAAATTTGCCAGCCAAAAAGATAGAGTTATTGGCAATACGATTCTACAATGCACGAATAATGGTCTTTGTATTGTAAAATTAAGCCCTACCAATTTTAATAATATTTTAGACGGTAATTTTACACGAGGAGTTAGGGGGATTTCTCACATTAAAGATAAATATGTCTTTTGTTCAGACGGTGGTGTTTATTTATGGGATGAAGATTCGCCTTCTGAAAAAAGACAAATTTACATTAGCGGCCTATCTACCATTTCTGATCAAGAAGGGGCGTATTTTAGCTCCTACAATGAGATAATTAAAATAAATGAGTATGGTGAAATAGAGAGAAAATATTTAATTCCTGAAGTTTTTGAATGTTGGGCCATGGCCAATAATGGCAATGAAATATTGATAAGTGGAATAGGGCTATTTGCACTTAATAAACAAAATGGCAGGGTTAGGCAAATTACATCTAACGAACACCCTGAACTAAATGAAGCCACTTTTTACAGCATAATTAAAGACGATTTATGTAATGAGTTTTGGCTTTGTGGCACCCAAGGTGTATTTAAGTATTCCATCAGCCAAGATTCGGTTTACCGGGTTCTTGAAAAACATTCAGCTTCAGACATAAGAAGTCTTTTTTACGATGAATCAACTAATAAAATATGGCTATCGGAGTATAACAAACATTTAATTTGTTTCGATCTTTCTAAAGACAATTACGAGTATTTTGAGTTTTCAGAAAAACATAGAAACATAATACACGCCATTTACAAAGGTTCTGATAATACATTATGGCTAAGTACAGAGAGCGGCATTGTTAGGTTTAACACCTACGATGGCTCTCATAGAGCATATCTTAAAAACGATGGATTATGCAATAACGAATTCAATAGAACATCTTATTATAAAGACGATAATGGAAAACTCTTTTTTGGCGGTGTAAATGGCATTACTAGTTTTAATCCATTTAAACAATTACCTGAAGTTGTTGAAAATGAAACATCTCTATTTATAACTGATGTTTGGCTTTTTAAAAATAAAACTAATCGTTTAGAGCAGGTTACAAAAGAATTTAAAAAAGGTCAAGAAATCAAATTGGCACCAAAAGATCGTTTTTTAAGTTTTCAGCTTGCTACCAGTAATCTTGAATTTTCTGATAAAATAAATTACAGCTTTAAACTAAATGAAAATAATTGGCTCTCACTTCAAAAAAACTTACTTGAGTTTAATGGCTTGCCATTTGGGTCTCACACTGTATTAGTTAAAGCAGTATTACCCAATGGCAACGATGTTGGCTCTGTTCTACAGTTCAAGGTGTATGTAGATTCGCCCATTTACTTTAAGTGGTGGTTTATTGCTTTAGTAATAATCTTTTTGAGTATTGGTTCTTTACTTATTATTAACTATCGAACTATTCGATTGCAAAGGCAAAAGAGGCAATTAGAAGTAGAAGTTAAGTTAAGAACAAAAGAAATAGTTGAAGACAAAGAAATAATTGAGAAACAAGCCGCAGAGCTAAAATCTCTTGACGAATTAAAATCAAAATTCTTTGCCAATGTATCTCATGAGCTAAGAACACCGCTCACCCTTATTTCAGGTCCGCTAAGTGCTGTTTTAGAATCAGACGATTATCAGCTACCTGGGCGAGCCAAAGAACAACTTAAGATTACCAGAACTCATACTCTAAAGTTAGAAAGTATGGTTAACGAAATACTGGATTTAACTAAGATAGATTCAGGAAACCTCGAGCTTTCATTTACATCGGTAGCCCTTAATGCTTTTATAAAGCATTTAGTAATTACATTCAAGTCTCTGGCGGCACTCAAAGAAGTTTCAATTCATTTTAAATCAAATCTATCTGAATCACTTTCGGCACTTATAGATTTTGACAAGATAGAGAAGGTTGTTAATAACCTAATTGTAAACGCCTATAAACATTCGCCAAAAAATGGAGACATTCAGGTAGAACTTAGTCATATTAACAATGATTTATATAGTTTTTCAGTTGCTGATAATGGCATGGGTATTAGCGCTGAAGAGCAACCTAAAATATTTGAGCGTTATTATCAAAGTAAAGATAATCAGGCTGGTGGCACCGGTATTGGTCTAGCCTTAAGCAAAGAACTTGCTTTGCTTATGATGGGTAATCTTGTTGTTAAAAGTGAGCCAAACAAAGGGGCAAAATTCATTTTTACTTTTAGGGCTACAAGGTCTGAAAATGGGATTATTCCTGGAACAAAAAACCCTTTTGACTTTGACAACGTAGAATTAGAAAAAGAGATTGTTACTCCTTCATTAAAAAACCACACCATATTACTTGTTGAAGATGACGATGTAATGAGAAAGTTCATTGCTAACTTGCTTGAAGCCCATGGAAAAGTTTTGATTGCAGAAAATGGAAAGATAGCACTTGATATTTTAGAGAAAAGGGCTGTAGATCTTATTATTTCAGATGTTATGATGCCTGAAATGGATGGTCATGAATTACTTGGTGCTGTAAAATCGCACAAAGAATTTAAAAACTTGCCATTTATTATTCTTACCGCCAGAGCCGACGAAAGAGAGAAACTAACTGCTCTTGAAATTGGGGTAGACGATTACATAACCAAACCATTTTTACCTAGGGAACTTATTGCAAGAGTTTACAATCTTCTTGAAAATAGAGTCCAAAGACATAAAGACACTCAAGATTCTAAAAGCGACAATACAAAACCCGATATTGACCAACAATTCTTATTGCAGCTTACGGCCCTTATTAAAGAACACTTGGCCAACGCCAATTATACAATTGGCGAACTCGCCAGCGATTTGGGAATGAGTGAAAGAAATATTCAAAGAAAGCTGAAAAGCATAAACGGATTAAGCCCAAATAACTACGTTAAAGAGATTAGGCTGCAGCACGCAAGAGAGCTTTTAGAAACTAAAAAGCACCACACTGTAAGTGAAGTAATGTATGCCTGTGGGTTTAAAACAGCCAGCCATTTTACGAAGATTTATTTCAAGCGTTTTGGCAAAAAGCCGAGCGAATACCTATTCTAAATAAGTTTTCACAATAGCTCATTTACGACATTTCTAATTCAAAAACGAAATCGCATGTAAAACACAACCGCGCATCTCGCTGATTTACTGCGGGTTAAGATTGATGTCGGTTTTCAGTTAATTTCTGGCGTTTCTAGTAAAATGTACTAGAACACTTTTGGGCTGTCAAACTAAAAACACAGAATACATGAATCTTAACAAACTCTGTTTAATAGCAATGCTAACTAGCATCTTTATTTCAAAAAATTCTTTAGCTCAAAATGTTGGAGTTGGTAATACTAACCCTCAAGAGAAATTGCATGTGTCAGGTAATGTAAGAACTGATGGCGCAATTGTAATGCAGCCAATATCAAAAGCCGCTGCGAGCAGCATTACTATAGCTCATACCAATGGTTTAATACTTGTTACCAATAGTAGTGGAGTTCAAGCAAATTCAATTTCAATGACCGGTACCCCTAGTAGCGGACAACTATTGATTATTCTCAATAATGACGATAATGCCGCTACTTTTTCAAGTATGACTGTAGCAGCCGGCGGTTATTCTCAATTTGTATATGATGGAAGCGCATGGAAATCGGTTAACACAGGCTCTCTAACTGCTTTTACTGATACCGATGGCGACACCAAAATTCAACTAGAAGAAAGCACCGATGAAGATAAAATCCGTTTTGACCTGGGCGGAAGTGAAAAATGGATTATGACAGGGAGCAGAATTGAACCTGTAAATTCAGGGAGTTCAACCTTTATAGGTTTTCAAGCAGGAGACAAGGACGATTTAACAAATAATTATAATTCGGCCTTTGGAGGATATGCGTTATCGAAGACTACAACAGGCTCAAATAATGTAGCTATGGGTTACGGACCGCTGTACAATAACACAACAGGTTATAACAATGTTGCACTTAGTTATTCTGCGCTAGTAT
The DNA here is from genome assembly GCA_049115495.1 of Bacteroidia bacterium. Classification (GTDB taxonomy): domain Bacteria; phylum Bacteroidota; class Bacteroidia; order CAILMK01; family JACPUW01; genus JACPUW01. Next base: position 21,417 of record JAGDZV010000004.1, on the reverse strand, counting down.
CAAATACAACTGGTCATAATAATGTAGCAATCGGTTATCTAAGTTTACAATCAAACACGGTCTCGTCATATAGTGTTGCAATTGGGTCTTATGCTCTATATAGTAGCACAAATGGCCTAAATACAGCAGTAGGTTCATCATCAATGTATAAAACAACCACGGGTAATTACAATGTTGCACTTGGAGGTGGTACTCTATATAACTCAACGGTTGGCGTTAGTAATACAGCAATTGGATATACTGCAGGCCATAAAAGTTTAGGTAGCGGAAACGTGTTTATTGGCTATCAAGCTGGATATAATGAAACCGGTTCAAACAATTTATATATCTCAAATTCTAGTACAGCTACACCATTAATAAAAGGGAATTTTTCATCTGGCTTTTTAGAAATCAACGGTGCTGTGTTTCCTGCAACAAATGGTACAAAAGCCCTGGGAACTTCTTCAAAAAGATGGTCAGTTGTTTACGCTGCAAATGGTACAATACAAACATCAGACCTTAGACTAAAGAAGAATATAATAGATATGGACTACGGTTTAAATGAGATAATGAACTTAAGGTCTGTAACATATAATTGGAAAGAAGATTCTATAGGTACCACTAAACTTGGATTTATTGCCCAAGAGCTAGAGCAAATTATACCTGAAGTGGTAACACTGGCCGACGATAGTATGCAAACCCGCGGTGTAAACTATGCAGAACTCGTACCGGTATTGGTAAAGGCAATTCAAGAACAACAAAACATTATAGAAAATCTTGAAGAAGAAGTAGCAGTACTTGAAGATGATAAATCAAATTTGGATGCTAAAGTAGAAGCCAATGCAAAAGAGCTTCAATTGATTAAAAATTATTTAGAAGGTATAGTTGAAGCTGAATAAAATGCAGAAATCAAGTAAAATATCACTTTTGGGCGTTGAAAGACTCATTAAGGTTTTAGTTGTTACTGCTATAATACTGCTTATTCAATTGGCTTTTATTAGTTCTAGCAACGCTCAACTATATATTGATGGTACATCATTAATTGTTAGAAAAAATGCTGTATTATATGTAGATGGCAACCTTGAAACGACCAAGTCAGGTTCAGTTGACCCAAGAATTGGAAATTGGGGAACAATAGACATAACCGGAAACACTGACCTTCATACAGATACTAAATACAACGGCATTGGCGAATTGCAATTAACCGGTACTAGCAAACAAACTATTTCTTCTAATTCAATACCTATTAAAAAGTTGAAAATTGAAAATAATGCCAATGTAGAAATAGATGCTGATTTTGAATTAAAAGGAGATTTAACCCTTACTGATGGCTTTCTAATTCTTGGTAATAATGATTTAACAATTGGTGACTCAGTTGATATTTCAGGCGGAAGCAGCAGCAGCTACATAAGAGTTAACGGCACAGGCAAAGTAAGAGCCAAGGTAGGCTCTGACCCCGTTACATTGCCAATTGGACGTAACCCCTATTTACCCATAATTATTGATGATGGTGGCGATAGAGAATACACAGTAGGCATTTCTGAAAATGTATATGCCAACCCAGTAACACAGAGTACCCAACAAACCACCAACGTTGTTGGAGAAACATGGTCTATACAGTCTTCAGGTTCACAAAGTAATGTTTCAGTTACCCTACAATGGAATGCATCTGAAGAAGAAACTGGTTTTGCAAGAGGTACAGCATGGCTCGGCTATTGGGAAAACGGTGTATCAAGTAGTTGGAACAACGGTAGCTCAATGTCAGCATCAGGTAGTGGTCCCTATTCGCTTACTAGAACAATAAATTTTAGTACAAATCTATTTTACTTTGGCGTAGGAAGCGCCGGTTCTGCCCTACCCGTAGAGTTTACTTACTTTGATGCAAACTGGCTTTCTGATGGAGAAAGCGCTATTCTAGAGTGGCAAACTTCCATGGAAGAAAACAATAGCCATTTTGAAATAGAGAGAAGTTTTGATGGCCAAGCATGGGAACAAGTTGGAACAGTTCAAGGCCAAGGAAACACTTTTAACATAACCGATTATCAATTTGTAGATCAGCTCGAAGCTCATAATTCGAAGCTCGCTACTAAACTTTACTATCGCCTAAAACAAGTTGACTATAACGGTGATTTTGACTACTCCCCTATTGAAACTTTAAACTTTGAACTAGAAACTAGAAACACATTTAAAGTTTGGCCAAACCCTACTAATGGAGATGTGATATTCACCAACATCATAAGCGACTATGAGATTTACTCGCTTAGTGGTAGACTGCTAAAATCTTTTGAAAATTGCTCACAGTTGAAAATAAATGACTTAGAAAAAGGAACATACATAATAAAAAGTTTAAACGGGCAAACCACCATGTTTGTAAAAAACTAGGTTTCGAATATTTCTGTGTTTAGACCACCTTAAGAAATTAGGGTGGTTTTTTAGTATCGTTGTATCATGAAAATCTCACTTGAAAGAGTAAATGATCAATACGCCATGCAAGCCACTAGCGAAACTGGTAAATTGGCTATAATTGATGGCGGCGGAAGTGCATTAAGCCCTATGCAATCTTTATTATCTGCATTAGCCGCATGTACGGTAGTTGATATTGTTGATATTCTCAAAAAACAAAAGCAAGTGCTAAATGATATAAAAATTACTGCTGAAGGAGAAAGGGAGCAGCTAGAAATGATAAAGCCATTTAAGCAAATTCACTTGCACTATAGGCTATATGGAAACATTGATCAAAAGAAAGGCCAAAGAGCTATTGATTTAGCTTTTAATAAATACTGTTCTGTTAGCGCGTCGCTTGGTAAAGAAATTGTAAAGTCATTTACCTTTGAAATTATAAATGACTAAGCCCGTTTCTATTACTTTTAATGAGCTCAATAATTTGAGCACAATGGTGCGACCCGCATTATTAACCTTTACTAGAGGGAAAAATATAGCCGAGCAAGGAATTGATCTCACTGGTAATTTTCCTAACGTATTTATAGAACCAAAAAAGCTAGAAGCTTATCGCAACTATTTTGGGTTTAGAAATCAACTACCCATTACATATTTATACCTGCTAGCGCAGAGGGCTAAAGCCGCACTAATGCTCAATAAGGCTTACACTTTATCAATTCCAGGCACTATTCATTTAAATACCAATATTGAAATACTAAAGGAGATTGACCCTTTACAAAGATTAGCCATTGAAACCACCATAAAAGTTCCATACAAAGCGCAAGGGGCATTAGCGCCAGTATTTGAAATAACATTTTTGCAAGATGATGGCATTGTAGCCAAAGGTGATGGCAGCTATTTGATAAAAAGAAAAAGCAAGAAAAAATCTAAGCCAAAGCAAATGCCACAAGCACTAGCAAATGCTTCGGTAGAACTTGAATGGCAATTAAGTAAAAAAGACGCATTAGAATACGCAAATTTGTCTAACGACCATAATCCGATACATACCAACCTACTTGCGGCGCGGTTGCTTGGTTTTAAATCACAAATAATGCATGGCTGGTATGTTGCCAGTAGATGTGCTCAGCATGTAGAGCAGCAAAAAAGAAGAGAGATAAACAGGCTAAACATAGAATTCTTAGGTGCTCATACACTTCCCGGTAGCTACCTTTTTAAAAATAACGCCAATTTATTTCAAACTATAGATGAGAAACAAAATAAAGTTCTAAGCCAGGGTTCATTCAATTTTTTATAAAATTGAGTTCATAACAGCAGCTTATTGGCAGGTGCAATACTTTTAATGTACAAAAGCAGTTAATAAACGAAAATGAAAAAGCACTACGTAATTGCAACTTTGCTTTTAATTTTAACTAAGTCGCTTTCTGCCGATTGTATGAGTTCAGGCATTTGGGCATATCCTGAAACTAATAAAATTGACGTAAATGGATTTATAATTCTTGAAACCTATGGTACTTCTCAAGGTTTAATTCCAGAGCTTGGCCACGATGTTCAAATTCATCTAAGAGCTCATGATCATTGTATAAACTTGGCAAAAGTTGAAGTAATTAAAGGCGCTCACAATATTTCTCAAGTAATTTTTAAAGTTGAACAAGAATTAGAAGTTGGTACCAATTATTATTTAGAATATAAAGATTCAATTCAAATAGCAAAAAGAGTACGTGGTAATTGGAAAGATGCCGTTTGGGTGGCAGCTAGATTAATAAAAACAGAAAATGAGTCTCTAAAAATTGAGCATCACAAGAACTCATTTATGTTATATGGTTGTGGACCTTCAATGTTTGCTGATTTTAAAACTTCTATAATGGATTCTGCTTTGATGATACGGGCTGAGTTAAATGAGTTAAACGCACCTGAAACAACTACATATATTATTCCAATTGATACATTAGGCACCGTTAGTATTGGACATGGAATGTGCAGCGGTGGATTTACCTTTAAAGGGTCTAAAAAGTATAGGGCAAGATTTAAGATTTATGATTTTATCAGTCCTAAATATGAATATGGTGATTGGATTGAATTCGATAGCCCTGTAGATTATGAATATAATCATTTTATAAAGCTAATTGATTAATTGACTTGCAAGAAATTCAACCACCCTTTCCTCAGCATAAGTAGTCTCCATTTTTAAATCACCAACAAAGCCAACATGTCCCCCATATTTTGGCATTTCTAGCTCTACGCAATTATTTGATGCGCATTCTTGAACAGGATAACATTCGGGTGCAAGAAAAGGATCATCTTGAGCGTTCAAAATCAAAGTAGGAATATCAATATTTGAAATGTAAGGCTTGCAGCTACTCTTTTGCCAATAATCTAATGCACTTTTAAAACCATAAACTCTTGCTGTAAAGTACTCATCTATATCCCTAAAGGTTTTTGTTTTTCGCACCTCTTCCAATGTGTATGGCGCTTCTGGAAATGTTTCTAATTTCTGTGCTGCCTTTTGTTTTAAAGTTTTGATAAAACGTCTCATATAAACCCTATTAAAGCCTTTTTCTAACTGATAAACTGACGATGTTAAATCGCAGGGAGTAGAAATTGCAACAATCGCCTTTAAAACCTTTGGCTTTTCATGAATTGGATCACCAGCATATTTTAGCGCCATATTTCCACTCATGCTAAAGCTAACAATTGCAATATTTTCATAATCAAATTGAGTATTAACATAATTCAATATCAATTCTACCTCAATCGTTTTTCCGCTATGATAGGCTTCTAGTATTCGGTTAGGTTCTTCGCTACAGCTTCTATGGTTCATTAGAATTACATCGTGCCCAGCATCCCAGCACCTTTTTGCCATGCCCAACATATAGGGTCTTTTGCTATTCCCTTCAAGGCCGTGCATTATCAAAACACATGTATTTCTTCCGTCAAGCTTAATATCAATATCCACAAAATCACCATCAGGTAATTCTATTCTTTTTCGTGTTAACCCAATATCATTAACTACTCTAAATAGGTTAGGCCAAATGGTGTTGACATGTCCATTCTTTAGAATCCCTTTTGGTAAAAAGCCGTTTTCACTCACCCTTCAAAAATAAATCTTGATTAAATGGTTACCTATTTAAAAAGCACATACTAAACACTAAAATCTCCAATGAAAAGCCTTTTATTCATTCCCATATTTACGCTTAGTGCCTTTGGAGCATCGGCACAGCAGTGCACCAGATTCTTTTATTTTAATACCAACGAATATGAGTTGGCTCCAAATCAGATCAACTCTTTGCAAGAGTGGCTCTCAAGCATTGCTGATTCTGCCATTATTGACATTACAGGGTTTACAGATACCGTTGGCAGCACACAGTACAACGAAACCCTAGGTTACAAACGCGCTGAAGCCATTAAAACCATTATAGACCAATACAAGAGCGGGGTAATTATTAATTACGAAACCAAAGGTGAAACACTTGCGCAATCTATTGAATTAAATAAGGATAGACGGGTAGAATTAAATGTTACTTCTACAGAGCTAGATTGTAATACTGAATCTCAACCGGGTAAGATTCATTTAAAAAACAACCCAGCATACTTTACTGACAAAAAAACACTTGAGAATGGTGTTTTTATAAAATACAATGCCGACTATACTGAAATAAATGATGTGAAAACTGGTGTAAATGAAGAAGAAATGATAGAAAACGAATTTTACGCTTTTGACGATAATAACAATGCCTTAATTACAGGTGGGATGGTTGATATTGAATTTAATTCAGAAACGGGAGATACCGTAGAAATTAATATTCCTGCTGAAAGGTATGACGGCGATATGAGATTATATATTGGCTATACCGACGAGAATGGAAACCTTAGATGGAAAGAAGATACCATTCCATTGCAATATGATTCGGTGGCCAATGCTTATGCTATTCAAAGAAATGCTTCGGGAGCTGTTAATGTAGACAAGCCCGGACAAGTTATTTACACTTTCAATTTTGCAAAACCAAATATTAGAGTTGCCAAAGTGAATAATAGAAAATTATCATTTGCCGGCATCTCTAATTCCGCTGATATCATTTTCACTAGTTCTAACAAGCTCAAGCTTAGAAAAAATGCCTTAAGAGTTTCGCACACAAATGATAAAGGAAGAACCAAAACTTACAGGGCCAAAATCTGGCATTTTAAAAGAAAAAAAGTTGACAACAATTATTATTTCACCGTAAGAAAATGGTTTAAGAAAAAATACGATTTCGTATAGAGATTTAATAGCCCACTTGGTGCAAGAATTTTTCCTGCTTAATGCACTAAGTGGGTTTTCTATAACTTTGGGTTTATTAAAACTCAAAAAAATGGATAGCATTCAATTGGAAAAATATTTTTCAGCATCGGCCCAAACAGTATATAACTCATGGCTAAGAACTGATGGCCACTCAAAAATGACTGGGGGCGAAGCACAAAGTGAGCCTATTGAAGGTAGCGAATACATGGCTTGGGACAACTATATTTTTGGCAAACACCTAGAGCTTAAACCTTACGCTTTTATAAAGCAAACTTGGCGCAGTACTGAATTCAACGACAACGACCAAGACTCTATTGTTGAAATAAGACTAGAAGATACAGATAAAGGCTGTAAAATGGTTTTGAAACACTTTAACATTCCCAGCGGGCAAGGCAAACGCTACGAAAGTGGGTGGGTTGATCATTATTTTTCTCCTATGGATAAATATTTTGGAACTATTTAGCCTAGTTATGCATTTTTGACTGACTAATTTTTATTTAAACTAGTTGAGCAAAGGCAAAATAAAGATTACCCCTTTAAGGGTGGTTACCATAAGCATACCGGCAATGTTTATTATTTGGGTAATAACCAGCTTTGTACAAACAATTTCAATAAGAAATACAATAAGCTTAAATGTTGATCTGGTCTCTGAACTCTCTTATTTAAGAGATGACATTAGTACTTTCAAAAAAAGTGGTAAATACCTAATTGCGCCTGAAGAAAGAAAAGAATTAATGGCATACCTAACTTCAAAAAGTGATGCTCTTGTGTTGGGGTTGCCAGAAAGGTTATACGATGTTTACAACAATCAAAAAGTTACTGAATTTGATAAACTTGAAAAAGAAATAGTAGATCAAGTTGCCCTTTTAAGACTTGAATTAAGAGAGAAGTCTATTGCTCTAGAGTCTTATTGGTATCAGATATATTTTATTGGTATTGTAGCCTGTTTAGCCTTGTTTCTGGCCACGCTTTTACTTTACAAAAACAGAAGCCAATCATATAGATTAAATGCCCTTATAAACAGGCTAAATGAATCTAACGAAGATTTAAAAACACAAAAAATAGAGCTTGAAAAATCTAATGAAACTAAGAAAAAGCTATTTGCAATAATTAGTCATGACCTTAGAAACCCGGTTGGTGCTTTAAAGGGTTACTTTGATTTACTTGAAGAAGGAGAAATAGGTGCCGACTCTTTTTCAAACTTTAGCCATTCGCTTAAACAAGAAGTAGATAAAGTGCATTTTACACTTAATAATCTACTTTTTTGGGCTAAAGACCAAATGGATGGATTTAGCACAAAGCCCATTGTTTTTGACATTTCTTTAATTGTTCATGAAAATGTAAACCTCTTTAAAAATATTGCTAAAGAAAAAGGGGTTAAAATTGAAAATGCTGTTAGTGCACAAGAAGTAAAAGCAGACATTGAACAAATACGAGTAGTGGTTAGAAATCTAATTAGCAACGCCGTAAAATACACCAGATCAAATGCCATAATTAGAGTTAGCGCCAAACAAGAAAATGACAATGTTTGGATATTGGTAGAAGATAATGGCATTGGTATTGACAAAGACACTCTAAATAGGCTTTTTACCAAAGAACCTGTTGAAAGTAAATATGGAACTCAAGGCGAAAAGGGAACGGGCCTTGGACTTGTTCTAAGCAAAGATTTTGTTGAAATGAATGGTGGTGAAATAATGGTTTTAAGCGAATTAGGAAAGGGTTCTACCTTTAGTTTTTCTATTCCCAGAAGATAGGCCAATATTTACTAAATAAACCAAGCAACCAATTTAAGTGGTGGCCGTTCTTGTTCCCAAAACAAAGCTTTATGAAGTCTCGTTTCCTAATACCAATTCTTTTCGCTTTTTCATGCACCAATTCATTCGAATCTGATATTGAAATAAATAATCCAACACAAGAGTCAGATTGCGTTGATGTTTCATGTACATTGGAATACAGAGTAATATCAATTTATCTCAGAAAGGAGAATGGCGATCCCATTTACCTAAATGATGATGAATTTAAGGTATATTACACTGATTCAGGTGAGGAATTGGAATTGACAAACCGTATGCTTTTTAGTGATTTGTCTCAATACGAAATTGCCAACGATGGATTAATTGATCAAATTGCATTTGAAGGAACATCAATAACTTTTGAAGCCAAATTGAGTCGTCTTAAAACATGGAAACAAGAGTTTGTTATAGCAAAAGATTGTTGCCACATTTACAGCCCAAACCAACAAGAATTAGAGTTTAACTTTTAACGAATTACTAATACAAGGCTATACTTTTTTACAATTCCTTCTTCATTTAAAAATTCAAAGTTTCCAAAATAGGATCCCGCTGCTGGTCTATCTTCAAACATTTCTTTAGTTATTACCGTGGTGTTTTCTTCAATTAATACTTGACCCCATCTATTAAAAAGCATTACTTTTTGTTTTTCAATCTCGCAATTAGAAATAACCAACTGCAAGCTATCTTTTGCATCAAAATCCCAAATGGGCTTGTCTAAAGGCTCATATTTACAATTTACCAACTTAGGATCACTTTGGCGCTCTTGTGCTTTTGCCAATTGCCCAAAAAATACAAATGCAAAAACTCCAACTATTCTTAAAAGCATTCACAACTTTACTACAAATTATTACAAATTACCTTAAGCTGTCAATCAGGTCTTTTTGTGCTTTTTAAGCATCGCTTAGCAAAAAAACATTTGAAAGAAAAAAGTAAAGCAACACAAATAGCAAATCTTCATATAGAGCCTTTATGTTTGTTATTAAGTCATTACAGTTATGAAAGATTACGAAAAAATCAACCGAGAATCATGGAACCAGCGCACCGAAATTCATTTTGACTCTGAATTTTATGACAACAAAACCTTTATTGAAGGTAGAAACTCATTGAATGATATTGAACTTCAATATCTAACCGATATAAAAGGGAAATCAGTTTTACACCTACAATGCCATTTTGGTCAAGACACTATCTCAATGAGTAGAATGGGTGCATCAAGAGCCGTTGGGGTAGATTTAAGCGACAAAGCCATTGAGAAAGCGAATGAGCTAGCTAAAACCTGCAATACAAATACAAAATTCATTTGTTGCAATATATATGATTTACCTCAGCACTTAAATGAGCAATTCGACATTGTTTTTACGAGCTATGGCACCATTGGTTGGTTGCCTGATATAAATAAATGGGCTGGTTTGGTGAATCAATTCTTAAAACCGAGTGGACAATTCGTTTTTGCCGAATTTCATCCTGCTCTTTGGATGATGGATGATGATTTTAAAAGCATAAAGTACCGATATTTTAATAGTGATGCCATTGTTGATGAAGAAGGAACCTATACCGATGGTTCAGAATCAATCACCACCAAAAATGTGAGTTGGAACCACGGAATGGCCGAAGTAATAAGTGCTTTAATAAAAGAAGGCTTAACTCTTAATGATATTCAAGAATTTGACTATTCGCCATACGATTGCTTTGCCCATACTGTTGAAGTGGAGAAAGGAAAATATAGAATCAAACACTTGGATGATAAACTGCCGATGGTGTATTCATTATTGATGAAGAAATAATATGAAAAAAACGCATTTAGTTACTTTCTTCGTTTTACTCTACAATTTAGCTTATTCATCAACTATAGAGCAAGACCTACAGAGCCAACAAGATCAAATAGATTCATTGGCCATAGCTATTCTAAACAAGCAAATTGTAAAAATTGACAGTAATGATTACACCTATTTTAAAAAATCAGCTCGTCTCTATATAAAAATATTAAATAATAAGTTTTCTTTTAAGGAACTTAATGAGTTTAGCATTCGCAACAACCACCTTATAGAAGGTAAGCTTGATAACATTGAAAAGCTCAGCGCTCTTGACCATAATTTAGAAATACCTATAAAAGAAATTGATCGTAATTATATAGAGTGGTTGAGCTTAAAAAGCATGCTCTACCTTAACGCTAATAAACTCATTACCGCCGATAGTATAAATAATGTATTGGTTAATTATTTAAACGATAAACCAAAAGATAATTTGGTAATTCAAAAAGGTACGGGGCTAAGTCTAATACCACAATGTGTTTTTGCTGTAATAAAAAATGACTTTGAAAGTGGGTTTGAGAAATGTAAAAAGGTGATTGACATTGCCAAAAACCTTAAGGATACCAACCTACAGATTATGGCGCAATATTACATGTCAGAGTTTTATACTATTACCAATGATCTAGACGGCTTCTTAAAGATGGTCGAATACAATTATAAACTTGATAGTACAAGGAGAAAGAGAAGCCGTTATCAAGCAGCTGTAATTAGGCAGTGGCTAGATGCTCTAATCTACATTGGCAATGACACAGCTAAAATTGAAATGCTTTTTAAAACACTTAAACACATTCCTTTTCAAGAATTTATACTATTAGAACTACAATTAAGATACCTAGCCAAACTTACTTTAGATGCCCCTTACATGCAAAGGTTTATGAAAAAGTATAATGCTTCAAACGTTGCTCAAATGATCAATAACCTTGACAGCGTAACTCAATCAAATCTAACGCAAAATAACTATATACATTTTTTAGAATCGGCATCTAAAGTATTATACGTGCATGGCTTTCATAAAGAAGCGCTAGAATGTTTATCAAAAGCTAATAGAAATATTGAATCCTTATATGGCGAAAAGCTGAGCAATGACCTTGCCCAAATCGAATCTGATAAAATAAGGCAAGTCAAAAACGCCGAAATTGAAGTTGAAAAAGGCAAAAAAAGGACGGCGACCATAACTTCAATAGCCATAAGTACACTACTAATTGTAATTTTAATATCTTTTTTCTATCAACGTAAACAATCAATTAAACTCGCATCTAAAAATAAGGAAATAGAAAAACAAAAGACCACTATTGAGCAAGCAGATAAAGAAAAATCGTTGCTTATTAAAGAAATTCATCATCGCGTAAAAAACAACTTTCAGGTTGTATCTAGTTTGATTGAGCTACAAAGCAGAAACATTGAAGATAACAAAGCAAGAGAACTTGCTGAAGAAGGTCAGAATAGGATAAAATCTATGGCATTAATACACCAGAGACTATATCAAAACGAAGACCTATTAATTCAATTTGACGAATATACCCACGCCTTGGTAAATGAAGTATCTGCCATGTATGACAAAGAGATTGAGACCGATATTGATGCAGAAAACTTTGCTTTTGATATTGATACAGCAATACCGTTGGGTCTAATTTTAAATGAGTTAATTACCAATGCTTTTAAGTATGGCTTTGAAAAATCTCACAAAAAACTAACAGTAAAATTTGAAAAATTAGAAACTGAATATAAAATGACTGTACAAGATAATGGTAAAGGTTTTAAAGATGACATCAATTTCAATACGGTAAAAAGTCTAGGTCTCAGGCTCGTAAAAAGATTATCTCAACAGCTTAAAGGTAGAGCTGAAATAAATTTTACTAAAGGTGCAGCTTTCGAAATATATTTTAAAGACACTCACATGAGAAACCATATGTAGTAAATTGCTAGGTAACAATCAAAGCTATCTTCATAACATAAAACAATACCTTTATAACAGCATTGAAACCAAATTCAATTTTTCAAACTGAAAGTACGAGGTTTGCTATCTCATGAGTAAGGTAAAAGTTTTAATTGTTGAAGACGAAGTAATTATTGCTGATAACATAGTCAACACCTTAGAAGACTTTGGTTATGAAGTCTTACCACCGGTTACAAGTTATCAAGAAGCTTTGGATCTTATTGAATCAGAACATCCAGACATTGCAATACTTGATATACAGCTTAGTGGCCAAAAGAGCGGAGTTGACCTTGCAACCGAAATAAACCAAGTTTTTAAGTTCCCATTCATTTTTCTAACATCAAATTCTGATAAGCTTACTCTTGAACAAGCTAAAAAGGTGGAGCCACTTGCCTTTTTGGTAAAGCCATTCAATAAAAAAGAACTCTATACATCAATAGAATTGGCTTTATACAACTACTCTAAGCGAAGAGAAAACTTACTTAATCAAGAGAACTTAATCATTAAAGACGCTCTGTTTATAAAGTCAAATAAAACATTTACGCGACTTGATTTTTCAGAAATTCTTTTTTTAAGAAGTGATCATATTTATATAGAGATACATACAGCGAGAAAACAAAAACACGTTGTAAGAGGCAGTCTTAACGAATATATCAACAAACTTTCTAGAAGCTTTTATAGATCTCATAGAAGCCATATTGTAAACCTAGATCACCTACAAGAGATTAAGGCATCAACGCTTCTTTTAAAGAATACCAGTAAAGAATTACCCATTGGCAAAAGGCAAAGAGATGAATTAACTTCAAGGTTAAACAAAGGTTAGCCGTAATTTTTAGCGCTTTACACTCATGTAGCTACATGTTTTTTTTCTTTATTACACTTTTACACATCTACATAACATTATTTACGGTGGCCCAGAACATTTATTTTTTGCTATACATGTGGCTTAATATTCTTGTATTGGAGCAAAAAGGTTTTCAAGCGCATTAAGTGTTTTTGTTTAAGTGTTGGCATAACTAAAGGTCAAATTCTCAACACCAAGAAAGCATTATTAACGCTTTGATCATCTGCTTTATAGAATTAAAGTCCTTTTGAAAGCAAATCAGCAACAATTATGAAGAAGATTTTCTACCTAAACTTCTTGTTTCTTACATCATTTATTTTATGCAATCATCAATACGCATATTCTCAAGTCACCTTTCTTGGAGATAATTCTTCCGGTTTTGAAGATGGCAACGTGTCAACCTTAACCCGAAAAGGTGATTCAATGTTTTTCTCCGGCACACAAGGTGTAATAGGCAATATGAAAAGCCATCTATTTTTATGGGATGGCTCAGCAATTACCTGCCTTACAAAGTCTCTTGATTTACCAGCTGGTAGTATAACAAGCATTGTAATCATGAAAAATGAAGCCTACTTTTTACAAAATAATGTTCTTTGTAAAAGTGATGGTACTGTTTCAGGCACTCAAACTCTTGCCACATTTCAAAAAGCTCCCGTTTCAGGAGAAATCATAGAATTAAATGGCAAACTAATTTTTGGAGCAAACTCGCTAGCGTATGATGATGAACTTTGGGTTTCTGATGGCACGGCTAATGGTACCAAATTGCTCAAAGACATTAATGTAGACTTTGGAACAACTAGTAATAGTAATCCGGGAAATTTTATTCGCTTAGGCAATAAGGTGGTTTTTAATGCAACGACATTACAAGGCGGCAGTGAGCTATACATTACGGATGGTACAACAAACGGCACCCAACTACTCAAAGACATTCGTCCAGGTAAATTGGGTTCTTCGCCTACCGACATGTTTTTGTTTGATAGCGAAGTGTATTTCAATGCAGATGACGGCACCAATGGCACTGAGCTTTGGAAAACAGATGGTACAGCCTCAGGAACTGTTTTGGTGAAAGATATAAACTCAGGTTCTGGATCATCTAGGGCTTCAAATTTTATTGAATATAAAAGTGATCTTTACTTTACTGGTACTGGTGGTTTATATAAAACTGATGGCACTTCAAGCGGCACGGTAAATGTGTCAAGCAATGCTGCCGAATCTTCATTATCAGGATATTATGTATTTGGTGGAAGCCTATATTTTGAAAAAGACAACTATCTATGGAAGTCCGACGGAACTTCAAGTGGAACATCAGGTGTTGTTAGTCTAGGGACCAATGCAGGAAAAGTATATTTTATGGGAGAGCTTAACTCCAAAATGATTTGGGCCCATGAAAACCTTTCAACTAAAATGGAACTATGGCAGAGCGATGGAACAAGTTCTGGCACTTCTCAAATTATTGATTTAAATGGCGGCAGTCCAGGTGTAGTAGCAAGTAGCATTGCTGCCCCAAACTTTATTCAAATAGGAAGTAAAGTTTTGTTTTATGGCAACAATGGCTTTGGAGCTACATTGATGGAAACCAATGGAACTGCCTCTGGCACAAAAAGTGCCGGCGTAGTAAACAACGCTACCAAATTACCTTCATTTTTTGGTAACCTTAGTTTTATGGCCACCGCTGGCAATAGCATCTATTTTGGCTTATCAAATAGAACTGGTGAGCTTTGGAAAACCAACGGCACATTAAGTGGTACAAATAAGGTGATCAATACCGATTCAGTATCTGAAGATATTCTTCCCTCTGGACTGCATACAGTTGGAGGTTACATTATGTTTAAACACGCAGAAAGCTTATGGGTATATGATACAGCGAATGCAACGGCAGAAATACTCTCTTCACAAAAAGATCAACTTTCAAATACTGCCTTTAGAGGCGAATTTGCCGCTGTTGTAAACAACAAATTTATTTTTTCATCAAAACAAAGTTTAAGTGGAGGTACTTTAACGGTGTCTGGTTATGAACCTTGGGTTAGCGATGGAACCAATTCTGGTACTTTTAGGCTAAAAGACATAAAATCAGGAGGAAATAGCTCTGACCCAAAAGTATTTGGGAGCGCTGGTGGCTATGTGTATTTTTCTGCCGAAGAATCAGTAAGCACAGAATTATGGAGAACCGATGGCACTACAAGCGGAACAGCTAAAGTAGGTACATCTTTAAACCCTACATCTACAACAACATACGCCACACTTGATAGCGCATTTTACTATACCACAAGTACAGAATTGGTAAAAACAAAAGGAACCAATGCCACCACCAGCAGTATAAATAGTGATGGATTAGCAATTGTAGAAGCCATAGACAGTCTCATATATTTAACAAAATTTTCGGGAAGCTCTGCTGTAAGAGGCTTATATGTGAGCGATGGAACAAGCAACGGTACAAAGCAAATTCGTAATACGAGAAGAGAAGTTAAGCCATTAGGCAAGCTATCTAACGGAAAATATTATTGGGTAGAAAATAGAAGCCTTTATGAAAGCGATGGTACACCTTCAAGCGTCAAGGTGGTGTTGGTCAACGTAGAATCTGAATCTGCCATTAAATTTGGTGATAAGATATTTATTATACAAAAACCAGATGTACAACTTGGCATAATAGGTGGTTTTTTAATTTTTGACGGAAACCCTGCCAACTTATTGACGGTAACAGGTTCAGAATTATTGTATGATTTTAACAGATTCAAAGTAATAAATGACAAACTCTTTTTTAGAGCCACTAGCTTTGATTACGGCGATGAATTATATGTATATGAAAGTCCAACGTCTCCCACTTTTGGGTTTAGACATCAAGAAATAGGATCTAGTTTTGGTGAGTACCTAATTACAAACCTATCAGATAGCATATTATCTGGTGTATTGAAAGTTGGAGCCGCCGATATGAATGAAACGCTTCAAAAAAATGGGTTTGTAATCTCAAATTCAGGAACAAGCGATCTAATTTTCACAAAGAAACCCGTTTTATCAGGGCCATATTCTTCCAATTTCACCCTAGTCAATTTTCCTGACACCGTGCCAGCATTGAGCAATGCTGAATTTTCTGTACAGTTTACAGGATCAACCACTGATGGAGAAAACTTGACAAACGTACAATTTCATACAAACGACCCTTCAACACCTATATTTAATACATTTTTCTATGGTGACTCAAAGGCCTCACCGCTATATTCAACCATCGAAAATGATCTTGGACTTGCTGAGTTTGGACGAGTATCTTACACCAGTGCCAAGGCAACTGTAACTGAGAATAGAGTATTACCTGATGCCGAAATTGGCAAAACCGTTAGGGATACTTTTAGGCTGATCAATGTTGGTTATGGTTTGCCACTTGAGATTGATTCAATCAAAATTATAGGTCGAAATGCATCGGACTTCAAGGTTACATTCCAAAATCAGCAGATAAATTCGCTAAACAATTTTGCTGTGGTAGATAGAAATGATTCATTATTGAATTCTACATCATTTAGCAACATTATTGTGGTAGAACACACCCCAACTGCCGCAGGTGTACGCTATGGTCAACTTGAGTTTTACACCAACTCTTCTAGAGATACGCTTGAATCATGGGGTCTGTTAACGGTTCCATACCAAGGCTTTGCCAAATGCGACGACGTAGGCAATATTTCGCCCGATGGCCCTTTAAAAATCTGCACCAATAAAGGCCAGAGCAATGTAACCCTTACTTTGCCTGCTGTAGCAAATTCAACATACTGCTGGGGCAATGTAGGTTGGACTCCACAAGCTCAGGTAGATAATACTTCTGCGCGATCTGCCAAACTTATCATGGACGATAATGATGTGGTGTACCTTTCAGCCATGGTATCTAACAAGGCCAATGTTTGGAAATTAGATGCCGATAGTCTCATTCAAATCGGTAGCGCCGGATTTGCCAACATTAGCAATTCAACCAATGCATATATTGACTATGAGTTGGCCGCAAGTCCAAGTGACGACTCATTATTCTTTGCCTACAGAGACAACTCTAATAGCCGAAAAGCAAGTGTTCAAAAATTTGATGGCAGCTCATGGAATTATTTAGGAGCAGCTGGTTTTAGTGCTGGCCAAGCCGAAGAATTAAACATTGAAATATCTGGCCAAGACTCAATTTTTGTGGCATATATAGATGTAGAGAATTTTTATAGACCTACCGTAAAGAAGTTTGATGGCAATAATTGGAAGACCGTTGGAAAGGAAGGTTTTACGGCATCTCAAATTGAATGGCTAGACTTTGAGATACATAATAATACCTTATATGTTGCCTTTAAAGATAGGGCTACCGCCAGCTTAGGAGCTTCCGTAATGAAGTTCTCAGGAGGTAAATGGCAATATGTAGGTAATGCAGGTTTTTCTGGCGTTGAATCAGAGCGCATTGACCTTGAATTTGATGCTAATGGAGTTCCTTACGTATTGTATCTAAACGCTGACTCTTACAAGCCAACCGTAATGAAATACATATCAAACAGTTGGTCAGTTGTAGGAGCTCAAGACTTTTCTCGCTCTAAATTATCATCTGCCCATCTTGCTATTGTAAATGGAAACCCCATGGTTGTTCTTGATGTCAGTTTAACGGGTACCACTTTCATGGAATTGAAAGATGGCGATTGGCTCGATCAGATTTCTACGGTAGAAGAAACTCGATATTCCACTACCAGTATTGTTGGAAAAGCAAATGGCAAGGCCTATGCGATACATAGTGTAACCAGCCCTTCTAATGAAGCGAGAATACAAATTTTAAAACTCAATGAAAGCAGCTCTTGTCTGAGCACAACCAATAGTTTAACCGTGACCAAAGCAGGAACCTATCAAATTTTTGTAACCAACAATACATCAAATTGTACTGTAGGCGCCAACAATCCTGTTACAGTTGAGGTTGGGGATTGTTTTCCTGAGCTGGTAGTATATGGAAACAACACAAAAATTAATAATAAAGATATTAGTACAACTTCATCTGACTTTACCAATTGGGGGCGCTCTTTTAAGAACCAATCACCATCTGTTACATACAGCATTGTAAATGAAGGTACAGACACACTTATTCTTCGAGATTCAGTGCAACTAAGAAATGACGATTCCGCTTCATTCTATGTTTCAAGCCAACCAAACGACACTATTTACCCAGGTCAATCAAGCGAGATAAAAACTACATTCACTGATTCAAGCTATCGTACATACAAAACAAAAGTGTATGTATATAGCAATGCCGGAGGAGAAGACAGCGTATATTATTTCGCAATACAAAACATACATGTAGGTGCTCAACTAACCCAAACAGATTCTCTAGTCTATGATGCCAATAATAATGGCAAAGCTGATGTAGGAGACACCATTCGATATGAGGTAATTTGGAGTCAAGACTCTGCTGAAACGGCTACCTTCCTAAGGCCAATTATATATTCTGAGCTTAATCAAGGAACCGAATTGGTTGTAGGCTCCGTTGTTTCTGATGCCACCGAAATATCTGAAGGCAATAACTCAGGAGATAATCAGGTAATTGTACGCTCAACAAATAATTCAAGTGCAGGCATGGTGGTTACCACTACGTTTAATGTAGTGATTACATCAATCCCATCGGGTGTTTCTGACATTGTAAATAATTCTTATGCAAGTCTTTTAAACACAACAGTCCTTTCAGACGACCCTGATAAATCCGGCAACTTCAATCCTACCGCTACACCTATTGGCGCCAGCATTAGCGTTACTTTAACCCAAGAGAGTAATATTAATTGCAATGGTGCATCTACAGGTGCTCTAAGAGCTACTGTTACTGGCGGGAGAGCTAACTTTACTTATGCTTGGAGCAATAGCGTTACAAACTCTTCAGCTAGCGATACATTTAACATCATTAACAATTTATCGGCAGGCACGTATAGTGTTATAGTTACAGATGCTGATGGACTCAAAGTAACTTCTGCTGACTTTGTGTTGGCTGAACCATCGTCAATAACAACTAATTTGGCACAAAACATGTGTTTTGGTGATAGTATTCAATTAGGAGGCGCTTATAGACTAAATGCAGGTGTTTATAATGATACCCTGAGATCAGCTACAGGTTGCGACTCTGTTGTAATCACTACACTGTCGGTAAATCAACGCTTTTCTGACACTACCGTTACCCGCATATGCAGCGGCGATAGTGCTTTAATTGGTGGACAGTATAGATACGCATCAGGTTTCTTCACTGATAGTTTTGCAACCATAGCAGGTTGCGATTCACTTAAGGTTCAACAATTAGTATTTTCTTCTCCTATTGTTCCTGTTATTGCTCTTGATTCTAACGATAGAGGCAATGGCGGAGGCGCTACAGTTTCAGTTTCAGGTGGGAACTCACCATATACTTATAAATGGAGCAACAACGCTACAACAACAAGCATAAGCGGTGCAACTGCAGGTACATACACAATTACAATAACTGATAGCTTGTCTTGCACTTCAATAGATTCAATAATTATTAGCTCAGGACCAGACCTCAAGGTTACCGTACTTTCAAACGCCAGTTGTTTTGGCGAAAATGATGGCGTAGCCAAGGTTAATGTTTTTGGGGCGGCATCATATAAAGTTCTATGGAATACTAATGATACAACTGATCAAGTAAACGGCTTAGCCGCAGGTAATTATTGGGCAAGAATTATAACAGATAACCAAGATACTTTAATAGACTCCTTCATAATTACACAACCAGCATTTTTCAATGCAGTAATAAATGAAGGTAGCTCGTTAAATCTTTGCCCTGGTGATTCTATAAAGCTTACCACAAATACACTTTCAGGCATCACCTATTCATGGCGAAAGAATACAAACGGTGCACCTTCAGTTAGCGGAGAGTCAATTTATGTAAGCACCACAGGCATTTACGTGCTTACCGCGAATAACTCAAGTAATTGTTCAGAAACCGATACGATCATTATTTCTGAACCAAGCACGATTAGTATAACTTCATATACCGATCAAAAGAATGCTTGTAATGGGAATAGTTTGGCTTCTGCATGGGTAAAAGTATGTGGCGGTAAAGCGCCATACACGTACTCTTGGAGCAATAACACATTAAATGATACAATAACCGGTTTAAGCGCTGGCACTTATATAGTAACTGTAACCGATGCCAATTCGCAATCAATTAATGACACCGTAACAATTACCGAGCCTTCAGCCATAAGCCCAATGCATGTTATCGACTCAATGGCAAGTACACTTACAAGCATGGATGCAACTTTTAGGGTTATCCCTTCTGGCGGAACACCTGATTACTCTTTTAATTGGAGTCATACCCAAGTTGACACGAATCAATTTGTAGGAGTAGGTCAAGGTACCTTTAGATACACGCTAACCGATGCAAATAATTGTACTTACAGAGATTCGGTAATTATTAGAGACCGCTATAATGTGAGCATCGCCGTAATTCGCAATGCAAGCTGTAATGGCTCTACCGATGGAGCCGCAATTGCTACAATTGTTGGTGGTAACAAGCCGCTTTCATATCAATGGTTACAAGGCGATACCACAAAAGCCATTAAAGGCCTAGTATCCGGCACCTATTATTTTAGAGTCGTTGACGCACAAAACGATACACTTCTTGATTCCGTAATTATAACGCAACCTGATAAATTAAGCACCACAGCTACTTTAATAGACAGCGTGAGTTGCTTTGGACTTAGCGATGGCGAAGCAAAAGCTACTGTTTTAGGCGGAACTATGCCATATACTTACCAATGGAGCAATAGCGAAACTGGGGTGAGCGCTAACCAGTTATCAGCAAAGGGCCACAAGTTAGTGGTAACTGATGCCAATGGCTGTAGAGACTCTGCCACCCTTACTATGTTACAACCTGATTCTCTTCATTTTGCATTTACCTTTATCAAAAATATTAGCTGTTTTGGCGCCAATGATGGTGAGCTAGGTTATGAAATTAAAGGAGGTACGGCTCCATATTTTGGTGCAAGTATGGGAGGTTTTGGAAGTATTGCAGCTACCGATACCGTTCTTAACCTTTCGCCACTAAACAACACCTTACTCGCCATTTATGATGCCAATAACTGTGTTGACAGCATAAGATATTCCATTCTTGAGCCAGCAAAACTTGTAGCTTCAGTTCTTATAGATACAAATGCTGCATGTTTTGGTGATGCATCTGGTGCAGCATCTAACCTAACTACAGGTGGCACCCTACCTTATAGTTATGTATGGAATACAACAGCAACCGATAGCAGCATTACAAATCTTGTAGCTGGAAACTATGAAGTTATTGTAACAGATGGCAATGGATGTAAAGACACGGCTGATAATACTGTTACTCAGCCAGCCTTACTATTAGCCGGAACAATTGACGGTGATAC